>CAZTOW010000031.1:0-114949 GCA_964615375.1 uncultured Enterobacterales bacterium
CCGATGCCGATGCCGATGCCGTCCCGCGATGCCGATGTCGATGCCGATGCCGATGTCGATGCCGATACCGATGCCGATGCCGATGCCGATGCCGATGCCGATGCCGATACCGATGCCGATGCCGATACCGATGCCGATGCCGCCCCGCGACGCCGATACCAATGCCGCCCCCCTCCCCCAATGCCACCCCCTTCATTCCGGGATATCCCCCTACCCCGTGAGCTACCTCCCCCAGAACCCGCTGATCGTCCAGGGCGACATGAGCGTCCTGCTGGAGGTCCAGTCCCCGCGCTATGAGGAGGGACGGGACGCGCTGCTGGGCTTCGCCGAGCTGGTGAAGTCGCCGGAGTATGTCCACACCTGGCGGATCACGCCGCTCTCGCTCTGGAACGCGGCGGCCAGCGGGCACGACGCCGAGCAGGTGATCGCGGCGCTGCGCGCGCTGGCCAAGTACCCCATCCCGGAGAGCGTGCCGGAGACCATCCGCGACCGGATGAGCCGCTACGGGCGGCTGAGGCTGGTGCGCGACGGGGAGTGGCTGGCGCTGGAGGCGGATGATCCGACGGATCTGGCCCTGGTGCGCGGGCTGGGGCCGGCGGCGGAGCTGTTCTCCGAGGGCGCCGACCGCCGACACCTGCGCGTCCACCCGCGCCGCCGCGGCGAGCTCAAGCAGGTGCTGGTCAGCCTGGGCCACCCCGTCCAGGACCTGGCGGGCTACGAGGACGGCGACGCGCTCGCCATCCGGCTCACCACGACCCTGCCCGACGGGCGACCCTGGGCGCTCCGCGAGTACCAGGTGGACGCCATCGACGCCTTCTACTCGGGGCCGTCCGCGGGCAGCGGGGTGGTGGTGCTGCCCTGCGGGGCGGGCAAGACGATGGTGGGCGTGGGGGCGATGGCCCGGCTCTCCATGCGCACGCTCATCCTCTGCACGGGCCACACGGCCCTCCAGCAGTGGAAGCGGGAGATCCTCTCCCGCACGACGCTCACCGAGGACCAGGTGGGCGAGTTCTCCGCGGACCTCAAGCAGATCCGCGAGGTGACGCTCACCACCTACCAGATGCTGGCCTACAAGAAGGACCGGAACAGCGAGCCCGCCCACTTCGCGCTGTTCCACGAGGCGCGCTGGGGCCTGGTCATCTACGACGAGGTCCACCTGCTGCCCGCCCCCATCTTCCGCGAGACCGCCACCCTGCAGGCGCTCCGGCGGCTGGGCCTCACCGCGACGCTCGTGCGCGAGGACGGCTGCGAGGGCGACGTGTTCGCGCTCATCGGCCCCAGACGCTTCGATCTCCCCTGGAAGACGCTGGAGCACCAGGGCTGGATCGCCAGCGCCCGCTGCGTGGAGGTGCGCGTCGCGCTCTCCGAGAGCGACCGCGTCAAGTACGTCTCGGTCCCCGCCCGCCAGCGCATGAAGATCGCCTCCACCAACTCGCGCAAGGTCGCCGTGGTGGAGCAGCTCCTGGCCCGTCACGGCGACCTGCCCTGCCTGGTCCTGGGCACCGACCTGGACCAGCTCCAGTGGATCGCCCGGCGCCTCTCGCTGCCCATCGTGACGGGGGAGACCTCCGCCCGGCGTCGAGACGAGATCTTCGCCCGCTTTCGCGAGGGCAAGGACCGGGTGCTGGTGCTGTCCAAGGTGGGGAACTTCGCCATCGACCTGCCGGACGCCGCCGTCGCCATCCAGGTCTCCGGCACCTTCGGCAGCCGCCAGGAGGAGGCCCAGCGCCTCGGCCGCATCCTCCGCCCGAAGGCCACGAACCAGGCCGTCTTCTACACGCTGGTCAGCGCGGACACCGACGAGCAGCTCTACGCCGAGAAGCGCCAGCTCTTCCTCACCGAGCAGGGTTACCCCTACCGCATCGAGGTGAGCGCGTGACCCTGCGCGCGGTGAGCGTGCTCCAGGTCTCCGACCCGAGCGTCTGGCCGGAGCTGGAGGCCCTGGTCGGCGAGCACCTGGGCGAGGCGCTCTCGCCCTCGCGTCGGGTGGTCCTGCCCTCCTTCGAGCGCGCCGGGCTGGCCACGCTGCAGCGCCAGGGCGTGTTCGTGCTCACCCGTGGGGCCCGCCGCACGCGCGAGGAGGTGGAGCAGTCCCGCGCCGAGCTCGCCCACGTCGTCGAGCGCCTCTCCTGGAAGGCGAAGCCCGTGCTCTACGCGGCGCAGCGCCACGCCCACCAGGGCGTCGCCATCGGCCTGCATGCCTGGGATCCCGAGAGCGACGCCGCCAACGTGCGCGAGCTCCTGGGCGCCGGGCTGATGGAGGAGGTCCCCGACCTGGAGAGCCGCTACCGGCTCCACCCCGACCTGCCCCCGCCGCCGCCCGTCGTCTACGCGCTCGACGAGGCCGTCATGGAGGAGACCGAGGACCTGCCCGCCGCCCGCCCCGGCCCGGTCGCCCTCCTGCACGACGCCGCCGCGCTGGCCGCCGCCGTCGAGCACGCCGCCCCCCACCGCACGCTCTCCGGGACCCTCGCCCGCGCGGACAGTCGGCGCCTTGGTACTAGATTAGCTAGTAAAGTGGTGAGCGAGCGCGGCCTGGAGGCCGACGATCGCTGGGCGCGGGCGCTGCGGGCGCTCTTCGCGCTGGGTGGGGTGAGCACGGACCCCGTGACGCGGGAGATGCACCTGGACCTGGGGCTGGACGACCTGCTGGCGGGCAGCGCGGAGGACGCCGTGGACCGGCTCATCCACCGCCTCATCGACCCCGATCTGCACGCCGCGGTCCCCGCCGTGCGCGCCGCCCTCCGACAGGCGGGCGATGGCGCCGTAGACACGCTCATCTGGCTGGACCTGCTGCGCGAGCAGGATCGGGCGGTGCTCTTCCCGCCCTGGCGACGGGCCGGGGTGTTGATCTACCCCCAGCACGAGGGCGAGGAGCCCCGGCCCTACGACGAGGCCGGCTGGGAGGAGATCGAGGTGCGGCAGCTCCGTCGTCTGCTGTCCATGCTGGAGCGCATGGGCGTCGTGCGGGTCGCCCCGGGCGTCTTCGCCGCCACGCCCGACGGCCGGCGCTGGGCGCGGGCGGAGGGGCCCCCTCCACCCCCGGTGTGGGTGAGCTCCGACCTGGAGATCGTCGTCCCCCCCGACAGCCTGACCCCCTACGAGCGCTTCCAGGTAGAGCGGCTCTCCCGCTGCCTCTCCCGCGAGGTGGCCGACCGCTACAAGCTGGAGCGGGAGGGCCTCACCCGCTGGCTGGTGAGCCACGAGCTGGAGGAGGCGCTGGAGCTCTTGCAGAGACGAGCGCTGGGGCTGCCGGCGGGGGTGGTGGAGACCCTGCGGACCTGGGCGGCGCACGCGACGCGGGTGGTGCTGGTGCGGGGTGTGGTGTTGGAGGGGTGAGGGGAGCAACGCGGGGCCCAGCGGTGTCGCGCGGGGATGAGACGAATGGAGTAATAGGAGAATAGAATTTCAATAGATCTGAAATTGCACAATGATTTCTGTGTCGGGCTATACCAGAACACCTGTCAGGATCTACGTCAGAGTGCTCTTGCCAGCTCCGCGTTGCGAGACTATCGTAGGTAGGTATGCTAGGTGGCTTGCGGTCGCGTCTACATCCTGAGGAGGATTCTCTGCTGTTGGTTGGTGTATCGCGCGGCGTCGTGCCCACTCAGACCATGGAGGGCGAGAAGATGGGTCTTGGAAATCTACTTGACAAAGCCAAGGACAAAGCGGGCGACAAGCTCTCGGACGTGAAGGACGAGCTGCACAAAATCAAGGATGATCCAAAGGAGTACGCAAAGGGCAAGATCGACGAGGTCAAGAAGAATCCAGGGAAGTTTGTGAAGAATGTCGTCAAGAAGCAGGTCGTCAAGGCGGTCGCGAAGAAGGTGCTCAGCGAGAGTGAGCAACGGGTCTTTGGAACCAATTACGTCGAGCGAGCAGACAACTGGGTCAACGACAAGATCGAAGACGGCGTGAACGGCGCCATCGATCTGGTCAAGCCCGCGATGGACACCAGCTTCGAGGATGCGCTGGGTGATCTGGCGCAGGTCGCAAGGCTGCACGAGACCCTGAGCAAGGGTGCGCCGGAGCTCGCCCACGTCGGGAGTCCGGTCCTTTGCTCACAGCACGGTGTCGTCTACATCGAGGGAGGGGACGGCACCACCCACGTTGGGGATCGAGCCGTGGCTGTGGAGGGTGACCTGACCACCTGTGGTGGGCGCATTGTCAAAGCTACAGGCTCCATGATCATCCGAGGACGTCGAGCAGCCCGCGTGGGGGACCTGATCGACCACGTAGGGGTGATCTTGCGTGGCGAGCCAACCTGTCGTATCGGGTGATCGCGGTGCGCTCCGGCAATCGCTGGGGACCTGGTGTCAGATTGTGACCTGGACCTGGACCTGGTGCTGGACAGGCCTGCTTGGATCTCCGCGAAGTAGTGCCTGTAGGTTCCAGAAACTCCGACCGGTGTTTGGACATAGCCGCTTCGCGGGGATGAGCTGACAAGGCCGGTGTCAGGTTGATACGAGAGGCCGGTGTCACCCGAGGCAAGCCGGTGGCAAGCCGCAGGCCGGTGTCACAGAGGCCGGTGTCAGGTTGATACGATTTCGATTTCACGAAAAACCTACCTCACGCCTGTCTACCCTCCCTCCCCCTGCTCCATCATCGCCGCCGCTACCATCGGCTCCCACCAGTCCGCGAGCAGCGCGTCCCGTCACCCCGCGAGCTCCCCCTCCGCCATCCTGACCCGGTGCGCCGCGCCGCCGCCCGCCGCCGCCCGCCTCGCGCCAGGGTCAGGCGCTCACGCGCGACCTGTAGCGTTCGAGGGTGGAACGAAGGCACCACATGGAGGTTGGCGAGCCGGTGTTCGCCAGGTCAGCTACACGAAGAGGCTGTTTCTGCGTATTGGCGGATCAGCCAGGTACACTTGCCGCGAGGCATCAATAGCCTCCACCCCGGACGAGGTAGGCGGCTCCCGCAGACAGGCCGACACTGTCCTCACTGAAGGCGCCGACCAACAGATCGTCGAAGCCATCCCCATCTACATCGCCTGGGCCGGAGACGTCCATCCCCGCGAAGTCCCCCGCGGACTCACCGCTGAGCTTCACATCTGCGGCCGACAGCTCGAGCAACGAGGGGCCGGTCGCCAGCGCGCCGCCACCCAGCAGCAGGTAGGCCGCGCCTGAGGTCGAGCCACCGCTATCGTTGTCGGGCACCCCGATCAGGAGGTCGTCGAGCCCGTCCCGATCTACGTCTCCTACGCCCGCGGCCGACCTGCTCGCAAGCTCGTCGAAGGTCTCGCCGGTGAGCTTCGTGTCTGCGGCCGACAGGTCAAGTGGCGAGGCCTCCCTTGAGAGTGCGCCACCACCCAGGAGGAGGTAGGCCGCGCCCGCGTCGTCGCCGCCGCTGTCCTCGAATGGCGCACCGACCAGGAGATCGTCCAGACCGTCGCCGTCCACGTCGCCCGCCCCGGCGATGGCGAACCCCGCTCGATCGTCTGCGTCCTCACCCACGAGCTTTCGGTCCGCATCCGACAGCTCAAACGCCGAGGCGCCCGTCGATAGCCCGCCGCCACCCAGGAGGAGATAAGCCGCGCCAGCGTCTTCGCCACCTCCATCTTCATAAGGCGCGCCGATCAAGAGCTCGCTCACCCCGTCGCCGTCCACGTCGCCCAGCCCGCCGACAGAGAATCCCGCTTCGTCGCCTCCACCTTCACCGATGAGCTTCGCGTCCGCGCCCGACAGGTCGAGCGTCGAGACCCCGGACGCCAGCGCGCCGCCGCCCATCAGGAGGTAGGCCGCGCCCGCGTCCGTGCCGCCGCTGTCCTCTTCGGAGGTCCCGATCAGGATGTCGTCGAGCCCGTCGCCGTCCACGTCGCCCAGCCCGCCGACAGAGAATCCCGCTTCGTCGCCGTCTGCCTCGCCAATGAGCTTCAGGTCTGCGGCCGACAGCTCGAGTAGAGAGGAGCCAGCCGCCAGCGCGCCGCCGCCCATCAGGAGGTAGGCTGCGCCAGCCTCCGCGCCGCCGCTGTCCTCACGGATCGCGCTGATCAGGACCTCGTCGAGCCCGTCGCCGTCTACGTCGCCCGCGCTGGAGACGGCGGCGCCGGCGAAGTCTTCCTCGTTCCCTCCGGCGAGCTTCAAGTCTGCAAGCGCCAGCGTGAGCGGCGAGGTGCCCACCGTCAGCGCGCCGCCGCCCAGCAGCAGGTAGGCCGCTCCCGCGTAAGGGGCGCCGCTGTCCTCGTAGGGCGCTCCAACCAGGAGGTCGTCGAGCCCGTCTCCGTCTACGTCGCCTGCGCCGGCCACATGGGAACCCGCGCGGTCGCCTGCGGCCTCGGCCACAAGCTTCAGGTCTGCGCCGCTCAGGCTCAGCACCCCTCCAAGCCCGCATTCGGCGGTCGCCGAGGCCTCGTCGCCCTCGCAGTCGTTCACGACCTCATCGTCGCAGATCTCCGCAGCACCTGGGTAGGTGGTGGAGGCCCTGTCGTCGCAGTCCCCGCCTACGCGGACGCTGCCTTCGGGCTGCGTACAGGACGCGGTCGTTGTCCACGCGTCACCGTACCCATCACCGTCGGCGTCCATGTACCAGGTGATCACATCCTCGGCCTCCACCTCGTCGATCTCGCCGTCACAGTCGTTGTCCACCCCGTCACAACGTTCGGCCGCTTCGGGGTTCACGTCTTTGTTGTTGTCGTCGCAGTCATCCTCGAAGACGGAGCCGTCCCCGTCCAGGTCCACCTGCGGATCCTCCGTATCTTGAATCCTCTGTGTGTCTTTGATCGGCGATGGAGGGCAGGCGGAGAGCAGAGTCGCCAGCACAGTGAGGCAGAGTGATGATCGGAGTGGTGAGGGGGGTGAGATGTCAGGTGAGGTGTCAGGTTGGTTTGATTTCATTTTCATGCTTGACGTCCTTCCTTCCTGCCTCCCAATCCCTCCTCCCCCTGCTCCACCATCGCCGCCGCCACCATCGGCTCCCACCAGTCCGCGAGCAGCGCGTCCCGCCACCCCGCGAGCTCCCCCTCCGCCGTCCTGACCCGGTGCGCCGCGCCGGCGACCGCCCCGGGCGTCATCCCCAGCAACGCCCCGATCTGCGCCCGGTCCAGCGCCGCCGCCCGCCCCAGCCACCAGGCCGCCAGCGTCCTCGCCGGGTTGCCCAGCCGCCCGCGCCGCGCCGCGCCCAGCTCCTCGCGCGAGACCTGGGCCATCGCCGCGACCTGAGCCAGCGCCTCCTCGGCCTTCAAGCTGCGGACCGTGGCGGGGACACGCTCCACGGCCACGCCGGCGGTGTTGGTCGTCTGCCAGAGACGCGCCTCGTCGAGCTCGGGCGGCAGGCGCGCACGCCCTTGCGCGAGGTCGTCCACGGCGTCCCGAAGCTGGCCTTCGGAGCCATAGAGCTCCAGCAGCTCCTCGCGGTGGAGCCAGGGGGGCGCGGGGTCGAGCCCGACATAGGCGCGGTGGCTGGTCCAGCGGGTGTCCTCGGGTCGGGCGACCCTCCCCGCCGCGACGGGGTTGAGGTGCAGGTAGGCGAGCAGGTGGCGCCAGTAGCTGTCGTCGAGCACCACGCGGTTCCGGTAACGGCCTCGGAAGAGGGGGCCGTCCCACCCGTGGGCGGCGTTGGTCCTTCGGGCGAGCTCGCCGTCGAGCCAGGCCATTACGGTGGACAGGCGCCCCTCTGGGGGCTCGAGCATGGCGTGGAAGTGGTTGCCCATGAGCGCCCAGCCGTGGACGCGGGTGGCGAAGCGTCCGGGGAGCTCGGCGAGGAGGGCGAGGAAGCGGTCGAGGTCGTCCTGGTCGCGGAAGACGACGCGCCGACGGGCGGTGCGGTTCATGACGTGGTGGCGAGCACCGGGGAAGTCGAGGCGAGGGGTGCGGGGCATTTATAAGGTGTAACAAGGGGAAGTGAGGAAAACAAAATCATATCAACCTGGCATCTACCTCTATGCCTACCCTAAACCCATCCCCTACCCATCCTGGTCAAGCCTACGCCCTCAGCACCGAAGCCGCATGTTCTCGCGCGTCCGCTCGTGCGCCGCCGGCGAGGCGAAACCCTTGGCCGTGGAGTGCGCCCAGGCCTTCTCGATCTGGGCTACGACGTCGGGGACCTCGCAGGAGGTGTCGCCGTAGTCGATGTCGACCGCGCCGATGCGACGCGCGGCCTCCAGCGCGCGCTGACGCAGCGCCTCGTCGCGGCAGCCGACTCGGATGAGGGCCCGGATCATGCTGTCGCGATCCCCGTTGGGCGCGGTGTGGATGGTGCGCTCGATCGTGGCGATCCAGGCTTCGAACCAGGCGTCGGGCCTGGGATCCTCCCCGTAGGCCAGCTGTCCGAGCAGCGACCAGCCGATGGCGCGCTCCAGGGGGTCGGACGCGCCGATCCACTGGGCGGCCTTGGCGGCGGCATGCGGCCCCTCCGCGGCCAGCATGGCGATGTACGGCCCGCATGGCCTCGACGTCGCCGTCCCGCGCGCCCACCGGTCCAGCTCGTCCGCCGTCATCTGCGCGGGATCGGCGACCTTCACGGCGAGGTTTCGTGCGTCGTAGTTCCCGGTGTCCCAAAGGGCCACGGCCAGCTCGTGATCGACCCCGACGCGCTTCCGCAGCGCCTTCAGCGTGGGGAAGCTGACGCCGAACATGGGCCCGGTGACGCCGTGGCGGCCATAGGTCTTGCGGGTCTGTTCAGAGCCGGCGGCCTCGAGCGCGGCCATCGCCTCGGAGAGGGTCATGCGGGGAGGGGAGGATCTCTTCATTCGAGCGGTTTATCGGTTCGCAGGCGAGGGGCAAGGGGGCAAGGTGTCAGGTTGATACGATTTCGATTTCCCAACCCTCGACGCCTCTCCCAGCCTCCTCACCCGCCGCTCGCGCGAGCGCTCAGATCAACGAGAGCATGTACGTGATCACGCTCAGCGGCGCGGCGTCGGTGTTGTCGGACAGCGGGAAGGTGGCGTACATCACGAGGCCCGACCCCGGCTCGTCCGCGCCCGCGAAGCTGAGCAGCAGCGGATTGTCGGCCACGGAGTACTCGGAGGTCCCCAGCTGGTAGGTGATGCTGCCCGACAGGTACACGGTCGAGGCGCTCGCGGTGTCGGCGATGGGCGCCCAGTTCGCGGACGGGTACCGCACCCCCACGGTCGAGGCGCCGACCCAGTCTTCGAGTTCGCTGTCGGCGATCGAGGCCGTGGTCTCGCAGGCCACGCCGAGCTCGGCGCTGTTGGGCTCGTGGTCGTCGTGGGTGAAGTCCGTGGCGTCGGGCCAGCCCAGCTCGATGACGTCGTAAGCCCGCTCGGTCACGAACACTGCGCCGCCACCGGCCACGTAGTCGCGCAGGTTCGCCTGGATGGTGTCCGAGACTGCGCCGCCCTCGTAGAACACGCCCGACTCCACCGCGCCGCTCGCGACGAACACGACGTCGTGCTCGGCCATCGCCGCCAGGTCGCTGAGGAAGGCGATCGTCGCATCGGGGTCGGAGCCGTCGATCGTCATGACGTCCTCAACGCCGATCTCCTCGAGCACCGACACGATGTCGTCGTGATCGCCCGTGACCACCACCGCGTTCAAGGCGCTCGGGTCGAAATCGGTTGAGCTCTCCTCGGCCTCGGGCGGGGTGGGGTCGTCCCCGGAGCCTGAGCTCCCGGGGTCGGTTGGCGCCGCGACACAGGCCGCCATCAGGAGGAACGAGACAGCGCGCATGGAGCGCCTCCGAGATCGGGGGAGTGTCAGCCCAGACGGTAGCTCGACCCCGCGCCCGTCGCTACCGGATCCTGGCCAGGGTACAGGGAGAGACGATCCGCACGGTGCGCTCATGCCCCAGATTCTTCGTCCCGCACCCGCCGGGCCTGGCACCGGATCCAGTGCACCTGACCGGCCGGGGCTGACCCGCCATCCTCGGGCCTGTACCCCGGCTACCCCTCGAGCCGGGCGATCGCCGCGACCGCCGCGGCGCGCACGTTGGCGTCCGCGTCCTGGACGAGCCGGCGAAGCGGCACGGTCAACGCCGGCCCCCCGATGGCCCCGAGCGCCGTGGCCGCCGCGGCCCGCACGCTCGGATCGGCGTGGCTCAGCAGCGTGCGAACCCGGCTGGTGCGCGAGCGGTCCACCGCTCGCGTGACCTCCTCACAGGCGGCCACGACGACGGCTGGATCCCCACTCTTCAGCCGATCATCGAGCGAGGGCACAGGCGCCGTCGTGGTGGGCGCGGGCGCGGCCGTCACAGGCGCGGCTGTCACAGGCGCGACGGGCGCAGGCGCGGCGACCACCGCGGGCGCAGGGGCGAGGCCAGGCAGGGTCAGGCAGGGCACGTCGGCCGCCTCCACGCGCTGCCAGCGGACGTGGAGCAGCTCGAGCATGGCCACGGCCTCCCGCCCGGCGTAGCGGGCCTCGTCGCCGTAGAGCGTGCTCGAGACCTCGTGAACCGAGAGCCCGGAGGGGATCGCGGCGAGGGAGCAGCGGGCGACGGCGTCGTCGGGCTCGCCCTGCGCGTCCGTCCACTGCAGGAGCAGGCTGGCCTCGTCCCAGGCGGCGCCCGGGTTCTGCACCTCGAAGCGCAGCTGCCAGGGGACGCCCAGATCCTCGTCCGCGGGCTGGAAGCTCGGCCGGACGCGCCCGAGCGTCAGGAGCGTCCCCTCCGAGCGCTTGACCCAGAGGCGGACGCGCGCGCCCCGTGGGACGGGCGCCCGGCGCAGCCAGGTCCGGTCGCTGAGCGTGACGCGCTCGCCCTCGTGCAACGGTCGGCGACTGTTCGCGGACAGTGAACAGATCAGGGCGCCCGATGGATCGACGAGGTCCAGCAACATGCCCACCCGTCCGCCCTCGGACAGGGCGTTGAAGACCAGCACCTCCGCCTCGATCTTCAGGTCGCCGTCGGCGTCGCGAGGCAGGCTGCGCACCCGCCAGGAGGCCGCCACCGGCTCGGTCGGGTGCGGGCGGGCCGCGGCGTTGGTCCCCTCGATCCACAGCGCGGGGCCGTCGTCCACCCAGGCACCCTCGGGCTCCGAGGGCTTCGCCGCGGGGGCCTCCTGGGCGGGATCGTAGAGGAAGGAGGTGTCGATCAGGAAGTCCTGCCGGTGGTCCAGCGCGACGGGCTCGACCCCGAAGCGCCCGGGGTCGTCGACGTACTTCACCAGCGCCTTGCGGAAGGCCAGGTCGTCCTGGAGAGATCGCCCGTTCTGGAAGCACGGGCCGGGGCCGAGCTCCGCCTCCAGCAGCTCCGAGTCGCTGGCCAGCTCGAAGACCCAGTCCGGTCGCGCCCGGCTGCAGACGGCCGTGAGGCCGGCGATCTGCATCATCTCCTTCATCATTGTCGGCCCGCCACGCGGCAGCTCGATCTGCAGACCCCAGAGCGTGCCGTCCTGCGAGATCTGGCCAGCGGCGGGGTCGAAAGGCGCGCCGACCCAGGTGAGGGTCGGCAGGATCGCGGCGCAGGCTTCGCTGAACGCGCGGAGGTCGTCAGGACCGGGGGTCCCTGTGGGGGGGCGGGCGAGGACGCGGACGTAGGGGTTCATGGGGCTCCTGCGCCGAACTGTACACCGAGCGCGGAGCCGTCGCGCGCACCGTCACCGATCTCTGGTCTCCCGGCGGGCGCCCTAACCGCCTACGGATAGCGGTGTCCGGCGTCGTTGATCACCTCTTCCAGGACCGCCGCGGCGGCGCGGCAGACCTCGGCGGAGGCGCGGCTGCTCGGCCGCGTGTCCGAGAAGTGATTGTGCTCCTCGGCGCAGGCCACGGCGCCGGCGGCGCAGGCCCTGAGCAGCGCGACCACCACCCCCATGTCCGGAGGCGACCGGCGCTGCAGCACCTGGGCGGCCGCGCTGCAGATGACCGCGCAGTCCAGATCGGCGCGCACGCAGTGGCTCAGCGCGCTCGCGTCGGGCTCTCGGGAGCAGGCATCCGCGTCGCTGCGACAGGCGCGGGCGCAGGCCTGGCAGGTCTCGACGACCAGGGGCCAGTCCATGTTTCGAACCGAGGCGCGTCGGATCGCCTCCCTGGAGAGGGTCTCGGAGTGGTACATCTGTTCCTCCTGCGCTTGGGGTCCCGCGTCCTGTCCCCATACCCAGGAGCTGCCTGGCCAGGCTTCCAACGTCGGATTATTGGGATGTGTGATACCAATTATAGCAGGTCCGGCCTTGGGGCACAAGGCGAACCTGAGGAAGGTGCCATGGGGCCCCGTCTACGGGACCGCGGCGAAGGGGAGCAGGTACGCCGCGCCGGTGTAGACGGCCGGTGACGGGTCGTCGTTGTAGGCCCCCAGCAGCAGGTCTCCGAGGCCATCACCGTCGGTGTCGCCCGCGCAGGCCACCGCCCAGCCCAGATAGTCTCCGGTGTCCGCGCCGACGAAGGTGGCGTCGGCCGAGTCCGTCGTGAGGCTGGCGCTCAGGGGGCCGAAGAACAGATAGACGTTGCCCGAGTTGGAGCCGCCGTCATCCCCGAGGCGCGCGCCGATCAGGAGATCGTCGTAGCCGTCGTCGTCCACCTCGCAAGGCGCGATAGCGACCCCGAAGTCGGCGCCGGTCTCCAGCCCGGAGAGCGTGAGGTCCGCCTCGCTCGCCGAGCGGCTCCCGGAGAGCGGCCCGAGGCGGACATAGACGGCGCCCTCGCGCGCTGACACAGCGTCCCGCTCGGGGGAGCTGGCGAGCAGGTCGTCCGCGCCGTCGCCGTCCGCGTCCATGAAGCCGACAGACACACCGAGCGCGTCGCCGCTGGTGATGCCGACCAGGCTGCTGTCCGCGTCGGCGGTCGTGGTGGTCCCTGTGTAGGGTCCGTTGAAGACGAGCGCGTATCCATGGTCGGTGGTCGATGCGTTGGGTGAGCCGACAGCGAAGTCGGCGTAGCCGTCCCCGTCCGTGTCGCCCTCTCCCGCCAGGTACCGGCCGATGGCGTCGCTGGCCTCCGCGCCCTGCACGGAGCCGTCGGCGAGCGAGAGGTCGAGGTCCGCGCTCACGGGGCCGAGCACGAGGTAGGCGCTGCCGACGTTCGCGGCGGCGCTGTCCAGCCGGAGGGCCCCGACCAGGATGTCCGGCACCTCGTCACCGTTGACGTCTCCGGCCGCGATCACCGCCTGCCCCGCGGCGTCGTCCGCGTTCTCGCCGAGAAGCGTCGCGTCCGCGAGCGACAGGTCCAGCTCCGCGCTCACCGGACCCAACACAACATAAGCTCCGCCCGCGTCGGTGCCTCCCCCGTCCAGGCCGACCGCGCCGATGAGCAGATCGTCGATCCCGTCGCCGTCCTGGTCTCCTGCGAAGGCGACGGAGATGCCCGCGTAGTCGCGCCGAGCGACGCCGCTGAGCTGGACGGTTGGAGTGGAGCCGAGCACACCCCCGGCCGTGACCGGCCCGTAGATCAGGTAGGCGTTGCCGCCCGTGCCGCTGTTGTTGGCGCCGACCAGCCCGTCATCGTAGCCGTCGCCGTTCGCGTCCTGTCCGCCGGCGACGGAGATGCCGGCGCAGTCGCCGTTCGTCTCGCCCTGCCAGCGGTAGCCGATCGTGTCGACGTCGAAGGTCCCGCCATAGGCGCAGGCCTCGTCCTCTCCGTCGCAGTCGTCGTCGATCCCGTTGTCGCACAGCTCCTCGGCGTCGGGTGAGACGGTGGCGTCGGTGTCGTCGCAGTCCCAGGCGCTCTCGACCTCGGGGCAGGCGCTCTCGTCGAGCCAGCCGTCGCCGTCCGCGTCGAAGCCTTCGTCCAGCTCCCCGTCGCAGTCGTCGTCTTCTCCGTCACAGGCCTCCTCGGCGACAGGGCTCTCCGCGCTGTCCGTGTCGTCGCAGTCGTCGCCGCCGTAGAACGCCGAGTCGTAGCCGTCGTCGTCGTGGTCGTAGTCGATCACGATGGTGGCCGAGTCGGTCGCCGTGTCGCCGGACACGTTGGTCACGGTCACGGTGAGCGTGTGGGAGCCCTCGGCGGCGGCCTCCGTGCTCCAGGGCGCGCTGTACAGGGTGCAGCCGCAGGCGAAGCAGTCGGTGTAGGTCTCGCCCGCCGTGCTGGTGCTGGCGACGGGGCTGCCGTCGAGGTCGAAGACCACGTCGCTGATCCGCTCGTCGTCGAAGACCCTCGCGCTGAGCGTGACCTCGTATTCGAGCGCGGCCTCGAAGCCCGTGATCTCGACCTCCAAGGGCTGGTCCACCGTCAGGGTGAGCGTCTCCGCGGTGGTGTTCCCGCCCGAGTCCGTGGCCTTCGCCTCGTAGAGGAAGGTGCTCCCACCCTCGAGGGCGCAGGTGTCGAAGGTGGTGCTGAGCGTGCTCTCGGAGCTGGTGGTGGCGACGTCCACGCCGTCCTCGGTGAGCGAGAGGCTCGTCACCGCGTCGTCGTCGGTGGCCTCGACCGTGACGGTCACCCGCCCTCCCGCGGTCGTCTCGGTGGGCGACGTGAACGTGACGACCGGGGGGTTGTCCACCTGCAGCAGGATCGTGTCCGTGGCCTCGTTCCCGGCCTCGTCCGCCGCCCGGGCCGCGAGCGTGATCTCCCCGTGGGCCAGCAGCGTGGTGTCGATCTCGACCTCGTAGGGCTCCGCGCCGAAGCTCCCCAGCACGTCGCCGTCCAGGCAGAGCGTGACCGCGGTGACCTCGTAGTTGTCGCTGGCGCTGGCCCCGAACGCCACGGTGCCCGAGACTGTCTCTCCGTCCGCGGGGGCGTCGATGGTGACGAGGGGAGCGGTGTTGTCCACCGTGACGGCGATCTCCGCCTCGGCCGTGTGGGCCGTCGTGTCGCGCGCGACGGCGGTGAGCGTGTGCTCCCCGTCCTCGAGCGCCTCCGTGGCGAGGGTGGTCGCGAAGGGGAGCTCCGTGCCCGTGGTGAGCGCGCCTCCGTCCACGTAGAGCGCCACGCTCTCCACCCCCAGGTCGTCGCTGGCGTCCACGGAGACCTCGACGGCGCCGCGCAGCCAGGCGCCGCTCAGCGGCTCCAGGAACACCACCGTGGGAGCCGCGTCGTCCTGCCCCGAGTCGCCCGTGTCGGTCTCGCCCGTCTCCAATCCGCCGCTCTCGCTGTCCTGGACGACCGCCTCCGAGTCTTCGCTGCGCGGTTCTCCCGTCTCGGCCTTGTCCGGCCCGCAGGCTGCGAGCAGGGCGACGAGCACGCTCCAGACGGGGGAGCGAGGAGGCATGGAGTGTCCTCCGGGAGAGCTCCAGTCTGGACCTCCACCTCGGGGACGTCAAGCGCGCGGCCTGAAGCGGATCCGGGGGCCGCGCCCGGGCTCGCGTCGACGTGGCCAGGCACTTCGCGATGGCGAACGCCCAGCCGCTCAGCTCGCAGAAGGAACGGAGGGCGCTCTCCAAGCCCGCGAGCACCCTGACGGGTGTCGGACACCTGTCAGGGTGACGGAGGTCCATGTGCCTGAGATCCTTGAGGCACGGTCCTTGCTCCTGAGCCGGAGGGTCCCACGGCCCTCCCACTGCAGGAGCACCTCATGTCTCGACTTATCGCTGGCCTCTCGCACTCCCTCGCGCTCTCCCTCACGCTCACCGGGTGCGGCGTCTCAAAGCTCTGGACCGCCACGGAGGACGCTCGCTTCGAGGCTCGGTATCGGGAGCTGATGCCGGAGGACGAGATCTGCTCGTATTCCTTCCGGTACGGCTGGTGGTGTCCCGCCGCGCGCCCCCCTGTCCGCGCTGTGAGCGTCCCGGACCAGCTCTCGACCTACCTTGGCCTCTCGGCCCGGATCTGCGAGGGAGACGCCGCACGCGACGCGCTGAGAGAGCAGGTGGGCCTCTCGGTTCTCCATCTCGGGCCGGAGGGCGCGGCGGTCGCCTCCATTCAGCCCGGCGAGCCTGGCAGCTCCCGCAGGTATGCCTGGTCCTGGGCCAGCACCTACCTCGGCCTCGCGCTCGCCAGCTCGGACACGGAGGTCCTGGTGGACGACCAGCTCGCGCGCGACATCCTCGCGGACCGCCGGGAGCGCAAGCTGCACCCTCTGACCTTCTCGGGCCACGAGGCCCGGTTCCGAGAGGACGCTCTGGCGCGTCTGTGGGAGAGCGATGACACCCGCTGGGGCAGGACCTACGTCGTCGTGGAGGAGGATCGGGACTGCACG
Organism: uncultured Enterobacterales bacterium; assembly: GCA_964615375.1. Classification (GTDB taxonomy): domain Bacteria; phylum Myxococcota_A; class UBA796; order UBA796; family CAZKWG01; genus CAZKWG01. Next base: position 15,955 of record CAZTOW010000031.1, read on the forward strand.
GACGTCTCGGTGTTCACCCGGCGACCTTGGGAGGAGTACCCGAACCTCGCGATCCTGATCCCACCCGAGACCGTGGAGGGGCCGATCTTCCCGTTCTATCGGGACTACGAGCGGCGAGACCGCGCGGTGATCGTGGACCCGGAGGGGGAGCCGGGCGCCTGCCCCCTGGTGGATCTGCCCTGAGGCCGGACCCGCTGGGACGCCGATGGGGCCCATGCTAGGAGTTCCACAGAGAGGTGCGACCCATGGGTGGCGATCGACTCTTCTACTACTCCTCCTCCGCGGACCGGGCCCCCGGGGAGGGCGTCCACGAGCACGTCTCGGACCCCGCTCCGTATCGCGAGCTCGCCGCGAGGCCAGGCTGGCGGCGGATGCTCTCCAACTTCTGGGTCGCGGACTTCACGCTGGAAGGGCGCACCTGGCGCACCGTGGAGCACCGCTTCCAGGCGGCGAAGATCGCGCTCGCGGACCAGGCGGCGGCCTCGCTGTTCACGCTGGAGAGCGGCTCGGAGCTCGCGCAGGGGGACGGGAACGCCGCGCGGAAGATGCGCAAGATGGTGGTCCTGACCGCCGCTCAGCTCGCCGCCTGGGAGCGGATGAAGCGGGACGTGATGCAGGCGGCCATGCGCGCGAAGTTCACGCAGCACCCGGACCTGGGCGCGCTGCTGCTGGCGACCGGGGACGCGGAGCTCTGGCACTCGGCCGGGCGCGGCCACGCCCCCGGGCGGGTCCATGAGCTGGAGGCGGTGCGCGCGGAGCTCCGCGCGGCGCGGACCGACGGTCCCCAGGCACCTCGCCCGGGTTAGATCCCTCCCCGATGCCGGACACCTTCGATCCCGCGTTCACCCGCCGCGTCCGCAAGGTCCTGTGGCCGCTGTATCGTTACCATCGATTTGAAATTCTCGGGCTCGAGAATATCCCACGCACCGGAGCGGCCCTCCTGGTGGTCCACCACACGCTGGCCACCTACGACGGCTTCCTGCTGGGCGACGCGATCTTCGACGGGACCGGCCGGCTGCCCAGGGGGCTCGGCGACGACCGCATCTTCCAGATTCCGGGCCTGCGCGAGCTGGCCCTGGGGGTGGGCATCGTGCCGGCCAGCCCGGAGGCGGGCGAGCGGCTGCTGCGCGAGGGCCACATCCTCGGCGTGGCGCCGGGCGGGATGTGGGAGTCGCTGCGCAGCCGGGAGGAGCGGCGGCGCTCACGCTGGGAGGGGCGACAGGGCTTCGTGCGGCTGGCCCTGCGCGCGGGGGTGCCGATGATCTTCGGCGCATGCCCCGCGGCGGACGAGATCTTCACGGTCTACCCGAGCCGGATCACCGACCGCGTCTACGAGACCGCCCACTGGCCGCTCCCCATCTTCCGCGGGGTGGGGCCCACGCTCCTGCCCCGTCCGGTCAAGGTCCGCGCCTTCCTCTCCGAGCCCCTGACGCCGCCCCCCTGGGAGCCCGACCGCGAGGCCGAGCAGGTGGACGCGCTGCACCAGGCGGCGGTGGAGCGCATGGGGGCGCTGCTTCAGCGGCGCTGATCGGTCCGCCGCTCCGCCAGCCAGGGCAGCACGAGCCCGCTGACCAGGAGGATGGCCATCCCCATCCGCGCCCGCCCGTCGGGCACCTGCCCGAGGAAGATCGCTCCCATCACGGTGGAGAAGAGCGGGCTCATCGCGCTGGCGGCGGCCACCGGGGCGGCGGGGGAGAGCGTATACGCGCGGGTCATGCCGAGCTGGGCCAGGGTGGCGGCCACGCCCGAGCCGGCCAGCAGGACCATGACCACCGGGTCGCGCGGCCAGGGCGAGCCGGCCAGCAGGGCGCCGAGGACGGCGATGATCGAGGCCAGGAAGGTGAAGTAGAAGACGATGGCCGAGGGCGGGTTGGTGGCCGAGGCCCGCCGCACCGAGAGGTAGGCCAGCGCCGCCACCAGCCCGGAGCCCAGGCCCAGCCCGCGCCCCAGCAGGTCCCCGCTCAGCTCCCGCGGGTGAGCCAGCAGCCCCAGCCCGCCCAGCGAGCCCAGCACCGCCAGCCAGACCAGCGGGCTGGTGGGCTCGCCCAGGGTGGCGGGGCCCAGCAGGGCCACCCAGACGGCGCTGGTCTGGTTCAGGAAGGCCGCCTCGCCCACGCTCAGGTACATGAGCGCGCCGAAGTAGGCGATCATCGAGGCCGCTCCGGTGAACCCCCGCACCCAGAGCGCGGCCCGCCCGTCGCCCAGCAGGAGCTCCCGCCGCCCGCGGGTCAGCGCCAGCAGGGTCAGCAGGTTCACGCTCGCCCGCCAGGCGCTGGTCACCCAGGCGTCCAGCGAGGGGTCGCGCTGGTGCGCCGCGCCGACGAGGGTGCCCATGGTGGCGAAGAGCAGGCTGCTCACCAGCATGAGCAGCACGCCCGATCGGCTGGGCGGCGCGAGTTGGGGAGAGGCGGCTTCCAGGGCGGGCTCCGGGCGGCGCCCCGTAGCCTCGGGCGCGCGGGGGCGCAAGCGCGGGCCCCTCGCCAGCGGGTCGTGAAAGACACTCCGAATACGTGTTCAGTTAGTCTCTGGGAGACACGTAAAGGAGACCCTGATGTTCCAAACTCCTGTCTGCTCGAAGAGACTGGTTCTCGGCCTGCTCTGCCTCGGCACGCTGCTCGGCCCCCGCCTCGCCTCCGCGGAGGGCTACGAGGACCTCGGCGACCAGAACATGGTGGGCACCACCTCGGGGACCGTCTACACCACGGCCTACGTGGACATCCTCGACCCGGACAACGAGGAGGTGCGCTACGTCACGACCCGCTCCAGCTCGAGCTCGGGGGCGGACAGCGGCAACGACATTACGGTCTACGGGCCGGATGGCTCGCTGATCGGGACCTACGGCAACGGCGACACCTGGACGCCCACCGCGGGCGCGGGCAGCTACCGGATCACCTGGGAGAGCATTGAGTACAACTACTGGGACATCAGCGTCTACGACACCACCACCGAGGAGAAGGTCGAGGGTGGGCGCCTGTGGAGCTATGCCTGGTACTTCAACGCCGGCTCCTATCTGGAGACCGCGTCCTTCTCCGGCAGCTTCTACGCCAAGGTGGACGCGGGCGACGGCGTGAACACGGGCGTGATCGAGATGCTCGCCGACGGCCTGGCTGGCTACGAGTGGGTGGCGGCGGCCAACAGCTACGGGCTGGATTCGCCCTACTCCGGCTACTCGGTGGACTACTCCGTCTACTCGGACGCCACCTTCACCGCCGACTATCCGCTCTACCTGAACCCGCCGGAGGACGCGACCTACACGTTCACCGAGCCCGAGGTCTCTGGCGAGGCGGTCTACAGCGAGAGCGGGGACTGCGGCGTGATCTCGTCGGGGGAGACCGGGGGCGGCTTCTCCTTCACCAGCAGCGTGGACGGCACCTACCGCATCGTCTGTGACACCGACGGGGACGGCTCCTACGACCTCTCCGGCGCGACCGACCTCGCGCTGGCGGGCGAGGCGACCGCGGGGGACAACGTGGTGGCCTGGGACGGGCTGGACGCGACCGGCGAGCCGCTGGACACAGGCTCCTACACCTGCGCCATCTACATCACCGCGGGCGAGTACCACTACGTCGCCGCCGACGTGGAGACCATCTACGAGGGCCTGCGCATGTTCGAGGTCCAGAGCGACGGGACCCGCGTGGGCCTGGACATGTTCTGGAATGACGCGCTCGCCCCCGTGGGCACCATCACCACCATGCCGCTCGGCGAGGTACCGGCGCTGGACAGCGGCTCGACCGGCGTGAACGCGGGGGCCTACGAGGACGCCTTCGACCCCGACCCCAGCTCGCTGGACTGGAACGCGCGGGCCTGGGGAGCCTTCGCGATCGGGAGCATGGGCGACGGCGCCTACCTGGACACCTACGCCTACCTGACCATCGGCGGCGGCGGCGAGGTCACGGTGCGCATCGTGGAGAGCGAGCAGGACTCCGACGGCGACGGCATCCACGACGTGGACGAGGAGTGCGTGTGGGGCACGGACCCCGACGACGCGGACATGGACGACGACGGCGTGGCTGACGGGGACGAGATCGGCGAGGGCGAGACGGCCCAGGACTCCGACGGCGACGGCACCCCCGACGTCCAGGACAGCGACGACGACGACGACGGGATCCCCACGCTGGACGAGGGCAGCGGGGACAGCGACGACGACGGCCTCGCCGACTTCCTGGACGAGGACGACGACAACGACGGCATCCTCACCGCCGACGAGGGCGCCGAGAACACCGACGGGGACGAGAACCCCGACCACCTGGACACCGACAGCGACGGCGACGGCTTCCTGGACGGGGAGGAGGGGCTCACCGACAGCGACGGCGACGGGCTCGCCGACCTCGACGACGCCGACGATGACGGCGACGGCTGGGCCAGCGTGGACGAGGGCGTCGTGGACACCGACGGCGACGGCGCCCCCGACTACCTGGACCCCGAGGACGACGGCGACGGCATCGACACCGTCGTGGAGGGCTCCGGCGACACCGACGGCGACGGCACCCCCGACGCCTGGGACGAGGACAGCGACGACGACGGCCTCACCGACGCGGAGGAGGGGACCGCCGACAGCGACGGCGACGGCACCCCCGACTTCCAGGACCCCGACCAGGGCGGTGAGACCGGCGAGACCGGCGAGACCGGCGGTGAGACCGGCACCCCCGACTCCGGCGGCGAGACCGGCGCGGCGGACACCGGCAAGCTCTGGTACGGCGGCGGCTGCGCCTGCTCCAGCGCGGAGCCGCGCGGGCTCGGGATGTGGGGCCTCGCGCTGGCCGCGGCGATCGGGCTGCGGAGGCGTGGGAGCGGCGTGAGGAAATAGATAATTCCGGGGGTCATGGAAGGTGCGGGCGGATCGTTTGGACGATCCGCTATCGCACCGAGCCGGACGCCGATGCTGCGTGCTCGCGAGCAAGCCGGCTACCAGGCTTCATCGACCACCTCGAGGGCTTTCAGATCGACAGATATGTGCTCGGCAAGGACCACTGGACAGAGGGGTTCGTGACGATCAGCGGAGAGGGTTAGGGCAACCCGCCATAGCTTGGACCTTCCCTTGTCCCGCTCGCGGGAGAAGGGAAGGTCAAAAGTACCCCTCTCCCGCTTGCAGGAGAGGGTGCCAACCTCCAGACCGGCTTGGGTGGGTGAGGGTCGTCTGCTGATTGCTCGGAGTAGTATACACCTCGAATTCGGACCATACGATGGCGTAGCTGCAGGATCTCTCCTTCAGCTACAATCCCTTGGCGATCACCGACAACCTGACGACCTCCAGCTACAAGGCGAACCAGATCATCCCGAACACGCGAACGTTCCGCTATGACCCGCGCTACCGGCTGGTGGGCGCGACGGGGAAGAAGCACGCGACGGTGGTGTCGAAGGGGGACCAGATCGAGATCCCCTCGCCGGACCCGGGCGACTACGACGCCTATGACTACACGTACAGCTACGATGAGGTCGGGAACCTGACGCGGAACGACGAGTACGCCGCGACGTTGAACTACAAGTCGGGGCGGATCGACCTCTTCAACGGGGACAGCACAGAGGCGGGCAGCTTCACGGCGCCGGACGAGGGGAACTTCCAGTACGACGAGAACGGGAACACGCTCAAGACGCCTCGGCTGCCGGCGCTGGCCTACACGCACGACAACCAGTGCCGATGGGTGAAGCTGAACGGGGGCGGGGACGCGGTGCGGTACCTCCGGCACGGGGACCAGCGGGTGCTTCGCTTCGTGTCGAAGGGCGCGGTGAGGGCGGTGGGGGTGTACCTGGGGCCCTTCGAGGTCCACAGCCGGGACGGGGGGAGCGGCGGGACGAGCTACGGGAAGGTGGTGCTGCACGTCCACGGTCACGGCCGGCACGCGCAGCTCGAGCAGGTGCTGAGCGGGAGCGACCCGGACAGCGTGGACGTGTTCTACCACCACAGCGATCACCTGGGCTCAGGCCACGTGCTGACGGACGAGGCCGGGGAGCTGCTGAGCCAGGAGGAGTACTTCCCGTATGGTCGCGCCAGCGACCGGCGGGACGCGCGGAACCGGTACCGGTACATCGGGGTGGAGCGGGACGAGGACACGGGGATGTGTGTGACGGGGCCGAGGATGTATGACCCGGTCATGGGGAGGTTTCTGGAGGGGGATCCGTTGGCGGAGCAGGCGCCGATGAAGACGCCGTATCACTACTCGTCTGGGAGCCCCGTTGGGCGATGCGATCCGAGTGGGTGCTCCGACTGGTTGGCGGGTTGTGGTTCCGAAGCGGAGAAGGATGTTCAGCCAGTTGCGACGCCTTCAAAGCCTGAGGTGGCGTTCGAGCGACGTCGAGCTCCAATGGAGGAGCGTCAGAAGTTCGAGGCTGCGCTCTCGCTGATGGGGGAGGATAGCGACGAATTCCTTGCGTTCCTCGATCAGTTCGACGTTACTGTAATGGGGTACACATTCGTGAAAAGTGAGCAGGGAAAACTTGAGCAGGCACCAGCAGGCTCCAATTTTGGCCGCTACGTTCCTGGTGATGCGAGCAAAGGAACTCATGACGTTCTATTACTCAATATGAATGCCTCTCCTGAGGATCTCGCATCCATCCTCAAACACGAGGGGGAAGGGCATGGCGTTCGTCTGCAGTGGCGCCGAATAGCAGAGGCGAGAGGGGTTCCTACCTATGGATTCGATCCTAATGAAAGTCTTGAGAACTCGAAGTACAAGTCAGTACTTCTAACACAGGAGGATTGGTTTCAAGAAGAAGTGGATGTAAGGGCGGGCACTGCCATTTGGGCCAATAGGAAGGGGCTTCCTCAAGTTCATACAGAATATCTGAATGCCGATGGAACCGTCAATCGGGACGCCATCGTTGAAGATGTCATGAAGCACTACTCGGGCGGTATCTCTGGCCCCGTTCCAGCGGCCGGGCTTGGCTTCACGGAAATTCGTGTTCCGAAATGACCACCAGGCACAACCTTTTCGCGGTCGTACCCGAGTTCGGACTGTCAGCCCGAGGGGGGCACCCCGGTCGATGGATCGTCTATATGGCCCTTGGCTTGCACCTTGCACTGGTGGGCGGATGTGAGAGCTTGGGTCTGCTCTGGAAACAGAAGGAGATAGCTGTCGAGGTTGATGTCCAGAGAATTCGTTCTCGAGGAGCGCCACGGCTACTTGATGCAATTGATGGTCCCATCCATCTTTGCGATGAGTTCATTGTCGCCGAAGGGATCATTCGCCATCCTGAAAGATACGCTGGCCGTACTGTCGTCGTTCATATGGAATGTGAAGCCACTCAATCTTACGGGGTGCGCTACGTTGAAGAGTCCTTCTGGTTATTTCCACCAGGACCGGCATGTCTGATGTTGTCACCGCAAGACATCCCAGAGACCGGCGAGATCGAGATCTTCGACTCCCAGAGAGTCATTGACGGATGTCCCGACGAATGATGCAGGGGTCAGGTCGGCTGTAGGCCCGCACCCCCACCCCGGCGTGGTGACGACGCGCGAGCTGGACCCTGACATTGCGCGTCTGACGAGGATATACACCTCGTACACGGACACGACGACGACCGAGTTCCAGGATCTCTCCTACACCTACGACCCCGTCGGGAACCCCGTCAGCATCACCGACAACCTGACGACCTCCAGCTACAAGGCGAACCAGATCATCCCGAACACGCGAACGTTCCGCTATGACCCGCGCTACCGGCTGGTGGGCGCGACGGGGAAGAAGCACGCGACGGTGGTGTCGAAGGGGGACCAGATCGAGATCCCCTCGCCGGACCCGGGCGACTACGACGCCTATGACTACACGTACAGCTACGATGAGGTCGGGAACCTGACGCGGAACGACGAGTACGCCGCGACGTTGAACTACAAGTCGGGGCGGATCGACCTCTTCAACGGGGACAGCACAGAGGCGGGCAGCTTCACGGCGCCGGACGAGGGGAACTTCCAGTACGACGAGAACGGGAACACGCTCAAGACGCCTCGGCTGCCGGCGCTGGCCTACACGCACGACAACCAGTGCCGATGGGTGAAGCTGAACGGGGGCGGGGACGCGGTGCGGTACCTCCGGCACGGGGACCAGCGGGTGCTTCGCTTCGTGTCGAAGGGCGCGGTGAGGGCGGTGGGGGTGTACCTGGGGCCCTTCGAGGTCCACAGCCGGGACGGGGGGAGCGGCGGGACGAGCTACGGGAAGGTGGTGCTGCACGTCCACGGTCACGGCCGGCACGCGCAGCTCGAGCAGGTGCTGAGCGGGAGCGACCCGGACAGCGTGGACGTGTTCTACCACCACAGCGATCACCTGGGCTCAGGCCACGTGCTGACGGACGAGGCCGGGGAGCTGCTGAGCCAGGAGGAGTACTTCCCGTATGGTCGCGCCAGCGACCGGCGGGACGCGCGGAACCGGTACCGGTACATCGGGGTGGAGCGGGACGAGGACACGGGGATGTGTGTGACGGGGCCCAGGATGTATGACCCGGTCATGGGGAGGTTTCTGGAGGGGGATCCGATCGCGGCGAAGAGGCCAGCGTTGTCTGCATTCTGCTACTCGGGAGGGAGTCCCGTAGGACGCAAGGACGCCAATGGCTACCAGGACACGCTACCGGTTGACACAACTCCGAGCCAGCCCGCTGCACCGGAGGCCGCGACTCCCTATACGCTGGAGCAAGCGCAAGCTGCGCTCAAAGACCTGGATACCGCACTCTTGGATGAGACGCGGCTGGCCCGGTTGGGCGTCACGGCCGCAGAGGCACAAGAGCTGAAAGATGTTTCGGCTACGATCAAGCGTTACGCTGAAGAAGGGAAGGCCATCGTCAAGGATGCCAAGGTACTAGACGACGGACGACAACTGAGTGGCGTGTACGACCGAAAGACAGACACGTTCATCTTCTATGGGGCGCCCACACTCGAGACTCTGGTTCACGAGGGAGCCCATGCCCTACAGAACAGCACCGAGGCTGAAGCGGTGATGGCCGATAACCTTGGGGATCAGGAGGGAGCTCTTCCCCTGGTGCGCGTTGCTGGGATGGCCGCTGAAGTTCGATTGGAGGCCCAGGCAGCCAGGATCGAAGGGGTGGCACGGGCAATCCTTTATGACTCACCTCTGACCCTTCAGCAGGTCCGGCTGGATCCCCTCCAATATCCGACAGACGTGAAAACAGCGGAAATGGCCTATCGATTCCTTGGGGCATACGTAAGAAAGGAGTTTAAGGTACCCCAGGACGAGATCCAGCGGTTCATGAACAGTGTTGCAGGCTATGCCCGCCAAGGAACGCCGCTCACCTGGGACGCCTTGGTGCCTCTCCAATGATGCTCTTGCTCTACCCCATTCTCGGGTGCAGCAGGCATCTCGAGCCGGCACAGCCAACGGTCAATGCATCTACGGAAGTTGTGCTGTTAGAAGCTATGGAATTTTGGGAGAGTGTCCCCCCAATATCACCGATCCCCCATTGTGCTGGCAGCGACGTTTTCGCAGTAGATGGCGCAAGCAGTTCAGTCACACGTATTGATGGAACCCTTGAGCATGCCCTGACGTTCTGGCAGCTCCCTAAAGGGGGCCTGATAGCTGGTGCTCGCCTGATTTCCGAGCAAAAGCTGGTCGTCTTCGAGTACCATTGGGGCGCTGGTTGGCCATTTGCAGTGCGCATCCTGGACATGGAGACATCAACACTCCGAACGGTGCGCCTCCCGGAACTGCTCGAAAATCGACTCTTGAACGATTGGGGTGTGCAGTATCTCGATATAGGCGTACAGCCAGACGGGACCGTGATCCAGAAGTGTGGAGAGCAGATATGCGCCCTGAGCCCTGAAGGAACGGACTGGCAGCGTGTCGAAGCACCCAAGAATGTTGTCATCAGCCACGCGATGTCGCCAACAGAGCTGGGTTCGAGAGAGATAGCGCTGGTGCGGAGCACAGACGGGTCGTTGCGGGTCACCCATGGAAGCGTCGACTGTGCACCTTCGCTCCTCGAGGCGAGGGCCTGGTCCGGCCCATCGGGGCAGTATCTCGTCGTCGCAGGAGGCATGGACTGCGATGGTGAACGCGTACATCGAGTCGAGCTGTATGACACCTCCACGAACCCCTGGTCGAGCCTCCTCTCTGCACCCTTGAGAGAATTCGACTTCATTCAGGACCTCGGCTTCATCTGGGATCCGGCCACGTCTCGTCCCTCTGGTGCGTGGTTGACCTGGGTCGATCCCAGGTCGGATGTGGAGCGACTGGACCTGGTCCAGTTGGGCTCCACCCAGGTGACCGAGCTCTCCGGTCTCCTTCCCGACGACCCCACGCGCATGTGGGTAGGTGGCCTCTGCGGCACACGGGCGGGCGTGAGGGTTGTCGGCGGTGTCGGCTCCCTGGTGTACTCGGCCGAGCTCACGTCGAGGGGGTTGAGGCCGAGGGGGCTCGAGATCTACCGAGGACCCGGCGGGGTCGCCACGCTGCAGGCCGACCAGGCGCTCCGGCGTGCTCAACGTGCTCGGGGGACGCACATCGTCGGTCAGGACCCCTGAGCCCCTGATCCAGACGCTGCACGTGCCACCAGAGGAGGCTACCTTGTCCGGCGCGACAGGAGCGTCGGATGAACCTCACGGTAGGACTGCTGATCGGGATGAGCGCCTGGGCCACCGAGCCCGAGGACCCCAACCTGTGGTTGGAGGAGGTCGAGGGCCAGCAGGCGCTGAGCTGGGTGGAGGAGCGCAGCCAGCAGACGGTCGATGAGCTGGGTGGCCGGAAGTACCGCAAGCTCAAGGCCGATCTCATGGAGATCCTCGACTCCGACGAGCGCATCCCCTACGTCGGCAAGATGGGGGACTACTACTACAACTTCTGGCAGGACAAGGACCACGTCCGGGGTATCTGGCGGCGCACGGCGCTCGACGAGTACAAGAAGGCGGAGCCGGCCTGGGAGCTGCTGCTGGACCTCGACGCGCTCAACGCCAACCAGAACGAGTCCATCCCGCTGACCTGGGGCGGGGCGAACTGCCTGCCCCCCGCCTACCAGCGCTGCATGATCACGCTGGCCCCCGGCGGATCGGACGCCGACATCAAGCGGGAGTTCGACCTGGGCACGAAGAGCTGGGTGCAGGGCGGCTTCGAGCTCCCCCAGGCCAAGAGCGACGTCTCCTGGGTGGACCAGGACACGCTGCTGGTGATGACGGAGCTGGGCGAGGGCTCGCTGACCGCGGCGGGCTACCCGCGCCAGGTCCGGCGTTGGAAGCGGGGGACCCCGCTGGCCGAGGCGCCGGTGATCTTCGAGGGCCAGGGCACCGACGTCTCGGTCTGGGCCTGGCACGACCACACGCCGGGCTTCGAGCGCGAGCTGGTCGGCCGCAGCACGAGCTTCTTCGCCGGAGAGATCTACCTCAACGGCGCGGAGGGCCCGGTGCGCATCCCGGTGCCCGACGACGCTGGCGCCAGCCCCTGGCGCGAGTGGCTGCTCATCGAGCTGCGCAGCGACTGGGAGGTGGGCGGCGAGACCTGGCCGGCGGGGAGCCTGCTGGTCACTAAACTAGATAAATTCATGAGTGGAGAGCGCGAGCTCCAGGCCCTGTTCACGCCGACGCCGACGCGGGCCCTGGCCTCCTACCGCGCCACGCTGAACGCCGTGATCCTGGACGAGCTCGACCAGGTCCGCAGCCGCGTGCAGATCGCGCGGCCGGGCGACCAGGGCTGGACGGTGGAGGACATGCCCGGTCTGCCCGAGCTGGACGTGGTCAGCGTCTCCCCCGTGGACGACTACGAGTCGGACGACGTCTGGATCACCACCACTGGCTTCCTGACCCCGACCACGCTGGCGCTCGGCTCGGTGGCCCCCGGCGCGCCCGCCGCCACCCCGCTCAAGGCCCTGCCCGCCTGGTTCGACGCGAGCGGGCTCGAGGTCACCCAGCACTTCGCCACGTCCAAGGACGGCACGAAGGTCCCCTACTTCCAGGTCTCCAAGAAGGGGATGAAGCTGAACGGCTCGACCCCGACCTTGCTCTACGGCTATGGCGGCTTCGAGGTCTCCATGCGCCCCAGCTACAGCGCCGCCATCGGCCGGAGCTGGCTGGAGCGCGGCGGGGTCTACGTGCTGGCCAACATCCGGGGCGGCGGCGAATTCGGGCCCGGCTGGCACGAGGCGGCCATGCGCGAGAACAAGCCGCGCTCGTACGAGGATTTCGCCGCGGTCGCCCAGGATCTCTTCGCCCGCAAGGTCACCTCGGCGCCCCACCTGGGCGCCATGGGCGGCTCCAACGGCGGGCTGCTCATGGGCAACATGATCGCCAGCTACCCCGAGCTCTTCGGCGCCATCGTCTGTCAGGTCCCGCTGCTGGACATGAAGCGCTACAGCCAGCTGCTGGCCGGCGCGAGCTGGGTGGAGGAGTACGGCGACCCGCAGGACCCCGCGCAGTGGGCCTACATCCAGACGTTCTCGCCCTACCAGCTCCTGCGCGAGGGCGTGGACTACCCCGAGGTGCTCTTCGTGACCTCCACCCGCGACGACCGCGTCCACCCGGGCCACGCCCGCAAGATGGCGGCGAAGATGCTGGGCATGGGCGAGGAGGTGCTGTACTGGGAGAACACCGAGGGCGGGCACGGGGCGGCCAGCACCAGCGAGCAGCGCGCCACCATGTGGGCCCTGGCCTGGCGCTTCCTGTGGGAGGAGCTGGGCTGATGCGCCGGGTCCTGTTCAACGTCCTGGCGATGTACGCCGGGCTCACCGCGCTCTACGTGTGGGTGAACCGCGAGCAGGGCCCCGCGGCCGGCGCGGAGCAGGCCGACCGACCCACCTACAAGGTCGGCTTCCTGCCCGTGACCTGCCACCTGACCTGCCCCGTCACCGACTGGATCAACCAGAACACCCGCGGCCACAGCGTCTTCGAGCCGGTGCGCTTCAGCGCCTGGCCCGAGCTGAAGGAGGCCTTCCTGGCCGGTGAGCTCCCCGCGACCTTCATGATCGCCCCCATGGCCATCAAGCTGGTGGAGCAGGGCGTCCCGCTGCGCATCGTCTACCTGGGCCACCGGGACGGCACGGCGCTGGTCGTCCACAAGGACTCCGGGATCACCGACTTCGCCGGGCTGCGGGGCAAGCGCATCGCCGTCCCCAGCCGCTTCAGCAACCAGTACCTGCTCATCGCCCGCGCGCTGGAGCTGCGGGGGCTCACCCTGGAAGACGTCCAGATCGTGGAGATGCCGCCCCCGGACATGCCGGCCGCGCTCTCGGCCCGCGCGGTGGACGCCGTGATCTCCGGCGAGCCCTTCATGGGCCAGACCGAGCTGGAGGGCTACGGCCGCGTGCTGGCCCAGGCCAAAGAGCTGTGGCCGGACTTCATCTCCTGCGTGCTGGCCGTCTCCCAGAAGATGATCGACGAGGAGCCCGAGCGCGTGCAGGAGCTGGTGGACGGCATCGCGTCCAGCGGCAAGTGGCTGGACCAGGACATGGAGAACCGCATGGCCGCCAGCGAGGTGGTCGCCGCCAACTACTACCACCAGGACCCGAAGCTGCTGCGCTTCGTGCTCAGCAAGCCCCCCGATCGTGTGCGCTACACGAACCTGGATCTGGTGCGGGCGGACTTCGAGGAGATCGTGCGCGTCGGCGTCAAGGTGGGCGTGCTCTCGGGGCCGATCGCGTATGAGCGCTACGCCGACCCGCGCTTCAGCGCCGCCGTCCGCGTCTCGCCGGTGAGCGTGCCGGAGGTCGGAGGATGAAGGACCGCCTGCTCTCGGTGCTGCTGCCGCTCGGGGTCACCGCGGTCCTGCTGGTGTTGTGGCACCTCGCGGTGCGCTGGTCGGGGGACGCCTTCTCCCCGGTGCCGGCGGAGGTGGCCACCGGGCTCATCGAGCTCGCGCAGAAGGGCGTGCTCTTCGGCTACATCGTCAACTCGCTCTGGCGGGTCAGCACGGGCTTCCTGCTCGCGCTCGCCGTGGGGCTGCCGCTGGGCCTGTTGCTGGGGTGGAGCCGGCGCATGAACCAGGCCTTGAACCCGCTCATCCAGGTGCTGCGGCCCATCTCGCCCATCGCCTGGATCCCGGTCTCCATCCTCTGGTTCGGGGTCAGCGACGCCGGGCCGGTCTTCCTCATCTTCCTGGCCAGCGTCTTCCCGATTACGACCAGCGCCGCCGCCGCCGTGCGCGGCATCCCGCTGAACGCCCTGCGCGCCAGCCAGAACCTCGGCCTGGGCGGCTGGGATCTGCTGCGCATGGTCGTCTTCCCGGCCGTGCTGCCCCAGGTGGTGACCGGGGTGCGCATCGCGCTCGGCGTGGCCTGGATGGTGGTGGTGGCGGCGGAGATGATCGCGGTGGACAGCGGGCTCGGCTACCTCATCATCGACGCCCGAAACGCCGGAAGCCGCTACGATCTGGTGGTGGCGGGCATGATCCTGATCGGCCTCATCGGGCTGCTGCTGGACGCCGGCATCCGTCGGCTGGAGCAGCACGAGGCCGTGCGCTGGAGGCGCGGGTGAGCGCGAGTCCGAAGATCGAGCTCCGCGGCGTCACGCTGCGCTACGACGAGGGCGAGGAGGTGCTGGCCGGGCTGGACCTGGAGGTCCGCGCGGGCGAGCTGGTCTGCGTGGTCGGGCCGAGCGGGTGTGGCAAGAGCTCGCTGCTCAACGTGGTGGCCGGCTTTCTCCGGCCGAGCGCGGGTCAGGTGCTCCTCGACGGCGAGCCCGTGGCCGGCCCGGATCGGCGTCGCCTCTTCATCTTCCAGGACAGCGGGCTCTTCCCCTGGCTGAAGGTCGGCGAGAACGTGGGGCTGGGCCTGCTGCGGGCTCCCGCCGCCGAGCGCGCGCGGATCGTGGCGGAGAAGCTGGACATGGTCGGGCTCGCGGGCACGGAGGGGCTCTACCCGTCGGAGCTCTCGGGCGGTATGCGGCAGCGGGTCGAGCTGGCCCGCGCGCTGGCGGCGGACCCGGACGTGCTCTACATGGACGAGCCCTTCGGCGCGCTGGACTTCCTCACCCGGCTCAAGGTCCGGCAGGATCTGGTTCGCATCTGGGAGCGGGCGCGCAAGACCATCCTCTTCGTCACGCACGACGTGGACGAGAGCGTGCAGCTCGCCGACCGCGTGGTGGTGCTCTCCCGCCGCCCCGCTGGCATCCGCCGGATCATCGAGGTGGACCTGCCGCGCCCGCGAGACATGAGCAGCGCGGGCTATCTGGCGGTCCGCGACGCGATCTTCGAGACCATGGGCCTGGACCACGCCGGGCTGGAGCGCTGAGCGACCCGGCCTAGGGGGCCGCCCCGTCCACCAGCGAGAAGCTGCCCCGCACCAGCAGATCCCCGTCCACGGCCTGGAAGCGGGTGGTCTTCGCCACGAGATCCACCCCGGCCAGGCTCTGCTGGCGGGCGCCGGGCATGCTGGCGGACATGGTGGCGATCAGCCCGTCCAGGACGCGACCGCCCAGGAGCAGCGCCCCCAGGTCCGGCGGATCCCCCCGCTCGCGCAGCCAGCGGGCCTCGCGCGCGTCCAGGCGCAGCTCGCCCGCCTCCGTGAGCCCGAAGTCCCCCTGAACCAGCAGGTCACGTGGCCGGCTGCGCCCCCGGGTGGGCCAGGCCTTCACGCCGAGCTCGAAGGTCTGCCCGTCCACGCGCAGGTCCACCAGCTCGGGCGTGACGCGGGCGTTGGGATCGTAGGCCTGGCCGAGCGCGACGGCCTGAGCGAGCCCGAGCGCGGTGGCCTGGGGGAGCACGAGGCACCATCCAGACGCTGTGTCAGGGGCACGATCCGATACCCCGGATGTGGGTATGGCGAAGGCGAGGTCCAGCACCACGGCGCGCACGTCCGAGCGGAGCCGCATCCCGGTCACCGGCACGGGGGTCTCGCCGCGCAGGCGGGCCACCGGGAGCGCCGGCAGGGCGTCCAGCAGGAGCTGGCGGCGCAGCGCGTCGGTGAACACCCCGCTGACGAGCTGGTTCATGCCCGTCGGCAGATCCTTCCACTCCAGGGAGAGCTTCCATCGCTCGGGGGCGGCGGGGCTGGCCAGGATCTGCTCGTCCTCCAGGCGCAGCGCCATCACCCCGGACAGCGCGCTCTGGAAGGGGAAGCGCGTCTGCCGCGCGCCCGGGCCGCTCCCGACCTGCGCCAGGATGGAGCCGGCCAGCTCCACGTCCAGCGAGAGGCAGTCCTCGCAGCCAGCGCTTGCCTCCAGGCGCGCGCGCACCACCCGGGCGTCCGCCTCGATGGAGGCGGGGACCCCCAGCACGGTGGTCGTGTAGGGGACGATCCCGCGGTCCAGCATCCCGTTCATCGCGCGGGCGATGAGGGTCTCCAGCGTGTCGCGCCCGAGCTCCAGCGTGGCCTGGGGGGCCCAGCCCTGCTCGAGGGGCGGCAGATCGCGCAGGGCGGCGCGCTGCTCGGCGAGCGGGTCGGGCAGCGGCCCAAGGCAAGAGAGGAGCAGGATGGGCAGCGGCAGGGGCATGGGCCTGTGGAGACCTCCGGACGGGCCCGAGCCTAACTCCGCGGCGGCTGCGCCGGCATCAAGACTGGCCGTAGCCGATGGACGGTCGGTCGCCTACCCTTCGTCGCCATTCCGCTCTGGAGCGTCCTTCTTGACCGGGGGCCCGCCGAGATGGCTGGCGCGAACGAGCGCGAGCAGCCTGGCCTGGCCTGCGGAGTCGTTCTCGAAATCGTCCCCCATGGTCTCGTGTAGCTTGAGGCCCAACTGAATCGCCGCCTGATCGGCGCCTTCGTCTCCCGCCCCGGTGACGAGAGCGCTCACGGACTCGAGGACACCTCGAAGCGCGTCGTCCTCGATGAGCTGCCCCAGCGCGTCTCTGGCCGTCGCTCCGTCGCTGCTCACGAGGGCCAGGCCGAGCGTACGCAGATCTTCCCGGACGTCCTCGATGGTGTCAGAGATGACCTGCGCGAGCGCCGCTCCGCGCAGGAGCTCGGTCCGTGTGAATCCCGCGACGCGGCCCACGTAGCCGTAATGGAGCTTCGACCAGATGTCGTAGCGGTAGAGCTTCTCGTTGTCGGCGTCGAGCGCGTACTCTCCAAAGCCAGCCGTGATCGGGCCCTTGTGGTCCCAGAGGGAGCCCGGCCCCACGTAGAGCGTCCAGAAGGCATAGGCGAGCGCCTTCATGGTGCCGCGGAACTCAGGCCCCCAGGGCCAGTAGATGAGCACGTTCTCCAACCAGGCTTCGGAGGGCTCACAGTTGGCCAGCTTGTTGAGCAGGACGAGGGCGGCCGTCTCCGCGGAGACCTTGTTCACCTCGATCTCCGTGCCGATGTACGTGATGACGTCCGCGAGGTCCGCCGTAAGGTAGGAGCGTATGGCCAATGTGAAGGCCGCGGAGCGGTAGCCGTAGGAGGGGCCCTCATAGGCATCCGCGACCGAGAGCGTCACCGCGTGCTCGGCATAAGCCGGCATCGGACCAGTGCTGCCGGCGCGAGCCGAGATCGTGAGGTCGGTGCTCCCCGGACCGGAACTGTCGGGGTAGACTGGATCTCGCTCGAGGACCGAGTGCGCCAGGGGGCGCAGGTACGACGAGACGCCGGAACCGACCGCCTGGTCCTTCCGCCGGAGCAGCCGCTTCGGTGGGCTCTTCTCGCCCACGGTGACGGTGCCCCCGCCATCGACCTCCAGCGAAATCTCGATGTCGGGACCGACGTCGCCCGACATGGAGACGTTGACGAGCCACACGGTCAGGTAGGGTCGGTTGGTCAGGATGTCCGATGCCATGATCATCTCCTGTAGAAGGGTAGGTTCGTGGGGATCTCAGGTGGTCTTCGACCAGCCGCGCCTGTGCGCGCCCGGTTCCAGCGTCTCGCATTCGACAAGCAGATCGTCACAGATCGCAGGCGCAGCCCTCCGGGCCCGTGTCGGCCCGCGAGCAGGTGCTGCCCGCTGTGATGCAGGTCATTCCGCAGGCGTCGCCCGTGATGCAGAGTGAGCAGCAGTCCGGGTCGCACGCATTCCCCGTGCCGTCCCCGTCCTCATCGGTCTGCGGTGGGTTGTAGTCATCCGGGCAGTTGTCACAGGCGTCGCCCGCCATGTCGTCGTCCGAGTCCTTCTGGGCCGGATCGGAGTCCGCCGGGCATACGTCACAGGAGTCTCCGATCCCGTCTCCGTCTCCGTCGCTCTGGTCCTCGTTCGCCTCGTCTGCGCAGTTGTCGCAGGCGTCGCCGAGACCGTCCGCGTCGGAGTCGTCCTGGTCCGGGTTCTCCACGTCCACGCAGTTGTCCTTCGCGTCGGCATCGCCGTCGCCGTCGCCGTCGAGCCCGCAGGGCGGACAGACCCGGCCCTCCGCGAGCGAGGTTTTCCAGACCCAGGACAGCTCGGCGCTGTCATAGGTCCAGCTCGGCGTCGTCCCCGAGAGGGAGACCTCCACCTCGGTCGCGCAGCTCCCGCCCTCGCAGCGCCGGGCGCCGCAGACGAAGGCCCCGCCGCAGGAGGCGCCGTGCGCGCCGTAGGCCGCCTCCAGCGTGGTGGTCGTGGTCGCTGCCGCGCCGGCCATGGCGTGCTCGTAGCTGCCGATGAGGCCGGCGTCCTCGCAGGAAGATTGCGCGACCTCGACCTCGCAGGTCGAGACGCAGCTCGTGGAGCAGGTGCAGACCGCGGCGAAGGTGACGGAGCCGGAGTGCTCGCCGCTCTCGTGATCGCCGCGCCCGGCGCCGGATGCCTCGACGAGCAGGGTCGTGCTGCTCTCCGCGCAGAGCGGCGTCGTGCCGGTCTCCGCAGGTGGCGCGGGCGCCGCGGCGCGAAGCGCAGGATGGTCTGCCGGGCTCGCGGAGCCCGGCGCTCTGGACTCCTGGTCGCGTGCGCCGCAGGCCCCGAGCGTGATCAACATGAAGAGAGCCACCGACCGGGTGCGGTTCATCGTCCACCTCCCTGAAGCGCGAGAGCATGCTGCGATCCCACCAGGGCTCCTTGGAGCCGCGCGTCTCCCACCCGGACGCCCTCCGCGAGCATGGTGGTGCTGTCGAGAGGTGCATGGTTCAGCTCCTCGTCAACCCCGAGCTCGAGGTTGAACACGGGCCCCTCATAGGGCTCGTCATGGAGCTGCGTCACGAGGGAGATCCCCTCCTCCGTCCACAGTCGATCTCCCTCCCTGAGCTCCCGCGCGGCGACCACACCCCGGTCCACCGTCGCGACGGCATGTCCCCCCGTGAGCCGCAGCAGGTGGCCGAGGTCGTCCTGGACCACAACCAGGGGTTGATGCTCCGACCCTGTGACGACCCGGCTCACGGTGAGCGTGCGGCCCGTCTCGTCCGCCAGCACGAGGCTCCCTTCGCGCACCTCCTCTACGGGCAGCTCGCCCCCGTCCGCCATCCGGATGAGGGTCCCCGGGGGCATGCAGCCCCAGTAGATCGAGATGGGGGGGAGCTGCCCCTCCTGCGTGGAGCTCCACTGCAGGTGTTGTTGCCTGACGCGGCCGAGCGCGTTGGTGGTCTCGAAGAGGAGATCCAGGTGGAGCTCCGTGAGCTTCCGGTTGGCCACGCAGTGCTCGGCCCAGGTCCCGGTGCCGAAAGGGGGCGCTGAGTCCTTGATTTCGACTCCCCAGGTGCTGTCGTCCGCGTCCCCGCGGTCATCGATCCGCACGGCCTCCGAGAAGTCCGCGACGCAGAGGCCACCCGCAGGGACGCTCGTGCCGTCGGCCGCGCGCCCGTCGCTGAGCAGCGTGAGGTAGCCCGTCGCGGCGCTGATCGTCGGGGTGCTGTAGGAGATCAGCGTCCTGCTCCCGCTGCTCTGGAGCGGGATGTAGAGCTGGCCGTCATCGTAGGGCGGGTTCAGCACCGGGTGGGTCCGCCCGTTCGCGTCGCAGATCGCGTCCGATGAGCAGCCGCCGGATGCGCGGTGGTAGTACTCACAGTCGCGGTAGTCGGAGGTCGTTCGCTCGAGGCAGATGAGGATGGGCGCGTCGCCGACGCCGAAGTCTCTCGGGTGGGCCATGGTGAGGTCGCGCGCGCGGACCACGTCGTCGAGACGGACCAGGAGCGCCTGCGGGTCGTCGTCCAGGACGCCGTCCTCGTCATGGTCGAAATAGAACAGCCCCACCATGTCCGCGGAGACGACCGCGCCCTTGGAGATGGTGCTGGACAGCGCGAGGTCCGTGGCCACGCCGTCGTCCCAGTCCTCGGTCGAGGTCGTTGCCATGATTGCGCCGCGGGCGTCGTACTGCGTCTGAGAGACGAAGCTGTACGCCGACCCCTCGAAGCAGCTCGCCCTGGACAGGGAGTCGAACACCGTCGCGCCGAGCGTCTCGGGGACGATGAAGGCGTTGCAACTCTCGGACGAGGACAGCTCTCCCCCGGTGTCGGTGTCCGCGCCGCCCACCCCGACAGGAGCCGCGCTCCGCGCCCTCTCGCGCGCCCGCTCCAAGCCACGGTGGATCTCCGGCCGGGAGCTGGGCGTGACGCCCGCGGCCAGCAGCCGGTCTCTCAGGAAGCGATACTGGCGCTCATCCGCCAGGTCGAGACGCATCGCGTCGTGGAGACCTCGCGCCCGGTAGAGGTCGCCGACAACGCGGGCCTCCTCCTCCAGCGTGGGCTCCCAGCGACCGGGCTCGGGCTCGGCCGGACAGCCGGTGAGGGTGAAGAGGGCGAGCGCCGGGCGCAGAGATCGTGTTCGGATCCAATGCTCTCGCATGGGTGCCTCATGTTGGGGTCTCGGGTGTGGTCTGGGCGCGTCGTGCCCAGATGTGGCAGGTCGTCAGAGGACTCTCGCCACATCTGCAATATAGTCTGCGGCAGTCATCAGTGGTTGGAAACGCCGAATCATCAAATCAGTTAACGTTGCTTGCGGGAGGCTCCTCAGCACCACATCGACAGTCCATTACCCCGGCGTCGCGTCGGGTCTCCGCCTGGCGAGCTCCTGCCAGGCGCGCTGAGCGGCCATGGCGAGGCGGAGCTGATCCAGATGGCGCCCCAGCTCTCCTCGCGCGACGCAATTGTCGATGAGCCTGCGGAGCATGGGGAGGTGGCGATCGACGTCGCCGATCAACCCGAGGGCGGTGATCGCGGCCGCCCTGCGGGTGCCCGGGGCCCGCTCGTCGAGGGCGAGCTCCTCCTGCTCTCCGGACACCTCCTGCGCGTCGAGGGCCCCCAGGGAGTCGAGGATCTCCTCACGGATCTTCGGATCGAGGAACTGTTCGTGGCTGGCGAGCACCAGGAGCTGGGTGCGGCCGAGGGTGCGGGCGGGGGAGGCGAGGGGGGCGCGGGCCTCGTTCACGAGCCTGGACAGCTCGGCGCGATCCCCCAAGGTGATGGCCGTAAACGACGCGTTCTCCTTGAGCACCTCGCTGGGCTCGCTCTCCAGGATCCTGCGGGCCACCGCCAGGGCGCCCGCCCTGTCTCGCGTGAACGCGAGCAGGTACGACGCCAGCTCACGGAGGTCCGGCTCGGTCTCCGTGGCCAGGGCCCAGCGCTCCAGCTTCGCCTGCACGTCCTCGGCCAGGAGCATGCCGCTCAGCAGCGTGAGATCGTGCCTCCCCAGCCAGAGGTGGCGCAACGCGGCGGCGTTCTCCGCGAGGATCTGCTGTACGACCCACCAGCAGAACCAGTAATCCACCTGTACGCGATGTACGAAGCGCCAGGTCCGTTCTTGAAAGGTGAGGAAGCGACCGCGGGTGTTCGGGCCCTGCCCGAGGTCGAGGGTGGGGGAGAAGATCTTCGCCAGGTCCGGAGGCAGCTCATCCAGCCGGCCGACCGAGCGCCCGCTCAGCTCGAGGATGGCCGCCAGGTGCCCGTAGATGCTCACCATCGTCCGCGTGGGGACCAGGAAGCTCCTCGCGTCGTCCTCCGCCCAGCGCCCGTAGGTGCTTGAGAGGAGCTCGAAGAGCACCGGGCGTCCGTCCTCGAAGCGTTTGGGGAAGAGGGAGGCGCCGTCGAAAAGGATCTCGAGGATGTCCGGCCGCCGCGCGAGCTCCTCCATCTGGTGGAGCTGGACGAGGCTCCAGAGCTCGCGGCGAACGCGAGGGTCCAGCGCGGAGAGAAAGCCTTGCACCTCGGCTGGCTCGAGAGGGTCGAGACGAAGCTGCCGCACGGGGAGCCGCTCCTCCGGCGAGCCGGAAGGAGCGAAGATGGGCGGCTCGCGCGCGATCATGAGGACCCGGCAAGGGCTGCGGAGGAGTCGCTCCAGCGAGCGCTCCAGGGTGCGAAGCCGCGAGAGATCGGTACCGCCGAGGCTCTCCAGACCATCGAGGACCAGGAGGATTCCGCTCCGCTTCAGGAAGGACTCCGCGTTCGCCAGCGTCGTGAGCTTCAGGCGATCCTGAAGCTCACGCAGGACCCACTGGTAGATGTCCGCGCCCTCGAGCATGTCGCCGACCGACAGATAGACCGCGCACGGGCCTTCTCCCTTTCCGTTCAGGAAGTCACGGCACAGGCTCACGACGAGCGCGCGCGCGGTCATGGTCTTTCCTGATCCGGCGTCTCCAACCAGGAGGACGTGGCATGGCTCGGTCGCTCCACGTGCCCAGGCGAGTAGGACCTCGTGAGCTGTGCTGTTCTCGTTCGAGCCCCAAGGATGGCGGACGGTGGGGTAGAGCCGGCGGAACGGGAGCTTCGGAGCCAGATCGATGCCCTGGTCAGCTAGCTTGCGCCGCTGATCCAGCTTCCCGTACAGCTCACTCAGCGTCAACAGGGTGACCTTCGGTGGGCTGGGGAGATTGCAGACCACGCTACTTGCGCTGGAAGCAGGGGGCTCCTCGGAGACGAGCAGCGCGAACTCCACCCGACCTTCGCTCCTCAGCGCACTCCAGAGCCCGCGAACCAGCTTGTCGCCAATGAGCGGCGCGCACATCACCGCTATCTTCGGAGAGAACAGCCCGCTCCCCAGTCGGGATATCCAGCAGACGACAGCGCCACCGTAGTCCTCGAAGCCGAGCAGCTCCTTCTCCCGCTGCATGTCATTCTCTTTGAGGAGGGCAAGGACCACCTGGGACTCCCCGGCCCGCACCATCCGTTCGACCGGTATGCCATAAATGTGCGCCAACAGCTCGAGATCGGCGTCGGGCGTTTTCGCCTTGCCATTCTCCCTCTTGGACCACGATCCAGTGGAACCCCCAGCCCTCTGGCGAACATGCTTGAGTGCCAGGTCGTGTCCCTCGCGATAGCAGCGCAGTCGCCCGCCGAGGAGGCGAACAGAGATAGGGGGCTGGTACAATCTCATCGGGGCTCCAGAGTCGAGGCCCTCCGATGGTATAAGTAGTGGTTGGAAACTTCACGCCACTAGACGAAGAACTATTTCTGATCTCCAACCGGACAGACTCAGAGTGACGTCCGTCTAACCTGCGCCGGCATCAACGGCTCCGCCACCTGCGCACGCAGGTTCATCAGTCCCTGGTCCAGGAGCTCGCGGGCGCCCAGCTCCTGCGACGCGGCGTCGGCTCTCTCCACCAGCCAGAACCAGCCGTCGGCGTCCTGCTTCGCCCGGTCCCCGCTCAGGTACCAGCCGTCGGAGAAGCGCGCCTTGTAGCGGGGCGCCTCGCCCACGTAGGTCTTGAACATCGCCGGCCAGCCGGCGCGGATGGCCAGCTCGCCCTCGGCGTGGGGCGGCAGGATGTCGACCTTGCCGTCCAGGCGCCGCCGCACCACGGCGGCCTCCACCCCGGGCAGCGGGCGGCCCACGGAGCCCGCTCGGGCGGGGCCGGTGCCGGGGTTGGCGATGACGATGCCGCCCGTCTCCGCCTGCCCCCAGCTCTCGCGCACGGGCAGGCCGAAGATCTCGTTGGCGTGAACGTGCTCGAGCGGGTCCGGCGGCATGCCCGCGGCGGCGACCACCCGGAGGCTGGGCGGGTGGCTCGCGCTGGTGAGCCCGACCCCGGCCTGGCGCATGGCGGTGAGGGTCTCGGGCGTGGTGTACCAGACGTCCACGCTCTCCCGGCGGAGCAGGTTCAGCACGTTGAGCGGCCACAGCCGGTCCTCGGAGACCAGCACCTTGGCGCCGCAGGTCAGGGGCGTGATGACCGCGTTGCAGACCCCGGTGGGCGTCGTGGGATCCAGCGTGCACCAGTAGGCGTCCCCCGGCAGGAGGTCCAGGGCCTCGCCGCCCGCGGCGTGCTGCTGCACGACCATGCGGTGCAGGTAGAGCCGCCCCACCGGGCGCCCCGAGGCGCCGCGGGAGAAGCAGAGCAGGGCCGGGTCCTCGGAGTCGGTGACCGGGATGGTGAACTCGGCGGGCACGCGCCGGAACATCGCGTGCAGGTCGTGGCCGCCGCGGGGCAGCTCACCCCAGGGCAGCATCCCGTCCTCGCCCACCAGCAGGACGCGCGTGAGGTCCTTGAGCCGCGCGCGGTAAGGGGCGATGCGCTCGGCGTACAGGGCTGAGGTGGTCACCAGCACGCGGATCCAGCCGCGCTGCACGCAGCGCGAGAGGAACTCCCCGTCGAAGTCGAGGGACAGCGGACACGCCACCGCGCCGCACTTCAGCGTCCCCAGCAGGGAGACGTGGTACTCCGGCAGCCTCGGCAGCAGGATGCCCACCCGCTCACCGGGGCCCGTGCCCAGGCTGCGCAGGACGTTGGCGAAGCGGCTGGTGCGCTCGGCCAGCTCTCCGTAGCTCAGCTCGCGCCCGCCCCCGCTCGGGGACAGCCAGCGGATGGCCGTCCGATCACCCGAGGGGCCGGAGGCGTGACGATCCACCGCCTCGTAGGCGATGTTCAGCCCACGTCCCCAGGGGAGCCCTCGGATCGGGTTGGACTCGACCATGATGAACCCTGTTGGAGGCGCCGTCTGCCGCCGGCCTCTCCTCCCGCTCGGTTCTGAATGTATCCACGCGTCCCGCTCGTGGAAAGAGGAGCTCGCACGACTGAAAGACATACACCCGAACATCTGTTCGGGTGTGTTCTCCCCTTCGGCGCAGCTTGGACGTGCTCAGGTGGGGGAGGCGGTCTCGACGAGCTCGCGCAGCTCGGACGGGATGTTCGGGCGGCGCCCGCCCAGCTGCGCCAGGTACTCGCCCATCCCGCGGGTCAACAGGTAGGGCTTGAGCGGCTCCGGCATCAGGCGCAGCACCTCGCGGTGATAGGCCGGCAGCAGGTACCAGGGCACGTTGAAGTTGAGGTGGTGCTCAAAGTGGTAGTTGATGCAGAAGGGGCTCAGCAGCGGGGCGAGCAGGTAGCGGTAGGTCCGAGAGCGCAGCCAGGGGTCAGGCTCGTGGCGCAGCTCGGAGCCGTGCTCCTGGGCGATCTTGGTCAGGTTCAGCGCGACGACCACGTTCCAGCCCAGGTGCAGGGCCGCGACGGCCTGCCAGCCGAAGCCCTGGTAGAGGCCCACGCTGATCAGGCCCCAGAAGGCCAGCGCCGACAGGAAGCGCGCCGGGACTATCGGGTACTTGCCGGAGGGGTTCGCCACGAAGGCGGCCAGCGGGACCAGCAGGAGGGCGTATCTGCGGTACAGGCGTCCCCCGTCCAGGGGGTCCGGGTTCTGCGGGTCGTCCTCCTCCGTGGGGCGAAGGTGGTGGGTGACGTGCCCCTTCTCCCAGTGCTGCTTGTAGTTGGTGAAGACCAGCGCGGCGGCGATGTCGCCGATCAGGTGGTTCAGCTTGCGGGATCGCTCGGTATCCGCGAGCAGCACGAACATCGTGTGGCTGCACTCATGGATGACCAGGATGAAGAGGCAGTAGTGCAGGCAGCCCATCAGCAGGGCGCCCACCGGCAGGCCCGCCCACCAGGGCAGCGCGCCGGCCAGGGCCCCCGCGCCCACGTAGCCGGCTGCCACCAGCGTCAGGCTGCCCAGGTTCAGAAGATTGTGCGGGAGCGGCCTCCGCGTGCGCCAGTGCCAGGCGTTCCCCGCCGCCGCCGCGTCCTTGAGCCACCTCGCCCGGGTCCCAGCGCTCATCTCACCTCCGTCCTCCTGGGGGTACGTGCTCTAAGGGACGGCGGATCGGCTGTCCAGCGCCAGGGGATCAGGGAGAGATCCAGGCCTCCTGGACATCCCCCGTCACCGTCGCCGTCCGGCCGGCCTGGGCGAGGGTGAGCTCGAACTCGAAGCTGAGGTAGGTGCCCGAGGCGTCGGCGAAGAGGTCCGTGACGGTGAGCGTGCCGTCGGTCTCGGTCCAGTCGAAGGGATCGTAGCGCGCGCCCGACGCCAGCGGGATGTCGGCCGTGCCGCCGCTGAACCAGTCGCAGCCCCCCGTGCTCTCGGCGAGGTGGTTGAAGTCGCGGCAGACGTCGCCCGCCTGGATGCCCGCCTCCTTGCCCAGCAGCGAGACCGCGTAGTAGGCCGCGGTCCCGTCGTCCATGACGGTGATGATGGCCTGCGTCACGCCGCCGCTGGCGGAGACGAAGCCGGGGCCGTCGGCGATGAAGCTGTCGTCCACGCGCCCCGCGTCGCCGTCGGAGGTCTCGACCTCCACCCAGGCGGGAGCGCCAGGGTCGTTCCCCAGCCCGCCCTTGTCGGCGCCGCGGCAGGCGAGGAGGGGGAGCAGGAGCAGCGCGCGCATGGGGGCCTCCAGGTCGTTTGAGCTCGTTCCAACTCCATCATAACGCCGTCAGGGAAGGGCGGGCTCCACCGCCACCCGGGCGTCGTTGTAGCAGGCGCCCGCGCCGATCTCGCTGAGGGTGTCCGGGACCAGGGCGTTGGCCGTGGCCCCGTTCAGGGTGTGGCGCGCCCACAGCCCCTTCTCCAGCACCACCACCCCCGGGCGCACCCCGGCGCGGAATTCCACCGGCAGCACGACCTCGCCGAGCGCGTTGTGGGCGCGGACCCGCTGGCCATCGGCGAGGCCCAGCGCGCGGGCGTCGTCCGGGTTCATGCCCAGGGTGGCGGGCCGGGTGAGCAGCTGCCCGAAGGTGCTGCTGGTGAGCTCGGCGAGGGCAGGGGAGATGAGGGCGAAGGGGTGGGCCGCGTCGCCCGGGTCGGGGAGATAGCGGTAGGGCGGCTGGCCGAGCTCGGGCGGCGCGAGGTGGATGCGCCCGTCGGGGGTCGCGGGGAGGATGTCCACCATCTGCACGGGTCGCGGGCCGCAGGGGGGCGCGGCGACCCCGCGCGCGGCGAGCTCCGCCTTCAGGCGATCCCGCTGCGGGCTCCCCGCCAGCACGGCCTCGGCCAGCGCCTCCTCCCCGCGGACGTCGCCCGGCTGGGAGAGCCCGAGCCGGTCCAGCAGGGCCTCGAAGACGGCGTGGTTGGGCCGGGCCTCGCCCACCGGAGAGGCCGCCGCCGACCAGCGGATCATGGCCAGGGCCCCGTAGCCGCGGGAGAGCTCGCCGTGCTCCAGGAAGTGGGTGGCGGGCAGCAGCAGGTCCGCGTAACGGGCCGTGTCCGTCATCACCTGGTCGTGGACGACGGTGAAGAGGTCCTCGCGCAGCAGGCCGCGGCGCAGGCGCTCCTGGTCGGGGACCGTGGACATCGGGTTGCAGTTGTAGACGTAGAGGGCGTGAAGGGGCGGGTCGGCCTCCAGCAGGGCGCGCCCGAGCTGGGACTGGCTCAGCCTGCGGGTGCTGGCCTCCGCGGCGTTCACCGCCGCCGCGTCGTCCAGGCGGAAGGCGCCGGAATTGCTCATCAGGTAGCCGCCACCCCGCTCGAAGCAGCCCGCCACCGCCGGCAGCGCCAGGACCGCCGCCACCGCCGCCCCGCCGTTGCGGTTGCGCTCCACCCCCCAACCGCAGCGGATCGCCGCGGGCCGGATCTCCCGGTAGAGCGCGTAGAGGGCGCGGATCTCGTCCGCGCGGATCCCGCATTCCCGGGCCGCGGCCTCGGGCGTCCAGGGGGCGGCGGCCGCGCGCAGGGCCTCGGCGCCGGTGGTGCGGGCCTCCAGGAAGGCGGGATCCGCCCCGCCCTCCTCGAAGAGCAGGCGGATCAGGGCGAGCGCCAGGGGCAGGTCGGTCCCCGGGCGCGGGGCGAGGTGCAGGTGGGCGCGCTCGGCCTCCACGGTGCGCCGCGGGTCCACCACCACCAGCCGGGCCCCGGCCTCCAAGGCTCGCTTCAGCGGCGGGAGCAGGTGGATGCCGCTGGCCCGCGGGTTCGCCCCCCACAGGACGATGAGCCGGGCGTGCTCCAGGTCCAGCGGGTCCATGCCCGGGGCGCGGCCGTAGAGCAGGCGCTGGGCCGCCCCCGAGGGCGCCGCGCACAGATCGCGGGAGAGCCGCGAGGCCCCCAGCCGCCGCCACAGGCGCTCGTCGGTGGTGCCCTGGGTGAGCCAGCCGTTGGAGCCGCCGTAGTTGCAGGGGAGGATGGACTCACCCCCGTGCTGGTCGCGGGCCGCGCGCAGGGTGTCCGCCGCCCGATCGAGGGCCTCGTCCCAGGAGATCCGGCGGAACTGCCCGCTGCCCTTCGGGCCGTCGCGCAGGAGCGGGTACAGCAGCCGCTCGGGCCCGTAGAGGTGCTGGGGCAGGCGCGCCACCTTCTGGCAGATGAATCCGTCGGTCAGCGGGTTGCGGTCGTCGCCCCGGACCCGGGTGACCCGGCCCTCGGACACGTCCACGCTCAGCGAGCAGGCGTCCGGGCAGTCGAGCGGGCAGGCGGCGAGGTGGGTGCTCGGGGAGGCTGGGGAGGTGGGGAGCATGGCGACCCTCCGCCTCACCCTATCGCCGAGTGGGATAAGATGCCGCCATGGTCACGCTGACGCTCCTCGTCTCCCTGGCGCTCGCCGCCATGCCCGCGGATCTGGTCGGGCGCTGGACCCTGGACACCGCGGCCTCGCAGTCGGTGGACGCGCTGATGGCCGCGGCGGGGGCCAGCTTCCTCGAGCGGCAGGCCGCGGCGAACATGAGCGTCACGCAGGATATCCGCGTGCAGGGCCAGGAGCTGGTCATCGTCGTGGACAGCACGTTCACCGACCGCACGGAGCGCCTGCCCCTGGACGGCAGCGTGCAGCGGCGCACGTCCAAGGACGGGGAGCCGGTGGCCAACCGCACCTACGTGGACGGCGACCGGGTGGTGACGGTCTCGGAGATCACGAAGAGCGGCGGGGTGGCGGTGATGGAGATCCATCGCCGGGTGGAGCAGGGCGGGGCCGTCATGCGCCAGACCCTGCGCTACACCCCGCCCGGCGGCCAGACCCTCACCGCGGATCGCGTCTTCCGGCGCGAAGGAGGTCCCTGATGCGCAAGATCCTGTGGGCCCTGCTCCTGCTCCCGGCCTGTGACGACGAGGTCAGCAGCGACGAGGAGGCGGAGCTGGCCTGGCTCGGGCTGGAGGGCGCGGTGGACAAGGCGCTCACCCTCGGGCTTCAAGGCTTCTCGCAGGCGAGCTCGGCCAACATCGATCCGCAGGCGGGCGAGGGCGACGTGTCCGGGACCATCACGGTCACCGGCAAGGTGGACCAGGGCAGCTCCGACAACAAGGGCCTGCGCCTGGACGTGGCGCTGGACGACTACGCGGATCTGGTCGATCTCGACGAGGACGACGACGAGGATCTGGAGGTCCGCTACGAGACCAACCCCGACGATCCACCCTACGCCGACCTCAAGCTGCGCGACGTCCCCGACGGCACCCTGGAGGGGACGCTGCTGGGGGACGTGGCCATGGACGGGGATCTGGAGGGCGTCGTCACCCTCTCGCTGACCCTGGAGGGGCCGCTGGAGAGCGACGGGGCCGAGGGCACGCGGCTGGTGGACGGCCAGACCCACGTGACGGGCACCGCCACCAACGACGACGGCGGCACCTACGAGATCGACGTCACGAACTGATCCGCTACCAGGCGCTCATCGGGCCGATGTCCTCGACGCGCTGGAAGCCGAGCGAGCGCAGGGTGCCGGCGGCCGAGGCGCTGCGGGCCCCCGAGCGGCAGTAGAGCACGACGGGGCGCTCCTTCGGGCCGATCTCCCCGGCGCGCTGGGCGATCTGGTCCACGGGGATGTTCAGCGCCCCCTCGATGTGGCCCGACGCGTACTCGCCGGGCGAGCGCACGTCGACGAGCGCGGCGCCCTCGGCCACGAGCTTGCGGGCGTCGGCGCCGCTGGTCTTGCCGCCGAGGCGGGTCCAGAGCATCCCGCCGACGACGAGGGCCAGGAGGCCGTACTGGATGATGTCGGTGTTCATGTTGCTTCCCCCTTGATCTCTGAAGGTAGTCCGTCGCGGAGCGCCGCCACCAGCGGCCCCACGGCCGGGTGGATGACGCGGTAGATCTGCTGCCTGCCCTGGCGCTCGGCCTCCACCACGCCGGCCTCGCGCAGGATGGCGAGGTGGCGGCTGACGAGGGCCTGCGGGAGCCCGAGGCAGTCCACCATGGGCCCCACGCAGCAGCTCCCGTCCAGCAGGCCTGCGGCGATGCGCAGGCGCACCGGGTGTCCCAGCGCGGCCAGCACGGCGGCGCCGGCCTCGGTCTGGGCCTCGGAGAGCGGCTCGGGCAGGATGGATTTCATATATCAAATATAATATGTATTGCGCGGACGTCAAGCCCGCGGGCTCGGCCTCCGGTCCTCAGCGCCGAGGGCGACCCCCTCGACGGCTGAAGGCGAGCGCGAAAGCCGCGATCACCCCGACGAGCCCGGCCGCGCTCCCCCGCCCGCTGGCGCAGGCGCAGCCTTCTCCCGTGGACTTCGGGCTCTCCGGGTCTGCGCTCGCGGGGGCGCCGCTGTCGGCTGGCTGTCCGGTGTCGGCCGGCTGTCCGGTGTCGGCCGGCTGTCCGGTGTCGGCCGGCTGTCCGGTGTCGGCCGGCTGTCCGCTGTCCTCGGCGGTGACGGCGCGCGCGTCGAGGACCAGGCGGTCCAGGTTGCCCTCGCCCGCGGAGAAGCGCAGCTCCAGGGTCAGCTCCTGACCAGAAGGGCTGGTCCCGCTCCAGGCGCTCTCCCGCCAGCCCCCCGTGAGCTCGGACTCGTCCTCCAGGCTGAGCTCGACCTCCTCTTCGCCCGCGCGCGCCGTGAGCGCCGGGCGCTGCCCCTCGCGGTCGGGGGCCCAGCGCGCGTGGACCCTCAGCTCCTCGGGGTCGGCGCTGGCGCGCGTCAGCGACAGGGTGAGCGCCTCGCCTTCGGGCACACGGACGACGTTGACGCGGTCCCCGAGCAGGCCGCTGAGCGCGAGGTGGTCGGCGTCGAAGCCCTGGCCCTGAATCTCGGGGGCGCCCTCGGAGGCCCAGTCGGGGACGCGGAGCAGCTCGCGATCCTCGGCACCGCGGGCCGGGAGGGCCTGCCAGTGCTCGAAGAGGGCGGTCCAGCTCAGGGGCTCGCCGCGCCAGGCCGGGCCTCCCTCCGGATCGCGATCGAGGGCCTCTATCCAGGAGATCTGGGTGATGGCGACGCCATCGTGGGCGGAGGCGTCCAGCACCGCGTCCAGGGTGGAGATGGGGACGTATCCGTTGGGCGGCGTGGGCGTGGTGGGCCAGGCCGCGAGCGTGGCGTCCCCGATCAGGAAGACGTCGAAGCTGGCGCTGAGGGCCTGATATCCGGCGGTGGTGCTCACTACGCACATGTCGGTGGCCCAGCCGCCCAGGAGGACGTGCTCGACGCCGAGCGCGCGTAGGCTGGCCTCCAGCGTGGCGAGCCCCTCGTCGTCGTAGGAGACGAGGTCGTCGGGTCCGGGCTCCAGGCCGGCCACGACCGGGATCAGGCTCGGCCAGTCGGATCCGCTGAGCCCGCCGAGGTAGGCCTCCAGCTCCGCCTGGGCCTCCTGCCGCTCGGACCACGAGGGAGAGGCGTCGAAGCTGCGGTATCGGCTCGTGCGCACCGCGTCGCCGGCCCCGGGCAGCGAGTAGAGCACCACCGGCACGCGCCCGCGGAGCCCGTCCACCAGCGGGGCGATCACCTCGTCCACCTGGGACAGGTAGAGCTGGTTGTCCTCGTAGAGACCCTCGAAGACGTAGCCGTAGGCCTCATAGGCCTGGGGCCAGCTCCAGCCCTGGCCGTCGTCGATGCCCCAGGGGTGGACGAGGATGAGCGCGGTGGCCTCGGAGCGGAGCTGGCTCTCGCTCTCGACGAGGCCGGAGAGCTCGTCCGACCAGCGCCAGGCGCGCACCAGGAGGTCCGCGCCCAGGTCGTCCACCCAGGGCTCGTCCTCGTAGCGGTCGAAGTCCTCCGGCCCGATGGGGTCCACGTAGGCGGGCCAGTCGCCGAGGAGGGTGTCGGGGTCGGTGAGCGGGGTGGGCTCGCCGCGCGCGGGCGAGGCCAGGAGCGCGATCAGGGAGAGCATGGCGTCAGGATAGCACCCCGAGCGGTTATTCCCAGAGGGCCATGAGACCACCCGAGCTGCTCGACCAGGCCACGACCCCCGACGGGACGCCGATGATCCTCCTCCGCCACGGCGCCGACCTGGTGGTCATGGTGGGCAACGTGCCGCTGATGGGCAGCCGCACCTCGGGCTCCGAGCAGGAGATGGCCAGGATCACCTGCAAGGATCTGCGGATCGGCGCCCGGGTGCTGGTGGGCGGGCTGGGCATGGGCTTCACGCTGCGGGCGGCCCTGGACGTGCTGGAGCCGGACGCCCGCGTGGTGGTGGCCGAGCTCATGCCCGCGTTGATCGCCTGGAACCGCGGGCCGCTGGGTCCGCTGGCGAAGCACCCGCTGGACGACCCCCGGGTCTCGGTGGTCCAGGGGGACGTGCTGGCGCTGCTGCGGACCTCGCGCGCGAGCTTCGACGTGATCCTGCTGGACGTGGACAACGGGCCGGAGGCGCTGACCTTCGCGGGGAACGACCGGATCTACGCGGAGGCCGGGCTGGAGCTCGTCCGCGCGGCCCTGCGCCCCGACGGCGTGGTAGCCTTCTGGTCGGCGTTTGAGGCGCCGCGCTTCCTGCGTCGCCTCCAGGAGGTCGGCTTCGTCGCCGAGGCCGTCCCGGTAAGAGCCCGGGGCCCCGGCGGCGGCGGCTCGCGGCACGTCCTGTACCTTGGGCGGCTGCGCCCGCGTCGGGGGCGCTGAGCGGGCTGCACACGGCCGCCGCGGGTGTGTCAGCCGATCCGGTACCTTCAATGCCAGGGATGTGCGCAAGGGCGACGTTCTGGCGGCACTCGCCCACCTTGGGTCCCGCGTGGCGTATCCTGGAGCACCCAAACGAAGGATCGGGAGTCACCCATGGCGCGCACCGCCCAGCCTCCAAGCACCGTCTCGCGTCAGGCACCTCCACCCTCAATCTTCGACGACTCGCTCCGGGACGGGCTGAGCGATCCGCTGGGCGATCTGGCGCTTCAGTTCCAGCGCACGGGGCCGAAGGGAGCGCCCGGCGGGGAGCGGGCCGCGGCCGCCCGCGGTCTGCAGGGGAGCGGGCGGGAGCTGCCCTTCCGCTCCCGGATCGAGCGCAGCTTCGGCGTAGACCTGGGCGGGGTCCGCGCGCACATGGGCGCGGGGGCCTCGGACGCGGCCGGGCAGCTCGGCGCGCAGGGCTTCACGATGGGGAACAGCGTGGCCTTCGCCAGCTCCTCTCCCTCGGTGGGGCTCGTGGCCCACGAGGCGGCTCACGTCGTGCAGCAGGCCGACGGGGTCCACCTCAGCGGGGGCGTAGGCCAGTCGGGCGACGCCTACGAGGCGAGCGCGGACGCGGCGGCGGCCCGGGTGGTGGCGGGGCAGTCGGCCGCCGACCTGCTGCCCACGGGCGGCGCGCCCGGCAGCGAAGCGGGCGGAGGCGGGGAGGGCGTGCAGTTCAAGCGGGAGTCCAAGGACGAGTCGAGCTGGACCACCACGGACAACGGCCTCGTGCTCCTGACGGGGAGCCAGAACCTCTACGCCGACCAGGGCCTCATCGACGCCGCCAACAACAAGCTCCAGAGCGTGGGCAAGAACGGCTCCTACATCAAGCTGGCGAGCGACGGTGAGAAGTACGACCACGAGGGCCACAGCCTCACGCGCGTGGTCCCGCAATGGGTCGACCACAAGGATCTGGGCGACCACAAGGGCTCGTCTGAGGCCAATGATCCCGGCGTGAAGGACTCCAACGGGATCACCTCCGAGGGCTCGGTGGACAGCGACGGCGTCGCCAAGATGGCGCTCTGGGCCGACTGCGGGCGCTCGTCCGGGGCGATCACGGGCTCCATCGCCCAGAACAACTCGGATCGCCAGGCGGTGTACAAGAAGGGGGGCAAGGAGAAGCTCACGCGCGGACGCGCCGACGCCGGGATGAACCGGGCCGCCAACACCAGCGTCGGGCGCATGGCCAACAGCATCTATTTCGAGCTGATGCCCGGCTTCATCTCCAAGAAGTCGAACCGCAAGTACCTCACCGAGGGGGTCCACTACAAGAAGGGCTTCCTGGGCATCGTCAGCCCGCTGCCCGTGGCGGATGGCCTGGCGGCGCAGGAGATGTACGGAAAGATGACGCCAGAGGGTCAGCTCGCCTTCGACCAGGAGGCGGGGATCAACGCCTTCGCCAACCCCGAGATCGGCGAAGCCTACGCGATGGCCACCGGCTACGACATCCCCGGCTTCAAGAACTACAAGGGCAAGAACGCCTGGAACTTCCACTGGGGCGGCGTCATCATGAAGGACGGCGCCGACAACATCACGCTGGAGAATTACGCTGTCATCGCCGAAGGCATCGACCGCTTCATCAACCGAGACTGGAATTTCGCCATCTACGGGACGATGAAGGCCAGCGGCGGGGCCAAGGACACCTTCCACAGCGAGCACCTGGCGTCGAAGACTCATGGCACCAAGGCGACCTCCATGGCCGTGCGCACGGACAAGTGAGACCTTGCGTCGCGCCCTCCTGGGCCTGGCCCTCTCCCTCACGGCGTGCTCGACCCGCGCGAGCGCGCCCCCGCCGCAGGAGCAGACCGTGAGCCCAGCCCCCGCGAGCCCAGCCCCCGCGAACCCTGCCTCCGTGGGCCCTGCCCTCTGTCGTAGCTCCGCGGACATGGCCCGCCTGGACGGCCAGCGTGTGCTGGTCGAGGGCGTCTATCAGAAGAAGATGGAGCAGCTCCAGATGCCGCGCCCCGGCCGCCCGGAGCCGCCGCCGGTCTTCCGCGGGCTCGTCGAGCTGCGGCTGGAGGGCTCCGCCGAGGTCTACGACCCCACCATGCCGGAGGACGAGCCCGCCGCCCTCCTGCTGGGCCAGGGAGCGCGCCCCGAGGAGGAGCTCGCCCGCCTGGACGGCCAGCGCGTGCGCGTCGAGGGGCGCCTGGTCCTGGACGGGGACAGCCTGCTGAGCCCGGCTGAGCTGGAGGTGGCGCGCCCCTCCACCGGCCCCGTGCTGGTGGACCTGGGGACGCCCGAGCTCGCGCCCTGAGCGCTACTCCTGCCGCGGCCAGGGGCTCCAGAGCGGGCGCAGCCAGCGGAAGCCTCCCCAGCGCGCCCAGGCCACCATGAGGATCGCGGCGTAGAGGCTGATTCCGCCCAGCGTGATCAGCAGCGCGTTCGGGTAGTTCCCCGGCCAGCCGATGACCGGCACGATGATCCCGCCGAAGAGCACGGGCAGGCACAGCGCCGCCGTCCCGGCGATGCCCACCAGCATCTGGCGGGCGACCGGCGTGCGGAAGTCGGGGTCGGCGAGGCGGAGCAGGGCGAAGGCCATGGGCAGCGTCCCGGCCAGGTTGCCGTACAGGGCCAGGAAATACCGGAAGCGGTCGCGCGCGAAGCCGCGGGCGCAGAGCCAGAGCGTGGTCCAGAGGGTCAGCAGCCCGCCCACCGTCGTGACCAGCAGCACGGGCGTCGCGATCTGCGCGAGCACGTCGAGCCGCACGGCTGAGAGCGCGGCGATGGCGGCGACGTCCACCACCACGCCGCCCAGGCTGCAGAGCAGCCGGTCGTCCAGCTCCCGCTGCCCGTCGACCTTGAGCACGACGGCCTTCGCGCCGGCGGCCACGAAGAGGGCCACGATGAAGGGGAATCCCCAGAGGATCGAGGCCACGCCGGGCTTGTCGCGCAGGAGCCAGACCAGCCCCGCCACCACGCCGTAGACCAGCAGGTAACATCCCGCCACCAGACCCAGCTGCACGCTCAGCCGGTCCACGCCCTCGCTCAGCGCGCCGGCCTCTACCGAGATCTGACGCTCTACCCTGGCCTCTTCGGGCAGCGGGTCTATCCATCCGCGGCGGCGCGCCAGCAGCACCAGCGGCACTCCCCCCGCGATGCACCACAGGTAGGCGAACACGCAGTAGAGCAGGCCGAGCTGGCCACCATCCACGAGGCCGCCCGCCTCCCAGCTCGATCCGATGGACAGCGCCTGCCCGGGGCCCTGGCTGAAGGACAGGGGGAGCAGCAGCCCGAAGCCCGGGTGGATGAGGCCCACCGCGCTCGACCAGATCAGCACCAGCGCGAGCCCGATCACCCCTTGGAGGATGGTCACGATCGCCACGCCGAAGGCCACCCCGCGCGCCTCGTGCCCTGCCCGATCCTGGCGCTCGGGGCGCAGGCCATGGGCCAGATAGACCAGCGGCAGCGAGTGGTAGACCACGGTCTCCAGGAGCCGGGTGTCGATGGGCATGATGCCGGTGACCTGGTCCCCCAGGATCAGCCCGACCGCGCCCGCCGCCAGCGCCGGGGGGACGGCGAGCCGTCGGAGGAGCTTCACCTTTCGATAGAGCAGCTCCGCGAGCAGCAGCAGGCTGCAGAGTTTCAGCAGACTTACGATGAGCCCGTCGGCCCAGTATTGCATGTCTCCCCCCCTCGGCCGCGAGTGTACACTGAGAGGGCGCCGCGAGGACAACGCCGTCTCTGCAAATAAGCCGCGCGCGCTCGGAGCCTCCCCATGATCCTGGCAGCCATCCTCGTCGGCGTGAGCGCTGCCCAGGAGCCTCCCGGCGCGCCCGCGCCCCCGCCCGCGCCCCCGCCGCAGGAGGAGGCGCTCTTCGGGCTGGACGGTCGGGAGTGGACCGTGGCCTATGGCGGGGCCCTGGGGGTCTATGGCGGGGGGACCCTGGTCTACATGGTCCAGAGCTGGGGAGGGGACGCGGAGGGGGAGGACGTAGGGCTGTTTCCCCTCGGCGCCGTCCTCGGGGGAGGGGCCGTGGGCCTGGGCACCGCCACGCTGCTGATGCGCGACCAGGGGCCCTCCCTCGACCAGGCCATGCACCTGGGATCCTCGGGCGTGCTGGGCACCTTCGGCGGCTTCCAGCTCGCCCGCGCCCTGATCCCGCCCGGGGCCGACGCCGAGGAGCAGCGCATCGCCGCCGCCGGGCTGCTGGGGGCCACGGCCGGCACGGGCCTCGGGCTGCTCACCCTCGGGTCGGCGCCCTCGCGAGAGCAGACCTTCGCCATGGACCTCGGCGCCCTGGTGGGGTGGCAGGCCGGGGCGGGCGGGGCGGCGGTGTCGGGCCACCCACGGGCGGATGCGCCGCAGATTCACGCCGCGAGCTCGCTGGCGGGCGCGGCCGTGCTCGGCGTCACGGCGGGGGCGCTGGATCGCGCCGGGCTCAGCCGCCCCGAGCCCGAGCTGCTGATGACCACGCTGGGCCAGGGGGCCTGGATCGGGCTCTGGACGCCGTGGTTGATCGCCGATGAGCCCAGCGGGACGGAGGTCTTCGGCGCCCTGCGCCTGGGCCTGGGGGCGGGCTACCTGGGCGCCCTGGTCGCGGCCCCCGTCCTGGAGCCCTCTCCGCGATCGACGGCGCTGCAGGCGGGTGGAGCCCTGGCGGGCAACGCGCTGGGGGCCGGGCTGCCCCTGGCCTTCGGCCAGCAGGATCGGCGGGCGGTCCTGGGGCCCATGCTGGGCGGGAGCGTGGCCGGGCAGGTCGTCGGGGCGGTGATCGCGCCGCGCTACGATCTCAGCGAGGAGGACGTGCTCACCCTGGGCGTCCTGGAGAGCTGGACACTCTGGCAGTCCCTGGGCTGGAACCTCTACAGCCGGGAGGTGGGCGTGGACAGCTCGCGGGCGCTGGGCCTGGGGCTCACGCTGGGCGGCGCGGGCACGGCGGCGGCCATCGGGCTCGCGCCGGTGATCGAGCTCAGCCCTCAGGAGAACGCGCTCCTGTTCACGGGCGCGGGCTGGGGCACCTGGACGGGCGGCTTCGGCGCGCTGCTGCTGGACGGCGAGCCCCAGCAGATCGTGGGCGGCGCGCTGGTGCTCGGCGACCTGGGGATGCTGGGGGCGGCCACCACCGCGGCCTTCTGGGACCCGAGCTGGCTGGACGTCGGGCTGATCAACGGCGTGGGCGCGCTGGGCGGGGCGCTGGGCGGGCTCTCCGGGGTGATCTTCCTCTATGACCGGCAGGACCCGCGCGGCGTGGCGACCCTGAGCCTCGTGGGCAGCACGCTGGGGCTGGGGGCGGGCGCGGTGCTGGCGGCCCGGAGCCCGGAGACGGAGTCAGCGCGCGCGCTGGTGCTGCCTGGCCGCCCACAGCTCCCGGTGCGGCTCGCGCTCTCCGCCTCCCCCTGGTTGGACGAGGAGGGCCAGCAGGGCTGGAGCGTGCAGCTCTCCGGCTGGGAGCGCTGACAGGTGCGCTAGACAGGTGTGCTAGACAGGTGTGCTAGACAGCGTTGCTAGACCAGCGTGATCGGGTCCACCGCGGGGAAGGTGGCCCAGTACAGGCCCTGCTCGTCGGTCTCCGGCGCCTCGCCGCCCGCCTCCAGCATCCAGCCCAGCACCTCCTCGCGCCGGTTCTGGGAGCGGTGGTCCATCGCCACGTCCTCCTGGAAGACGAAGACGAAGCTGCGCCACTGCTCGACCAGGCTGAGCTTGCGCATCGCCACGTAGGGGCGGTCCTTGAGGCGGCCCTCCAGCTCGCGCCGGCCCATCCTCAGCAGGATGGGGAAGATCAGGGTCACCATGATCTGGACCAGGCGCAGCCGGGCGGTGTGGCTGAGCAGGTGGCCGCGGCCGAAGAAGAAGATGTCGCGCACCATGTAGAAGCGGCCGTACCAGCTGTTCTCGCTGGCGTGGGGGTAGACCCACAGGGCCATCTGGCCGCGCGGGGCCAGGGTGCGGCGCAGGACGTTGAAGGCGGCCTTGGCGTCGGGCGTGAGGTTGACGACGTTGTAGGCCCACAGCCGGGAGATGGCCCCCCAGCGGATGGGGGGGCGGTTGATGTCGGCCTGGATGACGTGCAGGTTCTTCACGTCGCGCATGGCCACCGCCAGCATCTGGACGCTGTCGGCGATGTCCATGGCCAGCACGTTGATCTCGGGCCAGGCGCGGGCCACGGCCGCCGCCTTCTCGCCCGAGCCGCAGCCGGCGTCCAGGGCCCAGCTCCCCGGCGGGGGCGTGGAGAAGGCGGTGTCGAAGAGCCAGTTCATCAGCACGACCGGGTCATGCCCGTAGAGCTGCCCGTCGCGCTCGAAGCCGCCCAGCACGCGGTCGTACCACTGGGCCGTGAAGACCTCACGCGCCCGGGAGTGCTCCTCCACGAAGTTGGGCACGCCCTCCACCACCGGCCAGGTCCGCGCGCAGCCGGTGCACGAGAGGTGGCCGTGCTCCAACGGATCCACGTCGCTGTCCGGGATCAGCGACCCTTGACAGTGCGGGCAGGCGAGGATGTCGAGGAGCACCCGGCGCATAATCTTTCATCATACCACGTCTGGGACCCCGGGCGAGCCCCAGGGCGCCGTCCAGGGCGATCACCCCGCCCGCGTGCGCCGCTCGAGCTCCTGCTGGACCCGCTCGAGATCCTCCTCCAAGGCCCGGAAGGAGCGGCGGATGTCCTCGCTGTGCAGGACGTGGTTGCGCGCCTCGATGACCACGCGCTCCAGGCCCTCGGCCTCGTCGGTGGAGAAGCGGCCGACGTCGAAGAGCCAGCGTTCGAGGCTCACCCGGCTCGGGTGGCGGGAGTGGACGGCCAGCTGCCCCAGCAGGCGACGGGTGTTCAGCCCGGCCGCGCGCAGGCGGGTGGGGATGGCGCTGGCCACGGTGACGCTGGCTCCCCAGCCGTGCCGCGAGCGGTCGACGCGCCCGAGGTTCTGGGCCATGGTCAGCCAGATGAAGTGCGGCGCCATCTCCAGGTTCTCGGGCAGGTGCAACCGCAGGTTGATGTGCGGCCAGCCGTGGCGGACGTCGTGGGCGCTGAGCCGGAGGGTAGCCTCCACGCCGCCGTTGGCGCTCCGATGGACGGAGAGGCCGGGGATCTCCACGGTGCGGGCGCGGGAGCGCCGCGGGCGCAGGTCGGAGGCCATGGCGACCATGGAGCGGCCGGGGACCTGGCTCGAGGGGCCGGGGCGCACGAAGGGCTCCCACTCGAAGAGCTCGTCGCAGAGGAGCAGCAGGGAGGCGACCGGGTCGCGCTCGACGTCCACGGTGAGCGTGGGGAGGCTGTGCAGCAGCACGGCGCGCAGGGCCTCGCGCACCACCTCGCCCAGGCCCGAGGGCAGGGCGCGGCTGACGCGGTGCAGGTACCAGGCGCCCAGCAGGGCGTGGTCGGGGGCGCCGGAGCTGCGCTGATCGTCCAGCCAGGCGGCGAGCCCGGGGTCGGCGCGGGTGTCCAGGTAGTCGGCGCTGCGCAGGTCCTCCACGCAGCGCTCCACCAGCGCGGCGCCCGCGGCGCGAAACGCGCTCTCCACGTCGCCCAGGCAGCTCTCCAGCCGGGCGTCCCCGCGGCAGAGGGCGGGGGTGGGCCGGGCGTAGCGGGGGAAGAGGAGCATCCCGGTGTCGTGGAAGAGCAGGGCCAGGCTCAGCGCCTGGTGGAGCTCCAGCGTGGTCTGGGCCCCGGGGCGCCAGCCGGAGCGGCTGGCCAGGACCTCGCCCATGGACCAGCCGTCGATGATGCGCTCCTCGTCCGAGAGATCGGGGCCAGCCTCCACCTTGAGCGAGGCGAAGAAGTGCCCGGCGATGTAGACCTCCAGGATGTGCTGGAGGTGGCCGGCGGCGAAGTGGTAGCCGTCGGGGCCGGAGGGCTCGCCGATCTCGCGGAGGTGGGTGCGCAGGTCCGCCTCGCGGGGGAGCCCGACCACCCGGAGCGCGTGCTGCTCGACCAGCGTGCGCAGGGCCTCGGCGAAGGCGACGGGCTGGAAGCGGTAGTCCTCGCGGGCGCCGTAGACCATGTAGCGCACGCTCTCGCGGAGCACATAGGAGAGATCACGCCGGAAGCGCCACTTTTCGTCGTCCAGCAGCCCGTCCTGCCACCAGCTCTCCCCGCGCTGGCTCTGGTCCAGCAGGACCTGGCAGAACCACAGCCGCGCCCAGTTGCGCACGAAGCTGGCCTCGCCGTGGTTGGCGATGGAGCGCTGGACCAGCAGGGCGGACAGGGCGGGGAGCGTGCTCTGGCTGGCCTCCTCGTAGCGGGCGTCGTCCTCGGGGCGGGCGGGGCGGCGGTGGTCGGCGACCCGGCGGGCGAGCTCGTGCATGCCCGTCCAGGTGACGAGGAGCTGCAGCGCGGGCTCGACGAGGCCGGCGCTGCCCTGGGGGGCGGCCTCTCCGGCGGGGAGCAGGGCGCGCAGGATGCCGGCGAGGGCGGCGAGCTCGGCCGGGCGGCCCACGCGCTCGTCGCTGGCGCGGGCGGCGAGCTCGGTCAGCCTCCCGCAGAAGTCCAGCAGCAGGGCCTCGCCCGAGGCGCCGTCCAGCCCGCGGCCCTGGGTGCCCACGCCCAGCAGGGCCTGGGTGGCCCACACGGCGAGGTCCTGGGCCAGCCCCACGCGCCGGGCCTCCAGCGGGTCCGGGCTGGTCAGCAGCTCGGAGAAGACGCGGGTCGCGGCCTCCAGATCGCGGGCGAAGGTGCGCTCGCTCCCGGACACGATGGCGTCGGCGCGCCGGGCGAGCTGGGCGAAGGCGGCGTCGCGCTGGGTGGCCTTGAGCGCCATCAGCGAGCGGACGGCAGTGAAGAACTCCTGCAGGCCCTGGCTGTACTGGGCGAACCAGTTGAGCAGGTCGCGGGAGAGCGGGGCGCGCGGCCCCTCCAGCACGATCCAAAGGCGGGCGGGGTCCTGGCCGGCGGTCAGCAGCATGCCGAAGGCGGCGGCGTCCTCGGCCGTGAGGTTGACCGTGACCCGCGGGTGCTGGCGGGCGGTGGCCAGCGGGTCTGCGAGGTCCAGGATCTCGTGGACGCGGGCCGGGTCGCGCAGCGTGCTGGCGCCGCTGCGCAGGTCGGCGCAGCTCGCGGCGATGGTCTCCTGGCGGGTCTGCCAGACGACATGAAGCGGAGCGCAGAGGAAGAGCTTTCGCAGCGCCTCGGCCACCGCGCCCTCCAGCGGGCGGTCCGGGTGCGTGGCGGCGGCGAGCATATACGTGATCGCGTCGCGGAACTTCGCTTCGTACAAGCGGATGGAATTGGGATCGGCTCCGCTCACCGGGCCTCCCCGCCTCTCCTCGTCACGCCCTGCAAGAACCGGAGCAGGTGATCGACGTCGATGGGCTTGGGCACCATCGGGAGCTGGCGGTCGCGCGGGCTCGCCTCGCGCATGGCGTCCTCGACGTTCTGGTCGTGGAAGGCCGACACGATCACCGTGGGGATGTCCTGGTTCCCCGGGTCCGGGCGGAGCACGCTCAGCACCCCGCTGGGGTCCAGCGAGACCGCTGGGGGCGGCGCGGCGCCGCGGAGCCAGCGCAGGAGCAGGCAGCCGTTCCAGATGGGGTCGCCCGCCTTCAGCGACTCGTTGGGCAGCATCTGGTCCAGGATGAGCGCGTCGAAGTGCTCGCCGGCCAGCTTGCGCGCGGCGGTGCCCACGTCGGGGGCCCAGGTCACCTGGAAGCCCTCCTCCTCCAGCACGAAGGACTCGTAGGCCATGCGCTCAGGAGGATCGTCGTCGGTCCACAGGACTCGGAGCGCGCTCATCACCGCCTCCTGCTCTGCCAGTGGTGGGGGAGCCTCATGAGGAAGCGTACCCGGAAGGGCTCGCGCCCGGAACCCTGCCCGTCGGTCGTGGCGCCGAGGGTCTCGCAGGTGTGCGAGAGGCTGCCCTTGTGGGCGTCCATGACCGCCCGCGCCATGGGCAGGCCCAGGCCCTGCCCGGGGATGGGGCGGAGCGGGTCCTTCCAGTCGATGCGCTTGCCGATCCCATAGATCTCGTCCTTGAGGCGCTCGGGGATGGGGTGGCCGGTGTCCTCCACCCACAGGTTGACGAAGCGCTGGTCGGACTGTACGCCGACCACGATCTCACGGTTGAAGAAGGAGTATTTCTGCGCGTTGTCCAGCAGGTTGGAGAGCGCGAGATCGATGGCGTCGGCGTCGAAGGGGAACTCCAGTCCGCCCTTCTCGCGCCAGTCCAGGCGCATGGAGATGCCGCGCTCGCTCTTGAGGAAGCTCCGGTAACGCTCCATGCAGCGCTCGACCACGGGGCGGAGCGGCTGGACCTTCGGACGGATCTCGATGTTGCCGCCCATGTAGAGGCGCTGGTTCTCGCGCCACAGCCGGATGTTCTCGGCCTCCTTCTCCACCTGGACCTTGAGCTTCTCCACGCGCTCGTCCTGCGCGCCCCGATCGGCGAGCCGGGCCAGCATGCGCGCCGTGCTGGTGAGGCCCTGGGCGGGGCCGAGGAAGGCGTGGCGGAAGAGGCCGGCGCGCAGCACCCACTCCTGGCGCAGGCGCTCGCCGTTCAGGAGGAGCGAGACCTCGCGGGCGGCCTCCAGCAACGGGCCGCGCGCCTCGGGGGGGAAGCTGTCGGCGTGCAGCAGGTAGAGGTGGCCCTCGAAGCGCGGCTCGCCGGGGAGGACGAGCGGCTCGGCCAGCCCGCCAAAGGGGAGGGCGGCGCGGCCAGTGGCGGCGTCGGCGGTGGCGGGGGCGTTGGCCCGGAAGGCGAAGGCCCGGCGGGCGCCCTCGCGCGAGAGCTCGTCGAGGCGGGTGATCTGCTCGGGGCTCAGGCCCTCGGAGCCGGCGGCGGCCAGCGGCCCGTAGTGGGCGCGGGCCACGAAGGCCACACGGGCGTCGCGGCGCAGGTAGCGGGAGACCCAGAGCTCCAGCGAGCGCACCAGCCCGCTCAGCAGGCCCTCGCCCTCCAGCCCGGCGAGTCGGTTCACCTCGTTGTTGAGCTCCTCGATCATCACGCGGCGCAGGACCTTGTGGATCTCCCAGCCCGCGCGGGCGGCGACGGCCTCGCCCAGCTCCTCGGCCGGCGGCCCCAGGAAGGGGCCCTGATCCGAGCTCATGACCTTGATGAGGCCCACGACCCGGCGCTCGTGCAGCACGGGGAGGGCCAGCCAGGAGCGCGTCTTCTTCCAGCCGAGCGCGCGCTGGAGCTGGGTGAGCGCCTCCTTGTCCATGCGGCGCTGCCGGGGATCGCGCGGGTCGGTCGCGTCCAGCACGCGCACGGTCTGCCCATCGTCCACGCAGAGCGCCGTCAGCGAGCCGGGGACCACCCGGAAGCGCTCCAGGTTCTCCAGGGGCGGGGCCGAGGCCACCGCCACCGTGTCCGCGCCCTCTCCCGCGTAGGCCAGCACGGCGGTCGCGCCGGTGGCCTCCTGCAGCAGGCGCGCGGCCTGGGCCAGCACCTGCTGGGGGCTGGCCGAGCCGTCGGAGGGGCCGCCCAGCTGCTCCACCGTGCGCGAGACCAGCGCCCGGACCTGATCCTGGACCAGGGCCCCGGCGTACTGCAGGAAGGAGCGCGCGGTGTGCTCGGAGAGATCCTGCCCGAAGGGCGCGTAGGGGCGCGTGTCGGCGGGCCGGTCCAGGAAGACGACCGCGGCCTGCGGCCACTCCCCGGTCCCGCGCGGCAGCAGCATGAGGTCGCGCACCAGGAAGGTGCCCAGCCCGGCGCGCTCCAGCATGCCGGGGGCGACCTCGGAGATCTGGCGCTCCCAGTCCCAGGGATCCGTCCAGCAGTCCAGGTGAAGGCCGCGCAG
Organism: uncultured Enterobacterales bacterium; assembly: GCA_964615375.1. Lineage (GTDB taxonomy): Bacteria > Myxococcota_A > UBA796 > UBA796 > CAZKWG01 > CAZKWG01. The sequence goes on from CAZTOW010000031.1 coordinate 60,331, forward strand.
GGCGGCCTCCAGCCCGGGGCGGTGGCTGGCCTCGGCCGACCAGGCGCCGCCGAAGAAGAGGTGGCCGGGGCGGCTGGGGTCGTGGTGGAGGAGCACGGCGTGGGGGGCGCTGGCCAGCGTGCCCACCTCGGTCAGCAGCACGCTGGCGGCGTCGAGCAGGCTGGTGGTGGTGGTCAGCGCGCGGGTCAGCGTGGAGATGGCGCGCAGCTCGGCCTGGGCGCTCTCGATCTGCAGCACGCGCCTGCAGGCGCTGGCGACGTGGGGCGCGAAGTGCAACAGGGAGTTGGTGTCGAGGTCGGCGTCGTAGGGGTGGTCGGAGGTGCGCCAGACCTCCAGCACGCCGGCCACGCGGTCCAGGCTGTGCAGCGGGACCAGCAGGCGGGTGCGCTCGCCCTTGCCCCGGGTGGCCATGGCGTCGGCGGAGCGCCGCGCGCGGGCCAGCAGGCTCACCGGGCCGTGGCGCCCGGACACGCCGCGCTCGGGGTCCTGGCCGGTGCGGCCGGAGGGCTGGGCGTCGGCGATGGCCAGCCAGTCGTCGTGCCGCAGCACCCAGTCCAGGAGCCCCCGGTCGTCCCGGATGGGCCCGTAGTCGATGTCGCTCTCGCTCGTGGCCGTGTGGGAGAGCAGGCTCACCCGCGCGCCCTCCGCCGTGTGGCGCACCACGAAGACCCGGCAGCCGTCCGAGCTCATGCGGTCGCGCACGAGCTGGGTCATCTCCAGGAGCACGACGGCGGGCTCCTGGTCGCTCGCCACCTTGCGCGAGAGGCGCACCACGCCGCCGCTGTCCGCCGCCCGGCGGATCATGCGGATGCCCAGTTCGAGATCGGAGGCCATGCCGCGCAGGTCGCCCCGGGCCATCGCCGCCCCGACGCGGGTGCGGAAGATCCCCACCAGCGAGCCCATGCGCGGCTGGCCGGAGCCCAGCGGCAGGACCAGCGCCCAGCGCCCGCGGGCGTCGGAGACCGGCACGGGCTCCTCGGGGGTGCCCTGGGCCAGGGCCTCGTCGCTCACCGGCGGTCGCAGCACCGAGGCGGAGGCGCCCAGCGAGACCCAGGGGGGATCGCTGCGGGTGCTGGGGGTGGCGCGCACCCAGATCTCCTGGAGCTGGGGGCAGGCGGCGTGGGCCCGCATCACGCGGCGCACGAACTCGCGGACCTCGGCGTCCAGGCTGCGCGGGATCTGCCCGTGGCCCCAGGAGCCAGAGGGGAGGCCGGGCATGGTGACGTCGCGGTCGGCGCCGGCCGGGTAGAGGCGGGGGAGGGCGGCCAGGGCCGCGGTGCTGGCGACGTGGGCCCGGGAGAGGCGCTGGCGCTCGGCGAGGCGCAGCAGGGTCGCGCTGGCCACGGCGGTGAGCACGTCGAGGATGCGCATCTCGCCCGCGGTGGGCAGGAAGGGCTCCACCCAGAAGAAGTCCAGGGTGGCGCAGAGGGGGGCCTCAGCCTCGGGGAGCCCGTCGCTGGCGGCGCGGACCGGCGCGCTCACGGCGGCGCCGTAGTAGGCGTAGCCGCTCTGGAGCTGGCTCACCCGCGACCACGCGACGTCGGAGACGACGATGATCTCCTGGCTCTGGATGGCGAGCTCGGGCAGGCCGCCGGGGGGCTCGCGCGCCTCCGAGCCCATGTGCCAGGGCGAGGGCACCACCCCGTTCTCCCCGTCCTCCAGGATCAGGCGCCCGCCCTCGGGAGGGAAGATGGAGGCCAGCGCGCGGTCGGCGTGCAGCAAGCGCCCGCCCACCTCGGCCACGCGCTTGAGCACGGCCAGCGGGTTGTCGTCCACGCTCTCGGAGAGCGTGCGGAGGGCGCCGAGGATGGCCAGCGGGTGCTCGCGCCGGGCGCGGGCCACGGTCTCCACCAGGATGGGCAGCAGCCAGCCGGGGACGGGATCGCGCAGGAAGGTCAGGCCGCCCGCGCGCCGGATCTGCGGGCCGATGTTGGCCGGGGGGTTGGGGCCGACCAGCACGGTGTTGCGCCGGATGGTCTCGGCGGGCATGCGCTCGAGGGCCTGGAAGCCGCTCTCCCAGTCGTCTCCCACCCACAGCACGCCCAGCGCGTCGGCGCGGCCGGGCTCCGCCGAGAGCGCCTCCAGGGCGACCACCGCGCACTCGAAGGCCGCCTCGGCGAAGGCCTTGACCAGCCGCGGCGGGACCTCCTGCCCCGTCAGCGCGGAGAAGAGCGCCAACGGGTAGTCCATCAGAGCCCCCAGCGGCGGAGGCGCCCCTCGGCCTCCCGGAGCTGCGAGAGCCGGCCGGCGCCGCCGCCGAAGATCTCGCGGCGAACCCAGGGGATCGCGTCGTCACCCACCAGGCGCTCGGCGTCTGGTGGCAGCTTGCGCCCCTCGGGTCGGCTCAGCACGTCCTCCAGCTCGCGCCAGAAGTCGTCGCCGTACTGCACGACCAGGCGGCGGAGCAGCGGGAAGCGCTCGGTGGCCGCGATCCACTTGGCCAGCGTGCGGTCGGCCGCGGCGGCGTCGGCGGAGCTGCGCGCGCCCAGCGTATTGGAGCGCCGCTCGAAGGAGACGACCAGGCGGAAGCGGTTGATGCAGCGCTTCATCAGGCGCGGGTTGGCGAAGAGCGGGTCGTTGAGCGCCAGGCTCAGCGCGTCCTGGTGCTCGGTGCTCATGGCGCCCGCGTCCTGGGGCGCCAGGAAGGAGCTCACCAGGCGCGCGACGTCGCGTCCCTGCGGGCTCGGCAGGGTGAACACCACGGGGAACACCTTCTCCAGGTAGCGGTTCCCGTCGTAGCCGTTGATGCCGGCGAACTTGGTCCCGATGGCCTGCACCAGCACGCCCTTGTCCATCGCCACCAGGAATTTGCAGCCCAGGCGGTGCGCCCCGCTGACCAGCACGCGCAGCCGGTCCAGCAGATCCACCGCGCCCGCCGGGCTGCAGCGATCCAGGTCGTCCACGATGATCACCGGGGTCCGCCCTGGCCAGGCCGTGGCCAGCAGGCGCTCGAAGCTCTCCCAGAGCGCCACGGTCGGGTCCTCGGGCGGCTCGAGCTGCGCGGCCTCCCCCAGCGCGCTGATGTCCTGCTTGAGCAGGTTGGCGGTGAGCCCCTTGAGCAGCTCCGGCGCCGCCGCCAGCCCGCCGAGGCCCAGCGCCGCCGGGAGCGCGCGCACGCCCACCGCGATGGCCGCGTTGAACACCTTGCGGAAGGTGCCCTTCGCCGCGTCATCCATGCGGATCTCGGGCGGCGCCTGCTCCCAGATGGCCCGCATCAGCGCGGGGAGCAGCGGCCCAGCCCCCTCGTAGAGCCAGGCGTCGAACCACACCGTCGGCACCGACGGATCCTGCGCCCCCAGGCGGCGCTCCACCGCCCGCAGCAGCGTGGTCTTGCCCGAGCCCCAGTCGCCCGAGAGCAGGATGGGGCTCGTCGAGGGGAGCGAGGGCAGCAGGTCGGCGATCTGGTTGGCCAGCTCCTTGAGCCCCGGCCAGAGGTGCGCGTCCTCCTCCATCGGGAGGTCGTCGAGGAGCTGGGGGCGGGGAGGGGAGGTGGACATGACGCGGGGATCTTAACCCTCTGTCGCGCCCCGTGTCCGCGCGGCCTCGGGCTGCACCCCGTCCGGGGTCCACAGCGAGAGCGGCTCCTGGCGCCCCGGGACCGGCTGGAGCCCGCAGGAGCGCAGCGCGTTGCGCTCCTTCGTCGGGAGCTTCTTCTTGACCTCTCGGGTCAGCAGGATGTTGACCTTCAGCTCCTTGGTCAGCGCCTCCACGCGGCTGACCGTGTTCACCGTGTCGCCCACCACCGTGAATTGCTTGAGATCCGGGCTGCCGATGGTGCCCTGCACCATGCGCCCGCGGTGCAGGCCGATCCCGATGCGGACGGGCGCCCTCCCCGACTGCCCGTTCCACCACTGGTTGAACTTCTCCAGCGCCTCGAGCATCTCGCGGGCGGCCCGCATCGCGCGCTCGGCGTCGTCCCGCTGCGGGCCGGGCGGGAAGACCGCGAAGATCGCGTCCCCGATGTACTTGTCCACCGTGCCCTCGTTGCGCGCGACGACGGCGGCCATGGTCCCCATGTACTGGTTCAGGAAGTGGACCACCTCCACCGCCGGCAGGCGCTCGCAGAGGGCCGTGAACTGCCGGATGTCCGCCAGCAGCAGGGTCTGCTCCACCATCTGCCCGGAGAGCGTCTCGGGCGCCCCGGTGTCGCGGAGCAGGTCGCGCAGCGGGCCCGCCAGGTAGGGCCGGATCTTGTGGGCGTGGCGCTCCAGGCGCTCGGCGTGCTCCCGGTTGCGCTTGACGGCATGCCAGGCCACCGCGATGGTCGGCAGGCTCAGCAGGGGTCCCAGGCGCGCGCTGGAGAGATCGTGCACGAAGCTGGGGATCACGTTGGCGACCAGGATCGCGCCCATCGCCGCGAGGATCCCGCCCAGCCAGGCCCGCGTGAGCTCGCGGGCGTCGTCGCTCACCGGCCGGAACAGCCCGTGCACCACGAGCCCCAGGCTGATCGCCGCGAAGATCGCCAGCTGCGCCGAGTGCAGGCGCCACAGGAACAGGATCGTGGGGTCCGGGAACATCCCGTGGGCCAGCAGCGCCTCGGCGCAGGCCCGCGCCAGGTCCATGTCTCCCAACATCAACAGGGAGTAGAGGGTCGCCGGCGCGCCGAAGGGGATCGTGGCCCAGGCCCACCAGGGCAGCTTCCGCTCCGGCCGCGTGATCTGGAGCGTGAGGATGAAGAGCCCCGGCCCGATGAAGCCCGGGAGCAGGCTCATCAGCCCCATGATCCAGGGCCAGGTCAGCGCGAAGCCCGCGTGGATGAGCGCCGTCCACAGGGAATACCAGGCGGCGATGAAGAGCAGGCCGGCGAAGAGGATGTCGATGGGACGCGCCTTCCGCGCCGTCAGGAGCGTGAGCGCACCCGTGAACAGGTGCCCGGCCGCCACCATGACGCCGATCACCAGCCAGATGAGGTCAACGCCCCGCATCGCGGGCTCCAGGCCAGCCATGGCTCATGATTACTGCTTTCGTTTCCGCGCGCAAGGGCGCGGCGCGACGGGTGCGGGATGCGCGATCAGGTTAGGTTCAACGGAGGAGGTGGGCCGGATGAGGACGCTGCTGCTGCTCGCGGTGCTCGCGCTGCTCGGCCCGGCCGGCTGCGTGACCATCGGGCACCTCCAGGCGCCCGAGACCGCGGGCAAGGGCGAGCTCGAGATCGGCGTGGAGCCGAGCTGGTACCAGCGCAGCCTGGGCCTCGAGGAGGACATCGTCATCCCCAGCGTCAGCACCAGCCGGAAGGTGGTGGTGGACGGCGAGGATCTCAACGAGGCGCTGGGCCTGCGTGAGGGCGTGCCCAACCTGTCCGCGTCGCTGCGCTACGGCGTGGCCGACCGCCTGGACCTGGGGCTGCGCCTCGGCACCAACGGCGTGGACCTGCTGGGCAAGGTGCAGCTCACCCCGCGCGATCTCGACGAGATCGTGGTGAGCGTGATCCCGTCGATGGGCGGGCTCTACCTCCCGCTGGAGGGCGGCGCGGTCAGCACCCTGAACCTCCAGCTCGGCGTGCTGGTCGGGATGAAGCTCGGCCCGAAGAACGCGCTGGTCTTCGGCCCCCGGATCCAGAGCTGGCAGGCTCAGGGCACCGTGGACGGCGTGGACGTGACGGGCAGCTACCTCGCGGCCGGCGGCGGCGTGGGGCTCGCCCTCCCCGTCGGCAAGACGGTGCGCCTGCTCCCCGAGGTCGCGATGGCGGCGCCGCTCACCTGGAAGGTGCGGGCGGTCTACGAGGAGGAGATCTTCCAGTCCACGGAGATGCCGCAGGGGCAGGCCCTGCTGCTCCAGGCGGGGATCAGCGTGCTCCTCTCCCCGGGCCGTGCCGCGAGGACGGTCAGCCGCTCAGGCGGGCCATCAGGACGGTGACGTTGTCACCGCCGCCCCGGCTGTTGGCGTGCGCGACGAGGGAGCGGCAGGCCTCCCCGAGATCGTCGAGCGCGGCGGCCTCCTCCACCAGCAGCGCGATGGCGGCGTTGGAGTCGGCGGCGTAGTCGGTGAAGCCGTCCGAGCACAGCAGCAGCGTCTCGCCGGGCAGCAGCGTGATGGTGCGCTGCACGGGCGGCACCGGCTCCGGCTGAAGGTGGTCGTTGAAGTGCCCGGAGTAGCCGGTGAGCGCGTGGCCGTCTCCCACCAGCTCCGCGGGGCGGCCGCGCTGCCAGCTCTGGAGCCACTCGCCTCGCAGGTTCTGGTCTCCCGTCACCAGCGCCGCGCCCAGCGGGGTCGTCAGGAAGACCCGGGAGTCGCCCAGCGTGGCGATGTGGACGTTCGCCCCCTGGATCAGGCCCACCAGCGCGGTGGTCCCCATCGGGATGTGCTGGCCCAGCTCCCCGCCCGCCATGCGGATCGAGGCGTTGCAGATCGCCTGGTTGGCGGTGGCGAAGGCCTGCTCCAGGAAGGCGCGGATCTCCTCGGTGGAGGCCCCGCTCAGCCGCTCCTGGTTCTGCTCCCACAGCGCCACCATCACCCGGACGAGGATGCTGCTGGCCAGATCGCCCGAGCCCGCCGTGGAGATGCTGATGCCGTCGGCCACCACCAGCAGGCCCGAGGGGCCCTCCGTGTACCAGAACACGGCGTCCTGGTTCACCTGGCCCAGCCGGGACTTCAGCAGCCCGATGTGCGTGTCGTGGGCGACCTCCATCCGAACCGTGGGCCGGGCCGGCGCGGCCGAGCGCACCCGGTCCAGGGCGGCGGCGCGCTCCAGCTCCGCCCACAGGGCGAGCCCGTCCACCGGGCGGAGCTCCTCCTCCTCGGCCAGCGCGCGCGTGGCGACCGCGACCCAGTCCGGCGGCAGGCCGGGCACCAGCAGCGCCAGGTGCGAGAGGATGTGCTCGTCGTCCACGCGCGGACCGGGCGGGTGCCGCCCGATGGCCAGATCGGCGATGATGCGGATGGCGTCGCGCACGTCGCGGCGGGGGGTGCTGTCCTCGGGCGCGCCGAGCTCCACCGTCCCGCCAGCCCGCACGCGCGCCCCCAGCAGCCCGCCGGCCTCGCCCTGCGCGTGGCGCGCCGCCAGGGCCCGCGCCACCGCGACGCTCAGCGAGAGCACGCGGTGAGCCGGCACCGGGGCGAGCTGCGTCAGCAGCACGCTGGCCATCTCCACCTGCACGGCGGCGGTGGTGTCCGAAACGTCGAAGGGGCTCTCGGTCTCCATGGTCTCGAAGTCCGCGTCGGTCTGTCGGCTCGGCGCCCCGAGGCGCGGTGGGTGATTCGGTAACCCGTCGAGGAAGCGCCGCGCGGCCTCCGCGTGCGGGGTTCGCGCAATTCGGGCGCGGAGCGCGTCCACAGCGCGGCTGCGCCGGCTCCTGGAGAGCCTGTCCAGGGCCTCCCGGAGCAGGGAGCGCCCTTCGTCCTCGGCCATCAGGGACGCGAAGTCGGAGAGCACCTCCGGCTGGAGCCGGCTCAGGAGCGCCGCGGCGATCCGGCTCTCTCCGCCGCGGATGAGGGCCCGCAGGGCGCTGAGTGCGCTGGACGGCAGGGGCGCCCAGCCGCGCAGGATGAGGAGCGCGGCGTCGATGTCTCCGGCCTTGATGGCCGCGTTCAGCACGGTCTCGCGATCGGAGGGCGAGAGCAGCTCCAGCATCTCGAAGCGGCGCCGCGCCCCCGCGTTCAGGAAGGCCTCCGGCAGCGCCCCCTGAGGCACCCCGGCTAGCGGGCGGACCAGGGACAGGCGCCCGCCCACCCAGGTGAACGAGGGGTGCTCGTGCAGCTCGCGCCGGGTGAGGCTCCACCAGCGGTCGAATTCCGCCTCAGGGAGGAGGTCGCGCCCGACCACCCAGCGCCGCACGGTGTCCACGTCCACCGGCTCGCCCAGGTCCTCGAGAAGCAGCGTCATGGCCCGTCTTGGCTCGAGCGCCACGAGGTCGGCCAGCCGCGCCTGCTCGGAGACCGAGCGCCAGAGGAAGCCGCCCGGCACGCACAGGCGGAACTCCTCGATCAGCGTCGCCGTCTGGACCCGCGCCGGCGCCTCGGCGTCCGGATCCTCCCAGGCCACCGAGACGCCCGAGCCGCCCTCCTCCACGTCCTCGACCACGGAGAAGCCGAGGTAGGCGTGGTAGAGCACGTCGCCGGGCTCGAGGATCGAGATGTCGCGGATGAGGTTCATGCGGATCCGGGCCGGTATAGCATGGTCCGGGCGGGCCCGGACGGGGTGAGGGGAGATTATCGCCCGAGGGGGGGCGCGACGCACGCGCCCGCGCGCAGCTTCCTTGGCGAGCGCGCCCTCAGGCGCCTTCTTCGCCGCAGGTCGCGTTGTCCACGTCGATGTAGATCAGGTCGTAGACGTAGGGCTCCACCGGGGCGTGGTTCGCGTTGGCCAGCTCGACCTTGAGCTGGTAGGCGCCGTCGTCGACGTTTTCAGTCAGATCCAACGACGTGGTCGTGCTCTCGTATACCGACTGCCCGTTCAGGTAGAAATGCGCGTGACCCACGCCCTCGGGCACGTCCTCGGGGTCGGTGACCACCTCCTCCACCAGCTCGAAGCCCTCCAGCGCGATGGAGATGTGCAGCGGCGCGCCGCAGACGGTGTCCCCGTCCAGCGGCTCGAGGAAGGCGACCATCGGCGCCACCTCCTCCCCCCCGTCGCAGGCCAGGAGCCCGAGCGTCAGCAGGAGGAGCGGGGGGGCGGGTACGGTGCGCATGGGCGTCTCCAGAGCTCACATGGATACCACGCGCGGGGGCCCGCGCGTAGCGCGCCCGCGCCTCGGGGCGACGCGATGGCGCGCGGAGGCTATGGATCGCGCATGAGCCTGCCTGCGGCGCCCCCCCACGAGATCCGCGATCCCATCCACGGCGTGATCGGGGTGAGCCCCGCCGAGCTCGCCGTCATCGAGCACGCGAGCGTCCAGCGCCTGCGCGGCATCCGCCAGCTCGGCTTCTCCCAGCTCCCCTTCCCCGGGGCCACGCACACCCGCTACGCGCACTCGCTGGGCGCCCTGCACCTCGCCGGGCGGGCCTTCGACGCCGCCCTCGCCGGGGCCGAGCTCTCCGCGGAGCGACGGGAGAGCTTCCGCAGCGCGCTGCGCCTGGCCGCCCTCTGCCATGACCTGGGGCACCCGCCGTTCTCGCACGCCGTCGAGTTCGCCATGCCCACCCTGCGCGCCGTGGGCGTGCCGGCCTACGACCCCGCGCGCGTCGCGGGCCGCCTGGACAGCCGGGCCAGCCACGAGGACTACACGGTCGCCATCCTGACCCGCTCCTCGCTGGCCGAGACCATCCGGCGAAACTTCCCCTTCGACCCGGTCCACGTCGCCGCCCTGGTCAGCAAGGAGGTGGCGCTGCCCGAGGGCGACGACTTCTTCGAGGAGGGCGGCTACGACTACCGCAGCCTGCTGAGCCAGCTCGTCAGCTCCGAGCTCGACGTGGACCGCCTCGACTACCTCGTGCGCGACTCCTACTTCACGGGCGCGCGCTACGGGAACATCGACACCGGCTGGCTCATCAGCCACCTGTCCCGGCACGTCGACGACAGCGGCCACGTCCTGCTGGCCCTGGACCACCGCGCGATCTACGCCTTCGACGACCTCATGATCGCGCGCTTCCACATGTTCGTGATGGTCTACTTCCACCAGAAGTCGATCGCCTGCGAGGTCATGCTCCAGCGCTACATGGAGTCCGAGGGCTGCGACTACCGCCTCCCGGCCGACCTCGACGAGTACCTGCTGCACGACGACGCCGAGCTGACCGCCCACCTGCGCCACGCGAGAGACCCCTGGGCCCGGGATCTCATGGCCGGGCGCCTGCTGCGGGTGGCGCTGGAGGTCCACGGAACCCCGGGCGAGGTCCACCTGGACCCTCCCCGGCGCGTGCTGGAGCAGGCCGGGATCCCCACCTTCGCCACGACCTCCACCGGCGCCGTCTTCAAGCAGGAGTCGCAGCACGCCCCGCCCATCTACGTGCTGGACCGCGGCCACGGCCGCCCCGAGCGCGTCATGAAGCTGCGCGAGGCCACCCGCCTCTTCCACGGCTACGAGGATGAGCGCGCCATCGCCCGGCTCTACGTGCCCGGGGACCGCGTGGAGGAGGCGCGGGCCCTGCTGCTGCGCGAGGGCGCGGCCTGAGGGGGGGGGCGCTTGACGGAGGGGGTGGGTCGGGCCAGAGTAGTCTCATGAAGCGCCTGACCGAGCTCATCTGAGCCTTACGCCTCTCGCCCCTGCTGCTCGTCCCCTTCCTGGACGAGCTCCAGAGCGGTGTGCCCGTCGTCGCGACCCCCGAGCTCGGCCCCGAGCTGGGCGTCGGCACCGGCTTTCTCTTCATGGCCTCGCTGTTCACCGTGCCCGCGATCCTGGGCATGGTGATCGAGCCGGTCGTGCTGGCCTGGAGCGACGCGCTGGACCGGCGCCGCGTGCTGCTGCTCAGCCTGCTGGGCATGGCGCTCTCGCTCGGGCTGTGCGCGCTGGCGCCCAACGTGCTGTGGCTCTCCGTGGCCTTCGGCGTGTGGGGCGTGTTCACGGGCATCGCGGCCGGGGTCGCCCAGGGCGCGCTGGTGCTGCGCTCCGCGGAGCCGGAGCGGGACCTGACCCGCTGGACGCTCTCGGCCGAGCTCGGAGACCTGGCCGCCCCGGCGCTCATTGCCCTGGTGGCGGCCGCGGGGCTGGGCTGGCGCGCCGCGCTGGGGGTCTCCGCGGGCCTGGCGATGGGGGTCGCGCTGGCGGTCTGGCGCGCTCCCCTCGAGGAGGGCGAGGACGAAGACGACGAGGACGAGGCGCTCGAGCCGCTGGGCGAGGCCCTGCGCGCCGCCCTGCGCGACCGGGAGCTGCTGGGCTGGCTGGCGGCCGTGGCGAGCTGCACGCTGATGGACGAGATCATCCTCGTGCTCATGGCGGTGCGCGTGGACGACCAGGGTGCGGTGGGAGAGGCCCAGATCTTCGCCGTCATCCTGGGCGGGGTGCTGGGGCTGGGGGTGGCGGAGCGGGTCATGCACCGCCTCTCGTCGCGGGCCCTGCTGCTGGGGTCGGCGGCCCTCTCCGCGCTGAGCCTGGTGGGCTGGCTTCAGGTAGAGAGCCTGCCGGCCGCGCTGGCCCTGGTCTTCCTGCTGGGCGCAGGCATCGCGCTGCAGTACCCGCTGGCCAAGGCGCGCTGCTACGCCGCCATCCCCGGGCGGCCGGGGCTGGTCAACGCGCTGGATCGCGTGTTCGGGGCGACGGAGCTCGTGGCTCCCCTGGCCATCGGCGCCGTGGCCTCGCGCTGGGGGACGGAAGCGGCGCTGCTCTGCCTGCTGCTTCAGCCCCTGCTCATCGGGCTGGCGGCCTGGCGGTCTAGATCTGCTCCACGCCCGTGACCTCGGGGAACTCCTCCATCAGCATGCGCTCGATGCCGTACTTGAGCGTGGCCGTGCTGGACGGGCAGGTCCCGCAGGAGCCGATGAGCTGGAGCCGGACGATGCCGTCCTCGAAGCCGCCGTAGACCAGATCCCCGCCGTCTCCGGCGATGGCCGGGCGGATCTCGTCGTCCAGGAGCTGCACGATGCGCCGCTCCAGGTCGGAGAGCGAGCCCGCGGGGGCCGGGGCCAGCGCGTCGTCCAGCACCGCCATCTCGCCCTGGCTGATGAGCTCGCGCAGCGTGTTCTTGGCGAAGGGCACGATCTCCGGCCACTCCGCGGAGGGCATCTTGCCCACCGTGACGAAGCGGGGGGCGATGAGCACCATCTCCACGCCGTCGATCTGGAAGAGGCGGGTGGCCAGCGGGCTGTCGGCGGTGCGCTGGCCGAGGTGGTACTCGTAGGTGCCGTTGGGGACCAGGGCCTCGTCCACCCGGAACATCAGCGCGTCCGGGTTCGGCGTGGGCATGGTGATGACGTTGATGGTGTCTGCGGTCATGCCGGAACCTTAACGCTCCCGGGGTGCCGGTCGAGCCCCGGAGCGGTTAACGGACAGGACCCCGCGCCCTCGGGCGCCACTGCAGGAGACCCTCATGCCGATCTCGTTCTCGCTCTCCGAGGAGCAGGAGCAGCTCCGTCAGCTCGCCCACGACTTCGCCCGCGACGTGATCCGCCCGGTGGCGGCTCACCACGACGAGACCGGCGAGTACCCCTGGGAGGTCATCCGCCAGGCCCATGAGCTCGGGCTCGTCAACACCCACGTCCCCGGGGCCTACGGCGGCCTCGAGCTCGGCGCTGTGGACGGCCTCCTCATCGCCGAGGAGCTGGCCTGGGGCTGCACCGGCATCGGCACGGCGATCGAGGCCAACGGGCTCGCCCAGCAGCCGGTGATCCTGGGCGGCTCGGACGCGCTCAAGAAGAAGTACCTCCAGCCCATGACCGAGAAGCCGATAATGTGCGCCTACGCCGTGACCGAGCCGGGCGCGGGCTCGGACGTGCAGGGCCTCAAGACCACGGCGGTCAAGAAGGGCGACCGCTGGGTGCTGAACGGCTCCAAGATGTGGATCACCAACGCGGGCGTGGCCGACTGGTACTTCGTGGTCGCGCTGACCGACCCGGACAAGAAGGCCAAGGGCGGCATGACCGCCTTCGTGGTCGAGAAGAGCTGGCCGGGCGTGACGGTGGGCAAGAAGGAGTGGAACATGGGCCAGCGGTGCTCCGACACGCGCGGCATCACGTTCGAGGACGTGGAGGTCCCCGAGGAGAACGTGGTCGGCAAGGTGGGCGACGGCTGGAAGCTGGCCATGGCCGCCTTCGACTACACGCGGCCGGCGGTGGCGGCGGCGGCGGTGGGGCTCTCCCGCGCCGCGATGGAGCACGCCATCCAGTACGCCGGTGAGCGCAAGACCTTCGGCGTGCCCATCGCCGCCCACCAGGCCATCTCCTTCATGATCGCCGACATGGCCATGAACATCGAGGCCGGGCGGCTGCTGTGCTGGCAGGCGGGCGCGCTCAAGGACGCGGGCAAGCGCAACACGCGCGAGGCGGCCTACGCCAAGGCCTTCTGCGCGGACATGGCGATGAAGACGGCCACGGACGCCGTGCAGATCTTCGGCGGCTACGGCTACTCGTCGGAGTACCCGGTCGAGAAGCTCATGCGTGACGCCAAGATCTTCCAGATCTACGAGGGCACGAGCCAGATCCAGCGGCTCATCATCAGCCGCGAGATCTTCGTCCGCAACTGAAGCGAGGTTCGCGTGAAGGTCCTGGTCACCGGCGGCACCGGCTTCATCGGGGGCAACCTGATCCGGCACCTCGTCGCGCGCGGCGACGAGGTGGTGGCGCTGGTGCGCAAGCCGAACCTCGTGCTGGAGGGCCTGCCCATCCAGCTCGTGCAGGCCGACATCACCGACGCGGACGCGCTCGCCCCGCTGGTGCGCGGCTGCGGCGGCATCTACCACGTCGCCGGCCTCTTCGACGCGAGCCCCGGGGGCGCCCGGCGGATGCGGGAGATCCACGTCTACGGCACGCAGGCTCTCCTGCGCGCCGCCGAGCGCGAGGGCGTGCCGCGCATCGTCGTGTGCAGCTCCAGCGTGACCGTGGGCTTCGGCTCCAAGGAGGCGCCGGGGGACGAGGACAGCCCGCTGGACCCCACCCGGGTCTACGGGGCCAGCGGCGCGCTCCGCGCCTACCACGACACCAAGCTCCAGAGCGAGCGCATGGCGGCCGGCTGGGGCGGGGTCGAGGCCGTCATCGTGAACCCGGACTACATCCTGGGCGCCTGGGACGTGAAGCCGACCAGCGGCCAGCTCATCGTCACCATGGCCAAAGCCCCCTGGGTGCCGGTGTACCCCAAGGGCGGAAAGTGCTTCCAGGACGCCGATGACTGCGCGCTCGGCCACATCCTGGCCATGGAGAAGGGCGCGCCCGGCCGGCGCTACCTGCTGGGCAACGAGAACCTCTCCTACCAGGAATTCATGAGCATGGTGGCCGAGGTCGTGGGCAAGCGCCCGCCCATGCTCGCCCTGCCCGACGCCGCGCTCGGGCTCGCCGGGGCCGTGGGCGAGCAGCTCCTCGCGCTCGACCCCCACCGCTTCGCCGGCCTCGACCCCAACGTGCTCCGCTCCATGCGCGAGCAGCGCTACCGAACCGGCCGCCGCGCCGCCGAGGAGCTGGGGGTTCCGCGCACCCCGATCCGCGAGAGCGTGGAGAAGGCGTATCGGTGGTTCGTGGATCACGGCTACTGCTGAGTGTGCGCTCTCGCCCTCGCTAAGCCCTGACCTTGGGGTAGTACTCCACGCCCGGCAGGCCCTCGAAGTGTCGGTCGCAGGTCACGAGGTTCAACGCGGCGATCTGCGCGTGGGCGTAGATGGTCGCGTCGGCTGTGGCGAGCTGATGCGCGCGCGAGAGCTCGGACGCCTCCAGGGCGACCTTGCTGGTGAGGGGCTCGATCCGGCCTCGGTGCATCTGACCCGCGACCAGGTCCGCCTTGTCCAGGCCTACCTCCCGCGCGGTCCACTTGTGGACCTCGAGCAGGACCATCGTGGGGACGACGAGGGCTGCCGGGTCGGCCAGGATCGGCAGGAAGGTGCTCGCCAACGGGCCGTCCGCGAGCACCTCTATCCAGACACAGCTATCTACGACCTTCACGTCCGATCATCCCGGTCGCGGTAGTTCTCCGTGTCCGCGCCACGGGCGAGGCCGAGCAGATCCTCGATGGGAAGCACCGGGACCAGGATGATCAGGTTGCCTCGCTCGAGGACGCTGAACTCCGTCCCTGGTCGCAGGTCGGTGCGCCGACGAAGCTCATCGGGGAGCTCGACGGCGCCGTCTTCTCTCAGGCGCGCAGGGATCACGGAACCTCCTCTGCTATCGTAGCCGACCCGAGCCTCGGTGGGAAGAGAGGGGGCGGGGCGTCGGAGGCTGGAGCGGTTAGGTAGAATGGCGGTCGGAGAGGTCCGGCCTGGCACCCGACAGGAACCATCGGTGCTTCTGCAATTCCTCCTCGCCTGCAAAGCCTCCTCCCTCGGCGTGGACGTCCCGCGCGGCGGGCCGGAGGCCATCTCCCAGGAGGATCTCCAGCGCGACGTCTTCATGCTCACGGAGCGGGGGATGGAGGACCGGCGGGCGGGCACGCCCGGCGGGGAGGAGGCGGCGCGGCGGGTGGTGGATCGGATGCAGCAGATGCACCTGCTCCCGGCTTTCGGCGAGGCGTATTCGCGTCCGGGCGGGCTGATCTGCGGGCAGAAGGACGGGCGCAGCGGCAAGGCGGTGCTGGTGGCGGCGGAGGAGCGGGGGAGCGGGGCGTCTGTACTGCCTCCCCCGATTCCTGGCCGACGCGCGCGCCTTCACCCTCGCGCTGGACGGGCCCGCGCAGCGGCTCCTGGTTGTCTGGGCCAGGGTGCAGGCGGCGACGGCGGGGCTCACCGAGGCCGGGGCGTGGTGCACGGCGTGAGGTGACTCCCCCCGGCTACGTCGTCGCCGGCGGGCCGCCCTTGTCCTCGGGGTCCTCGCGCCCCCCACGCAGCAGCGGCAGGCGCTTGTAGGACGCGATCATCAGGCGGACGAAGGGCTCCTCGGCCAGGCGATCATCCTGGCGGAGCTGGAGGGCGCCGACGATGCCCACGGCCAGCAGGGCCCCGACGACGCCCATGGCGGCCGGCGGGGCCACGAAGAAGACCAGGGGCATGGACCTCCAGAAGTGGTTGGTGCCGCTGAGCGCCAGCACGCCGGCGATGACGAGGAAGGCGACGAGAAAGGCGATGAGGAAGAAGGAGCCGGCGGGCCAGGGATCTCGGGGGGCGGGGGTTGATGGATGTGGTGTTGAGGCTGCCGCAGACTCGGTTCTCACTTCGTTGTTGTGTCCCGCAACCTGAGTTTGGTTTGTCGTTTTGTCCCCACCCACATCGTCGCCAAGGACGACCTTGTCTGCGTAGACAGTGGTGACCCACCCCTCTCGATACCGTCGCAGCCGCTGATCCCGTTCCTCCGAACTCTCCACGCCATCCAAAAGCAAGGAGATCTGAATCTGGTCATCCAGTCCAGGAGGCCAGTAGTTCGTCTCCCCTCGAGAATCCAGCTTAAGAAGATGTGCATATGGGACAAGGACTTTGGGGCGCTGCGGCACTGAAACCAGTTCCTCCACCTCTAACCCCTTGATGCTGGCGTTAATCACACCAAGGCGCTCTCGAACCACGGCCAGCAGCGCGCGACGGCCGGATACGCTACCCCGGATCCATACCCGGATTCGCGCATCGTCCAGGTCCGCCTGGACCAGAGCCTCGTTGCCGTCTTTGGCAAGCACCACCCCCGTCCGCCACCACTGACGGTCCTTGGCCAGATGATGCGTGCGGACGATGAAGCGCGAGATCACGCTGTTCGGCAGTACCGGGTAATGGAACTCGAAAGCCAGCGACTGCTCCCAGCCGTCTCCCGCCTGCGACTCCTTCGGCAGCAGGTCGGCCACCAGCCAGCGCGACCCATTCCCCTCCTCGAAGGGGAAACACAGCTCGAACTTCTCCATCATCCCAATCAGCTCCCGCTTGCGGTCGGGCGGATACCGCTCGTCATCCAGCACCTGGCCCATCATGTTCCAGTCCAGCACGCCTCTCGCTTCCAACAGTGCAGGGGCATTCAGAATCGCGTAAACGCCACTGGTCACCCACCTCGGCTTCAGAAAATGAGTCCCCACCAACCGTGGGTCGTCGCGGAAGTTCAGAAGCACCCCCAGCTGATTCAGCAGCCGCGCCAGCGTCTCCTGGTGGCCGCGGTCTGTCACCCCCGAAGTACGGCAGGCTGTCCTATACTCCTCAGCTGTCAGGTACGGACGGTTTAACTGCTCGACCTGCTCTTTTACTTTGAACCAACTTCCCGGTAGACGGTCGTGAATATGGGGAAGCGCTCCGATTTCCCGTGCCACCACTGTACGCAGTTCAACGATCCCGTCTCCCGTCTCACAGGATGTTTCCAATATCTCTTTGACGAAATCATACTTGGCCAACACTCCCCTCCGGTTCATGTCCAGTGGCTTTTGGTCTTTCTTGTTGCCAACCACGACTGCGGGGCTGCCGGCCCCGTAGCTTTCGATTAACTTCAGCCAGTAGTCCAGTCGATTCTGGCGCTCATCCTCCCTGGCATTCAGCACCACCAGGTAGATGCACCGCTCCGTCAGAAAGAACTGATGTGTGGCATGCATAATCTCCTGTCCGCCGAAGTCCCACACATTAATCTGAATTGGCACCTCGTCCACATCCAATGACCACCGCTGCACGGCAATGCCGGCCGTCATCTTCTGCCATGGGTCAAAGCGTCCGTGCACCAAGCGTTCGACGAGAGAAGTCTTACCTACCGCTCCTTGTCCGATCAGGATCAACTTGACCTCATGAAGGGCGCGAGACTCGCCTTCCCGAAGGGCAAAGTAGTAGTTGAGGATGTCGGCGGGAGAGGACGGGTTTTCGCCTGAGTCGAGATCGCGGGTGCCGAGAACCTCCTCGGGGAGCCCCAACAGGGGGTTGTCATGGAGGTATAGCCGTTCCAAGCGCCTGACACGCCGAAGCTCAGATGGCAGCACCTTAAGCTGGTTATTCGACAAGAAAAGGCGCTTCAGAGCGGACAGCCTACCCATCTCTGACGGTAGCGCACTCAGCTTGTTGCTTCGTAGGTCGAGACTTGTCAGGGCGGTTAGCTTTCCTACCTCGGGAGGCAGCACACTCAGCTGATTGGCCGACAGTGACAGAGTTTCCAGGGCGATCAGCTTACCCACTTCGGGGGGTAGTGCACTCAACTGGTTGCCCGACAGCGATAGGGTTGTCAGGGCGGTCAGCTGACCTAGTTCGGAGGGCAGTTCGCGCAGTTGGTTGCGCGAAAGGTCCAGGCTCGTCAGTGCGTTCAGCCTTCCCATCTCGGGGGGCAGTGCGCTCAGTCGGTTCCAGGACAGCGACAAGGTCGTCAGGGCGGTCAACTGGCCAATCTCAGGGGGAAGTTTGCTCAGCGGGTTGTCTCGCAAGTTCAGGGTGGTCAAGGAGGTCAGTCTGCCCACCACGGAAGGGAGCGCGCTCAGTTGGGTGCCCGACAGGTCCAAGCTCGTCAGGGAGATCAGCATGCCCAATTCGGGCGGTAGCGCGATCAGCTCGTTGTTCGACAGGTCCAGGTGGGTCAGGGCTGTCAGTTCCCCCAATTGGGGTGGCAGCGTGCGCAGTTGATTGTGCGAAAGATTCAAGCTGATGAGAGCTGTCAGTCTTCCCAACTCGGCGGGCAGCGGGTGTTGCACTCCGGTGGTTGGGCCCACTCGGTTGTCCTCACTGCGGGTAAGACGAGGTGCGCTCAGCTGGTTGCCTGCCAGGTTCAGGGCCGTCAGGGCGCTCAGGTTGCCCACTTCAGGTGGAAGCGCGCGGAGCTGATTGGCCGATATGTTCAGGGTCTTCAGGGCACTCAGGTTGTCCACTTCTGGCGGCAACGCACGCAGCTGGTTGCCCGACAAATCTAAGCTGGTCAGGGCGGTTAGCGACCATAGCTCGGGTGGCAATTCCGTTAGGGCCAAGCCTGAGAGCGTCAGCTCAGCGGTGCCGGTGGCGGCGGCCTTGGCGATGCGGCGGCGGGCCTCGGAAAAACCATTCATGAGCAACTCCGATAGGATACCATCAGGCCAGGGACTCTGAGGGGACAGGCTGCTCCGCGGCGTCAAGGACCTGTTCCACGGTCCAGCCGAGCCTGCGGGCGAGGGTGCGGGCGGTGGCAGCGCTCGGACGGTGGGTGCCGCGCTCCAGGCGGGAGAGCGTCGTGTGGCTGACGTCCAGTTCTGCGGCGATGGCCTCCAACGACACCTCGCCGCGCTGGGCGCGGATCGCTTGACCGAGGCGGGTCGGTTCGCCAGAGCGGGGGCGGGGCACAGCTACTCCGATCAGAAGACACCAGACTCTAACGCTGTTGAACAGGCTTGCACAACGACGCGCGGGCCGGGGCGTGGTGTGCGGCGTGAGGGCGCTCCTCCCAGCTACGTCGTCGCCGGCGGGCCGCCCTTGTCCTCGGGGTCCTTGCGCCCCCCACGCAGCAGCGGCATGCGCTTGAAGGATTCGATCATCAGGCGGACGAAGGGCTCCTCGGCCAGACGGTCATCCTGGCGGAGCTGGAGGGCGCCTACCCCCCCCACGCCCAGGAGCGTGGCGACGACCACCACCGGGACGGTGACCAGCGGGTAGGGGAGGTAGTTGACGCCCAGCACCAGGGAGCTGAAGACCGCCGCGAAAGAGAACAGGTAGAACGAGCCAGAGCTCCAGGGGCTGCGAGCGGGTGGAGGAGTTGGCGCCTGCGTCGGAGCCTCCACACGAGCCTGCGCCACCGGAGCCAGGGCGGGCGGCTCCGCGGGGGCGACCGGCGCGGCGCTCGTCACCACCGGACCTGGCGCCTGGAAATTGTGCGCGTGGACCTCGTGGTCGTCGCCCTCGACCTCCGTGTCGTTCTTCAGGGTCCGCGGGCCTCTCGACCCGGATGAGCCGGCCGCGCCGTCTGAGGGGAGGTTCGACGTGAACACCTGGTTCCCTTTGCCGCTCACCCGGGTCCTGTTCTCGATGCGGTCACCCATGTGAACCTCCTTTCCTGATCCCTGGCGCGCTCGCCGGGGGCGGTCGTCGCGCGGGACGCCACGTTCGGCGTGAAGCGAGTGTAGGACGTCGGCCTCTCCCCGGGCGTGGGGAGCGCACCGAGGCCGGGGTTCGGCGCCCTCCCGTGCTCGGGTCACCTCGCGCGGCGCGCCGGGCTCCCCTCCGGGATGCGCGAAGTAGAAGGCCAGGATGGCGGCGGGTTGGGCCGTTCCGCCCTCCCGCCAGGGCGCCCGATCTCCCAGGACCTCGTCAGGCAGGCCAAGGGCGGGGTTGTGGTGAAGCAGCAGCGCAGAGAGCTGGCGCAGCGCCTGGAGCTCTGGCGGCAGCGCCTGGAGCTGGTTCGCCTGGAGGTCCAGGTGCCTCAGCGCCATGAGCGCGCCCATCTCCGGCGGCAGCGCGGTCAAGCTGTTCTCGCGGAGGTCTACGTGGGTCAGGGACGTGAGCTTCCCCAGCTCCGGCGGCAGCGCGCGCAGGTCGTTGCCGCTGAGGTACAGGTGCGTCAGCCCTGTGAGGTCCCCCAGCGTCGGCGGCAGCGCGCGGAGGTGGTTGCGATGGAGGTCCAGGGTCGTCAGCGCGGTGAGCCTGCCCAGCTCCGGCGGCAGCGCGGTGAGACGGTTCTCGGCGAGGATCAAGGTCTTCAGCGCGGTGAGCCTGCCCAGCTCCGGCGGCAGCGTGCGCAGCTCGTTCCCACTGAGGTCCAGGGTCGTCAGCGCCGTGAGCGCACCCAGATCCGGCGGCAGCGCCTCGAGCCGGTTGCGCCGGAGCGCCAGGGTCGTCCAGCAGGTCAGGCCCCACAGCGCCGCGGGCAGGTCGGTGAGGGCCAGGTCCGAGAGGTCGAGCTCCGTCGCGCCGGTGGTGGCGGCCTCGGAGATGCGTCGGCGGGCTTCGTTCAAGCCATCCATCGGGGCTCCAAGGAGCAGGCGGGGCTCAGGCCTTAGACTTCGGGAGCGTGGGCTGGTCGACGGCGAGCGCGGGGGCCGAGCCCGCGCTGGAGGATGAGGTGGTGACGACGTGGCCGTCCCCGCTGACGTCGGTGATGTTCTCGATGTGGTCGCGCATGTACGTCGCCTCCTGAATGGAGGTCATCTGCTGGATAACGGTCAGGTTCGCGCCCGACGCCAGGTGGAGGTGGAAGCCCTGTCCCTCCAGCCCCAGACGCCGCCGCCGCTCCCGATCTTCGAAGCTCTCCACGCCGTTCAGGAGGTCCGCCAGGGCGACCTTGTGCGGGACCTTCTCCGGTCGACAAAAAATCTCGCCGTCGGCCTCCAGCATCAGCAGGTGTTCATAGGAGATCGACACGTCCTTGTACCCAGGCACGGGCACGCGCTCGTCCACGGTCAGGGCCTTGATACCGCTGTGGATTACGGCCAGGTCGTTGCGGATGACTGCCAGCAGAGGCCGCCGGCCATGCTGTCCTCCCCGAATCCAGACGCCGATCCTCCTGTCGTCCAGATCCGCCTGCACCAGCGCCTCGTTCCCGTCCATCGTAAGCACTACCCCCGTCCGCCACCACCTTCGGTCCTTCGCCAGGTGGTGCGTGCGGACGATGAACCGGGAGATCACGCTGTTCGGAAGCACCGGATAGTGGAACTCGAAGGCCAGCGACTGCTCCCAGTCGGCGCCCGCTTGGGACTCCTTCGGCAGCAGGTCCGCAACCAACCAGCGCCGGCCTGTCCCCTCCTCGAAGGGAAAGCACAACTCGAACTTCTCCATCAGCCCTACCAACTCTCGCCGCCGGGGCGCCGGGTAATGCTGATCGTCCAGGATACTGCCCAGCATCGCCCAATCCAAGACCCCCCGCGCGTCCAGCAGCGCGCGCGCGTTCAGGATCGCGTACACCCCCTCCGTCACCCACCGGGGCTTGAGGAAGTGCGTCCCCGCCAGCCGAGGGTCCTCCCG
Source organism: uncultured Enterobacterales bacterium (assembly GCA_964615375.1). Taxonomy (GTDB): domain Bacteria; phylum Myxococcota_A; class UBA796; order UBA796; family CAZKWG01; genus CAZKWG01. The sequence continues at coordinate 81,634 of CAZTOW010000031.1, forward strand.
GAAGTTCAGCAGCGTCCCTAGTTCGTTCATCAGCCGCGCCAGGGTCCCCTGGTGCTCCAGGTCCCGAACCTCTGACGCCAGGCAGGCCGCCCGGTAATCCTCCTCGGTCAGGTACGCGCACTCCAGTTGCTCGACCTTCTCCTTCACCGCGAACCACCGGCCAGGTAGTCGGTCCTGCACGCCAGGTAACGCCGCGATCTCCCGGACCAGCGCTGCTCGGAGCGCGGAAATGCCTTCTCCAGTCGCGCAGGACGTCTCCAGGATCTCCTTCACGAAGCCATACTTCGCCAGCAGCGCCCGCCGGTTGATATCAAGCGCCTTCTGGTCCTTCTGATTGCCCACCACCAGCGTCGGAGAACCCGCCCCGAAGCTCTCCACCAGCTTCAACCAGTAGTCCAGCCGATTCTGGCGCTCGTCCTCCCGCGCGTTGAGCACCACCACGTACACGCACCGCTCCGTCAGGAAAAACTGGTGGGTGGCATGCATGATCTCCTGTCCGCCGAAATCCCAGACGTTCACCCGGATGTCGGCCTCGCCCACCCGAGGCGTCCACCGCGCCACGGCGATCCCTTCCGTCATCCGTTCTTGGGGGTTGAAGTCTCTCTCCAGTAGCCGCCTGACAAGCGAGGTCTTGCCTACCGCGCCCTGGCCTACCAGGATCAGCTTCACTTCGTGCAGCGGGCGGGACTCTCCTTCGCGAATGGCAAAGTAGTAGTTCAGAATGTCGGAGGGCCGAGTGGGCTTGTTCTCGTACCAGGAATTCTGATCTCCAAGGACCTCGAAAGGTAGACCCAGGACAGGGTGGCCGTGAAGCAGCAACGCCGAGAGTTGCCGCAGTTCGCGGATCCATGGCGGCAACACTTGGAAATTGTTGTACCGGAGGTCCAGGGTTACCAGTGTCGTTAGTCTCTGTACCTCGGGGGGCAGCACACTCAGTCGGTTGAAAGGCAGAACCAGGATGGTTAAGGCGCCTAGTTGGCCCACCTCGGGGGGCAGCGCGCTTAGCCGGTTGAACGATAGGTCCAGGCTGTCCAAGGCGGTCAGCTGGCCAAGCTCAGGGGGCAGATTGCGCAGCTGGTTGGAGCACAGGTTCAGACTGGTCAGGGTGGTCAGCTGGCCAAGCTCAGGAGGCAGCTCGCGCAGCTGGTTGTACGACAGGTCCAGGCTGTCCAAGGCGGTCAGCTGGCCAAGCTCAGGGGGCAGCGCGCTTAGCCGGTTGTGCGACAGGTCCATACTGGTCAGGGCGCTCAGCCCGCCAACCTTGGGGGGCAGGGCGGTCAGCCGGTTGTGCGACAGGTCCAGTCGGGTCAGGGCGGTCAGCGACCAAAGCTCGGGGGGGAGTTCGGTCAAGCCGAGGTGCGAAAGGTTCAGTCCGTTGGTGCCGGTGGCGGCGGCCTGGGCGATGTGGTGGCGGGCCTCGCTCAAACCATCCATGAGCAACTCCAAAGGCGTGCGGTCAGGCCTGAATTTCCGTCTGGGCGGGCTGGTCGGCGGCGTCCAGGACCTGCTCGACGGTCCAGCCGAGCCAGCGGGCGAGGGCGCGGGCGGTGTCGGCGCTCGGACGGTGGGTGCCGCGCTCCAGGCGGGAGAGGGTCGCCGGAGGAATCGCGGTCTCCTCCTCAACGTACCGCTGGCTGCGGCCGTCGCGGCGCTCCCGGATCGCGACTCCCAGCGCGGTCTGGGGCGGCTTCAAGGGGGTTGGCACGACTCACTCCCGGATCGGGAATGAGTCTAATCGATGTCTCATGCTTGCGCTATCGGAGGGTGTGAGTTATCATGTCTCACAAGCGCGAGATGCGCGAGCGGGCCAGCCCGGGACTGGTCCTCCCGAGATGGCCCTTCCCCACAAGATCACGGGAGGATCTCATGGAGCCTGTTCAGGGTAACCCGGAGCTGCGTCTCGCGACGCGCTGGGCTACTACGGAGAAGGGCAGCGCTTCGTCGGCAAGATCACCACAGAGTGGGCGGAGGAGGTGCATGAGCGCACCGACTACCACGTCCTCCGGGGCGAAGACCTCGCCGCCCTCAAGTCCGCCGCCCCCGGCCTGGTAGACCCCCGAGCCCCCGCCCTCCTCCTCCTCACCGAGAGCGGCGTCCACCTCGTCGCCCTCCTCTCCCGGCAGCCCGCCGCGCCACGCCTCCGGCGCTGGCTCGCCTCCGAGGTCCTCTCCGCCCTCCGGCGCTCCGGCACCTACTCCACCTCCACCCCGCCGGCGGCCGCCCCCCTCGACGACGTCCCGCCCGAGCTCCACGACGCCCGCTTCGGTGACGTCCTCGAGCTCCTCTACGCCGAGCGCGCCCTCGGCCGCCCGCTCCCCTCCCTCCGCGCCGCGCTCCTCACCCGGCCCGCGCTCCCCGGCCCCGCTGAGCCCCTCCTCCACCTCCCGCCCGCCTCCGCCCGTGCTCTCGATCTCGTCTTCACCTGGGCCCGCGCCCACCGCGACGACTTCGACCGCGGCGACAGCAACGGCACCGCCGGGCGCTGGCTGAACGATGACCAGGCCGAGCTCGCCGTCTGCGCCCCCCACGTCCACGCCCTCCTCCGAGCCCAGGGCTACCCCGTCACCCCCACCCTCCGGGCCTGGGCCGCCCGGGGGTGGCTCCAGCGCGACGGCCAGCACATGGCCCCCAAGCGCTCCGGATCCTCCGCTGTGTGGTCTTCACCGCCCAGGCCCTCCAGCAGGACGCCGGAGGTGCCCCATGACCCGAGCCCCCACCCTCGCCGAGCTCACCCCGCTCCTGGAGGCCCTGCACGAACTCGCCGAGCTGCAGAAGGAGCTCGCCCTGCTGGTCGACCTGAGCCTGCTGGTCGAGCCCCTCCAGGCCGCCGCGCGCGAGGGCCGTGTCGAGGACCTCCCCGGCGCGGACGACGACTACCACCAGCACGGCCTCCCCCGATTCCTGGCCGACGCGCGGGGCTTCACGCTCGCGCTGAACGGGCCCGTGCAACGGCTCCCGGCTGTCTGGGCCAGGGTGCAGGCGGCGACGGCGGGGCTCACCGAGGCCGGGGCCTGGTGCGCGGCGTGAAGTGAGTGAACCGACGCGGAGCTCCGCCCCCTGCGGTGCGGGGCCCGCGGCGCGCTACAGCATGAAGTCAGGCTCCACGCGCCAGCCCCTGGCGGTCGCGCGCCGGATGAGGGGCACCGGCCGATCTGCGAAGGACGCATCGACGGGCGAGACGGACGCTACCCACCAGAAGGTCCCGAAGAGCCGCTCGTCGCTGTCTCTTCGAGCGGTGTCGGCGTCGGAGGCCTCCACCAGCTCCCGCCGCCGCGGGCGAGCGCGGCGTCCACGATGCTCCAGCTCCTCGAGCGCGGTGAGGCGGTCTTCGTCGGTCTGGACGTCGAAGGAGGAGGTGACGGGTTCGCAGGCGCCCAGGAGGGCAAGGAGGGTGAGGGTGAGGGGCGCGCGCATCGAGGACCACCATGGGAACGGGGTGGGAACAACAGCACCGGCCTGAAGCGGTTAGTAGCGGTCAGGACCGGATACCGATGTCAGAGAATCGCCGTTTCCATCATGATTCCCGTGCTTCGCCCGCCGAGGGTCTCCCCCCCTGGCGTGGTTCGTGGATCACGGGTATTGTTGATCCCGAGACCTCAAACCGGGTCCTGACAGGAGGTGAGCGTGGCATCCCAGGCCATCCGACTCGACGAGCTGCCCAGGTCCCTCCAGGACGAGCTGCACGAGCGCGGCGAGGTTCACCTGCGCCTCGTCGTTGACAACGAGGTGCTGATCACGAAGCCGACCTCCATTCGAGATCTCTTCGGGAAGGCTGCCGTCCACAGACCCTTGACCGAGCAGGACATCGAGGCTGCAGCGGAGCAGGTCGCCGCGGAGGATTGGGGAGGGTGATCGCCGTAGACACGAACATCCTCGTCCGAGCGTTGGTGGATCGCACGGACAACCCGGAGCAGCAGCGTCGCGCGCGAGCAGCCCTCCTCGCCGCGGAGCAGGCTGGCGAGGCCATCTTCCTGTCCAACCTCGTCGTCGCGGAGACCGTGTGGGTCCTCAAGAGCGTGGGGCGCCTGGGAAAGCACGAGATCGCCGCGCTCCTCGAGGGTCTGTTGGCCCTGCCGCTGGTCCATTTCGAGGATCGGATCGCGGTCGTTGACGGGGTTCAGGCGATGCGCTCGGGTGGCGCGGGGATGGCCGATCAGCTCATCCGCGGCTCCGCCCTTCGTGGTGGCGCGCGCGTGCTGCTCACCTTCGACGCCGAGCTCCTCAAGCTCGGTGGTTGCGCGGCGCCCTGAGCATGGGCGCGAGCACCGAGGGATCCCGTCCGTGCCTCACCTGATGCTCCCGCTCCTCCTCCTCGCCTGCAAAGCCTCCTCCCTCGGCGTGGACGTCCCGCGCGGCGGGCCGGAGGCCATCTCCCAGGAGGACCTCCAGCGCGACGTCTTCATGCTGACGGAGCGCGGGATGGAGGACCGTCGGGCGGGCACGCCCGGGGGGGAGGAGGCGGCGCGGCGGGTGGTGGACCGGATGCAGCAGATGCACCTGCTCCCGGCCTTCGGTGAGGCTTATGCGCGGCCGGGCGGGCTGCTCTGCGGGCAGAAGGACGGGCGCAGCGGCAAGGCGGTGCTGATGGCGGCGGAGGAGCGAGGGAGCGGGGCGTCCAGCGCGGCGGCCTCGGCGGCGCTGATCTCGCTGGCCAAGAGCGTCGACGTCTCCGAGCCGCCCGCGGACACGCTGGTGTTCTGCGTGTGGCCGGCGGAGGGCGGGCTTGACGCCTACACGGCGAACCCGGCCTTCCCCCTGGCGGACACGCGCGCGGCGCTGGTGCTGGGGCCGCTCTCGGGCGCGCTCTCCGAGCAGGCCGAGGCGCTGCCCGGCGGGGCTCCCCTCACGCGCCTCGCGGGCGAGGCCCCGGCCGAGGGCGACACCATGGATCGCCTGGACTACCGCGCGCTGGCCGAGCAGGTGCGCGCGCTCCACGGGCGGATCGTCGGCAAAGGACCTTGATCCTCGGGGAGGTGGACGTGCTCAGCTTGAACCCCGCGCTCACCGAGGCGCTCTTCGCCGAGGCCCGGCGCTGCTGGCCCCGCGAGTGCTGTGGCGTGGTGCTCGGCCCCCGACAGGACCCCGAGCGCTGGCGCTTCGTGGCCCTGGAGAACCTCCAGGACCGCCTGCACGCCCTGGACCCCGAGCGCTACCCGCGCGACGCCCGCGTCGCCTACGCCATGGACCCGCTCAAGCTCCAGCGCCTGGTGGACGCGGCGGAGGCGGGGGGCGAGGCCCTGCTGGCCGTGGTCCACTCCCACCCGGAGCACCCCTCCTACTTCTCGGCCACCGACGCCGCCGCGGCCTCGCCCTTCGGGGAGCCCACCTTCCCCGAGGCCGCCCAGATCGTGATCTCCGTCTTCGGCGGGGAGGTGCGCGATCTCAAGGCCTTTGGCTGGGACGGCCAGAGCTGGCCGGAGATACAGGTATTTTGCTTACCTGTTCTCCCGGGCCCGCCCGAAGGCGCCACGATCTACGGCGAGGTCTGAGCGCGGAGGCGGAGGCGGCGCGCCCACTCGTCGGCGCTCCACCAGCAGATGTAGTAGCTCATCGTCACCCAGGAGAAGGGCCCCACGTTCATGAACAGGTGGATGCCCATGTGCAGGCCGATCCCGCCGAGCGCCCACATCCATCGGGGATCGAGGCGGTTGAGCAGCGCCCGCAGGCGCCCCGGCCGGGTGCGGGTGTCGCGATACCAGGCCGCCAGCAGCAGGACGGGAGCGCCGATCTCGAAGACCAGCGTGCCCACAGTCAGGAGCTGCGTGAGCGGGTAGACGTGGCCCACCCAGCTCATGTCGAAGCGCCGCCAGTTCGGCATCAACAGGGCCTTGTAGACGGCGGCGAAGTCCCCCCAGGGCCACCAGTCCACCCCCAGCTTCTGGAGCCCGGTGGCCGTGTAGACCACCACCACCTGCAGCGTCGCGAGGTAGCGCGGCCAGCAGGCGACCTCCCGGGCGCTCGTCCAGCGCCCCGTGCGCAGGCGGCAGTCCAGGCTGAGCGTGGCCGTGCCGTCTCCCAGCACGAGGAGCCAGACCGCGTTGGTCAGCAGGCGATCGTGCCCGCCCCCCGCGCCCGGGTTGAGGGAGAACATCGCCAGCAGGAGCTGGCCCGTGATCAGGTGGGTGAGCCGCCCGCCCAGCCCCAGCGTCATGAGGACCCCGCCCGCGACCAGCAGCCAGCACAGTCGCGCCACGCCCTCCGGGCTCGGCCCGCCCAGCAGGTTCATGAGCCAGTTCGGCGTCAGCTCGCGGTAGCCGCCATGGTGGATGTCCACATAGACGAAGTCCTGAACCCCCGTCCCCAGCATGGGCAGCAGGATGTTCAGGACGCAGAGCCCCAGGCCGACGCGGAAGAGCGCCAGCGCCAGCCCATGCTCGCGTCGGTCCACCAGGGAGAGCGTCCAGGCCCACAGCCGCCTCACGGGCCCGCCTCCGCGCGCAGGGGCGCGAGCCGGAAGATCTCGATCCAGGTCGGCTTCTCCGCGGGCGCCTGGTCCAGGCGCAGCTCCTCGGGCGTCGGGAGCCGGGCGCGCAGCATGCTCACCCGCACACTCTCGGCCTCGGGCATCTCCGCGGCGATCTCGCGCGCCAGCCAGCGGGCGAAGAGCTTGTACTCGGCGCGGTCGCGCTCCCAGCTATAGTCGTTGAGGAAGGCGCGGACGCGCTCCTCGTCGAGCTGCTCGCGGCGCCAGTCGTGGACCGGGTCGCGGGCGATGTAGAGCGGCTCCCACTCCCCGTCCTGCGCCCAGCGCAGCTCCACTGAGAGGCGGGCGGGCTCGTCGTTGAGCGTGGCGAACATCTGCCAGCTCTGGTTCGCTCCCACCGCCCGCGCGTAGGGCGCGAAGGGCGAGAGGAGGAGCTCGCGCGCGTCCATCACGGCGACGGAGGCGGCGCGCGCGGCGGAGAAGAGCGCGTCCGGGCTCTCGAAGACGCCCGCGTCCACCAGCCAGCCCAGCCAGCCCAGCACCTGCTTCCGGGTGAAGGGATCGTTCCAGACGGCGTCGCTGCGGGCCCCGCTGGGCGCGGGGACGGAGAGCAGGACGACGGTGGCGGCGTGGTAGAGCACGAAGGCGGCGGTGAGCGGGCGCAGCAGCGCTCGGCCCACCATCTACTGGCCCTGACCGGGAGCTTCGACCGTCAGCGGCTTCGGGGCGGGGGGCGGCGGGGCGGCGGGGGGAGGGGGCTCGGCGGGGGCGACCGGGCGGGGGGCGCCGGCGCGCTCGGCGACGGCGGCCTCCCAGGCTTCGATGGCGGCCTGGAGCGCGGCGTCCTTCGCCGTGATCCGCTCGGTGAGCTCCCGCGCGCGGGCCGTCTCCTGCTCCTGCGTGCTCTCGCCCTTCTCCATCCGGCGCCGCCCCTCGTCCACCTCCCGCTCCAGCTCGGCCGCCAGGGCCTCCACTTCGCGGGCCTGGGTGGCGATCTGCTGCGCCTGCTGGGCGAGCTCCGCCGAGGGGGAGCCCGGGCTGGCCGGGCCCTCCGGCATCACCTCGCAGGCGGCGAGCAGCAGGAGCAGCGGGACGAGACGCATGGGCCCCGCATAATTCGTCCGGCTGCGCGCCGCCCCCACGCCTGCGGTGTCGGGCCGCGATAACCTGGGCGGATGGTGATCGACCCCGCGAGCTGGCACCCGCGCGACGTCTACCGGCTGATGACCTCCCTGCTCATCCCGAGGCCCGTGGCCTGGACCGGCACGCGCTCGACGGAGGGCGTGGACAACCTCGCCCCCTTCTCCTACTTCATGGGCGTCTCCTCGAAGCCGCCCGCCCTGGCCATCTCCGTCGCTCGCGGGCGAGGGGGCGCGCTCAAGGACACCGCGCGCAACATCCTGGACACCGGCGCGTTCACGGTGAGCCTGCCCAGCCGGGACCTGGCCGAGCGGGTGAACCAGAGCAGCGCGGGCGTGGCCCCGGAGGTCTCTGAATTCGAGCTCTGCGGGCTCACCCCCGTGGACGGGCTCCGGGTGGCGGCGCCCTGGCCGCGGGAGGCGCGGGCGACGATGGAGTGCCGGCTCTGGCACGCGCTGGACCTGGGCTCGACGCACCTGTTTGTGGGGGAGGTCCTGCTCTTCCACCTGGCGGACGCCGTGCTGGACGCCCAGGGGCAGGTGGACGCGCGGGCCCTGGATCCCATCGCCCGCCTGGGCGGCCCCGACTACGCCACCCTGGGCGAGATCTTCTCGCTCGAGCGCCCGCCGGGCGGGGGCTGAGGGTGGGCCCCTTGCTGTCCGCTCCCACGGGGCTATCCTTGGACGCAAGCGGCCCGGGAGGATCGAATGCCCATCTACGAGTACCAGTGCCAGGACTGCGGCAAGATCGTGGAGGCGATGCAGCGCCTCAGCGACGCCCCGCTGACGAGCTGCGCGGATCTGTGCGCGGGGGACGGAGCGGGCCAGGGTCGGCTCAAGAAGATCATGAGCGCCACGACGGTGGGCCGCAGCGTGGGGCCCTACGGCGGGATGCCGATGTCCACCGCGCCCCCCATGTGCGGCTCCTGCGGGATGGCGCCGGGATCCTGCGGATCGGACTGATCGCGCTCGGGCTCGCGGGCTGCCTGGACCGGCGCTCGGACGCGGCGCGCTACGCGGACGCGCTCGCCCGGGAGGACTTCGACGACGCCCGGGACGACTGCGCGGGCATCGGGCCGGAGGACGCGCGCGACGACTGCCTGCTGGCGATCATGGAGCAGCACCACCGCCTGTCCGAGGCGGACTGCGCGGGCATCGCCAGCCAGAAGTGGTACGCAGAGTGCATGTTTCTGCTCGCCGAGCGACAGTCCAAGACCGGCGATCTGGCCCTCGCGCTCCAGACCTGCGAGCGCTCCCGCTACGCGCGCTTCTGCTCCTGGCACCTGCTCCAGGACCAGGTCCAGGAGACCCTGGACCTGAGCATGGCCCAGGCCGAGGGGCGGATCGTGGCCTTCAAGGACGCGAAGCCCATCCCCGACGCCCCCTTCCAGTTCTGGCTGACCCGCTTCCGCGAGCAGGGCGCGAGCGGGACGAGCGTGGACGAGCACGAGTGCGAGACCCTGCGCGACCGGGGCGCCTGCTACCTCGCAGTGGAGGCCCACGTCCGCCGGACCCTGGACACGCTGGGCCGGGCGAGCCTGAGGACGGTCTGCGCGTCGGAGCCAGGGAAGCGGGCGATGTCCAAGGGGCAGCCCTCCTGGAAGATGGGGCCGGTGGCCAGCCGCGTCGAGCAGCGCTGGGTGGAGGAGCGGTGCAGGTGAGGGGATTCCTGGTGAGGCGTCCGGTGCTGATCTTCGACCTGGACGGGACGCTGGTGGACAGCGCCGCCGACATCGCCGAGGCGGTGAACGGGGCGCTGGCCGAGCAGGGGCGGCGACCGATCACGGCGGCGGAGGCGCGGCTCATGATCGGGGACGGGGCGGGGATGCTGATGCAGCGGGCCCTGGCGGCCACCGGACCCGGGCCCGCGGACGAGGCGCGGGCCCTGCGCGGCTTCCTGGACCGCTACCTGAACGCGGTGGATCGCTACACCCGGCCTTATCCCGGCGTGCCCGAGACCCTGGCCGCCCTCGCCGGGCGGGGGCACCCGATGGCGGTGTGCACGAACAAGCCCATCGGCCCCACCCTGCGCCTGCTGGACGCGCTCGGGCTGGCCCCGCTCTTCGGGGCGGTGGTCGGCGGGGACTCGCTCCCGGTGCGTAAGCCCGATCCGGCCCCGACCCTGCTCGCGCTGGAGCAGCTCGGCGCGCGGCCGGAGGAGGGGACGATGATCGGGGACAGCGCTGTGGACGTGGAGACCGCGCGGGCGGCGGGCCTGGCCATGGTGCTGGTGAGCTGGGGCTACTCCCGCGGGCGCGCGCACGAGCTCCCCTGCGACCGGCGCGTGGACCGCTTCGCCGAGCTGCTCACGCTGCAATAAGGCCCTCCCATGTCGGACGGGATCGGGCGCCGGGACGCGCTCTACATCGGGCTGGGGCTGCTGGGGGGCATCGGTGTGCTGGGCCTCGCGCTCGTGCTCCTGCTGGAGGGTGACGGCGCGGTGGACGCGGGCTCGATCACGCCAGAGCAGGCGGCGAAGCTGGCCGAACAGCCGGTCGAGCCCGTCTCCACCGAGGGCCCCCCCGGGGCAGTCTTCGAGCAGCACCACGCCCTCGACGACGGGCAGGGCGGCCTGCTGGTCACGGGCCTGGTGCGCAACACCTCGGCCACCTTCGTCGCCCGCCCCGAGGTGGTGGCGGTCTGCCGCGACGCGAAGGGGGCCGAACGCTCCCGGGCCAGCGGAAAGGCCGCGCGCGAGGTGCTGATCCCCGCGGGGACGAGCCCCATCGAGATCCCCGTGCCCGGCGGCGCCGCCTGCGCCCGCCTGGACTTCGAGCTCGATCCCCAGAAGCCCGACGTCGTGGCCGTGCAGGCCCCCGGGCTGCGCGTGGCCTCCCAGGACCTGCGCAAGGACGAGGCGGGGCGCTGGGAGATCACGGGCGCGGTGGTCAACGAGGGCGACCGCCACGCCCGCTACGTGGAGATCCAGATCCTGGCGGTGGACGTCGTGGGCCGCATCGTCGGCGTGGACAGCGTGTTCGCCCGCGGCGACCTGCTCGCGCCCGGCGGCAGCGCCCGCTTCCGCGCCGGGCCGCTCAGCTTCCTCAAGGAGCCTGAGCGCTTCGAGTTCACCGCCTACGGCCGCGTCGCGGACTGATCCTCAGGGACAGCCGATGTCGAGATCGTCGATCTCGTGGCGGTTGATCTCCCAGCCCGTGCCCGCGGTGAAGCCGACGCGCAGGCCGCCGCTGGGGGTGAACGGCAGATCCTCGGCGAGCGTCCAGGTGTCCGTGCCGTCGGTGAGCTCGGCCGTGACCGTGCCGGCCTCGTAGGTCACGGTGAGCCCGTAGGCGCCGGTGTCCTCCAGCTCCGGGATGTCCGTGGCGCTGGAGAGGTGCTCCATGTCCTGGACATCGACCAGGGCCAGGTGGTTCCCGCTCGGGTCCCCGTAGGACGAGTAGGTGTAGTAGCACTCCGACGTGCTGTAGTTGGCGTTGCAGAAGGTGTCGAGCTCCACCGCCAGGCCGGGCATGTCCGCGTCCCGATAGCCCAGGTACTCGCCGCCCTCGCCGATCCAGTCCGCGTCGGCCCCGTCCAGGAGCACGAGGGCCAGCCCGTCGCCGCCGCTGCCCGTGCGCCCGTCCGGCCGGATGACGCCCACGCCGTCGGAGATCTCGAAGGTCACGGAGATCCGCCAGAGATCCTGGGTCATCAGCTCGGTGTACATCGCCGCGCCGGCCTCGTCGTAGGCCACGTCGTCTCCGTCCTCCACGTCCGTCAGGCGCAGGAAGCCGTCCGTGCCCAGGCTGGTCCAGGCGGCGTCGCCGCTCAGGGTGAGCGCGGCGGGCAGCCCGTCGTCCAGGTCGGTGGACAGCCAGCTCTCGTCGATCTCGCCGTCGCAGTCGTCGTCGACGCCGTCGCAGGTCTCCTCGGCGCCCGGGTAGACCTCCGCGTCCGCGTCGTCGCAGTCGGTGGCGTCGTAGACCGCGCCCGTAGACGGCTCGCAGCCGGTGGTCTCGCTGGCCGGGTCGCCGTAGCCGTCGGCGTCCAGGTCCTCCCACCAGGTGATCGCGTCCTCGGCCTCCTCGTCGATCTCGCCGTCGCAGTCGTCGTCGGCGCCGTCACAGATCTCGACGGCGCCGGGGAAGGCGCTGGCGTCGGCGTCGTCGCAGTCCCCGCCCTCGCGCACGTAGCCGGCGCCGGGGTCCTCACAGGTCTCGCGCGCGGCGTCGCCGAAGCCGTCCCCGTCGTCGTCCACGTACCAGGTGCTCGCCAGATCCTCGTCGATCTCGCCGTCGCAGTCGTTGTCGGCCTCGTCGCAGCGCTCCGGCGCGCCGGGGAAGGCGCTGGCGTCGTCGTCGTCGCAGTCCGTGGGCGTGGGGACGTAGCCCTCCGGGCGCTCGCAGCTCTCGGTCGTCACCTCGGCGTCGCCGTAGCCGTCGGCGTCCGTGTCCCCGTACCAGGTCTGCTGGACCTCCTCGTCCACCGCGCCGTCGCAGTCGTTGTCGGTCCCGTCGCAGAGCTCGAGCGCGCCCGGGTTGCGGTCGGGGTCGTTGTCCGCGCAGTCCTCGCCCTCATACCAGCCGTCGCCGTCCAGGTCCGCGGGCTCGCCGGTCTCCTCGGAGGGGCGCCCGCTCTCCTGGGTCTTGTCCACCTCACAGGCGATCAGGGCGAGGGCGAGCGAGGACACGGACGACAGCGAGGGGCGGCGGCACGCGCGCACGGGCTCTCCAGAGGCTTCATGGATCATAGCCGGGCCGGGGGCCTCGCGGCGCGCCTCCGCCTCTGGCACAATGGTCGCGGAGGGTCTCCAGGATGCGTCTCATCTTCTCGCTGCTCGTGCTCACGCTCACCGCCTGCAACGGCGACAAGGGGGAGGTCGTCGAGGAGGCGCCCACGGGGCTGGAGCCGCTGGAGGACGAGAACCTGGCCAGCGCGCCGAACAAGAACACCGACGGCTCCTACCCGGAGAGCATGAACGTCACCTCGGGTGAGAGCGACGACTACGCCTGGAGCCACGCGCGGGCCTACGTGCTCGCCGATATCTCCACCGTCTGGGCCGCCTTCGCCAACCCCGACGTCGTCGTGGACCGCCGCCGCATGGAGAGCTGGGAGGCCACCATGGACGTGGAGCCCGACTTCGACGTGAGCTTCCAGATCGACCACGTCACCGATGACATCGTGACCATCGAGTACCAGCTCGTCTGGATCCAGGGGGCCACGGAGGGCACGGCGGACGCGCCCGAGGCGGTGGGCATGCGCTGGTCGAAGACCGGAGGCTCCGATCTCGTCTACCTGCTGGAGGGCTCCGCCCAGCTTCTTTCGGTCGACGCGGAGGTCACGGAGCTCCAGCTGATCGAGCACCTGGACACACCGGGCTCGGGGCCCGAGGATATCGAGGCGTATTACGCCGATCTTTACGACAGCGTGCTCGCGGAGGTCAACGGAGAGGCCCTCCCGACCTACGAATGATCTGCGCGCCTCTCCTCGTGCTACGCTTCGCGGGACTCGTGAGGAGCGCGCGATGCGGCGTGGTGCAGCCCCAATTCTGTTCGGCTTGATCCTTCTCGGCGCCTGCTCGGACAAGGACGAGGTCATCCGGCCTCCGCAGGACGAGGACGGCGACGGCTACACCGACGACGACGACTGCGACGACGCCGACGCGGCCATCTCGCCCGCCGCGATCGAGCTCTGCGACGGGGTGGACAACAACTGCGACGGCGTCACCGACGACGACGCCGAGGACGCCAGCACCTGGTACCCGGACAACGACGCTGACGGCTACGGCTCCGATCGCGTCCCGGGTCAGGTCTCCTGCGAGGATCCCTCCAGCGGAGGCACCGCCTACAGCACCGATCCGAGCGACTGCGACGACGGCGACGCCGAGGTCAGCCCCTCGGTGGAGGAGACCTGCGGGGACGACGTGGACAACGACTGCGACGACGTGGTCGACAACTGCGCGGGCCACAGCACGGTCGGCCTGGAGAGCGCCCACGCCCGGCTGCGCGGGGCGATGGGGGAGGGGATGGGCAGCTCGGTGGCCGGGCCCGGCGACGTGGACGGGGACGGCCTCGCCGATCTGATCGCCGGGGCGCCCCAGGCCACGGTCTCCGGCGACGTCCTGGGCGCGGTCTACCTCGTGCTGGGCGGGAGCTCCGGCGAGCTCGACAGCAGCGGCGCCGCCGCGCACCTCCAGGGCGCGGTGGACGGCGACGGCACGGGGACCGCGGTCTCCGGCGGCGACGTCGACAACGACGGCTACGCCGACCTCCTCATCGGAGCGCCAGGCTACGACTCCGACGCGACGAACTCCGGCGCAGCCTGGCTGGTGCTCGGCCCTGTGGCCGGTGACCACGACCTCAGCGAGCGCGCCGACGCGCTGCTGGCGGGCACCGACGCCAGCGACGCCTGCGGCACCTCGCTGGTCGTGACCGGCAGCGTGGGCGGAGACGATGGCATGGATCTCTGGGTGGGCGAGCCCAACTACGCCGACGGGAAGGGGCGCGCCTACCTCGTGCTGGGCCCCCCCGAGGGCGAGTCAGAGATCCGCACGCACGACGGGCGCATCCAGGGCACGGAGGAGGGCGACAAGATCGGCTCGGCGGTCGGCGACGCCGGAGACATCGACGGGGACGGCAAGAGCGACCTGATCGTCGGCGCCCCGGGCGCCGGGGGGGCGGGGACGCGGTCCGGGCGGGTCTACCTCGTCCTGGACGAGCTGCGCGGGGCCATCGGCGCCGCCGACGCCGACGCCCTGCTGGACGGTGAGGCGGAGGGCGATCAGGCGGGGGCCGCGGTCTCCGGGGCCGGCGACCAGGACGGCGACGGCTACGCCGAGATCCTGGTCGGCGCCCAGGGCGACGACGACAACGGCGCCGACGCGGGCGCGGTCTATGTGGTCTCCGGCGCCTCGCGCGGGAGCGCCAGCCTCGGCGCCACCACCACGAAGCTGCTCGGGCGAGAGGCGGGGAGCTACGCCGGCTACAGCGTCGCGCTCGCCGGGGACGTCAACGCCGACGGCGCGCCTGACGTGCTGGTCGGCGCCCCCTACGACGGCGCGGGCGGGGAGGCGGCCGGCGCGGCCTTCGTCGTGTACGGTCCGGTGAGCGGCGTGCTCGATCTCGCCGACGCGCAGGTGGAGATCCTCGGCGAGGAGAGCACCGATCAGGCGGGTCGCGCGGTGGCGGGGGGTGGCGACGCCGACGGAGACGGATACGGGGATCTGCTCATCGCCAGCCCGCTGGACGATGACGGGGGCTCCGACGCCGGGGCCGCCTGGCTGGTGCTGGGCAGCCAGCTCTGAGCGCCCACCACGGTGCGGGAGAGGGGGGAGGATGCGGAACTTCGCGCTGGCGCTCGTGCTGCTCCTGGGCTGTGAGGACAAGGGGGGGGACAGCGCGCTCGTCGACGCGGACGGCGACGGCTTCGGCGAGGTCGAGGACTGCGACGACGCCGACCCGGCCATCCACCCCGAGGCCGACGAGCTGGACGACGACCTGGACAACGACTGCGACGGCGTGGCCGACGAGTACCTGAACCTCTACGACGGCGACGGGGACGGCTGGACCGAGGCCGGCGGCGACTGTGACGACGCCGATCCGTCCACGAACCCCGACAACGAGGAGGTCGCCGGGGACGGGGCCGACAACGACTGCGACGATCTGACGGACGAGACCGCCGAGCAGGAGGACGACGACGGCGACGGCTACTCCGAGGAGGAGGGCGACTGCGACGACGCCGACGACACCTTCGCCCCGGACGCCGAGGAGCTGGAGGATCAGCTCGACAACGACTGCGACGGCGCCGTCGATGAGGGCACGCGCCTCTACGACGACGACGGCGACGGCTTCTCCGAGACCTACGGCGACTGCGACGACGACAACGCCGCCGCCTACCCCGGCGCCGAGGACGTGCCCTACGACGGTGTGGACGCCGACTGCGGCTACGACGATGACAACGACGCCGACGGGGACGGTCAGGCCTCCATCGACTACGAGGGCGACGACTGCAACGACACCGACCCGAGCATCTACCTGGGCGCCGCCGAGACCTGTGACGGCGTGGACCAGAGCTGCGACGGCGTCGCCGACGACGGGCTCCTGGGCTTCGACGAGAGCTGCCCCGCCCCGAGCTGCCTGCTGGCCTCGACCGCCACCCTCGGCGCGGCCGACGGCCTCTACTGGGTGGACCCCCTCGACGGCGAGCCGCGCGAGGTCTGGTGCGACATGGCGGGCGGGGGCTGGACCCTGGTCGCGCGGGCCACCAACGGCGGCGGCGTGGTGGAAAACGCCACGCTGGACGACGGCGCGGAGACCGGGGAGCTGCCGATCACGCCGGACAGCTCGGGCAACAACAAGCTCTCCGACGACCTCATCAACGCCCTGCGCCTCGGCGCGCTCCCCAACGACCTGAAGATCGTCGTGCTGGTCAACGGCGAGGTGCTGGGCGAGAGCTGGCACCCGCAGGACTGCGTGCTCCAGACCGGCGTGGAGGTGGTGGCCAGCGACCCCTGCAACGCCAGCACCACCGGCGGGCCCGACGATCTGGACTACCTCCAGAGCGAGGCCGACAGCCCGCTGGGGCGCTGGGGCGTGGACGAGACCCTGGGCTACACCTGGAGCTGGCCCGGGGTCGCCCTGGGGCCGGTGGACGGCGGGACCGATCACGCGGGTGAGCTGCCCGACCCCTACTGCACCTGGTACGAGGAGGCCTCGCTCTGCCCGGTCGCCACGGCCATTGAGCTCTGGGCGTTATAGCACTAGTTGACTTAGTCTGAGACGCTCACGAGCTCGTCGGTGGCGTCCTGCACCAGCCCGACGCCCGCTGCCAGCCAGCGGGTGCCGCTGAATTCGCCCGTTGTGTCGATCTTGAGGGAGGTGAAGCGCCCGGCCGCCACGTTGAGCTCCTCCGTGCCGATCACGGTGGAGGTCCAGGAGATCGCCACGGAGGTGGAGTCGATCAGGTTGCCTTCCATTCGCACAGTGCTTGAGCCCGACCAGACGGTCCCCTCTTCGAGGTCGCGCGCGACCAGCAGCGCCGGCGGATCGTAGGTGGTGATCGACCATTCGTCGAACTTCTGGCCGTCGACGACGCTGGTGGTCGCGCTGGAGCGCGTCCCCAGGGCGAGACCGTCAGCGTCGCAGACCCAGCTCAGCGTGCTCGTGGTCGTGGCCGCGCCCGCCACGCTGAGGACCTCGACGTGCTCGGTGGTGCTGGCGGTCTGACCCACGGTGTCCAGGTCGTCCACCGTGACGGTCAGCGTCCGCGTGACCTCCTCGGTGGACCCGTCATAGACCAGCGTGCGCCCCTCGACCTCGAGGCCGCTGAAGCGCCCACAGAGCGAGTCGTCGGTGGAGCCGACCCCGGTCTCGCCGGTCTCGCCGGTCTCGGTGGGGGTGAGCACGACGACGCCCTTGCCGGTGCAGGCGCAGAGCAGGAGGAGGGGGAGCGGACGCATTGGGGGGACCTTCAGCCGGCGAGCAACGCGGGCCGCTCCACGTAGGCGCGGAGGGCCTGGAGGAAGCGCGCGCCGAGCGCGCCATCCACCACACGATGATCACAGGTCAGCGTCACCCGCATCCTCCATTTGACGACGACCTGACCGCCGACGACGACCGGCTCCTGATTCATGGCTCCCACCGCCAGGATACAGCTCTCGGGCGGGTTGAGGATCGCCGTGAAGTGCTCGATGCCCATCATGCCCAGGTTCGAGATCGTGAACGTGGAGCCCTGGTACTCCTCGGGCTTCAGCTTCAGCGCCTTCGCCCGGTCGGCCAGGTCCTTGATCTCGGCGCCCAGCGCGCGCAGGCCCTTGGTGTCGGCGTCGCGCAGGACCGGCGTGATGAGCCCGTCGGGCAGGGCCACGGCCACGCCGATGTGGACGCGCCCGTGGCGGGTGATGGCGTCGGCGCCCCAGCTCGCGTTGACCTCGGGCACGTCGCGGAGCGCGCGGGCCACGGCGCTGATGATCAGCACGTTGTAGGTCGTGTTGAGCTCCCCCGCCTTGAGCTGCTCGCGGAAGGCCACCAGCGCGTCGCAGTCGAAGACCGCCGTGAGGTAGAAGCTCGGCGCGCTCTGCCAGACCTCGGTGAGGCGGCGGGCGATGGTCTTGCGCATCTGGGAGTTGCGGACCTGGCTGTCGGGGAGGCCCGGCGTCGGGGCGGCGGGGGCGCTGGGGGCGGCGGAGCGGCTGGCGGCGGCCCGCTCCACGTCGGCGCGGGTGACCCGGCCGCTGGGGCCGGTGCCCTGGACCGCGCTCACCTCCACGTTGTGCTCGCGGGCGGCCTTCCGGGCGGCGGGGGAGCTGCGCACGCGGGGCGCGGCCGGCTCCCAGTCCACGTCGGGCTCCATGATCGAGGCGTCCACCGGCCTGCCCTGCCAGGCGAAGGGCACGAAGCCGGCGCGGGCGGGGGCAGGCGGCGGCGCTGGGGCGGGCACAGGAGCCGGGGCGGGCGCAGGCGCGGGCGCTGGAGCCGGGGTGGGCTCCGGCGCGGGGGCGCCGGCCTGGGCGACCGGCGCGGCGCCAGCCTTGCGGGCGGAGAATTCCGCCATCAGGCCGGAGATGTCCTCGTCGGCGCGCACGCCCAGGATGGCGATGGGCGCCCCGGCCGGGACCTCCTGGCCCTCGGCGGCCAGGATCTTCAGCAGCCAGCCCTTCTCGAAGACCTCCACGTCCATGGCGGCCTTGTCGGTCTCCACCTCGGCGACGGCGTCCCCGGGGGAGAGGGCCTCGCCCTCCTTCTTCTTCCAGGACAGCAGCACGCCGCTGGTCATCGTCGGGCTGGCCTGGGGCATCTCGAAGAAGCGCGCCATGGTTACCTCCCCAGCCGGTGGACGGCGGCGATGATCCGGTCGGCGTTGGGCATGACGAGCTTCTCCAGGTTCGTGGCGTAGGGCTGCGGGACGTCGCGGTTGGTGACGCGCAGCACGGGCGCCTCCAGGGTGTCGAAGAGGGCCTCCTGCAGGCGGGCGGCGATCTCGGCGGCGACCCCGGCGAAGGGGTAGCCCTCCTGCACCACCACGGCGCGCCCGGTGCGGGCGACGCTGCTGAAGAGCGCCTCGTGGTCGAGGGGGCGGATGCTGCGGAGATCGAGCACCTCGGCGGAGATCCCCTCGGCCTGCAGGCGCTCGGCGGCGGCGAGGCAGTTGGTGACCTGCTTGCCCCAGCTCACCAGCGTCAGGTCCGAGCCCGCGCGCTTCACCGCCGCCTTGCCCAGGGGGACCAGGTGCTCGCCGTCGGGGACCTCGCCCTTCTGGCCGTAGGTCAGCTCGCTCTCCAGGAAGATCACCGGGCTGTCGTCGCGGATCGCGCTCTTCAGCAGCCCCTTGGCGTCGGCGGCGTCGCAGTAGGTCACCACCTTCAGCCCCGGCAGGTGGGCGTAGAGGGACTCCACCGCTGTCGAGTGCTGGGAGGCCAGGTTCTCCGCCGCGCCGTTCGGCCCGCGGAAGACGATGGGCAGCCGGTACTGGCCCGCCGACATCTGGTAGATCTTCGCCGCGTGGTTCATGAGCTGGTCATAGGCCACGAAGGAGAAGTTCCAGGTCATGAACTCGACGATGGGGCGCATCCCCGCCATCGCCGCGCCGATGCCCAGCGCGGCGAAGCCGGTCTCGGAGATGGGCGTGTCCACCACGCGCCGCTCGCCGAACTCGGCCAGCATCCCCTGGGAGACCTTGTAGGCGCCGTCGTAGTGCCCGACCTCCTCACCGATGAGGAAGATGTCCGGGTCGCGGCGCATCTCCTCGACCATGGCCTGCCTGAGGGCCTCGCGGATCGCGATCATGGCCATGGCTCACTCCTGTCCTGCGGGCGCGTAGACGTAGCGGTAGAGGTCGGCGGGATCGGGCTCCGGGCTCTGCTCGGCGAAACGCACGGCGTCCTCCACCTCCGCCTCCACGCTGGTCTCGACCTCGGTGAGCCGGGCCTCGCCCACCCCAAACGCCGTCCGCAGGCGGTCGGCGGTCAGCAGCAGCGGGTCACTCTTCTTCTTCTCCTCGAGCTCGCCCGCCGGGCGGTACTTGGCCGGGTCGGACATCGAGTGGCCGCGAAAGCGGTAGGTCACGATCTCCAGGAAGACCGGGCCGTTGCCCTCGCGGGCGTAGCGGGCGGCGGCGCCCACGCGCTCGCGGACGTGCTCCACGTCCATGCCGTTGGTCACCTGCTCGCGGGTGATCCCGACGCCCAGCGCGCGCAGACTCATGTCCGAGTACGCGCTCTGGCGGTGCAGCGGCGTGCCCATCGCGTAGAAGTTGTTCTCGCAGATGTAGACCACCGGCAGCTTGTAGAGGGCCGACAGCGCCAGGCCCTCGAAGAAGGCGCCCTGGTGGCTCGCCCCGTCGCCGAAGAAGCAGACCACCACCCGGCCCTCGTCCCGGTGCCGGCTGGCCCAGGCCACCCCGTTGGCCAGGGCGACGTGCGCGCCCACGATGCCGTAGCCGCCCATGAAGTCCACAGAGCGGTCGAAGATGTGCATGGAGCCGCCGAGGCCCTTGCTGGCCCCGGTCGCCTTGCCGTAGAGCTCTGCCATCACCGCCCGCGCCGAGCTGCCCTTGGCCAGGGCGTGCCCGTGCTCGCGGTAGGCGGCGATCCAGTAGTCCTTGCGCGTGGCCGCCGCGGCGCCCACCGCCACCGCCTCCTGCCCGATGTACAGGTGGCAGAAGCCCAGGATCTTCCGCATGGTGTACGCCTTCGCCGCCGCCTCCTCCAGGCGTCGGATCAGGAGCATCTCGCGGTAGAGCCCGAGCAGCCCGTCGGCGTCGAGCGCGGGCATCCCGCTCTCTTCGGGGAGCGGTGGAGGCAGCGCCGCCAGGAGCGCGCCGTGGCCGTCGTTCATGCGGACCTCATTGAGGTAGGGGGACCAGACGTCTAGCCCGCCCGCGGTGCCCTTACCACCCACCCCGCGCCCGGCGGGTTATTCCCTGTCCGTTCTGGAGCATCGATGCCCGCCGTCCCTACCATCTCGCAGATCCTCACCACCCTGGTCGAGCAGGCCACCGCCGCCGCCGGCCACGGCTCGGAGCCCGCCGAGCCCGCGCTGCCCACCGGCAACCCCGCCCACGGCGACTACCAGTCGAACCACGCCTTCCGCCTGGCGAAGGCGCGCAAGATGAACCCGCGGGCGATGGCCGAGGCCATCCGCGCCGCCATGCCCGCCCACCCCGCCGTCACGAAGGTGGAGGTCGCCGGCCCCGGCTTCCTCAACTTCTCGCTCGACGACGCCTGGCTCTGCCAGCACCTTGAGGCGCAGGCCGGAGACCCGCTGGGCGGGATCCCCCAGGTGGGGGAGGGGAGCACGGTGGTCATCGACTACTCGAGCCCCAACGTCGCCAAGCGCATGCACGTCGGCCACATGCGCTCCACCGTCATCGGCAACGCCCTCGACCGCCTGCACCGCGCCGCAGGATACCGGGTGATCGCCGACAACCACATCGGCGACTGGGGCACGCAGTTCGGAAAGCTCATGGTCGCCTGGCGGAGCTGGCTCGACCAGGACGCTTACGACGCGGATCCCATCGGCGAGCTCGAGCGCCTCTACGTGCTCTTCGGCGAGCGCGTCAAGGCCGACCCCGCGCTGGAGGCCGCCGCCCGCGCCGAGACCGCGAAGCTCCAGCAGGGCGACCCGGAGAACCGCGCCCTCTGGGAGCGCTTCATCGAGGTCTCCCTGGCCGAGTTCAACGCGGTCTACGCCCGCTTCGGCGTGCGCTTCGACGTCGTGCTGGGGGAGAGCGCCTACAACGACGCCCTGCCCGGCGTGCTCGACGAGCTCCTGGCGGCGGGCGTGGCCGAGATCTCCGAGGGCGCCGCGGTCATCAAGTTCACCGACGCGGACGGCAAGGGCCTCGCCGACACCGTGCTGGTCGTGCGCAAGGTGGACGGCGCCTACCTCTACGGCACCACCGATCTCGCCACCCTGCGCTACCGCATGGCGACCTGGGGCCCCAGGCGCGTGGTCTACGTCACCGACACGCGCCAGCAGCTCCACTTCAAGCAGGTCTTCGCCGCCGCGCGCCGCATGGGCTGGACCGGGCCGGAGCTCATCCACACCTGGTTCGGGATGCTCAAGCTGCCGGAGGGCATGGTGATGGCCACGCGCGGGGGCTCCGCCGTGCGGCTGGTCGATCTGCTCGACGAGGCCGCCCGCCGGGCCCGCGCCGTGGTGGACGAGAAATCGCCCGAGCTCCCCGAGGCGGAGCGCGCCGCCATCGCCGAGGCGGTGGGCGTGGGCGCCGTGCGCTACGCGGACCTCAGCCAGAACCCCCAGTCCGACGTCACCTTCGACTGGGACCGCATGCTGTCTCTCGAGGGCAACACCGCCCCCTATCTGATGTACAGCTACGCGCGCTGCCGCAGCATCCAGCGCAAGGGCGGGATCAGCGCGCCCACGGTCGAGGGCCTCGCGGTCTCCCACCCGCACGAGCGCGAGCTCGCCCTGGCCCTGCTGCGCACCCCGGAGCTCGTCGTCGCCGCTCTGGAGACCAGCCGCCCGAACCTGCTCTGCGACCACCTCTTCGGGCTGGCGGGCGCCTTCAACCGCTTCTACTACGAGCTCCCCGTCCTCGACGCCGAGACCCCGGCGCTCCGCCAGAGCCGGCTCGCGCTGGTGGAGGCCGCGGCCCGCGTGCTGGAGCGCGGGCTCGGGCTGCTGGGCGTGTCCGCCCTGGCGCGGATGTAGGCGCAGAGCGCGTCCAGAAGCTGCATCTGGACCTCCCGCTCTTGACGTGTCCGTGGTATGGTTGAAGTGGAGCCTTAAGGTGTCCACCCATCCCGACGTCCCCCGCCACCCCGACGGCACGCCGCTTCAGCTCGGCCGCTATCGCCTCCTGCGCCCGATCTCCTCGGGCGGGATGGCGCGCGTCTTCGAGGCGAGGCGCGAGGGCCTGGCCGGCGTCTCCCCGCGGGTGGCGGTCAAGGTCATCCTCCCCAGCTTCGCCGAAGACCCGGCCTTTCACGACCTCTTCGTGAACGAGGCCCACATCGGCAGCCTGGTGCGCCACCAGAACCTGGTCCAGATCCAGGACTTCGACCAGGAACAGGGCCGCTACTTCCTGGTCATGGAGTTCGTGGAGGGGCTGACCCTGCGGCGCGTGCTCGGGCTCTGCCGCAAGCACGGCGTCCCGCTCCCCATGGAGCTGATCGCCGAGATCGGCCGCCAGGCCTGCGACGGGCTCCACCACCTGCACGGGGTCCGCGACGACCACGGCCGCCTGCTGGGGCTGGTCCACCGCGACATCAAGCCCTCGAACCTGATGGTGGACCCGCAGGGGGTGGTGAAGATCCTGGACTACGGGGTCAGCCGCGCGCTGGCCCTGCACGGGCGCGAGGCGGAGGTCCGGGGCACCTGGGGCTACATGGCGCCCGAGCACGCCTCGGGCGAGGAGGCCGGTCCGAGCTCCGATCTCTTCGGGCTGGCCAGCGTGCTCTACGAGCTCGCCGCCCTCGCGCCGCTCTTCCCCGAGAAGGAGCCCGCTGAGATCCGCCCGCTGCTGGCCGCCGACGAGGCCGCGCGCCGCGCCACGAAGCTCAAGAGCGATCCCGAGCTCACCCCGCTGGTCCCCGTCCTGGTCCGCGCGTTTCAGCGCGACCCCGACGCCCGCTTCCGCTCCGCCGCCGACATGGGCCGGGCGCTCGGCGGGCTGGTGAGCGACCCTGTGCTGGCGAGAGAGCAGCTCGTCCGCCTCATGCGCACGCTGGGCGAGCTGGCCCGCCCGCGAGAGCGCGGGGAGGTCGCCGAGGATCCGCGCCGCGGGGCGCCGTCCGAGCGTCGCCGCCGGGCCGCCAGCCACGACGCCCTGCCCGTCTCCACCCCGCGCTCTTCCCGCCGCTCCCGTCGGCCCGCGCTCCCGCCCGCCCAGCAGCAGACCTGGCTCGGCTACGCCCTCATCGCGCTCGCCGTGCTCATCGTGGCGTTCACCGCCTGGAAGGTCTTCGGCGCGACCCCCGAGCGGGGGGCCGGCTCGCCCGAGCCGCGCGCCAGCTCCAGCTCCCGCCCCGTCGCCGTGCTCGCGCCCCCCTCCGAGGCCCTGGTCAGCGTGGCGCCGGGGGTCGCGAGCCCGCGGAAGGAGAAGGAGATCGCGGTGATCGAGGTGGTCCCGCCCGCCCCCGCGCCGGTCGCCGTCGCCCCCGCGCCCACACCGCCCCCCGTGCCCGCGGCGCCCACGCCCACGCCGCCGCCCGCGCCCCCGCCCGCCCCCGAGCTCGAGCCCCCCGCCGCGCCCGTCGGCGCCGCCGCCCTGGTCCCCGAGGGCTCCGGCCTGCTCACGGTCAGCGCGCTCAGCCGGGCCCAGGTCTTTGTGGACGGGCAGCTGGTCCGCAGCACGCCGCTCTTCCAGCACGAGCTCGACGCGGGCACGCACACGATCACGCTCGTCGCCGAGGACGGCCGCCGCGCCACCTTCCCCGTCGAGGTCCGGCCCGGCCGCGAGGCGCGCGCCGTCTGGGACTTCGAGGCCTCCGCCCTCGTTCAGCCCTGATCTTTCAGGCCTGATCGTTCGGGCGCGGCGGCAGCTGGTCCAGGAAGCGCTCCACGCAGCCGCGGATCTCGTCGCGTGAGCGCCGGAAGCGCCAGCGCCAGCCGCCCATGGGGTCCGGGATCTCGAAGATCCCGCCGAAGCTGCCCAGCAGCATCACGCGATCCTCGGCCTCGGGGAAGCGACGCCGCACCTCGGTGGTGTGGTGGAGCTCCATCCCGAGGATGAAGTCCGCCCAGTCGACCAGCTCCGGCGACAGCCCCTTCGCCTGGTGGGAGGTGATGTCGATCCCGACCTCGGACATCGCCCGGATGGCGTTGGCCTCAGCCGGGCGGCCGGTCAGGCCAAGCAGGCCGGCGGACGAGCACTCCACCGCCCAGCCGCGTTGAGCGGCGTAGCTGCGCGCCAGAGCCTCGGCCATCGGGCTGCGACAGAGGTTTCCGGTGCACACGAAGAGCAGATGGTAGGGCCGCGGGGCTGGCACTGCCAGAAGATAGCATCCTGGGCGCCGGGCGCCACAGGAGGCTGAGGGCCGCTTGCGGTTGTCGGGCCCGCCCGGTACAAGGGCAACATCGAGGGCGTTCTCATGGCCTCTGGTCCCTTCAAGCCCGCCAGCGCTGGCGGGTTCAACGTCTCCGACCGCGACATGGACGCGGTGATTGACCGCGTCGTGGCCCGCGTGCAGCGCGAGCAGCAGCTCTCCGCGGTGCCGGCGAACCCGGTCCTCCGCGGGACATGGACGGATCAGACCGCGCTCCGCATGCTGGTGGACGCCGGCGCCGAGCGCGTGGGCACCGACGGGCGCGCCCCCGTGGACGCCGCCAGCCTCGCCCGCGCCATCGACCACACGCTGCTGAAGCCCGACGCCACGCGCAAGGACATCGTCACGGTCTGCGACGAGGCGCGGAAGTACACCTTCGCCAGCGTCTGCGTGAACTCCACCTGGATCGGGCTCGTGGCGAAGCTGCTCGCCGGGACCCCGGTGCGCCCCATCTGCGTGGTCGGCTTCCCCTTCGGCGCCATGAGCACCCCCGGCAAGGTGGCCGAGACCGTGCAGGCCATCGACGACGGCGCCCAGGAGATCGACATGGTGCTCAACATCGGCGCGCTGAAGGGCGGCGATCTGGGCACGGTCTACGAGGACATCGCCGCGGTGGTCCAGGCCGCCCAGGGCCGCCCGGTCAAGGTCATCCTGGAGACGGCCATGCTCGATCGCGAGCAGAAGGTGGCCGGCTGCGTGCTGTCCAAGGCCGCGGGCGCCGCCTTCGTCAAGACCAGCACGGGCTACGGCGGCGGTGGGGCCACGGTGGAGGACATCGCCCTGATGCGCGCCGTGGTGGGCCCGGACCTGGGCGTCAAGGCGTCCGGCGGCATCAAGAACGCCGAGATCGCGCGCAACATGCTCGCCGCGGGCGCCAACCGCCTGGGGGCCTCGGCCAGCGTCGCCATCGTGCGCGGCGAGGCGGGGAAGGGCAGCTACTGAGCAGGGAGGGGGAATGGTCGCCATCGATCGCATCCTGGAGCTGAAGCGCGACGGCTTCCCCCTGGAGGATGACCAGATCCGGGCCTTCATCGAGGGCCTGCTCAGCGAGGAGGTGACCCGCGCGCAGGCCGCCGCCTTCCTGGCCTTCGCCTTCGTGCGCGGGATGAGCGACCGCGAGACGGTGGCGCTCACCGTGGCGATGACGGAGACCGGGGACCGGCTCTCCTGGCCCGGGATCGAGGGCCCCTTCGTGGACAAGCACTCCACGGGCGGGGTGGGGGACAAGGTCTCGCTCGTGCTGGCCCCCGTGCTGGCGGAGCTCGGCTACAAGGTCCCCATGCTGTCGGGCCGCGGGCTGGGGATCACGGGCGGCACCCTCGACAAGCTGGAGGCCATCCCCGGCTATCGCACGGACCTGGACGACGCGGCCCTGCGCCGGGCCCTGGTCGAGGTGGGCTGCTTCATCAACGGGCAGACCGCCCGCCTCGCCCCCGCCGACCGGATCCTCTACGCGCTCCGCAACGAGATCTGCACCGTCCCCAGCGTCCCGCTGATCACGGCCTCGATCCTCTCCAAGAAGCTGTCGGAGGGCATCGAGCGCCTGGTGCTGGACGTCAAGTTCGGCTCGGGCGCCTTCATGCCCGACCGCGAGGCGGCGGTGACCCTGGCGGAGAGCCTGGTGCGCGTGGGCACGGGCGCCGGCCTGCAGGTGCGGGCCGTGCTGAGCGACATGAACACGCCGCTGGGGCGGCTGATCGGCAACGCGCTGGAGGTGGAGGAGTCCATCGCCTGCCTGCGCGGCGAGGGCCCCGCCGATCTGGAGGCGCTGGTCTGCGATCTCGCCGGGGATCCACGCGCGCTCGGGGTGCTTCGCAGCGGGGCGGCGCTCCCGCGCTTCGAGGCGATGGTGCGGGCGCACGGCGGGGATCCGACGGCGCCCCTGCTGGGCGGGGGCTGCGCGGAGCTCCCGGTGCTCGCCGAGCAGGACGGGGTGGTGACGCGCTGCGACGCGGGGAAGATCGGGCGGGCGGCCTTCGTGCTGGGGGCGGGTCGAACCCGCGCCGACGAGCCGGTCCACCCAGGGGTCGGCTTGCGCCTCCTGCGCAAGCCAGGTGAACAGGCGCTCCGGGGGGAGCCCTTGGCGATCATCGTCCACGCCGCGGGGCGTGGACTCGACGAGGCCCTCGCGTTGACGAGGAGGGCCTATGAAGTCGGTCCGTGAGCTGCTGAGCTCGGAGCGCTGGCCTCGCTGGCGCGCCGGACTGATCACGCTGGTCCTCTTCGTCCACGCCTGCGCGGCCATGCCCATCCCGCGCCCGGTGCGGCCGGAGGACGTGCGCACCCCCACCGCCCAGGACGAGCTGGCGCTCTGGGTCGACATCTTCGCCAGCCTGGGCGTCCAGACCGACGCCGACGAGCTGGTCGGTCTCGTCAACAGCGTGGGCCAGGTCTGCGTGGACGTCAAGGCGGCGATCATGGGCCCCTTCCGCCCGCTCCTGCGGGTGACGGGCACCGGGCAGGCCTGGGCCCTCTTCGCCTACCCGGACCGCTACCCGAACCTCCTCCAGGTGGAGGTGCGGCGGGGCGGCGCGGACTGGGAGACGGTCTACGCCGCGGCGGACCCGGATCACACCTTCCTGGCGGAGCAGTTCTCCTTTCGGCGGGTGCGCGGCGTCTACGACACGGCCGCCGCCAAGGGCTCGCCCGGCAAGGTCTACGACCGCTTCGTGGACTGGGTCGCGCGCGAGGTCTTCGAGCGCTGGCCCGACGCCACCGACGTGCGCGTCAAGATGCTCCAGAAGCGCGTGACGCTCCCCACGGAGATGCCCGACGAGGAGGAGCCCAAGGCCCGCCTCGTCCGGCTCAGGACCCGCGAGCAGGTCCAGGGGAGCGCGCCATGAGCCGCCTCGCCTCACGCTGGGAGCGCTGGGTCGCCCTGTGGAGCCGCCAGGAGCGGCCGGACACCCTGGCCCTGCTGCGCATCCTGCTCTGCCTCGTCCTGCTGACCGACCAGATCGAGGTGCTGCGCCTCGGGCTGGTGGAGGCTCTCTGGGCGCCCTCGGCCTCGGGCGGGATCGGCGACCCCATGGGCGTGGACCCCGCGCCCATGCTCTACCGCCTGCTCCCGGCCACGGCGGAGACCGCCTGGATCGCCTTCGGCCTGTGGACCCTGGCCACCGTGCTCTTCGGCATGGGCGCGCTCTCGCGGATCTCGGGGATCGTCCTGGTCCTGCTCTACGCGCAGCTCGCCCTGGTGCTGCCGGGGGCGGATCGCGGCATCGACATGCTCATGCGCAACGCGCTCCTGGTGCTCGCGCTCTCGCCCGCGGGTGAGGCCTGGAGCATCGACGCGCGGATCCGCACCGGGCGCTGGCGGGGCGCGGGCGTCCCCCGGCCCGCCTGGGCGCGTCACCTGCTGGTGCTGCAGCTCGGCGTCATGTACTTCACGGCCGGCGTGCAGAAGGTGAGCCTGGCCTGGCTGCCCATGGGCGACTTCAGCGCGCTCTACATCGTGCTGCACGACCCGGCCGTGGCCAACACGTCCACGATGGACCTCGCCCCCTGGTACTGGGCCACGCAGATCTCCACCGCGGGTACGATGATCTGGGAGTGGTCGGCTCCCCTGTTCCTGCTCTCGATCTGGTACCGGGACACGCGCACGCGGCCCGGCCGCCTGCGCGCCTGGATGAACCGGGTGGACTTCCGGCTCCTCTACCTGCTGGTCGGCGTCGCCTTCCACACGGGCATCCACGTGATGATGCACATCGGCATCTTCCCGTGGGCCATGATGGCGCTCTACCTCTGCGCCTGGCACCCGGATGAGCTCGCCGCCTTCTTCCGGCGCTTCCGGCTCAGAGGCCGTGGCGACCCTCGTTCGAGTCCTGGAGCATCCGGGCCATCATGAACAGGTCCACGATCTGACCCACCAGGCAGAGCCCGCCGGTGAAGAACCAGATGAGCCCGGAGACCCATCGGCCCATGTACATCCGGTGCAGACCGGAGAGCCCGAGGAAACCCCCGAACCAGAGCACGTAGGCGAGCGAGATGTCCTTCTGGCGCACGAGCGCGGTCGTCGTCATTCCATCCTCCTCGCACCTCCTACGCGCGCCGGGCCGAGTTGTTGCACGGATCATGCACGTCGGGCGCCGCGACGATAGCCAGGGCCAATGATTCAGGCCTACCGAGATTACCTCCCCGTCATCGACGCCAGCGCCTGGGTCCACCCCAGCGCGGTGATCATCGGAGACGTGCGCCTCGGGCCGCGGGTCAGCGTGTGGCCCGGGGTGGTGCTGCGCGGCGACCAGGGCTCGATCACGGTGGAGTCGGAGACCAACCTCCAGGACGGCACCATCGCCCACGCCACGGGCGGGCGGAGCCGGGTCCACGTCGGGCCGCGCGTCACGGTGGGCCATCGGGTGCTCCTGCACGGCTGCACGGTGGAGGGCGACGCCCTCATCGGCATGGGCGCCATCCTGCTGGACAACTGCGTCATCGAGCCCTGGTGCGTCATCGGCGCCGGGGCCCTCGTCCCGGTGGGCCGGCGCGTGCCCAGCGGGAGCCTCTTCCTCGGCGTCCCCGGCCGCGTCGTGCGCACCCTGCGCGACGAGGATCTCGAGGCCATCCGCCACGGACACCAGGAGTACCTGCGCCTCCTCCAGGACTACGGAGAGACCCCATGAGCGATCGTCACACGCGCCCTGGCTGCTTCCTCACCGCCCTGCCCCTCCTCGCGCTCGCCCTCGCGCTGCTCGGACACATGCTCTGAGCCCGGATCGGCGCGTCGCCAAGACGCGACCCCCGGTCGCGCCTCGGCGCTTTCTTGCTGGTCGATAGCTCACAGTCGGGCGTTTCCTGGGGTTCGATACTTCATGGACACGTCAACGCCCGACTGCTGTCGCTATCTCCCCGCATCCCGTTCGGAGCGCGTATATCAACGCGCTCCTGCTCGTGATGGCTCCTCGCGCCCCTGTCGTGTTACCCTGGGCCTCCTCCCTCCGAGCTCCGCCTCTGAGCTCACCCCCTGGGTCCTCCCACCGGGCCCGGTCCCTCCCCCCTCCTCCCGCCTCCCTGGGCAGACCGGCACGCCATGCGCATCCGCAAGCTGGAGCTCCAAGGTTTCAAGTCCTTCCCCGACCGCACCTCCTTCGTCTTCGACGCGGGCGTGTCCGGCGTCATCGGCCCCAACGGCTGCGGCAAGTCCAACATCGTGGACGCCGTGCTGTGGTGCCTGGGCGAGCAGTCCCCGCGCGTGCTGCGCGGGCGCTCGATGGAGGACGTCATCTTCGCTGGCTCGGCCGATCGCGCGCCGACCAGCTTCGCCGAGGTCTCGATCACCTTTGAGGCGGGCGACATCCCCTTCCCCGGGGACTGGGCCCACATGGCCGAGATCCAGATCGCCCGGCGGCTCTACCGCGACGGACACTCCGAGTACTACCTGAACCAGCAGCGCGTCCGTCTGCGCGACATCCACGATCTCTTCCTGGACACCGGCATCAGCAACCGGATGTACTGCGTCATCGAGCAGGGGCGCATCGGCGAGATCGTGAACGCCAAGCCCGAGCAGCGCCGCTCGCTGATCGAGGAGGCCGCGGGCATCTCGCGCTACAAGGTCCGCAAGAAGGAGGCCGAGGAGAAGCTGGGCGAGACGCTCGGCAACCTGGAGCGCGTCAGCGAGGTCTCCGAGGAGCTCGGCAAGCGCGTGCGCAGCCTGGAGCGCCAGGTCGGCAACGCCACCCGCTACCGGCGCCTGCGCTGCCGAGTCCGCCAGGGCGAGCTCTTCCTGGGCCTCGCCCGCTTCGCCGGCCTCGCCGGGGATCGCAAGGCGCTCGGCGATCAGCTCCGCGAAGCCCAGACCGAGGAGGAGAACCTCATCCGCCGGGGCGCCCAGCGCGAGGCGGAGATCGCCGCCATCCGGGCCAGCCTGGAGGGGCGCGAGGCCACCGTGGGACGTCTGCGCGACCGCCTGGCCGAGGTGGAGGCCTCCCGCCGCGAGTCCGAGTCCGCCCGCCAGTACCAGGGGCGCGAGTCCGCCGAGCTCACCCGCCGCCTGGAGACCCTCGGGCAGCAGGAGGCGCGCGCCGCGAAGGAGCACGCCGACGCCACGCGCCTGCTCCAGGAGACACTCGCCGAGAAGGCGAAGATCGAGGCCAGCCTGCTGGCCGGTGAGCAGCGCCTGGAGGGCGCCCGCCAGGAGGCCGAGTCCGCCGAGCGCGCCCTCCAGGAGCGCCGCCGCCGCATCGAGGACGGCAAGGCCGCCATCCTCGGCCGCGTGACCGAGCTCACCCGCGCCCGCACCGGCCGCGAGGGCCTGGCCGCCCGCCGCGCCGAGCTGGAGGGCCGGCTGGTGGAAGCCCGCAAGCGCCAGGGGGACCACAGCGCCGACCTCAGCGCCCTGGACGGCGCCACCAAGGTCGCCGCCGAGGAGGAGCGCGCCGCCAGCCAGCGCCTGCTCGCCGCCCGCGCCGCCATCGAGGAGGCGAAGAAGGAGCTGGAGCGCCGGGAGAAGGGGAGGGGAGCCGCCGCCGCCGAGGTCAAGCGCGCGCAGGAGGCCCTCTCCGCGGAGGAGCGCAAGGAGCACGCGCTCCGGGCCCGCCTGGAGTCGTTGAGCCAGATGCAGGCCCGCCACGACGGCGTGGAGGACGGCGTCCGCGCGGCCCTGGCGGTCCCGGGCGTGATCGGCGCCCTCTCCACCCAGCTGGACGTCACCGAGGCCGACGAGGCCGCCCTCGGCGTGGCCCTGGGCGAGGCCCTGGACGCCGTGCTGGTCCCCGATGAGCGCACGGCCATCGCGGCGCGGGCCGCGGCGAAGGGGCGCGCGGTGATCGTGCGCATCGACGGCGTCCGCCCGCCAGGCTCGGGCTTCGCCGCCCGGATTCAGGGTACGGAGGCCGGGCGCGCCGCGCTGGGTCGCCTGCTGGGCGCCGTAGCGGAGTGCCCGGACCTCGCCCGCGCCCTGGCCCACCAGTCGGGCACGGGCGAGCCGGCCATCTCCGCCTGCGGCGCCTTCGTCGATCGGCGCGGCGCCGTGATCGTCGGGCCTCACTCCGGCCCTGGCGCCCTGCTGCTCGCCCGCCGCCGCGAGATCAACCGGCTCAGCGCCGAGCTCACCACCCAGGTCGAGCACGTCCACGCCCGGGAGGCCGGGCTCGCCCTCGCCACCGCCGATCTCGACGCCGCCACGGCCGAGGTGGAGGCCGGGCGCGGCAAGGTCGAGGCCGCCCGCGTCGCCGCCAGCGAGGCCGAGCTCGCCGCCCGCGACGCCGGCCACGCCCACCGCGAGCGCATCAAGGAGCAGGAGCGCGCCGCCGCCGCCGCTCGCCAGATCGCTCGGGAGGAGGCCGATCTCGTCGCCGCCCTCGCCGACTGCTCCAAGAAGGACCAGAGCCTCGGCGAGGCCGTGCAGCAGGCCGAGGCCGCCCTCTCCAAGGTCGAGGAGACGCTCAAGGCCGACCAGGTCGCGCTCCCCGGCGAGGACGCCGCCGCCTCCCGCGCCCGCGAGGCCCTCTCCCAGCTCCGCGCCGAGGTCGCCACCCTGCGCGAGCGCGTCGTCGGCCTCCGCCGCACCGAGGCCAGCGCCCAGAGCGCCTCCGCCGCCTCCGAGCGCCAGGTCCAGACCTGCCAGTCCGAGTCCGCCACCGCCCGCGAGCGCCTCGGCGTGCTGCGCGAGGATGACCAGCGACTCGGAGAGCTGCTCGGGAAGCTGGGGGCCGAGGAGGCCGAGCTCCAGCGCTCGCTGGAGGAGGAGCGGGAGCGCGTCCGCGCCGAGCGCGCCTCGCTGCAGGAGGCCGAAGCCCGCATCAAGGACCTGCGCGAGCGCCGCGAGGCCGCCATCCAGCGCCGCGTGGACCTCGAGCGCCAGATGGCCGACATCCGCGAGGAGATCAACCGCATCCGCGAGACCCTCGACGAGCGCTACCAGGTCTCGGTCGCCGCCATGCTCGACCGCCTGGATCGCGACGGCCACGTCGTGCTGGAGGTGGATGAGGCGGCGCAGGGCCCGCGCATCCCCGACGACGACGGCAACCGCTGGAAGAACATCGAGCCGGTGGAGGACCTGCGCGTCACCCTGGCCTCGCTGGACGACGCCGAGTTCATCCAGGGCTGGGTGGACCGGCTCCAGGCCGCCCGGGAGAAGCTCAAGAGCCTGGGCGACGTCAACCTCGTCGCCGTGGACGAGTACGTGGAGGTCGCCGCTGAGTTCGCCACGCTGGAGAAGCAGCGGGCGGACCTGGATGAGTCCGTCAAATCCATCCGTCAGACCATCGCGCGCCTCAACCGCACCTGCCGCGAGCGCTTCCGCGAGACCTTCGACCGCGTGGACGCCTACTTCCGCGAGCTCTACCCGCGCCTGGTCGGCGGCGGCCAGGCCCGCCTCGCGCTCACCAACGAGGAGGACCTGCTGGAGACCGGCGTGGACATCTACGTCCAGCCCCCGGGCAAGCGCCTGGTCCACCTCTCGCTGCTCTCCGGCGGTGAGACGGCGATGACCGCCATCGCGCTCCTGTTCTCGCTCTTCCGCGAGAAGCCGAGCCCTTTCTGCCTGCTCGACGAGGTGGACGCCCCGCTCGACGAGGGCAACGGCGCGCGCTTCAACGGGCTGCTGCGCGAGATGGCGGCGGGCTCGCAGTTCATCGTGATCACGCACAACAAGAAGACGATGGAGTGCATGGACACGCTCTACGGCGTGACCATGCCGGCTCCGGGCGTCTCCAAGCTGGTGACCGTGCGGCTGAGCTGAGCGCCCCAGGCTAAGCGCGCCGCGGGCTAAGCGCGCCGCGGGCTAAGCGCGCCGCGGGCTAAGCGCGCCCCGGGCTAAGCGCGCCCCGGGCTAAGCGCGCCCCGGGCTAAGCGCGCCCCGGGCTA
>CAZTOW010000031.1:115049-117269 GCA_964615375.1 uncultured Enterobacterales bacterium
AGCGCGCCCCGGGCTGGCCGCGGCGAGGGCGGGAGGGTAGGAGCCTGCTCGTACGGAGGCGGGCGCCTGATGAACGATCTTCCGCTGATCGGTGGGGTCATCGCCGCGCTGCTGGCGGTGATCGCCGTCTTGTGGGCGCGGAGACGGCGGATCGGGGTCAACCCGCCGGAGGAGGGCGCGCCGCAGCAGGCTCCCGTCGCGACCCCCGCGCCCAGCGGCGTCGCCAGCCGCTTCCTGCTCGGCCTCGCCCGCAGCCGCGACGCCCTCTCCCGCACCATCGCGCGCGCGTTCTCGGGCGGGAAGGGGAGCGAAGGCTGGGCGCTGGCGGTGGAGGAGGCGCTCATCAGCTCGGACGTGGGCGTCCGCACCTCCAGCGAGATCGCCGGCGCCCTGCGAGAGCGCCTGGGGGCCTCGCCCGCGCCGTCCGCGCTCCGCGACGCGCTCCGGGGAGAGCTCCAGCGCATCCTGGGCGAGCCCTCGCCCATCGCCACCGTGGAGCAGGGGCCGCTGGTCATCCTGGTGGTGGGGGTGAACGGCTCCGGCAAGACCACCACCATCGGCAAGCTGGCGGCGCGCTACCGGCAGGCCGGCAAGAAGGTCGTGCTCGCCGCGGGCGACACCTTCCGCGCCGGGGCCATCGAGCAGCTCAAGGTCTGGGGCGAGCGGGCCGCGGTGCCCGTGATCGCGCACCAGGAGGGGGCGGATCCGGCGGCGGTCATCTTCGACGGGGTGAACGCTGGAATCTCGCGCGGGGCGGACGTGGTCATCTGCGACACCGCCGGGCGCCTGCAGGCGCAAAAGCCGCTGATGGACGAGCTCGGCAAGGTGGTGCGCGTCATGCGCAAGGCGGTGCCCACGGCGCCCCACGAGGTGCTCCTGGTGCTGGACGCGACCATCGGGCAGAACGCGCTCTCCCAGGCCCGGGTCTTCAAGGACGTGGTCGGGGTGACCGGCGTGGTGCTCACCAAGCTCGACGGGACCGCGCGGGGAGGGGTTGTGCTCGCCGTGCGCCAGGAGATGGGACTCCCGGTGAAGCTGGTGGGCCTCGGAGAGAAGATTGAGGATCTGCGCGACTTCGACCCCGCGGCCTTCGTGGACGCGCTCGTGCCCGAAGATCTCGGCGCGGGCGCGGGTTGACGGGCGCGGGCGCAGACGCTAGCGTGACGCCATGAACGTCCAGATCACCATCCGCGGCCGGCAGTACACGGTCCGGAGCGACGAGAGCGGGCAGGACATCCGGGAGGTCGCGGCCGACGTGGACGCGCGCCTCTCAGAGGTCGCGGGCCGCACGCGCACGCCCGACGAGTACACCATCGCGCTGCTCACGGCCATGAACCTGGCCAGCGAGAACCGACAGCTCCGGGCGCGGCTCGCGGAGCGCCTCGACGAGCTCGACCGGGAGGTGGCCTCCATCTCCGCGCTGGTGGAGAGCGTGCTCCCGCGTGAGGACCCGAGCTGACCATGGCGCGGGTCGCGAGCGCGTTTCAGCTCCTCTGGGAGCGCGTCCCCGCGCCGCTCGTAGACCGGGGCGTGGGCCTGCTGCTGGCCGGGCCGGGGGCGACGGTGCTCCTCCTGGCCCGCTGGCTCGTGCCCAGCTCGGCGGGGATGGGGACGCACCTCCAGCTCGGGCTCAGCCCCTGCGTCATGCTCTCCCTCACCGGGTTTCCCTGCCCGATGTGCGGGATGACGACGACCTTCGCGTTGATGGCCGATGGAGATCTGGGGCGAGCCCTGGTGAACCAGCCCTTCGGCG
This sequence comes from uncultured Enterobacterales bacterium, assembly GCA_964615375.1. GTDB lineage: Bacteria > Myxococcota_A > UBA796 > UBA796 > CAZKWG01 > CAZKWG01. The sequence goes on from CAZTOW010000031.1 coordinate 116,803, forward strand.
TGGTCCTCTTCCTGTGCACTGTGGCCGCGACGGGGCTGGGCCTCGCGGACCTCATCCTGGGGCGCGGGCTGTGGCGTCGCGCGCTGAAGTGGGTTGAAGCTCGCGAATCTGCGATTGCCATCCTCCTGCTCGTGGGGATGACGCTGGGCTGGATCTACAAGAGCTGCATCGTGAGAGGAATTTTCGCCTGAGCCCTTGACGCTGCTCCATGAATCCCATAATCCTCAGGGGCCTCGAGCGACGCAACGAGCGTCGTCAGCACGTTCTCAACAGCACTCCCAAGCTCCTTCGCGAGCGGCTCTCGAAAAAAGATTCTGAATCGCTTGACGGCGAAACAGAGTCCAGATAAGAGGGTGGGCGCTTCGAGATGGCGGCTCCGAACGGGAGCCCCGACGAGGCGAGGACACGGGGCATCCCCCTCTGGGGTGGATGTTCATCCGGTCTTTGAAAAACAGGTAGCAGCTTCT
>CAZTOW010000032.1:0-115903 GCA_964615375.1 uncultured Enterobacterales bacterium
CACAAGCGCGCTCCGCGCGCGCGGAGGGGGTGGCGCGACCTTGCCGAAGCCGAGGCCGGAGGTATCTTCCCACTCCAGGGTCCAGGGGAGCCTCGCCTCGACCCCCGTTCCAATCGATCCATCAATCCACAGTCAGGTTCACGCTGGACCAGTACAGTGTCGGTGGCTTTAGTAGCGTCTACAGGGTGTCTGATAAGCGCTCAAAGTGTCTATACGCAGCCAAGTGTTTTCCGGTGCGTCCCCCTCAAGAGGGAATTGACAAGATCGCCAATGCCTGCCTAGAGGATCTGGCGGGTCTGTACGGAATCGCGGGCGTGCCTCAGCTCGTGGACCACGGGGATGTGGATGGTTTCACAGTCATCATCATGACATTCATTGAGGACGGTTCATTAGAGAGCACCTTTCGTGGCTCGCCGAAGAATTGGCGGGATGTCTCCTCCCTCTGCATTCGAATGTGCGAGATAGTGGCCAACTGCCATGATCGCGGCGTCTACCATGGCGATCTTAAGCCAAGCAACATCATGATCAACAAAGGAGGAGACCCTTGGATTGTAGACTTTGGATCTGCTCGCGCAACAAGGGGCGGTTATGTTGTTGGAACTCTGGCATATTCGCCCCCGGAGTTTTTTCGGCACGACGACAATCTACCCAGTGCTAGGCTTGGTGACATTTTCAGCCTTGGACTTACCATAGTGGAGCTTCTCCTTGGCGAGACTGTCTATCGTCAGGGTAACACTATTGCGGATTTGCTTCGCCTCAAGATGCAAGACGCATCTCCATGGGTCGCCAAAGTCAAGGCCCCGGAACGCGTAAAAGAGATCCTGGTCGCAATGCTGGACAGGGACCCAAAGGCTCGCCCCACCAGTCTGCGTGAAGTCATAGATGTCTTCAGAAGCCCAGGTAGTCATAGCTCAGTGGCCATGCATATTGTACCAGAGTTCCAGTTGGGAGAGATAGAAGACGCTAAGTGGCTCCTCTATGGCGTACCTGGAGCAATGAGGTTGGTGGAGAGAACCCCTAATGGACTAGAAGCCAGGAGAATATATAAGATTCCGGCAGATCGTCACATTGCACTTCAGGATCTCCTGGTGGAACTCTTCACGGACTTCCGGGAACTGCGTGATCATCTGCCGCGTATTGTCCGTAAGTCTCTACCTGGATGCGCCGCGCCTCTTGATGAGGGTGCCTTTACAACGGTCGAGTTAATGGTGCGTCAAGGCTCGGTCGATCAGGAATTCTTCGACCACCTAATAGAGCGGTTCCCAAGGCGGGAGTTCGAGATTCGCATAGTAGAGGACTTGTGGCGCTCATACTTGAGTACTCGTCCTGACACCGAGTAGCCAGCGTGGAGAGACGCCACGCCGGCTCGTCGTCGCCCCTCCTACCTCTCATACCCGTTGGTTCACGTCATCCGTGCGGGGTCCAGGGATTTCGTAGTCCCCATTGAGCCTATATGTTAGGAGACCTTTCGAATCAGGAGCTCATCGTGGACCAGGTCAAGAAGTGGCAGGTAGTCGAAAACGTGGTGCGAGCCTTTGAGGCTCTGAGGCATGAGGGTCTAAGTGAACTCCAGGTGACTCAGAAGGCCAAGCTGCCGATGAGGAACGACCCGACCATCACGCGGGAGGTGGATGTTCTGGTTCGATACAAGGCCGGGGGCCGGCAGATTCGGATTGGGATTGACGTCAAGGACGAAGCCCGCCCCCTGGACATCACGATGCTTGAGCAACTCTACGGCAAGCTACATGAACTTCAGCTTGACCGTCGCGTGGTGGTGTCTACAAGCGGCTTCGCAAAGACTGCATTTGACTACTACTCACGCATGGGCCTTGAGTTGATTCCCATGGACGAAGCGGACACGCTGGATTGGGTAGCGGAGACAGCCAAGATGGAAGTGCATAGGCGCGAGTTTCGGGTGAAGGTAACATCACTGGAGATGGCGAAGGAAGACGAAGGCAGGCTCCCAGCACCTTCCAGCGTTCGAGGCCGGATTGAGGATTTGACCATAGGAGGGCTCAACGGCGGAACGACCGAATTGCCATTGCTAAAGTATGTCGGTGAGCTCCTCTCGAAGAACAAGGCGGAATCGCTATGGGACCAACTTGGAGAGTCTTCCGACATAACGGCTGCGTTTACGTTCACCGATGACGTGCGAAGGGTACTCTGGTTGACCTTTCGTGGGACACGTATCCCATGTCCCATGAGGATCATAGTTACGTTCAACATCATCAACTGGGTAGAGGTCCCGCCGTTGACCAAGTTCAAGTACCCTGGAGCGGTTGAAGGGGTGACAGCGGTTCTACCCCTGGCCGATGCACTTGTTCAGGCGACCCTGGTAATGGTACCTACCGAGGAGGGTGTGTCGCTTCAGCTAATGTGGGGGCCCGCACTACCTGGGCCTACTACCGTGAAGGACTCGGAGTAGGCGCAAGGGTGTAGGCCCGCACCCCCACCCCGGCGTCCTGGCCGTTCCCCGCGCACGTTCCGCGCGGCTGGAGGTGGCGGGCACCCGTGGCCAGCGTGCGCGTGATGGCTGGGGTTGCCCCGATCTCGTGGACACTTGTTGATGTAGTCGTCGTTGTAGGAGCCGTCTACTCGGCACATCGATCGGGGATGGATCGAGGGGGGTCTGGGGGGAGACTGACAACCTGTTGATAACGCTCTTTCGCTTTGGATTTCCTGTGGATATCCTCCATCTCGATCGGGGTGCGGTATTCCATGCTGGAGTGCAGCCGCCGAGTGTTGTAGAAGCCCTCGATGAAGGCGAAGATCTCCCGACGGGCCATGATGGGGTCGTCGATGAGCGTGCGCTGGAGCAGCTCGCACTCGAGCGTGGCGAAGAAGCTCTCGGCCATGTATCCATCCCGTCGCCCCCATCTGCCGCCTTCTCCTCGTGCCGAGGCACCTCCGAAGCCGTCGGAGGTGGTGATGTCAAAGGCCCAGGAGTGGTCGGCGCGGATCGCTCGGATGAAGGTGTCCGGCCTGACGGCGAAGGCGTTCGCCCAGCAGGAGGGGGTCAACCCACACACGTTGGAGTGGTGGCGCCGCCAGCTGCGGCTGCGTGAGGAGGAGATCGGCGCCCCACGTCCACGCTTCGTGGCCGTGGAGATCGCGCAGGATGCGCCAGGCGTCAGCTCACGGCAGGCGGCGCAGTGCAGGAGGCGGCAGGAGGCGAGAATCGGGATTGGGGGCCCGACGGGGCTGGACGACGGCGCCCCCACGGGTGACCTTGCCACGGGGCAGGGCCTTCTGATCGGGGGGACCCGCCTCCGGGGCGTCGAGGTGGCCGCCTCGACGCCCCATCGTCAGACCAGGGGCTTGTACCCTGATCGTCGGGTCGGCTGCGGGCCGGCCTCGGGCCTCCCGGCCCGCAGCCGACCCGACGATTAGGGGGCGGGAGCGATCGCCTCAGGCGGGATTCAGCGGAATGGGGCGGGTGTGGGGGATCGGTGACACTCGAAGCTGGCTCGTCGGCGCCTGGATCGTCGAGTACGAGCAGCACGGCGAGGATCGCGCGGCCTACGGCGAGGGGCTCATCGAGCGGCTCGCGGACGAGCTGGAGCGCGGCGGCACGCCGGGGATGTCTCCGAGCAACCTCAAGAATTTTCGCCAGATCGTGCTCTCGTGGCCCGACCTTGATCCGGGTCGAACCCTGAGCGCCGTGCTCGGCCCAATTCGCCAGACGCTGTCTGGCGAATCTGATCCAGACCGCCAGACGGCGTCTGGCGCGTCAGCCCTCATGCTCCGCGCGAGCGCGGGATTTCCCAGCCTCACCGCCCGCTCTGCCGCGCTCCAACGCCTCCCCTGGCAGGACCAGGCGTGGACCGAGCGCCTGTTCGCCTCGGTGACCTTCTCCCACCTCCTGGAGCTGAGCCGGATCGATCAGCCGCTGGCGCGCGCGTTCTACGAGCTGGAGTTGCTGAAGGAGGGCTGGGCGGTCCGCGAGCTCAAGCGGCAGATCAACTCGATGCTCTTCGAGCGCGTCGGCCTCTCGCGGGACCGTGACGCCGTTCTTGCGCTGTCACGCGAGGGCCGCGTGGTGGAGACCCCCGGCACCATCCTCCGCGATCCCGTCGTGCTCGAATTCCTCGGCCTGCCTGAGCCGCCCGCGTTCAACGAGGCCGAGTTGGAATCCGCGCTGCTGGACCATCTCCAGGAGTTTCTGCGTGAGCTGGGGCGGGACTTCTGCTTCGTCGACCGTCAGGTCCGCATCACGGTCGGCGGGGATCACCACTACCTCGATCTGCTGTTCTTTCACCGGGGCCTCAAATGCCTGGTGGCTCTGGATCTCAAAATCGGAGCATTCGACCATCGAGACGCCGGCCAGATGCACTTCTACCTCAACTGGATCGCCGAGAACCTCGCCAAGCCGGACGAGAACCCTCCGGTGGGCCTGCTCCTCTGCGCGGGCAAGGACGAGGAGAAGGTCCATTACGCGACCGCCAACCTGCCGCGCGCTGTGTTCGTCTCGCGCTATCTGACCGCGCTGCCGTCCGAGGAGCAGCTCACCCGCTGGCTGCAAGAGGAGCGCCTGCGGCTCGCCGCCCGCGCGCGACACAGCTGACCCGACCTGGACCCATGCGCCCCTCGACCCGGTAAACAGGCACCACCAGATGGGCGCGGTTTCGCGAGTGAGGGCTCTTTGGTGGGGCGCTGCTCGCTGGGGGGCATGGGGGCCTGCCGGGAGTTGAATGATCTTCAGATTGAATTTATCTCCAGTTCACACCCAACTTCAATCTTGAATTCTCGACCAGAAGGCGCTCATCAGACGCATGTTGTGAGTGTTTAACTGGCCGTGTCCTCCCGCCCCTCCCGCATGACCACGCCCGATCTTGACTGAATTGACCCATATGATATAATCCAGTCAACATGACGCACCGCCCCACCACCCCCCGCGATCCCGGCCGGCGACGCCGGATCCTCGACGCCGCCCGTCAGCACTTCTCCCGCCACGGCTTCCGGGCCGCGCGCCTCGACGAGATCGCGCGGGAGGCGGGCTGCGCGAAGGGCGCGCTCTACCTGGAGTTCGAGAGCAAGGAGGCGCTGCTGGCCGAGGTGGCGCGCGAGGTGCTGGCGAGCGCGGAGGCGCGCTTCCGGGCCGAGGTGCTCTCCGTGCCGGGCCCGCTGGAGCGGCTCCGGGCCACGCTGCGTTTCACCTTCCGCGAGATGGACCGGGAGCCGCTCTTCGAGCGCCTGAGCGCGGAGGATCCGACGCTGTCCATGCTGAAGGGGCTCATCGACGCCCCGGACCAGCAGGCGCGAGCGGACGCCCAGATCGCCATGCTCTCGGCCTGGATCGCCGAGGGCATCGCCGCGGGCGAGATCCGCGCCGACCTCGACCGCGAGGCGCTGCCGTTTGCGCTCGCCTCCCTGCGCGCCGTCCACCTCCAGGGGGAGGCGGCCACAGGCGGGCGCCTCCCACGCGCCCGGCTCATGGACACGCTCATCGATCTCTTCATCGCGGGCCTCCAAGCTCCTCAATACGCGGCGATGTGAACATGCAATCGGCCATCGACATCAACGGGCTGGGCAAGGACTTCGGCGAGGGTGCGCGGCGGGTGCGCGCGGTGGAGGATCTGAGCTTCACCGTGGCGCCGGGCGAGATCTTCGGCTTCATGGGCCACAACGGCGCGGGCAAGACCACCACCCTGCGCATGCTGCTGGGGCTCACGGCGCCCACGCGGGGCAGCGCGCGCGTGCACGGCCACGACGTCGTCCAGGACAGCCTGGCGGTGCGGCGGATCACCGGCTTCCTCCCGGCCAGCTACGCGCTGCCTGGCGAGATGACGGCCCGCGGTTTTCTCCACTACGTGGCGGCCATGTTCGAGCTTCCCAGGGCGCTGGCCGAGACGCGGGTCGAGGCGCTGATCGCGCGCTTCGGGTTGAGAGACGCCGCGGATCGCCGCCTGCGCGGCTTCTCCACCGGCATGACCCAGAAGGTGGGGCTGGCCCAGGCCCTCATCGGCGACCCGCGCGTGCTGCTGCTGGACGAGCCCACCAGCGGGCTCGACCCCATCGGCCGCCACGAGCTGCTCGAGCTCCTGCGCGAGCTGGCCAGGACACAGGGCATGACCGTGCTGTTCAGCTCGCACATCCTGTCCGACGTGGACGCGCTCTGCGACCGGGTGGCCATCCTCCACCAGGGGCGGCTGGTGGCCAGCGGCGAGGCCAGCGCGCTCAAGGCCCGGGAGGGGGCGCGCGACATGGACGAGCTCTACCTGAGCCTCGCCCGAAAGGCGGCGGCATGAGCCGACTCTTCCTGCTCGATCTGCGCGCCTCCCTCGCCGAGCGCAAGGTCTGGCTGGCCCTCGCCATGTACGCCTACGCCCTGCTGGGGATGCCGGCCCTGCTCTCCCGGCCGCCGGCCCACGTCCAGGAGGCGGTGGCGGGCTGGTTCGGGACGGAGGACCCCTTCGCCCTCTTCCTGTACCTCTGGACGGACGTGGCGATGAACAAGCTGCTGGCCATCCTGGGCGTGGTGCTGGCGGGGGGCCTGCTGGTGCGGGAGAAGGAGCTGGGGATTCTGCCCATCCTGTGGAGCAAGCCCATCTCTCGCGAGCGCTGGTTCCTGGTGCGAGCGGCGAGCGCGCTGGGGGTGACGGCCATCCTCTACCTGGGCGCGCACCTCGTGGGGCTGCTGTGGTTCTCGCGGACCGTGCCCGGTTTTCGCGCGGTCCCCTTCCTGGCGTCCATGTCCCTGCACCTCTGGGCGGCCCTGTTCGCCACGGCGCTCTCCGCCACGCTGGGCGTGCTGATCGGGCGGCGGGGGCCGGCGGCCCTGGTCTCGGTGCTGGTGCTGCTGGTGCTGGTCGGCTCGGCCTTCGCCGGCTTCTACAACCCGGAGTGGAGCCGCTACGTCGCCTGGAACCCCATCACGCTGGGCGTGCAGGTGCTGGGGCACACGGGCGATCTGCGCCTGTCCCACGTGCTCGAGCCCATGGCGGCGCTCATGGGCGTCGTGGGCGTCACGTTGCTGCTGGGCGCGCGGGCGGCCCGGCGCGTGGAGGTCTGAGATGACCCGCTATCTGCGCGCGGAGCTCAAGAACGCCGTGGGATCGGCCCCCTGGCTCGGGCTGGGGGCGGGGCTCGCGCTGATCGGCGCCTCCCAGTGGATCATCCCCCGGGTGCCCGAGGGCGCCCTCCGGGTGCTGGAGCGGAGCTACCAGCTCCAGGGCCTGGGCGAGGTGCTGCTGCTCAACGACCTGCTGGCGCTGGGCGCCGTGCTCTTCTTCGTGGGGGCCAGCCAGCTCCACCGCGTGCTGGTCGCGCCGCGGGAGGAGCGACAGCTCGATCTGCTGCTCTCCAAGCCCGTGACGCGTGAGCGCTTCCTGCTGGGGCGCACGCTGCCCGTGCTGGGGGCCACGCTGCTGCTGGGGATCGTGCTCTCCGCGGCCTGCGCGCTGGCGATGGCGCCCTACGCGGGGGGCCGGGTGGGGCCGGGGCTGGGGCTGGCGGCGGGGCTGGGCGTGACGGCGACGACGATCGCCCAGCTCGCGCTGGCCAACCTGCTGCACCTGCGCACCCGCGACGGCTTCCAGGCCCTGCTGGCCAGCTTCGGCCTGTGGATCCTCCCGCTGCTGCCCACCTCGGTCTACCTGTACCGACCGGACCTCTTCGAGGCGCGGCCCGGGCTGGCGAGCTGGGTGGTGGCGCCGGTCAACTGGGTCTGGCTCGGGGAGCAGGCCGGGCTCGTGGCGGGCCTGGGGCTGCTGGCGGCGGGGCTGCTGGCGGCGGGGAGCGCGTGGTTGGGCGGGAGGGTGCTCGGGCGGGCGGAGGGCTGATCCGGCGCGCCGCGCTAAAGAGGACCCCATGCCCCCTCGCCTCCCGGACTTCCTGCTCGTGGGCGCGATGCGCGCCGGGACCACCTCCCTGCACCACATCCTGGCCTCGCACCCGCGCGTGCGGATGCCCGAGCGCGAGCAGTTCTTCCTGGACTCCGACGACCTCGACGAGCACGCCGAGGAGCACCTGGACGCCGCCGGGCGCTTCCGGCCCCGCAGCTTCGAGCGCGAGCTGACCACGGCGCTCCCTGCCTACATGGCCCGCTTCGACGCCCCGGACGGCGTGCTGGTGGGCGAGGACTCCACCACCTACCTCACCAGCGAGGCCGCCCCCGAGCGCGCGCGGCGGCTCATGCCTGAGGCGCGGATCCTGGTCATCCTCCGCGATCCCGTCGAGCGCGCCTGGTCCCACTACTGGCACCTCGTCAGCAGCGGGCGGGCTGTGCTCTCTCTCGAAGCCAGCCTGATCTCCGCCCGCGGCACGCTGCTGAAGCGCTCCACCTACGCTCCTGGGCTGAGGCGCTGGCAGGAGGCCTTCGGGCGGGAGCGCGTCCACGTCGCGCTCTTCGAGGAGCTCTGGGCGCGCCCCCAGGAGGGCATCGACGGTATCTGCGCCTTCCTCGGGCTCTCCGAGCGCCTGGACCTCGGCGCCCTCCCCCCGGCCCGGCTCCACCAGCACGGGGCCGTGGTGCCGCGCTGGCCTGGGTTGAGGCGCCTGGCCAACTGGCTGGCCCGGCGTGGACCGGCGCCGAACCGGCGACCGGGCGGGCTGCCGGGGTTGCTGGCGCGACTCTCGGGGCGGGCGCGGGGGAAACCTGTGTTGGATGCAGAGACGCGGGCCTTTCTACAGGAAGTGTTGAGGGCGGCGAATGCGGGCCTCCCGGAGCTGCTGGGGCGGGAGGTGGACGGGGTGTGGCCGTGGTTTGGAAGGGGCGAACGTTGACGATCAGACGCACCACAAGCCCTACACATAACCCTCTGTACACCCAGGCCTTGCCTGTCCCCGCTTCACCCAGCGCGCGTCGGCACACCACGAACCTCGATCCCCTCGGCGCGCATGGCGCGCACCAGCGCAGGATCAAAAGTCGCAGCTACAAAGTCGTCCGCCGCCAGCGCTCGGGCGTACAACGCGCTGACGAGCTGCACGGAGTCGAAGCCGCGTAGCCCATGCTTCGTGCACAACGCTCCTGCGGCGAGCGCGAGCGCTCGCGGAGTCGTCGCCCAAACGCGGAGCGCGCCTCTGGGAAGGTGACCACGGAGGTGCACACGGAGCTGGCGTCGGCGATCCACTGGAGCACATCCTCGGAGCCGGCCTCGAGGATGTAGAGCTTCACCAGCGCGCTGGTGTCCAGATACAACGTCAACGGCGCCGCTCCTCGATGACCGCGTCGCTGAGCGAGACCTCGCACCGCACCCGACGAGCGCCCAGACCCTGGGGCTTGCCGCCAGCGCCGCGTGTCACGCTCCCCAGGCGGGGCACGAGGAGCGCGCGCAACTCCTCGGCGTCGCGCAGATTCCGGGCGGTGACGAGGCTGTCCTCGTCGCTCGGCTCGTCATGCGGGGGGAGCAGGTGGGCAGCCGAAGCCATGTCGACCTCCACCGTCAAGATAGCCGGTGGGGCACCGGTCTGCCCATCAGACTCCCGTGGAGACGAACGAATCACCCTGCCCCGGCCCGAACGCCGACGGTTAGGACGAGCACAACGGCGCCCCCACACCCGGCGCCGTCCCGGCCAGACCAGCGATGGAGACCATGCGCGACCACCAGACCCTCCCCCACACGCCCCTCCTCCTGGCGGCCCTGCTCCTCACCGCCTGCGACCCCACCAAGGACACCGGCGGCGAGCCCACCGACACCGCCGACACCGCCGACACCGCGGAGCCCGTCGTCGAGGGCTGCCACGCCACGCCGCAGCCCGCGGATCGCGAGCGCGTCGTGCTGGTGAGCCTCCCCTATGACGCGGACGGGGCCGCCTCGAAGGTCTGGGCCGCGCTGACGCTCTCGACGGAGGGAGAGCTGCGCGACGACGGGGCGCGGGTCGAGATGGGGCGCGCCTGGAGCGGCGAGGTCGTGTTCACGCCGGACGCAAACCACGGCTACGCGGTCCAGGACGACGGGACCATCGGCGTCTTCGCGGTCGAGGACGGCGTCGTGACGGTGCTGGACGCGGGGTGGGACGGGGGCGTGTACGCCGTGCGCGCCGTGATGGACCCGAGCGGCGAGACGCTGTGGGTGATCGACGGGAACTGGCCGGTAAACGGGGGCGGTCTGTACGCGGCGCCCATCGACTGCGCGACCGGAGAGCTCGGGGAGCCGACGCTGGTGGCCGCCGCGAAGCTCCCGGCGGACCTCCTGCTGCTCGACGAGAGCCGCGCGGCGCTGATCGGGCGCGAGGTGGAGGGCGCGGACGAGGGCGAGGACGTCTCGCTGTTGTCCTGGCCCGAGGGCGCGCGCGTGGCGGGGGTGGACGCCTTCGGCGACGACGAGGCCATCGTGTCCGACGCCGCGAGCCTGGACGGGCTCCTCCTGGTGGCGGACTACTCCGAGTTCTCCGGCGTCTCCACCCGCGTCGCCGCGGTGCGGGTGGACGGCGACGCCCTGGAGGCCGCGCAGATCCTGGACGTCGAGGACCCCGTCGCGCTGGTGGCCTCGCCCTGGGGTGACCAGGTGCTGGTGGTGTCGGGCTACGGGGACGCGCTGCTACAAGTGCCGGTGGATCTGGAAGCATCGGAGCCGCTGGGCGAGCCCTCCGAGCTGGACTACAGCGGCGGGCGGCCGCAGCTCCCCGGCGCCGCGGCGCTCCTCCGTCGGGGACCGCTGAGGGGCCTCGTGCTGGTGACGGAGACCGAGGGGATCCGGGCGGTGCAGCTCGGGCCGGACGGGGCGGCCGAGGATCTGGGGCTCACGTCCCTCGGCGCGAGCTACGAGGGGATCACCGGCGCGGTGGGCGTGCAGCCCTGAGGGAGACGCTCAGGAGGCCGCCTCCCCCTTCGTCGGCGCCAGCGCCGCGCTGACCACAGCGCACACGCGCTCGCGGAACCAGCGGTGGCCCGGGTCACCGTCGAGGCGCTCGGGCCAGGTGGCGGCCACCGGGATGTCGGGCAGCCGCAGCGGGGGCGGGCGCAGGACCAGGGGCAGGTCGAGGCGCCGCAGCACGGCGTCAGGCGCGGTGAACAGCAGGTCGGTGCGGGCGATCACGGCGACGGCCATCAGGAAGGAGGGCGCGTAGAGCCCGACGCGGCGGCGGTGACCGGCCTCGGTCAGCGCCTGCTCCACCAGCCCCGGCCCGGGGGTGGGGGAGCGCACCACGACGTGCGGCCAGGCCAGCCAGCCCTCCAGCGACCAGGGGCGCTCCAGCGCGGGGTGGCCCTCGCGCAGCGCCACCGACCAGCGCGTCCTCCCCAGCGCGCGCCCGCGCAGCCGCGGGTCGGCCGCCAGCATCGAGCCCAGGCCCAGATCGGCCTCGGCGCCCACCGGGCCCAGCTCCAGGTCCACCCCGGGCGCCTCGGCCAGGGCCCTCAGCAGCTCGGGCACCAGCGGCGCCAGCAGGTCGGGGCAGGCCAGGGTGAAGCGCCGCCGCGAGCGCGCGGGATCGAAGTCGCCCGCCTCGGTCAGGAGCCGCCCCAGGTCCATCAGCGCGGATCGCAGCGGCCCCTGCAGCGCCAGCGCCCGCGGCGTGGGCGCCATGCCCGCCCCGTCGCGCACCAGCAGCGCGTCCCCCAGCGCCTCGCGCAGCCGGGAGAGCGCGTGGCTCGCCGCCGGCTGCGAGAGCCCGAGCCGCCGCGCCGCCCGGCTGACGCTGCGCGTCTCCAGCAGGGCGTCCAGCGCCAGCAGCAGGTTGAGGTCCAGGCCCCGGAGAGCATCGATGTTGTGCATGATCAACTGCATATCATCGATTGGATGAATGCCAACCACGAGGGCACATTGGCTCCATCAGGAGGTCATCATGCGGGTCTTCGTCACGGGCGGCTCGGGTTTCATCGGCGGGCACATCCTCGAGGGGCTGGCGGGAGAGCACGAGCTTCTGGCCATGGCGCGCTCCGCCTCCAGCGCGGCGGCGGTCCAGCGCTGGGGGGCCACGCCGGTCCCCTGCTCGCTGGACGACGTGTCGGCCGAGCACCTCGCGGGCTGCGACGTGGTCGTGCACGCGGCGGCCAGCGTGGAGGACTGGGGGCCGGACGAGGTCTACGAGCGGACCAACATCCAGGGCACGGCGCGCGTGCTGGCGGCGGCGAAGGCGGCCGGCGTGCGACGCTTCGTGCAGATCTCGACCAACGCGGTGGTCTTCGACGGCGGCCCGATGCTGGACGTGGACGAGACGCGCCCCATCCCGCAACGCTCGCCCTTCGCCTACGCGCGCACCAAGGCCGCCGCCGAGCGCCTGGTGCTGGAGGCCGCCGGGCCGGGCTTCTCCACGGTCGCGCTGCGCCCCTGCTTCGTGTGGGGGCCGCGGGACGCCACCCTGCTGCCGACGCTGCGGCGCGTGGTCCAGGACGGCGGCTTCGCCTGGCTGGACGGCGGCCGCGCCCGCGTCTCCACCACGCATGTCTCCAACCTCGTCGAGGCGGTCCGCCTGGCGGTGAATTCGGAGGTCGGCGGCGCGCTCTTCATCGCCGACGAGGGGGACCTGACCATCCAGGACTTCTTCCGCGGCCTGGCCGACACGGCCGGTCTGTCCCTCCCCGACCGCTCGGCGCCCGGCGGCGTGGCCCGCGCGCTGGCCGGCGCCCTGGACTGGACCTGGAAGGCCCTGGGCCGCCAGAGCCCGCCCCCGCTCACCCCCATGGCGGCCTCCGTGTCCAGCCAGGACATGACGGTGCGCACGGATCGCGCCCAGCGCACCCTCGGCTGGCGACCCGTGGTGGGAAGGTCCGAGGGCCTGGCCGCGCTGGCTACTGACTGAGGCTGGAGGGGTGGGGCGCTGGGGCGTGGATGGCGGATGTTACATTTCGTCGTCATCTAACCCCAGATAGATTACTTTCGTATCATGACCTCCACGCAGCCAGAGCAGCTCCTCGCGCTCGCGCACACCCAGGGCCTGCTGCGCGCGCGTGACCTCGACCCGCTGGGCATCCCGCGCGCTGTGCTCTCCCGGCTGGTCGAACAGGGCGCGCTCGTGCGGGTCGGCCGCGGGCTGTACATGCGGGCCGACGCTGAGCTCACGCCGCACCATACGCTCGTCCAGGTCGCCGTCCGCGTGCCCGACTGCGTCGTGAACCTGCTCTCGGCCCTGGCCTTCCATGAGCTCACAGATGAGCTGCCCGCGGCGGTGTGGATCGCCGTCCGGCGAGGCCACCGCGCGCCGAGGCTGGACACGCCTCGCCTGGAGCTGACCTGGACCGCGCCCCGATTCCTCGAGCTGGGCGTCGCCCATCACCGCATCGAGGGGGTCGAGGTCGCGATCACCGACCCCGCCCGCACGGTCGCCGACTGCTTCCGATTCCGCTCTCGGGTCGGCCTGGACGTGGCCCTCGCGGCGCTGCGGGACTACGACGCGCGCTACCGGGGTGGGCGCGACGCGCTGTGGGAGATAGCCAGCGCCTGCCGGGTGCAGACGGTGCTTCGGCCCTACCTGGAGGCCTCGTCATGACCGGCAAGAACCCCGCGATCTCGGCGCGGACGCGGCTGCTGGAGCGCGCCCGTCGCGACGGCGAGGACTTCCAGCGGCTGCTCGTGCGCTACGCCATCGAGCGGCTGCTCTTCCGACTCTCGGTCAGCGATCACGCCGAGGACTTCGTGCTCAAGGGCGCCACGCTGTTCGCGCTGTGGATGGGCAAGCCGCACCGGGCGACCCGGGATCTCGATCTGCTTGGGCGCGGCAGCCCCGACATCGACCGGCTCGTCGCCGTGTTCCGTGAGATTGTCGCCCTGGATTGCCCCGAGGACGGCATGACCTTCGACGCCCCTGGTATCGTTGGCACGCCCATCCGCGAAGATGCCACCTACACCGGCGTGCGCGTCGTCGTGCCATGTGGGCTTGCTGGCGCGCGGATCAAGGTCCAGGTTGACATCGGCCTCGGCGACGCCACCGTGCCTGCGCCGTCCTTCGTGGAGGTCGCGAGCCTCCTCGACCTGCCGACGCCACGGATGCGCGCCTACGCGCCCGAGACCGTGGTCGCCGAGAAGCTGGAGGCCCTGGTCGTGCTCGGCATCACGACCAGCCGGATGAAGGACCTCTACGACCTCGATCTCCTCCGGCGGAGTTTTCTATTCGACGATGCGCTGCCACGATCGGTGGCCGCCACGTTCACGAGACGGGGTACACCCATCCCGAGCACGCTGCCCGTCGGGCTGTCCGACGAATTCGCCGCGGATGTGGGGAAGCAGGGGCAGTGGAAGGCGTTCTTGCGCAAGGCTGGGGGCGAGCCTGACCTCGCCCTGGGCTCGGTTGTCGCCGCGCTGCGATCGTGGCTGTGGCCCGTGCTCCAGCAGGCGGGCCGTCCATAGGGGAGTCCTCGGCAAAGGACAGAGCCTGGCCCTCACCCGCGCAGCGCCACCACGAACACGTCCCGCCGGTTGGCCGGGAGCTGGGTGCCGCGCACTGTGGCTCCGGTCGCGCGGAGCTCGTCGAGCAGCCCAGGCAGCGAGGCGACCACGGCCTCGTCGTTGAGCTTGAGCGTCAGCAGCATCCCGCGCAGGCGCGGCGCGGCGGGGAGCAGGCGCAGGAGGGCGGGCAGGACGTGGGCGGGCGGGATGTTGGCGTCGCAGACGATCCAGCGCAGATCAGGCGGCAGGTCCTCGCGGCGCAGGTCACCGACCGGGCGGCGCACCCAGCGGAGCCCGGGGCGCTCCAGCAGGCGGGGGTCGAGGGGGTTCGTGTCCACCGCCAGCACGCGCGCGCCCCGCTCCAGGAGGGCGAGGGTGGCGCCGCCGGGGGCCGCGCCGATCTCCAGCACGCTGTCCCCCTGCTGGATCTCCACCCCGGACCAGGCGAGGCCCTCGACCAGCTTGCCGTAGGCGCGGCTGGGGGCCTCGGGCGGGACAGTGTAGGTGTAACGCCCGCAAGGGCCCTGGTGGCGGCGAGGGCCGTGGGTGTGCCAGCCCAGCAGGCTGGGCTCGCCGGGGCTGCACACGAGGTCGAGGACGAGCTCACCGTCGGTCGGGGCCCCGGGCTCGAAGGGGTGGAGGGCCCGCAGCTCGGCCTCCAGCGCCGCGGCGTGGGCCTCCGCCGCCTGCTGCCGGGCGGGCGGGACCTCGCCGGGCACGCCCTGGTCCCGCCAGCCGACGAAGAGGCGCCGCGCCCCCAGCTCGCCGGCCAGCGCGGCGACCTCCCCGAGCTCCTGGACCGGGCCCTTCGCCGCGCCCCAGGCCCGCGCGAACAGGGCCTCAGGGGCCTCCTCCGGCCCAAAGAGCGCCTTGGTGGCTTTGAACGTGAGCAGACCGGGACGCTGCCAGGCGGGGCGCAGGTCGGGCCGCAGGCGGGCGAGCTCCGCCTTCAGCCAGCGCTCGGCGCCGGGCTGGCAGACCGCGAACGCGAAGGGAGAGATCCGTCTCAGCGCTCCCCCTCGCCGCGCGCGGCGGCGCCCAGGCGGCCGGGCAGCAGGGCGCGGGCGCCCCGGGGCTCGGCGCGGGCCATGAGCACGCGGCGCAGCACCTCATCGGGTCCGGCGACGGGCGGGGCGGGGCGGGCCTCAGAGCCGTCCACGCGCGTGGCGACGAAGAGTCGATTGCGCATGAACTGATGCGAGGATCCGTCCGTGCCGTCGATGAAGGTCAGATCGTAGGGGACGCCGTCCACGTACAGATAGAACAGATCCTTGATGACCGGCTCCAGGACCGGCTCCACCGTGTACCCGTACTCCTCCAGCAGGGGGACGGAGGCCAGCAGGTCCGTCCCGTCGTAGCTCAGCGTGATCTCGCCGAGGCCGTACTCGTCGCGGTAGGTGCCGACATAGCTCTCCAGATCGCCGGGCGCCTCGTACTCGGGGGCGGTGCCGGGGGCGGGGAGCTCCGCCAGCTCCATGATCGCGGCGACGACCGTGTTGGTGAAGTCGTCCCCGTACCCATTGGACAGGATCGAGATCCCGAAGCGCTGTTCGGGCAGGATGTAGAGCGTGGACGTCATGGTCAGCGTGTTGCCGCCGTGCGTCCAGAGGGGGACCTCGTAGAAGTCGGAACCGAGGTTGAAGCCGTCCAGGATCATCAACCCGTAGCCATAGGACTGTCCGGGCACGGTCGGGTAGAGCGGGACCTGGGCCGTCGAGATCTGCTCGCGCAGCGCGTCCGAGATGATCTCCTCATCCCCGTCCACCAGGAACTTCGCCAGCCGCATCATGTCCGTGGCCGTGGACCAGACCAGCCCGGCCGGGCGGGTGAAGCCGTTGTCCACCTGATCGGCCATCTCCAGCGTGCCCAGCGCGTAGGAGGCGTCCCCGCCGAAGCCGTCGAAGCTGTCGGCGCCGGAGGAGATGATCACGCCGTAGCCGGTCGCGTAGTCATCGTCCGTCTCGACGTCGCTCATGCGCGCGAAGCTGCGCGTCATGTCCAGAGGCGCGAACAGATCGTCCTCCAGCAGGTCACCGTACATCCGGCCGGCGGCCTCCTCCGCCACCAGCCCGGCCAGGGAGAAGCCCGGGTTGCAGTAGTTCCAGAACTCCCCGGGCGGGGCCATGGCGTACTCGTTCTCGGCGAAGCGCCCGTAGGCCCGGCTGGCGAGCTCCTCGTCCGAGGGCGCGTCGTCCCAGGGCGTGTAGTCGTAGAGCCCGCCCTGGTGCGAGAGCAGGTCGTGGACGGTGATGTCCTCGGACCAGCTCGGATCGAGCGCGAAGCTGAGCTCGGGCAGCGCGACGCTCAGCGGATCGTCCAGCGAGATCTCGCCCGCCTCCACCCGCTGGAGCACCGCGAGCGCGGTGAGCTTCTTGGTGTCCGATCCTATCTGGAACAGGGTGTCCGTGCTCACGGCCATCGTCGCGTCGTCGGGGTGGCGGTTGCCGATGCCCAGCGAGACGAAGGTGTCGTCCATCCAGACGGAGACGGAGGCGCCGGTGGCGTAGCTGTTGCGCAGGTCGCGGGTCAGCGCGCTCTCCAGCGCCTCCACCACCTGGGTCGCCAGGTTCTCCGTGCCGGTCTCCCCGGTCTCCCCGGTCTCCGCGGGCTCGCCGGTCTCTCCCGTCTCCCCCGTCTCCTCGGGCTCGGCGCTCTCGCCAGAGGTCTTGTCGGGGCCGCAGGCCAGGAGCAGCAGGAGCGGGAGCAGAGGGCGCACAGTCATGGTTCAGTCCTCGTACAGGAAGGCGTCGATAGCCTCTACCTCGAAATTGACCGAGACGGTCTGACAGACGCCGTCGGCGTCCGGCTCCAGATCCGCGTAGCTGTCCAGCAGCGTGCTCATCAGGCCGACGAGCTCGGCGTCCACGTTCTCCGCCGCCGCCACGTTGACGATGTAGTCCACGGACACGCCGCCCCCGAAGACGCCCGCGGCCCCGCCGTCCGGGCTCAGGTCCAGGCGCACGGCCCCGTCCATCAGCTCGAAGTCCAGGGAGACGTTGAAGACCGTGAGCGGCAGGCTCCAGTCCAGCGGAGTCGCGACCAGCCGTCCGTCCACGATGCTCAGATCGGAGAACGTAGTGCTGGGCAGCGTCGGATCGCGCACCAGGGTCTGACCGTCCAACAGGAGCCCGTCGGTGCCCAGCAGCACGTCCCCGGTGGCCCGCGCGATGGTCAGATCCACGCAGTCGTCGTTCTGCAGATCGTCCACCCCGCTCAGCTCCAGCGTGATGAGCAGGTTGCCGTCGGCGATGCTCTGGGCGATGAGTCCCTCCACCGCCACCGCCTCGGTGAGCTCCAAGGCGGGCAGCACGCGGGCGAAGCCGTTGTCGATGCCCGTCACGCCCTCGGGCGAGACGTAGTCCTCGATCTTGCAGCCGCGCGGATCGTTGCTGTTGCTGACGATGCCATCCAGATCGAAGCCGTCGCTGACCCCGTCCGCGGCCCGCCCCCACAGGAGCACGCTGACCACGAAGACGTGCGTCTCCCCGGGGCTGTCGCAGGCGGGGCCCTCGTCCACGGGCGCCTCGTCCACCGGCCCGCAGCCCAGCAGCCCGCAGCCCAGCAGCCCGAGCAGGGCGCTACAGCAGGATGTCGTCGAGCGTCTCATCGGTCCACCCCTCGTCCACGCCGAGCTCGGCGACGCTCAGATCCATCGCCTGCGCCAGCGTCAGCAGCACCTTGGTCGCGTTCTCCGCGCTCACCGACTTGTAGTGGTAGTTGGTCTTCAGCCGCCCGCACGCGCTCCCGCCCAGCAGGATGGGCATGTCGTCCAGGCTGTGCTCCTGCCCGTAGCTCACCTCGCTGCACCCGAGGATGACGCTGTTGTCCAGCAGCGATCCGTCCCCCTCGTCCACGCTGGCGAACTTCGACAGCAGGTAGGCGTACTCCTCCATGATCTGGACCGTGATCGCGCTGACCTCGTCCTGGGGTGGACTCTCGTCGTGGGTGAGGTTGTGGTGACCGTCCGACGCGCCGGGGTAGAGGATGTTGCTGACCGGCTCGCTGAAGAAGTGGGCGAAGACCCGCGTCTGATCGCAGGCCAGGGCCATCGCCAGCATGTCGCACATCACGCGGCTGCGCGCGCTGGCCTGGGCCTGGCCGTCCACGTCCGGGTAGCTGGCCTCCGGGGCCTCGGCGCGGGCGCAGGCCTCCAGGTTGGGCGGATCCTCCTCCAGCCGGGCCAGGCGCTGCTCGAGCTCGCGCACCCCGTCCAGGTGCGCCTCCAGCCGCTCCTTGTCCGCGGCCCCCACCCGCGCCTGGAGCGTGGCGATGTCGCCCATGACCGCGTCCAGCACGCTGCGCCGCAGGCCGAGCGTGGGGTCGATCTCCACCTCCTCCCCCGGCTCGCGGAAGGTGTCGCCGAAGATGCGCTCGTAGAAGGCATAAGGGTCGGTCTCGGCCGAGGCCCGCGCCCCCGCCCCCGTGTACGAGAGCCCATAGGTGTCGGTCGCCGCCGTCTGCAGCGAGCTGTAGAGCGTGTCCCCGCCGATCTCGGACGCGATGATCTGGTCGATGGTCGGCTGGGAGAAGGTCAGATCGTCGCCCACGCTCATCAGCGAGCTCGCCGAGAGGATGCCCGCCGCTCCTGATCCGTGGGGCTCCGTGTTGGGCAGCTTCACCGACATGCCCGTGATCACGGTGAGGAAGTCCTTGACCCCGGCGAGCGGGGCGAGCTGCTCGGAGAGCTCCCACTCATCGCCCTCGCCCGTGGGCAGCCAGCGCTCCGGCCCGTTGCCGTTGCCCCAGAAGAAGAGGCCGAAGCGCCGCGGGATGGCGCCCCCGCAGGCGTGCGCCTTCCGACCGGCGAAGATCTCCAGCCAGGGGAGCGCGAGACCAATTGCGGAGCCTCGCAGCACGCCTCGCAGCACCGTGCGGCGGGAGAGCGGGCCGCGGCCGGGCTGATCGTAGAGCGTCGGGCCCTGGGGGAGTCTGCGCCGGAAGCGCGGCAGGAAGCGTCTCATCACTCCACCTCCCCGACGCGGCGGAAGGCGTCGCTGGTCGCGATGTCGGCGAGCAGGAACCGGAGCCTGTGATCGTTCTCCTGGAGCCCCTCGGCGTGCCAGTCGATGGTCGCGTCGTCGGCGTCGTCCAGCACGCGACCGTTGGCGTAGGCGTAGACCGTCTGGGCCAGGCAGGCCCCGAGGCGCTCGTGCTCCACGATCGCCTCCGCCAGCGAGACCGGGTCCACGAAGCCCGCCCCGTCCAGCTCGCCCGAGGGGTCGATGACGTCCCCGTCGTCGTCGGCGCGCCAGCCGCCGAGCCCGTCGAAATTCTCCAGCCCGAGCCCGATGGGATCGGTGAGATCGTGGCAGACGGCGCAGGAGGGGTCGTTGCGGTGCTGCTCCAGGCGCTCCGACAGTGAGTTCGCCTCCTCCGACGACTCCGGCAGCACCACCGAGACGTCCCCCGGCGGGGGTGGCAGCGTCTGGCAGAGCAGGACCTCGCGCACGAACTTGCCGCGCAGCGTGGGGCTGGTGGACGTCGGGTGGGCGAACTGCGCCAGCACGCTCGCCTGCCCCAGGAGCCCGACGCGATCCCCATCCTCGGGCAGCCAGGTCTCGGCGAAGCCGTCCAGCGCCGGTGCGGGCACGCCGTAGAGCGCGGCCAGCGTGCGGTCCAGGTGCGTGCGGCGCGTGGTCAGGATGGTGCGGAAGTCCTCGTCGTCGTCAAACGCGATGGCCTCGAGGTCCAGGAGGGTCTGCTCGCGGGCCAGCGCGCCGAGCTCCGCGCTGTAGTGCAGGAAGATGTCCGGGTCCTTGGTGAGCTCGTCGAGCTCGTAGAGGGTGAACATCTCCGTGAACAGGTTCCGCGCGCCCTCCCGCGCCCGGTCGTCCGCCAGCATCCGGTCCACCTGCTCGGCCAGCCCCGCCGCCGTGGAGAGCTCGCCCGCCTCCGCCGCGTCCAGGAGCGTGTCGTCCGGCGTCGTGTTCCACAGGAAGAAGCTGAGCCGGCTGGCCATCTCCAGGTCGGTGTAGCGCCGCAGGCCCGGCGCCTCCGGGTCGTCCTCGCCCAGCTCCACCCGGAACAGGAAGTGGGGGGACTGCAGCAGCGCGGCCACGCCGTAGCTGAGCCCCTCGTAGAAGTCGCCGAGCGTGCTGGCGGCCGTGCCCGAGAGGGAGACCAGCGCGCTGAGCTCGTCGTCGGAGAGCGGGCGGCGCCAGACCCGGCGCCCCAGCGGGGCGAGCGCGGCCTCGGCGCAGTCGGCGTCCACCGTGTCGGCGGGCGTGCACGGCACCAGCGCGGCGCGCGTAGCCTCGTCGGCGAGCGCCTGCTCGGCCACGGAGAAGGCGGCGGTCTCGTACTCCTCGGCCCCCAGCGCGGAGATGGTCACCACGCTGGCGCCCACGCTGTAGAGCCCGTCCACGCTCTCGTCCGGCTCCAGGCTCGTGGTGATGACCACGTCGTCGCCGAAGAGATCGGCGATGGTGTTCCGATACTGCTCCTCCGTGAGGCGGCGCAGGCTGGGCGCGGGGGCCGCGATCTCGGGCTCCGCCCCGCGCGGCTCGTCGGCGGCGGGCGTGTCCTCCTCCCGGCCGCACCCGAGGGCGAGCAGCGGGATGAGGGTCAGCAGACTCCGCGATGGCGCTCGACCCAGCTTCACGTCCCCTCCTCCCGCTCGGGAAAGAGCAGGAGTGTAGCGGAAAAGGGGGCGCGTCGTCAAGCGGATTGAGCGCCGCTCACCACCAGGCGGGGTGGTGCCGATGGGGGTCGGCGCGCACCATCGCGTCCGCCTCGCCCTTGGAGAGATCGCCGCCCTGCACCAGCCGATCGAGCCAGGTGTGACCGACGACGGTTCGCCCGCGGAGCTCATGGAGCGCGCGCCAGGAGGCGCCTTTGTCCCAGGTGACGAACTCCAACCTCGGATCGTGGTGGGCCGCGGCGATGCAGGAGGCCTCGCCGACTCCGAGCTTCGCCCAGGATCCTCCCCGAATCAGCAGCGCGCTCAAGCCCGCCTCGGGCGTCCCCAGGGCTGGAGAGGCGCGAACGACGGCCGACAGCGCTCGCTGACGGGCAGCGCCCAGAGACGTCAACTCGTCGAACACCTCCTGCGTCACCAGCCACGGACGCTGGCCAACAGCGGCGAGGAGCCTCGGGACGAGACCCACCTTCTCTGCGTCGATGAGGATGTTGGCGTCGAGCAGCGAGATCATGCGCTCAGCGCTTCTCCGTCGGGCCAGTCCGACCCGAAGATGTCCCGCGCCCGCCCCTCGCTCAGCTCTCCCTCGTCCACACGAGCCCGCGCCCAGCGCAACGCCTCGGACGAGCCGATACCCGCCGGGAAGCTGATGTCCGGCCGCTCCAGCAGGAGGCGATCTCGACAGCCGGCGTCGATGAGCTCGTGGTTGCAGAGGTGATGCGCCACCAGCTCCCAGGGCGCCCCGAAGGTGCGGCTGACCTCCATCGTCAGGGCCCGCGCCTGGTCCACCGTGCTGGCGCGGCCTCCAGAGAGCGACCGCAGCGCCTTGAGCGGCACCAGGAGCTCCGCGGCGAAGGCTCGAGCGCGCTGCTCGCGACGCGCGCGTTGAGGGGCCGCGGGCTCGGGCTCGTCCTCGCCGCCCTCCGCGATGACGTCGAGGAGCGGCGCTCCATCTCGGGGGTCGAAGAGGATGTGGCACAGCTCATGGGCGATGGAGCGGCGCAGGACGACCTTCGGCAGGCTGAGCCTCGTGTTCAGCACGATGGCCGCCCCAGCGTCACTGGCGATGGCGAGCGCCTCGAGCCGAGGGCTCTCCAACCTCATCGCCACGAGCACGACCCCGAGCCGCGCCTCGATCACGCCGCGGAGATCCTCCAAGGGCGCGGCGGTGTTCGCGATGTCTCGCCGCACTCGGTTCGCGGCCTTGTAGCCGGCCTCGAAGGCCTTTCGCTCGGGCGCGGGGGTGGTCTGGTAGGTGTGGACGGGCTTGAGCCCCGCCGAACGCAAGGAAGACGCCCTCGACAGCGCGCGCCGCAAAGCGATGGAGTCCCTGGGGTCGATCCCCCAGGAGGGTTCCCGCAGAAACGCCAGGAGGTTCGGCACCGGCAGGGGCGCGTCCTCCAGCGCGAGGGCCGGATCGACGCCGAGCGCGCGCGCCAGCCTGGTGACCATGCTGACGGTCCAGCCCGCGATATCGCCTCCTTGCGCGCGCTGGAGGCTGCCCAGGTCAATCCCCGAACGCTCCGACAGCTCGCGAAGCGAGCGAACTTCGGCCTCCATTCGCAGCAGGGACAGAAGAGTCGACGACATGGGAGTCAACCTATCACGGGCCTCCAACAGGCGTCGTCCACAACGAGAGCAACGCCAGCACCACCCCGCTCACTCCCCCTCGAACACCTCCAGCACCAGGTAGTCGTCCTCCAGCGCGTAGCCCTGCATCTCCAGCGTGTCGCGGAGCTGCTCGGGGATGGAGATGCCCGGCGGGCGCACCAGGCCCTCGAGGGTGGTGTCCTCGAAGCCCAGCAGCGGATCCGGGGCCACGGGGCTGAGCGCGAGCAGGCGCACCTTTCGGCCGGTGGTGTCGCCGGGGCCGAAGAGGGGGTAGGCCCAGCGCGCCCCGTCCCGCGTGTTGAGCTGGATGCGCGAGGGGTAGTGCGCCGTGACGTGGACGCGCACGCCGCGGCTCTGGGGGCCGATGTCCTGGAACTCCGTGGGGTGCGCCGTGGGCTGGAAGCCGGGCAGGGCCCCGCGCTCCCAGGTGCTGTAGCCCAGCACGCCCAGGAGCGAGAGCGCTGAGGCGCCGAGGAAGGCCGCGAGCCGCTTGTTCATGGGTGCCTGCTCCGTGAACCGGATAACCGGCGGCGATGCGGGTGTGGATGGATCAGGGCGGCACGTTTACCGACGTCCTCCGGGTGGGCGAGGACGGGCGGGTGCGCCTGAGCAAGGTGCTCTCGGACCGGGCGGACCTGGCCGGGCTCGGGGCGGGGGCGGAGGAGGTGCGCCGGGGCAGCACGGTGGCCACGAACGCGCTGCTGGAGGGACGAGGCGCCCCGACCCTGCTGATCATCAGCGCGGGATTCGGCGATCTCCCCGAGATCGGCGACGGCACGCGCCCCGAGCTCTTCTCGCTGCGCCTGCGCCGCCCGCTCCCCCTCTGCGCCGCGGTGCTGGAGGTGGAGGGCCGCATCGGCGCGGACGGCGCCCTCCTGAGCCCGCACCGCCTGGACCTCGCCGCCCTCCGCGCGCACCGGGAGGCCGGGATCGCGGCCGCGGCGGTGGTCCTGGTCCACGGCCCGCTCCGCCCCGAGGAGGAGGAGCGGCTGGGCGCCCTCTGCCGGGAGGCCGGCTTTGGCCAGGTCTCGCTGGGCTCCCGGGTGGCGCCCTCGCGCGGGCTCCTCTGGCGCGTGCAGACCACGCTGGCCGACGCCGCCCTCTCGCCGCTGCTCCCGCGGGCGCCCGGCCTCTACATGCGCTCCGACGGCGGGCTGGCGCGGGCCGAGGAGTGGAGCGGCAAGGACGCGGTGCTCTCCGGCCCGGCCGGCGGGGTGGTGGCGACGGCGGCCCTGGCGGCGCGCCTCGGGTCGCGGGCCTTCGGCCTGGACATGGGCGGGACGAGCACGGACGTCTGCCGCGTGGACGGCGAGCCCGAGCGCACCGACCACCTGCGCATCGCCGGGCTGACCCTCCGGGTCCCCGCGGTGCGCCTGGAGACGGTCTCGGCGGGGGGAGGCTCGATCCTCGGCCTGCGCGGCGGGATCTACGAGGTGGGGCCGCGGAGCGCGGGCGCCGATCCCGGGCCCGCCAGCTACGGGAGAGGCGGACCGGCCACCCTCACCGACGCCGAGGTGGCCCTGGGCAGGCTCCCCGTCTTCCCGGCCGTCTGCGGCCCCGGGCGCGACCAGCCCCTGGACGTGGACGCCGCCCGCGCCGCGCTCGCCCGCCTGGACCCCGCCCGCCCGGTGGAGCAGGTGGCGACGGGGATGCGCGAGGTGGCCGACGAGCTCATGGCCCGCGCCGTGCGTCAGCTCGCCGCGCGCCTCGGCGTGGACCCGGCGGGGCACGCGCTGGTGGCCTTCGGCGGCGCCGGCCCCGCCCACGCCACCGCCATCGCCCGCCGCCTGGGCGTCCGGGTCGTGGCTGTCCCCCGCCTGGCCAGCGCGTTCTCCGCCCTCGGCGTCGGCATGGCCAGCCGCCGGGCCGAGCGCGTCGCCCCCGTCCTCGGATCGCTCTCGGGCGCCCGGGAGGCCCTGCTGAGCTCCCTGCCCTTCGAGGGCCGGGTCTCGCTCCGCCTGGCCCTGCGCTACCGCGGCACGTCCACGGTCCTGGAGCTGCCCGCTCCCCCCGAGCTCCCCGACTCCGCCGAGCCCGACGAGGCCCTGATCACCGCCTTCCACGCCGAGCATCGCGCGCGCTACGGCTTCTCCCGCCCCGGAGCGCACGTCGAGGTGACCGAGCTGCGCGCCTCCGTCACCGCCTTGGACGCGCGCCCGGCCCCGATCTTCGACGAGCCCGAGCCCGAGCTGCCCGGACCCACGACCCGGGCCTTCTTCGAGGGCTGGCGCGAGGTCCCGCTCCTGCGCCTCTCCGAGAGCGACGGCGCGGTGGGCCCCGCCCTGCTGGTCGGCGCCGGGACCACGGTGGTCCTGGAGCCCGGCTGGCGGGCGAGCCTGGAGGGCGACCACCTGCGCCTCGTGGACGAGGGGCGGCCGCCCTCCCGAGTGGGGCTGGCCTTCGACCCCGTCCACACCGCGGTCATGGCCGCGCGCCTCATGGCCATCGCCGAGCAGATGGGCGAGCAGCTCGGGCGCCTGGCCCGCTCCGTCAGCATCCGCGAGCGCCTCGACTTCTCCTGCGCCCTCTTCGACGCCCGCGGGCGGCTGATGGTCAACGCCCCCCACGTCCCGGTCCACCTGGGCGCTATGGGCGAGACCGTGCGCGATCTGCTCGCCCGGCGCGGCGACCGGCTCGCCCCCGGACAGGTCTGGGCCAGCAACGACCCCTACGCCGGAGGCTCGCACCTGCCGGACATCACGGTGCTCGCTCCGGTCTTCCGGGCGGGCCGCCTGCGGGGCTTCGTGGGCTGCCGCGGGCACCACGTCGACGTGGGCGGGATCACGCCGGGGAGCATGCCCCCCTTCGCCGCGACGCTGGAGGAGGAGGGGCTGGTGCTGCGCCAGGTGCTGCTGGCCGAGGGCGGGCGCCTGATCCCGCCTCCCCTGCCCGGCTGCCGCGAGCCCGAGACCGTGCTGGCCGATCTGGAGGCGCAGGTCGCCGCAACCGCGCTGGGGCTGGGGGCCTGGGAGCGGCTGGCCGAGGAGGTCGGGGACGAGGCCCTGGACGCCCAGCTGGGGCACCTGTTCGCGGTCTCGGCGGAGGCCACCCGCGCCGTCCTGCGCCGCCTGCCCGACGGGGTCTTCGAGGCCACCGAGACCCTGGACGGGGTCCTGCTGCGGGTGCGCTGGGAGATCGCCGGAGATCGCGCCCGCCTCGTCGTGCGCGCCCCGGCCCACCCCGGCAACCTCAACGCCCCCCGCGCCGTGGCCGTCGCCGCCCTGCTCTACGCGATCCGCGCGCTGTCGGACGAGGAGATCCCGCTGAACGAGGGCGCGCTCGAGCCGCTCACGCTGGACCTGGAGCCGGGCGGGCTCTGCGATCCCCGGCCGCCGGCCGCGGTGGCCGGGGGGAACGTGGAGACCAGCCAGCGCCTGGTGGACGCCCTGCTGGCGGCGGTGGGCGCGCTGGCCCCCAGCCAGGGGACCATGAACAACCTCACCGTGGGCACCTCTCGTGGGGCCTGGTACGAGACCATCGGCGGCGGGGGCGGCGCGGGACCGGGCTTTGCTGGCGGCACGAGCCAGATCCACATGACCAACACCCGCGCCACGGACGTCGAAGAGCTGGAGCGCCGCTTCCCCGTTCGGGTGCGCCGGCTGGCCCTGCGCCGGGGCAGCGGCGGGGCGGGGCGCTGGCGGGGCGGCGACGGGCTGCACAAGGAGTGGGTCTTCCTGGAGCCCGCCCAGGTCTCCCTGCTGGCGGGCCGCCGCGACGCGGGCGCGCCGGGGCTCGCGGGCGGCGGCGCGGGCGCCCCCGGGCGGGACGAGCGCGATCTCGGCCAGGGATGGGAGCCGGCCCCTCCGAGCTGGCGGGCCGAGGCCGGCGACGCCCTGCGCGTGCTCACCCCGGGCGGCGGGGGCTACGGCAGCGCGGCGCCCTGCGGCGCGGAGAGCGGGGCCTCGATCGACCCGCGCGGCCCCTGAACGCTCATGAGCACCGCCTCCTGGCAGGCGCGCCCGGCCTCGCTGTTCCCGTAGTAATAGCAGGCCTGGATCGCCTGGGGTCCTCCGAGCGCGAGCGCCGCCACCCCCGTCCCGAAGCCGAGCCCCGTCAGGCTCAGGGCGTCCGGCTCCGTGCTGACCAGCCGCCCGAGCTCCTGCCCCATGAGCGGGAAACCGCCGTTCTGCTGCCAGTACACCGAGCGCTGCGCCGGCAGGTGCGAGAGGCAGTGCGACTGGAGCGAGCCCGCCTTGCGGCAGGCGGCGATGCCGTCTTCGATGCTGGGGCCGGCGCGCATCGCGCGCTCGGAGATGGACAGGTAGCAGCTCTCCCGCAGGCGCACCTGCATGACCTGCGCGCACAGATCGCCCATGCCCTGCGAGGCGTCCAGCCGGCTGAGGAACTCCAGACAGGCGTCGTGCGCGTCCGTGTCCTGCATGCCCCGGCACAGGCCGAGGATGGTCTCCCCGCCCAGATTGTAGTCAGAGGTCTGGAGCGCGCTGAGCACGCACCAGTCCTCCACCTCGCTGTCCATCTTCTCGCAGAACGCGAGCTTCTCGGCGAAGGCAGGCGGGACCTCCGAGTGCCCCTGGCCGAGGTGCTCACAGGCGCCCAGCAGGGCGAGACCCAGGGCGAGGGGCCAGGGCCGGCTCACTGCGCGCTCCACAGGTGCGGGCGCGACCAGGCGCGCAGGCAGCTCGTGCTGTAGGGCTCCACCAGCTCCTTGCAGAGGGCCTCGGCCTGGAACTGGGAGAGCCCGCTGCGCGGATCGGTCAGGATCTTCTCGGTGGCGAAGCTCCGCACCATCGGCGCCTGAATGCCGTCGAGGGCCTGGATGGCCCCCTCCAGGTTGCCCTGACCGGCCAGCTCGATGGCCTGACCGTGCCAGCACCAGTCCCGCTCGTCCGCGCTGGCGATCTCCGCGCACGGCTTCGCCCCGCAGCCCTGGAGGCTGAGGGTGCCGAGGAGGAAGAGGGACGCTGACCTCACCAGGAGCCTCACGAGCAGCGAAACTTGTTCGCTTCGTATTTGTGTTTCTCGGGCAGGGGTGCCCACGTTAGCATGCACCGACGCCGATGGGAACGCAATCCTTGGGGGTGACGGAGGTCGACGGTCGACCGTCGACCTGCCCGCGACCAGATCTCCCGAAACACGCGAAGATCCGCCTGGCACGATTCTTGCTTTCGGCCGCACCCCGGAGGTGTGCGTGCGAGAGCCCCTGGCCTGGGCGGCGATGGCGATGGCGATGGGCGCGGCGATCTGGCCCCTGTGGGAGCCTGGCCTGGCGGTCGCCGTGGCCGGCGCCATCGCCGCGGCCGGGCTCGGGGCGCTGCTGCGCGCGCGGCGGGCGGGGCGGCTGGGCTGGGGGCTGGCGGCCCTGCTGCTGGGGGCGGCCTCGGTAAGCGCGCGGGAGGGCGAGCCGGCGCCCGCGGCGGCGGAGGCGCGGCAGGTGGGCGAGGTGCTGGCGACGAGCGGCAGCGTGGCCACCGTGCGCGTGGGGACCAGCGAGCGATCCTGGCGTTTCCGAGAGCAGCCCCCGCCCGTGGGCGCGCGGCTCATCGCCTGGACCCGTCCGGAGCGTGGGGCGGCGCGGCTGCCCGGCTCCTGGCCGCGGGAGGCCTCGGACGCGCTGGTGGGCAGGCCCGCGGAGCGCGTGCTCGGCTGGCTCCCGCTGGGCGCCCCCCAACCGCCGCCCACGCTGGGGGAGGCGCGGCACCGCGGGCTCCTGCTCGCCCTGGCCACGGGGCGGCGGGACGAGCTGCCCGAAGACGAGCGCGCCCTGCTCCAGCGCACGGGGACCACCCACCTGCTCAGCGTCAGCGGGCTGCACATCGCGCTGGTGGCCTCGGCGGCGGCGGCGCTCTGCAGGCTGGCCCTGGCCCCGCTGGCCCTGGGGCGCTGGCCGCGGGCGGCGCGGGGGCTGGCGGGCGGGGTGGCGCTGGTCGCGGCCTGCGCCTACGCCGGGCTGGTGGGATGGCCGGTGCCGGCGCTCCGATCGGTGTGGATGGTGGGGGCGGCGGTGGCGGCGCGGAGCCTGGGGCGCAGCCAGCGGGCCTGGAGCGCGCTGGGGCTGGCGGGATGCGCGCTGGTGCTGGGCGACCCGGGCCAGGTCTTCGACGCCTCGGCCCTGCTCTCCTTCGGGGCGGTGGCGGGGATCCTCTGGGTGGGGCCGCGGATCACGCGCTGGCTGCCGCCGGACGCGCCCTGGATCGTGCGGAGCCTGGTGGGCGCGCTGGCCACGACGGCGGGGGCAACTGCGGGGACGCTGCCGGTGGCTGCCTGGATCTTCCAGGAGCTCCCGCCCCTCTCGCCGCTGGCCAACCTCGTGGCGGTGCCGCTGATCGGCGGGGTCGCCACCACCGCCGCGCTGATCGCGCTGGGCGCGCCGGAGCCGCTGGCCGGGCTCGCCCTGGCCGTGGGGGACGAGAGCACCCACCTCGCCCTCCTGGCCCTGCGCCCCCTGGCCTGCGAGCCCCTGCACCCCGCGGTCGGCCCGCTCGGCGCCCTGGCCCTGGCCCTGGCGCTGCCGCTCTACCGGCGCCCCGCCCTGGCGGGCCTGCTCCTGCTCTGCGGGCTCGGGCTGCGCGAGCTCCCCCGGGGCGGGCTCAGCGTGAGCTTCCTGTCGGTGGGCCAGGGGGACGCGGCGCTGCTGCGCTGGCCGGACGGGCGGGCCTGGCTGGTAGACGGCGGGCCGCCAGGAACCAGCGTGCTGGGCTGGCTTCGACGCGAGGGGGTGGAGCGCCTGGAGGCCGTGGTGCTCTCCCACCCCGACGCCGACCACCTGGGCGGCATGATCCCCGTCCTGGACGCGATGGAGGTGGGCGGGCTCTGGGTGCCGCGCGAGGCCCGGGAGGACGAGGCGGACTACGCGGCCCTGCTGGCGCGGACGCGGGCGCGCGGCGTGCCGGTGCGCGGCGCGGGTGATCCGCTGCCCGGGGCCCTGCTGCTGGCGCCGGAGGGCGAGAGCGACAACGACCGGGGGCTGGTGCTGCTGGCGCGATACCGGGAGCGCAGCTTCCTGTTCACCGGGGACGTGGAGGCCGACGCGGAGCGCTGGCTGGCGCCGCGGCTGGGGCCGGTGGACGTGCTGAAGGTCCCGCACCACGGGAGCCGCAGCTCCTCGACCCCGGCCCTGGTCGCCGCCACCCGACCGACCCTGGCCGTGATCTCGGTGGGCGAGGGCAACCCCTTCGGCCACCCGGCCCCCGAGGTGCTGGCCCGCTGGCCCTGGGTCCTGCGCACGGACCAGGACGGCACCCTGGAGGTCTGGACCGACGGGAGCAGGCTCCGGGTCCGTGCCTGGCGCCCGGGGGAGGGCTGGCGGGCGCTCCCCGATCCAGAGAACGCGATTGACACCCGCGTGGCGGGACGGTAGACCATGGAACGAAACCTCACGCACACGTAAGGGTGAGGTTCTGGAGCGAAGGTCTTGGAAGAGGTCCTCCACCCCGCGCACGACTCCCTGCTCCGCGTCGGCCAGCTCGCCGAGCAGAGCGGGAAGACCGTGCGCGCGATCCACTTCTACGAGGAGCTCGGGCTGCTCAGCCCGGCCCGGCGGACCAAGGGGGGGTTCCGCCTTTACGATCCCGACGCGGTCTTCCGCATCCAGTGGATCGACCGCCTGCAGGAGCTCGGGTTCTCGCTGCCCGAGATCCGCGAGTTCCTCCAGGACCTCCGCAACGCGGGCTCGGGCCCGGCGGCCATGCACCGGCTCCGCGCCTTCTACGCGCGCAAGCTCGAAGAGACGCGGGCCGCGCTCTCCCGGCTCTCCCACCTGGAGCAGGAGCTCCAGGAGAGCATGGACTACCTCGCGGCGTGCAGGGTCTGCGCGCCGCACACCTCCCGTAGCGCCTGTCGCACCTGCGACGAGGGGCTCCACTCTGGCCAGCAGCCCCCTCCGCTGGTCGCTGCCGTCCACGATCCGACCTGAGGACACCATGGCGCTGAAGCTGCCTATCTACCTGGACAACCACGCCACGACCCCCTGCGACCCGCAGGTGGTCCAGGCCATGCTGCCCTACTTCACCGAGAAGTTCGGGAACGCCGCCAGCCGCAACCACCGCTTCGGCTGGGAGGCGCAGGAGGGCGTGGAGATCGCCCGCGAGCAGGTCGCCGCCCTCATCGGCGCCTCGTCCAAGGAGATCGTGTTCACCTCGGGCGCGACCGAGTCGGACAACCTGGCCATCAAGGGCGTGGCGAAGTTCTACGCCGACAAGGGCAAGCACCTCATCACGGTGACGACCGAGCACAAGGCCATCCTGGACTCCTGCCACGCGCTGGAGCGCGAGGGCTGGGAGGTGACCTACCTGGGCGTGGACGCCGAGGGGCTCATCGACCTGGACGAGCTGCGCCGGGCCATCCGCAAGGACACCGTGCTGGTCAGCGTGATGTTCGCCAACAACGAGATCGGCGTCATCCAGCCGATCAAGGAGATCGGCGCCATCTGCCGCGAGCGCGGCGTGTTCTTCCACTGCGACGCGGTGCAGGCCCAGGGCCGCGTGCCCATCGACGTCGAGGCCCTGGGCATCGACCTCATGAGCCTCTCCGGGCACAAGATGTACGGCCCCAAGGGCATCGGCGCCCTCTACGTGCGGCGCGGGCGCCCCCGGGTGCGCCTCCAGGCCATCATCGACGGCGGCGGCCACGAGCGCGGGCTCCGCTCGGGCACGCTCCCGGTCCAGCAGATCGTCGGCTTCGGCAAGGCGGCGGAGCTCGCCCTCGAGGGCCTCACCAACGGCGAGCTCGACCGCGTGCGCGCCCTGCGCGACCGGCTCTGGGACGGGCTCCGCGCCAACCTCGACGAGCTCTACCTGAACGGCTCCTGGGAGCGCCGGCTCCCGAACAACCTCAACGTCAGCTTCGCCTATGTCGAGGGCGAGGCGATGATGATGGGCATCAAGGACATCGCCTGCTCCTCGGGCTCCGCCTGCACCTCCGCCAGCCTGGAGCCCAGCTACGTGCTGCGCGCGATGGGCGTGGACGTGGAGCTGGCCCACACCTCGATCCGCTTCGGGATCGGGCGCTTCAACACCGAGGAGGAGATCGACTTCGCCATCCAGCTCGTGACCGACAAGGTGCGCTGGCTCCGCGAGATGAGCCCGCTCTACGAGATGGTCAAGGAAGGCATCGATCTCAAGACGGTGAGCTGGGTTTCACACTAGACGTATTCGTTTCCAACGCTTCGAGGAGATTCCCCCATGGCCTACAGCGACAAGGTGGTCAACCACTACGAGAACCCACAGAACGTGGGCAGCCTGGACAAGAACGACCCCGACGTGGGGACGGGCCTCGTCGGCGCGCCCGCCTGCGGCGACGTCATGAAGCTGCAGCTCAAGATCAACGACGACGGCATCATCGAGGACGCGAAGTTCAAGACCTTCGGCTGCGGGTCGGCCATCGCGTCGAGCTCGCTGGTCACGACGCTCGTGAAGGGCCGCACGGTCGAGGACGCGCTGACGATCAAGAACTCCGACATCGCCCGCGAGCTCTCGCTGCCCCCGGTCAAGATCCACTGCTCGGTGCTCGCCGAGGACGCCATCAAGGCGGCCATCGCCGACTACCAGAAGAAGAAGGGGATCGGCGCCGACGCCTCCGCGCAGACTGACAAAGCCAGCCAGGTCGGCTAAAGTTCTCCAGGGGAGGTTCGCCGTGGCCGTCACCATGACACCCGCTGCCATCGAGCGCATCGCCGCGCTCAAGAAGAGTCGCCAGACGCCCGAAGCCATCCTGCGCGTGGGCGTGCGTGGAGGGGGCTGCTCGGGCCTCAGCTACTACATCGACTTCGTCGACAGCACCGACGCGAAGGACAAGGTCTTCACCTTCGACAACGGCGTGACGATCGCGATAGATCGAAAGAGCTACCTCTTCCTCAACGGCACCGAGATCGACTTCCAGAAGGGCATGATGAAGACGGGCTTCGAGTTCAAGAACCCGATGGCCTCGCGCTCGTGCTCCTGCGGAGAGTCGTTCAGCCTCTGAACCTGCGCGGACGCTGTGACCACCACCTGCTGGCGATGCCACGAGGCGCTCAAGGGGCCTGTCTGCGTGGGCTGCGGCGCCATCCAGCCGCCGCCGGCGCGGCCCGACTTCTTCCAGATCCTCGGCCTCCCACGGGCCTGGCACCTGGAGGCGAGCGAGCTCGACCGCGCCTGGCGCGAGGTGAGCCGCAAGGTCCACCCGGATCGCTTCTCGGGGAAGTCGGCGGTGGAGCGGCGCATGAGCCTGCAGTGGACGGCCATCGTCAACGAGGCCCGGCGCGTGCTGCGCGATCAGGTGCCTCGCGCGCGCTACCTGGCGAGCGGGCTCACGCGCCCGCCCGAGGAGGGCGGCCCCTCCCTGGACCCGGACTTCCTCGAGGAGATGTTCGAGCTCCGCATGGCGGCGGACGCCGATCCGCAGAGCGTCATCGCCCGCGCCGAGAGCGGCCGACAGGAGCTGCTGGGCGAGCTGGACAGGATCTTCGCCCGCTGGGAGGCGGGGCAGGGTGATCTCCGCGCGGTCGAAGAGCGGCTGGCGCGGCTCAAGTATCTGGACAACCTCACGCAGGGCGCCCGCGCGGCGAGCGCCTGGCCGGACTGAACATGGCCAACATCGGGATCGATCTCGGCACCACGCACTCGCTGGTGGCCGTCGTGATGAACGGGAAGGCGCGCTGCCTGCTGGACGAGGAGGGCCGCGCGCTGCTGCCCAGCGCCGTGCGCTACACGGACGCGGGAGTCGACGTGGGCTGGGACGCGCTGGCCGCGGCGGGCGAGCCGGGCGGCGTGACCTTCACCAGCGTCAAGCGCTTCATGGGCCGCTCGAGCGCGGACGTGGCCGCCGAGGCGCGCCTGTTCCGCTACGAGCTGCTGGAGGAGGACGACAAGGTCGTGCGCTTCCGGGCGGGCGACCGCGTGCTGACGCCCATCGAGATCTCGGCCGAGGTCCTGCGCGCCCTCTCCGGCCGGGCCGAGGAGGCCCTGCTGGGCAAGCCGGGCGGGGCGGTCATCACCGTGCCCGCCTACTTCGACGACGCGCAGCGCCAGGCCACGCGGGACGCCGCGCGCGTGGCGGGCCTGGAGGTCCTGCGCCTGCTCAACGAGCCCACCGCCGCCGCCCTGGCCTACGGGCTCGAGCAGAGCCGCAGCGGGCTCAAGGTCGCGGTCTACGATCTGGGCGGCGGGACCTTCGACATCAGCATCCTCGAGCTGCAGGAGGGCGTCTTCCAGGTGCTCTCCACCGCGGGCGACACCCACCTGGGCGGCGACGACTTCGATCAGGCCCTGGCGGCCGTGCTGCTGCAGAGCGCGGGCGTCGCGGACGCCGACGGCCTCACCTTCCGGCGGGCGGTGCGCGCGGCGGAGAAGGCCAAGCGCGAGCTCTCGGCGGCGGAGAAGACCACCATCGCCGTGACCCTGGGCGGCCAGGCGGTAGAAGCGGAGCTGGACCGGCAGAGCTTCGAGAACCTCATCCGCCCCCTGGTGGAGCGCACGGCGCGGGCCTGCCGCCGCGCGCTGGAGGACGCGGGGCTCCAGCCCTCGGACATCGACGAGGTGGTGCTGGTGGGCGGCTCGACCCGGGTGCCCCTGGTGCGCCGCTACGTGGGCGAGCTCTTCGGGCGCACGCCGCACACGGACCTGAACCCGGACGAGGTCGTGGCGCTGGGCGCCGCCATGCAGGCGGACATCCTCTCGGGATCGAGCCCGCTGGCCGATGATCTGCTGCTGCTGGACGTCATCCCGCTCTCGCTGGGCCTCGAGGTCATGGGCGGGGTGGTCGAGCGCCTGATCCCGCGCTGCTCCACCATCCCCGCCAGCGCGAGCCAGACGTTCACGACGCACGCCGACGGCCAGACCGCCGTCGACCTCCACGTCGTGCAGGGCGAGCGCGAGCTCGTGCAGGACAATCGCTCGCTGGCGCGCTTCAAGCTCACCGGGCTCCCGCAGCTCCCGGCGGGGGTGCCGCGCATCAAGGTGGACTTCCTGGTCGACGCCGACGGCATCCTGACCGTGAGCGCCCGCGAGGAGTTCACCGGGGCGGAGGCCAGCATCGAGGTGGTGCCCAGCTACGGTCTCTCCGAGGAGGAGATCGAGAACATGCTGGAGGAGGCGATCGACCACGCCGAGACGGACGTGGACCAGCGCCTGCTCATCGAGGCCCAGGTGGAGGCCGAGCAGATCCTGAACGCGCTGGACAAGGCGCTCTCTGAGGACGCCGCCCTCCTGCAGGCGGGCGAGCGCGAGCTGCTCGACGGCGTGGCCACGCAGCTCCGGGCGGCCATCGCCGGGCGCGACCGCGCGCGGATCTCCAGCCTGTCGCACCGGCTCGACGAGGTCAGCGCTCCCTTCGCGCAACGTCGCATCGAGCGGGATCTCGCGCTGGCGCTCTCGGGCCGCGCCGCGGATGACGTGGCGAAGCACCTCGGGATGGGCGACTGATCCCAGCCCCCCTCCGCGCGCCGCGCTCCCGACGCGGTATGCTCTCGCTCTCGTGTCCAGCTCGCTTCGACCCTACCCGCCCACCGTCGGCCCCTACCGCGTGCTCCGCCCGCTGGGTCGGGGGGGTGCGGCCGTGGTCTACGAGGTCGAGCACCCGTCCACGGGCGAGCGCATCGCGCTGAAGCTGCTGACGCACCAGCTCTCGGCGGTGCGCTTCGAGCGCGAGTACCGCACGCTGGCCTCGCTGGACCACCCGAACATCGTGCGGGTCTTCGACTACGGCTTCACCGACGACCACTTCCCCTACCTGACGATGGAGCTGCTGGACGGGGTGCCCGCCCAGGCCCACGCCAAGGCCAGCGGGCGCCCCGGCGGGGTGACGCGGACGGCGGAGATCGTGCGCATCGGCGCGCTGGTGGCCGACGCGCTGGACTACCTGCATCGCCACCGCATCGTGCACCGGGATCTGAAGAGCTCCAACGTGCTGGTGCTGGGCAGCGGCGGCGTGAAGCTGCTGGACCTGGGGACGGCGCGCCTGCTGGGATCCAACGAGGGGATCACGCGCCAGGGCGAGTTCATCGGGACCTTCACCTACGCGAGCCCCGAGCAGCTCACCGGCCAGACGGTGGACCACCGCTCGGACCTCTACTCGCTGGGCGTGCTGCTCTACCGCCTGCTGACCGGGCGCCGCCCCTTCGAGGTGGACGACCCGCACGAGCTCGCCCGGCTGCACATCGAGGCGCCCCCGCCGCCGATGACCGACTTCGCGCCGGGCCTGCCCGCGGTGCTGTCGACCTTCATCATGCGCCTGCTGGCCAAGCGCCCCGACGACCGCCCGAAGAACGCGCGAGAGGTGGCCGAGAACCTGCGTCAGAGCGGGCTCGGCGCGGCGCCGCTGGCCATCGGCCCTCCCTGGTCGGGCGAGCTGCCCCTGGTGGGGCGCGCGGAGGAGAGCGCCGCGCTGGACCGCCTGCTCCAGGAGGCCCGCCCGGGCAGCATGCTCTTCCTGGTGGGGCCGCAGGGCTCGGGCCGGGGTCGCATGCTCGCCGAGGCGACGCGCCTGGCCTCGGCGCGGAACATCCCCGCCTTCTCCGCGACCTTCCCGGGACCGTCCGGCCTCGGCGCGCTGACGTCCGTGGCCTGGGCGATCACGCGGGAGCTGCGCAAGGACGGCCCCACCGATCCAGCCTACGCCATCCTGCGGGACGCTTCGCCCGCGCCCCCGGCGTCCACGCGCCTGGTGCTCTTCCTGGAGCTGACCTCGCTCATCCGCAAGCGCTCCGGGGTGGAGGGGCGCCCGGTGCTCCTGGCCCTGCAGAACCTGGATGAGGCCCGCCCCCTGGCGCTCCAGGCCCTCGCCGCCACCCGCCTGCGCGCCGCCGAGGCGGGTCTGCCCCTGGTCTGCGTGGCGACGGTGGAGTCCAGCGACGGCCAGCTCCCGCCCGCGCTGGCGCAGATCTTCCCCGAGGCGCGGACCCTCGCGCTCGGTGGGCTGGAGATCGCGCAGGTGGGCCAGCTCGTGAGCGCGATGCTGGGCACGGAGACGCCGCCCATCACGCTCTCGCAGCGCCTCCACGAGGCCACGGCGGGGCTGCCCGGGCGCCTCGACGGTCTGGTGCGCGCCGGGGTGCGCGCCGGGGCGAGGGCCCGCGGGCGCCTGGCGCTCCCGCCCACCCTGCCTCAGGCGATCCAGGTCCACCTGCAGAGCCTGAGCCGCGTCTGCGGGCGCGTGTGGGAGTCCCTGGCCGCCGCGGGCGGAGAGGCCCACCTGGACCTGCTCACCCACGTCTCGGGCCTGCCCGCGCTGGAGCTCCGCGCCGGCCTGCTGGCGATGCAGCGAGAGGGGCTCGTGGAGCAGATCGACGACGGTGGCGTCGAGACGTGGCGCTTCCGGCTCCGCGAGTTCCGCCGGCTGGCCCTGGACGCGATCCCCGCCGAACGGGTCGACGAGCTCCGCCAGCGGGTGGCCTCCGGGCTGGCCACCGCGCCGCCCACGGCCGCGAAGGTTCGCCTGCTGGTGGCCTCCGGTCACCTGGAGCCGGCCCTGCTGGAGGCGGCGCCCTGGGCCGAGCGCTGGCTCGACGACGGACAGCCGGCGGAGGTGCTCCACATCTTGAGCCCCCTGGTGGAGCGCCTGGACGATCCGCAGACCACCTCCTCGCCCCTGATGGCGCGCCTTCTCCTGTGTCACGCGCGCGCCCTCTCGGCGATCGACGCCCAGGACCCACGGGCGGATCGCTCGCTGGCCCGCGCGATGTCCCTGGCGACCGACGCGGCGCGTCAGGCCGAGGTGGACCTGTACACAGCGGAGCTGTACCGAAGGCGCGGGCAGCTCGACCGCGCCCGGGCGCGCCTGGCGCGGGCCAACCGCCTGGTGGATCAGGCCTCGGCCCCGCGGATCCGCGCGCTGGTCCGGCTCAGCCGCGCCCAGGACGCGCTGGAGCGGGGGGACCTGCAGGGGGCGGCGAGCAGCTTCGACGAGGCCCGACGTGGCGGCGAGCGGGCCGGAGATCTGCGCACGACGGCGCGGGCGCGGCTCGGGCAGGCGATGGTGTTGCTGGCCCGAGGAGATCTCGTCGAGTCGGAGCGCGAGCTGGGACGCGCGTCGGCCTCGCTGGTCCGCAGCCAGGACGACGCGGGGCAGTGGTCCGCCGCCTGCGCGCTGGCCGCCACGCAGCGCCTACAGGGTCGGCTCAGCGAGGCGCGGCACACGCTGTCCCGACACCGCGAGGCGGCGCGGCTCACCGGCAACATGGGGGCCTACGGCGAGCTGCTGGCGGCCCAGGCTGAGCTGGAGATCGATCTCGGGCGCGCCGAGGAGGCGCTCACCCTGCTGGGCGCGTTGGAGCGCGTGCGGGAGCCGCTCCCCCTGACCGTGACGCTCGCCTGCGTGCGGGTCAACGCGCGGGCCCTGCTGGCGCGCGGGCGAAAGGCGGAGGCCTTCGAGCTCCTGGACAGCGGCGCCACGCTGGCGCGCTCACAAGGGCTCGTCGTCCTCGGGGCGCTGCTCTCGGCGTGGCGGGCGCTCACGCTCGGATCGGAGGCGGAGGCGGACGCGGCGCTGACGGCGGCGCTGGCGGCGGTGGAGCCCACGGGACACGTCCTGGCTTGCGCCGAGCTGGCCCTCTGCCTGGGTCGCGCGCGGGCGGATCGCGGCGAGCGGATCGCCATCCCCGAGAGCGTACAGGCCTGGGCGGCGAGTCAGCCGACCCGCCTCTGGCGCCTCCAGCTCCGCGCGCTCGAGGCCGATCGCGCCGTGGCGGCGGTGGAGGGTGAGGAGGCGCTCCGACAGGCGGAGCTCCTGGAGGGGAGCTTCCTCGACCTCGAGGCCGCCCAGGAGCCGCCGGAGCGAGAGATGCTCCGCGCACATCCAGCTCGAACTGCCGCGGCGCGCCTCCGTCGAGGTCCTCGCAGCAGACCCTGATCGCGTCGCCAGGACGCGGCCCCCGGTCGCGCCCTGACGCTTTCTTGCTGGTCGATAGCTCACAGTCGGGCGATGCTGGAGCTTCGATACTTCATTGACCCGTCAATGCCCGACTGCTGTCGCTATCTCCCCGCCATCAGGCGCGAAGCGCGTTTTTCTGACGCGCCCCGCTCGTGATGGCTCCGGGTCCGAAGGGTCTTCGTTTCCGTCCACGCCACCATCCAGGGCGCGACGAAGACTCAAGTGCGCCTGCTTCGCGCGTTATCGCCACTCTCGACGTCGCTCAACTGTGCCAATCGGCGCCCGGCACACAAGCTGAGGGGGAGGGAAAAAGAACACTCCCCAGTGGCGCGGGAGAACTCGATACGTTACACGCTATGGAAGACAGGGCGCACACAGGTGTCCTTCGGTCGGTGACCCCTCGCCTGCGCCTCTCTCAACCCGGTCAGACCGCGCTCTCGCTACTCAACGTCCTCGAATCACCCTGGTGGAGAAGCAAATCCATGCCTCGCAGCCCCAAGCCGACGGATCACCTCGACTCGGTCAAGCACCTGATGGGCACGATGCCCGATCACGAGATCGCTCTGCTCTGCAACAGCACGCCCTCGATCGTCGGGCGCTATCGTCGCCGTCACGACATCCCCGCCTATGAGGGGTACAAGTTCGGCATGGGCCAGGAGCCGCCCTCCAAGCGGGCCGGCTCGGAGGATGAGGACGGTGCGCCCGCCGAGGAGGCGGCCCCCGAGGAGACCGTCGCCGCGCCGGAGGAGGCGCCCGAGGAGAAGCCGGCCAAGGA
The DNA here is from genome assembly GCA_964615375.1 of uncultured Enterobacterales bacterium. GTDB lineage: Bacteria > Myxococcota_A > UBA796 > UBA796 > CAZKWG01 > CAZKWG01. Next base: position 39,095 of record CAZTOW010000032.1, read on the forward strand.
GACGAAGGGTCGCTCCAAGCTGGACGCCTTCCGGGATCAGATCGGCACGGTCTCCGACGCCGAGATCGCCGCGAAGGCGGGCGTGACGGCGGAGGCGGTGCGCATCTACCGCCGTCGTCACGGGCTCAGCTCTCGCCGGGAGAACGCCGCGAAGGCCGAGGCTGAGGCGAAGGCGGCGGCTGAGGCGAAGGCGGCGGCCGAGGCGAAGGCGGCGGCCGAGGCGAAGGCGGCGGCCGAGGCGAAGGCGGCGGCGGACAGCGACGACAAGAAGTCTCCGCAGCGCCGCGCGTCCAAGCTGGACTCCTACATGGATCTGGTCGGGACGCTGCCGGATCGCGAGGTGGCGACCATGGCCGGCGTGACCCCGGAGAACGTCCGCGCCTTCCGTCGCCGTCACAACATCCCCGCGCGCTGGCGGGACGAGAGCGAGGAGGGCGTGGTCCCCGACACGGCCCCCGCCGCGCAGGCGGAGGAGCTCGCCGCCGAGGTGGTCGTCGAGGCCCCGGCCCCGAAGGCTGACAACGCGAAGCCCGCCCCCGCCGCGGCGCCGGCTGTCGAGACGGCCCCCGCCGCGCTCCCCGCGCTGAAGATGCACGGCTACGCGATCCACGTCCGCGCCGGCGACAACACCTACGAGTACCTGATCGTCGCCACCGACATCGCGTCCGCCGCCTCCAACGCCATCACGGCGGTGAGCAACCGGCACGGGGTGGCGGAGATCACGTCGATTCGGCACCTGGGCCCGGCCCTGATCTGAGGGCCTCCTCGGCCACCCGGAGCTGCGCGTCCGCGTCCAGGCCGTCCCAGGCGGCGTCCTGGGCGGCGCGCAGCGCTCTCCCCATCGCGGGTCCGGGCGCGGCGCCGCGCGCCAGCAGCGTCTCTCCGGTGACGACGCTGCGGACGTGCAGCCCCTCCCGCTCCCACCAGAGGAGCCAGCGCTCGTTCTTCGGGCCTGGAGAGACGCCGAGGGCGTAGACCCGCTCCACGAGGTCGAGCCCTTGGAGCGCATGCGCCGCCTCGGACGGGGTGCGCGCGCTCCAGACCTCGGAGAGCGCCCTCTCCACACGCTCCGGCCCGCTGACCCAGCGTCGGTGCGCGTGACGATCCCCCGGGACCATGCGCACCAGCCCGGAGCGCTCCTCGACGGGCAACGCCCCCGCCAGCACCATCCACAGCGGATCAGCCTGTCGAATGGGGAGCGGGCTCGGGTACAGGCCGCGCACACGGTTCAGCGCGGCGATCACCTGGGCGAGCCGATCCAGCAGACGCGCGTCCGAGATGACGCGCGGGTGGACGAGGGTGAGCAGCTCCCAGTCGCGCAGGAGGCGGGTCGCCTGCACCACCCCGAGCTCGCCCAGGATGAGGTCCAGCTCGGCGCCGAGGCGCTCCCGGCCGAGCGCGTCCAGCACGCCCGAGCGCCGGGCGGCGCGCAGCAGGGCCTCGGTCTGGGGAGCCAACCGGAAGTCGAAGCGGGCGGCGAATCGCGCCGCGCGGAAGGCCCGCGTTGGATCGTCATGGAAGCTGAGCCCGTGCAGGACGCGCAGGAGCCCCTGACGCAGATCGCGCGCCCCGCCGAAGGGATCCTCCAGCGCGCCCAGATCGGAGGGATCCAACGAGACGCCCATGGCGTTCATGGTGAAGTCTCGCCGGTACAGGTCCCGTCGGAGCTCCGCGTGGGCGACGCGAGGCAGGGCCGCGGGCGCCTCGTACCACTCGACGCGGGCGGTCGCGAGATCGATCTCACGCCCGCCGTGGGTCCAGTGCGCGGTGCCGAAGGCCTCGTGGACGGCGACCTCCCCGCCCTCCCGGGCCACCAGCGCCCAGGCGAGCGCGATGGCGTCTCCCTCCACGACGACGTCGAGATCGCGCGCGGGCCGCCCCAGCAGCAGGTCGCGCACGCACCCGCCCACCAGCCAGGCGCGGGCCCCGAGCTCGCGGGCCAGGGCGCCCACGCGCTCCAGATCGGGCAGGGCGCGCCCGAGGCCCCGCCGCATGAGCTGGCGAACCTTGTCCGGCGGGGTGGGGGCGTCGAGGTCGGGGCGGCTGAGCTCCTCGGCCTCCCAGGCGCGGAAGAGGGCGCCGCGGGTCAGCACGCCGATGGGCGGGCCCGGGGGCGTGCCCACGGCGACGAGGCGCCGACCGTCCTCGATGAGCAGGTGGCGGACCTGGGCCAGGGTGGCCTCAGGCGGCGCCCAGGCGGGAGGGCCGGCGCTGATCTCGATGGCGGGCCGATCTCCCAGCTGGTGGCGCATGGCGGCGTCGACTTCCTGGCGCGAGACCAGGCCGACCAGGGTGAGGCTCTCGCCCTCCCCCTCGGAGAGCGGGACGGCGTTCAGGCGGGAGCGGTGGAGGGTCTCGGCGAGCTCGGCGACGGTGGCGGTCGCCGGGACGTGGACCACGCGCCGGACCGCGATCTCGGCCGCCGTCCGGCGGCGCTCCAGGCGCTCCAGCAGGGCCTCGCGCAGCAGGGCGCGGGCGTCCAGCAGGGTGGCGGCGCGCAGCACGGCGCTGGCGGCCTCGGGGTGACCGCCGCCGCCCAGCGCGCGCAGGATGGCGCCGACGTCGTGCCCCCCGTCGCTGCGCCCGATGGCGGCGATGCGCGCGCCCTGGGCGACCAGCAGGTAGGCGCAGCCCCAGCCCTCCGCCTCCCGGAGCTGCTCCAGCAGCACCGACAGATCGGGCTCGTAGTCATCCGACTCCAGCGAGGCGACGGCGACCTCCTGCGCGCCGATGCTCCAGCGCTCCACCCCCGCCGCCATCTGCTCCAACAGGCCGAGCTGGCGGGCGGTGTAGCCCTTGGGCAGGTAGCGCCGCGGCAGATCGGGAGGCGCGCCCCAGGCCAGACAGCATGCGGCGGCGCGGTGATCGAGGTCGGTGGTGCCCGGGTACGTGAAGTGCCCCGTGTCGACGTGAACGCCCAGCAGGAAGAGCGAGGCCTGGGCGGGGCTGGGCCGGAGCCCGCGGCGCTCCAGCTCCAGGACCAGGGCCGAGGTGCAGGCGCCGCTGGGAGGCATGGGGGCGCGGGGGAGATCCTGCTCGCCGGGCGGGTGGTTGTCCCAGCACAGGACGTCCTCGGCGCGCAGGGCCAGCTCCCCCAGCCAGCCCAGGCGCGCCGGGTCGGCCGTGTCCCCCACCCGCAGGCGCTCCAGGGGCTCGCGCTCCAGCCGCTCCCGCACCTCGCGCACCGAGAGCAGCGGGGGCAGTTCGTCCTGGTTCTCGCTCCAGAAGCGGTGGCTGGTGGGGTCCATGGAGCCCGGCAGGGCGAGCTCACAGGGGCCCTCCAGCAGCCAGAGGGCGACCATGGACGCGATCCCGTCCAGGTCGGCGGTCAGGTGCGTGGTGGCGAGGTTCAGGGGAGCTCCGGGGGCGAGGGCCTGCGCGAGAACCTATCCAGCGCGCGGGCCCTCGGCGGGGGCTCAGCGGCTCAGCGAGAAGGGCGCCAGGATGTCCGCGGTCAACGCGCGGTCGAAGGTCCAGGTCCGCGCGCGCAGCTCGGCGCAGCGGGAGATCTCGTCGGCGCCGGTGGTGTTCTCGGTCACCGCGACGTCCATGACCTCGCCCCGCGTGACGCTGATGGAGAGCATGAGCCTGCCCGAGAGCTCGGGGTTCTGGCGGAGGGCCTGCTCGTAGCAGCCGGTGATCGCGCTGGTGTAGCGGCCGATGGTGGCCTTGATCCCCTCCACCGAGCCGGGCTCCGCCCCGATGGTCTCCACCGCGCCCACGCGGGTCCGCACCGACGCGGCGGGGCCCTGGCCGAGGACCGCCTCCGCCGGCCCGGAGCGCCCGAGCGTGGTGCCCCCGGCGTCCGCGCGCCCGCCCGAGCCCTGGCGCGGACCCATGGGGCCGTTGGAGGCCAGATCCACGCCGCCGACGTCCTCCAGCCGGCCCTGCATGCTGGCGCCGACGTCGTCGCTCTGGGCGAAGACGTCGGGGCGACCGGGCTGGCCGTGGGTGCCGAGCAGGCGCAGGACCGCCTCCCGGGCCTCCGCGGCCTGCTCTTCCACGCTGCGGGCGTCGCGCGCCTCCCGGGCGGCGGTGCGCTCGGCGCGGCGCTCCTCCCGATCCGCCCGACGCTCCCGCGCGTCCGCCCGGCGCGCCTCGGCGCGGGTCTGCTCGCCGAGGTCCACGAGCTCGCCCGGGGTCGGCTCGGGCGGCGAGATCTGCCGGAAGAGGTCGACGACGCGCGGGTCCAGCTGGTCGATGCTCATGGCCTCCGCCGGGAGCTGAACCTGGCCGAGGAAGACGAAGAAGGCCAGCGCGGCGGCGGCGTAGGAGCCCAGCGAGCCGGCGAAGACGGGGTCATCGTCGCCGATCAGCGAGGGCCGCATGGAGGGCGGCACGCGCAGGGGGACCGGCGGGGCGCTCACCCACTGGAAGAGCAGGGTCCAGCTCCCGATCTGCACCCGCCCGCGGCTGCGCTCGTCCAGGCGCACGCGCTCCGAGGCCCGCGCCTCGCGGATCTCGTGGACGCCGCTGGGCAGGGCCACGCGCCCGCTCATGCCGGGCTGGAGCACGAGGACGGGGCCCTCGCGGGTGAGCTCGACCAGGACCAGGCGGCGGGGGAGCGCGGGATCGTCCACCACCAGGGCGCAGCGACGGGAGCGACCGAGGCTGAGCTCCTGGCCGGGCCGCAGCAGGGTCTCCTGCTTCAGCTCGCCATTGTGCAACAATCCCACGCGCAGGACGCGCGCCTCGGCCTCCGGGGCTGGGGCATGGCGGGGGGTGGGCTGGGGGTTCATCATGGTTCACCTCTCTGGAGGACTGACCACGGACCCGCCCGCTGGTTTGTCAGGAAAGCGTCGAGAACATGTGAGGCGAACCTGACGAGCGCTTGACAGCGCTCATCTGGCTCCGACTGGTGTATGATCTCTTCTCCCCTACGAAGCTCGAGGTGCGCATGCCGGCCAACCCGCGCAGCGGAATGTCCTACAAGGGCGGGAGCAACCCCGCCGAGGCCCTGAAGAAGACGCGCGTGGCCAGCGGCGGCTCCGGCCCACAGATCGCGGAAGAGGAGCTGTCTCCTATCGATCTGCAGGACGCGCACGGCAATGAGGCGCTCAACGAGCTCATCCGGGGGGGCCAGAGCTCGGGGCAGTCCGGGCCCACCGCGCAGACCGGCCAGGGCATGGAGAGCGTGCTGAAGTCCATGCCGCTCCCGCCCGAGGTGCGCTTCCGGCTGCTCAGCTCCAACGACATCCAGCTCCTGGCGAGCCTGATCTACTCCCACGCCACGCCGTCGGAGACGGTGACCAAGGAGATGCTGGCCATCGGCAGCGTCTACTTCAACCGCTGGGAGGAGACGCTGGCGAAGCCGGAGGCGACCAAGGAGTTCGGGGCCGCCAACTTCCAGGGTCTGCTCTTCGACGTGCAGCGCAAGATGCCGCTCTACCACAAGCCCGATCGCCTGACGGGCTTCAGCAACGCCGCCAAGTTCGGCGCGGAACTGCCGAGCCAGCTCGACATGAAGACGGCCTGCGCCGCCATCAAGGCGGCTGAGCAGATCTACACGGGCGTCAACCCCTTCCCCGAGCGCTTCATGTACATGGACATCTCGGGGGCCTCCACCCAGCCCGACAAGGTCGAGCACAACTCCCACATGCAGTTCGGCAAGCTGCACTTCTGGGCGGCGAAGGCCGACGCGACGGCGCAGGGCGAGGGTCAGCAGAGCGAGGCCCAGAGCCCGCTGGCCAGCACCGCCGCCGAGCCGACCGTCTGATCTCGGCCGGTCAGCGCGTCAGTTCATCTCCGGGCACCAGATGGGGACGGGCTGCGGGGTGGCGGTCACCTCGCTGGCGTCGTCGTGGAGGCCGGAGAAGGTGAACTCGCCCCAGGCGCGCTCGGCGTCCACGCTGTCCACGGTGACGGAGACGGTGTCCCCCTGGTCGGCGTCGCTGGCGAAGTAGTAGCCCGTGCCACCCGCCTCCTCCTGGAGCTTGATCTGCACCCGGCCGTCGGCCTCGGTGTAGGTGCCGGCGCCCTCGAACACGCTCAGGATGTCGGCGATGAGGACGAAGACGTGGTCGCGCGCTTCGTTGCGCCAGAAGGCGCGGAAGTTGGGCGCGTCCTCCGACCAGGTGCACTCGGGCGCGTCGAAGACCAGCGAGCCCTCGTAGGCGCCGCTGACCGCGAGCGTGAACGGCGTAGGATCGTCGGGGAAGGTCGCCTCGCCCTCGCCCTCGCCCTCGCCTTCCCCTTCCCCTTCCCCCTCGCCCTCGCCCTCCCCTTCGCCGGATCCGTCCTTGTCGCCCCCGCAGGCGGCGAGCAGCAGCGCGAACAGCAGCGTCCTCATGGTCCCTCCCTTTGCCCCAGGATAACCGGCGCAGGAGCCCCTCGCCGAGGAGGTCCGGCATGACGAACGAGAGTGTGCTCCTCCACCGGCTGGCGGCGCAGGTGGCCGAGGCCCACCGCGGGCTGCCCGGCGCGTGCGCGGCGATGGTGACCGGATCGGTGGCGAAGGGCCTGGCGGACGGGATCTCCGACATCGACATGGCGGTGTACTATGAGGGCGCGCTGCCCGAGGACGCCGCGCTGGGCGAGATCTGCGCGGCGCTGGGCGGGCTGGCGCGCCGGCCCCTGGGGGCGCGGGCGGAGGACGGCTTCGTCGAGGCCTTCGACCTCTGCGGGGTGGAGGTGCAGCTCATCCACAGCACGGTGGGCGGCCTCGAGCGCACCATGGACGAGCTGCTGGTGCGGCACGCGGTGGACACGCCGCTGGCCAAGGCGCTGGAGGGGATCCTCTGCTGCGGGGCGCTGTACGGGGAGGAGCGGATCGAGGCCTGGCGGGCGCGCGCGGCCGACTACCCGCCGGCCCTCGCCGAGGCGATGGTGCGCCGCTACCTCGTGTTCTTCCCCGCCTGGAGCATCCCCGGCCAGATCCTCGACCGCGACGGGCTGGTCTGGGTCCATCAACTGCTGGTGGATACCGCCCAGAGCGTGCTGGGCGTGCTGTCCGGCCTGAACCGTGTGTACTACACCCCCTTTCAGCACAAGCGGCTGGGTCGCTTCGTGGGCCAGCTCTCCATCGCCCCGCCGGACCTGGAGGCCCGCCTGCGCGCGCTCTTCGCGCCGGATCGGGCGGGGGCGCTGGGGGTGATGGAGGCCCTGGTCGCCGACACGGTGGCGCTGGTGGAGGCGCACATGCCGCAGGTGGACACGGCCGCGGCGAGGCGTCGGCTCGGCTGGCGGAAGCCGGGTTGGCGCGTGGACGAGGTCGCGGCGCGCGTGTCTGGATGAGCCTGGGGCCCACGCTGCTGCTGGTCCTGCTCGGCTGCGAGGGAGCCCGCCCCGCGCTGCCTCAGGACGTCTACGTCTGGCAGCGGGCCTGGACGCCCGAGGTCCGAGCGGCGGTGAGCGAGCGGAGCCCGCACTTCCGCCGCGTGGCCGTGCTGGCGGCGGAGCTGAGCGGCGAGACCGAGCCCCAGGTCACCGAGATCGCGCTCGATCCGGGCTCTCTCCAGGGCCGCCCGGTGATCGCGGTGCTGCGCGCGCCCTGGCGAGACGATCTGGCCACCTGGGGGCTCCCGGCCCACGCCGCCCGCACGGTGGACCGCCTCCGCGCCCAGGGCGTGGACCTCGTGGCGCTCCAGCTGGACGTGGACGTCGCCTCGGGTCAGCTCGCCCGCTACGCCGCGGTGCTGCGAGAGGTGCGCGCCGCCGTCCCTGTCCCGCTCTCGATCACGGGGCTGCCGGACTGGCTCTCCCGGCCCGAGCTGCCCGCCCTGCTGGCCGAGGTCGGCTCCTGGACGCTCCAGCTCCACAGCTTCGAGGCGCCCTCCAGCCCGGACGCGCTCCAGCCGCTGGTCGACCCGGACGCCGCGCGGGTGGCGATCCGGCGCGCGTCCGCGCTGGGAGTCCCCTTCGAGATCGCCCTGCCCACCCACGGCTACACCGCGGCGTTCACGCCCGAGGGCCGCTTCCTGGGGGCCACGGCCGAGCGGGCGCTGCCCTGGTCGGCGGCGGTGGAGACGCGCGAGCTCCGCGCCGATCCGGTGGCGCTGGCCGCCCTGGTCTCCGAGCTGGAGGCCCACCCGCCGCCCGGCCTGGCCGGGATCCTCTGGTTCCGCCTGCCCACGGAGGCCGACGCCCACGCCTGGCGCTGGCCCACGCTGCGCTCGGTGATGGAGGGGCGCGCGCCCGCGCCGGAGCTCCGGGCCGGGGCGACCGCGGAGGACCCTGGTCTGTACGAGCTCTTCGTGCGCAACGACGGCGACGCGGACGCGCACCTCCCCGACCTGCGGCTGCGCGCGCCGGCCTCGCCGCTGGCCGTGGACGCCTACGCCGGCTTCCGCCCGGTCCTGGAGCCCGAGGGCCTCGTGCTCCGCGCGCGGGAGGGCCAGGTGCTCGGCCCGGGGGAGGCCCGGCCGGTGGGCTGGGCGCGCTTCGAGGGCCCGGTGGAGGTGAGCCTTGATGTCCTGGATTGAGCTCGCCTGGATGATCCTCGCCCCGCCCGCGCGGGCCTGCGGGCCCGACCTCACGTCCATGCTGGTGAGCATGCCGCCCGATGAGCTCTGGGTGGCGCCCGTCGCCGACCTCAGCGTGGAGCTGAAGCGCCTGGCCCTGCCGAGCCGATACCGCGCCTCCCACCGGAGCATCCTGGACGAGGAGCTGGAGACGATCCAGGCCCACGGGGTGTCACCGGAGGCCTGGCGGCGCTGGCGGCTGGGCGGGCCGGGGGAGCGCCCGGCGCTGCCCGACAGCCTGCCGCGCGGCTTCGCGCTGTACGCCGAGGGCGGGGCGGCCTGGCGCCGTGGCGAGATCGACGCGGCGGTCGCGCGCTTCGAGGCCGTGCTGGCGCTCCCGCCCGAGGCGCGGGGAGGTCGCGCGCTGCCCGCGACGCTCATGCTCGCGCGGGCGAGCATGCGGGAGGCAGACTACGACCGGGTGCTGGCGCTGGTGGACGCGGGCGAGCCCGATCCGCTGGGGCTCGCCGCCTGGGCCCTGGGCGAGAAAGCCGGGCGGAGGCTCTGGAGCCAGGACTGGCGCGGCGCGGCCGATCTGTACCTGGAGCAGCTCGGCGCAGGAGAGCTGGGCGCGGTGCGCTCGCTCCAGATGGTCGTGGAGAAGGCCAGGGACGCGGGCGCGCTGGGAAGCTGGGTGGACGACCCGGTGCTCGCGCGGGTGGCGACGGCCTGGGCCGTCTCCCGCGGCGGCCCCTACGTAGACAAGGCCGATCTGGCGCCGGCCCGCGCCTGGCTCGACGCCACGCGCGGCGCGAAGAACCCCATCCCCGACGCGGACTGGCTGGGTTGGATGCACTACCAGGCGGGAGACGCGGCCGGCGCCGAGACCTGGCTCGCGCGCGCCGCGCCCTCGCCCCTCGTCCACTGGCTGCGCGGCCGGCTGCTCCTCCGCGCCGGTCAGCTGGCGGCGGCGGAGCGGGAGCTCGAGCTCGCCGCGCGAGGCTTCCCCGAAGGCGAACTCTGGGAGCGGGCCAGCCTGGGGGAGCGCGGGGACAGCGTCCAGCCCGCCCAGGAGGCCTGGGCGGATACGGGGCTCCTGCGGCTCTCCCGCCGGGACTGGTCGGGCGCGCTCGACGCCTTCGTCTGTGCTCGCCGCTCGCAGGACGCGGCCTACGTGGTGGATCGCGTGCTGGACCTGCCGGAGGCGACGACGCTGACGGCGGCGTTGCCCGCGGAGCCACTGGGCGCAGACCTGCGCTGGGCGGTAGCCCGCCGGGCCCTGCGCGCGGGAGAACCGGTGGATCTCGAGGACTTCCCTTCTGAATTCCGGGACGATGTGCGTCGCTACCAGGACGGTCTGGCGCGCGGCCAGAGCGACGCCTCCCCCCGTGAGCGGGCGCGGGCGCTGTGGCAGGCCGCCCTCGTCGCGCGCCAGCGAGGGATGGAGATCCTCGGGACCGAGCTGGATCCCGACTACGCGATGTTCGAAGGGAATTACGAGCTCTACGTCCCCCCGCGGGCGCGCTTCGAGAGCCCCCAGGAGCCCAGCCCCAGCGCGGAGGAGGAGGCCCGCTGGCGGGCGAGCGCGCCCACGCCGGACCTCCGCTACCACTACCGCTACACCGCCGCCGCGCTGGCCGCCGAGGCCGCCGCCCTCCTGCCCGACGACGACCCCGACGTGCCCGTGATCCTCTGCCGGGCCTGGCGCTGGCACCGGGATCGCGACCCGGAGGAGGCGGCCCGCTACACGCGGCTCTCGGTCCGCCGGGCGGGCGTCTTCCCCTCCGAGCCCTGCGGAGACCCGAACTTCGGCGCGGACGCGGGGGCGCGGCGAGGGCTGGGCGTGCTCGCGCTCGCGCTCACGCTGGGCGGGGTCGCGCTCACGCTCGGCGCCCGCCCCCAGACCAACCCGGAGAGGCCCTCATGATCCTGCTCGCGCTCCTGGCCTGCGGCGACGCCGACAAGACCGACACCGCGTCCGAGACCCCGCTCGCGCTCGACGAGCCCGGCCCCTGGTCGGTGGGCTACCGGGAGTCCTCGGTGACCTACGCCGACCCCGACGGCGAGGGCGAGCGCACCCTACGGCTCGCGCTCTGGTACCCCACCGCCGACGAGACGGGGGAGACCGTGCGCTACATGGACCTGTGGGACGCGCCGGGCGTGCTGGGGGACGCCGCCCCGCTGGAGCAGGCGCTCCCCCTCGCGGTCTTCAGCCACGGCCACCAGGGCTACGCCGAGAACAGCAGCTTCCTGATGCGGCATCTGGCCAGCCACGGCCTCCTGGTGGCGGCACCGGACCACACGGACAACACCTTCCTGGACGGCTCCGACCGGAGCACGGCGATCTACTACCAGCGACCGCTGGATCTCTCGGCGGTGCTGGACCACGTCCTGGGCGGGGGCGAGGCGGGGATCTCGGCCAGCGAGGACCCGATCCTCCTGATGGGCCACAGCTTCGGCGGGTACACGGCCTTCTCCGCGGCGGGCGCGCCCTACGACCCGGACGCGCTGGCGGCCTGCGCGGAGAGCGCGGACACGGACGGCTTCTGTTCGACCTGGAGCGCGGAGGCGGAGGCCACCTTCGCCGCGGGGCTGGGCGACGCGCGCTTCTCCGCGATCCTCCCCATGGCGGCGGGGGACAGCGACCTCTTCGACCTGGACGCGCTCGGGGCCATCGAGACCCCGGTCCTGCTCATGGGCGGGGACCTGGACGGCTCCACCACCTCCAGCGGCGACCCCACCTGGGCGGCGCTCCAGGGCGGGCCGGACCGGCGCGTGACCATCACCAACGGCGGCCACCAGGTCTTCACCGACCTCAGCGGCGTGCTGACGCCTGTGGAGGGCGAGATCGCGGCCGAGGAGGGCTTCCGCATCATCAACACCTACGCGCTCGCCTGGGCCCTGCGGAACCTGGGCGACGAGTCGGGAGCAGAGGTGCTCGACGGAGAAGTCGAGGTAGAAGGCGCGGTGTGGACCGACTGACCGGGACGCCGAAAAAAGATCGAGAGATCGCACGACCGCGGTCGATCTCGCCGTCCCTCCTTCGACGTGTGATCAGAGCGCCGCATTCGGACGCTCCTTCCGAATCCCCCCCAACGTCAATCCCCCCAAGGTCAACGGAGAAACGTCATGCGCTTCATGGTCATCATGTACCCGGGTCCCAAGGCCGAGGCCGGCGCCATGCCCACGGAGGCCCAGCTGGCCGCGATGGGCGCGTTCAACGAGGAGCTCGTCAACAACGGCGTCATCCTGAGCGGAGAGGGCCTGCACCCCAGCGCCAACGGGGCGCGCGTGCGCTGGTCCGGCGGCAAGCCGGTGGTGAGCGACGGCCCCTTCGCCGAGGCCCGCGAGGTGGTCGGCGGCTTCTGGATGTGGCAGTGCCGCTCCATGGAGGAGGCGAAGGAGTGGGCGCGCCGCATCCCGGCCGACGACGACCAGATGGTGGAGATCCGCCGCGTCTTCGAGGCGGAGGACTTCGGCGAGGCGTTCACGCCCGAGCTCCAGGCCCAGGAGGAGCGCATGCGCCAGGAGATCCTGAAGCAGACCGGGCAGAGCTGAGCTTCCTCCAGCTTTACGGCGCGCGTCCGGCGCGGTAGACGGCAGGTGTGGAGCCTGCCGCCGCCCGCCTCGCCACCCACCAGGCCATCGAGGCGGTCTTCCGCCTGGAGTCCGCGCGCCTGCACGCGGGCCTGGCGCGCTGGGCGGGCGACGTGGGGCGGGCCGAGGATCTGGCCCAGACCGCGCTGCTGGCCGCCCTCGAGCAGTGGCCCCGGGACGGGATCCCCGACCGCCCGGGGGCCTGGCTGATGACGACGGCGAAGCGCCGGGCCATCGACGGCTGGCGGCGCGAGGCCCTGCACGAGCGCAAGCGCACGGAGATCCTGGCGGAGACCCCGGCCTGCGCGGAGCCGCCCCCGGTCGAGCGGCTGGACGAGGACCTGGGCGACGACCTGCTGCGCCTGATCTTCGTGTGCTGCCACCCGGTGCTCTCCCCGGACGCGCGGGTGGCGCTCGCGCTGCGCCTGCTCTGCGGGCTCTCCGCCGCGGAGATCGCCCGCGCCTTCCTGGTCTCCGAGCCGACCATCGCCCAGCGCCTGGTCCGGGCGAAGCGCCTGCTCTCCGAGCGCCAGGTGCCCTTCGAGGTGCCGCGCTCCGAGGAGCGGGCCGAGCGGCTCCAGAGCGTGCTGGACGTGATCTACCTGGTCTTCAACGAGGGCTACGCCGCGACCTCGGGCGCGCGCTGGCTGCGGCAGGAGCTCTGCGAGGAGGCCCTGCGCCTGGGCCGCGTGCTCTGCGCGCTGACGCCGGACGAGCCCGAGGCCCACGGGCTCCTGGCGCTGATGGAGCTGCAAGGCTCACGATCGGCGGCGCGGGTGGGCCCGGACGGGGCGCCGGTGCTGCTGTTGGACCAGAACCGGGCCCGCTGGGACTGGGGGCAGATCCAGCGCGGGCTGCGCGCGCTCTCGCGGGCCGTGAACCTGGGGGCGCCCTACGGCCCGCTGACGCTCCAGGCCGCCATCGCCGCCTGCCACGCCCAGGCCCGCCGGCCCGAGGACACCGACTGGGCGCGGATCGTGACGCTCTACGGGACGCTCCAGGGCGTCACCCCGAGCTCGGTGGTCGCGCTGAACCGGGCGGTGGCGGTGGCGATGGCCGAGGGGCCGGCGGCGGGGCTCGCCGAGGTGGACGCGCTGGACCGCGACGGCGCCCTGGAGGGCTACCACCTGCTGCCCAGCGTGCGGGGCGATCTGCTGTCCCGGCTGGGGCGGCGGGCGGAGGCCGCGGCGGAGTTCACCCGGGCGGCGGCGCTCACGGCCAACGAGGCGGAGCGGGCGCTGCTCCTGCGGCGGGCGCGGGCGACGGAAGGCTAGATCATCTAGCCTTCCTCGTCCTCCTCCGCCTCCTCCCCGAACTTCAGCCGGAACCAGGCGTCGCCCAGCCGCGTGCAGTCCGTGTCCCACCACACCCACTGGGCCCCGGTGGCCACGAGCTCGGCGGGCGAGCCGCCCCAGGGCGAGGTGTCCGCGCAGACCGCGGCGGGGCCCCAGTCGCTGTCGTCGAAGTCCACCTCGGTCCAGCCGTCGGGGGGCTCGGTGGTGGTGACCACCCAGTCGGCCTCGCCGGTCAGGTAGCGCAGCGGCGCGCCCCCGGCGTAGACGTCCACGGAGGCCAGGAAGCCCGAGATCACGGTGTAGTTGTCGTGACCGTACACGGCGAGGACGTGCTCACAGCCCGGGTCGGTGCTGAGCGTGAGCGTGTCCACGGTGGTCCAGCTCCCCGCGCCGGTCCCGGTGAACTCCACCCCGTCCAGCCAGCCCTTCCAGGCGTCGTCCACCGTGAGCATGACGACGAGGTCCAGCACGTCGTCCTCGCAGCCCTCCACGCCGGTGCCCTCCAGGATGGCGGCCAGCGAGGGCTGGTCCGGCGCGTCCGTGGAGAAGGCGAAGGTGGCCTCGTCGGGCATGTCGTCCGCGGGCGCGTAGTGGGCCGTGACCGTGGTGGACTCGCCCGGGGCCAGCGTGACGTCCACGTAGCCGAGCTCGCCGAGATCGCTCATGAAGAGCTCGCTCTCGGAGGTCGACGTGAAGACCGGCTCCGAGATGGTCCCCACCTCGTCGCCCACGTTGGTGATGACGAGATCCACCTCGTCCTCGTCCCCCACCTCCAGCTCGCCGAAGTCGTGGTAGTCCGGGCTGATCGTGAAGCTGGGGTAGCCGGTGCCGCCCAGCAGGGAGACGGTGGCGCTGCCGTCGTAAGGGGCGTCGCTCTCGACGAGCACCTCGCCGCTCACGAGCCCGAGCTCGCTCGGGCTGAAGACGGCCAGGAAGGTGGTGGACGCGCCGGGCGTGAGCAGCGGGGTCCCCAGGCTGGCGACGCTGAAGGGCCCGTAGGGGTCCACCACGTCTACGCTCTCCAGGAAGAGCTCGGAGGAGCCCACGTTGCGGACGGTGATGGTGGCGGCGCTCTCGGCCCCGAGGGGGACCTCCCCGAAGTCCACCTCCAGCGGATCCACCTCCAGCACGCCCACGGCCGTGTCCGCGGGCGCCTCCTCCGAGGTGCCGCCCCCGCCCTTGATGTTGTACTCGGTGCAGGCGGCCAGGAGGGCCAGCGCCAGCGGGAGGATGAGGGTGCGTGCCATGTGCGCCTCTGACAAGAGCTTAGCACCGACGCGCTCCGCCTTGATTAAGATGAGACGAATCGGGAGCGGGTGCGCATGAACAGGTCGTGGGTGGTGCCGGTGGTGGTGGTGGCGCTGGTGCTGGCGGGGCTGCTGGCGCTGCGGCTCACGCGCGGGGACGCGGGCGACGGCGACGGCGAGGAGGGCGTGGCGACCGCCAAGGAGGAGCCCAGCGAGAAGAAGGGGAAAAAGCGCAAGAACAAGCAGAAGGGCGAGGCTGGCGCGGAGGCTGGCGAAGGGGCCGGCGAGGAGGCCGGCGAGGAGCGGCGCGCCGCGAGGTCGGCGGGCCCCCTGCCGAAGCTGGAGCGCGGGCCCATCAACGTCGTGCTGCTGATGCTGGACACCACGCGCGCCGACCGGCTGGAGATCTACGACCCGGAGCTCCCCGACGGGCTCTCGGCGGAGCTCGACGCGCGGGCCCGGAGCGGCGTGCGCTTCCTCAACGCGGTCGCCACGACCCCCTGGACCCGGCCCTCCATCGGCGCCATGCTCACCGGGCGCCCAGGGCGTGAGCTCGGGATCTACAAGGAGAAGGCGCACGGTCTCCGCGACGACGTGACCACGCTCGCCGAGTACCTGAAGCAGGGCGGCTTCCGCACGCTCGGGCTCACGGCCAACCCCAACATCAACGCGGCCTACAACTTCCACCAGGGCTTCGACGAGTACGTCAGCAGCAACGTCGTGTGGGAGTGGATGACCGCCCAGGACGACCAGGACAAGGACAACCAGACGGCTGGGCTGGTGCCCGCGCGCGAGCTCTACAAGCGGGCGCTCGAGCTGGCCCGCGCCCCTCACAAGGGCCCGACCTACCTGCAGATCAACGTCATGGACGTCCACGAGTGGTCGCTGCCAGAGACCGTGCGCCCCGAGTTCAAGGAGCTCTACAAGGACCGCCACGACGCCCCCTACCTCCAGGCCGTGCGCCAGACCTCCATCGACACCGAGGCCTTCTTCGAGGATCTCCTGGCCCTGCCCGGCTGGGAGCGCACGCTGGTCATCATCACGGCCGACCACGGCGAGGGGCTCAAGGACCACCCCGACGTCAAGGGCTCAGGCTACCACGGCCCGCTGCTCTACAGGAGCACCCTGCACGTCCCGCTCATCCTCTTCTCCACCGCGGGCGACCTGCCGGCGGGCGCCACCCCCGACACCCTGGTCACGCTGGAGGATCTCGTCCCCACCGTGCTGGACTATGTGGGCCTGAGCCCGAGCCCCGAGGTCAAGGGGACCAGCGTCCTGCCGCTCATCTTCGACGTCGAGGGCTCCATCCTGGAGCGGCCCGAGCGCGCCTTCGTCGAGACGCGCTACCGCAAGTACAAGAAGATCGGCGTCGTGACGCCCGACTGGCTCTACGTCGTGAGCAAGAAGGCGCACGAGGGCGTCAACCCAGACGAGCTCCAGCCCTGGAGCGGCCCGCAGAACGGCGCGAAGACCGACGTGAAGGCCCAGAACCCCAAGGTCGCGGAGAAGCTCTCGGGCGCGCTGGACCGCTACCTGAAGCAGCTCCCCTCGGCGCCGCCCTGGACCGGGGGCGAGCAGACGCCGGAGGAGATCGAGCAGCTCAAGGCGATGGGGTATCTGCAGTAGGGGTGGGCGTGCCGCGGCGCAGCGGAGCGCTCGTCGTCACTTCCGCAGCGCGCTCTTCCGGACCCAGCCCTCGACGTTGTCCATCGTGCGAACCCAGTCGTGTTCGGCGGCGATCGAGAACAGCCCGAGCTTGAAGGTCCTGCCGACCCGGTTGCTGTCCACGATCTCGACCACCGTTCCGGGCGCGAGCGGCCGGGAGACCGTCTTGTCCTTGTCGTTGTTCCTCAGGCTTCCCGCCTCCTTCATGTGGACGAAGTTCTGGAGCCCGGTCACGCTGCCGCTCACGGACACGATCCGCCCGCGCAGGTTGAGGGCGGGGCTCGGGAGCTCATGCGGGATGAGCGGCGTGGCGGCCGGGTGCCCGCCTCCACGGGCCCCGAGCTCATCGACCTCCCAGGCATTCCGCAGAGCTTCAACCGAAAAGGAGGTGCGATCCCGAAACTCCTGAAAGCTGAAGGCCCCGGAAGAGTGCGCCGCGTCCTGGTTCGATTGATGGAAGTCCTGGATGGAGACGGACCGCGTCTCACCCGGCGTGTTGGGGTCGCGGACCGTCAGGTTGTCCCCGCTCATCCCCTCGATGACGGACCAGTGGCTGAACAGGTACTTGAAGGCCGCGAGGTCCGGGTGGACGCGGTACATCGGGACGTCGAACACCGAATACCCCATCACCACGCCATCGCTCCCGGTCCCGGCAAGCTTGCTGCGGAAGTCTCGCACGTCGGTGAAGTTGATCACCCTCGCCGTGAGGCCCAGGTTGGTCGCCACGGTGGCCAGGTTGTTCGCGTCCATGAACTCGCCGACGAAGGTGCCGACCCGGTTGCCCTCCTGGAGGAGCAGCTGGAGGAGGGCGTCGCGTCGCGCCACGACCCCCTGGTGCACGCCCGAGATGGCCATGCCGAGGGAGTACAGCCCGCAGGTGCCTCCGACCTGCTGGTAGTCCACGATCCGCGAGGTCGCCATGCGTTGAAGCGGCTGGCTTCGAGCCGCGCCTCGGCGCGCCAGCGGGTCCGCGAGGCCATGGCGCGCGAGGGGATCGACGGCCCCCCGTGCGGGTCTGGGAGGGTCCCCTGGGTAGCGCGAGCCTCCGCTTCTGCCCGGCAGCCGCCATCCCTGCACCTCCCACCTGCGCACTCTACCTCAAGAGGGGGTGCCCAAGGCCAGATCTCCGCTCAACGGTCAGACACCCGGGGCCACCAACGGAGCGGACATAACCGAAACGTCAGGTCTAAATAGAATAATCTGCGAAGAGTGAACCTGACCCTGCGGGCGCCGCGGCGAGGCCACCGCGTGTCGTATACTGAACACCGTCCATCTGGAGCAGCCCTGGCTCTGACGCTCCACATCACACAGAGGTCCAGCAGCTCCCCGGGTGGCAGGGTGCGCCTGGATCCCCTCGCCGCGCACGCGCTCGCCGACCCGCTGCGCTCACGTCCCTCGCGGTGGTCGCGGGCGACCGGATCGGAGACTGGGTCCCCCACCGGCGCGCTGCCCGACGCCGCGGCAGGGACAGCCGGGGTGGTGCAGCGCGAGGGAGACGAGGCCGCGGAGCCGCCTCCGGACCCCGGCATGCTGGCCGACCAGGCGGAGCTCATGGAGCTGGTGCGCGTGCTCGAGGCGCACCGCGACGAGGTCGTGGCGGCTGGCGTGAAGCGCGGCGATCTCGACGCGGGCTCGTTCGACGAGCTCATCCAGGGGCTTCGCGACGCCGCCAGGAGCGGCGACGCCGCCGAGATCGCCAGGCTCAACGCGGCGACGACCAGAGAGAAAGAGCGGGTCTACGCCGAGCACAAAGGTGACGAGGCGCCAGCTCAGCGCCAGACCCAGCCGAGGGACCCGCGCGTGGTCCAGGGGAACGGGCTGCTGAACGCGCTGATGGCGGGTGGACTTGTCCTCGCGCTGGTCCTCTTCGTTCTCGCGATTCGAAGCCACCTGCGCGCCAGCCCTCCGCCCTCCAGGTCGAGGCTGCAGCCCCCCCCGCCCCAAACCACCACGGCGATCAGCACGACCAGGGCGGGCACGAAATCCAGGAGAAAGGACGCGCCCAAACAGACCCCCACGGCTCCACAGCCATCCTCATCCACATCGTCCGACTCCGACGAGACGCATGCGCTGGACATCCGGCCCGGCGCGTTCATCGACCTCGAGGAGATCACGGAGGCCCGCAAGGCGATCGCAGCGTACAACAGGCCGCTGATCGCCGCATACGACCTCGCCGTCCGGGCGGTCGCGGCCTACGATCACGATCGGCGGCAGGGCTTCGTGCCGAGGCCGTCCGGAGGGCACGTCCAGAACAACGCGATGGGTGGGAGGACTCAGCCCTATCAAAACCTCCAGGGCTACTTCCCCGGCGGCCAGACGTATACGGAGGAGGACGTGAACGCCGGGGTCGCGGTGGCCGGCAACTACCGCAAGATCACCCCGAGCGCCCCCGTCGGGGGGGCGCGCTACTGGGTCGGCTACAACATCACGCACCCTGGGCAGAACTGGATCATGGCCTGGACCGGCCACGACTGGCAGGTCTGGGACCCGGCCAACCACACCCTCTCGCCGGTCCCGAGCCACACCAACACCCCGCCGACGTCCGCTCAACGGAGGATGGCCAGAGATGGCGTCACGATCCGGGCGCTGAACCAGGAGAGCTCCTTCCAGTCGAGGGTGGTCGAGAGGCGCCACCCCTGAGCGGCGGGCGCGGCTCCCGCCGCCTCAGCCGTCCAGGAGCGCGGTGAGGTCCTCCCACACTTCTACCTCGGGCCCCTCGGCCAGGAGCGCTCGCCAACGCTGGAGCCAGGCCGCCATCTCGGGGTCGGAGCGCACGCGCGCGTCGTCCTGCTCGAAGGCCGCCGCGTCCTCGTACTCGACGATCTCGATGTAGCGCCGCGGGTCGCGCAGGCTGCGCAGCAGGCGCACCCGGATGCCGCCGGGGGCCTCGTAGAAGGGCCGGGCCTCGCGCAGGAAGGGGAGGAGGAGGGGGTCGCCGGACTCGGTGGTGCGGATGCGGAGGTGGAGGTGGTGGGGCATGGGGTTCGCGGGGCTCAGGTGGACGGGGACGGTCTCTTCCAAGGCGCGCCCGGGAGCCGGGAGACGAGCTCGCGCTCGATGCGGTTCAAGGCGGAGAGGGGATCGAAGCGAGGGGCGCTCGAGGCGACCAGCGCGTCCATGTCGTTGAGGAAGACCAGATTCTCTCGCTTCTCGTGCAGGTTCTTCTCGAGCTCGGCGCGGGTGATGGGGCGACCGTCACGCTCCATGTACTGGAGAAAAATGTGCACGATCTTGTCGAGATCCGGTCCTGGATTCAGCTGGAGCGCGAGATCGAGATCGAAGGCGTCTCGGCCCTTCCTTCGCTGGTAGAGCGCGCGGAGCTTGGTCGCCAGGAGCTCCTCCAACGTATACGACGTGATCTCAGCCTCACCGCTCCACCATCGCGACTGGACCCGATGAGGGACATGGCGCAGCGGCTCGATGGGGTCGTGCTCTCGGGTGTTGATCTCCACCTTCAGCCTCAGCGGCACCGGCGGGATGGACTCGGAGACGAAGGAGTACCGGAGCGTGACCATCTCATCGACACGCCGCTTCGGCTCTCCCAACCAGGGGTCCAGCCGGGCGCGCAGCGCGGAGAGCGTGGGGCCGATGGGTTCGGCCCGAAGCTGCACGAGATCGATGTCCTCCGAGTAGCGCTCCGGCCTCGGAAAGGCGAGCTTGTGCAGCGCGGTGCCCCCCCGGAAGGCGAGAGCGTCACGCAGCTGGGGGTCGGAGAAGATCTCCACGAGGGCACGCGAGATGACGAGGTCCTGTTCGACCTGCTCATTCGAGACCCATGGGAAGTGGCCCCTCCACTCTTGGATGTAGGCACGGGGGATCACGTATCGAGCTCCAGAGGGTACTCCACGACCAGACGCCAGCCTGGTTCAGTCGGGGCCTGGCTTACCGGGGCCTCGGAGCGCAGCCAGACGACACCGTTGGCCTTCTCCTCGACCACAGCGGCCAGAGCCTCCGCACAGGTGCGGTGTCCAAGCTGCTCCAGCACCCAGCCCAGGCGCTGGACAGTAGGAGAAGGCCAGCCCTGCGCCACCATCGCGAGGAGCACGGGATCGAGCTCCTCTCCAAGCTCGACCAGCACACTGGCCGCAGCGTCGATTCCACCCATGAGGGGCGCGTGTTCCACCAGCTCCAGCGCCGTCTGCTCAGGCGTGCTGACGTTCATGGTACCCGTCTCGGTGTTCACGCGCCTGGGCTCACCACGGATCTCAGCCGCGATGAAGGCGATCCAGGATCCACCAATCTTCACACGCGGGCGCTCGGCTGGTACGAGGACCTGAAAGTCCTGAGGAGCCTGGGGCGCGGCTCCGTAGAGCGCGGCGGCGCTGCGCAGACCTACGCGGTAGGGCAGACCGGCCCAGTCCATCCACTCCTGGATGTACCAGTCGGGCGGCGGTGCGCCGACCTCGCGCCAGCGGAGCGGCACCACGACGTGGAAGCCTGATTCGGGGCTCACGACACGGCGGTCCTCGCGCAACCTGCGCAGCGCGCGCTCCAGGCTCTCCAGTTCGTCCTGGATCTCGGCATGCGCCTGCTCCGTGGTGAAGGTGTAGCGTCCAGCGATCTCCAGGTGATCAATCCAGACTCGAAGGCGATCCTCAGCGCCCGGGGGCGAGGGGTGATCCTCCAAGAGCAGGCTGAGTCCGGAGTCCCAGAATCCCGCACTCCGATCTTGATCTTCGGCGAGCGCACGCAGGACGCGGGCCGCGACGGGCCAGCGTGTGCGAAGCACTTCAACCTGGGTGCGGTAGTGCGACGCTCGTCGACGTTCGGGATTCCCGCCGCCGTCCAAGGAGCGCCAACTCGCTCCGCCGGAGTTGATGACCCCGCTTACGATCCCCTGCTCGACGTCGCTCGTGTCGCGCAGGCGCTCCAGCACCTGGCACACCGCCTCGGGTGGCCACTGCCCTCCCGCGTCGGCCGGAGCACGGGCGAGGATCTGGCCGATGTGTATATCGGCCACGGCCTGGAGCCCACGCTGCCGTGCCAGCGCCCTCGCCTCGTCGATCCAGCGCAGGAGCCGCACAGGATCGACGCTCGCTTCGTCATGGGTGCCGGGGAGCCGGTCCCAGAGACGGAGGAGGCGGTAGGCGTTCTCGGCAGCCCTGCGCTCTAACTCGGAAGGTGGACGAGGCGGAGCCTCAGCGGGAGCATAGCGCAGGGAAAGTACATCCAAGAAGAATGCTGGGTCCTCGCTCAGGCGACGAAAGACGTGAACTGGCCTGTAGCCCGTGAACTCCAACGCCGGGAGGTAAGACCACTCGAGACGCGAGAGCGTCTCTTCCCAGGCCGGACCGGCCTGAGAGAGCGCATCGAACAGCACCTTCAGCTCATGTGGTTCTGGGAGTTCACCCCTCTCCATGCACATGTCAAGGAAGCGAGTCAACTCCTCTGGCAGAACGGGTACCAGGCTCCAGACATCGCTTGTGCCTGCGCGCTTCGTCTTCCGCTCCGCATCTCCGAACGCCATCGTGAGCAGACCGGTCGCGTCGCGGAAACGCCCAACGCGCATCAACTCCTCGACCACATGGCGAAGATCTACATTCCAAGGCAGAGCTTGAACTTGTGACCAGTAAAGTCGTCGAGCGTCCTCCCCCTGCGCTTCGACCAGTGTCCAAACCTCTGGTCGGACCTGAAGTCCAAGAGCCAGCTCGGCACGCCCCAGGGGCTCGCGAGCGAGCGCGATAACCTCAGCGATCTCCAATCCGTGTTCGCGGACCCGGAGACCGTATGCGATGGCGGGCCGAAGCAGGGAGAGCTCCTTAGGCACCAGGACAGGCGGAAGGTTAATTATGATACGTAGAGTCTCGACCTCTGCGACCTGACCAAGCGTAGAAGCGAACACATGCGGACTGATACATCCTGCTGCGAGCCGCAATAGGGCCTCGGGCCCGTGCTCCTCCAAGATCCTGCGCATTGCCGCCTGGCGAGCCGCCTCCAGTCGCTGCCTTCGCTCCTCCCAGCCTCCAGACTCGAGATCGGGCAGAGCCGCACCCTCGTCGAAGAGCCAACGACTGCTCTCCCAAAGCCCTGGCGGTGTGAGACGTGTGTACAATCGCTGAAGCGGCTTCAGTTGCTCCCGGCCCAATGCTACTTCGCTCTCAGGGTACCGCATGTGCCTTGCGAGAACGCTGCGCAAAGCCGCCCACAACTCTCTCCGTTGAGCTTCCGAGAGCACTCCACCTGGTAAGCCCTCGACGATCTCCAGGATACGCGGGAGATGCACATCCACCGAGAGCTGGTGTAGATGCGGCAAAACGCGGATCAGGCGATCCGGGCACTCCCTGACTCCCTCCACAACCCGATCCCAGATCGCCTGACGCATTCGGGTGGCGTCCTCCGGGCTCGGAGCCTCCTGCCACCCCCGCAGCCAGCCCTGAAAACGCGGCTTGTTTCCACCCATGGTGGTGTCGTGATGCTTCGGCAGAAGGCGCAACAGCAGATCGAAGGCGTGCTCCCGGTGCGTCAACGCGAGCCCATCGAGCGCCGCGATCTGCACGTCCACCGACGCGGTGGTGTGCGGTCGCCAGTACAGGAAGATGCCGCGAAGCACATCCGGGATCCGGGTTGAACCCGGGGCCAGCACGACGAGGGACATCAGCAGCCGGGTCGCCTGTGCCAGATGGTCCGGGTGCCAGGCCAGCACCTCCAGCGCAGCGATCAGACCAGCGCCGTGATCCACCCGCTCCAGGGGCGCACCCACCTCGGGCCGTAGCAGCGCGCGCACAGTATCCGGCTCCCGCTCGATGAGGCGCTCCGCACAGCGCAGAAAGG
Organism: uncultured Enterobacterales bacterium; assembly: GCA_964615375.1. Taxonomy (GTDB): domain Bacteria; phylum Myxococcota_A; class UBA796; order UBA796; family CAZKWG01; genus CAZKWG01. Next base: position 62,069 of record CAZTOW010000032.1, read on the forward strand.
TGTTGGGCGCCGCCTCCGCCAGGATCGTGAGATCATGCCCTAGCGTGGCCCAACGCTCCCAGGGGCTGCCCTCAGCGAGGACATCCTGGACGATCAACTCGGACCAGCCCGCGCCGTTCAACTCCGAGGGTAGCTCCTCCGTCGCCAGCCAGACCAGCCCCTCCAGGACGCCTCGCCGCAGCGCCTCCGACCAGCGCGACACCTTGCCGCGCGCAGCCGCCAGCCATCGCTCCTCGGGAGGCAACTCAAAGCGGGGGTGGATCTCGCGGAGCACCTCCACGGTCAGCGTGTGGAAGCGCTCCAGGTCACGTGGGAGCAGGGCCTCTACACCCCTTCGCCAGGCGTCCAGGCGCGAGGACCAGCGCCAGACCCCGTCCTCCAGGACCAGGAGCGGCGAAGGTCCTCCGCTGTTGCGGCGAAGTAGCGCCTCCAACTCGGCGTCTCGCTCCAGGTTGAGGAGACGTCGAATCGCCTCCCCGTCGGCCTGATGGTCCTCTCGCCAGGCGCCTATGAGGAGCAGGGGGACGATCTCTGCAGGGATGGGAGGGGCCCGACCGTCCCCGAGCAGGCGGCGGAGCGCGACAAGGTCGCCTCGGCTCGCGCGGGCGAGCCGATCGGCCTCGGCTTCGGGAAGCCCCATCCGGGTGAGCTCCACGGCCATCCGCCTCGGGTCCAGGCTCTCCAGCATGAGCGCCTCGCGCGCAGGCAGCTCGAACCCCGTGACCAGCACATGGTGCCCCCGCCTCGCGGTAGCGCGCGCCTCTCCCAGGCTCCCATCCGGGGCCACCACCAGTGCCCCTCGGTTCGTCCGCCCCACACGCCTCAGCTCATCATCGCCCTGGACCAGGACCGCCCGATCCTGCTGCCGTCTCCGCTCCTCCGGGGGCAGGGTGAGCAGGCAGGCGTAGAGGAAGGCCACGCCCTCCTCGGCGTCGGCGACCCGGACGGCCAGCGCCTCGGGCGGGCCCGACAACCAGCGGAGCAGCGCCTCCTGCTCCTGCTCCCGGCCCAGCCGAGGCAGCACCTCACTGATGGGCGGAGAAGTCTGGAGCGACCACGCCTCCCACCACCGCTCCAGGCTCTGGGCCCGGCAAGCGAGAGCGAGGTGCTCGCAGAGCCAGGCGGAGGCGGGTTCGGAGCATGATAGCCATTGTTCCAGGTCGTCCGCGTCATAGGCGCGCACCTCGCGCCAGACCTTCTCTTTCCTCCGCTCGAGGACCCAGTCCTCTTTCCCACGCCAGCGCCGCGGAGTGACGAAGACATAGGTCGCCTCACGCAGGCCGAAGGTGGAGGCGGCGGCGGCGCTCTTCGTCCGTTTGCGATAATCCTGGCTGGCCTTTTCCGCTGGATCTCTGCCGGAGCCCAGCTCCCAAACCGAATAGCCCGCGGGGACGAATGGGGTCGCCTCTGCGTTCTCCACGACGCCGTCGAATCCTGGACGCCGCACGCCCTCGCCAGCCGGGAAATGGTACCGGTGGAGCTTCGGGGTGGTGGAGTGGATCAGCCTGCGGATCAACTCGGGGAGATAGGACTCGCAATCCCTGCGATCCGCCCACTGCTCCAGCGCTGTACCGTCGAGGCGCATACGGTCTTCTAACCGACCTCACTCCCCCGCACACCGCGCCCACACCTCCAGCGCGTACCGATCGTCCTCCGGCACCGTGATGCTCGGCGGCATCGTGGCGTCCTCCCCGGTCGCCACGACCAGGATCCGCTCCCGCCAGGAGAGCGCCTCGGCCTCGGTGTCGAAGGTCACGCCCTCGGGGGCGCCGTGGCGGTTGGCGGCGGTGCTGGCGTGGCAGGGCTGGCACCACTGGGTGATGAGCGCCTCGCCGCGGCTCTCCCAGGTGACGGTGGGGGCGTCGGCGCAGAAGGGGTCCGCGCTGTCTGCGCCCTTGTCCGCGCAGCCCAGCAGCAGGAGCGGCGCGAGCCTCATGCGATCACGGCCTCCAGGATCTCCGCGTCCACGTCCTGATCCTTGGGGTCCAGATCGCACAAGGCCAGGATGGTGGCGCCGATCACGTCGTTGCCGATGGCGGTGCCGCCCTCGTCCACCTCGCCCGAGCTGGGGCTGACCCGCTGGCCGTACTGCCCCTCGTCGAAGCCGCCCACGACGCGATCCCCGGACACGCCCGCCCCCACGAACATGGCGCTGGTGTAGGGCCAGTGATCCTTGCCGCCCGATCCGTTCTGGAAGGGCGTGCGCCCCATCTCCGAGAGCACGACCACGGTCGTCTCGTCCAGCAGCGTCTCTCCAACCATCCCCGGCGCGGCGGCGAGCATGTCCAGCAAGGTGGACAGATCGGCGAAGAGGCCCTCGAAGAGCACGTTCTGGTCAGCGTCGTTGTTGGCGTGGGTGTCCCACTCGACGGCCGAGTCGCTCATCGGGTAGGCGATGGAGACACAGCGGGAGAGGTCGTTGGTGAACGCGCGGATGGCGAGCTCGGACTGCCCGGAGAAGCTGGTGTCGGTGCTGAGGTCCACGCTGTCGGCCAGGGCCTTGAGCCGGCTGGCCCGGTCGAGCGCGATCTCGTAGCTCTCCAGCGCGCTCTGCCTCGCGACGGTGTCCCGAGCCGCCTTCCTGCGCGCCGCGGCGTCGGCCAGGTAGCGGTCCACCAGGCTCTGGGCGCCCGCGCTCGGCAGGGTGACGGAGGTGTCGCTGGTCTGGACGAGCTCGCCCGTCGCCAGCCCGGGGAGCTGGCCGCTGGTGCCGGCCCGCCCGATGTGGACGCCGTAGGGCCCGGCAAAGTTGGCCCCGCCGGCCACGAGGTAGGGGACGATGTGCTCCTCGGCGTGGGCCGCCGCCACCCGGCTCCCCCAGTCGGGGTAGGCCGCGTCCACCACGCCCGTCAGCATGAGCCGCGTGGCGCTGTGGTGGGAGATGCTGGGCACGTAGACCCCGTTGACCACCGCGGTCTGGGCCCCCCAGGTCTGGAAGAAGGAGAGCACGCTCGGACGCTCGGGGTGGTCCACGATGGGGATGTTCCCCACCTGCGTCTCTACGGCCAGGCTCTCCATGCTCACGGCCTCGCTGCCGAAGAGCGGGGCGAAGACGCGGGTCACGTCCCAGCCGCCCAGCGTCTGGACGATGAGCAGGCGGCGGTCGGATCCGCTCACGCTCGCCCGCGCCCGACGCGGCAGCAGCGCCCCGGCCAGCCCCGCGGCCACCCCGCTCAGCACCTGTCGGCGGTTCGGTCCCATGGCGCCCTCAGTATTGCAGGAAGTCGGGGTGACGGATCAGGGCCGAGAGCAACGCCGCCCAGGCCTGCTGGGGCGCGCCGGTCTCGGCCTCCAGCGCACGGTAGAGCTCCACCAGGGCTTGTACCTCCTCGTCGTCGCTGCCGAGCCGCCGCGTGTGGGCGCGCAGCACCAGGGCCTGGATCTGCGCCGTCAGCGCGGCGTCCTCGGGCGAGGCGGAGAGGTCCTCGGTCTCCCGGAAGAGGGTGCGCTCGCCCGCGGACAGGGCGGCCTCCTGGGTGACGGCGTAGCTGGCGGCGGCCTCGGCCAGGCGCTCGACCACCAGCTGCTCGGACGCCGAGTGGTCCGTGGCGGCCTGCGTCACGATGATGCCGTCCATGCCGCCCGCCAGCACCCGCACGCCCCAGGTGTCGTTGGCGAGCATGTCCATCTGCTCGTACTCCCAGGTGAAGCCCGTGAGCGCGGCGACCGCGCTGGAGAGCCGGGCCGCCGAGAGCCGCCGCACGGCCAGCGTCCCCTCCACCTCCGGGTCCGCTGAGCGGTAGTAAGGATCGGAGACGAGCGCGCGGTAGAGCGCCGCCGGCACCACGCCCCCGGCGAGGAAGTCCTCGCGGAAGCCGTTGAGGCGGTCGGTGTCCAGCGCGTCGGGCGCCTCACCGAAGAGGAAGCCGTAGGCCTGCTTCACCGCGCAGTCGATGAAGCGCCCGTCCCCGGCGATCTGGTTGCCCAGGTCGTAGAGATCCTCGCCCGGATCGCCGTACCAGCCGGGCGCGATGCCCGTGATGTCGTCCCAGTACAGCTCGCGGTTCGGGTAGTACCAGGCCGCCTCGCTGTAGCTCTCCGGGTGCATGCGCCAGTAGCCGAAGAAGTAGGACCCGATCGGGTCCAACACGACGTGACAGCTCACGCAGGTTGGATCCGTCTGCGCGCGGTCCTGGAGCTCGTCGAGGCTGGACGCCACGCTGCTGAACTCGACGGGCTGGTCGAAGCGGCTGTCGCAGACCAGCAGGCGGGCCACCGCCTCGGCGCGGCTGCGGTTGACGTTCTCCGCCGTGGACGTGTAGCGCCACCACAGCCCGTTGGTCGTCATCACGCCCGCGGCGGGGCGGCTGTCGGTGTAGCGGGCCTTCCGCCAGCCCTCCCCCTCTTCCAGCGCCTCCAGCGGCCAGGCGGCCAGCAGCGCGTCGTTGGCCATGGTCCAGTCGGCCGTGACCACCTCGGTCCAGGGGAGCCCGTCCTGCACCACGCGCTCGAGGATGCGCAGGGGCTCGTCGCCCACGGCGTGGGTGAAGCGCGCCTTGGCCCCCTGGTCCATGAACGTGCCGTCGCCGTCCACGCCCACGATGAACTTGTCGGCCCGGGTCTTGTAGAGATCGGCGTACCAGTAGAAGACCTGCTCGCCGAAGGCCGGGTCGGCGAGGAAGTCTTCGACTAGATTATCTAGCTCGCTGGGGTCCGCCTCCACCGCCTCGATCTCGGCCTCGCTCGGGCGACGCCCGCGCAGGTCCAGGCTGACGCGCGCCAGCAGGGCGAGGTCGTCGAGGGGCGCAGGCCCGCTGTCCGCGGCGGGCTCGCCCCCGCAGCCCAGCAGCCCGACCAGCAGGAGGGGGCTCACCATGGCGCGCTCTCCCAGACGAGGATGGGGCTCAGGTCCACGCAGACCTCCTCCCCCGTCTCCAGGGGGGCGCAGGCGCCGCAGACGCCCTCCAGCGAGTCGTCGATGACGAAGACGAGCTCGTACCAGTCCGCCGTGTCGGCGTCGCGGATCGAGAGGGAGAAGCTGGACAGATCACCGGCCGTGCACGCCTTGGAGCCGTCCAGCGGCGCGAACACGGTCAGGTCGATCTTCGCCGTGTCGAAGCGCTCGGCGAAGCCCGTGAGGTTGCCCGCCAGCGTGACGTGCTTCATGTCCTCGTCCGGGTTGACCTCGGCCCAGCTCCACATCCCGGGGCGCACGCCGTCGGCCATCCAGGTGTCGGACGCCGCGGAGCCGGTCCAGTGCGAGGGGCCGTCCATGAAGCTGAAGAAGCTGACCCGCCCGTCATCGGCCATGCCCATGCCCTGCATGGCCGTGCACGAGCAGTTGAAGTCGATGGAGCTGTCCGGGTTGTAGATGTCGGTCTGCCCGCGGATGCCGTTGCCGTAGAACAGGTAGCCGTCGAAGCTGGGGCTGGACCCCATGATCTCCGAGATGATGTCCACGTTGCCCGCCGGGATGTCGATGGCGTCCCAGGTCCAGGTGGTCATCGGGCCCTTGAACCACACGCTCTGGTTGCCCTCGCACACGCCGTCCCAGTAGCGCATGTCGCCCGTGGTCTCGGCGGTGGTCTCGGTCTGCTCCGGGCACCACTCGAAGCTGTAGCTCATCGCCTCGTAGTAGGAGGAGAGCACCGGGGCGGCGTTGATGGTGCGCGCGCGGTCGATCAGCGCCTGCACGGCGGCGCTCAGATCCTCGGCGGAGGCTGCCTCTTCCGGCGAGCTGCCCTCCCAGCTCCAGCCGCTCGGCGCCCCGCCGGTCTCCTCGCCAGCGCCCGCGCCCCCCGCGCACCCGCCGAGGAGGAGCAGGCACCCGAGCCGGGTCGGCGCTGCGCGGACGGCTGACACGTCGTCTCCTGGGAGATCACCGTAGCCGGGGGGGCCCGGGGGGGCAACAGGGAAGGGAGGGGAGGGGCAACAGGGAAGGGAGGGGAGGGGCAACAGGGAAGGGAGGGGTGGGGCAACAGGGAAGGGAGGGGTGGGGCAACAGGGAACGGGGGTGGGGTGGTCAGCCTCCACGGATGGCGGCCAGCAGGCGCCAGAGCTCGGTGGAGGGGTTCGGATCGTCTGCGCCCGTCTCCTCGTGCTGCTGCTGGAGCTGCCGCGCGCGACGCTCGGCTTCAGCTTCCTTGCCTGCCAACAGGTCGATGTCCACGTAGGGGTGCTTGTCGTGGTGATAGGTCGGCATCCACTCGGTCAGGAGCGCCTGGCAGTCGTGCCGATGGATCCAGGCGCGCTGGTCCGTGAGGTGAAGGAGCGCCCACAGCTCGAAGCAGGGGTTGGAGAGGACCAGGCCCACGTCGTTGGAGCGGGCCAGGTCGCGTGCGCGCCCGAGGACGGCGGGCGGGTGCTCGTCGCGATCCACCACGGCCCAGGCCGAGACCTGGATGGAGGACGGAGCCCGCCCGGCGCGAAGTCGAGCGCGCTGTTCGGCGCGCCAGGTGATGGCGGCCTCGACGACGCTGCTCGGCACGCCGCAAGACCCGACCACACGGACATCGGCGACCGCATGGGATCGATGACGTGCGTTGTACGCCTCGAGGTATTCTTTCTCCGTCTCGCCCTCACAACACACGACCAGCGACTTGCGCAGTTCGAATGTCGCCATCGGCCGCTTCAGCTTCGGCGGGGTGGGAGGCGGACGCTGAGGTCTCGCGCCGCGACTCACGAGCGGGACTCCCGCCGGGCGAGCACCTCGGACATCTTCCGAGGGAAGGGGACGCCGCCCGCCAGCCCCAGCTCATAGGCGCGCCGCCAGTCGTCGCGCTTGCGCAGCTTGAGGTCGGAGAGGGCCCGAAGGGTGGAGGCGCCGTCGCGACCTTTATCCACCAGCAGGATCTCGTCGCGGCGGAGGTGCTCCATGATCTGGCTGTCGTGGGTCGTGAAGACGAGCTGGGCGCCGCGCGGGTTGGAGGCGGGGTCGGTGAAGAGGCCGACCAGCTCGCTCACGAGGCGGGGGTGGAGGCCGCCGCCCATCTCGTCGAGCATCACGAGCTTGCCTCGGGCCAGCGCATGGAGAATCGGGTTCAACAGCCGAAGCAGGCTTTGAGTTCCGATGCTCTCCTGGTCAGGGCTCAGATACACGATCCCCTCTTCCGCCTGGTGTCCCAGCTCGATGATGTGCAGCTCAGGGGTCTCCTTGAACACCGCCGCCACGTCCTCGAGCTGAGAGTCCTCGACACCGAGCCGCTCCAGACGCCGCAGGATGTAGGAGCGGCTGCCGTCGGGATCCTGCACACGAACGTCCTCGATGCCCGCGTCGGCGCTGCGCAGGAGCGCCCGGACCAGCTCTCGATTCTCCGACGCGAGCACCGGGGCGTTGGGATGAAGCAGGTCCGTGGCGCTCGTGAGCTCGATCCTCTGGGCCGTGAGCGCCTTCACGAAGGCCTCATGCCATACCTTCAACCTCGGATGATCCTCCGCCGCCGCCTTGGAGAAGAACAGCAGCTCCCTCCGCGTTGCCTCAGCGATCCGACGATTCGGACCGCCCAGCGCCGCGCCGAAGATCCAGTCCCGCTTGTCCTCTCCCAGCCGATGAAAGAGGAGCGTCTGCCGCCGCGTCTCGGCCTTCCAGAGGTACAACCACTCCTCGATCACCCGAGCGTCGTCAAAGGCGAAACCATAGTGCAGCCGGTCATCGTCAACCGTGAAGTCCACGTCAAGGCGCGAGGTCGCCTCGCGCGGCGCGCGACGCAGGAGGAAGGGCATGCGCGGGATCTCCGCGCCGATGTCGCGCTTGAAGGAGTCACGGACCTCTCGAAAGAGGCCGATGATGGCCTGAAGGAGGTTCGACTTGCCCGAGGCGTTCCCGCCATAGACCGCGAGCACGGGCAGCACCCCGTTGGGCGCCGCCGGATGAGGGATCCGGTAGCCTGGCTCATCCGTCAGGGCCGTCCCGACGAAGCTCAGCTCGGTCCGGTCCCGAAATGACCAGAGGTTCTCCAGCCCGACGCGCAGCAGCATGAGGGTTCTCCTGCGGCGAAAATAGCCACAGGATCAAATTCTGACAAGACTCGTGCCGAAATCCGTCCTGGACCAGCTTGAAAATGCCCCTGAGCCCGACTCCCCTCACCGACTCCCGAACACCTCCACCAGCATGTCGTCCCAGCGGGTCCCGTCGGCCCAGCTCCCCTCCAGGTAGAGCGGGTCCACCGTGCCGCGGTAGGGCGCGTAGAGGTTCAGGCCCGTGGCGCCCTCGGAGACGCGGCCGTAGGTGTAGTTGCTGAGCACCACCGCGTCGAGCGCGGCGTGGGCGGCCAGGGCGGCGTCGATGAGGGCGGCGTCGTCGGTGCCGGCGGCCAGATTGTCCAGGACCTGGCCCAGATCGCGGTCCACCCCGCGCCCGCCGTCCCAGTCCAGGGCGGCGTGCGCGCTGTCGGAGAACAGGGTCTTCGGGTCGTCCAGGGCCAGGATCGCGTCGGCCACGCCGTCCAGCGCGGTGTTCAGGGCCGCGAGCCCGGCCAGATCCACCGCCGACTGGGTGCTGTCCCGGCTCTCGTAGAAGCGGAGCGAGACGCTCTCGGCGAGCTCCGCGGGGCTCATGGCCGGGTTGGCGATGAGGTCACCCAGCGTGTTGTCGTAGTCCCAGCCGTCCTCGCTCTCGTAGTCCTGGCTGGAGACCATCACCCCCGCGTAGGGCGCGCTCTCGTAGGCCACCTCCCAGCTCGCCATGATGCAGGCGTCGAAGCCCATGATCGCCAGCGGCTCGCCGGTCGCGGCCACCGCGGCCTCCAGGATCTCGGCCAGCTCGCCCTCGGCGATGGAGATGTCGTTGCCCGAGCTGTAGTCCGAGGAGATGCCCTTGGTGAGCCCCGCCTCGCCGCCGCCCGGCGCGAAGCTCCAGCCCCAGCCGTGGTCCCAGAGCACCAGCGCGGTGTGCTCGGCGGGGTAGGCCGCGGCGGCCCAGGCCACGAATTCGGAGACCGTCTCCGGCTCGCCCGAGTCCACGCTGCCCAGATCCTCGAGCACGGTGGAGCCGATGGCTTCGGGATCGTTGTCCTGCTCCACCCGGTAGCGGCGCGCGCCCGTCCAGTTGTCGTTGGTGCGGTCGAAGCCGCTGCTGCGGTCGATCTGCACGACGATGTTCACCTCGTCGGTCGAGCCCGCCATCTCCATCTCGTTCAGATCCTCGATCGCGGCGCTCTCCAGCTCGTTGTCCCCGTTCATGAACACGAGGATGGTCCAGCTCGCCCGCGGCTCGTCCACCGTGAGGTCCACGCTGCCGCTGCCGCTGAGCCCCGACGCGGAGGTGACGTCGAGGGTGCAGGAGAAGGCCCCCGCCTCGGCGAAGCTGAGGGACAAGGTCGGCTCCGCGCCCGTGGTCCCGTCCGAGCAGCTCCAGGCGTAGTCCACCAGCGCGAAGCCCTGCGGATCGAAGGAGCCCGAGCCGTCCAGCGTCAGCGACTCGCCCACGATCGCCTCGACGGAGCCCGAGATCTGGGCCACGGGCGGGAGCGCGTCGGCGTAGGGGTCGGGCTCCGCGCTGTCCTGCTCCTCGGACGGGTCATGGGTGTCCTCGCCGCCCTCGGAGGAGGGATCGGAGGGTTGGACCTTGGTGGGCTCGCAAGCCACGATCCAGAGGGGGAACAGCGTGAAGAGACGTGGCATGCGCATGGGAGCTCCTGGCCCCGCCAGGGTAGCTGAGGCGGGCCCGAGCCGCTACGCCTCGCTCACCCCTCCTCCCCCCCTCACCCCTCACCCCCCCTCACCCCTCACCCCCCCTCACCCCTCACCCCCCCTCCCCCGCGAGCCTCCGGCGCAGGCGCTCCAGATCATCGGCCAGGGGGGCCTCGAAACGCAGGGTCTCGCCCGTCAGGGGGTGCTCGAAGCCCAGCACGCTGGCGTGCAGGCAGAGGCGGGGCGCCCGGCGCGCGATGGCCGAGCCGCCGTAGACCGCGTCGCCCAGGATGGGGTGGCCGCACTCGGCGAGGTGGATGCGCACCTGGTGGGTGCGCCCGGTCTCCAGGCGCGCCTCGACCAGCGAGGCCCCCGGGCCCAGGTGCCGCAGCAGCGTGAGCGTGGTGATCGCCTCCTTCGCGTCCGCGGGGACCGGCTCGTCCCGGGGCACGCTGCCCCGACGGCCGTCGCCGCGGTCGCGCACCAGCATCGTGCGCACACGGCGCGAGCCCTCAGATAAATGACCGGCGGTCAGCGCGGTGTAGCGGCGCTCGACGGCGTGGCGCTCGAAGAGGGCCTTGAGCGGGGCCTGGACGGACTCGGTGCGCGCGACCAGCAGGAGCCCGCTGGTGTCCTCGTCCAGGCGGTGGACGGCGAAGGCGCTCCCCAGCAGGCGCCCCGCCAGGCCCACAGCGTTCTTGTGCCCGCCCTCCCGCGGGGCCGGCACGCTGAGCATGCCCGCGGGCTTCCAGATCACGGCCAGGTGCGCGTCCCGGTGGACGAAGGCCAGGTCGTGGCCGGGCGAGAGGCGCGGCGCGGCCGGGTTGTAGCGCACGGCGGCCGGGTCCACGAGACGCCCGCCGTCGGCGGTGGGCACGCCCGAGAGCGAGACCTTGCCCGTCTGGAGCGCCTCGCGCGCCGCGCCGCCCGTGAGCCCGCGCTCGCGCAGGTGGTCGATGAGGCGGATCATGGGGTGTTCTGCTCCATCCGCAGCCATAACGCGGTCAGGACACTCCGGCGCCTGGCTTGCATAGAGCGACCCTCAGGAGCTAAGATGAACACCTGTCGCGGCCTTCGCGATCTGAGGTGTCCTATGGGGAAGACACATCAGCAAGAGTATTGTGAGCCGGACTCCACCTCCGAGGTCGAAGATCTGGCCACCAGCACGAGCTCGCCCGGGATGAGCCAGCCCTGGGGGAACGCGGCCACGGCCCAGGATCTTCTCGGGCAGGGCTCCGGAGCGGACCAGCGGCTCGCCGGGCTGACCGAGGGGCTGTTCGGGGACGAGCGCCAGGTCGCGGGGCAGACCGTAGGCGGCGACACCGGGGGCCTCGGCGGCCTGTGGGGCTCGTTCACGCGGCTGATTGACCGGGCCCAGGCGTCCAGCGAGCTCCGCGACCGCTTCGACGTGGTGCCCGATGACTTCGTTGGGCCTCGCCTGCCCAATCAGGTCACCGAGTCGGAGTACGACGAGATCGTCAACACCTACAGCGACATCCGCACCGGCAACTCGAACTTCCGCTTCGACAGCAGCGGGCTGACCGGAGACGACGCGGCCGCCTTCCGGGACCGGACCATGCAGGACTTCGCCTCGATCCTGCAGACCCCCTCGGGGCGCGGTCTGGTCAACCAGATGGCCTACGGCAAGAACGCCGACGGCAGCGCCCACACCCTGACCCTCCGCGGCATCACGAACCCCGCGGGCGCCGGCGTCCTGGCCGACAACATCCCCAACGCCTCCAACGGCACGGGCTCCAACGGCACCCTGTCCATCGCGCCGGGCCAGCCGATCGTGGACGCCTCGGCCCCGGACCACTACGGTCACATTCGCAGCGACATGGTGCTGTACCACGAGCTGGTCCACGCCAACCACAACCGGAACGGGACCCGCGACGCGACGCCGATGACCGCGGCCGAGGCGGTCGACCCGAAGGACATCGGGACCCGCGGCTCCGAGTACCAGGCGATGGGGCTCGGGAGATATGCTGGAGATCTCTACACGGAGAACCGCTACCGTGCCGAACGCCGCGCCATGGGGGAGGATCAGAGGCATTGGGATCGCTACAACCCTTAGTGGAGCCCTGGTCGCGCCGCTGGGGAGCTGCGCCGACGGGGCTCCCCGCGCGCGCTCGGAGCAGGCCCCCGCTGAACACGGGACCGCTGCGGCTCCCGATCTCGAGGATGAAGCCGTGAACGACAGCGTCACGCTCACATGGAGCCTGAGCCGCGCGGAGGGCTCGGGCGCACTGCTCGTCACCTACCAGGTCGAGAACCACGGCCCCGAGGGCGTGCTGGTCATGGACCAGATGCTTCAGCTCGGGGCGAAGCAGGGCCTGGATCCGGCCCCGCAGGCGCTGATCGTGACGCCCGACCCGGTGGATCCGGGTCTGGTCCACCTCACGCGCGGCCGGGTGGCGCCGTCCTCCGACCCCCGAGTGGAGATCCTCCCGGGCGTGCGCCCGCTCGGCCCCGGGGAGACGGCCACCGGGGCCGCCGAGATCTCGCTGCCCCTCAGGGCCTGGCACCCGAACGACGGCTTCTCCGCCCTCGCCGTCGCGCCGACCCGCGCGGTGTTGGAGATCGGGGTGCTCCCGCTGCAGGCCCCGACGCGGACCCTCCAGACCAGCCAGGGCGCCGTGCAGGTGCCTGAGCGGGCCGCGGCGATCACGGCGCAGGTGCTCCATCGGGGTGAGGCCCGCGCCGTCCCCTAGTCCAGAAGTGGGGGCGTCGCCCACCCCACGCCGCCGCGCGCCGGAGACCGGTTATCCTGGCCGCTCAGCCATGCTGGCCGCGGAGCACCTCGTGACCCCTGACCGGAACGCTGGCGCGACCTTCGGGAGATATCGGGACCTGGGGCTGCTGGGGCGGGGCAGCATGGCGGAGGTGCGCCGGGTCTACGATCCGGCCCTCGACCGCGCCGTGGCGATGAAGATCCTGAAGCCCGGCCTGCTGAAGAACGGGCTCGCCCAGACGCGCTTCAAGAAGGAGGCGCGGGCCATCGCCCGGCTTCAGCACCCCGCCATCGTCCCCATCCACGAGATCGGCCTGCTGCCCGACGGGCGGCCCTACTACACGATGAAGGTGGTGGAGGGCCGCACGCTGCGCGACGTGATCCGCGAGGTCCACGCCAGGCCGGCGGCCGAGGGAAGCGCCGAGGTGGGCGGGGTGCGGCGCCTGGTCGAGGCCCTGCACCGCGCCTGCGAGGCGGTGGCCTTCGCCCACGCCCACGACGTGCTCCACCGGGACTTGAAGCCCGACAACATCATGCTCGGCGCCTATGGCGAGGTGCTGGTGGTGGACTGGGGGCTGGCCAAGGTGCTGGCCGACGGCGCGCCGCTGGTCGAGGCCGGCGGCGTGAACACCGCGGACGTCTCCAACACGGGCTCGGTCTCGGGCACCCCGGCCTACATGGCGCCCGAGCAGGCCGAGCACCGCCCCGCCAGCCCGGCCACCGACGTCTACGCGCTGGGCGCCACCCTCTACGAGATCCTCTCGGGCAGACCGCCGTACACCGGGCCCAACGCCTGGCTGGTCCTGCTGCAGGTCAAGACCGGCCCGCCCCTGCCCGTGAGCCAGGCCGCCGCCGAGAGCGGGGCCCCGCCCGTCCCCGAGGAGCTGAGCCGCATCGTCGATCGCGCCCTGCGCCGCGAGGCCCTGGACCGCCACCCCGACGCCGGCGCCCTGGCCCGCGAGATCGGCGCCTGGCTGGACGGCGAGGCCCGCCGCGAGCGCGCCCTGATGAAGCTGGCCGAGGCCGACCGGCTGATCCCCCAGGTCACGGCCCTGCGCGAGGAGGCCGCCCGCCTCTCGGAGCGGGCCCGCGCCACCCTCGCCGCCATCCCCACCTGGGCGCCGGTGAGCGACAAGAAGCCCGCCTGGGACCTGGAAGAGCAGGCCGAGAGCGCCACGCGCGCCGCCCGGGAGGCCGAGATCGCCGTGCTGTCCGCGCTGCGCGGCGCCCTCTCCGAGCAGCCCGAGCTCGCCGAGGCCCACGCCCGCCTGGCCGACCACTACCGCGCCCGCCACGCCGCCGCCGAAGCCGCCCGGGACGCCGCCGCCGCCGCCGAGGCCGAGGCCCTCCTGCGCGCCCACGACCGCGGCCAGCACGCCGCCTGGCTGCGCGGGACCGGCGCCCTCACCCTGCGCACCGACCCACCCGGGGCCGAGGTCCGGCTCTACCGCTACGCCCTGCGCGACCGTCGCCTCGTGCCGGAGCTCGTGGGCGAGCTGGGGCCCACGCCCCTGGTGGAGGTCCCGCTGGACATGGGGAGCTGGCTGCTCGAGCTGCGCGCGCCCGGTCGCGAGCGGGTCCGCTACCCGGTCGCCATCGGCCGCGGCGAGCGCTGGGACGGCCGCGACCCCCAAGGCGCGCTCGGGGGCCAGGCCGTCCCCGTCCCCCTGCCGCCCCTCGGCGCGCTGCGCCCGGATGAGGTCTTCCTCCCCCCCGGCCCCTTCTGGGCGGGCGGTGACCCCGACATGCCCGTGGCCGCCCCGCGCGCCCAACGCTGGACCTCCGCCTGGGTGGTCTCGCGCTTCTCCATCACGAACCAGGAGTACCTCCTCTTCCTGAATGACCTGGCTGCCACCGGTCGCCTCGACGAGGCCCTGCGCCACGCCCCGCGCGAGCGCTCCGCCACGCCTGGCGAGCCCGGCGCCCTGGTCTACTACTGGGACGGACAGACGTTCTCGCTGCAGCCCGACAGCGAGGGGGACATGTGGCTCCCCGAGTGGCCCGTGGTCCTGGTCTCCTGGCACGACGCCCGCGCCTACGCCGCCTGGCGGGCCGAGCGAGAGGCTCGCCCCTGGCAGCTCCTCCCCGAGCTCGTCTGGGAGAAGGCCGCCCGCGGCGTGGACGGTCGCCTGCGCCCCTGGGGCGACTACCTGGAGCCCACCTGGTGCTGCATGAAGGAGAGCCAGCCGCGCGCGCTCCCGGTGGCCGTGACCGCCTTCCCCGTCGACGAGAGTCCGTTCGGGGTGCGCGGCGTCGCCGGCAACGTGCGGAGCTGGTGCGCCGACACGACGGGCGACCCCCAGGACCCCGCCGCCCCCCGCCTCGTCCGCGGCGGCGCCTGGAACGACGGCCCCCGCGGCGCCCGCGTCACCGTGCGCAACTCCACCGTCCCCACCTTCCGCAGCGACATCGTCGGCTTCCGGGTCGGCTGGCCCTGGGGAGGGTGAGAGCACTCCGGAGGCGCTGCTGCGCCGCAGGCGATAGACTCCTCTGATGGAACCGGACTACCACTCCAGCCCTGCGCTCCCACCCGAGGTGCTCCGCACGCTCTGTACGGATCGGCGGGACGGGCCGGGTCTCGTGCGGATCGCGGTGCAGCTCGGCGGGATGGCGGTGGCGGCGCCGCTGGCCTTCAGCCCGGGCGGGGGCGCCGCAGGTCTGCTGGCCTTCTGCGTCTACAGCGTGCTGCTGGGCACGCTCTTCGGGCCCTTCCACGAGACCCTGCACCGCACGGCCTTCCGCACGCGCTGGCTTGGCGAGGCGGTCTGCTGGCTGACCTGCACCCTGCTGATCACGACGCCCACGGTCTACCGCGCCTTCCACGGCGAGCACCACCGCCACACCCACCAGCTCGGCCACGATCCTGAGCTGTTCGTCCCCGCCCTCGCGCGTTGGGCCCCGAACGCCACCGTGATGCTGGCCGGGATGTCAGGGCTGCCGATGACGCTGATCAAGGTGGGTTGGCTCCTGGCCGGGCTCCGCCTGCAGCCCTCCTACCTCACCAGGCAGCTCCTGCCCTTCGTGCCCCCCGTACGCCTCGGTCGGGTGTGCGCGGAGAGCTGGCTGCTGGTCGCCGTGCACGCGCTCGTGATGGTCGGGCTCGCGTATGCCGAGCTTCCCTGGGGGCGCTGGATGCTGTCCTGGTGGCTGAGCCACGCGGTGCTCAGCACCTACGTCTCGGTGGAGCACGCGGGGCTCACCACGAGCGGCAGCGTGCTCGAGCGGACGCGCAGCATGCGCACAAATGGGATTGTCCGATTCCTGTTCTGGAACATGCCCTACCACGCCGAGCACCACGGCTGGCCCGCCGTCCCTTTCTACAACCTGCCCGCGCTCTCTGCCCGGGTCGAGCCCGAGCTGCCCAACGTCTCCCACGGCTACGCCCGCCTGCTGGGCCGCGTGCTGTGGGCGCAGCTCCGAGGGGTGGAGCCGCCTCGGGTCTGAGCTCAGCCTCTCTGCAGGATCTTGGAGACCGCGCGCATCACCGAGGCGTCGGACTCGACGGCGCTGACCTCGGCCAGCGGCACCCAGCGGGCGGCGTGCTCACCCTGGAGGACGCGCGCGGGGGCCCGGAAGAGGAAGCGCAGATCGTGGTGCAGATGGGCGGGCTCGCGGCTGCTGGCCGGGATCTCGTGGACGTCCAGATCGAAGAGCCCCTCGCCCAGCAGCGTGAGCTCCGAGAGGCCGATCTCCTCGGCCACCTCCCGGCGGGCGGCGGCGAGCGGATCGGCGTCCTGGGGCTCCAGGTGTCCGCCGGGCTGCAGCCAGCGCCGCAGCTTCGGGTGGAAGATCAGCGCGATCTCGGCCTCATCGGGCGAGAGCACGAAGGCCGAGGCGGTGAAGTGACCGGGGCTGAAGTGGTCGCGACGCAGGGCGGCGAGGCCGGCGTCGGCGAGGCGGAGCATGGCCTCCCGGTGCTCGCGCTCACGAGCGTCGTGGGGCAGGTAGCGGCGCAGCGCGGGGAGCAGGCTCATCCTCACGGATTATCCTGGTCGCAAGACGGACGCTCGCGAGCGTGACCACCTCGCGGCCAGAGGTTCCTCAGGCGAGGGCCTTCGGGTATGATGAAGCGTGTACCGCTCCGTCACAGCACAGAACGGAGCCCGGCGCGCGCCCTCGGAGGAGTCATGATCTCCATCTTCAGCCCCCGCGGCACCGTCTTCCCTGGCCTCCGCCCGAGCGCGGCCCCCCTCTCGCGGCGCGCCCGCGGCCCCGCCGTGCTCGACCTCGACGCCGTGCGCATCAGCGCCGCCCCCACCGGGCGCCCCCAGGCGAAGCTGACCCTCGGCCAGCCCGGCGACCGCTTCGAGAAGGAGGCCGACGCCGTCGCCGACCGCGTGATGCGCGAGGAAGACCCCAGGCTCTCCGCAGGGGGCGCCGCCACCGGGGTGCAGCGCAAGTGCGCGTCCTGCGAGAAGGAAGACGAAAAGGTCCGGCGAGCTCCGCTCGGCGAGGGGGAGAAGGAGGAGGAGGAGGTGCAGGCCGCCCCCGCCGCGAGCGGGCTCAGCGGGATGAGCACCACCACCGCCAGCGCCATCCAGTCTGCGCGCGGCGGCGGCTTCTCCCTCCCCGGCCCCGTCCGCCAGCGCATGGAGCCCCGCTTCGGGCACGATCTGGGCAGCGTGCGCGTCCACGCCGACCGCGAGGCCGCCGGCCTGGCCCGCAGCGTCGGCGCCCGCGCCTTCACCGTCGGCAGCGACGTCTTCTTCGGCGAGGGCCAGTACCAGCCCGCGGCCCAGGAGGGGCAGCGCCTCCTGGCCCACGAGCTCACCCACGTCCTCCAGCAGCGGCGCGGCTAGCCCGCGGCGCGGCTAGCCCGGGCCGCCGCCTCGCCGGCCCGGTCCGACGATCGGGCGGTCCAGATCCGTGAGATCGATCACGGGATCGGTCGGGAAGACGTCCCGGATGGGGATGTCCAGGATGCCGCCTCTGCCGGGGTCGTCGGGGCGCCCGGCGGTCGCGTCCAGGTTCATGTAGAAACGGCTCTCGACGTCGAAATCGCCTCGCCCCAGACCTTCCGGGATCAGCGAGGGACGCACGACCACACGGATCAGCGTCTTGGTCCGACCGAGGCTCTCCATCAGGTTCTTCACCCCATAGACCCAGGAGTTCAGGGTCGCGTTGCGCGTCAGCGTCCAGATCAGCCCGTTGGTGCTCGAGGCCGTGCTCACGGCGCCCTGGAGACGAATCCAGTGCGTGCCGAGCAGCGGCGGGGCTACCGATGGAGAGGTAGCGTAGACCTGGGGGACCTCCATCTCCACGTCGATCGCCGGGAGCCAGGCCTCGTCGGAGACCGAGGTGGGGACCGTGGTCAGCATCCAAGGGAAGATGAAGCCGAAGAAGTTCGACCAGTCAAAGGTGTCGAGTCGGTTGATGGCCGTCGAGCTTCCAGATGCGAGAATCAGACGGGTCGGCGTCGGTCGGTTGACCGCGGAGGCCACGAAGCCGATGGCCTGCGCGGGCGAGTCCACCGCCGAACCCGGAGCTGACGACAGGAGCTCCGCCTTCGCCGAGAACTTCTCGACACCACCGTAGGTGCCGAGCAGCCACTTGGCCGAGGCGAAGCCGTTGGAGTCCGTCACCACGTCCAGGCTCGTGTAGTACGATCCGACGCCCAACGCCGTGCCGCCCGGCGCCGCCGAGCCTGCCGTGCTGCTCACCCCGCCCAGCTGAACCGGCGTGAGCGAAGGTGGGACAGACGTGTACAGCGTGGTCGCGAAGCTGTCCATGAATCCGACCGTGAAGCGCACCACCGAGCCGCTGCGAGGACCGCTCGCGTCGCTGACGCGGACCACAAGCCCCCCGTCGAGCACGCGGCCCGTGAGCCCCGTCTGCCCATCGCCGGCCACATAGGAGAGCGTTCGGATGGTGTTCGTCGCCGTGGTCGAGCTCGTCGCGGTGCCGTTGAAGACGAGGCGCGTCCCGACGAGCGTGTCATTCTCGATGATAGAGGCATAGACGATGTCCCGATAGTTGGGAGAGGTCGTCAGGGTGAGGTGAACAGAGGCGTAGCCCTGCGCGTTCGTGCGCACCTGGATCTGACGAAAGAGCGAGACCGCGATGCTGTCCGGGAGCTGAGAGTCGAAGTACCCCAAGTCGTCGATCAGGCTCGACGTCGTGTCGAAGCGAAGGCCATGGAAACCCAGCCCGAAGTACTCTTCAGGGATCCAGAACCGCACCAGGACCCCAGATGCGCCCCACTCCCCGTTGGCGACGCGCACGGTCAACGGCACGGGCATCTCCGTCCCCGCCCCGCCGCTCTGTCCATCGCCCCCAGCATAGTACAGCGCATAGTTGTCACACAGCGTCTCTACCGCCTCCGTCACGGTCTCGGCGCTCTCCAGGTGCTCACAGTCCCCGTCCCAGGCCACGTCGCGGGCGACGCTGGGGTTGGCGGTGAAGTGGGCGACCAGGTGAAGGGGCGCCTCCTCTCCCGCCGACTCCTCCGGGAGGTCATAGTCCACGTGCGCCATGATGAGCTTCGCCCGCACGCGACAGTGCAGGTACTCCTCGAGCTCGTTGTCTCCGGACGCCGTGGACTCGTCCGCCAGCCTCCACCAGACCATGGCGATCCCGTCCTGGTCCGTCTCCACCTCCAGCTCGGTACCCGCCACGGTCGACGCGGGCGCGTCCACGTTGTACACGGCCCCGGAGAGCGTAGCGGCGCCGAGCCCTCCCTGCACGCTCCCGACGCCGGGGGGATCCCTGGGATGCTCGATCTCGAATTTCACCTTCGCGCCCGCGATGGGCCACATGCCATTCGACACGCCCACGCGCAGCGGCGCGCGCAGCCACGCCCCGGGCATCCCGCTCTGACCGTCGCCGCCCTCCATGAACATGTGTATCTGTTCGTTGAGGGGGACGAAGCGCTGACGCAGGTCAATGATATCGCCCCAACTGTACGTGGGCGACTCGCCAGAGGTCGCGGTGAGCGTCGCCAGACCCAGCATCAGGTAGCGGTGGCGATCTCCATGCGCGGTCTGCTCGACTGACCAGGCGATCTCACCGGTGATGCTGCGCGCGGGGATGACCCAGAAGTCCCCGGTGCGGTAGGTCCCGCCCCCGAAGCGGACGCGGATCCCCTCGTCCAGGCTGACGCCGTCCTTCAGGTGGACCAGCTTCATCCAATTCACGCTGGAGGTGTCCGTCTCGTCGTACTCCGTGATCGCGCGCGCCCCCGACGCCGTGATCGTGCTCCACCGGCGCACGCGGGCGCCCGGCTCGCCCAACAGGTCCGCCACCTCCGCCTCGGTCACGGTGCCAAGCTCGACGATGAGCGTGTTCTCTTCGGCGTCCACGGCGGAGACCTGCACCAGGAGCCCCGGCTCGCCCGACAGCTCCCGGTCGCGACAGGTGAGCTCCACCCAGTCATTGACGGCGAAGCCCAGGTTCTCGTCGCGGCCGGTGCTGCTCACGCTCAGCGTGAGGCTCGTGCCCGTGTCGCCCACGCTCTTGTCGAGCAGCGCGACGGAGACCGATCCGTTCTCCCGACACCAGAGGAAGGTGACGCTCTCCGTCTCGGAGACGAACGCGCCGTCCACGATCCGGAAGTTCCCGTCATGAATCTGTATGCGGTAGAGCTGGTTCTCCAGTCCGCTGTAGCCGCCCTCCTCGGGGACCTCGCAGGGGTCGGCCTCGTCCTCCGGCGAGGCCACGGTCACGTCCAGGGTCCCGGTGGGCTCCGTCGTGAGCTTCTGCCAGGCGGTGTCGCCGAGCACCTCCGTGCGGCTGGTGGGCGACCCGGCGAGGCGCAGCAGGTTCAACTGCCAGACGATCTGTTTGCGCGAAGCCGTGTCCGGGCCCCCCAGAGCCACCTCGCGGATCTCCTCGTCCTCGAGTGCGTCCACATGGCGCTCCCAGGCCTCCAGGTAGACCACGTAGGTGCCCGACTCGGTCGGGTAGGCGAAGGCGGGGTTGTGGAGGTCGACCTGCTCGCTCAGCTCCAAGGTCGTGCCCGTGGAAGACGTAGGGAGATCCCCAGGATCGAACACGACCTGCAGCCCGTCCACGTAGGCCACGCCGGGCTGGACGGTGAGATCGCTCAGCCCCGTCCCCGTCCTGGTCGCCAGGCGGAAGCTGTCCTGTTGCCTGGCCGGATCCTTGGACCAGGTTGTGCCATACTGACCGATCACGTCGATGTCGGTCTGCTGTTCGCGGTGGTGTTGGATCTGGATCTGCTCGTTCCAGTCCGCGTCCACGGACACGCGCCCCTGCTGCATGAGCACGCCCGAGTAGCGCTTGGTCCGATCCCAGGTGTATCGCGAGAAGTCGCCCTTCATGGAGTGCTCCCTTAGGTCACGAAGAAGTGTCCGGCGCTGAGCCCGAAGCGAAGGTACTGGCGGAGCGCGGTCTTCAAGTTCGTCTCACGTTGAGGTTGTCTGAGGAAGGTGAACGCGCCCATCTCGGAGCCCTCCTCCGAGCCGGCGCGGATGAGGGCCGGGCAGAGCCGCCGAAGCTGCGCGTAGCCGGGCGCGCCGTAGGTCACCGTGGTGAAGCTGGGGACGATGTGCCCCTCCAAAGCCTCCTCCAGGTCCGTGGAGGCGCTGTTCAGCGCGGTCTCCGGCTGGCAGCGGTAGCGGCGCGGCGCGGAGGACGCGCGGGTCACATAGCAGAAGCGCAGACAGCCCTCCTGCTTCAGCGCGGCGTTGAGTCGGCCGACGAAGATGGTGTCGGTCGCGGACACCTTGCGCACCTCCGTGGTCCCGAAGATCGTCACGCTCTGGAGGGTGAGATCGGTCTCCGGGAGCGCGATGGACGCCCCGCTCCCGTACACATCGATGATGCACTCGGTCGCCTCGAAGCTGGACAGCGAGGTCGTCGCGTGGACGCCGCCCACGATGCAGCGGGAGAGCACCATCTCCAGGTTGGTGTTGGCGTCCGCCTCCGAGGTCGTGCCCGCCTGGACCGAGATGCGCCCGCTGCCTGGGACCTGCGTGCAGTGCCTCAGGACGAGGCCGCCCAGGTTGCCCTCCCCGACGGTGATCCCCCCCTGGACGCGCAGCCCGTTCAGGTAGAGACGCCCCTCCGAACCCGATCCGTCGTCGTCCCCGACGATCCTCAGACCCCCGACCAGCGTCGGGAACAGACCGTCCGCCGTGGCGTTCCCGGCCAGGCGCTTGTAGGTCGGGTATCCCGAGTCCTCCGAGGGTGGATCCCAGTCGGCGGCGACGATCCAGAGCTCGAAGCCCCGGGGAACCGTGACGGTCCAGGAGGTGGCCGCCCCCGCGCTCTCGTCGTCCACGTCGTAGGTCCGGCTGTCCATGAGCACGATGAGGCCCCGACCGCCCGTGCTCCCGGCCACGAAGGCATCCCAGGCCGCCAGCGCCTCTGTGAGCGTCTCGTAGACGTTCGGGTCCAATGTGCCCGTGGTCTCCTGGTGGTGCTCGCGGCTCACGCCGATCTGGATTCCCCCGGAAGCGTCGTCGAAGCTCTCCAGATCCCAGCTCTCGTCCTCCTCCAGCGAGCTCGTGCGATCATACGGGCCGCCGCCCAGCTTCGCCGAGAACCCGTAGCGGTAGCTGACGCGGACCTCGTCGGGGGCGACGCCGCTGGGGACGCGCAGCACCAGGCGCCCGCGCTCCACGTCCACCAGGGCGACCGTGGCGTCGGCGTCGCCAGACGGAGGGTCGCGGGGGACCATGTTGGGCCAGTCGTTCAGCGTCTCCTCCTCGGTGGGGTCGGAGCGCTCCCATGCGATGAAGAATCGGAGGTAGTCGGGATCGAAGGGGATGGTCTGACCTGGGCCCGTCTCGATGAGGAAGCACGGATCGTCGTCGGCGGTGAACCACCACTCGTGCTCGTCCGGGTGCTCGGCGGCGTTGACCATCACCTCGGCCAGCCCGCGGTTGCGCAGCCGACCGGGCACGTCGATCTCCGTGGCCAGCGCGCTGAGCTCCGCCTCGGTGTGCGGGCTGTTGAAGAGGGGGATGTCCAGCCCGCAGGCGTCGAAGCGATAGCAGAAGAGGGTTGAGTCCAGGACGCCGGAGGGCTGGACGCGCCGCGCCGTCGCGTCGCGCACAGGGTACGTGTCCAGACGCCACAGCATGATGCCTACATTGGGGATGTTGTAACGCCCCTGGCGCGTATCGACCCTGCGCACCTCGGCCGTGTGGGTCGCCTCCTCGAAGGGGCCGCCCAGCAGCTCGAGGCGATGCGCCTTGCGCAGGTCCACGGAGGTCGCCGCCGACCGCAGGTGGTTCATGTGCTGCGTGGTCGTGAGCCGCTGGAAGAACTCGACGGCGCGCGCCTGCCAGCCCGTCTCGGCGTAGGCGACGCTCTCCAGCACCGAGGCCGTGCCCTTGCGACGCCGCCAGCCCACCGTGTTGGCGACCACGGCGCGGCGGGAGTAGCCCTCCTCCCCGCGGATCCCCTCGATCCCGAGCAGATCGGCGATGTAGGGCACGACCCAGGGATCGCAGGTCTCGATGAACCAGTTGTCGTACAGCCCGTCCACGTCCTCGCGGACCTCGTCGAGCCCGGTCTCCAGCACGCCGAGCAGGGCGCGCAGGATCTGGCCGCGATCGGCGTCCCGGATCCGGTGGATGGTCGGCAGCAGCGCGTAGAGGCGCTCTTGAAGGGTGCTCGCGTCGGCCATCAGTTCATCTCCTCGAGCAGGATCCCGCCCTCGCTCGTGTCAATCAGGAGCAGCTCCGCGGGGTCCACCTTCTTCGTCGTCGAATTCCAGGCCGCGGCGCTGGCCAACAGCACGGCGGAGAGGGCGTTCTCCGCCACGGTCTCCGAGGTGGGATCCGCGTCCGTGCTGAGCCAGAGCCCGTTGAGGTCCACCGCCAGGACCCCGTCCACCGCCTGCAGCAGGCTCACGATCTCCGCGGCCGTCACGCTCTGGGCGAAGGCGCGCTCATCGAAGGAGAAGGCCTCCTCCAGCGCGCTCTTCGCGGCGGCGAACACGTCCTCCGTCACGTAGGCGGTATCGACCGAGAGCTCCGCCCACACGCGGAAGTACTTCGTGGTGCAGCTCTTGATCTCCACCCGCTGGGTGGGGTCGCGGTACAGCTTGATCGCGGCCAGCAGGTTGTCGTAGGTCTCGTCCCCGGCCTCCAGCTCGGCCCCGTCGACCCCGGCGATGGTCAGGTGGACGCGGCGCTGCTGTCCCGCCCAGACGTCGAAGGACGCCGCCTTGGCCACCCCGGCGAAGGCGCGGGCGAAGTCCTCGTAGTCCGAGAGCGACACCAGGCGGTCCAGGGTCAGGACGGTGAGCGGCGCGTTCTCACGCGCGTCGGCCAGGGTCTCGGGGTCCTCGCCCCCCTTGGCCTCGATGGGGTTCGTCACGCTCTTGACGCCGAGAGGGCGTCTCTTCATGAGCTTCAGCGTGTCGGCGCCTACGTTGCCGTCCTCGCCGAGCCCGAAGCGGTAGGTGGCCGTCACGTTCTCCTGGCCCGTGGGCAGGCGCGCGCCCGAGAGCCCGTCGCCGAAGGAGACCGTGGCCTTGCTGTCGTCGTCCACGCGGATCACGTAGAGAGAGGCGTCCGCCTCCTGGTCGTAGAGGCTCGACACCTCCTCCCACGCCACCCCGCCCACCCGCAGCGTGAGCGTGCTCTCCGAGCCGGTCACCGTGGCCGCGGACACGTAGGTGAGCGGGTACTTGCGGAGGGTGAAGGACTGGTTCTCCTTGGAGCCGTCCCCGCTGCCCAGCACCTCCTCGCTGGCCGTCTCGCCGTGCGTGGCCAGCACCACGTTGGCGTTCATCGTGACGGTGTCGCGGACGTAGGTGTTCTCCAGCTCGGTGACCGGCGTGAACACGGTGTTGCCGGACGAGGTGTGCGTGGTGACGCTCTCGATCTCGACGAGCTCCGTCTCCGTCTCGCCGGTGTCGGTGCGCTCGCCGGTGATGTAGACGTACATCCCGGCCTCGAGGCCGTCGATGACGTCGGAGAGCTGGTAGCCCTGGCTGTCGTAGCCCGTGGGGTCGGGGAAATTCGTGCTGATCGGCTTCTGGGACCAGGTGAGCTCCTCGCTCTCGGCGAGGGCGAGGGCGCGGCGGCGCGTGAAGGGCGAGAGTGGATCGAGCTCCTTCTCGTCGTCGCCGCCCCCGAGGCCGCCGCCCCCCTCCGACTCCTCCTCCGACTCTTCGAGCTGGACCAGCCCTGTGTCGAGGCTGACCCAGGTCACCTTCCCCGAGAGCGCGAAGTCCGATCGACTCTCGATGCGCGCATCCAGAATCTTCCCGAGCGTGCGGCTCGCGCCCTGTAGAAAGACGACCCAGCTGTCCGCCATCACGCCCTTGTGTTCGCCGTCCAGATCAACCCAACGCTCGCCCTCGTCGTCCGCGGTCGCCCCCCCCTTGGGCGCGGCCGATCCATCATCGCTCTCCGGGTCGTGGTCGATGAAGATGTACCGAAAGGCAGTCCCCGGCCACTTGTTTATGCCTTCCCCAGGCTCAGGCTCCACAGGATCGGAGGTGCCCGTGCTGTCCGGCCAGGGCCAGTCGTCCTCCGTGTAGTACTCGTACAGTCGCACCCTCGACGTCAGGTCAAAGGAGATCCAGGGGGGTGCGTTGTGTCCGAAGACAGGCGTGCGCACCCGGAAACAATGAATCGTCGGGCTCTCCTGCACCAGCGCCTGATCGTCTTGAAGCTCGCCCGCCCAGGTGAGCAGCGTGTAGTCGTCCTCTGGAAAGGTCTTCACATCGGTCAGCTGCCGGAGATGCCACCGCTCGGAGTCCTTCGGTCCCTCCTTCCCCCCCGGAGCGGAGCCGCCCCCCGGACCGGACCCTGACGCCAGGATGTCGGCGCGCTCGTCCCCGACGATGAGGATCCAGTCCCCCACCTGCAACCGGGACGTGATGCCCTGGATGTAGGCCGTGGTCATCGAGGCGCCTACAGGGTGATCCTCCCACAGCACCGGCGTCATCGCGTTCCACTCGGCCCGGATCTCGCGCTCCTCCACCGTCTCGAAGGTCTGCGGCAGCTCGTCCGGCCCGGGGATGGACATCACCGGCAGGCCCTCTTCGATGGTGACGCTCTCCGGCGCGCCCGCCGAGTCCTCCACGGTGAACGCCAGCCGCGCGCTGGCCGCCACGCCGGGGCTCAGCTCGTAGCCGATGCTGCGGGCCAGGTAGAGCACGCTCTGCCGCTCCGTGGCGGTGCGCAGAAAGCCCTCGTTGGCGATCCGCTCCTGGTAGAAGGTCAGCACGTCCAGGACCACCGACCAGGCGTCCAGCAGGGCGATGGTCGGGTCATCGGCCTCGCGCGTGGTGAGCGCGGCGAGCGGCCGCGTCTCTGCGCCCTGATCGTCCTCCACCTCGGCGCGCGAGAGCGCGTACTTCGCCCGGGAGTAGAAGTCCGACCAGGTGCCGATCCGGTAGCGAAGGGCGTCCTGCCCAGGATCGTTCCAGTGCGCGTCGAGCTCGGTGTCGACCGTGCAGCAGCGCGTGTCCATGGAGTCGCTCACAGCCCACCCCGCATGTTCAGCTCGAGCTGCCCGTACTCGGGATAGTTGGGATCATTGTCGAGTCGCGCGATCTCCAGCGCGCCGACGCTGAGGTAGCCCGGACGCAGGCCGTCCGTGCTCTGCTCGTGCAGGCGGTGGAAGCGGTGGACGAACTCCACGCCGCGCTCCAGCGCGTTGGGCGTCGCGTCCACCCAGGCGACGCCGGGGACCTTCATCATCGCGGCGATGATCGGGCTCAGGTACACGGACTGCCCGAAGGTGAAGTTGTCCGGGTGGAAGAAGGCCTTGGATCCGTCCTCCAGGAGCCCGGTGCCCAGGGCCCGCAGCAGCGCGCTCTTGACGGTGGCGCGGTAGTAGGTCGACTCGACACACACCGAGAGGGCGAGGTGCACCGGCACCATGCGCGGAGAGGTGACCTCCAGATCGTAGCCCGCCAGCCGGTAGGGCTCGACGAAGGCGAGCAGATCCGCCTTGAAGTCGTCGTCGATGGGCTCGCCGCCCTTGCGGTCCACCGTGAGGAAGACCGTGTACCAGCTCCCCGTCCAACGGAAGGTAGCGACCGCTTTCTGCACCTCGGTGTGCTTCGCGCAGACGGTGGCCCAGTCCTCGGCGGTGACCGCCCGCTTCTGCGTGCGGAAGGCCTGGGGGGCGTACTTCTTGACGTCGTCAATTGGTTCCGCGTCCACCCCGCCCTTCGCCGGCAGGGGGTTGCGCACCCGCCGCACGGCCCCGCTCAGGCTGTCGGAGACGACGTGGACGAGCGCGTCGGCGCCCACGTTCCCGCTCGTCCCGTTGCCCATCCGGTAGAAGGCCCGCAGCGTGGTGCCCGCCGTGGGCTTGCGCCCGTACTCGTCGTCGCCGAAACGGACCCAGGCCCGCCCGCTGTCCTCCGTCTCGACGACGAACTCGGACGCCGTCTCGTCGCTGCCCAGCAGATCGCGCACCGGCTCCCAGATCGTCCCCTCGTCCGCGTCGCGCAGATTGATCTGGGGGACGGCGTCCCGGGGCTCCTGCTCCAGGCTGGCGGTAGCCGAGGCCGAGGCCGAGACCGAGCTGTCGTACTCCGCCGCGAAGGTCAGGTTCCTGCCCTTGAGCCGCGGCCGGTAGCGACCGCTGGTGGGCACGGCGTCGGGGACCAGCGGCTCGCCCTCGCCCGCGTCCGCCCCCGCGTCGTCCTCGTCGCGGTCCACGCTGCGCCCGTGGTCGGCCAGCACCATGTTGCCGCGGGCGACCACGGTGGGGCCGCTCGCGCCCTCGGCGTCGGTGACCGTCTGCAGGCAGAGCTCGAAGGGGGTCGCGTCCTCGGCCTCCCAGGTCACGTCGACCACGGTGGGCTGTCCGTCCACCACGAAGTCCTGGTAGCGCTCGGAGATGGAGGTGATGCGCACGGCGTGGCGGTGATCGGGGTCGGCGTCGGCCACGGCCCCGGTCTCCGGGCTGCGCAGCTCCTCGAACAGGATCACGTCGCCCACGGCGAGGTGATCGTCGTCCTCATCGTCGGGCACCACCAGCGAGCAGGCGGTGGAGCCCGCCGGCAGGCAGCACTCGTCCTCGCCGAAGGTGTGGATCGTGATCTCGTTCTGGGTGTAGGTCAGGACGGCGCGATCGTGCATGGTCTCGAAGACCAGCGGCGAGCGCAGGAGCGCCGCCTCGTAGCCCTCGGACGTGAGCACCGGGTTGTTCGTGACCCAGGTGAGCAGGCGCGAGCCCGAGGGGAGGGCCGGCACGCTCTCCGATCCGACGGTCTGCCCCTCCACCATCGCCAGGTGTACCCAGGTCCGCGCGTTGCACCCGTCGTGCATGGGGTAGTCGAGCAGGCGGGCGTGCCTTCGCACCGAGGTCCGGCGCCGCGCCGTCTCCAGGTAGGCCTCCGTGGCCACCGCGTCCTGGTAGTAGGAGAGCTGATCAGCCGCATACGCCAGGATCTCGACCAGCGTAACGCCGAGGTCCGCCGGGTTGCGCTCCTCCCAGTCTGGCGCGACGACGCTCAGGCGATCCAACATGAGCTTGCGGAAGCTGCGGTAGTCGCGCGCCAGGTAGTCGATGCGCGGCTCGGTCTGCTGCTCCTCCTCCTCCGAGCTGGAGGCCGCGCAGTCCAGGTCCGTGACGCACTCGACCTTGAAGGCGAAGTCCACGGTGTTCAGCACGCGGTCGAAGCCGTCCACCGGCGTGGTCCCGTCGTCCTTCGTGAGCGTCAGCGTGTACGTCGAGTGGTCTCCGCGGGCGTTCACCTTGACCACGATGGTGCGGGCGTGCTCATCGGAGGGGATGTAGCTCGCGAACCACGCCTGCTCCTCGGCGGGCGTCGGGTCGGCCTCCGCCACAGGGGGACCGCTGGCGTCCAGCTCATCTGCCCGCATCGCCCAGACCACCTCGATGCCCGTGATCCGCACGCCCCCCTCGATCACAACGTTCGCGGCGGAGATCTCCATCTCGTAGCCGGTCACCGGCGGGAGCGTGGTGGTCGGCACGTACAGCGGCTGCAGACAGCGGATGACCAGGTATCGCTGCCGGTTGTCCACCAGCGCCGACCCGATCAGGGCGGTGTCCAGCACCTCCAGGTAGTCGATGCCGTTGAGCAGGACGGCCGCGCCCGGCGCCCAGCTCGACGTCAGCGCGGTGGGGATGTTGACGCCGTCCGCCAGGAGCTGGCGTCGGCGCTCGTTCTTGCAGGTGTAGACCGTGGCCACGTCACGCCTCGAAGGTGAAAGCGGAGCTGCGACGCTCGAGATCGCGCCGGATGACGTACTGGACCTGGACCGTGAGCTGCGCGTCCTCGGCCTTGACCGAGACGCTCTCGACCTGAATCAGCGTCCCCAGCCAGTGTTGGAGGGCGCCCTGCACCATGAACTGCGTCGCCGTGGCCAGCTCGTCGCTGTTGGGCGCGAACACGAGCTGGCGCACGTTGGTCCCCATGTCCGGGCGCATGACGCGCTCGCCGGGCGTGGTGAACAGGAGCTGCTCGATGAGCTCCCGGATGTGGACGTCGGGGTCAGCGCTGGCGGTGCGCCCTCGGCTGTCGGCGCGATAGGGGAAACCGAAGTGGCTCATGCTGGCCTCCCTACCCGTTGATCTTGACGGTGACGGCGTCGAGCTTGAGGCTGGCGGCGCCGATGCTGATCTCGATCCCGGAGCTCGTGAGCGCGATCTTCGCGGGCAGCGCGACCGTGGGCGCGCTGGTCTCGATGGTCACGCCCCCGACGCCCGGCGTCGCGTCGATCTTGATGAGCACGCCGTCGGTCTTGATGACGTGGACGGTCGGCAGCATCGCCTCGGTGGGCAGCTCGCCCGTACACCAGAAGCCGCCCACCCAGATGGGGTAATTGGTGTCGCCGCCCTCGAACTCCACCCAGACGCAGGCGCCGATCGGCGGGGTGAACACCGTCCCCACCCCGCTGCCCGCGTAGGGCACGCAGGGCATGGCCCAGGAGAGCTGCCCCCCACCCAGCACCGCCGGGCAGGAGACCTGCAGGCGCCCCTGGAGCATGGGGTCGATGTTGTTCACCACCTGTCCGCGATATTTCCCGTAGAACTTCGTCATGGCACCACCAGGGGGAGCAGGGCGCCCATCTCCCCGCGCGTCAGCGTGAAGTCCTGCTTGTACGAGCCGAGGCTCATCTTGTGGGACACGCGCTTGACGTACCAGAAGCCGTCGTAGTCGTCGGTCACGCCGCGCACGCCGACCAGGGCCCGCGGCTGAAGCACGCCGCCATAGCGGGCGGTGTCCAGGGTCCCGCTGGCGCTGAGCGGCGCGTCGGTCGAGGCGTCGGTGGTCGCCTGGGCGCGGGCGAAGGCCGCCACCGCGCTGACCCCCGGATCGCGCAGCACCTTGGTGCGGCTCTTCGTCGGATCGATGCTGAGCACCGGCGATCTCCCCAGCGGGATGCGCGTGGACGCGACCGTCATGACCGGCATGACCATACAGGTCAATCGGTCCATCACCTCCCCCGAGACCAGGGTGGCGCCGTCGCCGTTGACCGAGACGTCGAATCGCTCGACGTTGGTGAACGCGCCCATGTCCACCGTCAGGGCCGACTGCGGCAGCCCGACCCGGATGGGCGGCCCCCAGTAGCCTGTGTTCACCATCGGCAGCGGCCCGGGGATGATGTAGAAGACGTAGCCGTTCTGGGCCGCGAGCTCGCGCAGATAGGCCAGATCGGTGCCCTGCTGCACGGGGATCCGCTCGGTCACCAGCGGCACCTCGGAGGCCACCGGCGGAATCACCATCGGGATGAGCCCGTAGCTCCCGATGATCATGGTCGCGATGACCATGTCCGGCTGGGCCGGGTGCTCGACGCTCTTCTCCTCCAGATCCATCTGGTGCGTCAGGTCCACCGCCGTGACGGTGAGCGTGCTCTCGCCCGGTCGCCCGCCCGGGTTCAGCTCCTTGCGCGTGATGACGCCGTCGAAGAGCACGCTGGGGATCGCGCCCGCCGTGAGCACCAGCACCACCCGCGCCCCCGTCGTGACCTGCGTGCGCAGCGTGAGATCGTTGGAGAAGGTGAGCGAGGAGGGCTTGCCCACCTGGAACGTGATCTGGCAGCCCGCCGCCTCCGTGTCGTCGATATCGACCTGCACCCGCACCACCGCGCTCGCCAGGTCGGGGCCGATGGGCAGCGCGACCGTGGGGCCGATCAGGATGGAGAGCTGTACGCCGAGCAGGCTCATGGGCTCCTCTACAGCCGGGGGACGGGGACGTGGATCTTCTCGCCGGGCTCCTCCAGCAGCTCCTCGGGGTGCATGGCGTCGTTGGCGTCCGACACCCACCACCCCGCCTCTGAGGCGCCCAGCGTGCGGTGAGCGATGAGGTCCAGGCGATCCCCCTCGGCCACCGTCACCTCCACCAGGACCTGCAGATCCCGCCCTCGCGGCAGGAAGCGGCGCTCCACGTAGGGGATCTGGCGCCCGTCAGAGCCGGTGTAGGTCAGCGTGCTGAGCTTGTAGTAGCGACTGTTGGCCTCGAACATGGGCACCTCAGAGGATCTTGACGGAGCCGCCCGCCAGGGCGCTGATGTTGCCGATGCTGCCCACCACCGCCATCGCCTCCTTGACCACCTGATGCGCCATGAACAGCGCCCAGCCGGGGTGCAGGAGCTGGAAGTCGTTGTAGGTCAGCACGTCCATCCCCAGCTCGACGTCCGCCTGGGTGGGGTTGAGGTTGGGATCCCACTGCTTCTCGGTGATGGAGAACGAGGTCAGGCGCACCGGCACCACGCGCTTCGCCCCCCAGATGAGCAGGGTGAACGGCCCCTCCGTGGGCAGGAGCTCGATGGTCCCGATGGCGGCGAGGATGGCGTTGGTCAGCACCAGCGCGCTCTTCGGGTACAGCAGCATCTCCAGCGCGGAGAGCTGCGGATAGAGGCCCATGGAGGTCACGGTGGAGTCCTGGGTCTCCAGCTGGTCGGCGGCGTTGAGCCGCACGGTCAGCGAGATGCTCTCCTTGGGCGGGCCGGCGAGGCGCAGCACGTCCTCCCGGCTCTCGCCGCTGGGGCTGGAGGGCGCGAGCGTGCGCGTCACCGTCTCCGGGTTGTACTGGAAGACCACCACGCTCGACACCGGATTGTAGATGTCGAAGCCGACGATGGCCCCCTTCTGGAAGTTCATGGCGCCGGGGAAGGTGCTCACCGCTTCGCTCCTCCGTGGATGGCGCGGGCCGCGGCCCGTCCGAGCGCGTCGCCGCCGGGCTCGCTCGGTGCAGAGACGGAGATCCGGGGGATCTCGGCTGATCGCGTGGGGAGGCCCCCCTCGGCGGCGAGGCGCGCGCCGAGCTCGGACCGGAGGGCCCGGGTGAGGGCCTGGGGGTGGACCTCGCCGTCCACGACGACGCGCCCGATGTGGACGTTGACGCGGCTCATCGCCACCCTCCGATCTCGCTGGCCGTCAGCGGCTGGTCGAGCTTGGCGTACTCGGAGCGGGCGGCGCGCAGCATGTGGGCCATGCCCACCGGCCTCCCCTCCTCCGCCGCGAGGACCGCGGCGTTGAACGCGATGTTACGGATGTTGCCTCCGGCGATGTTGAGCTGTGCCAGGCGCGTGTAGTCCAGGCCCTCGGTGGGCGTGGCCCGCGGGATGGCCCGGCGCCAGATCTCGCGGCGCTGCTCGCGGCCGGGGAAGGGGAACTGGACCAGGAAGCGGATGCGCCGGAGGAAGGCCTGGTCGAGGTGATCCTTCAGGTTGGTCGTCAGCACGGCGAGGCCCGAGTAGGCCTCCATGCGCTGCAGCAGGTAGCTGACCTCGATGTTGGCGTAACGGTCGTGGCTGTCCTTCACCTCACTGCGCTTCCCGAACAGGGCGTCGGCCTCGTCGAAGAGCAGGATCGCCCCGCAACCTTCGGCGGCGTCGAAGATGCGACGCAGGTTCTTCTCCGTCTCGCCGATGTATTTGCTCATGACCGAGCTGAGGTCGATTCGATACAGATCCACGTCCAGCGCCCCGGCCAGCACCTCGGCGGCCAGCGTCTTGCCCGTGCCGCTGGGGCCGGCGAAGAGGGCGGTGAGCCCGAGCCCGCGCGAGGAGCGGGCGCCGAAGCCCCAGTCCACCGTGACTTGTAGTCTGCGCCGCGTGTGGACCGCCATCTCCTCCAGCGTGCGCTGCTGCGCGTCGGGCAGCACCAGATCCTCCCAGCTCGACCGGGCCTCGATGCGCTGGGCGAGGCCCTCCAGCTCGGGCCGGGCCTGGCGGCGGCAGGCCGACCAGAGCCGAGGGAAGGGATCCTCGTCGCCGTCCAGGCGCTCCGCGCTCACCACGCTGGAGACGATGCGCTCGGGGCTGAGGTCGAAGTGGGCCACCAGGCGCTCGACGCCGTCGCCCAGGGTCGGGGCCCGATCGCCCAGGGCAACCAGCCAGAGCTCGCGCTGCTCGTCGGGGCTCGGGCGGGCGACGTCCAGGCGCGCCGTGACGCGGCGCCGCGGGGCCAGCGCCTCTCTGCACGAGAGCGCGGACGGGTGGCCGAGGGCCTCGACCAGGCTGAGCGCCCGGCGGGAGAGCGGCTCGGGATCGGCCGGATCGAGCTCGACCAGCAGCGCGACCCCGCCCAGCAGGGCCTCGCGGTCCCACAGGCGCTGCAGGTGCATGCGCTCCATGGGGCTCTCCGGCAGGTCCATCGCCGACACCACCCAGGGGTTCAGCCCCACCGACGTCGCGGCGAGCGAGAAGGCAGACAGCCGGCTGCTGGGATCCAGGCCGCAGAGCTGCACCAGCGGGCGCTCGGCGGCGCGCCAGGCGGCCACGACGCGCTCGGCGACCGCGCGCAGCGACTCGGCCGGGCGAGCGGGGGCGCGGAGCGGGGTCGCGAGGCCCTCCAGACGGGCGTCCAGGTGCGAGACCCCCAGCAGGAAGGAGAGCACGCGCTCCTCCAGCTCCAGGGGCTGACGGGTGGCGGCCCCTCCGTCCAGGCCGCGCAGCAGGGCGAGGCGGCGGAGCGGGGCGCTGGGGGCGAGCGCGTCCCAGTGCGGCTCGGGCAGGGCGGCCATGGCCACCGAGAGCGTGGGCACGCCCCCCAGCAGGTCCAGCGCGGCCCCCAGCCCGCGATCCAGCTCCACCCCCGCGGCCAGCACCAGGATCCCGCGCTCGAAGGATGTCAAACCCAGGGTGGAGACCAGGCGATCCAGGGCGCAGGGCTCGCGCATCGCCGACAGCGCGCCGTGCTCGACCTCCAGGGCCGTGGACAGCGCGGTCGGCGAGCCCCGGCCGGCGGCGAGGAGCAGGCGCTCGCGCACCACCCCGATCGCCGCCGACAGGGCGCGCTGGTTGCCCTCTACCCACAGCGCTCGGGCCACGGGGCTGCTCATGGCGTCGCCGCCAGCACGTCCAGCGCCGGCCCGTTGAAGGCGCCGGTCCCGCTGGTCTCCAGCACGCTCTGCGCCCCGTCCACCTGCAGGCGCACCAGGTAGGTCCCCACCGCGACCCCATAGGCGCTCAGATCCACCCGGAGCGTGGTCACCGTGATCTCGTCGTCCAACGGATCGACGTCGTCGGCCGTGTCCACCGTGAGCTCGATCGCGTAGGACTCATCCCCGTACAGATAGAGCATGATCCGCTGATGGAACGCGACGTGAGGCGACACGGTGATGCTGAGCGTGTCCCCCAGGGTGACCTCCTCGGGCACCGTGATGGTCGGCCGCAGCACGATCCCCAGCGCGTTGGACTCGAAGCCGTACTCCAGCACGTCTCCGTCCTCGGTCGTCGGGTGATGGACCACCGAGATCCCCATCACCCCGGCCCGCAGCGTGCTCGCGCCGACCGTCGAGAGGCTGAAGGTGATCTCCTTGGGTGAGACCGCGGAGGGCTCGTAGTCTTCGCCGAGGATGCGCACCCAGGTCGAGTCGCCCTTCAGGCCGCGACCGCGCAGCACGAGGGTGGAGGTCGGGCCGATGGGCTCGTAACGTCCCAGGCTGGACTCCACCGCGTCGAGCTGGATGAGCGGCTTGGGGATCGCGAACAGCTGCACCGCGCGCACCGGCAGCGGCGGCGAGGGTACGCTGGTGGCGTCGATGAAGACCACCGACGCCTGCCAGGCGGCCGAGATCGCGTAGGGTGTCTGCAACATCACCGACCAGAGCTTGGTCAGCTCCTCCAGGTTCAGCGACAGCGGCGAGAGGCGCACCAGCTCCACCTGGCGCGCGAGGTCCGCCGACTCCAGCGGGTGACCGGAGGTGGTGCCAATCTCGGCCGTGATCGCCGTGCCCACCAGATCCCGGGTCAGCACCGGGAAGGAGTGCAGGGCCCGCAGCGCGCTGCCCAGGATGATCTGCGGGTGCCAGCTCGTCTCGCCACCATAGGCCGTCAACAGATAATGCAGGTCCAGCGCCAGGCTCGGCCGACTCGCCACGCTCCCGTCCGCCCGCCGCGTGGGCAGGTCCGCGTTGCGCGTGAAGGGGTTGGGCGAGACGTGATACAGGAACAGGCTCAGCGTCGGCGTGGTGGAGGTCGTGCTGGTGTCCGGGCGCGTCGGCGTCACCGAGACCGCGGTCGAGTCGATGTCGTGGACCAGCCACTCCTGCAGCAGGTACTTGATCGTGGCGGTGACCGCGGCGATGGCGCGATGATCGCTCATGAGCGGCCTCCTCGGCGACCGGCGAGGTAGTCGGCCAGGGAGAGGGTGGGGGCGCGCGGGCGCGGCGGGGCGGGCCGGGGCGCGGGGGCCTTGCCGCGCACCTCGACGCTGCCGATGGTGATGTGGATGTCGGGCTCGCTGGCCCGCGGGGGCTGGGCGGGCCGGGGGCTCGGGGTCGCGACCGGGGCCGCGCGCGAGGGGCGATCGAGGAGCCCGGGCTCAGCGGGAGCGCCGGGCGCGGCCGGGCGGGTCGGCGCGGGCTCCGGGCGCGCGAGGCTGGGGGTCGCGCGCGAGGGCAGATCGGAGGGCGCGCGCTCCGGCGCGGGCGCGGCCTGGGCCGGGAGGGTCTGCGCCGGGAGGGTCTGCGTCGCGGCGCGCGCCGGGGGGAGCTGCCAGGGAGAGGCCAGGTTCGGCATGGACACCTGGACCTTGCGCGCGGGCGCGGCGGCGGGGCGCGGGGGCTCGCCCGCGGGGAGCGCGGGGGAGCGCGGCTGCGCCTCGGGGGGTGGCGACGCGCGCTCGGCGTTCGGGATCGCGGGGTTGGGCGCCGCGGATCGGGAGGAGCGCGCGGGCAGGGGTGCAGGCGCCGAGGGCGCGGCCACGGCGAGCGACGTAGCCGACCGCGGCGGCGCGAGCGGCGCTGTGGGCGCGGCCCGGTCGCGGACGGGGGCGGGCTCACGCTGGGGAGGGCGCGACGGGCTCGGCGCGAGCTCCGGGATCGCGCGGTCCGGGGCGACCCGGGAGAGGCTCGGCTGGACGGCGCGGGGCGCGGGGGCCTCGGGCGCGGGGGCGCGGCGGGGCGCGGCCTCCACCCGCGCCGAGGGGGCAGGCGAGGCCGACAGGGGCGACGACGCGGCCCGGGGGCGCGGGGCCGGGGGCTCAGCCAGACCAGGCATGGACTCCAGCCCGGGACCCAGGGGGTCCAGGGAGGCGGGATCCTCCACGACCGGGCTCGGCGCGCCCGGCGAGAAGACCGGATCCACCTGCGGACCCAGCCGTGGGCCGCCTCCCTGGGCGCGCGTCGCCATGCGGTGCAGGAAGGAGCTCATGCGCCCACCCGCTCCACGTACCAGCGCCGCCGCTGCGGGCTGAGCGCCAGCACCTGGTCCTCGGTCCACCCATATGCGCTCGCCAGGGCGTGGACCTCGTGGAGCGCCTGCCGCGCCTCCCGGCTGAGCTGCGCCCAGAGGTGCTCGACGGGCTCCAGCAGGGTGAACCAGCGCCGCTCACAGGCCGGGCAGGCGGCCTCGAGCTGGATCTCCGAGAGCGGATCCGCCGCCTCCAAGGCCAGAGACAGCGCCTCCTGCTCCTCAGCGGAGAGCGCGTCCGCGGCCACCGCCTCCTCCCCCCGACGCGCCTCCAGCACGACCCGCCGACGCAGGAGCTCCGCCCCGCGCGCCACCTCGCGGAGGCCGCGCAGCGCGAGCAGATCCTCGGTGTTCAGCGGGCGAAAGCGCACGGTCAGGTCATCCAGCGACAGCAGGGTGGGACCGGGGGGCGGGGCCTGGTCCAGCAGCGCGGCGACGGAGAGCTGGAGCTCCACACGCTCGCCGCAGCCGGGGCACAGGTCGAGGGCGGTGATCGCGTCCCCCACCCAGTCCCGGAGCAGGGCGAGCAGGCGCCGATCCCGCGCTCCGATGGGGAGGCGGGCCAGCGCGCCGAGCTCAGCCGGCTCGGGCCCGGCCAGGAGCAGGTGCAGCGCCCGCTCCTGGGGGTGAAGATCGCCGCAGCGCTCCCAGAGCGCCACGGCCTGCCGCGGATCGAGCCCCATTTATCGCTACTCAGGGATCGTGATGCTGGGCTCCTCGGGCTCGCCGACGGAGGTGTCGCGCTCCCAACCCTCGTTCTGCAGCGTGAGCGACTCGATGGCCGTGGCGTTGGCCGTGGCGTCGAGCTCGGGCAGCGCCGTGAACTCGGAGACCCAGCAGCGGTAGACGTTGTAGGCCAGCACGAGCTGACCCGCCTCGTTGTAGACCTCGATCACGATGTCCTTGCGGAAGTCCGCCAGCGAGGCCTGCGCGCCCAGGGCGGCGCCCTGGATCCAGACCTTGTTGGCCCACTTCTCGAACTCGGTGTCGTGGGTGATGCCGCGCTCGAGGGTGATCGCCTCGAACTTGGTCTGCCCGGGGGACTTGCGCGCGGAGCTCGGGTCGCCGCCCTCGCGGTACTCGACCACCTCGGTCGAGCGCTTGATGGCGCCCACCTTGCTCACGCCCGCCACATATCGCCCATCCCACTTCACCCTGAACTTGAAATTCTTGTACGGGTTGAAGCGGTGAGTAGAATTCACGCTGAACTGAGCCATGGCGTACCTCGTCCTCAGCCGCTCTGACCGGCCATCTGCTGGAGCTTGATGATGACGAACTCAGCCGGCTTGAGGGGGGCGAAGCCGACCAGGATGTTGACGATGCCCAGGTTGATGTCGGTCTGGGTGGTGGTCTCCTTGTCGCACTTGACGAAGTAGGCCTCGCGCGGGGTCTTGCCCTGGAAGGCGCCCTGCCGGAACAGGTTCTGCATGAAGGACCCGATGGAGAGACGGAGCTGCGCCCACAGCGGCTCGTCATTGGGCTCGAAGACGGCCCACTTGGAGCCTCTGTACAGGCTCTCGCGCAGGTAGTTCGCCAGGCGGCGCACGGGCACGTACTTCCAGTCGTCGGCCAGCAGATCCGCGCCGCGCAGGGTGCGCGCGCCCCAGATCACCGTGCCCACCACGGGGAAGGTGCGGATGCAGTTGACGCCGATCTGGTTGAGCGCGCCCTGCTGGGCGTCCGTCAGCTTCACCGTCAGCGCCTTCACGCCGCGCACGTTGGCCTCGAGCCCCGCCGGCGCCTTCCACACGCCGCGCTGCGCGTCGGTGCGCGCCATGATCCCCGCCACCACGCCGCAGGGGGCGAAGGTGGTGAGACGGTTCTCCTTGAGCGGATCGGGCATCTTCAGGCGCGGGAAGTAGATGGCGGCGTTCTTCTCGCGGAAGTCCACGTAGTCCATACCGATGGCGCTGTCGCTGGGGTCGTCGGCGTCCAGCCAGTTGGCCGGCGAGTCCACGATGAAGAAGGCGTTGCGCCTGTCGCAGAGCGCGATGGCGTCGGTGCGCAGACCGGATCCGATGTCGTCCGCGACGTCATTGGAGAGGGTGCGCGGGGGGATGCAGAGGAGGGTGAACAGATCCACCTCCTCCAATAGATCCATCGCCGTCCCCAGCTCGGTGTCGGTGACCTCAGCGCCGTCGTCGCCGCCGCTGAGCACAGCAGACCAGGCGAGCGGCGGGCGCCCGCTGAGCGTGCCCGAGAACTCGATGCGGATCAGGTTGGACTCCTGCTCCAGCACGGTCTCCACATAGCGTGGCGACGCCTCGTCGATCGAGACGTTGCGGAAGGTCTCCCGCTGCACCTCTGTCGTCGGATCGTCCGCATCCAATTCTACGACGACGATATTAAACAGATCCGTGTCGGTCGTGTCCTTGGTGTTGTAGTCGATGCTCAGCCGGAGGTTGTTGCCCCACTCCCCAGGGCTCGCGGCCCGGAAGGTGATGTCCTCCGGCGCCGAGGTCGGGCAGGTGAGCGTCTTGCGGTGCGCGACACCCTCGACCTCATCGGCTCCATCTTCGAAGTCGCGCTCGATGGGGCCTGCCTCGGTCACAAAGTCCGGGAACGCGAGAGTCCCGGACCCATCCACGATCGAGAAGTGGTCGCTGTTGGCGTTGAAGTTCGCGAGGAAGGAGTCGCCCTCTGTAGCGTAGGTGGTCACCTCCCAGCTCTCGGTGAGGCCCAGCGCGGTGTTCGAGAACACCATCGTGAACCCCGCGCCCACCTCGGTCACGAGGACAGACCAGTCATTACCAGCCTCCCCAGCCGTCAACACGGTCACCGTCAAGAACGTGCCCCCGACCAGCGGGATCTGGGCGGTGGCCTGGACGGCCGGACTGGAGGAGGTCCCGCCCGACATGGCCGTGGCGACACCGCCGGCGATGTCCGACGGCCTGTAGAGCGGAACTTCATCGTCCACCAGGCGAACGCGCTTCCCGGTCGCCTCGGAGCCGATCATCGTGACGATGTACTTCTCATCGTCAGGGTCAAGGGACACCAGATAGCTCTCGGCCGAGACGTCTCCAGCGCTCGCTCCCGCGTAGATCGTGAATCGGTCCGCGTCCGAGGTGTCCTGTGTAATCCAGATGAACCACGCGGTGGCCGAGGTCGACTCGAGCACCATCGTGTCGCTGTCCGTCGCGGAGAAGGTCAGGAACGCCTTGTCGTCGTCCCCAGTCGTGTCGCCAGGATCCGTATCCACGGCCTTGTGCGCCCGCGCGATGACCGCGTCCGTCCCCCCATTGGCGAAGTAGTGGTTCACGGCATAACTGACCGTGCTCTCCTTCCACAGTCCACCGTACTCGCGCTCGAACTCCGCCCAGGAGTAGATGCGCTTCGCCTCGTCGGTCGGGCCGCGTCGGGTTCGACCGACGAAGGCCGCGATCGCCGTGGCGACGCCGGTGATGGAGCGTACTCCGCTCGGGATCTCTTCCAGATAAACGCCAGGATAGCTCACGGAGACAGGCATACTTGGCCCCCTGCGAGGAAGCGCGTGATGTGTTGGCTCTCAGACGAGATGGGTAGACGAGGGCCCACCGCGCGCGTTTGGCGGCGGGCAGTCGGATCAGGAGCTTGGGTTCAATCGTGTTGAAGCGGCCTGACGGCCTCCCTTTGAGACTCCGGGATCGTCCGCGGGCTCCATGCCCGCGCGCCTGTGGGGTCCGTCCCCGTTGGCGACCCCAACAAGGTGCCACGGCGCGCGGGGGCGCTACAAGGGTGGGGAAAGAAAAAAAGATCAATGAGTTTTCGATATCGAAAATTGTTGAGATTTCCCGAACAGATATTCAGTTCCGTTGTCAAGACCCTCACGCGCGGCGGCGACGCGCCCCCAGCGCCAACGCCAGCGCCAGCGCGCTCCCCACGCCGCCTCCTCTCGTCGAAGCACAGCCGCAATCGCCGCTCTTGTCGTCCGCGCCATCCCCGCCGCTGTCCCCTTCGCCCTCGCCCTCCCCTTCGCCCTCCCCTTCGCCCTCCCCCTCGCCCTCCCCCTCGCCGCCCGTGTCCTCCGGCGCCACCTGCCCCTCCTCCAGCGGGCCGCCGCTCAGGCCGATATCGCTCCGGCTCCCGCCCTGATCGTAGATCGTCGGGTCTCCCGCGTCGATCAGCGGCGAGCCCTCGCGCAGCCCCAGATCGTCCCCACAGGCCCCGTCGGCCACATAGGCCACCAGCATCGGATCCTCGGCGATGTTCCCCTCTTCCCCGACGCTCAGCGCCACCTCTCCCGCCGCGTCCGCGTCGTTGCCGTACCAGTCGTTGTAGCGGAGGACCAGCGCGCCCGCCCCCGCCGCGTCCGCCGAGACCCCGCCGCCCACGCTCCAGGCGATCAGATCGTTCACGAGGCTCACCGCCCCGCCCTCCGCGTAGACCGCGCCCTCCCCCGAGGCGCTCCCCAGCAGATCGGCGTTGTACACCGAGAGCTCGGCCTCGCTGGCCAGGATCGCGCCGCCCCGGCCGCTGGCCTGGTTCTCCAGCAGCGCCTCGTTGTACGCCACCGCCCCCGAGACCTCCCGCAGCGCCAGCGCCCCCCCCTCCGCCGCCACGTTCGCCGCCCAGCAGTCCCGGGACAGGCTCAAGGCCCCCAGCTGCTCGGCGTACAAGGCCCCGCCCGCCCGCCCGAGCCCCTGCCCGTCGGCCACGTTCCCCACCAGCGTCGAGCTCCCCAGCGCGAGCCCGGCCAGCCCGGAGGCCGCGATGGCGCCCCCGTCGTAGCCCGCCAGGTTCCCCTCCAGGGTGAGCCCCGACAGGCTCACGTACCAGACCCCCTCCGTCCAGGCGTCCAGGTGCATCGCGCCGCCGCTGCCCTCCGTGGCCTCGTTGCCCACGAATTCGCTGGAGCTCAGCTCCACCGTCCCCGCCGGGTCCAGCGCCAGCGCCCCGCCGTCGTAGGCCGCCCGGTTGCCCTCGAAGGTGGAGCCCGTGACCCCGAGGCTCATCGTGCTGCTCGTCGCCACCGCCCCGCCCGAGCCCGCCTCCGTCTCGTTGCCCACGAATTCGGAGAGGTCCAGATCGACCGCCCCCACCAGGAAGTCCAGGTACAACGCCCCGCCGTCCTCAAACGCCGTGTTCCCCTCCACCCGCGCCCCGCTCAGCGTGAGCGTCCCGTAGAAGGCGTGATGCAGGGCCCCGCCCGAGCCCGTGTACGCCACGTTCTCGCGGAGGCTGCCCCCGCTCATCGTCAGCGGGACGTTGTAGTCCAGGTAGAGCCCGCCCCCGTCCTCCCAGGCGAAGCCGCCGGAGACCTCCGTCTCCGTGAGCGTCACCTCGCCCGTCCCGTAGAGGAAGACGGCCCCGCCGCTCCCGTAGGCCGCCTGATTGTCCTGGAAGATCGTAGACGTCGCCTGGATCGTCAGCCCCAGCTCCCCGTAGATCGCCCCCCCGTGCTCCGTGGCGACGTTCCCGCTCAGCGTCACCCCGTCCAGGGTCACCGACCCGCCAAGGGGCGCGTAGATCGCCCCCCCGCGCGTCGCCGAGCCCTCCGATAACTGACCGCCGGTCATCTCCAGCGTGGAGCCCCCCAGCAGCGCCACCGCCCCGCCGTAGAGCCCGTCCGCGCCCGTCCCCACGACCTCCACGTTGGAGAGCGTGAGCGCCGCCCCGTCGGCCAGCAGCCCCTGAGCGCCCGCGCCCTGCACGCCCAGCTCCGCGAGCGCCAGGGTCTCCGCCTCGTCCGCCGTGATCGCCGCCGTGCAGCCCGCCCCGTCCAGGATCGTGAGCGCCGCCCCCGCGCCTGTGATCGACAGGCTCCGGCCGCCCAGGTCCAGGCACTCGGCGTAGGTCCCCGCCTCCACCGTGATCTCGTCCCCGCTGGCGGCGGCGGCGATCGCCTCGCCCACGGTGGCGTAGGTGCCGGACGGCCCCACGGTGAGGGTGGCGGCGAGGGCGGGGGACGAGAGGAGCGGGAGGGCGAGGAGGAGCATCCCAGGAGGGTATCGCCCGGCGCGCGCCCCGTCGCGAGTCGCGCGAATTCCTGAAGAATCCCTGACGAGCCCGCCGGCGAGGGCGTGCTACCCTTGCGCGATGCTGCTCCTCCTCCTCGCCTGCGCCCCTGAGCTCTCCCCCGCGGACCCGCGCCCCCCCGCCCGCGCCGCGCCGCCCGCGCTCGAGACCATCGCCCTCGGCGAATTCGCCTACATCGGGCCCGGCAGCATGGGGAAATTCGTCTCCTACGCCCGCCACCCCAGCCTGCCCGAGCTGCTCCTGGCCGGCGCCGACGTGGGCGGCCTCTACCTGAGCGAGGACGACGGCGAGCGCTGGACCAACATCACCCGCGACCTGCCCGCCAACGGCGTCTGGTCGCTGGCCCTCTCCATCTCCGGCGAGGGCTCGGATGAGCGCACCCGCGTCCTGGTGGGCAGCGACACCGGCCTGTACCGCAGCGAGGATCTGGACAGCTCCGACGGGATCACCGCCGACGAGATCACCGGCTTCACCGCCGTGGACGGCCTGGACTTCGGCGACGAGCGCGCCGACCAGGACGACCTGCGCGCGCTGGCCGAGTACAACCTGAGCTGGAAGACGCTCCCCATCGGCGCGCTGACCGTGGATCCCTCGAACCCCGAGCTCGTCTGGGCGGGCGTCGCCGCCAGCGCCAACGTCAACCTCGCCCAGGACCCCAAGGACCCCTACAGCCTCCAGCACTTCGATCGCTGGAAGGTCTACCGCTCGGTGGACGGCGGTGTCTCCTTCGCGCCCGCCCTGCGCTTCTCCGAGCCCATCGCCGCCTTCGTCGCCCCCGGCTACGACGACGACGGGAGCGTCTTCGACATCCTGGTGGACCCGGATGACTCGGGCCGGGTCTGGGTGGCCAGCGACCGCGGTCTGTACGCGGCCGACAACGCCGACACCACCGACGACGCCGACGGCGACGGGCGCCCCGACATCCTCTGGAGCGAGCGCGGGATCGCCACCCGCCGCGAGAGCGCCGACCTCGGCGAGACCTGGGAGCTCACAGACCCCCAGTGTGAAGACTGGGCGGACGGGAGCCTGGCCCCCGCCTGGTGCCTGCCCGTCATCGCCAACGCCACCGTCGAGCTCGTGCTGGACCCGACCACCGGCTGGCCCTCCCCCGGCTTCGAGACCCACCCCAACACCCGCTCGCTGGCGATCTCCACCGTGGGTGGACAGGAGCGTCTCTACATCTCCGTGTGGGACCGCGGTCACGCTGAGGACCAGCCGGAGAAGTGCTCGACCGGGACGGACGCCGACAGCTTCAAGGACGAGGCGCTCGCCTACACCCGCGGCGGCGCCTACGTGAGCGAGGACGGCGGCGAGACCTGGGCCTGGATGCTCACCGACACCGGCGCCCCGGGCACCGCCACCGGCACCACGCCCCTGCTCACCGATCTGCGCTACCGCTGCGACGCGCTCACCTCCGAGCGCAGCTCGGACGCCGACACGACCTATCTGCACGAGCTCCAGGCCCCGCCCGAGTCCGACCAGGACTTCCTGATGGTGGGCGTGCTCGGCTCCAAGAGCGGGCTCTGGCGATACGACGCCTCCGACGGCGACGACCCCTGGCTCTGGCTCTCCGACCAGGGCGCCGAAGGCTACGACGACCGCTTCGAGGGCGCCCGCCCTCTGAACATCTCCAAGGGGCGCAAGATCGAGATCCAGCGCATGCTGGTCTCCTGGGACGAGGTGGTAGACGGCTGGCCCCGCGTCGAGTTTGGCCTGCGCGGCATGCTGCGCGCCACCTACGACACGGGCGCGGGCTGGTACCTCTTCGAGCACCTGGGCAGCGCCTACGCCGACACCATCGACGATCTGCCCGCCTGGCAGGGCACCGGACTCGACGACGCCGTGGTCTGGGACGTGCTGGAGGTGGGCGACCAGCTCTACGCCGGGGTCTCCGACGGGGCCGTCCTGCGGGCGGAGAAGCTGGACGGCGTCTGGACCTGGACCGCCCCCGCCACCGAGCTCTGGACACCCAACTGGAGCACCGACACGGACGACTTCCGAAAGGACGAGACGCACAGCGTGGTCTATGACGAGACGAGCGGCCTCGTCTACGCCACCAACTACGCCACCGCCACGGATTATTTGTACTCGATCCTATCCTGGGACGGCGCCACCTGGCGCGTGGTGGGCGGCTACGGCTGGACCACCGACGCCTCGCTGAGCGAGGACATCCGCTCGGAGACCATGAACGGGCTCTTCTCCGGCTCGCCCTACGCCCCGCTCGAGCTCTACGAGCTCCTGGTCGTGCCGCCCGAGG
The DNA here is from genome assembly GCA_964615375.1 of uncultured Enterobacterales bacterium. GTDB lineage: Bacteria > Myxococcota_A > UBA796 > UBA796 > CAZKWG01 > CAZKWG01. The sequence continues at coordinate 106,134 of CAZTOW010000032.1, forward strand.
CGGACGCCAGCCTCGACCTGCTCCTGGCCAGCTCCGACGGGCTCTGGGCCTACGACGCGGAGGCCGCCGCCGACGCCCAGTGGGGTCGCCTCTGCGCCGACCTCACCGAGCGCCACGCCTGGGCCGAGCTGGAGCTGAACCTGGACCTGGTGCCCGGCTACGCCTTCGCCGTCTCCGACACGCGCCAGAAGGGCGGCCTGCTGGCCATCGATCTCGCGGCCGGCACCTGCGAGAGCCTGCGAACCGCCACCACCTACGACGCCGAGACCGGGGCCGTGGACAGCACCCAGGACCCTGTCAGCAGCCCCACCGCCGTCGCCCTGGGGACCGACGAGCTCGGCCAGGCCCGGCTGCTGGTCGGCGCGGGCAGCGAGGGCTTCGGCGCGCTCTACAGCGGCCCCATCGACTGCGCCGCCGGCTGCGCCGTGGAGAGCTGGACCCGGGCCATGAGCCTGAGCGGCCTCTACGACGCGGACGACCCACGCGCCCCCATCCTGGAGGTCTTCGAGGTCACCGCCATCGCCGTAGACCCGACCGATCCGCGCCTGGCCGTCATCAGCGTCGGCGCCAAGCCCGGCTGGGACTTCTACAACCCGGACTGGATGTTCGCCACCGAGGACGGCGGCCAGAGCGTGAGCCGGATAGACTTCGACGCCGACGACCACGGGCTGCCCAACCGGAGCCACCACATGCTGGAATTCTCGGCCGACGGCGCCACCCTCTACAGCGGCTCGCGCTCCTCCCTCTTCGCCATGCCCGTGTCCTGGTGAGCACGGTCCCGAGCCTCGCCGAGGACTTCGCCCGCGACGGCTACGCGGTGCTGGAGGGCGCCGTCCCGCCCGAGACCTGCGCGCGCCTGCGGGAGCGGGCCTGGGCCCTGGCCGAGTCTTGCGCCGCGGAGGCACCGCTCTCCATCTTCACCACCGACGTGGACCACCAGCGTGTGGACGACTGGTTCCTGGACTCCGGCGACCAGATCCGCGCCTTCTTCGAGGAGGAGGCCCTCCTCGGCGGTCGCCTGGACCGCCCGCCCGCCCGCGCCGTCAACAAGGTCGGCCACGCGCTGCACGCCCAGGACCCCGTGCTGGGGCCCTTCCTCCGCGATCCACGCTGGCGCGATCTCCTCGTCGCCCTCGGGCAGGCCCGCCCCCGCGCCGTCCAGAGCATGCTCATCTACAAGCCGCCCCAGGTCGGCGGCGAGGTGCGCTGGCACCAGGACGAGACCTACCTGGCCGTCGATCCCGGGCCCGTCATCGGGCTCTGGTGGGCGTTGGAGGACGCAGACGCCGAGAACGGCGCCCTCCAGGTCCTGCCCGGCGGCCAGCGCGAGGCCCTGCGCCTCCGCTTCCGGCGCGAGAGGCGGCGCACCTGGCACGAGTCCCTGGACGAGCGCCCGCTCCCGCTGGAGGGAGCTCGCACGCTGGAGGTCCCCGTCGGCGCCCTCGTCCTCTTCCACGGCCGGCTCCCCCACGCCAGCGCCCCCAACCGCTCCGCCCGCAGCCGCGTCGCGCTGACCCTGCACTGCGTCGACGAGGAGCACCGCTGGCTCCCCGACAATTGGATGCCCGCGCCGGCGCGGGCGGGCTGGGGTCCGCCGATGGGTTAGGTCAGGAGCCCTTCCTGGGAGCCCCCATGACCGAGACCCTCAGCGTCCGAGACGAGGCCCTCGCCCTGCTGCGCGCTGGCGACGTGGAGTCCGCCTTCCACCGCATCAAGCCCGCGATCTCCTGGCCCGGCCCCGAAGACGACGCCGAGCTCCAGGCCCTGCTGGGCGCCACCGCCGAGATCGTCGCCCACATGGCCGGCGAGGCCGTGGCCGACCTCTTCCGCGCCGCCGCTGGCAGCCCCGACGGGCGGCGGATGCGCGATCTCGGCTATGGCCTCCTCGATCTCGGCCTGCCCGAGGTCGCCGCCACCGTGCTCGGCCGCTGCCGCCGCCTGCTGCCCGGCGACGACGGCCTGCTGAGCGCCCTCGCCAGCGCGCTCGAGCAGACCGGGCTCCCCCAGGAGGGCCGGGCCGTGCTCAAGAGCGAGCCCCTCGCGCTGGCCCGCAACGCCGGCCTCCGCCACCAGCTCGCCCTGCTCACCGGGCTCTCGGGCGAGCTCGCCGAGCTGCGCGATCTCGTGCCCCGCCTCGGCCAGCCCGCCGACGATCAGCAGCGCGCCATCGCCGCCTGGGCCCAGCGCGCCCTCTACCGGGCCGAGCTCACCGACGGCGTCTGCACCCTGGACGAGGACGACCTGCGCGGCTGGCACTGGGTCCTCACCGGCGGCCTGCTCACCCACCTCTCGCCCTACGGCTTCGAGGAGGGCATGCGCGGTCGTTACGCCTTCGTCCAGGACAGCGGCACCGCCTTTCTGCACGGCGTCACGCGGCTCCGCGAGGTGCTGAGCGCCCTCGACGAGCGGCCTCCCTGCATCTACGCCCTGCCCGACCGCGACTCCGAGATCGCCGCCGCCGTCGTCTCGCGCGTCCTCGATCTCCCCGTCCGTCCCTGGCCCATCCGCGGCGTACCCGCCCCTGGCCTCCTCGTCGCCTACGACCTGCGCGCCGCCGACCCCCACGCCCAGGTCGCCCTCCTGCGGCGCGAGCCCGGCCAGATCCTCTGGGCCCACGTCGGCTGCTGGACCGAGACCGCCATGCTCAGCCCCGACGTCGTCACCCTCCTCGCCCAGCACGTCATCGCCCCCTGGGGCGAGCAGCTCCGCGTCGACGACGCCACCGGCGAGGTCGTCCACGGCGAGGCCATGGCTGGCAGCCCCGACGAGATCGCCGCCCGCGTCCTCCAGAGCGAGCCCGTCCACGCCGAGGACTGCGCCCTGGACGCCCCCGAGCAGCTCCTCCGCCTCGCCGACCGCGCCCGCGGCCTCCCCACCACCCGGCCTCGGGAGCGTTGGTTCGTCGGATCGCCGGTGTTGAGTGGGAGGTTTGTGTAGGGTGGGCCGCCTCGCGCGTGTGCTCCCGATTGGATTCGGGGTCGTAGCGACCCTCCTCGTCGGCTTCGGGAGCCTCTGCGGGCTGGGGATGACCGCGGAGCGCTATTGCTCGGTCGGCGTGTGCTCGAACGGCGTGACCGGCGCGCGGATGCTCCTCATCCCGACCGCCCTGCCGCTCCTGGCCCTGGTGGGCCTCGCGGCGCGTCGGCGCGCGTCGGACCGCTCGATCACGCTGGAGGTCCTGGCGCTCCTCGCGACGCTGGTCTATGGCCTCGCCTGGGTGGAGCACTTCGAGGACGTCGCGCGACTGGAGGAGTGCTGCCCGGCGGAGTGAGGGGTGGGGTGGCCCATGAGTCTCACCGCTCGGGCACTCCGACAAACAGGCCACCGCCCGTGAACCGTGACCGGCCCAACACGATGGGTCCCTCCACTTTGACCGGCTCCCCGCGCTCGTCACGCCAGCGCACACGCACGTGCAGCGCGCGGGAACCGCGAGCGTGGTTGGGCACACCATAGCGCTCGACCCGGGACGCGCCACGCCAGTAGGGCTCATCCTGCCACTCCAGCAGCGCATGCGCCGCCAGGCCCGCGCCCAAACCAGCCTGCACGATGGCCTTGCGCAGCAGCCGATCGATGCGGGCGTCCAGCTTCTCACGCAGATTGGCCCACTGTTCACTGTTCGTGGGGTCGCGCAGCCGTGCCAGGAGGCCGTCTTTGTCCTCGTGACCAGGCAGCAGCAGCGGTGTGACGGTGGCCCAGACGCATGCGGGTTGCGTGTAGAGACGCAAGATGGGGTCCTCAGCCGCGGCGGGCTCGAGCACGGCCCGTAGTTCGCCCCGCGTATTGATGAGCTCAGCGCCTATCAGCCCCTCGGCGGCCCAGGTTGCGGCCTCGCGAGCGGCCGGGCCCGAAGGCAAGACCAGGACGCGGCGCGCAGGGCCAAGGACCGGGGCGAGATCGATGCCGCGGAATTCTAAAGTCGGTAGCGGCACATAGGCGAGATGCCCGCCATCAGCTTCGTGGCCGAACACCCGCGCGTTGATGGTCTGTTCGGGCAGGCCCTGGGCGCGAGCGGCGGCGGCGACAGCCCCGCGCGTCATGCCAGCCAAACGTAGGCCAGAGTTGGCCGCGTCGAAGGACGCCATGGTGCGGCCATCTGGGCTGCGCAACACGAAGGCGGCGTAATCAACCGGCGCAGCGCCCTCGGTCGCGTAAGCGACAATGGCGAAGACGCCGGGAGGACCCGGAGGCGAGAGCTGATCCGTGGCCGTGCGATGCAGAAACTGCACGAAGCGGCGCTCGAGATCGGCGAGACTGCCCACCGAGGGTGCCCGCAGCGGCGTCGCGCCGCGAGGCGCCGGGACCCAGCGCTGGCCGGGCAGGGCGAGTACGGTAGCCTCGTTGAGGATCTGGGCGTCTCCCACAGCAAGATCGACTCCCCAGCCCAGGCAGGCCACGGCGCGCGCCGTCTGCTGGAGCGCTGGCAGGTAGGAGACCAGACCTTCGGCGTTCCACAGATAGTGGATGCGGCCATGCTCCAACGCTCGGGCGCTCACGACCTTGGCGGTACGCAGCTCGGCCACCGCGCGCTCGCCGCGGCTACGACCGATCAGGTCGCCGTCGTTGTTGGGTACGTAGGTGACGACGCGGTTACCGAGCCGTCCTCGAGGCGCTACAATGGTGGGCGGCGGCGCGCGCTCCAGGGCCTCCAGCGCCGGCCACAGCCCCTCGCCCTGCCCACCGCGGGTCAGCGCTCCGGCCGCCGCCACCAGGGCCTGCCAGGCCCGGAACGGCGAGGGCGGCCACTCAGGCGCGCGCCCGCTGGCCCGCCCGTGGAAGCGCTCGTCGAGCAGATCGAACGTGATGGCGAGGTGTGTGCTCATCCGGCGCCCTTCGCGGCCTTCTTGTCCTTCTTCGCCTTACCCTCGCCGAGATCGGCAGCGATCCTCTCTCTCTCGAAGGGAACGCTCATGGACGGCCCCACACCGAAGTCGGCGGCGGCGGCGCGCGCGAAGGCCAGCGCCTGCGCGTGATCCAGCGCCAGGACTTCGCGACGGCCATTCGCGTAGACCAGCTCTACGGGCGCAGGGATCTCGCTGGCGGGGATCAGGTTGCAGCCCTGGCGCAGGTAGGAGGCAGGCGGCGCGGTGAACGCCACCAGCGCGAGACCCAACACGTACCTACGGAGCTTCAACGTCGCCTCGGCATCTCCCTTGACCGCAAGCAGCCGCAGAGCGGCGAGGTGGAGCTGCAGGTCGCGGCGCACCGACGCGGCGATGACGCCCCCATGCGTGCCAGTGGCCGGCACGTCCAGCAATCCCCGCACCGAGAGCTGGTCCCGGGTCGCCTTGTCGGGCGCCTCATCGATGAGGCCGTGCTCGGCATAGCGAATCGGCGGCGCGTACTGGGCCGATCTGGTGAGCCTCTTGACGTTGAACGCTCGGATGGTGGACGCAAAAAGGCGCGGCGCCTTGGCCTGGGTGCCACGGCTGTCCCATACCCCGAAGACCAGCGACGTAGGCGCCAGCCGGGCCATCGGGCCGGCGTCGCCCTTCGCAAGCGCGGCGAAGGCCCGCGCCAACGTGTCGGCGAGCGACGAGCAGCGCACCAGCGCGTCGCCGGCCCGATGACCGACGTCGAGCAGCGAGACGACCTGATCGCCCACGTTGACCTCGATCTGGGGCACGAGCGCGCGGTAGCCTTCCTCCTTGAACAACGGCTCGATCCGGTTGGCCTGGGATCCGACGCTATCGACCAGCGCGACGTTGCTACCATCCGGCGCGGTGTCGATGTTGTAGCCACCCCTGAATCCATCACGATCTTCGGACGGCGCGTAGGTGGGCGGGAAGAACACGCCATCCGGCCCGTCCACAGGGATCAAGGGCTGGCGGCACACCAGGGCCGCCGCGAGGCTGCCGCCCTGGATCCATGCGTCGAAGGTATCGGGGCTGCTCATGTTGGTACTCCGTCAATGGGCGTGGCCATCAGAAAGGCCTTGTGTTTACGTTGGGCGGTGCGGAACGCCGACTCGAAGCGGAACCAGCGCGCGCGAACGCCGGCCAGGGGTGTACAGACGGCGACACTGGCCGCGCGAAGCGGCAGCGGCTCCTCCCAGGCGGCGTACCAGAATAGACGCGGCGCACCAGCGGGTCTGGGGCGAAACCGCTGCAGGCCGATCAGGGTCAGCGCCTCGACAGCGGGGTTGGCGTCGGTGCGCAGATCCTGGGCGTTGGGCGAGAACCCGATATCGCGCGGATCGGCGTGTTCGCCCCGACGCGCGTCGAAGTAGAACGGCTCCTTCTTCTTGGAAGGCATATCGGCGTCGGCCACGGGTGCCTGGTGCTCCAACAGGCTGGCCCCAATAGCCCCCGGGCCCTGCGGCCGCGGGATGGCCTTGACCATGGAACGGAAGATGGACGGTCCGTCCATGGTGCCCGCCCAGACCTTGAGGTCTCGGGCGCGGCGATCCGTCCACCAGTCCAGTCGCAGTCCGAACGGATTACCGATCTGGATGGGGCTGGCTTTGCCGGGTTCGGCCTCGCCCTCAGAGTCGGCGGGGCCAGCCTCGATCTCGAGCGGGGCGGCCTGCAGGGCGCTCAACAGCTCCAGCAAGGTCGAGCGACACTGAAGCTCGAAGGTCTGGGCGCCGAAGCGGGCCAGCACGCCGGGCCCATCGAGGCGCGCGGCCAGCTCGAACAGGCCGCAGCATGCGAACAGATGGCCGGGGTTGGCGAGGGTGCAGTGGAGCTGAATCACCGGCGGACCTCCGGGTCAGGGGACTGGGAGCCCAACGCGTCGGCGGCGCGCACCAGGGCCTCGAGCCAGGCCAGCCCCCAGCGGCCGTAACGGTCCTGACAACGCTCGCTGAGGCGCAGCACCTCGACCGCGGTCTGGCCGCTTCGCAGGGGGCCGACGCCGGGATCGAGCCCTTCGCGGGTCGAGAACCCTGGGCGCGCCCGTCCGTGGTGGGCGGCGATGAGGTGGCGGCACAGCTCCTGGGCCATGGGATCGAGGGCGTGAAACGCCGTGGCTCCCGCGAGGTCATGCAGAGAGCCGAGCTCATGACGGTAGCCACCCAGATCACGCAGTGGGCCGGCGCGGCCAGACTTGGCGAGCACCCGGTCGCGATCACGGGGATCGTAGTCCCGGTTGCCGATGGCGCGCTGCCAGACGGCGCGATCCTTGCCGAGATCGTGCAGGGCAGCCGCCAGCACCACCGCGTCACTGAGAGGGCCGAGGCCCAGATGCCGGGTGATCCGCGCCGCGTGTGTCCGCACCTCCGCGAGGTGGTAGTCGAGGCGCTGGGCGCGCATGGCGACATCGGTACCATCGTCGTCAGCCAGCTCGGGGCGAATCCACAGCGTCCAGACGCGCTGGGGCGGGGCGACCTCGTCAGCCGCGGCGTCGTCTGGATTGGCCCCCAGATCGAGCTCGGCGACTCGACGCATGTCGGCCGGCGCGCTCTCCTGGCTCCAGCCGTCGGCGGGTGCCCACGCCCGAATGCGCGCACCGCCGGCCCACTGATCTGCCACGTCCAGGCCAGACTCTGGAGCGTCGGCACGGCCATCCAGCAGGCCCTCGGGGCTCAGCCCTCCCACCTTCGCAGGCAACACGAGGGTGTTGTCCCGCAGATCCTCGTCGTCGGCCGCGGCGATCGTCGAGAGGCGCTGCACGGTCAGGCTTCCAGCGCCGTCGAGACGCCAGACCTCAGGGTCTCCCGTACGCTCGGCCAGCAGGCGGAGCTGTTTTCGCCCGCGGTCCGCCCGCTCCCGCAACAGCTCGTGGGGCTTGAGCGGATACAGATCCAGCACGATCCGGGCCAACTCGTCGCGGCGCCTGCGGGGGAGGTCCGCGAACAGGGTTGGCTCCTGTCGCCATGCGATAGCGACCGTGGCAGGCTCCCAGGCAGCTCGGCCGTGCAGCCAGGCAGCTACAGGCGGGCGGCCGGGCAGATCTTCGGGCGTGGTGAGCGACCAGGCGTCGATCAACACATCCGTCAGAGGAAGGATCTCGGGCTCGGGCGCGAAGCCGCGAACCCGCTCCTCCAGGCAAAGCGAGCCGAGCGCGCCGGGTGAGGCGTCGAGATCGCCGTTGGGTAGGGCGCGCAGGCGCCGGAGCAGATCAGTCGCGATTTGGACGCGCCGCTCGATCTCGGACGAGCCGAGCGGAGCCTTCGGCACCACAACGCGAATGGAAGCGTCGCCCACCCCGAACCGATTGACCCGTCCAAAGCGTTGGGTCAGACTGTCCCAGGTGCTCGGATCGCAGACCAGGTGATCCGCAGAGAGGTTCACCCCCACCTCTCCGGCCGAGGTACAGACGAGAAAGGCTGGACCTGCGCGCGCCCCCGTCGTGGACTCAGGATCGAAGCGCAAGAACACCGGGTCGGTGAGGAGACGCTCGCGCTCATGCCCGCGCATGGTCCCCGTGAGCAGCGCCACCGCGCCGGGGTGGGTCTTGCGCAGCGCCGCCACGACCTTCTCGACCAGCTCCAGCGTGCGCGCGAACACGATCACGGCCGCGTCGGAGCCTGCCAGCTCCAGGGCCTGCCGCGCCAGATCGACGGCAAGATCGGCGCTCTCGACCAGACGTAGGGCCTTTCGGGCGCGAACCCGCTGCGCGACAATCTCATCCTTCAGATCCGTGTCTTCGATTCGCAGAGCCTGGTCTCCCTTGCGCGGTGTGGCTGTCAGCGCGATCACGCGCAGCTTGCGCTCAGACTCCCAGTCGCCGAACCGTCTGTTGACGATGTCCTCCACGAGGCTCTGAAAAGCGGGCTCGAGATGGGCCTCATCGTGGACCAGCAGCGCGTCCTGACCCAGCAGCCCCGCATGTACCGCCCGCGAACGCGGCCCGACGCCGTATCCGGAGAACAACAGCCTGCTGCCGATCATGTCCACCGTGCCCAGCACGATGGCGGGGCGGCTGGGATCCTGCCGCCACTGACCGTTGTCGGCGTGCTGGCCACGCAGTGTGCTGATGGCGATGACTGGCCCCTCCTTCGCGCCGCTCAGCGCCCGAAGTGACACCACTGCGCCCGCCAGTTGGCTCCCTTCGCCGCGATCCCCTGCCTGTAACGCCGCCACCAGCCGCTCAGCCTCGCGCGTGGACTGGTCTACGACCGCCCGCCGGTTCACCACGTACACCAGGCGCCGCGGCACCCGCCGCGGCTCCGCCGCCAACGCGAGCAGCCACACCGCCAGCGTCGCGGTCTTCCCGAGCCCCGTCGGCACATCCACGGCCTTGGGCGGGTCACCTGCCACCAATCGCCTGTACAGCCGCGTCTGCCAGTCAAAAGGCCGCCGACCCGTCAGCACGTGGAACAGCGTCTCGAAAGAGGGGTCCGTCAACGGAGTGGCTCCAGGCGGGGGATGATGCGGTGAGGAGTTAACGCGCTCTCAGGATAACCGCATATCGCTCAACATGATTGACCGCAATGGGGCCCGACCTGTTCGGCCGGGAGATCGCCCACAGAGGAGGACGAGGCCATCGCCTACGCGCGGGCTTCAATGGGGCCCGACCTGTTCGGCCGGGAGATCGTCCACCACGAGCTCGGGCACGCGCGCATCGTCGAGAGGGCTTCAATGGGGCCCGACCTGTTCGGCCGGGAGATCGGTCCAGCGCGAGGGCATCGACCAGGAGATGGACCGCCCGCTTCAATGGGGCCCGACCTGTTCGGCCGGGAGATCGTGGCCGAGCGGGCCCGCTGGTGAGCAGCCGTACCTTGCTTCAATGGGGCCCGACCTGTTCGGCCGGGAGATCGGCTCACGCGCCTGCGGGGTACATCCTCGCCCTGCCCCCTTTTCCGTCCTCGGTGCCCGGTCGGAGGGCAC
>CAZTOW010000033.1:0-108080 GCA_964615375.1 uncultured Enterobacterales bacterium
CGATGCCGATGCCGATGCCGATGCCGATGCCGATGCCGATGCCGATGCCGATGCCACCCCCGAACCCACCGACGACCTCGACACCGAAGACTCCCCCCTTCCCCTCCTCCCCCGCCCTTCTTCCACCGACGCCCCCCGCTGGGGCGAGGCCCGCGGCGTCGGCCAGCACACCAACCGGGACGCCGAGCTGGGCATGGGGAAATGGACCGAGGCCGCCCGCCCCCTCACCGAGGTCGCGCGCGCCCTCCCCACCGACGCCCCCCGCCCCCTGGAGCTGGAGCCCGAGCCCCGCTCGCCCGCGCTCCTCATCGGGCTGGCGCTGCTGATCGTCGCGGGGATCGGGCTCGCGATCTGGCTCTTCTGAGGCCTACACCCAGCCGTGGCTGCGGGTGGTCAGGAAGTACTTCTCGAACGCCAGCTTCGCCCAGTGCGCCTCCGGGCCGGGGATGAGCCAGGCGTGCTCGCGCGGCTCGAGGAAGTGGTCGGCCAGCATGATGATGCCGTTGTTGCCGGCGTCCAGGATGCACTTGGCGTCGATCGCGCCCGGGGCGAGGGCGACCTTGGGGGCGCCGTGCAGGTCGGCCACGATGTTGTGGACGACGACCTTGGCCATCTCCTCGGACAGGTAGCCGGTCTTGGGCACGCCGCAGGGCACCTGGGTCTGGTCGGGCGGGGCGACGGCCACGGACACGCCGGCCGCGTAGACCTCGGGGAAGGGCAGCGTCTGGTAGTGGTCGTTGACGAGGACGAAGCCGCCCGGGTTCGTGATGTCCTTGCGCGCGCGCACGGCCTCGACGCCGAGGAAGCTGGGGGCGAGCATGGCGTAGGCGAAGGGCAGCGCGCGGCCGTCGGCGAGCGCGATCTCGCCCTCGCGGATCTCGTTCACCGCGGCGTTGGTGACGGCGGTGATCCCCTCGTGCTGGAAGAAGAACTCCGTCATCTTCGTGCCGTTGCCGAAGCCGCCGATGCCGAAGTGGGCGAGGTAGGGCTCGGCCGTCAGGTAGGTCACGGAGACGCGGTCCTTCAGCCCGCGCTTCTTCATCTGGTAGGCGAAGTTGAAGAGGAACTCGTAGGCCGCGCCGAAGCAGGAGGCGCCCTGCACGCCGCCGATGACCACGGGGCCCGGGTTCTCCAGGAAGCGGTCGAAGGCGGCGGCGGCGCGCTCGGCGTCCTCGATCCCGAAGATGGACTGGGTGTGGCCGCCATAGGGGCCGAGACCCTTGACCGCCGACCAGTTGTTGGTCGGCCCGGTGGCGAGGACCAGGTAGTCATAGGAGAGGGTCCCGTGCTCGTGGACCACCTGCCGGTCCTCGAGATCCAGGCGGGTGACCACGGTCTTCTGGAAGGTGACGCCCTTGTCCTGGTAGATGGGGGCCAGCGGGAAGGTCACGTCCTCGCGCTTGCGCAGCCCGAAGGGCAGCCAGATGAGGCTCGGCATGAAGACGAAGTCCGAGCTCTTGGAGAGGACGACGATCTCCGCCTCCTTGCCCAGGTGCTTCTTCAGCTCGAGCGCGGCGGTGTACCCTGCGAAATTCGACCCGACGATGACGACGCGCTTCATGATTCCCCCCTCGGGGAGCCGGCCGCGCCGCGTCCATGGGCGCCTGTCCCGGCCTCCCGTCTCGGGATCATGTAATCACCGCGGGCCAGGCCGCTACGGGGCAGGCGTCACTTCCGCCTCGGCGTAGGCGCCCGGCTCCACCCCGCCCCCCTGCCCGCGCAGGGTCACGTCGAAGAAGACGGTGCTGTAGTAGCGGATGATCTCGGAGGAGAGCTCCAGATCGAGGAAGCTCTCGCAGGAGGCGACCTGGGGGACGGCCCCGGGGCAGCCGTCGGTGGCCAGCCCCAGGAGCCCGTCCACGAAGGTCTCGTTGATGTCGTCGCGGTCCAGCAGCCAGGTCTCGGCCAGCCCGCCGAGGTCGAGGGCGCACAGATCGGCGAAGGCCAGGTGCCCGGCGCCGAGGATCTGGACGCTGCTGGCCTCGGGCGAGGCGGCGGCGGCGGCCTCCATGCCCTCGCGGGTGGCGTAGGGGTCGCAGGAGCCGCCCATCAGCAGGGCGGGGACCTCGCGCTCGAGCTGGGCGCCGCCCGCCATCATCAGCAGGGCCTGGTAGCTCTCGGAGAGCTCGCCCAGGGTGGCGGTGGAGCCCGCCCCGGCCGAGTGCCCGGAGAGGCCGACGCGATCGGTGTCCAGCGCCCCGGCGAAGAAGCCCTCCGCGCTCGCGTCGTCCACCCAGGTGCGCGCGACCCCGACGTCCTCCAGCGCGGGATCGGTGCCGTACATCCCGGAGAGATCGCAGCCCTCCAGCGGCGGGGAGAACAGGCAGGGCAGCACGTCGCCCAGCATGCGCCCGGGGTGGTCGGCCGCCACCACCACGTAGCCCCGGCTGGCCAGGTGGCTGGCGTAGTCCATGGACTGCACGCGCATCCCGCCGAAGCCGTGCGAGAAGATCACCACCGGGTAGGGCGCCTCGCCGGGGCGGAGCGCGGCGTCGCGCACGGCGCCCGTGGGCAGGGCGGGCAGGTCGAGCTCGGGGATGAGCTCGGTGAGCGCGCCGGGGAGGAAGACGTCGAAGTCCACCTCGTCCGGCGTCCCGTCCGCGGCGGCGTCCTCGGCCGGGTACCAGACCTCCAGGGTCTGCCCATCGACCTCCATGGTGGTGATCCCGACGGGGACCCCGGTCGCCGCCGGGTCCTCCGGGAGGTCCAGCGGCTCGACCACGGGCGCGGGCGCGTCGTCCCTGCAAGCGAGGAGAAAGGCGAGGAGCATGATGACTGGACCTCCGTTCGTCCCACCTGCGGTATAACCACGCCGAGGCAGGTGCCCATGAGCAGCTCCGTGACCGAGGCGCGCCTGGACGCGATGCGCGCGGTTGGCGACCCCGAGGCGGACGCGGTCGTCGCGTATCTTTACGAGAACGGCGAGATCGAGCTGGCGAATCAGCTCCTCGCCGGGCTCCAATGGGACGGTGGTGCCCCGCCGGAGGCCTTCCCCGCGCCGCTGCGCGAATTCCTCGTGACGCAGAGTCGGCTCCCCCCCTGGGCGGACCCGGCCCGCGTCGAGCGCGGGCAGCGCCTCTTCATGCGCCACGCCATGCTCTCGCTGGGCGGGCTGGTCTGCGCCTCGCTCCCCAGCTGCTACGTGATGTCCAAGGCGGTCAAGGTTCTCGGGATCACGCAGCAGCTCGCCTTCCACCCCTACCAGCGGGTGATCGCCACGGCGCAGATGGTGATGGCGGTGATGACCCCGGGCGGGCTCGGGGAGCGGCAGCCGGGGGTGCTGAGCGCGCTGCGCGTGCGCCTGCTGCACGCCTCCATCCGACACCTGGCGATGCAGCTCGCGGCGAACCGGCGGATGCCGACCTTGAAGGCGCCCCTGTTCCAGGCCTTGCGCTCTTTTCACTGGACGCCCGCGGACGGGGTGCCCATCAACCAGGAGGACGCGGCCTACACGCTGCTGACCTTCTCCATCGTCATGATGGACGCGACCGTCGCCCTGGGCGCGCGGCCCTCCGCCCAGGAGCAGGCGGACTACCTGCACGCCTGGAACGTGGTCGGGCACCTGATGGGGGTCAAGCAGGACCTGATGGCCCAGACGGTGGACGAGGCGCGCGCGCTCCAGCGGCAGATCCTGGCGCGGCAGCTCGGGACCACGAGGGAGGGCGTGCTGCTGTCCCGCTCGCTCACCCACGCCCTCGGGGTGGCCCTCCACAGCCACACGGTGGCCCGCCACATCTACCCGATGTTCACCCGCCACCTGATCGGTGACGCGAACGCGGACCTGCTGCGGGTCCCGCCGCTGGGCACGGGCGACGAGATCGTGCGCGCCCTGTTGCTGGGGACCCTGCGCGTGGAGCAGGTGGTCCTGGCCCTGCTCGGCTTCATCCCGCCCGTCGCGCGCCTGGAGAGCTGGATGGGGCTGAAGTTCGTCGAGCACATGGCGGCCCTGCCTCCCCAGTGGGACGAGAGTCTGTTCGCGCTGCCCGAGGACCTTCGAGACGCGCGCAAGCCCATGCCCTGAGCCGCCGGAGGCCCGATGCGACACCTCGACGATCTGCTTGGATCTCTCACCGAGATGGGCCTCACGAACGCGCAGATGGCGGCGATCGTCATCATTGGATCCATCGCCTGCATCTTCTGGCTCTACGTGTATGCAAAATCGATCTACCTGTCGTACAAACAGAAGGTCACCTGCATCCCCACCTTCGCCGTGTGCCTCAACTTCACCTGGGAGCTGCTGGCGTCTACAATCTTCGAGGATCTGATGCCCATCCCGCTGTGGCTCATCCTGGAGCGCCTCTGGCTGGTCTTCGACGCCGTGATCCTGGTCCAGGTCTTCCTGTACGGGGCCAGCACGGCCCGGACGCCCTCGGTGAAGAAGAACTACTGGGCGGTGATCGTGGGCGGGCTCATCATCGGGCTGCTGGGCCACTACACCTTCGCCAGCTTCTGCGTCTACGAGCCGATCATGCTGCCGGACGCCCTGGTCATCAACCTAGTCATGAGCCTGCTCTTCGTGCAGATGTTCTTCCAGCGGCCGAGGGGCGAGGGCATCGACAGGTCCATCGCCTGGTGCAAGATGTTGGGGACCCAGTGCAACACGGTGTGCATGATCTGGTTCGTCCCGGCCTACTACGGCGACCGCCCGAACATGTGGCCCTTCATGTGGTTCCTGGCCATCACCATCGGCGTCATCGACTGCTTCTACATCTACCTGGTGACGAGGGGCTACGACGCGGTGGAGGCGGAGGCGGTCACGGCCTGATCAGCCCCGCGCTGATCACCCCACCCAGGCCGTCAGCTCCTCGAGCTGCCGCAGGTACCAGACCATCCCCGAGCCCTGGAGCAGGGCCCGCGCGGTCCCCAGGTGCTCCCGACGCCGCGCCTGGTCGAGCAGGTCCAGCCGCGCCATCGAGAGGTGGGCGAGGGCCTCATGGAGCGGCTGCTCCGCGCGCCGGGACTCGCTGACCGCCCGCTCCAGCACCTTGCGAGCCCGCTCCGCCCGCCCGCCGAGGCGCTCGGCCTCGCCGACGAAGCGCCAGTACTCGGGCCAGCCCACCGGGTAGAGCCGGGCCCAGGAGGCGTAGGACCTCAGCGCGGCGCGCGCCTCCCGAGCCGCCCGCTGCTCGTCCTCGGGCGAGCGCGCCTCCCGCCAGACCTGGAGTCGCGTCTCGCAGAGGGCGGTGAACACGTGCTGGCACACCGGCGGGATGCTGCCGGCCACGCGCAGCGCGCCATGGAGCGCGTCGAGCTGGGCGCGCGCGGCCTCGACCTGCCCGAGCTGGCACTGGAGCAGGGCCAGGGCAGCGCCCACGGTGAGCGAGACCAGGGACTGGCTGCGGTGGACCAGGGACTGCGCCCGCTCCAGCACGCCCATGCCCTCCTTGCCGCGGCCCTGGAGCAGCCAGTAGATCCCCACGAACGGCGCGGACTGGGCCGCCTGCCCCTGCCCCTGCTGGAGGCCGTCGAGCGCCTCCCGCACCACCAGATCCCCCTCGCCGAGCCGGGCCCGTGGCCAGCTGCAGCACTGGCCCCGGATGGCGGCCAGCCCCGCCACGCCCAGCCGGTGCTGGATGCGCAGGGCCTCGGCCAGGGCCACCTCCGCCCGCCGCTCGGCCTCGGCGAGCTGCCCCATGCCCACGAGGGCCGCGGTCTCCAGGAGCGCGACCTCCACGAAGGTGAAGGGGTCCTCGGCGCAGGCGGCGCGGGCGCGGTCGAAGAAGCGGCGGCTGAGCCCGCGGAGCCGGAGGGTGGTGGCGGCGAAGGCGGCGACGCCCAGCGCGTAGGGGACCGTGGAGCCCGCGCGATCCGCCAGGTTCACCGCCAGCAGGCTGTAGGCCAGCACGCCGAGCTGATCGCTGGCCATGATCGCCCGCTGGCAGAGGCGCCCGGCCGCCCGCGACATCTCCACCAGCAGCGCGCGCCGCGCCTCCTCGGCGACGACCCGCACCGGGGCGAGGGCCTGGCGCGCCTGCCCGAGCGCCTGCCAGACCAGCATGCGGCTGAGCGCCCCCGGGCTGCGCGGGAGCCTCACGCCCCCGGCGGTCATGACCCGCTCCAGGTGGGCGAAGGCGGCGTCGTCCTCTCCCAGGACATAGCAGCACTCCGCCGCCATCCGGCGCCACCGCGCGCGCTCCACCTCGCTGGCCTCCGTCCCCTCGGCGAGGGACAGGGCGCGCTCGAACTGGCGACGCGCGTCCTGGTAGGCGCCAGCCTGCATGGCCTGCTCTCCCGCGATCACGCGCCAGCGGAGCTCCTGGGCGGGCTCGCCCGCCGCCTCCCAGTGCAGGGCCAGGGCCGAGGCGCGCCCCTCGAGCGCGAGCCCGTCGAGGGCCTCCGCGATCCGGCGGTGCAGCGGGCGGAGACCGGCGGGCCCGGCCTGGTCCAGCAGCACCTCGCGCAGCTTGTCGTGGGAGAAGCGGGCGCCCTGATCGTAGGGCTCCAGCACCGCGGCGTTGATCAGCCGGGTCTGCCAGGCGTCGAGGTCGAGCCCCGGCTCCACCCGGGCCAGCAGCGCGGGATCGATCTGCCGCCCGATGGCCGCGGCCAGCAGGAGCGCGCCCCGATCCGGCTCGCTGACCCGCCCCAGCCGACGCTGGGCCACCCGGCGCACGCCCCCGGACAGGATCCGAGCCGGCAGCGCCCCGCTCGCGCCGTCCCCGACCCCCTCCTCCAGCAGCGCGCGCACGGCCTCGACCAGGAAGAAGGCGTTGCCCTCGGTCTCGCGCTGCAGCAGCTCGACGACCTCGGGCCGCTGCCCGGCGGGCCCCAGCATGAACTGGCTGAGCTCGGCCACGGCGTCGGGAGAGAGCCGCGGCAGGCGCATCAGCTCCGCGTCCGGGAGCTGCGCGGGGAGATCCGGCGCCTCGTCGTCCCGCCAGGCGCCCAGCACCAGCAGCGGGCGGCTCCGGGCCAGGTCCATCAGGCGACGCGCCGCCAGGATGGCCTCGCCCCCCGCCCACTGCAGATCCTCCAGCAGCAGGAGCACGGGCTGCTCCTGGCGCCGGAAGAGCGCCTCCAGCGTGTCCAGCAGGCGCGCCAGCATCGCGCCCGCCTCCATCGGCGGCGCCGGGGAGACGGGGCGCCCGATCACGGTCCCGATGTCGGGCAGCACCGGCCGCAGCACGCTGGCCTCGGCGTCGCTCAGCTCGTCCTGGATGGCCAGCCAGCGCACGGGCTCCCGCAGGAGCTGAAAGGGGCTCCCGCCCTCGCTCACCGCCTGCCCGCGCAGCACCAGCGCGCCCCGGACCTGCCCGACCGTCCGCGCCTCCGACAGCAGGCGCGACTTGCCCGCGCCGCTCTCCCCGCCGATCAGCAGGCTCCCGCCGGGGTCGCCCGCGACGATGCGCCCGATCATGCCGCGGACGCGGATCATCTCCGCGGCGCGCCCCACCAGCGCCGCCGACTGCAGGAAGCTCTCCCGCGTCTGCGTGGTCTGGGTCGAGAGATCCCGCCCGATGGCCTCCCCGAGCGCGGCGATCACCGCCTCGGCCTCGCCCTCGTAGCGGTCGGAGGGGCTCTTGGACAGCAGGCGCTCCAGCAGCGGGCGCAGCCGGCCGTCGAGCTCGGGCGAGCTGAGGTCCGGGCGCGCCGCGACCGTGTCCGCCAGGAGCTGCCCCTGGTTCGCCACGTCGAAGGGGTGGCGCCCGACGAAGACCTCGTAGGCCATCAGCCCCACGGCGTAGAGGTCGGAGGCCCGGCTGGGCGCCCGACCGCGGAGCACCTCCGGCGCCATGTAGGCCAGCGTGCCCTCGACGATGTCGCCGCCCCGGGCCTCCTCGCGCGAGATGGAGATCCCGAAGTCCAGCACCTTGACCTGCCCACCCACCACCAGCACGTTCGTGGGCTTGACGTCCCGGTGCAGGATGCCGCGGCGATGCAGATAATTCAGCGCCTGGAGGAGCTGCACCAGCAGATCCACCTGCACGGCGAAGGGCTGGGGGCGCGCCGCGGCGACGAAGGGCTGGGCCCCCTCCTGCAGGTCCATCGTGAAGAAAGGCTGGCCCTGATCGAAGCCATAATCCAAGACAGAGATGATGTTCGGGTGCCTGAGCCCGGCCAGGACTTGAAATTCCCGCGCCAGGGCGATGCGCGCCTCCTGCTGGCGCCCCTCGGACCCGAAGGTGGGCTCGAACTCCGCCAGCACGCGCTTGAGCGTGACCACCTGCCCGGTCAGGCGGTCGATCACCCGGTACACCGCCCCCATGCCGCCGCGACCGATCTGGTTCACGACCTGATAACGCCGCCCGATCCTCTCCGGGAGCGCTGACGGGGGGTGCCGGTTCCCACCTGACATGTTGCTGCCTGGGAGGCCCTTATCGATGGGCGCGGGCCCATGTCAACCCGATCAGGCGCCCAGGCGCGGCGCGAGCGCCACGCCATCCAGCCCCGTCTCCACCTCGTCCACCTGCCGCAGCGTCCACATCATGCCGGAGCCCTCCAGCAGGCCCCGGGCGTGCGCGAGCTGCGCCCTCCGATCCGTGGGATCCGAGGAGCGCAGGCGACCCAGGGACAGCGCCGCCAGCGCCTCGTGCCGCGTCTGGCCGGACGCGCGGGCGAGCTCCAGCGCCCGCTCGAGGTGGCGTCGGGCCCCTGCCTCATCCCCCTCCAGGAGCGTCGCCACCCCGAGGTGCCGCTCCAGCTCGGGGCGCCCCACAGGGTAGATCCGCACCCAGGACTTGAACTGACGGAGCGCCTCGCGCGCGTCGCGCGCCACCCCCGCCCGATCGACGCTGGCGTCGTCGCGCCACCACAGGTTCAGCAGGGCCTCCGACAGCGAGGCGTAGCCGATCTGGCAGACCGCCGGCAGCGGACCGAGCCGGCGGATCCCCTCCAGCGCGAGGCGGGCGAGCGCGTTGGCCTCGACCGACCGCCCCGCCCAGGCGAAGAGCAGCGCGAGCACCGCCTGGGTGATCATGCGCGACATCGGGTTCCGTTCGGTGATGAGCGGCAGGAGATCCTGGAGCGCGCCGCGGGCCTCGTCTCCCCGACCCTCCTCATGCAGGACCAGGGCCACGGAGGGCAGCGCGTAGGCCGCGGTCTCATCCCCCGCGCGGAGCAGCGCGAAGGACTCCTGCGCCAGCCACTGGATGTCGCCGACGCGGGCGCGCGACCAGCGGCAGCAGATCTGCCGGCTCCCTCCTACGGACACGATGCCGTAGCGATAGGCGCAGCGCGCGGCGATGTCGTAGGCCTCGTCGAGGAGGAGCGCCGCCTCGTCCAGCCGCCCCTGGCCGATGGCGTCGAAGGCGGAGAAGAACAGCACGTCCACCAGCGCGCGCGGATCCTGCCGGGCGCCGATCCGCGCGCGCTCGAGGTAGCGGGCCCCCAGACGCCGGAGCCCTGTGGACTGGAGGATCACGCCCGCCACGCTGAGCGCCCGGGGCACGGCCACACCCGCCCTGTCCGAGAGGTTGACGGCGACCAGGCTCATCAGCACGCCGGTGATCCAGTCCCCCGTGCGCATCGCCACGTCCGCGACGCGCCCCGCCACCTGGCTGGCCTCCACACCGACGGCGCGCCGCGCCTCGTCCGGCTCGACCTGAGCGGGGAACATCAACCTCCAGGCCTGCCTCAGGGCCTCCAGCGCCATTCGGATCAGGCGTCCGGGCGGGGAGCCCGGGATCCGGGTGCCGAAGAGCGCGAGCACGGCGGCCTCGTTCCGGCTGGCGCCCGCGCTGTCCCCCACCAACGCGCAGCTCTCGGCGAGATCGCTCATCAGGCGCGCCAGCGCCGCCGCCTCCATCCCCTGCCCAGGGGCCAGATCCAGCGCTCGGGAGAGCTGCCGCCGGGCCTCCTCGTGCGCGCCGCTCGCCAGCGCCTGCTGACCCGCGTACACGCGCCACGGGAGCTCGTGCACCTGCTCTCCCGCCAACGCCCAGTGCCGGGCGAGGGCCGAGGCCCGCGCGCGAGGGTCCAAGCCCTCCATCGCCTGCGCCACCAGGCGGTGGAGGACCCCGACCTCGTTGCCGCCGAGACCGTCCAGGACCAGCTCCCGGATCAGCTCGTGCGAGAAGCGCCAGCCCCCCTCGTTGGGCTCCAGGACCGCGGCGTTGGCCACCCGCGTGATCCAGCCCTCCAGCTCAGCCGGCTCGCTGAGCTCGCCCATGACCGCCATGTCCAGATCCCGCCCGATCACGGCCGCCAGCCGGAGCAGGACCTTGTCCCGAGGGTCGACGCGCTCCAGCCGGCGCAGGGCCGCCGCGCGCACGCCGCCCGACACCAGCCGGTCCGGCAGCGCCCCCGTGATGGGCCCCTCCTCCAGGAGCGCGCGGGCCCCCTCCACGACGAAGAGCGGGTTGCCCTCCGTCTCGCGCATCAGCAGGTCCACCACCTCGGGCACGCGCCCCATGCTCCCGAGCATGAAGCGCGCCAGCCGGGCCACCGCCCCCCGCGGGAGCCGCCCCAGCCTCAGCACCTCGGCCCCGGGGAGCTGCGCCGGGAGCGAGGGCACCTCGTCGTCCCGCAGCGAGCCCACGACCAGCATGCTCTGGCTCTGGCCCCGCGCGCCGAGCCGGCGGATCACCTGCAGCTCCTCGGCGCCCGCCCAGTGAAGATCCTCGAGGAGCACCAGCGCGGGGCGGTCCAGGCGACCGAACAGGGCGTCGATGGTCTGGACGAGCCGCTCGAGGGTCCCGGCCGAGTCCAGCACCGGGGCGGGCGAGACCGCGCACCCCAACAGGATCTCGATGTCCGGCACGAGACCTCTCAGGACCCCCGCCTCCTCCGCGCTCGGCTCCGCGAGCAGGCAGAGCCAGCGCAGGGGCTCGCGCAGCAGCTGGAAGGGCGCGCCCCCCTCCCCGACCGCCTGCCCTCGCAGCACCACGACGCCGCGCACCAGCGCCCGCGTCCGCGCCTCCGCCAGCAGGCGCGACTTCCCCACCCCCTGCTCCCCCAGCACCAGCACCAGGCCGCCGGGCCGCCCCGCGCAGATCCGGTCCAGGCGCTCCCGGAGCAGCGCGAGCTCACCCTCGCGGCCGACCATCGCCGCCGAGCGCAGGAAGCTCTCCCGCGTCTGGAAGGTCTGCGTGGTCAGGCTGCGCCCGACGATCGCGCTCAGCGCCTCGATGGCCAGCTCCGCGTCCCCGCCGAAGCGGTCCTCTGGCTTCTTCGACATCAGGCCGGCGACCAGGAAGCGCACCCTCGGACGCGCATCCAGCGGGCTCAGATCCGGCTCCGAGAGCACCACCTGACGAACCAGGGTCTCCTTGTCCTTCAGTTCGTAGGGGTGCCGGCCGACGAAGATCTCGTAGGCCATCACGCCCACGGCGTAGAGGTCGGACGCCCGCGTGGGCGCCTTGCCTCTCAGCACCTCGGGCGCCATGTAGGCGAGCGTCCCCTCCGCGACCTCGCCGACCGTCACGGAAGCCGCATGTGTAGAGAGGCCAAAGTCCAGGACCTTGACCTGTCCCCCCACCAGGAGGACGTTGGAGGGCTTGAGGTCCCGGTGCAGGATCCCGCGGCGATGCACGTAGCTGATCGCGCGGAGGAGCTGCGCGAGGAGATCCACCTGCACGGAGAGGGGCTCCGCGCGCGCCCCCGCCACGAAGGACTGGGCCCCCTCCTGGAGATCCATGGTGAAGTAGGGCTGGCCCTGATCGAAGCCGTAGTCCAGCACCGTGATGATGTTGGGGTGCTTGAGGTCCGCCAGCACCTGGAATTCGCGGGCCAGGGACAGCCGCGCGTCCTGCTGCCGGGCCAGCGAGGCCCCCGTGGCCAGCACGTCCACCCGCACCCGCTTGAGCGTGATCACCCGACCCGAGAGGCGATCGATGACGCGATAGACCGCGCCCATCCCCCCTCGGCCGATCAGGTTGAGGACCTGATATCGACGGCCGATGAAGGCAGGCGTGTCGGCGTCAACAGGCCCGGCCGAGTACACGAAGGTATCGCTCCCGCGCATGTCATTTTGAGGAGCGGCGGCGAATCGGTCAAGAAGATTCGGCCGGTCCGCGGTCGTCCGCCGCCTCCCGAGGGAGCTTCGCACGCGCGGCCGTCTCTCTCGCGAGGAGACGCTCCGTCGCGCGAGAGGACACACAGGCCGACCTGAAACAGATTCAGCTGAAACAATTTGTACGCCGCACCCAAGCAGGGCCCTCACCGACCCGGCGCCCGGATCGGCGAGCGCGCCCCTGGAACCCCACCGCCGATCCGGTTAGGGCCCCGCATGGCCATCAACCTCCGCACCTTCACCTACATCGACATCCTCCAGCCCCAGACCGCGAGCTTCCTCGGGACGGTCGCGCGCGGCTACCTGCCGCTCGAAGGGCAGGCGGCCCTCTTCATCGAGGTCGCGCCAGGGATGGACATCAACGTCGTCACCGACATCGCGCTGAAGCGGACCTCGTGCACCACGGGCATGCAGATCGTCGAGCGCGAGTTCGGCGTGCTGGAGCTCCACCACTTCGACCAGGGTCAGGTGCGGGCCGCGGGCGAGGAGGTGCTCACCGCGCTGGAGCTCAAGGAGTCCGACCGGCTCAAGCCCCGCGTCGTCAGCGCCCAGATCATCAACGGCGTGGACGGGCATCAGGCGCAGATCGTGAACCGCATGCGGCACGGCAACTTCCTGGACCAGGGGGACACCCTCTACGTGCTGGAGGTCCACCCGGCCGGCTACGCGCTCATCGCCACGAACGAGGCGGAGAAGGCCGCGAACATCAACGTGCTCGAGGTGCTGAGCTTCGGCGCCTTCGGCCGCGTCTACCTGGGCGGCTCCGAGGAGGAGATCAACCAGGCGGCGGCGGCGGCGGTGGCGGTGCTGCAGTCCTTTGACGGGCGCGACAACCCGGGGCCGGGGCCGGTCTTCTACTGAGCCCAGCCTGAAGCGAGGCACCCATGAGCGACGTCGTTCTCGTCGAGGCGCTCCGTACACCCATCGGTCGGTTCCAGGGCGGGCTCTCCGGCGTTCGGCCAGATGATCTCGCCGCGCTCGCGCTGACCGCGGTCGTGGCGCGGGCGGGCATCGACCCGACCAGCGTGGACGAGGTCATCCTCGGCTGCGCGAACCAGGCGGGCGAGGACAACCGCAACGTCGCCCGCATGGCGACCCTGCTGGCCGGGCTCCCCCAGCGCGTGCCCGCCGTCACCGTGAACCGCCTCTGCGCCAGCGGGCTGGAGGCGGTGGTGCAGGCGGCGCGGGCCATCCGCTGCGGAGACGCCAGCGTGATGCTGGCCGGCGGCGTGGAGAGCATGTCGCGCGCCCCCTACGTGCAGCCGCGGGGCAGCGTGGCGCCGAAGTCCGGCAACATCACGATCTACGACACCAGCCTGGGCTGGCGCTTCCCGAACCCGAAGATGGAGGCGCTCTTCCCGCTGGAGGCCATGGGCGAGACCGCCGAGAACCTCGCCGAGCGCTTCTCGATCAGCCGCGAGGACCAGGACGCCTTCGCCCTGCGCTCCCACCAGCGGGCGGTGACCGCGGCGCAGACCGGCGCCTTCGCTCGCGAGATCCTGCCCGTCGAGATCCCGGGGCCCAAGGGCGCCTCGACCACGGTGAGCCAGGACGAGGGCCCGCGCGCCGACACCACGCTGGCCGCGCTGGCGAAGCTCAAGCCCGCCTTCCGGGCGGGCGGCACGGTGACGGCGGGCAACAGCTCCACGCTCAACGACGGGGCGGCGGCGCTGCTGCTCATGAGCCGGGAGCGGGCGCGGGAGCTCGGGCTGCGGCCCCTGGCCCGCTTCGTGGCCAGCGCCTCGGCCGGCGTCGATCCGCGGGTCATGGGCATCGGCCCGGTGCCGGCCACGGAGGCGGCGCTGGCGCGGGCCGGGCTGAAGGCGGAGCAGCTGGACCTCGTCGAGCTCAACGAGGCCTTCGCCGCCCAGAGCCTCGCGGTGGTGCGCGGTCTCGGGCTCGACCCGGAGATCGTCAACGTACACGGCGGCGCCATCGCGCTCGGGCACCCGCTGGGCTGCTCGGGGGCGCGCATCCTCACGACCCTCGTGCACACGCTCCGGGCGCGGGGCGGGCGCTACGGGCTGGCCAGCCTGTGCGTGGGCGTGGGGCAGGGTCTCAGCGTGATCGTGGAGGCGGGCGATGAGCTTTGATCGGGTGGTGGTGTTCGGCGCGGGGACCATGGGCCACGGCATCGCGCAGGTCTGCGCGGCGGCGGGCTGCGCGGTCGTGCTCTCGGACGTGGACGAGGCGCGCACCAGCGCCGGGCTCGCGAAGATCAAGAAGAACCTGGACAGCGGCGTAGAGAAGGGCAAGGTCGCCGCCGCCGATCGCGACGCCACGCTCAGCCGGCTCTCCGGCGCGCCCATGGGCGCGGACGGCGGGGCCACCGCCGCCGAGGGCGCCGGGCTGGTCATCGAGGCCATCCCGGAGAAGGTCGAGCTCAAGCAGGCCCTCTTCCGCGCCGTGCAGGGCTCGGTGGCGAAGGGCGCCGTCTTCGCCACGAACACATCTAGTTTATCGGTGAGCGCCATCGGCTCGGTGCTGGACGACCCGACCCGGATCATCGGCACCCACTTCTTCAACCCGGTCCACATCATGAAGCTGCTGGAGCTGGTCTACACGCCCCAGACCAGCCCCGAGGTCATCGCCGACATCCAGGCCTTTGGCGCCCGGATCGGCAAGGAGACCATCCTGGTGAAGGACAGCCCGGGCTTCGCCACCAGCCGGCTGGGGATCTGCCTGGGCATGGAGGCGGTGCGCATGGTGGAGGAGGGCGTGGCCAGCCCCGCCGACATCGACAAGGCCATGGAGCTCGGCTACCGCCACCCCATGGGCCCGCTGCGCCTCACCGACCTGGTCGGCCTGGACGTCCGCCTGGCCATCGGCGAGTACCTGGCGAAGACCCTCGGCAACCCCGCCTTCGAGCCCCCCGCCCTCCTGCGTCGGATGGTGGCCGAGGGCAAGCTGGGCCAGAAGTCCGGGCAGGGCTTCTACAGCTGGTGATGGCTCTCCACGCCCGAGCTCAGGGCATCCGCACCCCGTAGACCCTGCCGCCGTCCGCGCCGCCGCCGTCCTGTCCCCAGGCGGAGAGCACCAGATCGCCGTGGCCGTCGCCGTCCAGGTCGAGGCCACCCAGCAGGCTCCCGCCGAGCGCGTCGCCGCTGTCCTCGCCGCTCAGGCGCGCGCGCGCGTCCGTCGCGCTCAGGTCCGCGGAGCCGCTGACCTGGAACACGAAGCCCTCCCCGGCGCTGGTCCCGGTCCCCGGCGTGCGCGTGTCCGGCGCCCCGACCACGAGCTCGGCCACGCCGTCCCCGCTGAGGTCGGCCACCGCCACCGCGGCGCCGAAGAGGTCGGACTCACCGCCGCTCACCGTGAGATCGGCCGCGCTCGTCTTCAGGCTGCCGGAGAGGGTGGCGACCTCGAAGAACACCGCGACCTCGCTCGCGCCCACGACCGGGACCACCAGGTCCTGAGCGCCGTCCCCGTCCAGATCCCCGAGCGCCGCCGCGGCCTCACCGACACGATCCGCGCTGCCGACGCCCGTCACCGTGAACGCCGCCCCCGACCCCGCGTCCAGCGCCCCGGTCAGCGAGGCCCCGCCCAGGTAGGCGTAGAGCGCGCCAGCCTCGCTGGAGCCGATGCCGTAGGCCCCCAGCAGCAGGTCGTCCGTCCCGTCCCCGTCCACGTCGCCGCCGCCCACGCTGCTGCCCACGTAGTCGTAGTTGCTGGTCCCGCGGATCCGCGCCCCGTAGCTCGTCGCCATGGACAGCACGCCGCCCGCCGCCAGATCCTCGTCCAACACCGTGTAGACCCGCCCGCGCTCCGTGCTGTAGCCCATGTCCGCCCAGACCGCGTCGGCCGCGCCGCTGCCGTCCAGGTCCAGGTGGGAGAGCGCGCGGATCTCGTCGTCGTCCGCCCCATACAGGGAGGTCGTGGCGTCTCCGCTGCCCAGGGTCCCGCTCAGGTCCCCAGCCAGGAAGAGCGCCCCCGCCACGCCGCCCCCGATGTCCGAGCCCGCCAGCAGCAGGTCGGCGAGCCCGTCCCCGTCCACGTCCCCCAGCGCGGGGCCCACCGAGCCCAGGCGGTTGCCGGCCACCGAGCCCGCGATCGTCGCCGCGGCCACGCTGTCCAGATCGCCGCTCCAGTCCTCCGGGTCCCCGATCAACACCCAGGCCCCGCCGGCCTCGCTCGCATGCAGCGCGCTGGAAACGACGAGATCGGGGAGCCCGTCCCCGTCCACGTCCCCCGTGGCCAGCCCCTGCGGGTAGCCCACCGCGTCCCCCGCCCCGCCGTCCGCGGCGAAGCCCGCCACGTCGGCCACCGGCGCGTCGTCCCCGAGCCCGTCGCAGTCGCTGTCCGCGCCGTCCCAGAGCTCGTCCGCGTCCGGGTGGACGGCGTCGTCCGCGTCGTCGCAGTCGTCGCCCCCCGCGGCCTCGAGCTCGTAGCCGTCCCCGTCCTGGTCGTAGTCGCTGCCGCCGGAGCAGTCCTGATCCACCCCGTCGTACCAGACCTCGCTGGCCCCGGGGAAGACGTCCGCGTCCCGGTCGTCGCAGTCCGAGCCGCCCCAGTCCTCGTGCGCGTCCCCGTCCCCGTCGCGGTCGTAGTCGCTGCCGCCCGAGCAGTCCTGGTCCACCCCGTCGTACCAGACCTCCAGGGCCGCCGGCCCGACCTCCGGGTCGGTGTCGTCGCAGTCGTCGCCGCCCCAGCCCTCGTCGTCCGCGCCGTCCTGGTCCTGATCGTAGTCGCTGCCGCCCGAGCAGTCCTGGTCCACCCCGTCGTACCAGGTCTCCGTCGCGTCGGGGCTCACCTCCGGGTCGGCGTCGTCGCAGTCGCCGTCCTCGCCGGTCCAGCCGTCCTCGTCGTGGTCGAAGGTCGGGCAGAGGTCGTTCTCCGCGCCGGGCGTGCCCAGGTCGCCGCCGGAGAGCTCCGTCTGCTGGGCGCACCAGGCGTCCACCGAGCCCGAGGAGCCGAGATCGAGCCGGAAGGGGTCCAGCCCCATGGCGGCGCCCGCGTCGATGGGCCAGCTGGTGTCGTAGGAGACCTCGTTGATGGCCCCGCCCTCCAGCGCCAGCGTGACCAGCTCGTCGGAGCCGTTGTTCAGCTTGAAGTCGGAGGAGTAGACGTAGTCCACCGCCACCCCGCCGTTGGTGGCCGTGTCTGCGTTGGTCCCCAACACCACGTAGGTGCCGGGCTCGATGACCAGGTGCTCCTCGATGGTCACGCTCTCGCCGTCCACGTCGGACAGCGTCCAGAGGTAGACGTCGATCGCCTGCGCCGCGGCGTTGTAGAGCTCGATGTACTCGCCGTAGGGGTCGCTCACGGCCCGCGGGTTGACCATGAGCTCGCTCAGCAGCACGTCCCCCTCGACCACGTAGTCCTCGTCCACGAAGCCGTCGCAGTCGTCGTCGGAGAGGTCCAGCGCCTCGTCCGCCTCGGGGAAGGCGCCCGCGTCCGCGTCGTCGCAGTCGTCCCCGCCCCAGTCCACGCTCCCCCAGCCGTCATAGTCCGCGTCGAAGTCGTCCCAGCCGTCGCAGTCCTGATCGATCCCGTCGTACCAGACCTCGTCCACGCCGGGGCTCAGCGAGGCGTCCAGATCGTCGCAGTCCCCGCCGCCATGGTCGGCCGCGTCGAAGCCGTCCCCGTCCTGGTCGTAGTCGCTGCCCCCCGAACAGTCCTGGTCCACCCCGTCGTACCAGACCTCGTCCTGCGCCAGACCCAGCGCCGGGTCGGTGTCGTCGCAGTCCTCCCCGTCCGGGCCGCCCGCGTACCCGTCCCCGTCCTGATCGTAGTCGTCGGCCTCGTCGCAGTTCTGATCGACGCCGTCGTACCAGATCTCCGCCGCGCTCGGGTTGACGTTGGCGCGCGCGTCGTCGCAGTCCTGCCCCCCCGCGCTCTCCGCGCGGAAGCCGTCCTTGTCCTGATCGTAGTCGTTGGCTCCGTCGCAGTTCTGGTCGATGCCGTCGTACCAGATCTCCATCGCGTCGGGGTTGATCCGCGGGTCCTGATCATCGCAGTCGTCCCCGCCCACCGCGCTGGAGGAGAAGCCGTCCCCGTCCTGATCGGGCGAGACCTGCCCCAGGATCGGCATGGTGAAGGTGGGCGCCTCCGGCCAGTCGCTCTCGACGACGAGCAGCCCCTCGACGTCCTCGTAACCCCGAGCATAATAGGCGAAGTAAGCGCCGACCGCCTCGCCAGGGTCGAGCACGATGGGCAGGGAGGGCGTCAGCAGCGTCAACGTGCCGGTGGCGTCCTCCAGCAGGATCTGGTCGATGGTCAGGGCGCTCGCGCCCTTGCAGGTGTTCGAGAGGCTGAAGCCCGAGGCCGCCGTCTGGCCAATTTTGCCCTCAACCATCAACACGTCCGGCTGGATGTCCAGGATTGGACAATCATCCGTCTCTGCGGTTTCCTGAACACCTGTCTCCTCTGTCGAGGGCTCTTTGTCGCTCGTACAGGACCAGAGGAAGAACGCGGAGAAGAGCGGACGCATGCTTGGCCGAGCCTCGCGTCCAGAATATCAAACGCTGCTCGGAGCGCCAGCGTCCGGTCTGCTCAGGGCACGATCAGCGCGGCGGGGACGAAGCCGTCGCGTCGCCACAACCCGAGCACGACGGCCTTCCGCCCATCGACCGCGGCGCGCAACGCCGCCGACTCGGTCACCACCTGACCCGCGGCCATCGCCACCCGATCCCCCGCCCGGACGCCCGCCAGCGCCGCCGGAGAGCCGGGCGTCACCGCCACCACCAGCGGGCCGTGCGGATCGGGGCCCCCGAGCTCCTCCCCGAGGCTGAGGCCCGCCCAGCTCAGGCTCACCGGCGCGCCCGCGTCCCCCGCCCGGACGCCCGCCAGGTCCACCGGCGTGAGCTCCAGCGGGAGCGGGCGGCCCTCGCGCTCCACCGTGAGTCTCAGTCGCTCCCCCGGCGCGCGGCTGCGCAGCAGGGCCCCCAGCTCGGCGGCGGAGCCGATCCGCTCCCCGCCCACCTCCCGGATCCGATCGCCAGCGCGGAGCCCCGCCCGCTCCGCGGGACCGCCCGCCGCGACCTCGCGCACGCCGACGCCCTCGGCGCCGTCCTCGAGCTCGAGGCCCACCCAGGGCCGCGCCGGGAGCCGCCCGTCCCGGATCTCCTGTGCCACCCGCCAGGCCAGCCGGATGGGGACCGCGAAGGAGATCCCCGCGGGCGGGCGCTCCTGCTCGCCGGCCGAGGCGTAGATGGCGGTCGTGATCCCGACCACGTCCCCCCGCCGGTCCAGCAGCGGCCCGCCCGAGGCCCCCGGGTTCACCGCGGCGTCGATCTGGATGTAGTCCTGGATCTCGTCCAGCGAGACGTTGCGCCGGTCGCGCGCGCTGACGATCCCCGCCGTCACCGTGAACGCGAAGTCATACGGGTGGCCGATGGTCAGGACCGGCTCCCCCACCGCCAGGGCCTCGCTGTCCCCCAGCCGGGCCGCCGGCCAGGGCCCCTCCCCCTCCAGGGCCAGCAGCGCCACGTCCGTGCGCGGATCGCTGCCCAGGACCCGCGCGGACGCGGTGCGGCGATCGGAGAGGGTCACCCGCACCGCCTGCGCGCCGGCCACGACGTGGTGGTTGGTCAGCACCAGCCCCTCGGGGGAGACGATCACCCCGCTGCCCGTCCCCGTCGCCACCGCCTCGGCCGGCGCGGGCGAAGGGCGCGCCCAGCCCATCAGCTCGTCGATCCCGGGCGCGCGCAGCTCCGCCCGCTCCACCTCGATGGAGACCGTGGCCGGCAGCGCCCGCGCCACCACCGCCGCCGGATCGAGCCCGCCCCCCGCGCGCGCCACCCCCGGCGCGGACACCGCCAGGGTCAGCGAGAGCAGCAGCGCGCGCAGGACGTGGTCCTTGTGCATGCCTTCAGTCTACCTCGCTCCGCGGGAGGTCGCGGGCCGTCGCGCGCCGCGGTACGCTGCACCCCTGTTCGGGGGTTCGCGCATGAGTGACGACGTCCAGCTGCTTGAGGAAGCGCTGATTGACCTGATGAACAACCGCGCCCATGGTGCCCTGGAGATCCTGGAGGACAAGAAGCGCTGGCAGCTCTTCCTCGAGGACGGCCAGCTCTGCGCCCACCGCTCGAACCTCAAGAGCGAGCAGGACGAGACCCTGCAGCGCGAGCTCGGCGACATCTCCGAGGCCCAGCTCCACCAGGCGCAGGCCACGCGGCGCCTCACCCACGCCCTGCGCGCGGAGAGCGCCACCGTCAGCTTCAAGGCCGGCGCGGCCCCCTCCCGCCGCAACCCCGCCGACCTGCGCCGCGCCCTCTTCGAGGCCGTCCGCGACAGCCGCGAGGAGGAGGACCTGCGCGCGCGCCTCGCGCCCGTGCTGGAGGCCTTCCCGCTCTCGCTGGAGGCCGATCTCGCGACGATGACCGGCACCCCGCTGGACACCTACCTGTTCTCCCTCGACGGCAGCCGCCCGGGGGCCGACGTCGTGGCCTTCGCCCCCGCCGAGCCCCGCACCACCCTGGCCGCGCTCTGGGTGGGCTGGCAGCTCGGCTTCATCGGCGTAGACGACGACCCCGCCGGCGACGCCGTGGTCTCGCCCATCCGCGCCACCCACATCGGACCGGCCCTGGCCCCCGCGCCGCCCCCCACGCCGCCCCCCGAGCCCGTCCGCAAGCCCGCGCCGCCCCCCGAGCCCGTCCGCAAGCCCGCGCCCGCACCAGTCCCCGCACCGGCGCCCGCCCCCGAGCCCCCGCCGGCCCCGCCCACGCCGCCCCCGAGCGCCGCCGTCCACGAGGCCAGCCTCCCCCACCGAGGCCCCCTGCGGACCCCCGCCCCGGTCGCGCCGCCCGCGCCTGCGCCCGCGCCCGCGCCCGCGCCCACGGGAGGAGACGAGCGCCTCGCGACCCTGGCCAGCCAGCTCCGCGCCGCCCCCGACCACTTCGCCCTGCTCGGCGTGCGCTGGGACCAGTCGGCGGAGGAGATGCGCGCCGCCTACATGAAGCTGGCCCGCGACCTGCACCCCGACCGCTACGCCAGCGCCAGCCAGAGCGACCAGGAGCTCGCCACCGAGCTCTTCGACCGCGTGCGCGCCGCCTGGGAGGAGCTCTCCGACGAGGCCCGTCGCCGCGCCTACACCGACCGCGTGGTCCACGGCAAGAAGTCCGAGGACGAGCTCGCCATGGAGCAGGTGCAGCGCTACCTCTCCGCCGAGAGCGACTTCAAGCGCGGCATGGCGGCCTTCAACGCCGGCCAGACCGTCTCCGCCCTCTCCCACTTCGCGTCCGCGGCGGAGAAGGCCCCCGACGAGATCGAGTTCGTCGGCTTCTACGGCTACACCCTGTTCTCGGTCAACCAGAAGAAGGACCCCGCCCGCGCCCAGGAGGGCATCCGCAAGCTCGAGGACGCCATCCGCCAGAACGCCACCCAGGAGCGCAAGCGCGACGCCCTCCACGTGCTGATGGCCCGCGCCTGGCGCGAGAAGGGCGAGCTCGTTCAGGCGAAGCGCGCCATCCGCGAGGCGCTCAAGATCAACCCGAACAGCACCGAGGCCGCCCGCGTGCTGCGCCGCATCCAGGACGAGGAGTCCCAGCCGGCCCAGGGCGACGGCGGCGTGCTGGGCAAGGTCAGCGGCTTCTTCGAGGGCCTCTTCAAGAAGAAAGAGAAGGAGTAGCGGGGCGGGCGGCGCTCGTGGCCCAGACGCGGTCATAGGCGTCGATGACCCGCCGCACATAGGCCCGCTTCTCCCGATAGCTGCCCGGGTAGAAGCTCCGCTTGAAGCCGTAGATCACCGTGTCCCGGATCTGCGAGCGGTCCATCCCGAAGGTGTGGACCGCCAGCGCCAGCTCCCGCGTGACCGTCGTGTGCGAGACCAGCCGGTTGTCGGTGCAGAGCGTCGCCGACAGCCGCGCGTCCAGCATGTGCCGGAAGGCGTGGTTCTCCACCGAGCCGATCCCGGGGTTCGTCTGCAGGTTCGAGGTGATGCACACCTCCACCGTGATGCGCCGGTCGGCGATATAGGCCGCCAGACGCCGCACGTAGCCCAGCGGGTCCTCCACGTCCGGCCCGCAGAGCTCCGGCGAGAACAGGTGGTAGCCGTGCCCGATGCGGTCGGCGTGCAGCTCGGTGATCGCGTCGAAGATGCTCTCCGGGCCATAGGCCTCGCCCGCGTGCACCGTCTTCTTCACGAAGTTCTGGTGGGCATGCGCGAAGGCCTGCGCGTGATCGTGCGCCGGATAGCCCGCCTCCTCGCCCGCCAGGTCGAAGCCCACGATGGGCACCCCGTGGGCGTCCCGGCAGCGCACCGCCGCCCGCGCCAGCTCCAGCGAGGCGAGCCCGTAGAGCTCCTTCTTCGGCGCGTGCGGGAGCATGCTCACCAGCTGCCCGTACCAGGAGGAGAAGCCCGCGTCGAAGTGCCGCAGCGCGCAGACGATGATCCCGTAGCGGAAGGGCGGAGCCCCCGCCGCCACCGCCGCGCTCGCCTCGTGCTCCCGCCGCGCGCGGGAGAGCCCGCGGTCCACCGCCTGCAGCACCGCGTCGAAGTCGAGCCCGGCGTGCATGTGGAGCTGCGGCGCGAAGCGCACCTCCACATAGCAGACACCTTCATCGATGTTGTCCCAGGCCAGCTCGTAGGCCACCTGCTCCAGCGCGTCCGCCTCCTGCATCACCGCCGTCGTGTAGGCGAAGCCCTGCAGGTACTCGCGCAGGTCGGCGTAGTGCGGCTTGAAGACCAGCGCGCACATCCCCTCCGCGGTCTCCGAGGGCAGCGCCACGCCCCGCCCGCGCGCCAGGGTGATCAGGGTCGGCAGCCGCAGCGAGCCGTCGAGATGTACGTGCAGATCGGACTTCGGGAGCGCTCGGAGCAGGGCGTCGGAGGTCATCCGAACCCCTATTCCACGGGCAGAGATTGCGCAGCGTTCACTCCGCGCTTGATCGCGGCGCGCTGTTCCGCTATGCGTACCTCCGGGAACCGGCTGACCCCTGGAGGCCTTCATGGTGGAGCTCCCGCAGGAGATGCGCGAGCTGCTCGTCGAGCGGCTGGATGATTTCATCTCTGAGCTGACGGACACTTCCGATACGGAGAGCATCGCGCTCTCCATCGTCCACACGATCGAAGCAATCGCGGACGAGGTTGAGTACGAGAAGGCCGACGAGGTGATCTCGAGGCTCGAAGCTTCGGGCGAGCTGGAGGGCTCGCTGGTGGAGGTGCTCGAAGAGCACCTCTCCGCCGAAGACGAGTTCGACTTCACGGGCGAGGATCTGACGTCCTTGATCGAGAAGATCTGCGAGATCGAGTGGGCGGACCTCG
This sequence comes from uncultured Enterobacterales bacterium, assembly GCA_964615375.1. Classification (GTDB taxonomy): domain Bacteria; phylum Myxococcota_A; class UBA796; order UBA796; family CAZKWG01; genus CAZKWG01. Next base: position 23,154 of record CAZTOW010000033.1, read on the forward strand.
AAGACGAGAAAGAAGACGATATCGACGACTTCTTCGAGGAAGAGGAACAGGAGGAGGACTACTGACCTTCGGGGTCAGGGTCCACCGATGGCGAGGCTCCGCGGCTCGCCGTCCGAGCCTACCTGGGCCGCTCCCGCCACCCTCAGCGCGCCGTCCAGGCCCGCGTAGGCGGTGCACTGGATCGGCGTGGGTCTGCCCCCCGCCAGGGCCAGCGGCCCCCCCGCGCCCACGCCGATGACCTGCTCGAAGGCCACGCGCACCTCCGCCCGCGCCGGCAGGCCGGTCTCCCCTCGGGGCACCGCGTCCATCGCCGCCACCAGCAGGCGCGCCGCGTCGTAGGCGTCCCGCGCCACCCCTGAGGGCGCGCTCCCCGTCGCCGTCGTCAACCGGCTCAGCTCGTCCGCCAGGAAGGGCGCGCGGTCCGCCGCGATCAGGCGCGCGTCCCCCGCGTCCGCCCCCGCCGCCACGAAGAGCTCCTCCGCCGAGCCACCCACCGCCACGAAGGGCTGCCGGAGCCCCTGCGCCCGCGAGAGCCGCAGCAGGTCCCCGCCCAGGCTCGGCGCCCCCGCGTAGACGATGGCGTCGTAGCGCCCGCGCGAGAGCCGCCCCACGTCCGTGGACAGGTCGCCCGGGTCCAGGGCCAGCAGCGTGGCCGCCCGCCGCCCGAGCCGCTCCTGGAGCGCGCCCACCACCACCATCGCCCGGCCCGAGCCGTCGTGGATCACCGCCACGCGCCGCCCCGTGATCAGCGCGCTCGCGCAGACCCCGAGCTCGGGCAGCGAGGCCTCCGCGCGCGGCAGCCTGTCCTCCGCCCCGGCCGACAGCGTCAGCACCGGCAGGTCCGTCTCCAGCCAGCGCGCCGCCGCCCGGTCCACCGCCTGCGGCGTCAGGTGCGCCAGCGCCGCCACCACCTCCGGCCGCGCCGCCACCGCGTCCACGCTCGCCGGCCCCGCGTCGTCCACCCCCAGCACCGCGTAGCGCTCCCCCGCAGCCGCCCGCGCCGCCTGGAGCGCCTGCTGCCCCCGCGCCGCGCCCTCCCCGGAGAGCGGCACCAGCACGGCCAGCGTCGGGGACGGCGGCGGCGGCGGCTCCGGGTCTCCCCCGCAGCCCGCCCAGAGCGTCAGCACCAGCGCGCGGCCATCCATTCTTCGAGGATCTATCCCATCCGGCCCTGCGCGCCCCCTCCAGAGACGGGAACCTCTCGCGCGCGGCGCTGTCCTGAGCTATGTCCTCGGCCGCACCCCCCGACCTGCGGAGGTCCCTTGTCCGCGTCCGCGTCGCGCTGGCTCGCGCTGGCCAGCCTGTTCTCGCTCACGGCCGCCGCGGAGAGCGCCCTCCCCCAGGCCGAGCCCACCGGCGACGCGCTCGTCGACCTCCTGGCGGGCGAGCTCGCGCGCGTCTGGGGCGAGCTCCAGGACGAGGCCGAGCGCCCCCACTGGATGGCGCTCAACGTGATCGATCGTGAGGGGCTGACCCTCCAGGCCACCCACGGGGCGGTGAGCTGGACGAACATCACGCCCGCGCGGTACGGCGATCTCGACCTGCGCGTGGGCACGCCTCAGCTGGACAACACGCACAAGATCCGCGACGCGGGCTGGTTCTCCGAGGAGCCCCGGGTCGAGCTCGCCCTCCCCTGGGAGGACGCCTCCCCCCTCGCGCTGCGGAAGGCCATCTGGCGCAGCGCCGACGACGCCTACCGCGCCGCCCTCCGCCGCCTCCTGCGCGTGCGCACCAACGACGACGTCAAGGTCGCCCGCGAGGACCAGAGCGCCGACTGGTCCGCCGCCCCCGTCGAGCGCGACCTGCGCGAGACCCCCGCCCTCAGCCTGGACGCCGAGGCCTGGAAGGAGCGCCTCCGCGAGGCGTCCCGGGTCTTCCTCGAGTACCCCGACGTCTACGACTCCAACCTCACGCTGGAGGTCGAGCGCGAGGTCGAGCGCTTCGTCAGCAGCGAGGGCGCCCGCCTGCGCCACGGCCACGTCCGCGCCCGGGTCGCCGCCTGGGCCGCCACCGTCGCCGACGACGGCATGCAGCTGCAGGTCTACGACTACGTCGAGGTCTCCAGCGTCGACCGCCTCCCCGACCAGGAGGCCCTGCTGGCCCTGGCCCGCGGCGTCGCCGCCCAGACCACCGCGCTCCGCCGCGCGCCCCTCGTCGAGCCCTACGTCGGCCCCGCCATCCTGCGCGGGCGCGCCGCCGCCGTCTTCTTCCACGAGATCCTCGGCCACCGCCTGGAGGGTCACCGCCAGAAGGACGAGGACGAGGGCCAGACGCTCACCGACAAGGTCGGCCAGCGCATCTTCCCCACCTTCATCTCCGTCGTCGACGACCCCACGCTCGCCCGCCTGGGGGACGTGGACCTCTCCGGCGCCTACCCCTACGACAACGAGGGCGTGCGCGCCGCGCCCGTGGTCGCCGTGGACAAGGGCGTGCTCCGCTCCTTCCTGCTCTCGCGCAGCCCCATCGCGGGCTTCGGCTCCAGCAACGGCCACGGGCGCCGCCAGCCGGGCAACGCGGTGGTCGCCCGCCAGGGCAACCTCCTCGTCAGCGCCAGCCAGACCGTGCCCTACGCCGCCCTGCGCCAGCGCCTCATCGACGAGGTCCGCAAGCAGGGCAAGCCCTTCGGGCTCATCTTCGACGACATCTCCGGCGGCTTCACGTTCACCGGGCGCTCCACCCCGAACGCCTTCCAGGTCTCCCCGGTCATCGTCTGGCGCGTCTTCCCCGACGGGCGGCCCGACGAGCTCGTGCGCGGGGTGGACCTCATCGGCACCCCCCTGGTCGCCTTCGACCGCATCACCGCCGCCAGCGACCAGGTCCAGGTCTTCAACGGCGTGTGCGGCGCCGAGAGCGGCTGGGTGCCCGTCTCCGCCGCCGCCCCCGACCTGCTGCTGAGCGAGGTGGAGGTGCAGCGCAAGGAGAAAGAGAACGATCGACCGCCGCTCCTGCCTGCGCCGGGCCTCCGGCCGGGAGGTCCGTCTTGAGGCGCCTGCTTCGCCCCCTGCTGCTGGCCGGGCTGCTGATCGGGCTCGCCCGCGCCGACCAGCCCACCTCGATCGAGGCCGCCATGGAGGCCGAGATCGCCCGCGCCATGTCCGGCCTCGCCCTGCCCAACCAGCCGCGGCCCTACTGGGTGCAGGTGGAGGTCCTCGACGGGCAGGTCTCCACCTCGCGGGCCAGCCTGGGCGCCCTGCTCGAGGACACCCAGGAGCCCTACCACAACCTGCGCGCCGAGGTGCGCGTGGGCGATTACGCCGTGGACAGCAGCAATTTCGAGGGCGGCTTCGGCGGGAGGACCGGGGTGATGGCCCGCGGGCTGCCCACCGAGGATCTGAGCGCGCCGGGCGTCCCGCTCGCCGTGCAGCGCGAGCTCTGGCTGGCGCTGGACGAGGCGTACAAGGGCGCGACCGAGGCGTACACCGCCAAGCTCGCCGCCCGTCGTGGCCAGGATCGCAAGCGCCCCGCCGACTTCAGCCAGAGCGCCCCCCTGGTCACCCCGCCGTCGGCGCCCTCGACCAGCGCCCTCAGCACCACCTCCCAGTGGACCCGGCAGCTCTCAGCAGCGCTCGCGGCCTTCCCCGAGCTGGAGGACGCCGTGGCCGTCGCCCGCGACTGGCGGGGCACGCGCCTGCTCTTCAACACCGAGGGCACCCGCGCCTGGCTGCCCACCGGCTTCGTGGTCGTCGTCGTCCAGGCCAGCGCCCGCGCGCCCGACGGCGCCCTCCTGCGCGACGCCCGCTGGTGGGTGGCGCGCGATCTCGGCCGCATGCCCATGCTCAGCGAGATGCAGGCCGAGGTCGAGGCCATGGGCCGCGCCCTCGTGGCCCGCCGGGACGCCCCCGTGGTCGAGGACTACCTCGGCCCCGTCCTCTTCGAGCAGGCCGCCGCCGTCGAGCTCTTCCGCCAGCTCCTCCCCGCCGAGATCTGCGGCACCCCGCCCGAGGAGTCCGCCCCCGACGCCTTCGGCGAGAAGAGCGAGGCGCCCCCCCAGGCGCGGATCGGCCGGCGCCTGCTGCCCGAGGGCTGGTCGGTCGCCGACGATCCCACACGCCTCGCCGACGCCGCGGGCGCCTACGCCTACGACTTCGAGGCCGTGCCCGCCGAGGAGGTGGAGCTCGTCGAGGACGGCGTGGTGCGCGACCTGCTCATGAGCCGCATCCCCCGCGCCGACCGCGCCGGCAGCAACGGGCACGGCCGCGCGCTGGGCACCGACCGCCGCGCCGCCATGCCCGGCGTGGTCTTCGTCGAGCCGCCCCGGGAGCGCTCGCTGAGCGCGCTCGAGCGCCGGGCCCTCAAGCTGGCCCGCCAGGCTGGCCAGCCCTACGCCATCGTCGTGACCCGCATCCTCCCGCCCTCCTTGCAGGGGGACCTGGAGATCGCCTTCTCCGGGGACGCCCCGCTCAGCGGGCTCACGCCGCCGGTGGAGGCCTACAGGCTCTGGCCGGACGGGCGCCGCGAGGCCGTGCGCGGGCTCTCCTTCGTGGGCGTCGATCGCCGCGTCCTGCGCGACATCGTGGCCGCGGGCGAGCCCGGCCCTCGCGCGGACCTGCTGGACAGCCCCCCGGGGAGCGGGCGCTTCAGCCTCGGCGAGGTGGGCGGGCTCCCCCAGAGCTGGGTCGTGCCGCCCGTGCTCATCGCCGAGCTCGAGCTGCGCGGCGCGGGCGGGGGCGAGGCGCGGGTGATCGCCCCGCCCTGAGCGGCCTCAGCCCGGACCCATCAGGACCGTGTAACCGCCACTCAGACCGCCGATCCCCAGGCGCTGGCGCACCTGCAGCTCGCCCGCGCCCTGGCCCTCGGCCGCCACGCCCACCAGCGCGAACGTGCCCTTGGGCAGGTCCAGCGGCAGCTCCAGGTCGGTCTCGCCCCGCCAGCGCAGCGCCGGACGCCCGTCCACGGTGGCCCGCTCCAGCGCGGGCGTCCCCGGGATCACCACCCGCGGCCCCAGCCCCAGCAGGCGCAGGATCGCGTCGATGAGCCGGCTCGGCAGGATCCCCAGCGGCAGGCAGCCCGGGGGCTGGCTGATCGGCGGGGTCGGGACGTCGGCCAGGGCCAGCCAGCGCTCCAGGCGGATTGGATCGTCGGTGGTCAGCAGGATCCCCGACCCCTTCGGCACCCCCTCGCGGCGCAGCCAGAGCGAGCGCACCTCGGTGAGCCGGCTGCCCGCCACCACCCCCGACGGAACCCCCTCCGGGTCCACCAGCGTCACGTTCCGCTGGGCCAGGTTGTTGCTGCGCCGCACCGCGATGGCTGCGCTCGTGTCCAGCGGACCGTCCTGGGGCGAGATCTCCACCAGCAGGCAGGGGTGCCAGCGCACGGTCAGCTCGCCCACCGTCACCGTCTCCGGCGGCTGCAGCGAGACCGGCCAGCTCAGCTTGAGGATCGTGATCGCGCCCGGCGCCTGCACGGGCACCTCCACCTCATCCAGCAGGTAGGAGGCCGGGACCAGCGGGCTCGGCGAGCTCTCCGAGGGCGTCCAGTCCGTCGGGTAGACGAATTCCACGCCCGGGAAGTGCGCCAGGATCACCCGCGCCCGGCCCACCGGGCTGCTGGCGCTCCCGCGGTTCTTGATCCGCACGAAGATGGTGTTCACCTGCCCGCGGATCGGGTCCTGGTGAGGCGGGAGCTGGTTGTACAGCAGCCCCGTGGGGACGGGGACGTCCCCGTTCTCCACCCACAGATCCGGCGAGAGCGGGTGCCAGCCCGGCGAGGGCACCTCACCCACATCCGCCAGGTTCTCGCGCACCACGAGGTCGGCGCCCTGGTAGGTGGACACGTCGGGGTTCTGCCGCAGGCCCACCGCCGCCGCCACCGCCGCCCCGGCGTCCAGGCGCCCGTATCCGTACTCCTCGTGCCGCTGGAGGGCCGGGATGTGCCGTCCGGTGGTCTCCGCGGCCCATCCCGCGCTGCCCGCGTCGATCTTCTGCGCGCTGGAGGCCAGCAGGTCGCGCAGCTCCGCCCAGGTGGACTCCGGGCGCGCCGTCAGCATCAGCGCCGCGGCCCCCGAGACCAGGGGCGTGGCCGCCGAGGTGCCGCTGAAGCTGGCCGTGCAGGTGGGAGCGCCCGCCACCAGCGTGGGCGTCTGCCCGCTGCGCGTGTTGACCCGGTTGAGCGGCGTCGAGGTCTGCAGCGTGATCCGGTTGTTCCCCGTGTCCACCGCGCTCAGCAGGCGCTCCTCCACGTCCCCGGTGGCCAGATCGCCCACCAGGACCCCGTGCGTCGTGCTGATCCCGGCCACCGAGACACAGTCCAGGATGATCCCGGCGGTGATCGCGCTCACCGTCGTCGTCGTCACCGCCACCCCGGGCGTGCGCCCCGCGCTCGAACCGTCGGCGCTGTAGACGTTGAGCGTCTTCGCTGGCGCGCCCACCCCGAGCGAGGCGTTGTTGCTCGGGGCGCACATCCAGACGGCGTCGCCCGTGTTCGAGTAGCTGGCCCGGCGCTCGTCCGTGGCCGTGGACAGGCTGGAGGCCCCCACCACCAGCACGCTGGGGTGCGTGACCAGGGGCGTGCCCGCCGTGATCTCCACCGAGACGCCGTCGTTGTTCGTCCCGTTCCCGGCGGAGGCCACCACCAGCACGCCGCGCCCGCCGCGCCCGTAGATGCTCACCGCGTCGATCGCCAGCGTGAGCGCCCCGCTGGTGAACGTCGAGGGCACGCCGAAGCTGAGGCTCAGGATCTCCGCGGGCGCGCTGGGGGCGGCCGGGAAGGAGGGGTCGGGGTTGCCCGTGGGCAGGCCCGCCGCCCAGACGATGGCGTCGGACAGCAGCAGCTCGTCCGAGAGCGGCTGCTGGAGCCGCACCCCCAGGAAGCGGGCGTTCCCCGCCGCCCCTGCCACCCCAAACGGCGCCCCGCCCACGAGGTTGTCCGCGCTGGCCACCGCCACGCCCGCGCAGCGCGTCCCGTGCGAGCCGCCCGAGGTGTCCGCGTTGTCCGCCTGCCAGGGGTTGCGGTTGAAGTCGAAGAAGGCCACGGCCTTGGGGTTCCCGTCGCTGACGTTCCCCGAGAGGTCCGCGTGCAGGGCCTGGGGCGGCGCGCCCGCGTCGGACAGCACGCCCCCCGTGTCCAGGAAGCCCACCACCCGCGCGGCGGCCCCATAGGTCAGGTCCCCCGCGTCCCCCGGGTTCACCCCCGCCGGGTTCAGGTCGCGCAGGGCCTGCCAGGCCTCCGGCAGCCGCACCAGAGGGTGGGTCCACTGGAGGGTGTAGAGCGGGTCCGTCGGCGTGATCGCGTGATCGACCAGGGTCTGGGCCAGCAGGTTCTCGGCGAAGATCACCCGCGGGAGTTGCCGGAGCCGCGCGCACACCGTGAGCGGGGCGAGCTCACCCCCCTCCGCGTCCAGGCGCAGCGCGTAGGTCCCCGGCGCGTAGGCGAGCCCGCGCTCCACCGTGAGCCCGAGCTCTGAGGCGACCCCCTCGACCTGCGCCCGCCCCACGCCCGCGCCGAAGCGGGCCAGCAGGCGCCGGGTCAGCACCGCCGCGGTGTTCGCGCCGCGATGGACCCAGGGGCCGACCACCGCCACCGAGCTCAGCACGCGGAGCCCCTCGGCCAGGGCCTCCCGCTCCGCGTCCGAGCCGCCCCGCCGCAGCGCCAGGACGCCGAGCGCCCTGAGCGCCTCGTCCTCCTCCAGCTCCCAGCCCCGCCCCTCGGCGTAGGCGATCACCTCCGCCGGATCGGCCCCCGCCCGCAGCACCACCCCCAGCAGATCGGGGTCCGGGTCGAAGGGCACGCGCACGCTGCCGCGGAAGTAGGCTGCCTGCCCCGGTCGCCCGAGCAGGAAGAGCTCATTCACGGGGAGCGAGCCCACCTGGAGGGCGCGCCGCTCCGGGTCGAGCCCGTCCGCCTCCACCGCCAGGGTCCAGGAGCCCACGTGCAGCTCGGCGCTGTAGATCCCGCGGAGCTCATCGGTCAGCTCGAACAGCACGGGATCGCGCGCGTGGCTGTCCAGCCCGCGGGTGGGGAGCGCGCGCACGGAGGCGCCGAGCAGAGGATCGCGCGTCGCGCCGTCCAGCACGCGCACAAAGACCATGGTCGCAGGCATGAATCACCCGAATCGAGAGGAGGGTGCGCCAGCTTCATAGCATGGCACACTCTCCCCTGATCCGACGGCCGTCAGACCTGCAGGTCTGCGCGGAGGCTCAGGCCTCGCCGCCCTCGTCCTTCAGGCGGGCCGCGCGGCTCAGGGCCGAGGCGAGGTCCGCCGCGGCGCGCAGCACGTCGGCCGGCTGGCGCTCGAGCGTCACCAGCACCTCGCGCAGGGCCTCGTCATCGGCCGAGCCGCCCGCCACCACGCGGGTCAGCTCGCTGATGCTCGTGCCCATGAACTCGGCCACGTTGAACAGCAGCTCCAGAGAGGGCGCGCCATTCCCGCGCTCCATCTCGGAGATCCACTGGGTCGAGCACTTCAGCTTGGAGCCGAGCTCTTCCTGGGTGAGGCCGATGGCCTTGCGGTGAGCGCGAATGGTCCCACCGAGCTTGATGAGAAATTCCTGGAAATCCACCCGAAACTCCGTTTGGAACGCTGTCTGGTCGAAGCTCAATAGAACCGCGAGCGGAGAGACGTTCCAGCAGCCAAAGATACGATTTTGTATCTCGTATCCGTGTTGTGGGTATGGGCTCGACGCGAGGATGATCGTGGGTGAACCCTCGCGATCCTTACGTGACCAGTGGCCTGCTCCACCGATTGAAGAGGGTCTCTGGATGCAATTTCAGTGAACCCCACCTGAAGGTGAAGCCAGTGCTGCCGCATCCAGGATCCTCCGAAGGAGGCACGTTCGGTGCTCGACGTGCTCGTGGGCTATCCATATCCGGGATCTCGTCGACGATCCAGAAAGCTGCAAAGTCCGAGCCATATTTTGACCACTTCCAGCATTGGACTTACTTGGGATCCCAAACTACAATACCCAATCAAGAACGTGCCGATTGTCCGCCGACCTGCGCGGCTCTGGCGCGCGTGCTACGCTCCGCGCGGCCCGCATCGGAGGGATCATGAGCGACCGCGTCGAGCCCCGCTATGAGGATCACTTCCAGCCCGGCAGCCTCTGGCGCCTCTGGCGCGAGGGCATGTACGTCTGCCGCGAGACCTACGAGATCCTCCGGGACGTCTTCCAGTACCGCGCCCACTACGTGAACTACGGCTACTGGCCGGACGGCCTGGACACGGTGGAGCCTGGCCGGCAGATGGCCATGCTGGTGGGGGACGCCCTCGGGCTGAAGGAGGGCGACCGCCTCATCGACGCGGGCAGCGGGCTCGGGCAGGCCAGCGTGGACCTCTGCCGGGCCTACGGGCTGGCGAAGGTCACCGGGGTCAACCCCTGCGTGCCCCAGGTGGACTTCGCCCGCGCCCTGGTGGCGTCGGAGGGCCTCCAGGACCGCATCGACTTCGCGGTGGAGGACGCCTGCGTCTTCGTGCGCGGCGCGGGCCAGCGCGGCTACACGCACGCCATGGCCATCGAGTGCATCACCCACTTCCCCGACCACTATGGCTTCCTGGAGACCCTCCGCCGCGAGCTGCCCTCGGGCGGGGCGGTGGCGTTCGCGGTCGTGACCTCCTCGCGCCTGGAGACCGGGCTCAAGAAGGGGCTGATGAAGCTGTTCTCCGGCGTGGAGCAGCAGACCAGCGCCTACTGGCAGGGCCTCCTCCAGAAGGCCGGCTACACCGACGTGAAGATGGTGGACATCACGTCCCGGGTCATCCCCCCCGCCGTGAGCTTCGTCCACCGCCGCCTGGAGCAGGACCCGAGCCTGCTCCACCGCTACGGCCCCGCCACCCGCGCCGCGCTCCGCCGCTTCATGGCCACCGCCGAGGAGGGCGTGCGCGAGGGCCGGCTGGGCTACGAGCTCCACACGGGCCGGATCCCCTGATCCCGGGTCCCCCGGCTCAGCTGGGCGGCTCCTGGTAGACGATCTCGCCGCCCTCCACGAGGGTGACGGCGTAGTTCGCCCGCACGGGCCCCCAGGTGTCCACCGCCCCGCCCGGCCAGGTCACGGTGATCTCGTCGATATCGCAGGCCTCGCCGAGCCCGAAGACCAGCGCCGTGTCCTGCTGCATCCCCATGTGGCCATAGCCGCCGCCCAGCTCCTGGACCTGGGTGAGCCCGCCCGCGCTCAGCTCCACCCGCGCGCCCACGCCCAGCCGGTTGGCCTTCGTGCCCTGGAGCGAGACGCGCAGCGTGTTGCCCGGCCCCAGCACGTTCTCGTAGAGGTGGACCTCGCGCGTCGTCCAGGGCGTGCCCGAGCGCGCGATGGACGAGCCCGTCACCACGTCCAGATCCCCGTCGCGATCGAGGTCGGCCACGGCGAGCCCGGCGGGCCACTCGTGGGCCACCCCCGCCGCCTCGGCCACCTCCTCGAACTGCCCCTCGGAGACCTGGCGCCAGAGGAACATGCGCGTGTCCGGGTAGTCCGAGCTGGCCAGCAGGATGTCCTTCCAACCGTCCAGATCGAAGTCCAGGAAGCTGACGAAGAGGTCGCCCGCGTTCCAGGAGCGGCTCGGCCAGTCGCGCTCGAGCCCGTTGGTGTCGTTGCCCGGCCGGGAGAAGCTCCCGGACCCGTCGTTGATCAGCAGCTCGCTGGGATCGGAGGACTGGCCGATGTGCCAGTGGACGATCTCGGCGGTCATGAGGTCGTTGTCGCCGTCGTTGTCGATGTCGCCGCAGGCCGTGGAGAAGCTGTTGCCCGCCAGCCGCGCCGGCTGGTCGTCCCAGCCGGGGGCCCAGTAGTCGGCGTAGTCCTCGCAGGGCGAGAGCGAGGCTGAGCCGGGGTCGGGGTCGCAGCCGTTGACCTCGCACCAGCAGCGGTAGAACTGGTTGTCGCTGTAGTCCTGGTTCTCGTCGCTGGCGAAGCCGCTCTCCTGGCTGACATCGATGAAGGCGGCGGAGCCGTCGTTCATCCACTGCTGGTTCCAGGCCCGCCCGTAGTTGCTCGCCAGCAGGTCGGGGTAGCTGTCGCCGTCCAGGTCGCAGGCGGTGCCGCCGTAGGCCGAGCGGGTGGCCTCTCCCGAGAGCCACTCGTCGTAGCCGTCGCGGGTGCTGCCCTCCTCCATCGTGAGCCCCGCGTCGTCGGTGATCTCGGTGAAGGTCCCGTCGCCCTTGCCCCGGTAGAGTCGGTCCTGCTCGGCCCGCTGGTAGCCGTAGCGCTGGTAGAAGCCCGGGACCCAGAGGTCCAGCACCCCGTCGGCGTCCACGTCGGCGAAGCTCCCGCCCACCGTCGCGTAGCCCTCCTCGATGTGGACGTCGCTCCGCTCGGCCAGCGTGAAGTGGCCGGAGCCGTCGTTGAGATCGATCTCCGAGCGGTCCCCGGGGTCGGTGTCGGGGTTGTTCGCGTCGTAGTAGGACCCGGAGAACACGTCGATGTCGCCGTCGTTGTCCACGTCGCCGTAGACGTGGATCTGGGCGGCGCGCCCGCCCGCCCCGTCGCGAGTGTCGAAGAGGCCGCTCGCCTCGGTCTCATCCACCAGCGTGCGCCCGCCGCCCTCGGCGGGGCGGTTCATCAACACGTAGTGGTAGCGGGTGCCGCTCGCGAAGTCGTCGCGGGTGTGGACCGAGACGTCGGAGATGACCAGATCGGGCCAGCCGTCCCCGTCGAGGTCCGCCACGCTCAGCCGCGAGCCGTTGATCCCGGTGAGCCCCCAGCGCTCGGTGGCGTCCTCATAGGCCGGGTCCTCGCCGAATTCCGCCGCGTCGTTGCAGATCTGCGGAGGGAGCTCGACCGGCTCCGGGCCGGTCTCCTCGACGGAGCCCTTGTCCTTGCAGCCTGCGGCGAGCAGGGCGAGCGAAAGCAGCATGGCGTCTCCTCGTGGCGAGCCTCAGCGGCCGTGCTTCGCGGCCGGCAGGCGCTCCTTCAGGTTCCAGGCCGGATCCCAGGCGGGCGTGTGGCAGCTGGTGCAGATGCTCTCGATCACGCACTCGGGGCAGCTCTCGCCCAGGCCCACGATGTTGTCCTTGGAGGGCGCGGCGACGTGATCGCCCCCGGGGCCGTGGCAGCTCTCGCAGCTCACGCCCTCGTCCACGCGGTAGCCGTCCAGGGTCTTCGGCGGGATGCCCGAGGCGGTCGCGGTGGCGTGGCAGGTGACGCACTCCACCCGGGCGCGGTCGGGCTCGGAGAGCGCCGCCATGGCGCCGGCATGCGGGTCCTTCTTCCAGCTCTTGTGCTCGGCCTTGTGGCAGGAGGCGCAGGCGGCGGCGCCCACGGTCGGGCCCTGGGGGAAGGCCAGCAGGGGGCGCTCGGCCTGCCCGCGGGCCAGCGCGGAGAGCCGCGCGTCGATCTCAGCGTCGGAGAGCGTGTTGATCCGGTAGTGGTCGATGAGGGGCAGGCCCTTCTCCACCGAGAAGGCCACGGAGTGCTTCGCGTCGTGGCAGCTCGCGCAGGCCGCGCGGGCGTCGGTGCGCTCGCCGTCGTGCGGGCCCGAGGGGCCGTGGCAGCTCTCGCAGGTCACGTCCGTCAGCGGGCTCGAGTGGTCACCCACCTCGAAGCCGCCGCTCCCCAGCCCGGTGACGTGGCAGCCCACACAGGACAGGTCGTCGGCGCGCTCCCGGCGGTAGAGCGTGCGGTAGGCCACCGCGTGGTGGGTCAGCAGCCAGCTCCCCATCTCCTCGCTGTGGCAGGCCCCGCAGGTGGCGTCGCTCTGGTAGCCGGAGAACTCGGAGAAGGGCGCCTCGGGGTGGCGACGCAGGACGAGGTAGCCGCCCAGCCCGCGACGCCAGGGGGCGTAGGCCTCGAACAGCAGCACCGAGCGCATCCCGTCCGTGGCGGCGGGCTTCGCCGGGTCCGGGCGGGCCAGGAACACGCTCGGCGTGGACGTGGCGCCCAGCGCGCGGGCGAAGCCGTGGTCGGCGTCCACCACGATCTCAAACGGCACCTTGTACTTCTGGACGAAGGCGTCCAGATCGGCCTTCATGGACGAGCTCGTCGCCACGCCGATCCAGGTGAGCCCGCCCTTGCCCTGGAGCGACACGATCTCCGGCGTGGCGTGCTGGCAGTGCGGGCAGAGGGGCGCGAAGTAGTACAGCGCGGTCTCGCCCGTGATCTTGTCGGCGATGGCGGCGGGGAGCTCCACGGCCACCGCCTCGGGCACGCGCAGCACCTCGGACATGGACGCCGCCGCCTTGCCGGGGCTCCAGCCGTTGGGCGAGCTGGGGGCGGGGGCGGCGCTGGGGTCCGCCGCCGCGCCGCCGCAGGCGACCAGCAGGACCGCGACCAGCAGGACCGCGACCAGGATCAGCAGCGCCCGACGGAGCGGTGCGAGCGAGGGGGACATCTGCGAATCATAGCGCGGCGGGCGAGCGCTCGCCCGGCCGAGCGCGAGGGGGCGGGATAGCAGATCGCGGGAGGGTTCATGTCCGAGCCGTCGCCGCAGGGCGCGCCCGAGCTGGCCTGGGAGGATCGCGGCGAGCTGGCCCGCGAGGGCCTCCGGCCGCTGCATTTCCTGGTCGGCACCTGGACCGGCGGGGGCGCGGGCCACGAGGGGCCGCTGAGGGCCACGCTCAGCGCGAGCCTGTGCGTGGAGGACACGGTGCTGATGGTCCGCGAGCAGAACCAGGACGCCCGCGGCGAGCTGGTCTACGAGGATCTGAGCCTGTACCGCTACGATCCGGTCGCCCGGCAGCTCAAGGTGCTGCAGGTCACGGCGCCCGCCTGGATCACCGAGCAGCTCGTCGTCGCCGAGCCCTGGGGCTGCCGCTGGTACGCCGGCCCCTTCGCCCCGCAGGTGGTCCTGCGCCTGGACGACGCGGGCGCGCTGCGCGTCGAAGTCTGGGAGCCCGAGGCCGCCCGCCCCGCCCAGGTGGTGAGCTATCGCCGCGCCTGAGCCCGACCTGCTGCGCTGCGCCCTCCCCGCGCCCGACCCCGCCCTGGCCGAGGCGATCCGGCGCCCGAAGCTCCACCACGCCGCCGTGGACATCCTCGGAGCCGCGCGGGCGAGTCCGAGCCACGCCACCCCGCTGCTGGCCCGCCGCTTCCGCGAGGAGCGCCGCCTGGGCAGCAAGGAGCGGCCGGTGGTGGCCGAGGCGGTCTACGGCGTCATCCGGCACGAGCGCCTCCTGGACCGCGCCGGGGCCGGGGACGACGACGCCCGCGTGGACGGGCTCGCCGACCTGCTCTCCGGGGACCGCCTGGCCGGGCTGGAGGCCGGCGACCCGCGGACCGACTACGCCGACGCCCTCTCGCTCCCGGAGCGCCTCGCCGGGGAGTGGCTGGACCGCCTGGGCCCCCTGGAGGCCGCCCGCCTCGGCGCCGCCCTCGCCGGCCGCGCCCCCCTCACCGTCCGCGCCAACCGGGCCCGCACGGACCGCGCGCGCCTGGCCGCCCGCCTGGAGGCCGAGGGCCTGCGGGTGGAGCCCTGCGCCGGCGCCCCCGACGGGCTGCGCCTGCTGGATCGCGTGAACGCGCCCTCGCTCGCGGCCTTTCAGGAGGGCCTCTTCGAGGTGCAGGACGAAGCCAGCCAGCGCCTCTGTGAGGCCGCCCTGGACGCCCTCGCCCGCGCCGGGCTCCCGACGCGCGCCCTGGACCTCTGCGCCGGCTCCGGCGGCAAGACCCTGGCGCTGGCCGCCCGCGGGGTGCGGGTGCGCGCCCACGACGTGCGCTCCCGCGCCCTCGACGAGCTGTGGACCCGGGCCCGACGCGCCGGCCTCGACGCGCTCATCCGCCTGGGCGAGCCCCGGCCCGCGCCGCTGGTGCTGGTGGACGCGCCCTGCTCGGGCACCGGCCGGCTCCGCCGCGACCCCGCCCTGCGCTGGGGCTTGCGCCCGCCCGATCTCGACCTGCAACGCCAGCTCCTCCACCAGGGGGCGGCGCTGGTCGAGCCCGGCGGCCTGCTCCTCTACGCGACCTGCTCGCTGCAGCGCGCGGAGAACGACCACGAGCCCGGACCAGGCTGGACATGCGAGGAGCGGGTCGAGCTCTGGCCGCACCGCGAGGGCACGGACGGCTTCGCCTGGAGCCTGTGGCGCCGGACCTGAGCGCGCCGGACCTGAGGCTTCAGGGCAGATCGGTGGAGAGCCCCCAGGCCCGCCGCTGGCGCTTCAGCAGGCGATCCCCGGGGAGCTCGACCCAGGCCCGGTCCAGCAGCGCCAGCGCCTCCGGCTCGCGGCCCGCCGTCGCCAGGGCCTGCGCCGCCGCCACCAGCACCCGGGGCTCGCGCGGCGCGAGGTCCAGGGCGCGCTTCAGCTCCTCGTCCAGCGCCTCGGGGCGCAGCGTGGACACCAGCTCCAGGCGCGCCGCCAGCACCTCCGGCTCCTGCGGGGAGAGCCTCGACGCCTCCTCCAGCGCCTGGAGCGCGCCCGGGGCGTCCCCCGCCCGGCTCAGCACCAGCCCGAGCTGCACATAGGGACCCCAGGAGCGCGGGTTCTCCGAGACCGCCTGCCGGGCCTGCTGCACCTCGGGCGGGTCCTGGATATCCACGCCGTCGAAGATTCGCTCCACCAGGGGTTGTAGTCGCGCGCTGAGCGCGGCCTCCGTCACGATCTGGGCCTTGTAGGTGTAGGCCCCGCGCACCAGGACCAGGGCCTGGAGCACGAGAGGCTGGCCGTCCTGCACCAGATCCACCGTGAGGCGCGCCCCCTGGGCCCCGTCGCGCTCCAGGGTCTCGCGGGCCCGCGGGCGCACCTCGCTGGCGCTGGCCTGCACGCGCTCCAGCAGCGCCCCCTCCGCCGCCTCCAGCGAGGCGGGCCGCTCCCCGCGGTCCACCGTCGTGACCAGCGTGGCCGCGCTGGTGGGCGAGCGCAGGGCCCGCTCGCCGGTGAAGGCGCCCCCCGGCTTCCAGCCCGAGGGCCGCAGGAAGGTCGCGCCCTCCTCGGTCATCGGCTCCAGCGCGACCAGCTCGGGCCCGAAGCGCCAGAGCCCCAGCAGCGTGGCCACCGTGGCCGCCACCACCCCGAGCCGCACCTGCCGGTTCCGCGCCCGCCGGGCCGCGAAGACCTCGGGCTCCAGCAGGGTCATCAGCGCCACGCCGCCCAGCAGCCCGCCCAGGTGGCACCAGTTGTCCACGTTCTCCGCGCCGATGCTCGTGAGGATGGACAGCGCCGGGTAGGGCAGGATGGCGAAGCCGAAGTACTTGCGCGCCCGCGGCGGGATGGACTCCCAGTGCTTCCAGCCGAAGATCACCGCCGCCGCCAGCAGCCCGAAGCCGCCCCCGCTCGAGCCCAGCGTGGGGAGCCCCGGCGAGAGCATCAGGCTCATCAGCCCGCCCGTCACCACGCTCCCGAAGAAGAGGATCAGCAGGTTGCGCGCCCCCATCGCCCGCTCCAGGTGGTAGCCCGTGTACGCGATGAACAGCAGGTTGAAGAGCAGGTGCGTGAAGTCGACGTGCAGCAGCCCGTAGCTCAGCAGGCGCCAGACCTTGCCCTCCTCCAGCACCGCGGGCGTCCAGTTGGTGAAGTGCCCCTGAAGCCAGCGGCTCCCCTCGGGCGCCCAGCTCCACAAGTAGACGCGGATCTGCACCCCCACCAGCGCCGCCGTCGCCAGCGGCAGCCCCGCGGCCGTGAGGTTGCGCCGGAAGGCCACCGCCTCCGGGTCGTTGAGCGCCTGGAAGAGCTCCAGCTCACCCGCGGGGCGGAAGGCGTCCCCGGTGATCAGCGGGTAGCGCACCGGGGTCGTCGCGCGCACCTCCCCCTCGCGGATGCGACGCTCGAAGTCGTCGTACGTCATCCGCTGCACGCGGTCGCCGTAGCGCACCTCGATCATCAGGTCCGGCCCACCAGCAGGTAGAGGTGATAGAAAGGGACGATCGCCGTGAAGTACGCGCCGCCGTGCATCATGGCGTGGCCGGGGATGATGCCCTTCTTCGTGCTGCGCTCCAGCACGAGCCCGGCCAGCGCCACGCCCGCCCCCAGCCCGTACAGCCCCCAGGGGTAGGGCGCCGAGGGCACGCGCGGCTCGGTGTTGCCCATCCAGATCGCCACGCCCATCGCCAGATCGCGCCCGTAGCGCGTGGTCGTGTACGCCCCCACGAGCCCGGCCGCGCAGGCCGAGATCGCCGACAGGGTCGAGGCCAGCGCGAGGCAGCCGCGGACGTTGGGGGGGGCCATCCGAAGAGCATAGCCGGTCCGGCCCTCGGCGCCCGGTTAAGACCCTCGGGATGAATGGGAACGACCTGCCGCGCGTCTACACCTCCATCCCCGGTCCCCAGAGCCAGGCCTGGGTAGACCGGCTCGCGGCCGTGGAGTGCCCGGCGATCACGGCGCGCCGGGCGCGGCGGGCGGCCACGCTCGGCCTGGCCAGCGACGACCCCATCGTCTGGACCGAGGCCGTGGGCGCCAACGTCATGGACGCCGACGGCAACGTCTTCGTGGACCTCACGGCCGGCTTCGGCGTGGCCGGGGTCGGGCACCGGAACCCCGCCGTCGTGGACGCCGCCACCCGGCAGCTCCACCAGCTCGTGCACGCCATGGGCGACGCCTACCCCGACCCCACCCGCATCCTGCTGATGGAGGAGCTCTGCCGCCGCACCGGGATGCACCGGGTGATCCTGGGCTCGAGCGGCTCGGACGCCGTGGAGGCGGCGCTGAAGACCGCACGCATCTACAGCGGCAAGGACGGCGTGATCGCCTTCTCTGGCGGCTACCACGGGCTCTCCTACGGGGCGCTGGTGGTGGGTCAGTACAAGGCCCAGGACTTCCGCGGGCCCTTCGAGGGGCAGGTGGGGCGCCACGTCCGGGCGCTGCCCTTCGGCGCCCTGCCCGGCCCGCGCGAGCTCGAGGGCGTGGGCGCCGTGCTCGTCGAGCCCATCCAGGGCCGCGGCGGCGTCCGTCCTGCGCCCGAGGGCTGGCTGGCGCGCCTCCAGGAGCGGGCGCAGAAGGCCGGCGCGCTGCTGGTCTTCGACGAGATCTACACGGGCTTCGGGCGCACGGGGGACTGGTTCGCCTTCCAGCACGAGGGGGTGCGGCCGGACCTGCTGTGCGTGGGCAAGGGCATGGCCGGCGGCTTCCCCATCTCGGCCTGCCTGGGCACCCGCGAGGTCATGGACGCCTGGGGCGCGTCCCAGGGCGAGGCCCTGCACACCCAGACCTTCCTGGGCCACCCGGTGGGCTCGGCAATGGCGCTGGCCAGCATCGCCGAGACCGAGCGCCTGCTGCCGCAGGTGCTGGAGCAGAGCCACTGGCTCGTGGGCGAGCTGCTCTCCCGCGGGCTCCCGGTGCGCGGGCGCGGGCTGCTGCTGGGCGTGAAGGTCCGCAACCCGCTCGCGCTCAGCCGCGGGCTGCTCCAGCGCGGCTACATCGCGCTCCCCGCGGGGGAGGACGATCCCGTGCTGGCGCTCACCCCCCCGCTCACGGTCACGCGCGAGCAGCTCCAGGGCCTGCTCTCGGCGCTGGACGCGGAGCTCGCGTGAAGGAGGAGATCCGGAGCCTGATCGCGGCGGGCGGGCCCCCGGACGAGGCGGGCTTCGAGGCCGCCGCGCTGGCCCTCTACCGCTGGCAGCTGGCGCACAACCCGGACTACGCCGCCTTCTCCGACGGCGCCGCCCCCGCGCGCTGGACCGAGATCCCCGCCGTGCCCGTGGGCCTCTTCCGCGAGCTCGCGCTGACCTGCTTCCCGCCCGAGCAGGCGCGCCACGTCTTCCGCACCAGCGGCACCACCGCCGAGCAGTCCGGGCTCCACCGCCTGCTGGACACCGACGTCTACGACCTCGGGGCGCGCCAGCACGCCGAGGCCACGGTGGGGCCGCTGCCGCGGGGCGGCGTCTCCCTGGTCTCGCCCGCCGCCCACTCCTCGCTGGGCCACATGGCGCGGAGCTTCGCGCCCCGTCTCTCCTGGCGCTGGGACCCCGATCGCGGGCTGGACGCGCCCGGCGCCCTGGCCGACCTGCGGGCGGCCACCGCCCCCGTCTTCCTGCCGGCCACGGCGTTTGCGATGGCGGACCTGCTGGACGCGCTGGGCGAGGAGATCCTGAGCCTCCCCGTGGGATCCCTGGTCATGGTGACCGGCGGCTTCAAGGGGCGGCGCCAGGAGCTCTCCGAGGCCGAGCTGGCCGGGCGGGTGGAGCGCGCCTTCCCCGGGACCCGCCAGGTCTCCGAGTACGGGATGACCGAGCTCTCCAGCCAGCTCTGGGGGCCGCTGCGGGACCGGCTCTACGCCCCGCCGCGCTGGCTGCGGGCGCTGGCCGTGGACCCGGAGACCGGCGAGCCGGCCGCGGAGGGGCTGCTGCGCTTCGTGGATCTGGCCAACCACCAGACGGTGCTGGCCATCGAGACCCAGGACCTGGGCCAGGTCCTCGCCGACGGGCGCGTGCGCCTGCTGGGGCGCCTGCCCGCCGCGCCCCCCCGCGGGTGCAGCCTGGACGCGGAGCGGGCGCGGGGCCCCGCGTGAGCGCGGAGGAGGATCGCGTCGGTCGGGTGCTGGCCGCGCTGGAGCGCCTGAGACGCGCCGATCCGACGCCCTGGTCCCAGGGGCTCTCGCCGGAGGGAGCCCGCCTCGCCCTGGAGGCCGCGGCGGGCGCGATCACGGCCGAGGGCCTCCGGGCCGAGCTGCGCACCCCGGGCCGGCGCCCGCGGGCGGCGGCCGTGATCGTGGCCTGGGGGGTGTTCACCTCGCCGCTGGAGTGGGTGGCCCTGCTGGCGGCGGCTGGGGTGGAGCCGCTGCTCAAGCCGCCGTCCGCCGACCCGGCCTTCTCCGCCGCGCTGGTGGAGGCGCTCCTCGCCGAGGGCCTGCCCGCCCGGCTGCTGGCGGGGCGGGAGCTACCCCCGGAGGCTGAGCTGATCCTGGCCTTCGGCTCGGATCCGACCATGGAGGCGCTCGCCGAACAGCACCCCGACCGCCGCCTGGTGCTGCACGGGCACCGCTTCAGCCTCGCCCTCGTGCATGAGGGGGCCGACCTGCATGCCGCCGCCCGCGCGCTCGCTCTGGACCACGCGCTCTACGACACGCGGGGCTGCATGGCGCCGGTGGCCGTGCTCACCGACGCCGACCCCCAGGCCCTGGGGGAGGCCCTCTACGACGCGCTGGCCGAGGCTCAGGCCCGCTGGCCCCGCGGCCCGGCCCGCCTCCCCGCCCTCGCCGCCCGCCTCCGCGAGCGCGCCGGGCTGGCCCGGGTCCGCGGGCGCGCTCGCCTGGGCGAGGGCTTTGCGGTCCTGGAGCTCCCACCCCGACACTTCGTGCCCGAGGCCCTCCCCCGCGTGGCCGTGATCCACCCGCTCGGCGCGCTGGACGAGGCCGCGGCCCTGCTGGAGCCCTGGCGCCCGCACCTCTCCACCCTGGGCGCCAGCCTCGTGACCCGGGAAGGCGAAGACCCGAGAGCCCCGGCCTTCGCAGGCTGGTTCTCTCGGGTCTGTCCGCTGGGGACCATGCAGGTCCCGCCCTTCCCTCGCCGCCACGACGGTCGCCCGATGCTGGGCTCCCTCGTCGGCGAGGATCAGGCCTCAGGCATGGGCGGGGGCGCCGCGGCGCCGCGGATCCCGGAGTAGTCCCGCAGCCGGACGAGCGCCTCGCGCTCGATCTGGCGGACGCGCTCGCGAGAGAGGCCCATCTCCTTGCCGACCTCGGACAGCGTGCGGAACTCCCCGTCCTCGAGCCCGTAGCGCCGGGTGAGCACGAAGCGCTGACGCTCGGTGAGCAGCGCGTTGAAGGCCGTCTGCATGCGGCCGAGCTCCTGGCCGCTGATCGCGTCGGAGTCCGGCTGGGGCGCGTCCTCGTCGGAGAGGAAGCGGTCCAGCGGGCGGGGGCGGGGCCCGTCGTCCACCGGCTGCTCCAGCGAGATGGTGTTGCCCTGGCTCAGCAGGAGCTCGGCGCGCTCCTTGTCGATCCCGACCTCCTCGGCCAGATCGGCGGTGCTGTACTCCATGCCCACGCTCTCGAAGCGCTTCATGGCCTTGCGCAGGTTGCGGGTCTGCTCGACCGCGCAGCCGGGGAGGCGCACCGGGCGGCCCGTGTGGTCGATGGCGCGCGTCATCTGGGCGCGCACCCACCAGCGAGCGTAGGTGGAGAAGCGGATGCCGCGATCCGGGTCGAAGCGCTTGGCCGCGCGCAGCAGGCCGATGTAGCCCTCCTGGACCAGATCCTCCTCGTCCATGAAGGGGCCCGCCAGCTTGCGGGCCTCGCCGTGGGCGATGCGGCGACCGGACATGGCGAGCCGCCAGCGCAGCTCCTCGGCGCGCTGCCAGGCGTCCATGGCCTTGCGGCTGCGGGCGCGGAGCTGATCATCGCGACGCGCGGCGCGCATCACGGCGTTGACGGCCTCCTCCAGACGATCCACGGCGCCCGCCCGGGTGCGCTCGGCGCGATCCGGGCGACGCATCAGGATGGACTCGGCCTCCGGGATCCCCGCGACCGCCTCACGCGCCTCCTGCTCCGCCTTGCGGATCTCACGCGCCATGGACTTCTCTTCCTCGGCGGTGAGGCGCTCAGAGACGTGGTCGACGTCAGGCACGCGGTAGACCCGGTCGATTCCGAGAGACATACGCGACACTCCTTTGAAGGGGCTCTGGGGGTCGGTGCCTCCTCCCCGTACGAGGCAGGGCGAACACCCCAGGCTATGAAACGGGACTATCTGATACCTCAGTGGTCCCACTGTCAAGTAGTTTCTGTTACGTTTCTGTGACAGACCTTGCTGAATGAGGATTCATAGACCAACGCGATCACGTACGATCTTCATGGTCTCTCGGGCCACCGCCCGGGCTCGCAGGGCGCCCGCGTCGAGCACGCCGAACACCTGTTCGGGGTGCGCGAGCAGCTCCTGGTAGCGCTCCCGCGGAACCGTCAGTCGAGCGTCCATGAGCTCGAAGAGCTCCTGCTTGGCATGCCCGTAACCCAGCCCGCCGGCCCGGTAACGCCGCGCCAGATCCTCGCTCTGCTCCGGGGAGGCGAAGAGCTTGTGGAGGGCGAAGACGTTGCAGGTGTCGGGGTTCTTGGGCTCCTCGAGGGGCGTGCTGTCGGTCTGGATGCTCATCACCTTCTTGCGGAGCTGCTTCGACGGCAGGAAGATCTCGATGGCGTTGTCGTAGCTCTTGCTCATCTTGCGCCCGTCCAGGCCCGGGATCGTGGCGACCTCCGCGCGGATGAGCGGCTCGGGCATCGTGAACGTCTCGCCGTAGGCGTGGTTGAAGCGGCCCGCGATGTCGCGCGCGATCTCGACGTGCTGCTTCTGGTCCTTGCCCACGGGGACCACGTTGGACTGGAACATGAGGATGTCCGCCGCCATGAGCACCGGGTA
Organism: uncultured Enterobacterales bacterium; assembly: GCA_964615375.1. Classification (GTDB taxonomy): domain Bacteria; phylum Myxococcota_A; class UBA796; order UBA796; family CAZKWG01; genus CAZKWG01. The sequence goes on from CAZTOW010000033.1 coordinate 45,292, forward strand.
GGTGTAGACCCCGGCGTTGACCTCACGGTCCTTGGCCTCAGCGTCCTTGAACGCATGAGCCTTGTCCAGCATTCCCTTGCCCGTCGAGCAACCCAGGATCCAGCTCAGCTCGCAGATCTCGGGGACCTGGTGCTGGGCGAAGAAGACCGTGCGCTCCGGGTCCAGCCCGAGCGCCAGCCAGGTCGCGCCCACCTCCAGGATCTCCCGGCGCATCTTCTCGCGATCGAAGACCGTGGTGAGCGCGTGGTAGCTGGCGATGAAGTAGAAGCTCTCGTAGCTGCCCTGGAGCGCCAGCGCGGGCTCGATGGCCCCGAGCAGGTTGCCCAGATGGGGAGTCCCGGTGGGCTTGACGCCGGTGAGCGAGCGTCGCGCCATGATGGCTCCTGGTTGGAGGGGGGAGTCCGAGAGGGGAGGACGAGCGCCGGAGAGCGCCACGCGCCCTCTCAGCGAGAGGCGGCTATCATGCACAGGATGCTACAATTTGCAAGCCCTTCGACGCATGGGGCCACGCGCCCACGGAGTGAGACGATGCGCTTCCTTCCCTTCCTGGCCCTCATCCTCGCCTGCAACGGAGACAAGCCCCCCGGAGGAGACACCCCCAGCGAGGGGGAAGGGGAGGGCGAGGGCGAAGGCGAGCCCGAGTGCTCCACGGACACCGACTGCGGCGACGGCCGCATCTGCGAAGGTGAGTCCTGCGAGGACGGCGACCGCAACAACGATATCGACGAGGCGGAGACCATCCTCTGGGACGCCGAGGCCAGCGGCACCATCAACCCGGTCGCCGACGTGGACTACTTCTCGTTCGAGGCCGAAGGCGGTGAATTCATCCGCATCAACTCGGCCCTCTCCGAGGAGGACCGCGAGACCGCCGACGAGCTCGGCTACGACACGGCGCTCACGCTGCGCGACCCGAGCGGCAAGGTGGTGGCCAGCGTCAACGACTACCCCACCGGCGGGCGGGTCAACACCTACGACGCCGTGCTCTACGCCTACCTGGCCGACGCGGGCACCTACACGATCCAGGTCGAGGATCTGGGCACCTTCGACGGCAGCAAGTCCCCGGAGGGCGATCCCGAGTACGGCTACACCATCTCGCTCTCGGAGACCGGCAGCCACACCCGAGAGACGGACGCCATCGACGATCCCAGCCTGGACGTGGACATCTCCGGCGCGAACACGCTCTACGCGGTGGGCGTGGTGCTGGACGAGGCGGGCGACTCCGACTGGGTGGAGGTCAACTTCCCCTACGGCGAGGCCGGGATCAACGTGCTCGGCGCCTACGATCTCGGCGGCAGCGACGCCTACCCCGAGGTGCGCCTGTGGAGCGACGACGACGAGCTGCTCACCGACAAGGTCGGGGTCGGCCCGGAGGGTGTGGCCTTCTACCCCTCGATGGAGGACGCCCGCTACGTGCTCGAGCTGACCGACGCCTACGGCGGCGGGAGCGCGGAGAGCTGGTACTTCGTCTTCCTGCTCGCGCAGGAAGAGGGCGAGGCCTACGACGCCGAGGAGGAGCCGAACGACAGCCTGGACGCGCCCAACGAGCTCACGCAGTACACCGCCGAGGCCGACGCGGGCGACTACACCTACGCCCGCGCCCGGGGCGATCTGGCCGCCGAGGGCGACCAGGACTGGTACCTGCTGGAGGGCATGGCGGACGGCTACCTGATCGTCTGCCTGAGCTCGAGCCTCTACGGCAGCACCGTGGCGCCCACCGTCTCCGTCTACGACAGCGCCGGCGCCCTCCTGGACAGCCAGACCGGCGACCCCGACTCCGACGACGGCACGACCATCATCGACAACCTCTCCATCGCCGAAGAGGACTACCTGCTCAGCGTCAGCGCGCCCTCGGGCGAGAGCGGGCTCTCGGCCTGGTACGCGATGATCGTCTACACCACGAGCTTCGAGACGGACAGCTACTCCTGCCCTTGAGGCTCCGCCGCTGCCCTTGAGGCTCCGCCTCGTCACTCGACGTGGTACTTCAGCTCCATCTTCTGGCCTTTGCGCGTGATCTTCACGCGCACGACCTCCTTCTTGCGCACCTTGCGCCAGGCGGAGAAGGCCTGGACGATGCTCTTCACCTCCTTGCCGTTGAAGGAGAGGATGATGTCGCCGTTCTCCAGGCCCACCTGGTCCAGCAGGGTCCCGCAGCGGATCCGCTTGACGGTGAACCCGATGACCTTCCCGCTCTCGTTCTTCGCCCAGTCCACGTAGGCCAGCTTCGCCGCCCGGTCCAGGTCGTTGGCGTACTCCATGATGACGTCGCGGGGCACCGACCACTCGTTGGGGCCGATGGAGAGCACCCCGGGGGTGGGCTCGGCGCACTTCTGCTTCTTGCTGCCCTTGCCCCCGCCCTTCTTCGAGGCCCCGCGCTCCGCCGCCAGGCGCTCGGCCCGCGCCGCGCGGACCAGCGCCGCCGCGTCGGCCTTCCCGCGCTTCAGCGCGTCGGCGCGCTCGGGCACGTCGGCCACCAGGCCCGCCTCGGGCGCCTCGTCCGCCTTCTCCTCCTCCACCGGCTGCTTGGGCGTCTCTTTCTTGGGCGTCGGCGTCACCGGCGCCTGCACCACCGGCTGGACCGTGGCGTCCTTCACCTCGCCAGGGTCGGGGTCCTGGGGCGCGGGCCCCGGGGTGTCGCGCAGGAAGGCGTCGTCCAGCAGGCCCTCGTCCGCGGCCAGCCCGACCTCGCGCTCCGGGGCCTTCTCGATGATGAGCTCCTCGACGTCGGGGAGGAGCGCGCTGAACAGCAGGACGACCAGCGGGACGGCGTAGCCAGCCAGCGCCAGCAGGAAGGCGATGGAGAAGTAGAACGCTTCCCGGATGATCCGCATCGCTCCCTTTCGCCGGCCCGGCGCGGCCTCACCCTTCGACGCGCGAGCGCGCCGGAGATTCGACGCGCCCGTGAGATCGCCTACCGGACGATGGTACCAGGAGAAACGGGCTCTGTGATGGTCGCCATGCCTTTCACCTCGCCCCCGCCCGCCGCGAGCAGCATGCCCTGGCTCAGGACCCCGCGGAGCTTGACCGGCTTGAGGTTCACGACCACCACCACGTTCAGGCCCACGAGATCGTCCGGCGCGTAGCGAGAGGCGATCCCGGCGCAGATCGTCCGCGGCTCGGCCTCGCCCACGTCCACCTTCAGCACCAGGAGCCGGTCGGCCGAGGGGTGCTTCTCGGCGGAGACGACCCGGCCCGTGCGGAGCTGGATCTTCTGAAAGTCCTCGATCCCGATGAGCTCCATCGGCGGGGTCTCGGGGGCGGCGGCGGGGCTCTGGGCGGTCTCGGACATGGCGGGGCTTCCTCCAGCGGGGTTCGGGGATGTCTTGGGGGCCTTGGGCGCCTTGGGCGCCTTGCCGGCCTCCACCTTGGACGGCCCGGTGGTGGCGGCCTGCACGCCGGCGGCGTCCAGGGCCTCCTGGATGGCGGCGGGGAGCTCCAGCAGGCGGGGGAAGAGGGGCTCGCCCAGCGTGATGGCCGCGCCCTCCACGAGGCCGTCGAGCGCGCCGAGCGCGTCCACGCCAGTCCCCTCGACCCCCAGCTTGCGCAGGAGCTCCTCGGCCTTGGTCGGGCAGAAGGGAGCGAGGTGCAGGGCCGCCACCCGGCAGATCTCCAGGCAGCGCCGCATCACGCCGGCGAGGCGCTCGCTCCGGCCCTCGCGGTTCAGGCGCCAGGGCTCCTCGGTGTCGATGTACTTGTTGCCGGCGCGCACCAGCTCCCAGAGCGCCTCCAGCGCGCGGGAGAACTGAAGGCTCTCCAGCTCCTCGCGGAAGCGGCGGGCCACGTCCGCGCAGAGCGCGTCCAGCGCGCGATCCCCGTCCGTGGGCGCGCCCAGGGCCGGCACGCGGGCCTGGAGCCAGCGCTCGGTCATGGAGAGCGCCCGGTGCGCCAGGTTGCCGAGGTCGTTGGCCAGATCGGCGTTGTACCGCACCAGGAAGGCGTTGTGCGCGAAGTCCCCGTCGGCGCCGAAGGGCAGCTCGCGCAGCAGGAAGTAGCGCACGGCGTCGGGGCCGTAGGCGTCCACCAGGCGGTGCGGATCCACTACGTTGCCGAGCGATTTGCTCATCTTCTGGCCCTCGACCGTCCACCAGCCGTGGGCGTAGAGGCAGCGCGCGGGCTCGAGGCCGAGCGCGAAGAGCATCGTGGACCAGTAGACCGCGTGCGTGGTCAGGATGTCCTTGCCCACGAGGTGGAAGTCCGCCGGCCAGTGCTCGGCGAAGCGCTCCTCGTCGGAGAGGTAGCCCACGGCCGAGATGTAGTTCGTGAGCGCGTCGAACCAGACGTAGGTCACGTAGTCCGGCGCCCAGGGGATGGGGACCCCCCAGCTCATGCGGGCGACCGGGCGGCTGATGCACAGATCGCCGACCTCCTTGCGCAGGTAGCCCAGCACCTCGTTGCGACGGCGCTCCGGCCTCAGGAAGTCCGGGTGCTCGTCGATCCAGGCGCGGAGCTGGTCGGCGTAGCGGCCCATGCGGAAGAACCAGTTGGTCTCCTTGACCCACTCCACGGGCAGGCCGCTCTCCGGGCACTTGCCGTCGATGAGGTCCTTCTCCGTCCAGAAGCGCTCGGCGGCCGTGGAGTACCAGCCCTCGTAGTCGGCGGCGTAGATGTCGCCCTGGTCGTAGAGGCGCTGGAGGACGGCCTGCACGACGCGGGTGTGCCGCGGCTGGGTGGTGCGGATGAAGTCGTCGTGCGTGATCAGCAGGCGCTCCCACAGGCGCTGGAAGTCCGGCGCGAGCGCGTCGGTGTGCTCCTGGGGGGTGCGACCCAGCCGCGCGGCGGCCTCCATCACCTTCTGGCCGTGCTCGTCCGTGCCCGTGAGGAAGGTCACCGGGCGGCCGTTCTGCCGGTGCCAGCGCGAGATCACGTCGGCGGCGACCGTCGTGTAGGCGTGGCCCAGGTGCGGTCGATCGTTGACGTAGTAGATGGGGGTCGTGACGTAGAAGCGTCTCTCGGACACAGGAGCTCCCGGCGAGCCTGGGTCGGCGCGCTGGCACTCTCGCTATACGCCCCTCCCCTTCCGGGCAAGCCCCCGCCCCTGCGCAAGCTTGTGCCGCGCACCGGGACGCGATAGCCCTCGCCGATGGTTCGAGCCCTCGGCTACTCGTTGGACGACTTCGACCCGGCGGATCCCGGACGGCTCTGCCGTGGGCGGGAGCGCTGGATCGACCCGCTCCCCCCTGAGGACCCGCGGGCCGAGGCGGCCCCCCGCCTGCACCGGCTGGTGGTGAGCGGCGCCTCGTTCTCCGACGAATCCGCCGCCGACGCCCAGCGCGGCCTGCGCTTCTCGGGGTTGAACGCCGGAGAGGTCATCTCCGCCGTCTTCCCGGGTCGGGTGGTCGTGGCCCTGGCGGAGGACGCGAACCCGCGCAGCACCCCGCCCGGCGCCACGGACGAGGAGGTCTACGCCCTGACCCGCCCCAGCGGCCCGCTGCGCCTGTGGCGCGCCCGCTGGCGGCTGCCCTGCCCGGACGCCGCGACCATGGAGAGCGCGGTGGAGGCGGGCGCCGACGTGCTGGTCATCCTGGGTCAGCGCGGCGGTCGCAGCGCGGCCCGCGCCGCCCCCGAGCCCCTGCCCGAGGGGCTGGAGGAGTCGCTCTTCCTGCTGGTCGGCTTCCGCCAGGACAGCGTGCCCGCGCGTCGCTTCCAGTCCTCGGCCCTGCCCACCGTGCTGGAGCAGGCCCACGCCATCGTGCTCATCCACCAGGACAAGCACGGCTACAGCCTCGGCGCGTACACGCGCGAGCGCCTGAACCCGCGGGAGCCCCTGGAGCGCCTCGCCCGCGCCCGCGGCGCGCTCCCCGTGCCCTTCGCCATCCCGCCCATGCTGGCCCGCTGGGATCGCGCCCTGTGGGAGCTGCGCCAGGGCTGGGATGACCGCGTCCTGGGCGAATTCCCCGTCCCGCCGGCCCAGGAGCCGAGCCGCCGCGCCCGCTGGGCCGGGCGGCGAGGGCGCGGAGAGGAATGAGCCTCGCCCTCTGGCTGCTGGCGCTCTGGTGCGCCGTGGTCCGGGCCGAGGACGATGTCTGGCTCACCCCCTCCGGGGCCGGCGGGCTCGTGTGGGGAACATCCGAGCAGCCCCTGGACGCCGTCCCGCGCGGGCGGGACCTCTACCTCCCCGACGCGGGCTTCATCGGGCTGACCACCAAGGACAAGCCGGATGATCTCGAGGTCCCCGCCCCGCCCGGCGAGCGGCGCTTCCTGCGCTACGTGGGCGGTCAGCTGGTGGACGCCTGGCAGCTGAGCCCGCGCCCCATCCCCATCATCGAGTTCTCTCGCGTGGGCGACGTGGAGTTCACCGGCCCGGTGCTGGGCCCGGCCACGGGCAAGGGCGAAGAGGGCTGGATGGCCGTGGGCGACGCCACGAGCTGGCGCATCCGCGACCGCACGGTGCTGCACTGGAAGGATCGCGCCTCCAGCGTGGAGATCCTCGTCAGCCGCGCCAGCCCCTCCTCCGGCTACGGTGTGCGCCGCGAGGTGGCCCTGACCCCGGGCATCCCCAGCAAGGTCAAGGTCCAGCTCAAGGGCGACATGAACCGCTGGGTCAAGCCCCGGATGGCCGAGATCTCGGGCTGCTTCGACAACTCGCCGAAGCCGGTGGAGGCCGTGGTCTGGGTGCGCTGGGACGCCCGCGGCCAGCTCTCGCGCGTGCGGGCCACCGCCGACCAGACCGCCGCCGAGCTCACCCCCTGCGTGGCCGGCGCCATCGCCGATCTGACGGCCCTGCCCAGCCAGGAGGGCAGCTTCAGCCTCCTGAGGCTCCGCTAGCCGGGGCCTCGCTCGGGGCGATCAGGGCGCGGACCTCGTCGGGCATGGGCGGAACGACCAGATCGGGCGGATCGAAGGTGACGCTCTGCCAGACGATCTCGGTGGACATCAGGGCGTTGACCACCCGCATCCGGTGGGCGATCCACATCCCGTCGATCTCCCGATAGTCGTCGTTCAGGGTCGTGATCTGGATATTGCCCATGGCGGTCTCGGCCAGCATGCGCGAGCCCACCCAGTCCCCGGTCCCCACGTCGAAGTAGCCCAGCTCCTCCTTGCCCTCCTTCGGGACCATGGACAGCACCCAGACCTTGCGGCCCTCCAGGTCCATCCTGCCCCTGGTCTCGATGCGCTCGAAGTGCTGGTGCAGGTTCAACAGGTAGTAGGGGTCGGCGCTGCGGAGCGCCTGGGCGCGCTCCACCCCCTCCTTGATCCGCGGCCCGGAGAGCGGATCCCGGGCCCAGGCCACCCCGTTGCTCACCCCCTCCTCCATGAGGCCCACGCCGGGCAGGTCCACCACGGAGTAGAGCTCGCCCGGGGCCTGCTGCACCATGCGCATCGTGGCGACGATGCCCTGGGCGGCCATGCGCATCTCCCCCTCCAGGCGCACGGAGCTGTGGGAGCGGATCGCGTCCTCCCCGCCGGAGCGGGCGATAGCGCGGGCGATCACCTCGTCGGCCTCGGGCATGGACCGCGTGACCACCGGCTCGGTGGAGCCCGTCTTGGGGGCGCAGGCGGGGGCCAGCAGCAGGGCGAAGCTCAACAGCAGCGATCTCATGGCTTCTCTCCTTCCTCTCCAGCGGCGCGCAGGATCCAGGCCCGGGCCGCGTCCAGGGCCGGGTCGCGCCCGGCCAGCAGCGCCTCTCGGGTGAGCGGCGTCAGCTCATCCGGGTGAACCCCCTCGCGCTCCGGCCTCGTCCCGTCGGAGGCGGTGTAGTCCCCGGTGACGAACTGCATGAGGTCCCCGTTGGGCAGGCGCTCCCAGGTGGACGGCAGGGCCATCCCCGCGCTGGTCTCACCGAAGATCCGCGCGCGACCCAGCTTCTGGAGCCCCACCGCCATGATCTCGGAGGTGCTGGCGCTCAGCCCGTCCACCAGCACCGCCAGCGGGCCCGTGAACAGCGCGGCGCGCGGGTTGACCAGCAGGTTCCAGGTCGCCTCGCGGAAGCGCAGCACGCCCAGGCTCTGGCCGCGCTGCCCGATGAAGTGGCCCGCCATGCCCATCGCCATGGGCGCCACCCCGCCCGGGTTCCCCCGCAGGTCCAGGACCACGCCGCGCACGCCCGCCGCGATGAGCGTCTCCATCGCACCCGTGAAGCGCTCGGGGACCGGCTCCATGAACACGTCGAAGCGGATGAGCCCGATCTTGTCCGGGAGCGTCTCGCTGTGGAAGTGGACCGGGGTGGCGGGCAGGCTGCCCAGCGCGATCCAGGGGGCGTCCCCGCGGGTCCGCTTCAGCTCGAGCGCGCGCACCTGGCCGTCGCCCCCCTCCACCTCGACCCGGGCCACGCTCCCGGCGACCCCGCCCATGCGGGCCAGCAGGATGGCCCGCGCGGTGCGCTGGGCCTCCGCGCCGCTGAGCTCGGAGAGCACGGCCTCCACCGTGAGCCCGTCCACCGACCGCACCAGCTCGCCCGTGCGCAGGCCGCCCTGCTCGGCCGGTCCGCCCGCGTCCACGCGGGAGATCACCGCCTCCCCCTCGATCACCCGCAGGTCCAGCCCCAGCTCCCCCATGCCCCCGAAGCTCAGCGGGGCCCCCGCGTCCAGGGGCGAGCTCCCCCCCGCGTCCTGGGCCGGCTCCCTCCGCTCCAGCCCGGGGCGGGACGGGGCCAGCCCGCCGGGGATCACGGCGAAGTGCGAGTCGCCCAGCCGCGCGAACATCTCCTCCAGGATCGGGCGCAGCTCCGAGGCGTCGCGGGCGCGGGCCGCCTGGAGCTCCAGCTCCTCGCGGAGCGCCAGCCAGTCGAGCCCGTGGAAGTCCGGGTAGGGGTAGGTGTCGCGGATGCGGGTCCAGGCGTAGAGGAAGCTCTCGCGCTGGAGCCCGCGCGCGCCGTGGTGCGCGCAGGCCAGACCGAGGGCGAGCACACCCAGAGAGAGCCACCGCCACCCGAGCCCGCGCATCCGCACCCCCGCTAACGCTGCTGGCCTCCTATCCTCTCACGGAGGTAGCGGACGGTGCTCTCCAGCAGGGCGCGCTCGGGCGGCTCGAGGTGCGCGAGCAGCCAGGCCACGGTGGCGACGATGTCGGCGTCGCGGGCGTCGGGGGAGGCGCCGCCCTGGATCTGGGGCACGACCGTCCAGTAGAGCGTGCGGCCGGTGGCCTGGGCCCACTCCTCGATCTCGTGGAGCTCGACCCGCCGCTCGGCGTTCTCGATCTTGGAGATGTAGCTCTGGGGCCGGTGGAGCCGGGCCCCGAGCGCCTGCTGGGAGAGACCCACGCTCAAGCGGAGATCACGCAGCCTGCTGGCGAGGGAATCACGCTCCATAGCGGCTCTCCCGCGGCTCGGGCCGCGCGATCTACCGGGTCATCTCCAGAGAATCCTAATTCAGTTCACAAAAAACCGCAAACTGTAATTTCATATACCTGTTCAGTCCTCGTCCCGATCGCGCCCGCGAAGCACGAGGAGCTGGAACAAGGCGCCGAAGATGGCGAGCCCGCCGAGCAGGATCAGGTCCCCCGGGCGGCCCAGCGCCCAGGAGACCCCGATGGCCCCGAGCAGCGGGGTGAGCACGCGGATGGCGGCGCGCAGCAGGCTGGGGAGGAGGAAGACGCCGATCATGCCCGCCGCCGCGGGCACGTACCAGGGCAGGCCGGCGCCGAGGATGAGGGGCATGAAGGCCTTGGCCAGCCCGGCGACGATGACCGCCCCGACCAGGGCCACGGCCAGGCGCTCGACCATGTAGAGCACGCCCGCGCCGATGACGCCCAGGCACCCCGCCGCGATGGCCTGCGTTCCGGGCTGCGCGTCCTGCGTGAGCTGCAGGCCCACCAGCACGCCGACCAGCAGGCCGGGCGTGACGAGCACGAGTCGATAGAGCCGAGCGCCGAAGAGGAGGACGATCGCGGAGATCAACCCCACCAGCAGGCGAGGGTCGCTGAAGCTGTTGGGGAGCTGATCGAGTTGGATGGCGGAGAGCACGAGATACATAGGGGTCCCCGTAGGCGAGATGCCGCCACAGGGCGGCACGGCGGGCGCGGATCTGCTACGCTGCATAGGAAAGGTACATCATGAGCAACATCTACTACGTGCTCTTGCTGGCGGCGGCCTGCTTCTTCGCCTTCGTGATGGTGCTCGGCGCGCTGCTGTACTTCATGAGCACCCAGAAGAAGAAGGCGCAGGACGACGACGAGGAGGCGGACGGGCCCGGTCTCGACGCTGGCCCCGTGGTCGCGACGCCCCCCCGCGAGGCGATGCGCGCCGAGCCGAACCTGGGGCCCGCGCCGCAGCCCCCCACGGCCCCGCTGATCTCTCCCCCGGTCCAGCCGGTGCCCCCCGTCGCGCCGGCCATCCAGGTGGCGCCGCCAGCGCCCGCGCCGCAGCCCGCGCCGCCCCCGGGCCCCTCCATCCCCATCAGCGCCCAGCCCGCGAGGCCCGCCGCCCAGGCCATCCCCCGCCCGGCCATGGCGCCCGGCGGCCGGAACATCGTGGAGAAGGTCGCCAGCCCGGGGCAGGCCCCCGCGGCCCAGCCCTCGCCCATCCCCAGCGCGCCCAAGGCGCCGGGCGGCCAGCCGATCACGCTCTCCCGGCCCTCGCCCACCCCGGTCGCCCCCAAGCCGCCCCCCGGGCCGGACAGGCCGCCCCCCGCGCCCAAGCCGCCGCCGGGCGTGCCGGCGGGCGTGACCATCGTGCCCACCGACCTGACGCCCTTCGGCATGCCGAACCCGGTGCGTCCGCCGAAGCCCGCTGCTGCGCCGCCCGCCAGCCCGGATAAGAAGAAGGGGTAGGCGAGAGGCCCCCCGATGAAGAAGACCCCCCTGTTCCCCCAACACCTGGCCAGAAACGCCGAGATGGACGTTTACGGCGACTGGCTGCTCCCCGCCCGCTACGGCGCGGTGGACGCCGAGCTGCAGCGCGCGCGCGAGGGCGCTGCCCTCTTCGACCTCGCCTCGGTGGAGAAGACCCTGCTCCACGGGGCGGGCGCCGAGGTGCGCCGCTTCTGCAACGGCATGTTCACCAACAACATCAAGCGGCTCCAGCCCGGTAAGGGCAACCGCTCGGCCATGTGCGACGATCGCGGCCGGGTCCAGGGGCTGCTGGACCTCTACTGCATCTCCGAGTCGCGCTTCCTGGCGGTGCTGGAGGGCGTGGACGCCGCCTGGTTCGAGCAGCGCTACCAGATGTACGCCATGCTCGAGGACATCGAGCTGGAGGCGATGACGGGCGAGCCCTGGGTGCTCTCGCTCCAGGGCCCGAGCTCCGCCGAGATCCTCGCCCGCCTGGGACTGCCGGTGCCCGCGCAGGATCACGATCACCAGGAGGTCCCCGCGGCCGAGGGCCTGGGGCTCCGGGTGGCGAAGAAGGACCGCACCGGTCTGGGCGGCTTCGATCTGCTGGTGCCCGACGCCGCGCTCCAGCCCACCTTCGAGGCGCTGATCGCCGCGGGCGCCGCGCCGGCCGGGCAGCTGACCCTCGACGCCCTGCGCGTCCACGCCGGCCGCGCCCGCTGGCCCCAGGACGGCACCGACAAGTCCATGGTCCACGAGCTGCGCTACAACCTGGACTGCTGCGCCTTCGACAAGGGCTGCTACGTGGGCCAGGAGGTCATCAACCGCATCGACGTGAAGGGCCAGCTCACCAAGAAGCTGATGGGCGTGGTCCTGAGCGAGGACGCGCTGCCCCCCGCGGGGGCCGAGGTGCTGGTGGGCGAGGACGTGGTGGGCACGCTGACCAGCGCCGCGCGGGTGCTGGGCCGCCCGCTGGCCCTGGGCGTGCTGCGCAAGAGCGCCTGGGAGCCGGGGACGCCGGTGACGGTGCGGGCGGGCGAGCGCTCCGTGGCGGGCGTGGTGAGCGAGCTCCCCTTCGAGAGCTGAGCGGGCGAGGCCCGATCAGGGCTCGACGACGAGGGGGGTGCCGATCTTCACGACCTCCCAGAGCTCGTCGATCTCCTCGTCGGTCACCGCCACGCAGCCCAGCGTCCAGTCGGCCCAGCCGCCGCCGCCGTGGATGCCCACGGTGCCGCCCAGCCGGGTCTCCCAGGGAGGCCGCCGCCCGGCCTTGTGGGCGGCGCGGATGGCGTCGGCCTGCTCCCGCGAGACCAGCCCGGCCTCCTGGCCGCGATCGGCGTCCTCGGCGGTCGGGTAGTTGATGCCCAGGAACTTGTGGAACTGCGAGGCCGCGTTGCGCGTGACGATGCGCAGCTCGCCCTCGGGCGTGCGGCGGTCGCCCTGGCGCACCTTGTCGCCCTCGGGGTCGCCCAGGCCCACGCGGTAGCGTTTGAGCGCCTGCTCGCCCGAGCGCAAGGTGAGCGTGCGGGTGGACTTGTCGAGGTGCAGGGAGAGCGCGGGCGGCGGCCAGGCCAGCCCGAGCTCGGTGGCGCGCTGGCGCAGGGTCCAGGGGTCGGAGGCGGCCAGCGGGCCCTCCACGGCGAGCGCCGCGGCGGGCTGTGCCGGGGTCGCGGGGGTCACAGGCTCGACCGCCACGACGGTCGACGCCGCCGGGGCCTCGGCCTCGGCGGGCACACAGGACAGGAGCAGCAGCAGGAGCGCGCCCATGGTCCTCTCGACACGCGCCCGGGGCCCGCGGTTCCCTCAGGGGTTCAGGTTCGGCAGCTTCAGCTTCGGCGCGGCCGGCTTGACGCCCTTCTTCTCCAGCCGCTGGATGACGGCCTTCATCAGCATGGGCCAGACCATCGTGGCGTCGGTCAGGACCTCGGCGAACATCCCGCCCTCCGCGGGCGGCACGAACTTGCCCCAGCTCACGCCCTCCGAGTAGGTGCAGCCGGACAGGCCGCCGAAGTGGGCGGGCTCGGGGCAGATGCGCACGCCGTACTTGAAGCGGTTCAGGCGCTGGTTGACCTCGAGGGCGTGGTTGATGATGTCGATGAAGGGCGGGGCCTGCTGCGCCCAGTTGCGGGGGGCGCCGCCGCCGATGGTGAAGATGCCCAGCGTGGGCGACTGCGTGATGATCTGCACGTAGTGGGCGAGATCGCGGAAGGGGTCGAAGTCCGAGCTCATCTCGGCGATGGCCTCGCCCACGTCCTTGTCGGGGTTCTGCTTGAGCGCGCGGCCCACCACCCAGGTGCCCACGTCCAGCGCGAGCTCCGAGTCGATGAAGGCGGGGATGTAGACGGGGACGCCCTCGCGCCAGGCCGAGGCCAGGATGCCGCGGACCCCCGGCTTCGCCAGGGAGCGGCCGATGCGGGCCAGCAGCTCGTAGCTGCCGAAGCGCTTGCCGGGGGGGAGCTCATCGAAGACGTTGCGCAGGATGCCCGCGAGATCGTTGAGGTTCTTCTCCATCTCGTAGGTGTCGTAGACGCGGTTGTAGCCCTTCTCGTAGAGCTCCTCGTCGTTCATCTCCCGGGTGGCCTTGTAGTGGGTCATCCCGGTGAGCTCGACGAGGCCGTGCGTGATGAGCGCGCCCGTGGACACCACCGCCTGCACCCAGCCGCGCTCGATCATGTCGGTGATGACCAGGTTCATCTTGGCGACGGTCATCGCGCCGGAGAGCGTGAGCACGACCGAGCAGTCCGGGTCGGTGACCATGGCCTCCAGCACCTCGGCCGCCTCGCCGAGGTTGCGCCCGCCGAAGGCGGTGCGCGTCATGGCGTCGAACATCTGGTCGAAGTCCTGGATGCGCGACAGGTCGAGGGGCTCCAGCGGGACGAGGCCGTCCTCGGCCCCGTCGGCCATGAAGCGGTTGCCGACGGCCGGATCCATCAGATCGATGTCCTTGTGCGCCAAGACGAATTCCTCCTGTAGGGGTGAGCTTACCTCGTTCCGGGGCCGCGCCACTCCAGCGCGAGGGCCCCGGACAGGCCATGAGTGAGGTCGGCGCCGGCCAGGACCAGGGGCCAGCTCGCGCGGGCGCCGAGGGTCCAGCTCGCCGAGAGCGGGGCGAAGACGCCGAGAGACGGCGCGAGCTCGAGGGCGGTGTCGGCGCGGGCGACGAGCTCGCCGTCCAGGGTCGCGCGGGCGCCCGAGGCGGCGGCGAGCAGGCCGAGCCTCAACACGCCGAGGTGCAGGTCCGCGCGCGCGCCGAGGCGCAGAGCGCTGGCGCGGAGGGTGGCCTCCCGACCATCCTCGCTGGTGGCCTGCTCGCGCCGGAAGCTGGCGGCGGGCATTAGCCAGAGGTCCACCCGCCCCAGCCCGAGGCCGATCTCCGGCTGCAGCGCGGGCCCCTCGTAGGGGGAGAGCTCCCAGCCCCCGGCCTCGATCGCCGAGAGCGAGCCGCTGAGCGCGTCGGCGGTGTCGTCCGCGGGCGCGAAGCGGCTGAGCTCGAGGGCGAAGAGCCAGAGCGGGGGGGAGGCCATGGCTCCAAGGTAGCGCCTCGGGGCTCCGGCGGGAAGGCGCGTTGGCTCGACCGGCGAGGGGCGGAGCCCCCACGTTCTGGTTAAAGAGCGCGGATGAGTCAGGGCGACACCCCTCCCAGCCGGATCGAGGATCCGAGCGATGAGCGCCTGGACCCGCAGGCCGCGCCGGGCTGCGGGCTCGGGCTCTACGCGCTGCTGCTGGCGGGCCTGGGGGTGGCGGGGCTGGTGGGCCTGATCGTGGCCACGCTCGCGCTGCTTCAGGGCGACGGGACCTCTCCCTCGGAGCTGGTCTCGGGCAAGGCGGTCCCCACCTGGCGCCTCGCGCCCATGGTGGAGGCCGGGGTGCTGCCGGTGGACCAGATCCCGCTGGCCTGGCACGACGAGAGCGCCGTGGCCGACGGCAAGCGGGCCTGCGCCCTGCTGGCCGACGCCGTGATCCGCGTGCAGGACGGCGTGGGGACCCGCGTGCCCTACGCGGAGGTCCAGAAGGCCGAGCTCCAGAAGCTCCCCGACGGCGCCGAGGTCGTGCTGGTGGACGGATCCGCCGCCGAGCTCACCTGCCTCTTCCGCGAGGGCGAGGGCGCGACGCGCTTCCTCCGGCAGATCCAGGCGGAGCAGCTCAAGATCGAGCGCGCCTCCGGGGGCTGAGCCGACCCGAGCGGGGCCCGGGGAAGAAGGTCCCGCCCCTCGGGGTTGTCGCTGCTGATGAGGGCGTGCTCTCCAAGGGCGGAGGGTCAGGCCAGCGATCGACAACCCGGAGAAGAGGTCATGTTCAGGCGGTGGTGGAATCTTGCGCTGCTCATCGGTGGGCTGGGCGTGGGCTTCGCATGCGCCGAGGCGACGGGAAAGGACAAGGTCGAGGGCGAGGTGCCCGCCGCGGCCCCACAGCTCCCCCCGGAGTACAACCCGGTCCACAGCCTCGCGCCGCTGGTCGAGCGCCTGCAGCCGGCGGTGGTCAACCTCTACGTGGAGCAGAAGGTGGAGGTGCCCGCGAGCGTGATGCAGTCGCCCTTCGGGCCCTTCTTCGGCTTCCCCCACGGGATGCCGCAGGAGGAGGACGGCCAGGACGGCCAGGGCGGCGGGCGCTACCGCGTGCAGGAGGGCCAGGGCTCGGGCTTCATCATCTCGGCCGACGGCTACATCCTCACCAACAACCACGTCGTGGCCGACGCCGTCAACGTCAAGGTGAAGCTGTCGGACGACCGCGAGCTGGAGGCGAAGGTGGTGGGCACCGACGAGCGCACGGACGTCGCGCTGGTCAAGGTGGACGCGGGCAAGGACCTGCCCTTCGTCAAGCTGGGCTCCTCGGAGCACGCGCGGGTGGGCGACTGGGTGGTGGCCATCGGCAACCCCTATGGGCTCAGCCACACGGTCACGGCGGGCATCGTCTCGGCCAAGGGCCGGGTCATCGGCGCCGGGCCCTACGATGACTTCATCCAGACGGACGCCAGCATCAACCCGGGCAACTCCGGCGGGCCCCTCTTCAACCTGGCCGGCGAGGTGGTGGGCATCAACTCCGCCATCGTGAACCAGGCCAACAGCATCGGCTTCGCCATCCCCATCGACATGGTGCGCGCGATCCTCGAGGATCTGAAGAGCACCGGCCGCGTGGCCCGCGGCTGGATGGGGCTCTCGCTCCAGGGGCTGGACCCGGCGCTGGCGCAGGCCCTCAAGGTGCCCGGCGAGACGAAGGGCGTCGTGGTCAGCCAGGTCTACCCGGGCTTCCCGGCGGCTGAGGCCGGGCTCCAGCCGAGCGACGTGATCACGAAGCTGGACGGCAAGCAGGTCAGCTCCAGCGAGGAGCTGGTGCGGACGGTGGGCAGCTACCGGCCCGGCCAGAAGGTCGAGGTCACCCTGCTGCGCGCGGGCAAGGAGCGGACGCTGAGCGTGACCCTGGCCGAGCGCCCCGGGGAGGAGGCGCTGGCGAAGGGGGACTTCAGCCCCGACGACCAGCAGCCCGCGCCGGAGAAGAGCGGGAAGGCCGCCCCCACCGGCGCCACCCCCCTGAGCCGCCTGGGCCTCACGCTGGAGGACGCCGCCCGCTACCAGATGGGCGCGGACGGCCTCGTCGTGACCCGCGTGAGCGAGGACGGCCCGGCCGCGGACAAGCTGAGCCGCGGGGACGTGATCGTGGCGGTCAACAACCAGGCCGTGCGATCGGTGGCCGACGTCAACAAGGCCCTGTCCGAAGGCGACGTGGCCCTGTTCACCGTGCGCCGGGAGAACAGCCAGCGCCTGGTGGCGGTGCCCCTGCGTTAGTCCCCGGCCGGGGCCGCCGCGGCGAGCTCCTCCAGCGCCGCCTGGATCTCCGGGCGGCGCTCGTCCCCGGGCCCCATGGCGCGGAGCATGCGGCGCAATGCCCGGCCCGCGCCGCGAGGGTCCCCGCGGTGGTTGGCCAGGAGCTGGGCGAGCTGCGCCAGGGCCTCCAGGTGATCGGGCTCCAGGCGCAGCGCCGCGTCCAGGCAGCGCTCGGCCTCGTCGTGGCGCCCCTCGCCCACCCGCCAGATGGCGCGGTTGACCAGGCGCTCGGCCTCGAGGCGCCGGGGCTCGGCGGGGGCCTCGGCGTTCATCGGGCCCATCAGGCCGCGCGCACCCTGGAGCCGCGCCTTGACCCAGGCCAGGAGCCGGCGGGGCGCCATGGGCTTGGAGAAGATGACGGGGCGCACGAAGCTGGGGTCGTCCTCACCGTAGAGGTGCGGGCGGGCGGCGTCGCGGTTCCGGGCGATCCAGTCGGCCAGCGCGGTCTCCGGGTAGACCCGCCCCCCGGTGGCGTAGGAGAGCCCGAGCCCGTAGGGGAAGGCGCGGTCCAGGCTCAGCGCGTAGTCCATCGCGCCAGACAGGGTGTCCTCGTCCTCCAGCCAGTGCGCGCCGAGCAGCACGGAGCCGCCGAGCATCTTGTAGCCGCGACGCAGGTAGAGCTCGGCCAGACGATCGATGGCGGCGCGGTTGGCCGGCCCGCCGCCGGCCCGCAGGACGCGGTCGTCGAAGTGCCCGAACTCGTAGGAGACGCCGCTGGGATCGAGCCCGGCGCCCTCCAGCGCGTCCAGCAGAGCGTCGTCCACCGGCGCGACCTGCAGGAAGACCTGCAGGTCCAGGTCCATCCCGGCCAGCCGGCGCAGGACCTCGGTCCCGTGGGCGGCGGTGGGCACGTTCAGCTCGCTGGTGGAGAGCCAGAAGCGGCTCACGCCCACGCTCTGGAGCGCGCGGATCTCGGCCACGACGTCGTCTGGCGACCGGGGGCGCACCTGCTGGCCGAGGAAGCGCGCCTCCACGCAGAAGCTGCAGCGGCGGTCGCAGCCGTGGGCGATGGCGACCGGGAGCCGCCCTCCGCGGACGCGGGTCAGGCGCAGATATCCACCCATGCGCGGGGTGGGGCCGGGGGGCTGGCGGAAGGCGCCGGCGAAGCCGCGGGGGCGAAGCGCGCTGGCGTGAGGAGGCTCCTTGGCCGGGCCGGCGCGCACCACCCGCGGGTCCTCGGGCAGCACCAGCCCCTCGCCCCGGACCAGGGAGCGCCCGATCCGCCAGCAGAGATCGTCCGCCGGCCCGGTGATGCCCCAGTCGGCGCCCAGGTAGCGCAGCACGGGCAGCGGCCCGCTGGACAGGGCCGCCCCGCCCACGCACACGCGCTCGCCCCCCACCCGCGCCCGCGCCAGGGCGACCAGGCCGCGCACCTCGTCCAGGTAGAAGCAGGTGTCGATGTCACCGGGCCCCAGCTCGCTGCGCACCACCAGGGCGTCGTCGATGTTGCGCACGCTGAAGCCCACCAGCGCGGGCTCCAGCGAGAGCGCCTCGGCGAGGGCGGCGAGCGGGTCCTCCTCGATGAAGGGCGCGAGATAGTGGACTTCGCAGCCCGCCAATCGGAAGCTGTGGCCCACGCGCTCCATCCCGTAGGGGGGCACCGGCGAGGCCGTGATGGCCGGGTTCGCGTAGACCAGCAGCACGCGCGGGGGCATGGTCCGTGATTAGCGCGCCCGCCTCCCCGGCGCGAGTCAGCGGCTGTCATCGCGGGTGCGTGCGACCGCGGCTAAGCTGTCTCCATATTCTCTCTGGAGCGCTCATGTCCCCCCGCCTGCTCTGTCTGCTCGCGCTGGCCGCCTGTGAACCCTACGACGTGGGCGATCCGCCCGAGCAGCTCGAGGCGGTGGACGTGGCGCTCTCGGTGGACGTGGAGGCGGGCCGCTACGAGGGAGACCTGGACGTGGTGGGCGGGCCCGTGGACTACGCCTTCGTGCACACGGACGAGGACGGCCAGGAGCGCGCGTTCGAGGTCCACTCCCCCGGCGAGTTCGACCTCGCCCACATCGCCGGCCCCGACCGCGTCCTGCACCTGCTGGACGGGCCGGTCTCCGGGCACCAGAGCGTGGTGGTGGCGGACGGCGCGGGCCCGACCTGGGTGGCCGATCTGGGCGACCGGGCCGCGGCGGTCTCGCTCCTGCTGGGCGGGCAGGCGGTCCGCAACGGCGAGACGATCTACTCCGACCTCGACGGGGTCTGGCAGTGGACCTACACGACCCTGGTGGTGCCCACCGACGAGGGCGACGTGGAGCTGCTGCCGGGCGAGATCCAGACGGTGACCATCGGCGGCGTCTACTGGCGCTTCGCCGCCGTCGCCGCCTACAAGCGCGAGCCCCGCGCGGGCGCCGAGCTCTCCGACTGCGAGCGCATGGAGGACATGCTGGCCTACGAGATGTTCCGCGTCGGCGGCCTGGAGCTGCCCGAGGTGCGCGAGCGGCCCGTGGGCGAGGACTCGGCGAGCCTGGGCTGCTCGGAGTAGGCTAGATCATCTAGCTCATCGCCGCCGCGATGGGCTCCGCCTGCTCGGGGTCGATGAGCTCCGCCGGGTCGATGTCGGCCAGGGCCAGCAGCGTGGCGCCCAGGTGCGCGCCGGTGAGCGTGACGCCGCCCTCGCTGGCCTCGCCGCTGTCCAGGTCGATGGGCTCACCCTCGATGGTGTCGTTCCAGGAGCCGACGGCCCGCCCGCCGGCCACCCCGGAGCCGATGAGCATGGCGGAGGTCCAGGTCCAGTGGTCCTTGCCGCCCGCCGAGTTGTACTGGGGCACGCGCCCCATCTCGGAGAGCACGACCACCGTGGTCTCGTCCAGCAGGCTGCCCCCCGCCTCGCCCACGCGGCCGTCCAGATCCTGCAGGATGAGGTCCAGGTAGCCGAACAGGGCCTCGAAGCTGACGTCCTGGAAGACGTTGGAGCCGTGGGTGTCCCAGCCGGCCACCAGCCCCTCCATGGCGATCATCCCGGCGCGGGAGACCCCGGCCTCGAAGCAGTCGGCGACGATGCCGGCGAGGTCGGGCAGGGTGGCGGCGGAGGGCAGGGTGAAGCGGTCGGCCATGCCGCGCACGGACTCCATGCGCTCGAGCGCGGACGCCTCCGCCTCCAGGTAGCGCCGCATGCGCCCGCGCCCGGCCGAGCTCGACAGGCTGGAGACGCGCTCGGCGAGGAAGGCCGTCTCCAGCGCCTGCACCGCGTCCGAGGGCAGGGTGGGCGGGCTGTCGATCCAGCTCTCCAGGGCGCTGCCGTCCAGCAGGGCGGGGAGCTGCCCGGCGCTGCCCGTGCGCACCACCGAGGACACCGCGTCGACCGGGTAGATCGGCCCGTCGACGTGGATGGTGGGCATGGGGAGATCCTGGGTGGAGCGCGCCCCGATCCAGGAGCACCAGTCGTCCGAGCCCGGCACCTGCGCCCCGGTCATCATCAGGCGCCTGCAGACGTCGTGGGAGACCGAGGGCACCTGCACGCCGTTGAGGAAGAGGGTGCGGTCGGCCCAGCTCTCCAGGAAGCCGCGCACGCTGGGGCGAGACTCGGAGTCCACGAAGGGCACGCCGCCCACCTCGCTGGCCTCGGCCTCCGACCAGCGGTCGGTGTTGTCGCCGAACTTCGTGCAGAAGACGACGAGCTGGTCCCAGCCCCCCGGGCAGAAGACGAAGAGGAACTTGCGCTCGCTGGTGCGGGCCTGGCTGCCGAGCAGGGGCAGGACCGCGCCGGCCATGCCCAGCCGGAGCACGCCGCGCCGCGAGAACAGGGCAGGGTTCCGCATCTCAGTAGCTCCAGAAGGCGGGATCGCGGAGCATCACGCTCAGCAGGCTCACCCAGGCCTGGGTGGTGTCGGCGCTGGCCTGCACCTGCGACCAGAGCGCGGCCTCGGCGTCCAGGGTCTGCTGGTCGGGGACCACGCCGTGCAGGCGACGGTGGAGGTGGGTGAGCTGGGCGTCCCAGTCCGCGGAGCCGGGGGCCACGGCGGAGAGGTCCGCGCCGTCGGAGGAGAAGAGCCTGCGATCCGCCGCCACCGCGACCATGTCGGCCTCGACGACCTGGCGCGCGGCGGCCTGGGACACGCGCTGCAGGACCAGGGCCCGGGTCATCGTGGGGGCCTCGGCCGCGCCGGTCACGACCTCCCCGTCGATGCCGCCGGCCATGACGCGGTAGCCGTAGAGGTCGTTCTCCAGCTGGTCATAGCCCGCGTAGCTCCAGCGGAAGCCGGTCAGATCCTCGATGGTCGAGGCGATCTGCTCCGGGCTCATCAGGCGGCGGCTGCGCACGGTCTCGTCGGTGGCCTCGCTGGCGCCCTCGCTGATCTCGCCCGTCTGGTACTCGTCCGTGGCCAGGATGGCCTTGACCAGGGCGTTGAAGCGCAGGTCGCTGGCCTCGAACGTGCCGGCCAGCTCCTGGAGCGTCCCCCAGTCCTCGGTCTCCATCGGGCGGTGGAGGAGGGCCTGCGCGGCGCGCTCCACCGAGCACTGCAGGAAGCGCGTGTCCGCCGCCACCATCGGCCCCAGGTTGCCCACGCCGCCCAGCGGCTGCCCGTAGTAGGAGGCCGCCATGTCCAGGTAGAGCAGCCCGAGCGGCTCGCGCTCCGGGTGATAGGAGCTCATCTCCGTGGCGTCCTTGGTCTCGAACCACCAGAAGCCGAACAGCGTCGTGGCCAGCGCGTCCACCGAGGCGTGGCACACCACGCAGTCCTCGTTCTCCTTGGTCGCCGTCAGCAGCGCCTCGGAGCTGACGTCGGCGATGCCGCTGAAGGCCACCGGCCGCTGGGAGTAGTCGAAGCAGAGCAGCAGCCGGGCCAGCGCGCTGGCGCGCCCGCGGTTGTAGTTGGTCAGCGTGGTCGCGTAGCGCCACCACAGCCCGTTGGTGGCGATGACCCCGGCGGCGGGGCGACCGTCCCCGTACCGGGCCGTCTTCCACTCGGACTCGCTCTCTTCGGTGTAGCTGAGGTCCCAGATGGAGACCATCAGATCGTTGGCCATGGTGTAGTCGGCCGTGACGATCTCGGTCCAGGGCAGATCCTCGGCGGCGACGTGGGCCATGAGCCGCAGGGGCTCCTCGCCCACGCTGCGCAGGAAGGCGTAGTCCTCCTCCACGCCGAGCCCGAAGTCGGCGGCGGGGACCGGGAACTCGTCGACGCGGGTGAGCCACTGCTCGCCGAAGACGTCGACCAGGCGCTCCTCGTAGCGCGGGTCGGCCATCCAGGTGTCGATGAGGCTGGTCAAGGCGTCCGGGTCGGCCTCGACCGCCTCCAGCTCGTCCAGCGTGGGCACGACCCCGCGCAGGTCCAGGCTCACGCGGCGGGCGAGCAGGACGGGGTCGAGCAGGACGAGCGCGCTGGCGCTGTCCTCGGGCGGCTCCGAGGCGGGCGGGCACCCGACCATCGCGGCCAGGAGGAGGGGGCGGATCACCATGGGACCTCCTCGGGCTCCAGGCTCAGGGTGTCCAGGACGGCGCGGGAGAGCGCGTCGCCCATGCACACCTCGCCGAGCTCCGCCCCGTCATAGCTCAGCGTCGCGCAGCTCGAGCAGGTCTCGGGGAACACCATCGTCAGCCAGAGCGTGGAGGGATCGCGGATCAGCACCGTCCCCCGCGGGAGCCCGCTGCAATTCTGGCTGTCGAAGACGACCTCGTCGAAGTACACGAAGCTCTCGTCGCCCACGCCGAGCGCGCCCACCAGCTTGGCCGACTGGAGCTCGCCGTCCTGGACGCTGCCCTCGAGCTCTACGCCAGAGCTCACGCCGCGGCCGAGCCAGCCCGGCTGCGTCGGCTCCTCGAAGGTCCCGCCCAGCTTGAAGATGTTGTGCAGGGAGCCGGAGTCGTCCCAGGAGCCGAGGTAGAAGCTGCCGCCCAGCGAGAACTGGACGCCCGACGTGTACTCGCCGGTCAGCGTGAAGAGCCCGGACGCGAGGAGGTGTCCGTTCTCCGGGTTCAGCTCCTCGTCGTAGATCCAGCCGCCGTTGAGCGCGTAGAGCTCGCCCGTGCAGCCGGCGAGCGCGGTGGAGTGGACCTCACCCTCGCCCACGGTGGGCGTGGTGGAGGGGCAGGTCACGTCCGCCCAGGTCCCGTCCCAGATGTGCAGCAGGTCGAAGAGCCAGTCGCGCATGGTGACGGGCTCGGGCAGCCCCGAGGACAGCACGTCGGAGAAGGCGAGCTCCACCTCGTCCGGCCCCCAGGTGGGCGTGAGCGTGGGGACGTCGATGGCCTCGTAGCCGGTGTCCCCGGTCTCCTGGGCCTCGGGCTGGGTGGAGTCCCGGGGGGATTCGGGGGCGCAGGAGAAACAGGCAATTGCGAGACCAAGAGCACCGAACCGGCTCTTTTTCAGACACTCCCCCCAGCCCCGCTCGCGTGGCACGCCGACCTCCGCTGGCCACACTATCGACCGGCGACCGGGCGCTGTCAACCCTGGTTCGGCGACCGCTCCCCGCTGACCAGCCAGCCCAGGACCTCCGCGCTGGGCAGGATGGTGCTCCAGAAGGCAGGCGCGCGGATCGCCCGGTTCCAGGCCACGAGCGCGCGACCGAAGCCGCGGCCGTGCCGCCCCGTCCAGGCGGCGCTCTGGGCGCCCAGCAGGCAGAGCAGGGCCACGGCCCGCGCGACGGGCAGCGTCGAGACGAGGCGGAGGAAGAGGGTCCTGCGCGTGAGCTCCAGCGCGAAGGCGTCCTCCTCCGGCCCCAGCACGCCGGAGAGGGGCCCGTCGGGGTCCAGCCGGCGCAGGTCGGCGAGCAGGGGCAGCAGGGCCTCGCGCACGGGGGCGCCGGTGTCAGGCTGCTCCAGCAGCCGCTCCAGCGGGAGGCCCCGGAGGTGGCGGATCCAGCGGCGGGAGAGCCCGTCCGGGGGGCCCTCGCCCGGCGCCTCGGCGCAGAGCCAGCGGAGCCCGCAGGCCACCGTGGCGCCCTCGCGCCGGGCCCAGGCCAGGAAGGCGCGCTCGTTGGACTGCTCCTCGGGCTCCAGCACGGAGACCTTGGGGACGAGGCGGGCGTTGGCCGGCACCAGATCGGCGTCCCGCCAGGAGCCGAAGCTGGTGAAGCAGCCGGGATCGACGCCGATCCGCGTCTCCGACTCGGTGTCCAGCAGCACGAGCGGGAACTGCTGGCACAGCAGGGGCTTGGCCGCGGCCCCGAACGCGCTGTGCAGCATGCAGCGGCGCTTCGGGTCCAGGAAGACGCAGCGCCCCTCCACCTGGCGCACGCGCCCGCCCTCCACGGGATCGCGGACGCGCAGGACCCCGGCCAGCTCGCGGACGCGCTGCTCCTCCTCCTGCCCGAGCAGGCGGACGCGTGTGCCGTGGCAGCAGCCTCCACAGCCCTCGCATGCGTGTCGCGGCTCGGCGAGCGCGCGGAGCGCTTCCAAGTGTCTCTCCCGGTGATTGTCAGGAAATATCACAGCCCGGGCGCGTGAGAAGGGCGTGGCTACCGAAGCTCGTACAGTCGCCAGCCCTCCGCCTCGAAGGCGAGCTCCAGGCCGTCGGGCGCCGGGCCGCGCAGCAGGGGGGCGAGCCCGGGGAAGCTGGCCCCCACCCGCTCGGCGTCCAGGGCCAGCGAGCGCACCCCCCGCGCCCGCGCCTCGCGGATCAGCCGCTCGGGGTCCAGGCGACGAGGATCTCCGCCCAGGCTGCGCAGGTTGGCCGCGCCCATCAGCCAGCCGTCCCGGCGCTGGTGGTAGAGGGGCGAGCTGCTCAGGGTGGGCGGCGGGAGCGGGAAGGCGGCGATCTCGCGGAGGGCCTGCTCACCGTCGCCGGGCCGCAGCAGGGCGGGGAGCTGGAGGCTCATGGCCAGCAGCGCGGGCAGGGCGAGCCAGCGGCGGCGCTCCACAGGCAGCAGCCCCCCGAGCCCGAGGCCGGTGACCAGGGTGGCGGGCAGCACGAGGCGAGGGTTGGAGAAGGCGAGGCCCACGCCCACGACGTGCAGCAGCCCCCAGCTCAGGAGCGCGGTACAGACCCGGTCCTTCCGGTAGATCCCCCACAGCAGCCCGGCGATCCCCAGCCCGCCCCAGAGCGTGCCCCAGGCCGTCCAGGCCGCCCGCCCCGCGCCCACCGGCAGGCGCCGAAGGGTCTCCCCGATGGCGCCCGGCGGCCCGCCGCCGCCGATCGCGATGTTCTGGGACTGGTCGGGCAGCGGGCTCACCCCGAGCCAGAGGGCCACCCCCCAGTGCGGCGCGGTCGCCAGGATGAAGGCCAGCAAGGCCCGACCGCGCCGCGGCGCCAGGATCAGCACGCCGGGCAGGGCGGCGATGCCGGTGTAGCGCACCAGGCAGCTCGCCCCCAGCAGCACCCCCGCCAGCGCCGGCCGCTCGCGGGCCGCCGCCAGCGCCCCGAGCCCCAGCGCCGCCGCCCCCAGGTCCGTGCCCTCCGTGCTCCCCCACAGCAGGAAGCCCGGCACCGCCGCCATCGCCAGCGCCGCCCCCGGGCCCGCCAGCCGCGCCGCCGCCAGCGCCGCCCCGATCCCAGCCAGCGCCGAGAGGACCTTGCCCGCCACGAGCACATCGCCCAGCAGCGCCCGCGCCCCCAGCAGCAGGGCCGGGTAGCCGATCGGGTAGAGCCCGCTGACCAGCTCCTGGCCCTCCGACAGCCGCCGCGCGCGGTTGGCGAAGCTGAGGAAGTCCACGAAGACCAGCCCGGGGTGCGCCGCGGCCAGCAGGGCGAGCAGGAGCCCGAGGCCGGCTGCGAGGGCCAGATCGGTGCGGGTCATCGGACGACCCTACTCCAGATCGAAGCTCCAGGTCTCGGTGATCGCGTCGGCGCGCTCCCGGGCCCGGTCGGTCTCCAGGGTCGCGGCCAGCGTGAGCGTCTGGCCGGCGCGCCCGGCCAGGTCTTCGGCGGGGACGGTCACGCTCTCCTCGCTGCTGCCCGACCAGAGCAGCGCGTCGTCGGCGTACACTTCAACCAGGAGTGGGATCGGCGCGTCCAGGGTGAAGGTGAGCCCGGCCTCGTCCTGGCTCCAGTCCAGCGTGTCCACCGGATCGGCGAAGCTGAGCACCTGCTGGACGATCTGCTCGGCGCAGGGCGAGCAGAGCTCGCCGCCGTCGGAGTCCTCCATCAGGCAGGTCTGCATGGGGCGGTAGAGCTCGCGGCAGCTCATCGCGCCCTGGAAGGCGCCGACCACGTCCTCGTACTGATCGCGCTCGGGTGTGGGCAGCGGGGTCTCGTCCTCGATCCAGGCGGACCAGGGCGGGCTCTCCGGGTCATCGGTGACGTTGGGCGGGAGCGTGTCGGAGAGGATGCAGGCGTCGCCCATGTACTCGTCGCCCAGGTGGCCGAGGGCGTGGCCGAGCTCGTGCACGCTGGTCTGGCCGAGCTGGTCGAGGCCGGTGGTCGCGGTGGCGAAGTGCACCGACATGCCGCCCTGCTTCTCCGAATTGGAGAGGACCAGGACCACGTCCCAGGGCACGACCGAGACCGCGCGCGCCACCTCCCATTGCTGGAGCTGAAAGACCGAGCGGGTGTCGTAGTCGGTGCCCAGCAGGCTGTTCACCCAGTTGAGCGGGAAGACGGTGCCGAAGGCGGTGTCGCGGGCGCGACACGCGTCGATGCAGTCGTAGCTGGCCCCGCTCTCGGCGCTGACGACGTCCACGCGGTGGACGTTGATGTAGGGCGTGAGCTCGGAGAAGGGGGCCTTGGACAGCAGCGCGTCCATGACCTCCAGCGCGTCCTGTGCGTAGTCCGCGAGCTGGTCCTCAGTGTAGCCGTCCCCGGCGATGACGACGTCCAGGCGGTTCTCCGAGGGACCGGCGTCGTAGAGGGTCTCCCAGCCCACCACCGCGTCAGACGTGCCCTGGTCGTCGGTGCCCGCCTCGGCCAGATCGTAGCTGCCCACGTTGCTGTAGGTGCCGTCCTCGCCGCGGAGCTGCAGGCGCACGCGGTCAGCGCCGTCCAGCAGGGGCGCCACCACCGGGAAGCGCCCCAGCAGCGGGAAGACCGCCAGGATGTCGTAGCCGGTCTCTTCGGAGTAGTAGGCCAGGAAGTCGCGGACCGTGATGGGGCCGGGCGTGGAGCGCTCGTAGAGCACCCGATCGCTCGCGTCCAGGACCTGGTAGCGAAAGGCCCAGGTGTCGTCCTCGGGCGCGTCCAGGTCCACCCAGTACTCGCCGCTCACGCTGCCCTCGACCGTGGCGAAGCCGTCCGCGCCGAGCTCGACGAGCAGCTCCACCGCGGGCGCCCGGTGGGCCAGGGCCTCCCGCTCCACCACCGTGGGCACCCGGGCCTCGCCGGTCTCGCCCGCCGTGTCGCCTTTGTCGTCCGCGCAGCCCAGCAGGAGGAGCAGCAGCGGGCCCATCAGAAGCGCGCGTCCGAGAGGCGCAGGGCCAGCCCGCGCAGGTACATCGGGTCCAGGCGCAGGTTGTTGAGGATCGCGTCCAGCTCGCCGTTGTCCAGGAAGATGCCGTGCTCCGGGCACCAGTCCAGCGTGACCCCGGCGTAGAGCTCCTGGCGCAGGTCCTCTCTGCAGACCGGGCAGGAGAGCTGGCGCGCGCGGTCCACCGGGGGCTCGACGGGCTTGCGGAACAGGTCGGCCCACTCAAAGGTGCCGTGGGCGTGCCGCTCCGCCTCGGTGATCAGCAGCAGCTCCTTCTGGTCGAGCCAGAGGCCGTGGGCGGCGCAGACGTCGATCTCGACGCCCTGGCGGCGCTCGCGCGCGGTGGGGAGGGAGCAGACGGGGCACCGGACCATGACGACCTCGCGGAGCGAGCCTTAACGGGTCCGGCGGTTCCCGGCGATGGAGCGCGTGTGGCAGGATGGCGGAGGAGGTGCGGCGTGGGCTGGCTCTCGGAGGACGCGACGCGGCTGGAGCTCGGCGGGCAGGTGGCGCTCTGGCACCGGCGGACGGGGCGACACGCCCTGCTCTCACGCGAGGCGGTGGACCTCCTGGACGCGCTCGGCGACCAGCGCCCGCCGGCCACGATGGTCCCCCTGCTGGCGAGGCTGGACGGGCTCTACCTCCTGCGCGTGAGCGCCGCGGCGCCCCTTCCCCGCCTGATCCCGGCGCATTCGCGGCTGGTGCTGCTGCTCCCGGAGATCCCCGCCCTCTGGCTGCCGCTGCCCCTGCGCCGCACACCCGGCGGCCACGCCTACGCCGAGCGGCGGCTCAACCCGGCCGAGCTGCGCCTGTGGCGGGCGATGAACGGGGCGCGCCCGCTCTCCGAGGTGGCGCGGCGGGCCGGGCTCCGGGTGGACGAGGCCCTGCCCTTCGTCCTGGAGCTGACCCACCCCGAGATCCAGGCTTTACAGCTTCGGGACCGGCCGATCACGCGCCGCGAGCTGGGCCTGGAGCGCCTGGTCGCCCCCGAGCGCCCGCCCGCCGAGCGCCCCGAGCACAACCACGGGCCCTGGGGCGAGACCACGCTCTCGCACTACCACGCCGCCGAGATCACCGACGCGGCCACGCACTTCGACGATCGCGAGACCACGGTCGCCCACGCCTTCGCCCTGCCGCACCCGGCGCTGGCCGGCGAGCCCTACGGCGCGCGCCTCTTTCGAGCCCTGGACGCACGGGGGATGGTGCGCTCCGGGGCCCGCGTGCTGGAGATCGGGCCGGGGACCGGGGAGCTGGCCCGGCGCTGGACGGAGGCCGCGGAGGAGGCTGGGAAGCTCGGGGACTACACGCGGCTCGATCAGAGCCCCACCCTGCTGGCGGCGCAGCAGGAGCGCGCGCCTCGGACGCGAGGGCTGCTGGGGGACGCGACGCGGCTGCCGGTGGGAGACGGGAGCCTGGACCTGGTGCTGTGCAACGAGGTGATCGCCGACCTCAGCGCCGCGCCCTGGGACCCGCGCGCGCCCGCCGCCCCAGGCTCGCCCGCCGAGGCGCTGGAGGCGCTCGCCCGACGCTACGAGCTGGACCTGCTCCCGCCGGGGTCGCTCTACAACCTGGGGGCGATGAGGCTGGTCGAGGAGCTGGCCCGTGTGCTCGCCCCCGGCGGCGCCGCCTACCTCTCCGAATTCGGCGGCCCCGACGAGCTGCCCACCGAGACCGCGCAGCTCGACCACCCCGAGGTGAGCGTCCACTTCGGCCACCTCGCCGCCGTCGCCCGCGGGCTCGGCCTCGAGACCACGCTGCTGCCCCTGCCCGAGCTCCTGGGCATGGACCTGAGCGCCACCTGGCTCTCCCGCCACAGCTACGAGGCGCTGAGGGCGCGGATGCGGATGGAGGGGCGGCACCTGGAGGCGCGGGCCTGGACACCGGAGACCCTGGACCTGCCCTGGGAGGTCGAGGGCCTCCAGTGGGTCCCGGTCAGCGACCCCGGGCCGGGACCGCTGCCGACCCGCTTCTGGGCGCTGTTGTTGCGGCGCCCTTCGACCGTCAGCCTGGACGGATAGCGGGGCTTGTCCGGGGCGGAGGAGGGGCGCTACGCTCCTTCGGACGACCGGAGCCGCGTTGCCCGACATCCTCGACTACCTCACGCTCCGCGACTTCCTGCGCGCCTGGGTCGCGGCGCGCCCGGAGGAGGAGAAGACGCCGCTGCTGCGCTGGATGGGCAAGCAGGTGGGCCTGTCCCGGGCGCAGATGTGGAACCTCGTCCTGGGCGCGCAGATCGAGGTCCAGGCTGAGCTGGTTCAGCCCCTCGCCCGCATGCTGGGCCTGGACGACCTGCGACGGGAGTACCTGCGCCGGCTCGTGGCGCTGCAGAGCGCGCCGCTGGCGGAGGCGCGCGCCGCCCGCCTGGAGGTGTGGGAGATGTACGCCGCCCGCGCGGGGCTGAGCGAGGAGATCTCCGCCCTGAAGGCCGACCACGAGGTAGAGCCGGGCGCGGGGGAGGCCCTGGTGGTGGCCGCCCTGCCGCTGCTGGAGGCCCACGCCGGGGCGGACACGGCCACGCGCATCGGCGAGGTGATGCCGGGCGGCCCCGATCCAGCCACAGTGGAGCTGGGGCTGGCCCTGGCGCGGGGCGGGCTCCGGCTCGGCGAGGCGCGCGGACCCCGCGTCGTGGCGCTCCCCGGGCTCTGCGCCCCGGGGAGCCTGGAGACCGCCTGCCACCACGGCGCGCTGAACCTGCTGCGCGACGGGCTGTTTCGCGTCCCCCAGCGGGACCGGGAATTCCTCGTCGTGACGGCCACCCTGGACGCCGTGGCCGCGAGCGCCCTGGAGCGCGCCCAGCGGCGGATCTTCTCCGCGGTCCGCGAGGTGGCCCGGAGCACCGCGGAGCGCCCCGTGGACCGGCTGTGGCTGCTGTCCACCGGCGCCCTTCCGCTCACGAATTCGTCCGGTCGCGCTGACGGCACCCCGCCCCCGCCGGAGGTGCTGCGGGCGACGCGCTTGACGCAAGCTCCCTCCACAGTTATCGGCGTCGAGAGGTTCTCTTCGCCGTGCGGACACGCGCCGGGACAACCCTGTCTGCTCCACCACCTGCGCCTGGCGCCCTACTACCAGCTCTGGGTCCCCTGGCGCATGGGGCGGACCCGGCCCTCCAGCGTGGGCTGGTTCGCGCGGGAGCTGGAGCTGTCGCGGGCTCAGGCCCACGCCATCCTCACCGGCGCGGCGCGGCTGCAGCCCGAGTACGTACCGCGGCTGGCGCAGCTCCTGGAGCTGCCCGAGCAGGAGCGCCCCTACCTGGAGGGCATGGCCCGCCTCTCCATCGCCCGCGACCCGCAGGACCGGGCGCGGGAGCGGCTGGCGCTCACGGCTTACGCGAACCGGTACGGGGTCCGCACGGCCGACGGGGCCGGCTTCCAGATCGCGGCCCACTGGGGGTCGCGGGCCATCCGGGCGCTGGCCGATCTGGAGGGCTTCCGCACCAACCCGGACTGGATCTCGCTGCGCCTGGGGGGGCGGCTGACCCGGGGCGAGGCCTGGACCCTGGTGCAGGCCATGCTGAAGGTCGGGATGCTGGCGCCGCAGCCCGAGGGGCCCCCGCAGCTGGCCGAGGTGGAGCGGGCCTGGACGGCCGAGGAGGGCGACCCCCAGGCCGCGGACATCGCGGCCATCGCCGCCCACGACAGCTGGATCAGCCTGCTGCGCCGCGAGCTGGCGACGGGCGGCGCGCGGCTGGGGCTGCAGAGCTGGCTGCTGGCCCTGCCCGAGAGCGCCCTACCCCGGGTTCAACGCGCCCGGGAGGCGTACCGCGAGGAGGTGGCCGAGATCGTCCGAGCCGCCCACGCGCGCCGTCAGGAAGGTACAAGCCGCCTGGACCGAGCGCTGATGGCCGGGCTCTGGCTCTGCCCTTTCACCGTGGACCTGCAGACCCTTCGCTGGCGGTGAGGGCGCGGCGCACCGCGTGGTCCGGCCGCCTCCAGGAGCGAACATGAGGCGTCTCCTTCCCCTGCTCGTCCTGCTGGGCGGCGCGGCCCTGGCCTCCGTCGACTGGGACTACAACCCCCCGGGCCTGCGTCCCGACCAGCGCGGCGCGCTGAGCACCCTCCAGAAGCCGGTCGTCTCCACCGCCATCCGCCCCTGGACCGCCCCGCGCCCCGCCCACGACCGGATCGCCTGGTCCGCGCCGCTGGCCGCCGCCGCCGCCGTGGACCGCGAGGGCCGGGAGACCGAGCTGCCCGTCGCCCTCGGCCAGGATCTGTCCGACCCGCTCCGCCTGCCCGAGGACGCCGTGGCGCTCCGCGTCTGGCTGGACGGGCCGCTGACGGTCAGCGTGGACGGACGGATCCAGCGCTCGCTGGCGCTGGACACGCTGGAGATCCCGCTGGTCGAGCCCGGCGCGGGCGACGTGCGCGTGGAGCTGAGCTTCGGTCCGCTCTCAGGGCTCGGCGCTCTGGACGAGGCCGCCCTCGCCCGGAGGCTGGAGGACGGGGCCCTCGCCGCGCCGTGGTGATCGCAGGCGCTCCCGCAGCGCTCTCAGCCCCTTGTCCAGGAGGACGGCGTGAGGGTCGGGGTGCGGGACGAAGGCGAAGCCCAGGCTGTTCATGGCCTCCTCGATGCCCGGCCGGCACGCCTCGACGGTGGCCAGCAGCTCGAGGGTCACGCCCAGCTCGCGGAGCAGGGTACCGGGATCGGGGGGGCTCCCGTCGGCGTACGCGGCGCTGAAGCGCCGGACCTGGTGGTGCAGGCGGGTCGCCGTCGCGGCCAGGCGTCGCGCGTCCTCGGCGAGGGTGGCGCTCTCGTCCCAGAGCGTGCAGAGGGCCTCGGTGTCTTCCAGTCGGGTAGGGTCCATGGTGCCTCCGGTTGGGGTGCCCGGGAGGGTTATGGCGCCGGAGGCTGGGCGAGCGGGGACGCGGAGTTCCACCCCTGGTGGAGATCTGCGGTCAGTGGCGCTGGACAGGGCTGGGTGCGGTCAGCGATCCGAGGGATCGAAGATCGCGCTGGACAGCCCCCCCCCCTCTCCTGCTATGCTCTCCCTGTCAACCCCCTGATGATTGGGAGCGCGCGATGGCGAAGTATCGGGTTCAGGTCTTTCCCAGGAAGGTTCGCGAGTCCGAAGGGAACGGTACGACTCGGGCGCACCGGATCTCCGCGGAGGCGCAGAAGGGGCTGGGGCAGGGGATGAAGATCCTCTTCCATGGTCGGGTGTACGCGGTGTCGGCGAACGCGCGCCTGGACTTCCAGGTCAAGACAGGATCGTTCCCGCTCAGCGCCTCCGATGAGCCGCTGAGCGTGACCCTGACCGGGACCTGCACGAACATCACCACCACAGGCGCGTTCAGCTTCTCGACGACCACCGATCTCCACACCGACGTGGAGTGCTGGGCAGACGTCTCCGCGAGCTCGGGCACCACCCAGACGACCGTGGACTTCGAGCTCTGGTCCACCGTGATCACGCAGACCTGAGCATGGATGTACAGCCCACCCGCGCCGCGAGCGACGACCTGACGGCCTTGTTGCGTCGCGCGGACCGATGTACGGAGCGCGCGTTGCTGGAGCGCGCGGACCGATGCGACGCGGCCGGGCTGCTGCGGCTCGCGGAGCTTCGGACCCTGGAGCACCTGATCTCGGGCGCGAACACACTCGACGGGGACGACGACGAGGATCTCCCGCCGCCCCTGAAGCCCGACCGCTCGCGCCTCTTTCGACGGATCACCCCGGCGCGGATCCCCCGCCTGTCACGGGGCCTGCGCTCGCCGCCGCGACGAGATCCCGGGTCGCGCGGCGCCTCGAAATCCGAGCCGGCGGGAACGGCCTGCGAGAGCCCCGCCTCCTGCTGTGCTGCATGCGCGCCGCCGACCCCGGTTCAGCCTGTGTTGGAGCTGGCTGGGTCTACGGTGGGGAACGTTGGCAGGAGCGCGCCGAGCCCCTCCGCGCGCTTCGCCGTGAACAACCCGCAGCTCTTCCGACAGGAGTCCGATGGGGACACGAAATACGGCAGCTACGACGCCATCCTGGACGACCTGGCTGCGCTGGGCGCGGGCGTGACCCGACAGACCGGGAAGCTGAACCTGTTCGCCGACACGCTGCTGCCGAACGGCTTCCCCGTGCTCCTGAACGACATCGGACTCATCAGCAAGGTCGACGTCGAGACAAAGGTCCTGTACGACGTGCGGCGCTCCGCGGCCCTCAAATCGGGCGGATACCTGGAGCAGGTGGTGACCCGGCTGGCCGCCTCAACGACGCGGCAGAACCTGAAACTGCTCCTGACCTTCCTGACGCTGGGTGGAGGACGGGAGACGATCGACGCGAGCTGGGACATCTACGACAACGCGCTGGGCTTCGACTGGGCACACACTGGCGACGCGCACGCGGGGCTGGGGGTCATCGATGAATTCCACTCGTTTCAGCGCTTTGATCGCGGCGACGACTCCTCGGACTGGGACGACACGACCCTGGACCCGGCGAACGGGTACAAGCGGGTCTTCTATCGAATCCTGGCGCGGTGCGTGGCGCGCCGCCTGAGTGAGCTACGGGAGATGCTCTCGGAGCTCAAGGACATCGCCCTGGAGGACTATCTCCTGGGGGTGGAGATCGGCAACGAACTGGAGAACCGGCACACCAAGGAGAACGAGGACGGCGAGCTGTGGGGAGACGCCGAGGCCTGGGGCGATGTCTGGTTCGACTGCGCGACCGCCATGCGCGACGAGGCGGACTGGCTGCCCCTGTGGTTGCCAGGGCTCGCGTCCGCGGAGCGGGACGACGACGAGCCGGTTCACCGATACAACGCCTGGGAGGGGAAGCGACAATTCCTGGACGAGCTGCTGGAGCGCATCGAGGAGCGGCTCGCAGCCTCCTCCTACGCGCACCTGTACACCTTGAGCGATCTCGTCACGGGGTTGGACGTCCACTACTACCACCGCGGGTCGGGGAGCGGGCGCCGGCTGGGCTATCTGGTCGCTGAGCAGGTCGAGGTGCGGGGGATTCTGGACTTCCGGGGGCTCACGTCCTCGGCGCTGACGATGTTCGAGACGGGCGTCAACGTGAGCTGCGAGGACCCCAGCGCCGACAGGACCCGATACACCCGATACGACACGCGGTGTGAGTGCGTCGACGCCTCCGTGGAGTTCGCGTATGACGCCTTCCAAGATCCCATCTATTCCCCCACCGACGACGACGCGGGGCACGGCGGGAACGCGCCCTCGGATCGCCCGACCCGGGCGACCTGCGACGGCGTGGAGCACGTCGAGCGCCACGGTGGGGATCCAGGATCGGGCGCCCTGAGCTTTCAGGGGCAATCGGTGTGGATGCGCTTCGCTGCGGCGCTCGCGGCGGGCGCGGACATCGTCGGCTGGCACACCCACATCGCGGACAACGGTGACAAGGCGGCTCCCGCCAGCTTCGCGGCCATGGGCCTGCGGCGCGATCAGCACGAGGACGCGGAGGACGCCAGCACCGCCCACCAGCGTGCGGCGTGGTACGCCTTTCAGCAGATGACGCAGTACCTTGGCTCCGTGGAGGCGGTGAGCCTGCTGTATCCAGGGATGGCGGCGATAGGCGAGACTCACGAGGACTTTGTCGACCTCGAAGCCGGCTCGTGGTCAGCCGTGGATGACGTCTGGGTCCTGGAGTTTCAGTGCAGCAGCGGCCTGCTCCCCTGGGCCTATCTGCTGTTCATCGACCCCTTTGGCGACCTGGAGTGCGCGCAGGTCGCCCTGGAGGTGGCCTCGACCTCAGGGCGTCTTTCCGTCACGGTCCACCGTCAGTCCACGTCCCCGGAGGCCGTCACGCTGGCGACGGCGTCCACTGGGACCTTCCCCAACGACACCTGGACCGCGGCCACGGTATCGGCGGAGGTGATCCCAGCGTCGGAGAGATCCACCTGGAGCACGAGCGTCGAGGTGGCCCGCGGTATCTGGCCGGTCCTGGTCCGGTCCAGCGTCCGGCTCCGCGCTGGAGAGCCCGAGGTAGCGTCGTGAAGGGGACCCTAGCGCTCGTTGTGGCTTTCGCGACGCTCATGTTTGTGGCAGGCAGCTCTTCCTGCCAATCAGGAGATCAGGGCGACTCACCTGGCGACCTCCCCTCCACCTCTGGAGCAGATGACACAGGAGCACCCTGCCCAGACACGGCCTGGTTGGAAGGTCTTCCTGTAGCAGACTGTCCCGGGCCAGAGGAAGGGGCGATCGTCGAGGCGACGGAGATGTACAGTGCCGCTGTGTATTACTACACTGGATCCATCGATCCAACTGGATTCTATCTCCAGTTGGATGGGTTTGCTTATAGCGATGATGGCATCGGAGCGAGTAGCTGTGGATATGGTGCAACGGATGCGGTCGTCAACGGTGGTGTCGTCGGCGAGTATGGCTATGACCTGTACTTCTCAATCCCCCTCGCGGAGCACCCCATCGACTACCAGGGCGTCTATCCCCATGACGAAGACGCCGAATTCTGGAGTGACGAGCCCGCGTTGGCTCTCCTCATCGGATGGTACGACGCAACGCTCGGCTACATGCACGTCAGCACATTCATGGCCTCCGACGCTGGCATCTGCCTGTCTCGGGTCCGCCCAGGCCGCGTAACTGGTGTGTTCTGGTGGACGCCCGAGGAGCGTTACGCAGACGACTACGATCCCCTCTATTTCACATTCGATCTCCGCGATCCAACGGACGAAGAGCGAGACTGTCTACACCAGAGGTACGACTCCGGTCT
This sequence comes from uncultured Enterobacterales bacterium, assembly GCA_964615375.1. Classification (GTDB taxonomy): domain Bacteria; phylum Myxococcota_A; class UBA796; order UBA796; family CAZKWG01; genus CAZKWG01. The sequence continues at coordinate 80,749 of CAZTOW010000033.1, forward strand.
GACCGAAGAGGAGATCTGGCCAGAGCTCGACTGTCCCGACGAGACCTCCACGCCCTGAAAGGAAGCTGCCATGCCCACGCTTTGTCGTGTCCTGTTGGACCGCCAGTCCCTCTCCGCCGGGGACGCCATGAGCTTGAAGGACGCCCTCGACCTCGGCCACTACGCCACCCTGGACGTCGTCGTGACCGTCCACGAGGCCAGCGAGGGCGACAGCGGCGCCGTGGAGCTCCGCCACGCCCCACGCAACCAGGAGGACAGCTACCTGGACTTCCCCACCCCGATCTCGGTGTCCCTGGCCGCCACGGGCAAGACCTGGATCCGCGCCGACGCCTTCACCTGCTTCGTCGCCTGGTCCGTCAGCGGCGACCTGAGCCGCTCCGCCACCGTCAGCCTGGAGCTGGTCGCTCGAACGTGAAGGCTTGCCGTCACGGTCCTGCAATGAGGCGGAGGTGCCTTCGTCGGGCCCCCAGGTCCGGGCTTGCCGCGGCGCTCGCGGCGGGCGCGGACATCGTCGGCTGGCACACCCACATCGCGGACAACGGCGACAAAGCGGCCCCCGCCAGCTTCGCGGCCATGGGACTGCGGCGCGATCAGCACGAGGACGCGGAGGACGCCAGCAACGCCCACCAGCGTGCGGCCTGGTACGCCTTTCAGCAGATGACGCAGTACCTGGGCTCGGTGGAGGCGGCGAGCCTGCTGTATCCGGACGTAGACTCGATTGGCGTCAGTCACGAAGACTTCGTACGCAATGAGTCCACCGTATGGACGAGCGTGGATGACGTCTGGGTCCTGGAGTTTCAGTGCAGCAGCGGCCTGCTCCCCTGGGCTTATCTGCTGTTCATCGACCCCTTTGGCGACCTGGAGTGCGCATCGGTCGCCCTGGAGGTGGCGTCAACCTCAGGGCGGCTGTCCGTCACGGTCCACCGTCAATCCACCTCTCCAGAAGCCGTCACGCTGGCCACCGAGTCCGCCGGGACCTTCCCCAACGACACCTGGACCTCAGCCACGGTATCAGCAGAGGTGATCCCGGCCTCGGAGAGATCCACCTGGAGCACGAGCGTTACGGTGGCCCGCGGCATCTGGCCGGTCCTGGTCCGGTCCAGCGTCCGGCTTCGTGCAGGAGAGCCCGAGGTGGCGTCTTGATGGAGGCCCGACCGCTCACTGCGGCTGGCGCCACGCTCGCGCTCGTAACAGCCTGCTCTTCGTGCAGGCCAGAAGGTCGGAGCGAGTCGTCATACGCGCCCTCCTCCGACTCAAGCACAGACAATGCTGAGGAGCCTTGCCCGGACACGGCCTGGCTCGAGGAACTCCCCATAGTGGAGTGCCCCGGACCCATCGAAGGGGCAACCCTGATCGAGACGAACAGCTTCAATGTGTCTATTTTCTATTATTCCGGGGTTATTGACCCTACCGGCTTCTACCTTCAGCTGGACGGATTCTCGGTGATTCGGCCCACAGAAGATCTGAACACCTGTGGAGACTACACGACGGAGATCGTCGAAGGCGCTCTGATCGGAGAATATGGCTATGACTTGTACTTCTCCATCCCCCTCGCGGAGCACCCCATCGACTACCAGGGGGTCTACCCGTATGACGAGGATGCGGAATCCTGGGGTGACGAGCCTGCATTGGATCTCCTCATTGGATGGTATGACGCCTCAGCGGGATATCAGCATGTCTGGACCTTCATGGCCTCCGACGCTGGCATCTGCCTCTCCCGAGTCCGCCCAGGCCGCCTGACCGGTGCGTTCTGGTGGACCCCCGAGGAGCGTTACGCGGACGCCTACGACCCTCTCTACATCACCTTCGACCTCTCCGACGTGTCCTACGACGAGAGAATCTGCTTCGGCGCCACCTACGACTCCGGCCTGACCGAAGAGGAGATCTGGCCAGAGCTCGACTGTCCCGACCAGACCCCCACGCCCTGAAAGGAACCTGCCATGCCCACGCTTTGTCGTGTCCTGTTGGACCGCCAGTCCCTCTCCGCCGGGGACGCCATGAGCTTGAAGGACGCCCTCGACCTCGGCCACTACGCCACCCTGGACGTCGTCGTGACCGTCCACGAGGCCAGCGAGGGCGACAGCGGCGCCGTGGAGCTCCGCCACGCCCCACGCAACCAGGAGGACAGCTACCTGGACTTCCCCACCCCGATCTCGGTGTCCCTGGCCGCCACGGGCAAGACCTGGATCCGCGCCGACGCCTTCACCTGCTTCGTCGCCTGGTCCGTCAGCGGCGACCTGAGCCGCTCCGCCACCGTCAGCCTGGAGCTGGTCGCTCGAACGTGAAGGCTTGCCGTCACGGTCCTGCAATGAGGCGGAGGTGCCTTCGTCGGGCCCCCAGGTCCGGGCTTGCCGCGGCGCTCGCGGCGGGCGCGGACATCGTCGGCTGGCACACCCACATCGCGGACAACGGCGACAAAGCGGCCCCCGCCAGCTTCGCGGCCATGGGACTGCGGCGCGATCAGCACGAGGACGCGGAGGACGCCAGCAACGCCCACCAGCGTGCGGCCTGGTACGCCTTTCAGCAGATGACGCAGTACCTGGGCTCGGTGGAGGCGGCGAGCCTGCTGTATCCGGACGTAGACTCGATTGGCGTCAGTCACGAAGACTTCGTACGCAATGAGTCCACCGTATGGACGAGCGTGGATGACGTCTGGGTCCTGGAGTTTCAGTGCAGCAGCGGCCTGCTCCCCTGGGCTTATCTGCTGTTCATCGACCCCTTTGGCGACCTGGAGTGCGCATCGGTCGCCCTGGAGGTGGCGTCAACCTCAGGGCGGCTGTCCGTCACGGTCCACCGTCAATCCACCTCTCCAGAAGCCGTCACGCTGGCCACCGAGTCCGCCGGGACCTTCCCCAACGACACCTGGACCTCAGCCACGGTATCAGCAGAGGTGATCCCGGCCTCGGAGAGATCCACCTGGAGCACGAGCGTTACGGTGGCCCGCGGCATCTGGCCGGTCCTGGTCCGGTCCAGCGTCCGGCTTCGTGCAGGAGAGCCCGAGGTGGCGTCTTGATGGAGGCCCGACCGCTCACTGCGGCTGGCGCCACGCTCGCGCTCGTAACAGCCTGCTCTTCGTGCAGGCCAGAAGGTCGGAGCGAGTCGTCATACGCGCCCTCCTCCGACTCAAGCACAGACAATGCTGAGGAGCCTTGCCCGGACACGGCCTGGCTCGAGGAACTCCCCATAGTGGACTGCCCCGGACCCATTGAAGGGGCAACCCTGATTGAGACAAACAGCTTCAATGCGTCTATTTTCTATTATTCCGGGGTTATTGACCCTACCGGCTTCTACCTTCAGTTGGACGGATTCTCCGTGGTGCGGCCCACGCAAGATCTGAATACCTGTGGTGACTACACGACGGAGATCGTCGACGGAGAACTGGTCGGCGAGTATGTTTATGATCTCTACTTCTCCATCCCCCTCGCGGATGAACCAATTGACTATCAGGGCGTCTATCCGTATGATGAGGATGCAGAGTCCTGGAGTGACGAACCCGCGCTTCAGCTCGTAATTGGATGGTATGACGCATCCGCAGGGTATCAGTATGTCCGGACCTTCATGGCCTCCGACGCTGGCATCTGCCTCTCCCGAGTCCGCCCAGGCCGCCTGACCGGTGCGTTCTGGTGGACCCCCGAGGAGCGTTACGCGGACGCCTACGACCCTCTCTACATCACCTTCGACCTCTCCGACGTGTCCTACGACGAGAGAATCTGCTTCGGCGCCACCTACGACTCCGGCCTGACCGAAGAGGAGATCTGGCCAGAGCTCGACTGTCCCGACCAGACCCCCACGCCCTGAAAGGAACCTGCCATGCCCACGCTTTGTCGTGTCCTGTTGGACCGCCAGTCCCTCTCCGCCGGGGACACCTGCAGCGTCACGGGCGAGGCGGCGCGAGGTGGGCCGACCCCAGGCTGGCGTAGTAGCGCAGCAGGCTCCCCCGCGAGGGGACGGCCCGCGCCCGTCGAGCCGGACCCTCGCCCTCCAGGGTGAGCACGCCCTCGCGCGCCAGGAGCGCCGCCGCCCGCTCGAGGCTGTGCGCGGCGTCCACGGGTCCGCCGGCCGTGCAGATCCGAGCCCCGCGTGCGCGCGCCGCCGCGGCCAGCGTGCGCGCGCGCCCGAGGAGATCGTCCCAGGGCAGCGCGGCGCCCGCCGGGGCCTCGAGGAGGGCGGCGGCGAGCAGGGCGGTCGGGGTGAGCGCGGTCAGCGCGCGGATCTGTGTGATGGCATGCGCGCCGAGCGCGGCGATCGCCGCCTTGCGCTCGGGCTCCTGGCCGGGTCGGTGGTAGCCGTGCGCGGCGAGGAAGCGCGCGACGTGTACCGGCTCGCCGATCTGGACGTTCACGTAGCCGTGGTCGTCGCGCCGCCAGAGCAGGCTGGCCGCGGCGACGAGGCTGTGCAGCCCCTCGGGGCGCTTCGGACGACCCTCGAGCTCCGCGCTCAGGGCGCCCGCCTCCAGCACGCGCTCGTAGCCCACGGACAGGGGGACCATGAGCAGCTCGGGCGCGGCGCCCGACACGGCGGCGTCGGCGGCGACGGAGAGCAGCCCGAGCCTGGCCTCGCCGACCTGACCCGTGCGCGTCCGCCCGCCCTCCAGGTAGATCTTCAGCGACTGGCCCTGGCGGAGGAGCTCGGTCAGGTAGGCGCTGAGGACCGCGCCGTAGAGGCCCATGAGCTTGTGCTTCCTCCGCACGAAGAAGGCGTTTCCGGTCCGCAGCACCCAGGAGAGCGGGAAGAAGGCGAGGTTCTGGCCCGCGGCGACGGTCGGCGGCGCGAGGTCCCGCTCGATGAGCAGCTTGAGGATCAGGAGGTAGTCCGCGTGGCTGCGGTGGGCGGGGACCAGCAGCAGGGGCCCGCGCGCGGCGGCGGCGCGGAGGGTCTCGATGCCCGCCTCATCGACCTGGAAGCCGCGGAAGATCCGACGCATCGCGACCATGACCAGGCGGAGCGAGCGGTGCATGCTGAGCGGCGTCGGATCCGCCGCCATGTCCGCGTAGAGCTGGCGCGCCTCCCGCTCTCCCTCGGGGCCGGGCGCGCTGGCCCGCACGCGGGGGTCGGCGAGCACGCGGGCGCGGAGGCTCGCCGAGGGCACGCGGATCGGGCCCGCCGCGGCGACCCGCGCGGCGACGATCCGCGCCTCGAGGAGCGCGCCCAGATCCTGCCCGGCGCCGCTCCAGGCCGCGTGATCGAGCGGCTCCCCCGCGAGCGCCCGCACGCGCCCGCCGCGCCCGAGGGCGTCGCGAAGCGCGCGCAGCAGCCCCGGATCCTCGTCGTCCCCCGCGCGCGGACCCGACGCCTCGCGGAAGGGCCAGGCGCCCCACAGCACGGTCAGGGGGACGATCTGCGCGCCGGAGGGGAGCGGCGGCGGCGGGTCGCCGATCCAGAACAGCGCCGCTCCCTCGAGGCGCGGGAGCCCGGCGCGCGCGAGCGCCCGGTCGAGCAGGGGCCGCTCCAGCCAGGACAGGCGCGTCCTGCGCAGCGCGTAGACGACCGGCCCCCGCGTGGCCGCCTCCCGGACCCGACGCTCCAAGGACGGCGTCAGGGTCAGCGCGGCCCACCTCGAGGGGCGGAGGGTCAGGTCTCCCGAGAGCGAGGGCTCCGTCATCGTCTCCGCTCCGCTGCGTTCGAAATGGGTTATGCTGATCATCTGTCCTCCGGGCGACGTCATCGCGATGGTCCCTCCCCGTCTACGATCCGCGCTCGCGGACCTCACGATCGCGCTGGTGGCGGGGAGCCTCCTGGGCGGCGCTCACCTGCACCCTGCGGTCGCGCCGCTGGCCTGGGTGGGCGTGGCGGTGCTCGCCCATGCGCTGAGCCTCCGCCAGACCCGCGCCTCGGGCGCGCTGATCCTCGTCGTCGCGCTGACGATGAGCCTGACGCTCTCTCAGATCTGGCTGGCCAGCAGCATCGCCCGCTACGCCGTGCGGGTGACCGATCTGGGGGCCTGGAACGATCCAGTCAGCTTCGTCGTGTGGTGCCTGACCGCCGCGCTGCTGCTCACGCCCGCGCTGGCCGCGCCGCTCCTCGCCGTCTGGCTGCTGCGCCCGGGGCTCGCCCCGCGGTGGTGGCTGCCGCCCGCCTGGCTCGCCGGGGAGTGGCTCAAGAGCGCCTCGGGCTTCCACCTGGGCGACCTGATCCACGCGCAGGGCTACAGCGCCCCGGTCCTGCACAGCGTGGCCCTGATCGGCGCGCCCGCGACGACGCTGCTCGGGGTCTTCGCCGCGGCCTCGCTCGGTGAGGGGGTGGCGTGGCGGCGCTGGCAGACGGCCACCCCCGCCGGGCCCGTCGCGTTGTGGTTCGCCCTGGTCCCGGCCCCCCAGGCCGCGGATCAGGCGCTGGCGGGGGTCGGCGTCGTCCACATGGCCAACGCGCTGGAGCTGCCCGCGCCCGAGGACCTGACGGACGACCTGATCATCTGGCCGGAGGCGTCCTTTCGTCAGAAGATCCAGGGGGAGGAAGGCGTACAGTCGTCGCCCCAGCTGCTGGAGGCGCTCGCCCCTTATGTTGGGCGCAGACACGTCGTCAACGTGTCGCTGGAGTCCCCAGACGGGCCCCAGAACGCGGCCGGCGTGACCGACACGGAGGGGAGGATCGAGGTCCTGCGGGCCAAGTCGGTGCTCACCCCCTGGGGCGAGCGCCCGTTCCGGGGCCTCGCGCCGATGGGACCTGGCTTCCGGCCGGGGGAGCTGCCGGCGTGGGTGCGGTGGGGCGGGCGCGACCTGATCCTCACGATCTGCTACGAGGTCTACGGCCGCGCGCTGTTCACGGCGCAGGAGCCCCCTCCGGGCGGGCTGCTGGTGAACATGGCGAATGATCGCGCGTTTGGCGCGGGCGAGCTGGGCTCCCGCCAGGCCATCGCCACGCTCGCGCTCGAGGCGGCCGAGACCGGGCTTCCGGCCGTGCGCGCCTCGCTCTGGGGCACCGCCGCCATCCTCTCGTCGACCGGCGCCGTCCTGGCGACGAGCACGCCCGGGACCACGGGGGCGCTGCGCTGGCCGCCCGAGCCTCCCGCCCAGGGCCGCGTGCGCGTCCTGCACGACGCGACCGCGGGGGCCGGCTTCCCCTGCGCGGCGCCCCGCTGCGTCGCGGGCCCCATCGCGGAGGCTACCTGTCAGGATGGACGTTTCGACACGGTCGTGCTCTCCGGTCACTCGCTGCCCCCCGTGTACCTCGAGCAGCGCCCGGAGCGGGTCGCGGAGCTGATCCGGTGCGCGGGCGCCGATCTGGTCGTGCTCGACACCTGCATGGGCCTCTCCAGCCCGCTGCTGGAGGCCCTGATCGGGGCGGGTTTCGACGGCGTCATCGTGGGCTCCCTCGATCAGGTCCCGGGGGAAGGGCTGGTCTACGCGGCGGACTTTCGACGGGCGACGACGGCGCTCGGGCGGGCGCGCGCCGTGGCGCTGCGCTCCGTGGCGCCGCTCACGGTCTGGGAGGCGGACCCGGCCGCGCTGGCGCGGGCGCGCGCGGTCGTGGATGGCTGGGACGCCGAGACGCTGACGGATACCTTGCATTGGGTTCGACCCAATCTGGTCAGGGTCCCTCTCGACGACACCGGAACGACCGCGCTGTTCCTGGTCCCCCCCGAGCGCTTCCGGCGCGCGGCCGGAAGCGCCGGGGGAGAGGACCCTCACTCGCTCCGCTGAGCCAGGATGGACTTACCGATCTGGCAGGCGAGGCTGTCCGACCCGAAGCGCTGGCAGCCGAGCTGGGTGGGCAGGCTCACCCTGGCGCTGATGCCGCTGTCGCATCGGACCTGGATCCGCGTGGGCGCGGCCTCGGCCAGCCCGCTCAGCGCCTGGATCCAGCCGAGCAGCATCGGCTCGGTGAGCCCGGAGAGACGCGCGTCGGCCAGCAGGGCGCGCAGCAGCGCGGGCTCGCTGTCCAGGACCTGGGCGTCGAGCGAAAACGTCCCGTCCGGGAGCTCGGCGTAGCTCAGCGCGCCCCCGCCCACGTCCAGGGTGACCGTGGCCGTGTCGATGCGCTGGTCCAACACCAGGGCGCGTCCGTCGGGCTGCTGGACGTCGATCTGGACGCGGGTGGGCGCGTCCTCGGGGGTGGCGCGCAGCGCGTAGCTGGCCTGGCCGAGGGCGCCGGCGTCCAGCTCCCCGCTGAGCTGCAGCGCGCCGTCGCGCCGCGTCGGGGGCGCCAGATCCAGGCGCAGGCCGGACCGGGGAGCGACCGTGCGCGCGCTGGCGTCGCTGGCCTTCGTGCAGACGAGGATGATGGCCGAGACCTCGCCCGCGGCCACTGAGAAGCGCCGGTCGGTGATGCCGTCGGTGTTGGAGGGGAAGGCGCCGCAGCTCGCCTCCTCCTCGGGCAGCGTGACGTTCACGCTGAACTCGCCGACGGGCACGTTGACGAAGGCGACCATGCTGCGGGAGCCGTCGCGGGGGAGCGTGTTGCCCAGCGTCCACCCGGCCTCCGAGTTGGGATCGCCGATGAGGGCCGCGCCGTAGGCCACGTCCAGGTCGAAGGTGACGCCGGGCATGCCGTCCAGCCAGTTGCCGTCCGTCCAGATCCCGTTGACCTCGACGATGCCCAGCGCGGGGTCCTGCTCCAGGCCCAGCGCGGAGGTGACGCGGGCGACCTCGGCGTCGGTGGTCAGCGAATAGTAGAGCTCCCAGTAGCCCGTCTCGCCCGACAGGAAGAAGCGGTGCGTGGGTCGGCCGTCCGCCTCCGCGACGACCTCGTAGTCGCCCGCCTCCGGCCCGCGGATCGTCGCCTTTCCATTCCGGTTGCTGATGTCCTCGTCGTCGTCGGAGCTGAGCAGCACGTCCTCGACCGCGGCGGTGTCGGAGACCTCCTCGAAGAGCAGGCTGATGCTCCCCGAGGGGTGACATCCGTACAGGGAGAGCGCAGAGATCGTGATGATGGAGAGCCTGAACATCGTTGTCCTCACGGAGGGGGGGCGTGAGCGGTTGCCTGAATCGCCACGCTACGGGTGATGCGCGGGCAGGTCAAGCGCTCCCGGTCGCCGCGCCTCGACCAGGCCCGCCGCGCAGGCGTAGCGGACGATCCCCGCCACGCTCTCGACGCCGAGCTTGTCCTTGATGTGGCCGACATAGGTGCTGACGGTGCTGATCGTCACGCCGAGCTCGGAGGCGATGACGGTGACCGAGCGCCCCTCCAGCAGGAGCAGGAACACCTGCAGCTCCCGGGGGCTCAGGATCTCCTGCGGCGAGAGGCCCCGGGGCACGTCGGACGCGCGCCGGAGCGGCCGGGAGAAGAAGCCACACCCGCGCGCGACCGCGCGGACGGCGATCGTCAGGTCCTCGATGGCGCGATCCTTGCAGAGAAAGCCGGCGGCGCCCTGGGCCTGGAGCGCCGCGCCGACCTGATCCTCGCTGTACCCGGAGAGCACGAGGACCGCCAGGCGCGATCCCCGCGTCTGGATCCGGCGGAGCACCTCCATCCCGCCGAGGCGCGGCATCCCGAGGTCCAGCACCAGCACGTCCGCCTCGGGGTGAGCCTCGACCGCCGCCAGCGCGCGCCACCCGTCGTCCGCCTCCGCCAGGACGGCCAGGTCGGGCTCGCGCGCGAGGACGCTCCGGATTCCGGCGCGCACCACAGCGTGATCGTCAGCCAGGATGAGCCTGATCATCAGCACCTCTGCCCACAGCATGACGGGCGCGGGGTCGCGGCGCGGTCGCGGCTCGTGAGGGTTTGTGGGCGCCGCTGCGTCCGGCCTCAGGAGGCGCTGAGGCGCGCCGCCGTGGCCACCAGCGCGCGGGCCTGCCACAGCACCAGCGTCGGCGGATCGCCAGGGGGAATGTGGCCCTCCAGCGTGTCGATGAGCGTGAGCGTCTCCGACTCGGCGAGCCCGTCGGCCTCGGCGCGGAGCGCGGCCAGGCGCCCCCGGCCCTCGGCCAGGTGGCCGCCGAGCAGGTCGGCGAAGGCCAGGAAGGCGTTGCAGTGTCGCCGCTCCAGGGAGGGGGGCAGGTGGTCGAGGGCCTGCCGCATCCAGCGCGTGGCCTCCGGTCGGCGCCCGTCCAGCAGCAGCATCCGGCCCAGCGCGCTCTCCATGATCCCGGTGGCCATCATGGGCCACAGCGTGTGGAGCTGGTCGAGCGCCTCCCGCAGCAGCGCCTCCCCGGAGACCGAGCGCCCGGACAGCCACAGCGCATAGCCCAGGTTGACCCTCGACACCACCACGATGTCCCGCGCGCCCACGGACCCCGCGAGGCCCGCGGACTGGCTCAGGTGATGCACGGCGCTCTCGAAGCGGCAGCGGTGGAGCTCCAGCACGCCCAGGTACCAGTGGACCATGGCGCGCACGCCGATGTGGCCGTCCACGCCCAGGCGGGTGAGCGCGGCGCGGTAGGCGGTCTCGGCCTCCTCCAGGCGCCCCTGGCGCCGGGCGACCACGCCGAGGCTGGCCGTGGCGAAGCCGACGAGGCGGGCCAGGCGGGCTCGAAGCGCCGCCTCACGCAGGGCTTTCAGCGCCTGGACCATCTCCTCCAGGCGGCCCTCGCGCTCGGCGGAGGCCGCCAGCACCGCCCACAGCTCGGCCTCCAGGGCGGGGGCCTGCAGGGCGCGCACCTCCGCCAGGAGGGCGTCGGCGGACGCGCGCACCTCGAAGCCAGGATGATCGTGGAGGATCTGCAGCCGCACCACCTCCAGCGTGGCCCGCGGAAGGCGCGCCTCGGGCGGCAGCTCGGCCAGCGCGCGCTCCAGGCGCTGGAGAAGCTGGCCGCCCTGGCCCACCTTCAGCAGGTGCGCGGCCGCGGAGCCCAGGACGCGCGCCGCCAGCAGGGGCTGGCCAGGCAGGGCCCGGTCGCAGGCGGCCAGCAGGTTCTCGATCTCCAGCCCCTGCCGCTGCACGTCCTCCGCCCGGCCGCGGGCCTCCACGGCCGCCACCAGCGCCTCGGACTCGGCGGCGAACCAGGCGGTGTGCGCCGCGAAGGCCGAGGCGCGCTCTCCGCGGGCGGCGAGCTGCTCGGCGGCGAAGTGGTGGACGCTCTCCAGGAGGCGAAAGCGGGCCTCGCCCGGCATGCCCGGCGCCAGGGCCACCAGCGATTGCTCACGCAGCGCCGCCAGCAGGTCCAGCGCGCTCTCCGGCCCGTCCGGCGCGATCCCCTCCCAGGCGCGCGCCGAGAAGCTCCCGACGAAGGCCGAACACCAGGCTAGGGCGCGCTGCTCCGCCGGCCGCAGGAGGGCCCAGGACCAGGCGATGGTGTCGCGCAGGCTCTGGTGGCGCGCCGCGGGCCTCCCCGGATCCTGAAGCAGCGAGAGCTGGCTGTCCATGCGGCGGAGGAGCTGCGCCGGGCCGAGCAGCCGGGCGCGGGCCGCGGCGAGCTCGATGGCCAGGGGGTGACGGTCGAGCCGATCGACCAGCGTCCGCACCGTGTCGCGGGGCGCGTCGGCCCAGGCTCCCTGGGTGCGGGCCTCGAAGAGCAGGAGCGCGTCGGCGGCCTCCAGCGGCCCGATCTCCAGGACGACCTCGCCCGCCAGGCCCAGCGGCACCCGGCTGGTGACGAGGATCTGCGGCCCCGGCCCCTCGGTCCACGCGCTCAGGGCCCGTCCGGCCAGGGGAGCGACGCGCTCCAACGTGTCCAGCAGCAGCAGCCCGCCCTTCTGCCCGGCCAGGAGCCCGCCGATCTTCGCCACCGCCCCCGCGCCGCGCGCCGCCTCCGGCGAGCCGAGGGCCATCGCCACGCTCGCCAGCAGATCCTCCTCGGTGCTGGCCGTGTCCAGGGCGCAGAAGAGCACAGGCCGCCCCTCCCCCTCGACGCGCCGCGCCACCTCCACCGCCAGCCGGGTCTTGCCGACCCCGCCGGGGCCGACCAGCGTCACCAGCCGCGCCCGCGTGATCGCCTCTTCGATCTGCCGCAGCGCCCCCTGCCGGCCGACCAGCGCGGTCGGCGTGGGCGGGAGCTGGGCGCGGCGCGGCGCGGGCACGACCAGGCGGAGCCCCCGGTCGCGCTGGGTCAGCAGGATCCTGGGATGCGCCGGATCCACCTCCAGCTTCTGGCGCAGCCGGTAGACGGCGTGGACGACGGCGCGCGCGCCCTCCACCCCGCGCCGACCCCACACCTCCCGGAAGACCTGCTCCCGCGACACGGCCGCGCCGCCCGCGTCCAGCAGCAGCCGGAGCAGCGCCGCCTCCTGGGCCGTGATCGCCTCGATCCGCCCGTCGTCGAAGACCACCCGCTGCCCGTCCAGGTCCAGGTGGCGGTCGCCGAGCGGGGTCATCGGGGCGGGCGGGGGCGGCGCGGCCTCGAAATTGCTGCGATGCAGCATCTGATCCGAATTGCTGCGTCGCAGCAAAAACCGATAACCCTCGCCGTGCACGGTCAGGACGTGGGCCGGCTGGCCCGGATCCTGCTCGATCTTCGCGCGCAGGCAGCGGATCGCGTCGTCCGCCGCCCTCGACAGGCTGTCCTTGTGATGGCCCAGCGCGTCCACCAGCAGGGCCTGGCGCGAGACCGGGCGCGGCGCGGCGGCGACCAGCAGCCGGAGCACCGCCAGCTCGCGCGCGCTCAGGCGGCGGGCTCCCCCCGCGGCGTGCAGCACGCCGGAGGCCAGGTCGAGCTCGCCCAGCTCCAGCGACAGCCGCTCGGGGACAGCGACAGAGGGATCAGGTGGGATCATGGACGCTCAGCCTACCCGAGATCAGCGCCGGAAGCGCTCCTTCGGCACCAGCACCAGGGCGGTCGCCCCGCTGTCGGCCAGCGGGACCCGCACCAGGTTGGGGTGGACACGCTGGAGCCGGGCGGAGAGCTGGTCCGGGGACCACTGGTCCGTGGCGTGGAGCGCCGCCGCGAGCTGCAGGGCGTCGGTGCGCCAGCGCTCGACGCCGCCCTCGCTGTCGATGGCGTCGCCGCGGAGCGCCGGGTCCTCGCGCTGGAAGAACGCGGGGCCGTAGCGCAGGCCCAGCTTCGGGACCTGCCGGCGCGCCCCGACGATCCGAGCCTTCACGCCCCGCGCCAGCAGCGCCTCCAAGAGCGGCGAGGAGAAGCCGTAGCAGGTGTCGAGCACGACCAGATCGGGGTCGAAGCAGGCGATCCCCTCAGCCAGCGCGGAAGCCGAGAGGCCCAGGTAGGTGGGGGGCAGCGAGTGGCCCGAGACGACGACCGCGCGGGCCCTCGGGGAGTCGGCCTCGCAGGTGAGGCGGTCGGTGGTCTGCCGCAGGCACCCGGGCGCCTCACAGGGGAACGGGTCGGGCAGGGCCCCGTCGCTCAGCAGCGCCGTCGCGAGCTCGCGCCGCTCGGGCTCGCCGCCCCAGCGCAGGAAGCCCGAGGTGCCCGGCTCGCTCAGGGCCAGGACCGCGCCGGTCGAGGAGATGAGCGCCGCCCGCCCCGAGAGGGAGGCGCGGACCGCCGGGCGCCCCGTCTCCGCGGCGGCCAGCGCCAGCGCGCCGATGGCCTGGCGGACGCCGAGCTCGGTTGGCCCATAGGCCCGGTCGTTGGCGACGTTGAGCAGCAGCTCTCCGCCCAGCGCGGCGCCCTCCAGGAACAGGCTCCGCGCGTAGACCTCGTAGCAGATCGTGGGCACGACCGACCGGCCGTCGGCCACGAAGATCGGCGGGAGCTCGCCCGCCACGTCGGTGGAGAAGAGGAAGTCCATCCCCGCGTACGGCCGCTCGCCCCAGGGCACGAGGCTGGACTTGCCGCGGAGCACCTGCACCCTTCCCTGGTGGTCCGTGAGCCCGATGGCGTTCAGGGTCTGACCGGCCCGCTTGAGGCGCAGGTTGACCACGTGCCGAGGGCCCTCCCACCCCGCCAGCCCCTCCAGCGCCAGGGGCGACGCCTGCGGCCCCTCCCAGGTCGGGAAGGCGCCGCGGATCGTGGCCTCGGGCCAGACGACCAGCGAGATCTCGGGCGAGAGCTCGGCGGGATCGGGCCACGCCTCGAGTTTGGCGAGGTGGGTCGCGGCCACGCCGCGCAGCGCCTCATCGTGCGGGGTCGCCGGCGGCAAGAGGGCGAACCAGAGCCCGACCGGCAGGGCCAGCGCCAGCCGCCTCGGCCGCCGCTCCACGACCGCGTCGGCCACCGCCACCGCCGCGCAGGACGCGAGGAGCTGGGTGGCGGGCGCCCCGATCAGCGCGACGCTCCGCAGCACGCCGGGGATCGTCCACTGCGCGTGCAGCAGGTCGCCCATGGTGAAGCCCAGCGCCCCCTTGAGCCGCTCGCCCAGCAGCCAGGCCACCGGGAGCCACAGGTACTGGGGCACGCGCCGCGGCAGCAGGGCGCCCAGCGCGACGGGCAGGCTGGTGTGGAGGGCCGGGATGAGCGCGATGGCGACCCAGGCGAGCGCGCTCATCCAGAGCGGCACCTCCGTCCGGTCCACCACCTTCCCCATGTAGAGCCCGATGCTGACGCAGAGCCAGATCTGGGAGAGGAACAGGGCGGCCCAGGTCGCGCCGAGGATGGCGAGGAGCCGGGCTCCGACGCGCTCCAGCCGGCGGAGGCCCACAGCGAAGATCGCGAGCCCGATCCACGCCCCTGGCCCCAGGCGTGGATCGAGGTGAGCGGCGCCCATGCACACGCCGCCCAGGAGCGGCGCCCACGAGGGCGCCCATCGGCCGGGAGCGGCCGACGGCGAGGCGGCGTTGGCGCGAGACGCGCTCAGGGCTGGTAGGCCTGGAAGAAGGCGCAGCCCTCGCTCTCCTGGCCCCAACGCTCGCAGGTGTAGGTCTCGGGGAGGCCATGAGCGCCGGGATGGCAGTCGGGATCAACGTAAAACCAGACTGGATCGCAATAGCCGTCCCGGATGCGTGTGCTTGCGGCGCGCGTCGCCGTGCTCAGGCCGACGGTCACGGCGGCCAGCAGCTCGGCGCTCAGGGGCGCCATGTTCACGTCGGCCACCAGGGCCCCCGCGGCCTCCCGCAGCGAGGCGTAGACCTGCCCGCCCAGGCTGAAGGATCCGTCCGGGTTGTGGGTCAGCTCCGCCGCGTGGCCAGGCACCTCGAGCGTCACCGACCCCTGCTCGATCTGGTAGACCAGGCGCGCGGTGGCGCCCGTCTTCGCCTCCGTGGCCTGCACGTCGTAGACCTCGGGCGTGGCGGCCGGCGTGCCCGTCACCACGTAGGAGACGTCCCGCGAAGCGCCCGACCAGGGGAAGCGGAGGGTGCCCGCCCCCCGAAGCGCGTCGCCCTCCGTGCTGACGCTGCTGGACACCAGCGTGACGCCCTCGGGGAGCGCCGGCTGCGCGTCGGCGGCCTGAGGAGCGGTGGCCGTCGCGCCCTCCTCGGCGCAGCCGGGCAGACCAGAGAGACAGAGCGCGGAGAGCGCGAGCAGGTGGAGTCCTGGCGTGGTCATGATCACCTCGGTGCGCACCTGGGGGAGTGGGCGCTGGTCTCAACCTACTTCACGTCCCGCGAGCGCTTCCCTCGAAGAACTTCGGGATCGGGCATCGAAGACGTTCGAGGTGGGCAGGCGCTTGCATGCGAGGGCCCTACACTGGATCGGTCGTCCAACGACCACGAACCCGGAAGGAGACCCGACGATGACCCGAGCGACGCCCCCCCTCGCGCTCTGCGCGGCCCTGTGGGCCACGACCGCCTGCACCGACGACACCGACAAGACCGGCGAGACCGGCGAGACCGGCGACACGAGCGCCGAGACCACCCGCGGCCTGCCCGAGGGCAGCTCCACCTGGAGCGGGAACATGGAGGTCGGCGGCTTCCCCTTCCTGCTCGAGCTCTCCCTGGAGAACACGGGCGGCGAGCTCGTGGCCGAGGCCACCTTCTCCGACGATCCCGAGAACCCCTCCGGCCTGGGCTCCGCGACCTACCGGCTGACCGGCACGCACGAGCCCACCAGCGGCATGCTCGCCCTCGCCCCCGATGACTGGGTGGGCGAGGCGCGCGCCGATCTCGAGCTCCTCGGCGCCACGGCGACCTATGATCCCGACACCCAGACGATGACCGGGACCATCGTGGACTACGCCACCGGGGAGGAGAACTACCTGTTGGGCGGGCCGCTCAGCGCCACGCTGACGAGCGGGGACGGCGCGCCCACGGCCGTGGGAGACCTGGGCCGGGCCCTGAGCGCGGGCAGCCACAGCTTCGCCGGCACGATGCAGTGCACCAGCTCCGTCCGGGACGTGGAGGGCAGCCTGGACTACGACGGCGCGGGCGCCTTCTCCGGCTCCCTGATCGTCGGCGACACCAGCGTGGACACGCCGCTCGGGACCTTTGAGTTCACCGGCGTCCACAACCCCAGCACGGGTGGCCTGACCCTGGTGCCGGGGCTGTGGGTGGACCCCGACCACGACACCCTGACCTTCTTCGTCGATGGAGCCTACGACCCGAGCTCGGGCGCCTTCCTGGGCGACCTGCGCACGAACTCCAACGCCTGCGCGGACGACACCTGGGACATGATCGTCGAGTAGCCGGCCCCGGTCCTGCTCCTCCGCCCCAAACTCCGGGGTGCAGATCGCCCGGGCTCCCGCTGACCACCCGGAAAGTGGAGCGTGCAGGTTGACTGGCGGCGGGGCGCCTGCATGGGTTGAACCGCCAGGAGCGCCAGGAGCGCCAAGAGCGAGCGTTCTCTTGGCGCTCCTGGCGCCTTGGTGCTTCGATCTGGCGCTCCTCGTGCGCGAGGTGCTGGTCTGCCGGGGGCACCAGTCAACCTGGAGCCGCGAACCTGTACTTTGATTTCATCGAAACACCCATCATGATCCTCTCCCTTGACCATGGATGGTCACAACTATATGGTGGTCATGGTCTCCAGAGACAGGCTGGGTGGAGCTCAGGCACGGAGGCGCATGGCGTCCAGACCGGACTCGTCAATCTCGGTGGGGCGGATCGGAGTTATCTCTCCCGCGCCGAACGTGTCGACAGCGCGTTGGACGTCGACATCTGTGTGTCGCCATGGCCGCATGGTCACGCACCCGACCTCCAAGAACGCGCGCCCGCTCGCGGTGCGAGCCTCGCCCACTGGCGCACCCCACCTGACCCTGTGGTCCAGCCTCCTGATTGGAACACTCTGTGGTTGCGGACAGGACGACACGCCCATGTGGGAGATGAACATGACCTGCCCGGACGAGTATCCAGGCATGACGTCTGCGGAGGTGCTCGAAGAGCTGGACACAAACGAAGATGGGACCTTCGACGAGTCCGATGTGGATCGCGGCGAGTCCGTGTTGCTGTTCCGCTTCACGCAGGCCGACGGTGAAGAGCGGCTCGTGGTGAGTCGGGATGAAGACAGCAGCATCATCTCCCACGTTTACAGCGGGACGGAGGAGTACTCCTGGGGCGAGCGCTCCGTATTCGGAGTCTGGCACATGTTCACGGAGTGTTCAGCGTTTGGCTGGAGCACGCTGTGGTTCTTCAACGAGCGTGCAGAGGACTGGGAGCTCCAATCGGGAGAGGGAGAGCTGTACCACCTCGCGTTCGACATCGCCGAGATCGAACACGGGAACATCAACGCCGAGCCCGAGGTGGAGGGTTGGATGCACCTCGTCGTCGAGGGGAACCTGAGCTCTGGTCACCTGGAGGGTTCGGCGTCTACGGATATCATCTCCTACTTCACTCAGGAGCCGACCGGTGAACGAGCAGAGATCATCGCGCAGGCCTTCAACAAGCTACCTTTCACCCACTGAAACCACACCCTGTTCCCACAGCTCGCCGGCCCCTCCGGTCTGGCTGGTCCTCGCCCTGACCTTCGTCCTGGGGTGCGCCGAGGAGCCATCACGAGCGGGGCGCGTTAGAAAAACGCGCTTCGCTCGGGGTGGCGGGGAGATAGCGACAGCAGTCGGGCGTTGACATGCCAACCAATACACGAACCCCCAGAATCGCCCGACTGTGAGCTATCGACCAGCAAGAAAGCGCCAAGGCGCGGCCGAAGGTCGCGTCTTGGCGACCCGAGCGTGTGTGACTCGGTCGAAGGGGAGTTCTGCTATCAGTGTAACGATGGCGCCGTCACCTGCACCTACGACGGCGTCTCGGTGACGACCGAGGCCTGCGACGGCTGCCAGACCCGACTCGCGCTCTTCGACGAGCTGTGCGCGATGGGCCGAACCGAGAGCCGCGCGGAGGTCGATGCGTCGATGGTGTGCGAGCCCGCCGACACGGGCGCGGAGTAGCCGGCCCGCCCCTACTCCTCCGCCCCGAACTCCGGGTAGCAGATCGCCACGCTCCCGCTGACCACCCGGAAGCGGAAGCCCGCCTCGCCGCCGCCGCGGTGCGCCATGCGGATATCCAGCGGGTAGACGCCGGATCGGATGGAGACCGTCTGGTTCTCCGGGGCGAAGGTCTCTGTGGCCTCCACGCTGGCGATCACCTGGTCGTCCAGCAGCACCCAGCCGTCCGTGGTCGCACCCAGCGCCAGCACCACGTCCCCGCTGGACAGCGCCCGCAGCCAGGCCGTCCAGCGCACGGAGAAATAGCCCGGGTCCTCCGCCAGATCCTCATCCACCGGCCACCAGTTCTCGCCGAACACCAGGCTCGTGTCATAGCGCTGGAAGGCCAGGTCCCCGGCCTCCCACAGCGGGGCCGTCAGCGGGTCGAGGTCCGACAGCTCCAGGCGGGTCTGGCCGCCGGTGTCCTCGACCTCCTCCGCCATGCCCTCATCGGTCCACTCCAGGTTGTAGTACTGCCCCAGGTAGGCCTCGCTGCACGTGCTCCAGTCGGGCGGGCTCCCAAAGGCGTCCTCCTCCCGACCGGGGGGCTCGGCGGGCGGGACCGGCTCGGGGGGCTGCACGCGGTACTCGCTGCAGGCCAGCAGCAGGAGGAAGATCACTTCGTCTCCTCCTTCCACCGCTCGCTCTCGGGGAGGACGGTGCAGGTGAGCCACTCGTGGAGGAGGGCGCGCTGCTCCTCCGACGGGCCGCCGCCCGGGGGCATGGTGGAGCCATCGGGCACGGCGCGCGCCTCGATGCGCTCCGCCCAGGTCAGCACGCCCTCGTAGGTGTCGAAGTCCACCCCCGTCGGCGCGCCCTCCCGGTGGTCCTCGGGTACCAGCGAGCTATGGCAGCCCGTGCAGTGCTGCTCCAGCAGGCCCGCGCCGAAGTTGTCGTAGGTCAGAGGCGGCATGCGCTCACAGCCCGTGGCGCTGTCCCCTTCCTTGCCCACGCAGGCGAAGACCAGCAGGAGCCCCAGGCTCATGTGAGCAGCGCGTCCACGATCTGAACGTCCGGCAGGAACTTCGTCGAGTCGAGCCCGCCCAGCTCCAGGATGGTCACGCCCAGGTTCTCGCACCCGAGCGAGTCCCCGTTGTCCGAGGCCTGGCCCGTGGCAAAATCGATGTCCTTGGCGATGAGCCCCTCGTCCGTCGCGCCCACGTTCCGCCCGCCGTTGACGCCCGAGCCCACCAGCATCGCCGAGACGAAGGGCCAGTGGTCCTTGCCGTTCGAGCCGTTCAGCAGGGGCGTGCGCCCGAACTCGGAGAGGGTCACGATGGTCACCTCGTCGATGAGCCAGGGCGTGGCGAGCCCGGGCGTGCTGGCGAGGTGGTCCATGAGCTGGTCGAGCGCGCTGAAGAAGTCCTCGAACTGCGGGCCCTGCACGGTGTTGTCACCGTGGCTGTCCCAGCCGCCGGGGATGCCGATCATCGCGCAGCGGGTGAGCCCGAGCCGCATGAGCTCGCTGGCCTTGACCGCCTGGTCGAGGATGTCGCTGCCCAGGTCGGAGAGCCCGGCCTCGAAGCGGCGCCCTTCGAGAGCCAGCGCGCGATCGAAGTTCTCCTGGTACGAGCTGGCCCGGTCGCCGCCCAGCCCCGAGCGCCCGGCGGAGAAGCTGGCCACCCGGCTGGCCACGAAGGCGTCCACCATGCGGTCCGACGGCGTGCTGAGCGGCGAGGAGGGCTGGTCCGACTGCGTCACGATGGAGCCGTCGATGAGGTCCAGCAGCGTGCCGCCCCCCGCCCGCACCACCGCCGAGCCGCTGGTGCCCGGGAAGACCGGCCCCGAGAAGACCGCGTGCGGCAGCGGGTAGTCGCCGATCGCGTTCGCCGCCAGCGTGGTCGGCCAGTCGGCAAACGAGCTGGAGCTGGTGCCGGTCATCACGAACTGCGCCGCCGAGTCGTGGCCCACGCTGTGCGCGTTGACGCCGTTGACGATGGCGGCCCGCCGACCCCAGCGACGGAAGAAGCGGCTCACGCTCGGGCGGTCGTCGCCGGACGTGAACGTCACCCCGTTCACCGTGCTGGCCGTGGTGCCCACGTCCATGTCCACCCCGTCCGAGCCCGGGTGCGGATCGAAGACCTGGGTGGTGTCCCAGCCGCCAGAGGCGAAGAAGAACAGGAACTTGCGCTCCGCGGCGGCGGCGCGGGCGGGCCTGGCGCCGAGGCCAGCGAGCGCGGCGGCGCCGAACGCGGTGGCCCCCGACAGGATCTGACGACGTGTCATCATGGGAACCTCCGCTTCAGTAGAAGAGGACCTGGGGGTCACGAAGGACGGCCGACAGCACGCCGGCCCACGCCGTCTCGGCGCTGGCCTCGGCGCTGTAGAGCTCTTTCCAGACGGTCATGAGCGCGGCGGGCTCGGTGGCGTCGTCCGCCAGCGCGCGGCCCGTCGCCGCCAGGTAGAGGTAGCGGATCTGGGCGTCGAAGGCGTCGGGCGCGCTCTCGGGCGTGTCCTGGATGGTCACGTACTTGAGCAGCCGGGCCTCTCCGGTGCGCTCCGGGTCCAGGTCGGCGGCGGCCACGCTCGCGGCGGCGGCCTGCGCCAGGCGCTCGTGGATGAAGACCAGCCCCACCCCGGGCTCATAGGAGGGCACGGTCACGCCGTCCCCGTCCACCCCGCCGGCCAGCACCGGCAGCCCCATGTCGTGGGTGGTGAGGCCGTCGCGCCCGGAGAAGCTCCAGCGGTACCCCGTGATCCCCTCGATGACGCTGGCGAGCTGCGCGGGCGAGACCACCTTCAGCGTGGTCAGCCGCTCGTCCAGCTCCGCGTCGTTCACCGACTCCGCCTTGTAGATCTCGGTGGTCACGATGTCCCGGATCAGCGGCTTGATCCGCATCCCCTGGGCCTCGAAGCGGGTCGTGTAGTACTGCTGCTCGCTCCAGTCCTGGTCGCTGAGGTCGCGCTGGGTGAGCCCCTCGAAGAAGGTCTCCACCGCGCAGTCCCGGAAGCGGGCGTCGTCGGCGATGTTCTCGGCCAGCTCGCGCAGCCCGCCCGTGGGCGTCCCGTACCAGGCGGGCTCCTTGCCCGCGTAGTCGCGCCAGCCCTGCTCGTTCTCCGGCCGGTAGACCGTGTCCGAGAGGTCGCCCGTGGGGTCTGGGTGGAAGAAGCCGAAGAAGTGCGCGGAGAGCGGATCGAGCGTGCTGTGGCAGCTCTGGCAGGTCTCGGAGGTGGAGATCGCGTCCTCCGGGTCCACCGTGAGCTGATCGACCGCCGCGCGGTTCAGCACGATGGGCCGCGTCAGGTAGTCGTCGCACAGCAGCACGCGGCTCACGGCGTTGGCCCGGTGCCGGTTCGCGTTGCCGCCCATGGACGGGTAGCGCTCCCAGAAGGTCTGCATGGACAGGATGCCGGCGTGCGGGCGCCCGTCCAGGTAGGTGCCCTGGGCCCAGCCCGTCGTGCCCTCGGGGATCTCGATCCCCCACATCGCCGCCACGATGGGGTTGGCCATCGTGTAGTCGGCCAGCACCATCTCCGTGTACGGCAGGTCCTCCTCGATGATCCGCCCCAGCAGGGCCAGCGGCTCCTCGGCGAGCGCGTCCGCCACCTCCGCCTCGGAGTTCCCCAACCCCGCGTCCGCCGGGTCGTAGTAGGCGTCGCCGTTGCGCGTGAGCACGCGGAGGTTCATCACCTCCTTCATGCGCTCGACGAAGCGCGGGTCCTCCAGGTAGCGGTCCACGAACTCCTCGTAGAGGTCCGGGTTCGCCTCGATGGCGGCCAGCTCCGTCTCCGAGGGATGCACCCCGCGCAGGTCCACCGAGAGGCGGATGAGCTGCCCGCGCGCGTCGAGCACCTCCACCCTGGGTGGAGCCTCCTCGGTCGTGCAGCCGATCGCCAGCAGCAACAGGATCGAGCGCTTCATGGTCCCTCCAGGTCGCGCAGGGTGAGGATGTAGTCTTCGGCTTCGGGGGGGGTGACCGCCTCCCAGAGGGCCGAGAACTCCGGGCAGACGGTGATGTCCTGGGCGATGCCGCGCACGTAGAGCGTGCCGCACCCGTCGCAGGCCAGGTAGGGGTCGTCCTCGTAGCCCTCGCCGGTGACGTCGTCGTCCTCGGCGGGCTGGAAGACCAGGTCGTACCAGTAGGCGTCGTCGTCGCGCACGCTGATGTAGCCCGTGGGCTCGAGCGCGCAGGCGTCGGGGGCGGTCTGGTCCGCGGGCGTCCAGCTCAGGTTCAGGCCCACGCTGTCGAAGCGGTCCTGAAGCACGGGCGTGAAGAAGAAGACGTCGCCCACGATGTCCACGCTCTGGCTGTCCCCGCCCGTGGCGTAGAGGCTCATGTCGGCGCGCCAGCCCTCCGGCGCCTGGCTGCTGGCGAAGAGGCTCGAGCCCTGGAGCGTGCCGGCCACCGTGCTCGACCAGGTCCAGCGGGCGTAGGAGGCGGTCTCCTCGCTGGACACGGCGTCGCTGGCCTCGCCCTCCCAGGCGAAGATCTCGCCCGCGTCGTCGCCCACCACCCCGTCGCCCACCAGCTCGCGGCTGGCCTCGAAGGCGCTGCCCTCCTCGCCGTCCACCTCACCCGAGAAGGCGATGTCCGAGGTCCACCAGGCCCAGCCCGCGTAGAAGAGCCCGCCGTCCGTCTCGCAGTAGTCGGCCCAGGAGAGCCCGCCCGCGTCCTCGTCGATGTCCGCGTCCTCGTCGGGCGCCCCGGCGAAGAAGTCCGGGCAGCCCGAGCGCGCCAGCGTCAGCGAGTCCACGTGCCCCGACCACGCCGGGCCCATGGTCGCCGTCAGCGCGAGCCCGAGCGCGTCCTGGTAGGTCGCCTCCAGATCGATCCCGTCCAGATCGGGCAGGTCCAGCGTGGGCGCGGGCTCGCCCACGTCCACGGGCTCCTGCTCCTCCTCCGGGGCGCAGGCCAGCAGCATCGCGAGGAGCACCATCACTCGTCCTCCTCCTCGACGACCCGGGCGAGCTCAGCGCTGTAGGTGAAGGTCAAGATGTCCTCGTCGATCTCCCCTTCGTACCAGGGGATCCACACGCCCGTCCCCGCATAGTCCAGATAGATGGTGCTGTCCACCTCCGACCACCCGAAGGTGCGCTCTTCGTCCTGCAGCGGCAGGTCCGGGTCCGAGCAGCTCTCCGGGTCGCCCTCGCTCACGTAGAAGCTGACCAGGAAGGCCACGTCGCAGGTCTCGCAGCCCGGGGCCTCGACGCCCTCGCCGGTCAGCGCGTAGGTCAGCGAGCAGGTGGGGTTCTCGATGTCCTCGTCGAGGATCTCGGTGACGACCAGCTCGCCGGTCATGGTGGTCCAGGGGCCGCCGCGCGGCGTCATCTCCCAGACCCCCTCCTGCGTGATGCTGAGCCAGTGCTCCGGCTCCTCGTTGCCCAGCCCGTCGTCGGCGGTGTCGGGGATCAAGGCCACGGAGTCCCCGGCCAGATCGACTGTGTCGGTCTCCTCGGGGAGCTCGACGAGCGCGCCGCTGTCGCCCCCCTTGTCCTCGCACGCCGCGAAGAGCAGTGGACCGAAGCCGAGGATGAGCCCGCGCGGGTGGTTCATGAGGGGAAGACCTTGGCCCGGAAAAACTTTTAATCATACACTGCCACCGTGAGAACGATCTCCGCAAGCCCACGTCGAAAATTTTTCCTCCGAGCGTCCATGCACTACAAACGTTCGTTTTCTCTCACCGTGCTCACCCTCCACTTTCTGCTCGCCGCCGGCTGCGACGGCAAGGAGGAGGGACCCGCCGACCTGGCGCTGTCCACCGACGCCATCGACTTCGGCGAGGTCGGCTTCGGCGAGCAGTCCGCCGTCCCGCTCACGCTCACCAACGAGGGCGGCGGGACGGTGGAGATCCTGTCCATCTCCCTGACCGACGGTGACGACGACGTCTTCTTCGTGGACGGCGACGTCACCGAGCTGGGCGCCGGCGCGTCAGGCACCGTGGACGTCGTCTGCAAGCCCGACGAGGAGGACACCCTGGAGGAGGGCACCCTCCAGATCCGCTCCTCGGACGAGGACGAGGCGCAGCTCTACGTGACCCTGAGCTGCCAGAGCGCGCTGTCCACCCGCGACGCCGACGGGGACGGCTACTCCCCGGCCACCGGCGACTGCGATGACGGTGACGCCACCGCCTTCCCCGGCAACGAGGAGATCTGCGACGGCGTGGACAACGACTGCTCGGGCGCGGCCGACGCCGACGAGGCCGACGCCGACTACGACGGCTGGCGCCTGTGCGAGGACGACTGCGACGACGGCGACGCCTACGTCTACCCCGGGGCCACGGAGCTCTGCGACGACAAGGACACCGACTGCGACGGCAGCGAGACCGACCGCGAGGACCAGGACGGCGACGGCTACACGGTCTGCGACGGCGACTGCGACGAGACCGAGGACGACGCCTGGCCGGGCAACGAGGAGGTCTGCGACGACGTGGACAACGACTGTTCGGGCTACGCCGACGATCTGGACGAGGACGGCGACGGCCACTCGCCCTGCGGCGAGGCGGGCGACTGCGACGACAACGACCCGGACGCCTTCCCGGTCGTGCTGGACGGCTCCGCCGAGGATGGCGGCGACGGCACCGAGCGCCTGCCCTACAACGATCTCGAGGACGCGCTGGGCGGGCTGGACTCGGTCTGCCGCACGATCATCCTGGAGCCCGGCACCTACACCCTCGGGCTCGCCTGGAGCGGGGACGCGCTCACCCTGGCCGGCGGCGGGGACGACGCGAGCGAGGTCGTGCTGACCAGCGAGGCGGGGGATCGCGTGGCGGAGGTCACCGGGGGCGGGGCGCTCACGCTCCAGAACCTGACCGTGCAGGGCTCGGCCGCGGACGGCGACGGCGGCGCGCTGTGGGCCAGCCTCTCCGACCTCTCCCTCATCGACGTCGTCGCCACCGGGAACAGCAGCGGCGGCGACGGGGGCGCGGTCTCGGTCAACGCCGGCACGCTCACGCTGAGCGGCTGCACGTTCACCGACAACGTCGCGGCCGACGACGGCGGCGCCATCGCCGTGGTCTCGGGCACCCTCTACGACGAGGGCTCGTCCTTTGAGGGCAACCAGGGCGTGCGCGGCGGCGCCATCCTGCTGGAGGGCGCGGGCGCCGAGATCCTGGGCTCCGAATTCTGGAGCAACACCTCGACCCAGGAGGGCGGGGGCATCGCGCTGGCCGGGGCCAGCCCGGTCACGCTGCGGCGCTCCACCTTCGCGCTCAACGAGGCGGGCACGCTCGGCGGGGCGCTCTCGCTCACCGACGTGGACGACGACGACGTGGAGATCACCAACAACTACGTGCAGGACAACCTGGCGGCGGCGGTGGGCGGCGGGATCGCGGTGACCGGGGACAAGGCCAGCTTCCTGCTGGCCAACAACACGCTCACCGGCAACACCGCCACCGGCGAGGGCGGCGGCCTCTCCGTGGACGCCGACGACGCCTCGGGCCTCGTCGCCTGGTCCAACCTCGTCATCGCCTCCTACGGCGAGAGCGGGCTCTACGTGGCGCCCGGGTCGGGGGCCAGCGTGGCGTACTGCACCGCCTACCTGACCTCTTCGGGGGTGGAGTTCGGCGGTGAGGTCTCCGCGGACGAGGACGAGAACACCGAGGAGAACCCGCTCTTCACCACGTTCACCAACGACAGCGACCCCACCGACGACGATCTCTCCCTCCAGCGCAGCTCGCCCGCCCGCAACAGCGGGCCCGAGGGCTCCGAGTGGGAGGACACCGACGGCACCCAGAACGATCGCGGCGCCACAGGCGGCCCGGAGGCGAGCCCATGATCACCCTGCTCCTGCTCCCCAAGGTCTTCGCTGCCGAGGTGGAGGTCTCCCCCGGCGACGACATCGCGACCCTCACCGCCAGCCTGGTGGCGGGCTCGGAGATCGTCTTCAACGACGGCGTCTACCCCATCACCAGCGCGCTCACCTGGACGGGCCAGGGCACGGCGGAGGCGCCGATCGTCCTGCGCGCCAAGGACGGCGCCACGCCCATCCTGGAGATCGGCGTGGACGCCTGGATCGGCGCCTACATCAACGGCGCCACCTACCTGGAGGTGCGCGGCCTCACCTTCCGCGGCGCCGAGGGCTGGGAGTCGGACAACGCCTACGGCGTGGAGATCAACTCGAGCTCGAACATCACGATCACCGACTGCGACATCGGCGAGCTTGGCAGCACCCTGCTCTACCTGGCGGGGAACAACACCGACCTCACGATCACCAACAACCACCTGCACGACTCGGTGAGCGGGGCGGGCATCTACATCGGCTGCAGCGACGTGAGCTGCTGGACCGCCAGCAGCACCATCAGCGGCAACTGGATCCACGGCCTCCAGGGCACCAGCGCGCTGGGCATCTACCTGGCGCCCGGCGGGCAGGGCAACACGATCAACGACAACGTCATCCACGACACGAATTACCGTGGCATGCGCGTGGACAGCACCGAATACGGCGACCCCAACGTCGTCGAAGGCAACGTGCTGTGGAACGTCAACGAGGTGGGCATCGACGTCCGCGGCGGCAGCCGCGTGCGCAACAACATCGTCTTCAACGTGGACGGCATCGGCATCCGCAGCGCCGCCAACGACCGCGACACCCTCGACGACGTGGTCATCTCCTTCAACACCGTGGTCAACACCACCGGCTACGGCGTCTACATCGAGGAGTGGGACGGCCGCACCGGCAACGTGCTGGCCAACAACGCCATCTGCAACCCCACCGGCTACGGCCTCTACGTAGAGGACGAGGGCGACACCGGCGAGGTCGAGCTCGGGCTGCACACCGGCAACCTCGTCTGCGGCCTCACCGACGTCCCCGAGAGCCTCGCCGAGACCTACGCCGCCGGCGCCGGCTACGACGACTTCACCGACCCCGAGGGCTGGGACTTCTACCCCGCCACCGGATCCCACCTCAAGGACGCCGCCGACCCCTCCGGCGAGGCCTGGGTGCCCGATGCCGACTTCAACGGCGCCCCTCGCGACGGCGAGTCCCCCGACGTCGGCGCCTACGAGTGGGTCGGCGACGGCAACCCCGGCTGGGCCATCCAGGAGGACTTCAAGGAGACCGGCTACAGCTCCGGGCCGGGGGAGGAGGTCGGAGGAGGATGCTGTGGGGATAAGGGGGAGAAGTCGGCGGTGTTCTTGGTGCTTCCGGTGTTGGGGGTGGGGTTGAGGAGGAGGAGGAGGGCGTAGGCGGGGAGGGGGCGGTATCGGTATCGGTATCGGTATCGGTATCGGTATCGGCATCGGCATCGGCATCGGCATCGGCATCGGCATCGGCATCGGCATCGGCATCGGCATCGGCATCGGCATCGGCATCGGCATCGGCATCGGCATCGGC
>CAZTOW010000034.1:0-105482 GCA_964615375.1 uncultured Enterobacterales bacterium
GGACAGCGCGGCCCCGGAGATGGAGGAGCTGTTCTCCTTCGTCGTGCTGGCCGACCCGCACCTCTCCGACAACCTGGACCACGAGGAGCGCATGGCTGCGGCGGTGGCCTGGGTGAACCAGGAGCAGGCTGACCGCGACATCCGCCTGGTCTTCGTGGTGGGCGACATCGGCTGGAGCGGCGGGCTCACGAAGGCCCGCGACCTGCTGGACCCGCTCAGCGTGCCCTACCTGCCCGTGATCGGGGACAACGAGATCCACCTCGGCGACGAGCAGACCTTCGACGAGGTCATGGGCCCGATCTACGCCGAGCGCGCCGAGGAGCTCGACGAGTGGCGGCGCGGGGCGGTGGAGGTCGTGGACGCGAGCGGCGAGACGCTCCTGCTCCAGAACTTCTCGTTCAGCTACGAGGGCCTGCGTTGGGTGGGGCTCGACTGGTGCTCGCGCTCGGACGAGGCGCTGGCCAGCGAGCTCGCCGAGCTCCACGACATCGACGACGGGACCTTCCCCTACCTGGAGGAGGAGCTGAGCCAGCTCCCCGAGGGGCCGGAGGAGGACGTGCTGCTGTTCTCCCACCACCCGATGTTCTTCTTCCCTGGCGGCTTCGTGCAGGATGACTGGGAGAAGATCGTGGGCCTGGTGAGCCCGGTCGGCCACCGGGTGGCGGGGGCCTACGCCGGGCACCTGCACATCGACTACGCCGAGGCGCAGGAGGAGGCGGGCTACGATCTGTTCATCACCGACGCGCTGTGGGACGACGACGTGACGGTGCGCGTGGTGACGGTGAGCGGCGACGGCCAGACCCACCAGTACGCGCAGGAGCTGGTCGTCGTGCAGTGAGCCTGGACCGGGTGCGCGCGCTCAGGGGCCGAGGTGGACGAGGAAGAGCTGCTCGGACAGGCTCTCGTCCGTCGGGAACGCGCGTGTCCCCTGCACGATCAGCGTGTCGCCCTCGTCGAGGTCCAGCGGATCGAGCGTCACGCTCCAGCCGTCGAGGCCGTTGACGTCCACGCCGAGCAGCTCGCGCTCCCCGTCCCAGTCTGCCCGCACGAGGCTCACGCTGTGAAGCGGGTTGCCAGGGGGCGCCAGGTCCACGATGTCCACCGTGAGCGGGGTCATCGCGTCGCTGGGGTCGAACCAGCCCCCGCTCAGGTCCCACAGCGGACCGCCGCTGTGCAGGTTGACCGAGAGGCTGGACAGATCGTTCGCCGCGGCGTTCCAGGCGCCTCGGTCCAGCCACTCGATGCCCTGGTCGGGGTCGAGGGGGCCGCCCATCCCGAGGATGATCGCCTTCTCCCAGCTCCCGACGTTCCAGAACTCCATGTCGCGACAGCCCTCGGGCACCTCCAGAAGCTGGATCCGAACGGTGTAGAATCCCGCATTGTTCACCGAATAGGCCGGGAGGATGGGCTTGTCGAACCCGGACTCCAGGATGTTGGTCGAGAGCATCTGCCCCGCTCCGTCATAGACCGAGACGCGGACCAGACCCTGGTAGCTGACCTTCCCGTCCCGAACGAAGATGGAGCGCGCGAAGAGCGGCTCGTCCCGACGACAAGGGGTCGGGAAAAGCAATATATCACCGCCACAGTCAACGATACCCGCCTCCCCACCCTCCGCCCAGGCGAAGAGCGTCCCGTTCAGCGCCTTGTCGCAGACGTCTCCGACGCCGTCGTCATTGCCGTCCGCCTGATCCGCGTTGGCAACGTAGGGGCAGTTGTCGCATGCGTCCCCCAGACCGTCGTCGTCCGTGTCCTCCTGATTCCGGTTGTAGACGTCCGGGCAATTGTCTTTGTTCCAGGGGACGTCGTTCCAGCCGTCGTCATCGGGGTCGTTCTCGCAGGTCTCCCAGTCGCCGTATTCTCTGCAGGTCCCCAGTCGATAGTCGAAGATCTCGCAGCTCGCCTCGCAGGTGGAGTAGGAGCAGACCTGCCCACAACGGCCAGGGAGCGCGAACGCGGCGGAAGGCGCGAGCGCGGGGGCCAGGGTGAGCAGGAGGCCGATTGGAGACAAACCAGGGGACGGACGAACGCTTTCGCTCATCAGATGATCCTCGATGGAAGAGATGTTTGGTCCAGCGAGCACGAGTGTTCATGGCGGAGGAGTCATCCGCTACAGAAATGTACACAAATCACAATAATATAATTATATCGACTTCTTCTCGCCACGAGAGCCTGCTCTCCCCTCCGAGCGGGCCCTGGGCTCAACCCTCCTCCACGCGCCGCTCCCCGCCCAGCAGGAAGACCAGGCCCATGCACCCGTAGGCCGCCGCGAGCCCCAGGGCCTCGCCCCCCTCGAGCTCCCAGGGCAGGTAGAGCGCGCCGCTGGGCAGCACCGAGTGGATGAGCCCGAAGGCCGAGAGCCCGCCGCAGAGCAGGCTGAGCCCCGCCGCCCGCTGCCGCCGCCCCTCCAGCAGGGCCGCCACGATGGCGCCCCAGAGCATGCCCGTGATGATGAAGCCGTGGGCCAGAATGTCCACCTTGTGGGCGAAGGCCGCCCCGCTCGCCGGCACCTGGCCCCCGGTGAACATCCCGCCGGCGATGCGCACCAGCTCCGCCACCGAGGGCAGGAAGGCCACCGTCACCGCCGGGGCGTGGTCGCGCGGCGAGCCGTGGTAGCTCTGGCTCACGATCTCCACGCCCACGAAGAGCAGCAGGGGGGCCACGGCCACGGCGGGGATGGCCTGGGTCACGAACTGCACGAGGCCCAGCGCTCCCCCCAGCCCGACGAAGAGCCCGCTCAGCAGCGTGTACCCGCTGCGCGCCCCCATGGCCTTGTAGGCCGGGTGGCCGATATAGGGCGTGGACTGCGCCACCCCGCCAAAGAGGGCGGCGACCAGCGTGGCCCCGGCCTCCACCAGCAGCACGTCCCGCGTCTCGTAGCTGTCCCCCGCCACCCGCGCGCTCTCGGTCACGTTGATCCCGCCGACGATGGTGAGCAGACCGAAGGGGATGGCCAGCGGCAGATAGGCGAGCGCGCCCGAGAGCCCGTCCAGCGCCGCCAGCGTGGGGACCGGCGGCGAGAGCGCCAGCGAGAGCGAGGGGAGCGCGAAGTCGTGCACCAGGCCCGCCGCGCCCAGCGCGTACCAGAGCGCCGTCCCCACGCCCACGGTCACCAGCGCCCCCGGGGCCCGCGCCGGGAGCGGGAGCCGCGCGATCAGCGCCGTCAATGTCACACCCAGCGCCGCCAGCCCGGCGATGGGGGCCTCGAAGACGTGCAGCAGGGGCAGGAAGCCGAGCAGCACCAGCCCCACCCCGCCGATGGAGCCCAACAGCCCCGCCAGCGGGATCGCCCGCCGCACCGCGTCGCCCACGAAGCTCGCCAGCACCTTGACGATCCCCATCAGCAGCAGGGTCGCCGCCCCCACCTGCCAGGTGGTCGTCGCGTCCTTGCTCATCAGCCAGGTGGGACCCAGCACCGCCACCGCCATCCCCACCGTGCTGGGCGTGTCCAGCCCCAGCGGCATGGCCGTCACGTCCGCGCGCCCCGTGCGCGCCGCCAGCCGCCGCGCCATGAGCGTGTAGGCGAGATCGCCCACGCACACGCCCAGCGCCGTCCCCGGCACCATCTTCGTGAGGAAGACGTCCGCGGGGAAGCCGAAGCCGCCCACCAGGATGGCCGAGAGCAGCACGAGGTTCGAGAGGTTGTCCAGCGCCAGCGCGAAGAAGGCGCTCACGTCACCAGAGACCAGCCAGGGGGAGTGCTTCGTCTGCATCCGCCAAGGATAGTACAGGCGGGCGCGCCGTGATCCGCTACAATGGAGCGGTCGAGCCCACCGGCTCGCAGGAGGAGCGCACCATGGCCGGATCCCCCCGCTGGCGGCTGGTTGATGAAGAGACCCTGGACGCGCTGCGCGCGGCGAGACCGCTCCGGGGCGCGGCCCGGCTCCTGAGCGCGGGCGCCGTGGGCGTGACCCTGTCGGGCCCGATGGTGGCCTGCAACGTCAAGGGCGGCCACACGGGCAAGTACCCCGAGAGCGGGGACACCTCGGACACCGGCGACACCGGCGACACGGGCGACTCCGGAGACACGGGCGACACCAGCGACTCCGGCGATACGGGCGACACCGCCGCCCCCGCCCTCGCGCCCGCCGGGGGGGAGTGCCCTGTGGCGGAGCCCGCCCTGGACCCGGAGTGCCCGGTCTGAGATGGCGACGGCCCTCTTCGAGGTAGACCTGACGGGCGGCGCCACCACCCGCGCCTGGCACGCGGCGGCCGGCGGGCTGGAGGGCTTCGCCGACTGGTCCACCCTGGCTCCCCAGGACTACGACCCCGATCTCGTCGTGCGGGCGCGGATCGGCTGGACGGAGAACGCCTTCAACGAGTTCACCACGCTGGCGGTGATGGGTCAGATCGTCAGCGCGCTCACCCAGGCCAGCGCGCCGCTGGACCTCATCGGCCTGGCCAGCACCTTCCTGGTGGACGAGGCCGTCCACGTCGAGCTCTGCGGGCGGGTGGCCATGGCCCTCGGCGGCGGCGTGCCGCTGGCCTACGACCCTGACGATCTCGTGCTCCCCCTCGAGCCCGGGCTCAGCGCCGTCCAGCGCGCGAACGAGCTCATGGTCCGTGTCTGCTGCGTGGGCGAGAGCTTCTCCCTGCCCATGCTGGCCGGCTCCATGCGGGCCGCCACCCACCCCGTCACCCGCGCCGTGCTCACCCGCATCGTGAAGGACGAGGCCCCGCACGGCAGCCTGGGCTGGGCCTGGCTCGAGCTCGTGCGCGACCAGCTCGACGACGCCGAGCGCCGCCGCCTCAGCCACGCCGCGCGCGAGGCCATCGCCCCCCTCTCCGAATTCTGGGAGCGCCTCGGCCCCCGCCACCTGCGGGTGGACGACGGCGCCGCCGGGCACGCGCTGGGCTGGATGGACCCCGACGCCTACGCCGCGCTCGCCGTGCGGAGCCTGCGCGAGGAGGTGGTGGAGCGGCTCGCGGGCTTTGGGATCGAGGGGGGCTGAGGTGCTATCCTCCCCCCCGGAGGCCCCGTGCCCGAGCCCACCCTCTACCTCCTGCGCTCCCCCCGCCGCTGGTTCCTGATCCCCGAGGGCGCGATCCTGCCCCCCGGCGAGCTCACGCTCCGCACCGTCCACGGCCGACGCCTGCGGGTGAGCCCGGAGGCGGCCCTGCCCTACGAGCTCGGGGCCGAGCAGGGGGCGCTCCTGGAGAAGGAGGCGCGCGAGGCCCTCGGCCAGCAGGGTAGGGAGATCCTGGAGAAGATGGCGCCCTGGAGCCAGACGGCGCGGGCGGTCTCTACCGTGCTGCGCGAGGCGCGCGCCGGCGAGGACCCGGGCACCCGCCCCACCCCGGAGCGCCTGCTGGAGGCCCTCGGCACCAGCACGGACGCGCTGAAGCGACGCGACGACGAGCCCGCCCGCGTAGGCGCCGAGCTGTTGGGCGGGCTGTTCACCGTGATCGCCGAGCTGCTCAGCGAGGACCCCGAGCTCCGCGCCCACGCCGTCGCCCGCCAGGAGGCCCTGGCCGCCGCCCTCGCCCCCCTCGGCGTGAGCCCCGAGCAGCTCGACACGATCGTCCTCGTCGGGCGCTCGCTGATCGGCGAGGCCGCCGTCCAGGCCGCCGCCGCCGCCCCGCCCTCCCCGCAGGCCCTGGCCGAGCGCCAGTGGGACGCCGTGGCGAACGCGCTGATCGCCCAGGGGGAACGCCCCGGAGAGGCCCCCGGCGAGCGCTGGCAGGCGGAGGTGGCGCGCGCGGTGCAGACCTTCCTGGAGCGGCCGGAGGCGGCGCGCTCGGCGACGGCGACGCAGGTGGGCGCGGCCCTCCAGACCCTGGCGGGCCTGGCCAGCGACCAGCCGGAGGCGCGCGCGGAGGCGGCCGGGCGCCTGGAGGCGCTCGCCCAGCGGCTCGAGCCCGTGTCCCCCGAGGCTGCACAGGCGGCAAGAGCCCTGCTCGCCCGTGCGGGCTTGAACGCCGAGAAGACGGCCTCAGTCCAAAGTTGAGCTCCTAAGCGGAGGACCACGAGGGGTGTTCATCCGGTGTGCATGTACGTGTCAATTCCGTGAAATGTCGATCAATCGATAGCGCTCGTCTGATCTCATAAAACGACGAATTCAATAAATGGGTAGATAAAATACCTTATTAATTACTCCCGCGCGCGCATGCAGTATTGGAGTATGCCGAACTTCGTCTCTTCGCGCGACAAGACCCCGAGCTCCCCCAACCTGGACTCCTCGTCCCAGGATCATGGAGGATCATCCGGCAATGAAGGCGGGACCTGGGCCTCGGTCGCTCAGGGCACGCTGGGCAACGACTGGATGCACTCCGCCCTGGAGACAGGGCCCGAAGGCGCGTTCCCGCTGCTGCCCTTCGGCGGGATGGGGCCGGAGCTGGGCACCGAGGAGGCGCTCCCCCAGGGGCTCGCCGCGGAGACCGAGCGCCCCGAGGTCGCCGGCCACCAGGAGGTGATGTCCAGCTTCTACGACCAGTTCGACCAGGCGCTCGGCCTGGGCGGCGCGCGCTCCCAGGAGGCGGCGCAGGCCGAGGACGCCGATCAGGTCGAGGAGGGCGGCGAGCTCGGCTCCTCGAAGAGCGGGCCCATCGACTGGGACGACCCCAACAGCGCCGACGCGGACGCGGACCCCGAGCAGGACGAGGAGGACCAGGACGAGCTCGACGCGCAGGCCGAGGAGCAGATCGAGTCGGAGCCCGAGGCGGCGGACCCCTCCGACGAGCTGCCGGGCGAGGCCGAGGCCGAGGCGGACGCGGCCCAGGCCGAGGACGAGGACGAGCTGGACGAGGAGGGCGAGGACGAGGGCGCCACCGACCTCGAGGCCGAAGAGGGCGAGGAGGCCGCCGACGCCGCCGAGGGTGAGGGCGAGGAGAGCGCCGACGCCGCGGCCGGCGCGGGCGGCGCGGGCGGCGCGGGCGGAGACGCCGGGGCCGAGGGTGAGGGCGGCGGCGAGGGCGGCGAGGCCGAGGCGGATCAGGCCGAGGGCGAGGCGGAGAAGGCCGAGGCCGAGCAGGCCGAGGGCCAGAAGAGCGCCGAGTCCGCCGCGGCGGGCGGCGAAGGCGGCGGCGGCGGCAGTGGCGGTGGCGGTGGCGGCGGTGGGTCCGCCGAGACCTCCGCGGGTGGCGGGGGCGGCGGCGGCGCGGGCGCGAGCCAGGACGCCGCGGGCGGCGGCGCAGGCGCGGCCACCGCTGTGGATCTGGGCGCCCAGGCCGGCGGCGGCGCGGGCGGCGGGGCCGGAGCGGGCGGGCGCGGCGGGCGCAGCGGCGGCGGCGCGGGCGCGGGTCGCACCGCCAGTGGTGTCGCCGGTGGTGTCGCCGGTGGTGCCAGCGCGGGCGGCGGGGGCGGGGGCGGCGCCGTGGGCGCGGGCCTGAGCACCGGCGTGGCCGCGGGTCGGCGGGCCGCGGGCGGCAAGGGCGCGGCGACCCCGGCCACCTCCCAGAGCCTGAACGTCGGCGCGGGCGGCGGATCCTTCGCGCCCCCGGCCCAGAGCGAGCCCATGGAGGCCGGCGAGAGCATCAACGTCAACGAGAGCGTCGAGGTCCCGGCCCCGGCGGGCGTGGAGCTCGACGCCCAGATGCCCGAGCCTCAGTTCTCCAGCGACGGCCCGGCCCCGGCCGCGAGCGCCGGCATCGGCGACGTCGTGGGCAAGCAGGAGTACACCGCCATCGAGGGCGGCGTGCAGAGCAGCTACGAGGGCTCCGCGCAGGGCGAGGGCCTCGTCGGCGGCGAGACCGGCCTGAACCTGGACGCGGCGGGCAGCGCGCCTGAGGTGGCGCCGGTCGGCGGCGGCGCGGGCGCCGCACAGGGCGCGGGCGGTGGGCAGGGCGCGGGCGCTGCAGCCGCACAGAGCGCAGGCGGCGGGCAGGGCGCGGGCGCCGCACAGGGCGCCAGCGTGGGCGCGAGCTCAGGCGGACAGAGCGCCGGAGCGGGCGCGGGCGCCGCGCAGGGCGGCAGCGTGGGCGCGCAGGCCCCGGGCGGCCAGGGTGGCCAGGGCGCGGGCGCGCAGGCCGGCGCGCAGGCCCCGGGCGGCGAGCAGGCGAAGACCGAGGGCGCAGAGGCCGGTGAGGACACCGCGGGCGCCGACACCTTCGACGCCGCCGCGGCCAGCGCCATCGCCAGCACCGACGCCTCCATGGCGGCCGTGACCGCCGCCGCCAACGCCATCGCCGCCGAGGAGCAGGCCGAGGAGCCCGCCGAGGAGCTCGCCGCCGCCGGCGCCGACCAGAGCACCAACGCGCTTCCGGCGGCCGCGCCTGCCACCGGCGCCCCCGCCCCCACCGCCACCCCCGCCCCGGCGGTCCAGGCCCCCGCGGCCGAGTCCCCCGCCGCCGCCGTGACCCCCGAGGCCGCCAACGAGGGCCAGGACACGGGCCAGGGCGCCACCGACGCCCCCTCCACCGCGGGCGTGAACACCAGCCTCCCCGCCGCCCAGAACAGCGGCGGCGCGCCCAGCGTCGCCCCGGACTCGGCCTCCGCCGCCAGCTCCATGAGCGCCACGGCCGCGGGCATGTCCGCCGTCCCCGGCCAGGCCAGCGCCCAGATGGGCAGCCAGGTCGCCCCCCAGGTCCCGGCCGCGCAGGCCAGCGCCTCCGCCTCCTGGCAGGGCTTCGGCACCGCCCAGGCGGGCCAGCAGGCCGGCGCCGCGGGCGTGCAGTCCAGCGCCGGCGCCGGCGGGGCCCAGGTCGCCGGCCAGATGGCGGGCGTGCAGTCCAACGCCGCCTCTCGCGCCAGCACCGACCTCCAGACCGGCGCGAACATGCCTCCCCCCGAGGCCCTCACCAGCGGCACGCCCGCCAACGTCGCCACCCCCGCCGCGCAGTCCGCCGGCCAGATGGTCAGCGACGTCCTCCCCTCCGGCCCCACGCCCATCCAGACCCCGCCCTCGGCCAACGCCGCCATGGGGACCGCGGGCGCCGAGCTGCGCACCCAGGCGGCCCAGGCCGCGGATCCGGGCGCCATGTTCGGCCCCCTCGTCAACGCGCAGCTCCCCGACGCCGGGCTCGAGGTCCCCGGCTTCGAGGACGCCGCGGGCGGGCTCACCGAGCTCGACCCGGTGGTCTCCAGCGCCGAGCTCCCCGCGCCCCAGGTCTCCAGCGGCGGCGGTGGCGGCGGTGGCGGTGGTGGCGGTGGTGGCGGCGGCGGCGGCGGCGGTCAGGCCATGGCGCCCCGCGGCGGCGGCGGCGGCGGCGGCGGTGGCGGCGGTGGCGGCGGTGGCGGTGGCGGTATCCCCGGGCCGCAGGCCATGGGCCAGATCCAGCAGGAGGTCGGGCAGAAGACCGGCGAGCAGACCCA
This sequence comes from uncultured Enterobacterales bacterium, assembly GCA_964615375.1. GTDB lineage: Bacteria > Myxococcota_A > UBA796 > UBA796 > CAZKWG01 > CAZKWG01. Next base: position 9,248 of record CAZTOW010000034.1, read on the forward strand.
GCGCTGGCAGGACGAGATCTCCAACAAGTTCAGCGAGAACGCGAAGCAGAGCCACGGCGAGGCCGTGAGCGGCGCGCAGGCGGAGTACGCGAGCGCTCAGGACGAGGCGGCCCAGGGCGAGGCCGACTACAACGCCAGCCGACCCAGCGTGGAGCCGGCCGCCCAGATGGACACCGCGCGCGCCGCCCACGACCGCGCCGTGAGCGAGTCCGACGCCGCCATCGCCGACATGGAGAGCGGCTACGCCGAGGCGCAGGGCGCCTACCAGTCCGAGACCTCCGCCGCCGACGCCAGCTATCAGGGCGCGCTGAGCGGCGCCGAGGGCGCGCACCAGGCCAGCGTGGACGGCGCCACCGCCGGCTATGACCAGGCCTACTCCCAGGCCCAGACCGACCAGCAGACGGGCCAGCAGGCCGCCCTCGCCGAGCAGCAGACGAAGCAGCAGACCGCCCAGCAGACCGCCCAGGCCGCCTACGAGGCCGAGCAGCAGACCTACGACAGCGGCGTGCAGTCCGCCGAGCAGAGCCACCAGAGCCAGGTGACCCAGGCCGAGGCCCAGACCGAGGCCCAGAAGGCTCAGGCCCAGGCCAATTTCGACGCCCAGCAGGCCGCCAAACAGGCCGAGGCGCAGGCCTTTACCGAGAGCGAGAACGCGCGCGGCCAGACCGAGGTCGCCGCCAGGCAGGCCGAGGGCCAGGCCCAGGTCGACGCGAAGCTGGCCGAGGGACAGACCAACTACCAGGCCGAGATCGACAAGGGCAACGCCGACGCCGCCGCCGAGCAGGCCGCCGCCGAGGCCGAGTGCGAGGCCAAGAAGTCCGAGGCCGAGAGCGAGAAGGGCTTCTTCGAGAAGGTCGGCGACTGGGTGGCCAGCGCCTGGAACGCCGTGTGCAACTGGGTGAAGGCGCGCATGGAGGAGGCCCGCGCCGCCATCAACGCCATCCTGGACGCCGCCCGCGCCGCCGCCCAGGCCGTGCTCGACGCCGCCCGCGCCGCCGCCCAGGCCCTGCTGCAGGCCGTCAACGACGCCATCCACGCGATCATCTCGGCGGTCGCCGACGCCATCCGCGCCTTCATCTCTGCGGTCGCCGACGCCATCAAGGCGCTGGCCCAGGCCATGGTGGACGCGATCAACGCCGCCATCCAGGCCTTCACCAGCCTCGTCAACACGCTGATTGAGGCGTTCCAGCAGGCCGTCAACGCCCTCGTCCAGGGATTCATCGCCGCCGTCGCGCTCATCGACCAGGACCTGGCCAACCAGCTCCAGCAGGCCGCTGACCAGTACCTGCAGCAGTTCAACGATCTGTGCGACAAGACCCAGGCCACCATCGAGGCCGCCAGCCAGGAGCTCCAGTCCGCCGTCCAGAGCGCGGGCGACACCTTCATCTCCGCCGTCAGCGCCGCCGAGGACACGCTCATCTCCGCGGTGGACGCCGCCGAGCAGACGCTGCACGACACGGCCGACGCCCTGCACGAGGCCGCCAGCCAGGCGGTGGACGCCGCCTTCGATCTGGCCGAGGACGCCGTCAACGCCGCCTTCGACCTGGCGCAGGACGCGGTCAACGAGTGGTTCGACCAGCAGATCGCCGCGATCACCGCCGTCCAGGAGTTCGTGGACCAGAAGATCCACGAGGCCGCCCAGGCCCTGCAGTCCGCCGCCGACTGGGTCGGCGAGCAGTGGGAGAAGGTCAAGAGCGCCATCGGCGAGGCCTTCACCTGGCTGGAGCAGCAGTTCGTCGCCTTCTGGAACTCGCCCTGGCGCGATCTGGTCCTGGGCGCCGTGCTCAGCGCCATCGCCATCGGCGTCGTCGCCGCCACGGGCGGGCTCGCGCTCCCGCTCGTCATCGGCATCACCGCCGCGGTCACCGGTGGATCCGCCGCGCTCATGTACGGCGCGGGCGAGATGGGCGCGCGGCGAGCCAATGTGGATCTGATGGACAAAGGCATCCAGACCGCGCCCGGACGGAAGATCGTCGATCCGGCCACCGGGCAGGAGATCCCCGACCCAACCGATCCGGCCAACGACTGGTACGTCGACACGATGGGCACGATCAGCCGCAACCCGGACGGATCGTTGTCCTACATGGGCGCTGACGGCAAGCCGGTCAACGTCGATCCGCGCGATCCCAACGCGGTCGCGTTGATGGTGCAGAATGGGTTCGCCCGCGGAGAGGACGGCAAGCTGGTCGGTGAGTCGCTGGGCGACAGCGCCCGCGGCGCCGGGGCCCTGGCCGCGGCCAAGGGCACGGAGTGGGCGATCAACGGCGCCATCACCGCCGCCACCGCCGGCCTCGGCGACAAGCTCTTCGCCGCCAAGGGCGCCGCCCAGGGCGCGCAGGCCCTCACGAAGAGCCAGCAGGCTCTCCGATTCCTCGGCCAGACCACCATGGACGCCACGCTGAACACCGCGGGCAACCTGGTGGCGCAGCCCCTGTCCTACGCCATCCAGGACTCCATCAACTCCAACGGACAGCGCAGCCTCACCGACTCGATGGGCGAGTGGTGGGAGAACCGCTCGCACGAGCAGGTGGACATCGTCGACGCCAACGGCAACGTCGTGGGCAAGGGCCGCGGGCGCGAGTACAGCGCGGGCGAGATGGTGCTCCAGGAGACCGGCACCTTCGTCGGCAACTTCATGAACAGCGCGGTGGGCAACTTCACCGGATCGAGCTCGCCGCAGGGCCCCACCTGGGGCAACTGGGCCAGCCGCCGCGGCATCGAGGCCGTCAGCGGCGCCGGGACCGGCGCCACCACCTATATGATCGACGTCGCGACGGGCAAGCAGAAGTTCTCCTGGGACGGGCTGCGCGAGAGCACGATCATGGGCTCCGCGGGCAACGTCGTCGGCGGCGCGATGGGAGAGAAGGGCTCCCAGTACGGACAGAACGCCAACACTCGGCTGCGCGAGGGCGGCTACCTCCCGCCCGATCCGACCATGGAGAACCCCGCGTCGACGACGAAGCCGGCCACGGACGAGGGCACCACGCCCGTCCCCTCCGAGCAGCAGACCCGCCCGCCCGAGTCCGTCACCGACGCGACGGTCACCCAGCCCCAGGGCGAGACCACCATCAAACCCAACGGCGAGACCGTCGTGGTCCACCCTGAGGGCCAGACCACGGTGAAGACCACGGGCGAGACGACCACCGTTCACCCCGAGGGCACCGAGACCACCGTCAAGCCCTCCGGCGAGGTCGCGGTCGTGCTCCCCACCGGGACCGAGACCACCATCAAGCCGACCAACGAGACGACCACCGTTCGCCCGGACGGTGTCGAGACGACGACCAAGCCTGCCGAGACGACGACCAAACCCGCCGAGACGACGACCAAACCCGCCGAGACGACCACCAAACCCGTTGAGACGACCCCGGCCGACACGACGCGCTCGGGCACCGGCAACGATCCGACCATCCTGCTCCCGGGCCCCAGTGAGCTCCGCCAGTACGGTGGCCTCACGGGCAATCAGGAGGCCCACGCCCCCGGCAAGCTGATCACCGATCTGTCGCCGGAGCAGGTCGCCCACTTCAGCGAGACCAGTGTAAGGCCCGAGACCGTCCTGAAGGACGCGCAGACCGGCGGTCGCACCCAGAGCGAGCTTGGCACCGGCGCCGGGGTGGACGCGCTGAAGAAGGCGGGCTGGACCGACGGCGAGATCGCCCGCCTCCAGGAGATCAACAACAGCGGCAAGAGCCCCGCCGACCTGAGCCCCATGGAGCTCGGGCTCGTCGCCCAGGGCCGCGAGATCCTGCACAAAGGCATGGGGACGGGCACCGAGATGTCCAAGATCCTCACGCCCGACTGGACGACCAAGGATCGCCCTGGCTTCATGGCCACCGACAAGCTCCAGCAGAACGGCGTGCAGGTCGGCGGATTCGTGGCCCAGGACAAGACCACCGCCGGCATGACCGCGCCCCAGACCGTCGAGGCCCTCGCGCTGACCTACAAGGGCGGCGACGGCAAGATGCCTTTCTACAACCCCGCCGACCAGACCAAGGCCGCCAACGAGATCTACGGCGTCAAATACAACCAGAGCGAGACCATCGCCAACAACACCGCCATCCCGCTGGACGGCCCGCTGCTCCAGCAGGTCGGCGGGCGCGACGTCCCGGTCACCCAGGAGGAGTACAAGCCCAACAACCCGTTCACCGCGATGGGCGGACCCCAGAGCATGACGGTGGGCAACGAGTACAAGATCAACGGGCGCCAGAACGTCGAGGGCCCCGCCACCGTCTTCAAGCGCACCGAGGGCGGCGACCTCCCCATCGAGACGCACAACCAGGTGGAGCTCATCCTCCCCGGCGGCGAGACGAAGAAGGTCAACACCGTCCAGGAGCACGCCATGCCCGGCGACATCCTGGGCGCCGACGGCTCCATCCTCTCCAAGAACAGCGACGCGCGAAAGCTCGACATCGACGGCGGGAACACCAGCAAGCTCATCACGCCCACCGAGACCACCCGGGGCGGCACCACCGAGACCACCCGGGGCGGCACCACCGAGACCACCCGCGGCGGCACCACCGAGACCACCCCGACCACCGACGTCACGCCGACCAACAAGACCACCACCGACGCCGCGGCCCCGACCACCAAGACCTGGAAGGCCGACGGCAGCGATCACCCCTCGGGCAAGAGCTGGGAGACCTTCAAGAAAGAGTACATGGACGCCTTCGACAGCCCCATGTCCGAGGCCCAGCTGCGGCAGCGTTACGACGAGGGCAAGGTCTTCAACGCGGACACGAAGCGGCTCAACGATCCGGAGGCGGGCAACAAGGGCCCGCCGGACGTCGTCGCCAGCTTCAAGAAGGACGACACCAACAAGGTCGTCGTCGACGAGTTCGACGCGAAGTCGTCCATGTCCGACAAGCAGGCGACCACCTTCGACCGCCTGGCCGCCCGTCGTGACGAGGCCCTGGAGCGCGCCAACCGCCTCGAGGCGTCCGGCGACAAAGACGGCGCCGACGCCGCCCGCGCCGAGGCCCGCAAGCTGTCCGAGCGCCTCGGCAACCGCGCGGCCGATGCCTACGCGAAGAAGGAGGGTCTGCAGCACGAGTACACCGGCTCCGGCGCCCGCACCTTCGACAAGATCTACTCCGACCCCGAGACGGGCAAGCTCACGGTCGTCGAGGCCAAGGGCGGGACCAGCGATCTCGGCGACAGGTACAACGCCGACAAGTCGATGCGCGTACAGCAGGGCACGCCGGAGTACGCCCAGGCTGTCCTCGGCGACATGAACGCCAAGGTCAGCCAGATGCCGCCCGGCCCCGAGCGTCAGCGCATGGAGACACTGCTCACTCGGATGCAGGAGCAGCTCGCCAGCGGAGACCTGGACTACAAGGCTGTCTACCAGCAGATCAAGGACGCCGCGCCCACCGCCGCGGAGGCTTACACCTTCGATCTCGAGAACCCCACCTACCGCGACAACAAGGCCGCATCCTCCACCAAGCCCGCCGATCAGCCCGCCGTCGCCCCCACCGAGCCCACCCGCGGCGGGACCACCGAGCCCACCCGCGGCGGCGCCACCGAGCCCACCATCCTGCTCCCGGGCCCCAGCGAGGTCCGCCAGTACGGCGGCCTCAGCGGCAATCAGGAGGCCCACGCCCCCGGCAAGCTGATCACCGATCTGTCGCCGGAGCAGGTCGCCCACTTCAGCGAGACCAGTGTAAGGCCCGAGACCGTCCTGAAGGACGCGCAGACCGGCGGTCGCACCCAGAGCGAGCTTGGCACCGGCGCCGGGGTGGACGCGCTGAAGAAGGCGGGCTGGACCGACGGCGAGATCGCCCGCCTCCAGGAGATCAACAACAGCGGCAAGAGCCCCGCCGACCTGAGCCCCATGGAGCTCGGGCTCGTCGCCCAGGGCCGCGAGATCCTGCACAAAGGCATGGGGACGGGCACCGAGATGTCCAAGATCCTCACGCCCGACTGGACGACCAAGGATCGCCCTGGCTTCATGGCCACCGACAAGCTCCAGCAGAACGGCGTGCAGGTCGGCGGATTCGTGGCCCAGGACAAGACCACCGCCGGCATGACCGCGCCCCAGACCGTCGAGGCCCTCGCGCTGACCTACAAGGGCGGCGACGGCAAGATGCCTTTCTACAACCCCGCCGACCAGACCAAGGCCGCCAACGAGATCTACGGCGTCAAATACAACCAGAGCGAGACCATCGCCAACAACACCGCCATCCCGCTGGACGGCCCGCTGCTCCAGCAGGTCGGCGGGCGCGACGTCCCGGTCACCCAGGAGGAGTACAAGCCCAACAACCCGTTCACCGCGATGGGCGGACCCCAGAGCATGACGGTGGGCAACGAGTACAAGATCAACGGGCGCCAGAACGTCGAGGGCCCCGCCACCGTCTTCAAGCGCACCGAGGGCGGCGACCTCCCCATCGAGACGCACAACCAGGTCGAGCTCATCCTCCCCGGCGGCGAGACGAAGAAGGTCAACACGGTCCAGGAGCACGCCATGCCCGGCGACATCCTGGGCGCCGACGGCTCCATCCTCAGCAAGAACAGCGACGCGCGAAAGCTCGACATCGACGGCGGGAACACGTCTGGCCTCGTGGACGGCTCGGGCGCGCCGCTGCGCCGCGAGTCCGAGAGCTCCCGCGATCTGAGCCCCGACGCGGACAGCAGCAGGAAGGTCACCTTCGTCGACGAGGACGACGGCCCTGGGCAGCAGCTCTCCCTCTTCGACACCGCCGCCGCGGCCAAGGAGAAGATCCCCGGCCTCACCCCCGTCCTCGAGCACGCCCTCGGCATGGATCCGCTCAAGCTCATGACCGACGCGGGCGTGCCGGCCAAGGCCATGACCGAGGTCCTCGCCCTGCTGCAGGGCGGCGACCCGACCAAGGTGGGCAGCTGGGACAACATCATCCACGCGCTCGGCGCCAACGACGAGGCGGCCAAGACCGTCTTCGACATCCAGAAGGCCGCGGCCGGCGACCTCATCCACTCCCAGTCGAACAAGAACAGCGACCAGCCGCTCACGCTCTACATTGGGTCCCAACCCAACGGCATGGCCAAACTCGACCTCGGCGCCGAGGTCAAGGGCATGCAGCAGCACTCCGACAACGTGGTGCACGTCTCCGACCCGGTGGCCAGCGAGTTCCACGCGCTGATCGCCGCGAACAAGGCGGACCACCTCGTCATCGGCGGCCACGGCGAGCCGAACGAGGTCATCCTCAGCGGCCAGAAGATGGAGCCCGTCAAGGTCACGGGCGACGATCTGGTGAAGATGGTCCAGAACTCGGACCGCCTCCAGAGCGTGCTGCTGAGCATCTGCCACGGCGGCGACGGCGGCGAGGCCAGCCTGGCGGCCCTGCTGGGCAAGACCGGGAAGGCCGCGCTGGGCTACGAGGGCCCCGTCTACGACTCCACCGCCGTCAAGATGACGGAGATGGCCGCGAAGTTCATCGCCGAGGGCACGCCCCCCGGCGAGGCCTTCGCCCGCGCGAAGCAGGAGATGGAGCAGAGCGGCCTCAAGCCCGGCGAGAGCGTCAAGGTCCACGGGCCGGGGACCGACAAGCCCGAGCAGCTCACGCTGTTCAACCCCGACGACTACGCGCGCACCATCCCCGAGGACACGACCCCGCTGCTCAAGCACGCGCTGGGCTCGGACCCGCTGGACATCCTGGCCAAGGCCGACGTCCCGCCCAAGCTCATGTGGGAGGTCGCCGGCCTGCTCTCCGGCGACCCGACCAAGGCCGGCTCCTGGGACCAGATCAAGGCGAAGCTCGGCGACAACGACGAGGCCGCCAAGGTCGTCACCAGCCTGCAGAAGGCCGCCGCCGAGCAGTACATCATCGCCAACGCCAAGGAGGGCACGGACAAGCCCGTCACCCTCTGGGTCGGCAGCCAGCCCACCGACCAGGCGAAGCTGAACCTCAGCGGCGAGCTGACCAACATCAACAAGAACCTGGAGAACGTGGTCAAGGTCAAGGACCCGACGCCCGAGGAGCTCGGCGCGCTCATCTCCGCGAACCTGGCCAGCAACCTGATCCTCTCCGGTCACGGCGAGCCCGGCGACGTCCTGCTGACGGGCCAGAGCGGCCGGGCCCAGCGCCTCGGCGCCGACGAGCTCGTCCAGCTCGTGCAGGGCTCTCCGCAGCTCCAGTCGGTGTTCCTGAACATCTGCCACGGCGAGACCAAGGCGGGCGGGCGCAGCCTGGCCGAGATGCTCAACGCCAGCGGCGTCACGACGCTCGGCTACAAGGGCCCGGTCTACGACTCGACCGCCATCGAGATGGTCAACCTCGCCAGCCGCTACATGCAGGACGGCATGAGCCCGGTGGCCGCGCTCCAGAAGGCGAAGAGCGACTACGAGACGCAGAACCCGGGCAAGGTGGCCAACGATCACATCCAGGTCCGCCCCGGCGACCGCGAGAGCGCCAACAAGGTCGAGACGCCCGCCAGCCCCGGCGCCGATCGCCAGCTCTCCCTCTTCGACGAGCCCGCCCAGCAGGCCCCGCGCCAGCTCTCCCTCTTCGACGAGCCCGCCCTCGACACGCCCACCCAGCTCAACCCGACGCTGGGCACCGGCTACCGCGAGGGTCTGCAGACGATGATGGAGCAGATGGACTTCGCCAGCCCCGGCTACCTGTCGGCCACCGTCGCCGAGTCCAAGCTGCTGCAGAACCTCGGCGGCGCCGAGCAGCACGGCGAGCAGTCCAGCGGGCGCACCGCCCGTCACGATCTGCTCGGCGAGCTCAACCAGCTCTCGCTGGACGGCACCGGCCAGCCCTTCCACCAGCACACCGGGCTCGACCCGCTCGCCGCGGCCCCGCCCCAGCTCGCCAGCGCCCTGCTCTCGGCCCGCGCCGAGATCGGGCCGCAGGACAGCCGCTACGGCGCGCTGACCGGGCTGGAGACCCGCATGGCGGACACGCTCTCCAACCTGACCTACAACCCGGGCTCCCGGATCCTGGCCGAGGAGAGCGACTACCTGGAGAAGCTGATGGAGCTGCTGCGCCGCCAGGGGCGGAAGGCCAGCTGAGGCGCGGGAACCCCCGGGCCTCGGCGCTGTCCGTCTCTGCATGATCCTCCTCCTCGCCCTGCGCCTGGCCCTGGCCGGCGACGCCCCGCGCGTATTCGTCGCCCTCGACGACGTGATCCCCACGGCGAGCGGCCCGGCCCTGCTGGTCGAGGGCGGGTTGCTCCGACCGAACGGGCGCTATGAGCCCACCGGGCTGGACCGCGCCGTGCTGGGCGACGAGCTGCTCACCCTCGACGATAACGGGCTCCGCTGGCTGGACGCCGAGGGCCACCTGCTGGGGAGCCTGCCGCCGGGCTCGGTCTCCGAGCTGCGCGAGGTCGATCGCGTCCCTGGCGGGCTGGTGTTCCCGCACGACGGGATCCGGCTGGGCGCGCCCTCGGCGGTGGACGCCGAGACGGGTGGCGTCGGCGGAGGCGACGATCACCCCGATCTGCCCGATCGCGGCGAGCTCACCCCCCCGCACGACCCGGTGGTCCACGGCACCAGCGGCGGGCGTCTGGTCCTGGTCCAGCGCCTCGAGGGCGTGGAGGTGCAGGGCCAGGGCGGCGCCTGGGGTCAGGTGCTGCCCCTCCGGCCCCGGATCGCCGGGATCTCGCCGGACGGCAGGGCGTTGGTGGTGATGGACGCTGACGGGCTCAGCGCCTGGTCGGTCGCCACGGGGGAGCGGCTCTGGGTGCGGGAGGTGGACCGCGACGCGCAGAAGATCCGCGTCGGGGCCGACTTCATCGGCGTTCAGCATCGTGAGGCGTGGACATTCTTCGATCCACGGGAAGGTCGCACGCTTGGGAGCATCTCCGTCCAGCGTGGCGTCGCGCGCAGCGACGGCGAGGCGCTCGGACCCCTCGGAGAGGTCACCGGGGCGGCCCTGCGCGGGGAGCCCTGGGCCCTGCCCGCGCCCGAGCGCCAGGCGCGCGAGGTCTCGGAGGAGCAGAATCGGAGCACCGCCTGCGATCTGAGCACGCTCGAGCTCTCCCCCCTCTCCCGGCCGCCGCCCGCCGCCTCCGAGGCGGAGCGCGAAGGGCCCTGGCCCTGGATGGTGGACGCCGATCTGGTCTGGAGCGTCTCCCGTCCCATCCTGGCCGCCGTCGCCGGCCCCGACGGCATGGTCATCGTCGCGGGTCGGGGCTTCACCGCCGCCCTGGACCGCCGGGGCGTCCTGCGCTGGCGGCGGGACGAGCTGCTCCTCCCCCGCGCCCTGTCTGGCGGGCTGCTCATCACCGGCCAGGGGGGCCTGATCGCCGCGCTGGACCCGCGGACCGGCGAGCGACGCTGGCGCCTCGATCTCGCGGTCGTGGGCTGGCTCGCGCCCGAGGGCGGCTGGGTGCTCCCCGTCCGGGGGGGCGCCTGGCGCTGGCTGGACCCGCGGACCGGCCGCCTGCTGGAGCGCGCCCCAGACGGGAGCCGAGAACCTCACTTTTCGGACGATCCCGATACGCCCTCCCGTGAGGATCTCCTCGCCGCCGCGAAGGGCCTGCCCGTCCCCGATCAGGTCGCCATCGGGAGCGGCCGGACCCTGGTGAAGACGCGCACGGGCGGCAGGCTGAACGGCCCGCGCTGGCGCTGGGAGCTGAAGAGCGCGAGCGGCGAAACCCTGCAGCGCTGGGAGGAGGCCGCCGGGGTGGTGGGCTCAGGGGGTGTCGTGTGGGCCTGGAGCGGCGGACACATCGCCGCCTGGTACAGCGGCCCGCCGTCGACGACCCCGGCGCGTTGACGGCGCTCACTCCGCCCGCAGATCCTCCACCCGATCCACCCGCCGTAACGCTGGCGACAGCAGCCCCGAGATCAGCACCACCGCCACCGAGGCGGCCCCGCCGAAGGCCGCCGCCGGGACCGCGCCCCACCAGGAGGCGGTGAGCCCGCTCTCCAGCTCGCCGAGCTGGTTGCTGGCGCCGATGAAGACGAACTCGGCCGCGCTCACCCGGCCGCGCAGGCGGTCGGGGGTCGCCAGCTGCACCACCTGGACCCGGATGAAGACGCTCACCTCGTCGGCCACGCCCGTGATCGCCAGAAACATCAGCGAGAGCCAGAAATTCGTGGAGTAGGCAAACCCGATGGTCGCCAGCCCGAAGACGGCCACCGCCAGGTAGAGGGCGCGGCCCGTGTTCCTGCGCACGGGGAAGTGCGCCAGCCACAGGGCCGTGGCCAGGGCGCCCACCGCCGGGGCCGCCCGCAGCAGGCCCATCCCCTCGGGCCCCACGTTCAGCACGTCGCGGGCGAAGATGGGCAGCAGGGCCACCGCGCCGCCGAAGAGGACAGCGAACAGGTCTAGTGTAATTGCGCCCAGGAGCACCGGGCGGCTCCAGATGAAGCGCAGCCCGTCCAGGGCCTCGCGCAGCCCGGGGGGCTGGCCGCGGTGCTCGGCCCGGCGGGACGGGAGCCAGAGGGTGGCGCCCAGGGCGCCGAGGAAGAGGAGCCCGGCCATGGCGTAGACCACCGCCGCCCCGTCCACCTGCCGGGCCTGGGCGAGGGCGTAGACCCCTCCGCCCAGCGCGGGCCCGGTCATGAAGGCGGCGGTGAACGCCGAGCTCGACCAGCTCGTCGCCCGCGGGTACTCGTCGGTCGGCACGATCTGGGGCAGCAGGGCGGTGGCCGAGGGCCCGCTGAACATGCGCGCCAGGGCCAGCAGGAACAGGGAGGCGTAGACACGCCCCGTGCTCACCTCGCCCGAGAGCGTGAGCCCCAGCAGGGTCGCCGCGCCCAGCGCGAGCCCCAGGTAGCAGCCCGTCAGCACCCGGCTGCGGTTCGCGCGGTCGACGACGACCCCCACCAGCGGGAACAGCAGGAAGGGCGGGAGGAACTGCACGAGCCCGATGAGCCCGAGGTCCAGCGGATCCCCGGTGAGCGCGTACATCTGCCAGCCCACCGCCACCCCGAGCGACTGCGAGCCCAGGGCGGCCAGCACCCGACCGACGAGGAAGGCGCGGAAGGCGGGGTGACGGAGCGGCGCGTAGGGGGAGTCGGACATGGCCGGGCCCATAGCCCGGCGGCGGGGGCTGAGCGACCTCGCACACGGGGGGCTCGCGAAGCGGGTGAAATCGCACACACTCCGCGCCAGAACCCGCTCCACAGGCGGATCGACGCACGGCACGATTCTTGCCGTGCTCCTCGCTCCCCTCCCTCGGACGGAGCCCCCATGACCGCCAACGCCCCCCTGTCCACGACCGCCTTCCTCCAGAGCCTCGACCGCGCGCTGGCCTGGCACAAGGAGCTCCGCGCCACCGTCGCCCGCCTGGACGCGGCCTTCAAGCGCTGGGAGGTCTCGCCGCGGCTGGCCGCGCCCTGGCGCCACTTCACCGAGGGCATCGACGACCACCTGCGCATCGAGGAGGAGATCCTCTTCCCCGCCCTGCGCGCGCTGGCCGAGGGCCGCGATCCCGGGCGCTCCGACTTCGAGAGCCCGCTCCAGGAGATGCAGTTCGAGATCGACGAGCTGGCGACCATCTCCGACGCGCTGCGCAACGCGAGCCCCGAGGCCCGCGAGCTGGAGGACGACCTGCTCACGATGCTCGATCAGCTCGACACGCACGCCGAGAAGGAGCAGAACATCATCTTCCCCGAGGGTGTCCGCCTGCTGGCCGTCTGGAAGACCGGGGCCCCCTCCACGAAGGAGGAGCCCGCTCCCCAGCCCGCCGCGCCCCGCCCGGAGCCCGTGCGCGTCCCCCCGCCGGAGCCCGAGCACGGCGTGCTCTTCCGCGTCTTCCGTCGCCTGCGCAACCTGGCGCGTTAACCAGGGCGGGTGCGGATCCTCCTGCTGGTAGACTCGCTCTCCGCGCGCGGCGGCGCGCTGGCCTGCTGGCTGGATCTGCTGGGCGCGCTGTCCGAGACCCACACGCTGCGGGTCGCCGTGGGGGAGGGCGGGCCGGAGCGCCACGCGGGCTGGCCGGACGGGGTGCCCTGCCTGCGGGCGCGCGCGCTGGCGGCGGCGGACGCGGAGGAGGGCGATCTGGCCGGGCTGGAGCCGCTCCTGGACTGGGCGGAGGCCGTGCTGGTCCAGAACGTCATGAACCCGCGGGCCCTGGCGCGGGCCGTGGACACGGGCAAGGCCGTCGTGACCGTGCAGGATCACCGCCTGTTCTGCCCGGGGCCGGGCCGGACCCTGCCCGACGGGTCGCGCTGCGCCCTCCCGATGGGCGACGAGCCCTGCGCCGCCTGCCTGCCGGACTCGGGCTACCGGGCGAGGATGCTCGCGGTCACGGCGGCGCGTCGGGAGGCGATCCGGGGCGCGCGGATCACGGTCCTGTCCCGCTACATGGCGGACGAGCTCGCGGCCGCCGGCCTGCGCGGGGCGCGGGTCCTTCCACCCTGGGTGGAGGTTGGGCCTCTACGCACGTCAGCCGGGGAGGGCTACCTGCTCGGCGGGCGGCTGGTGGCCCACAAGGGGCCGGAGCTCGGCTGGGAGGCCTGGCGGCGCAGCGGGGTGCGGGCGCCGCTGTCGGTGGCCGGAGCGGGGAGGCTGCTGGGCGGGCTCGACGGTGCGGAGGCGCTGGGCTGGCTGGACCGCGGGGCCCTCCGGGCGGCGCTGCGGCGGGCGCGGGCCCTGCTCTTCCCGGCCCGCTGGCAGGAGCCCTTCGGCGTCCTCGGGCTGGAGGCCCTGGCCGAGGGGACGCCGGTCATCGCCATGGACACCGGCGGCGTGGCGGAGTGGGCGGCGGAGGGCGCGATCCTGGTGCCTCCGGGCGACCTCGAGGCCATGGCGGAGGCGATCCGCGCCCTGGAGGCCGACCCGGACAGGGCGCGCGCGCTGGGCGAGCGGGGCCGGCAGGCGGTGGCGGCGCGCTTCGGGCGGGCGGAGATCCTGGGCGCCTGGGAGCTGCTGTTGGGGGAAGGCCACGATCTGGAGATGCCGTGGTAGAGTCCGCGCACAGCCCCTGAGGTGTCGCCATGAGGTCTCGCGCCGCGCTCGCCCTGTCCCTGCTCTCCCTCGCCAGCCTGGGTGCGCTCCCCCCTCCTGGCCCAGCTTCGTTTCGGGAGGGGCTGGCCGACGTCGCAGAGGAGCTGATCGCCGAGTGCACTCCCGTCGATGTCGGGAAGCTCTTCGCGTACAGAGACAGACAATATGAACGATACAGACTGTTCCTCGTGAACGATCTCCTCCAGGCGCCACCGAGCGTCGTGGACAGGCAGTACGAGGTCGCTCTGCCGATCTCACCCCTGGAACTCGCCAACACCTTGTTCGATGGCGGCTTGTCGGGGAAGCAGATATCAGCCTCCATTGCGAATCACTACTCCCGCCCTGACGACGAAGAGAATCGGGTACCGTTCTCCGTATGGGAGCAAGAGTGCGAGAAGAGCTTGAAGTCTGCTGTGAAGGGTGCGGCAGATGGAGGCTTCGGCCTCCTCAAGGCCAAGCTGGAGAGCCAGATGGCCTACACCAAGGACTCCAAGCGGAGGCTCACCGTTCGTATCGGTCGCTTCACGAGCTCACTGCCATCCTGGTTCACCTCTAACGCGACCCACGCTGCCGTCTCACGCGAGGAGACTGGTGCGATGATGTCGTTCTGGCTGCTCTATCATCAGAATCCAGATTTCGTCACCTCGCCCCCGAAGATGCTTACCCGATTCAGCGGCGCGGCGGTCCTCTACGATGAGCGGGAGACCCTGACGATAGACAGGGACGCGGACGAGCAGATTGAGGTTGCGTTGGGCGCCGCGCTCGTGAACGCAAGACTCGAGCAGAATCTGCGAAGCCAGCATGCGATGCAGCAGACACGAGCGTATGGAAGCTACTTGACATTTGTGTTGAAGGATCAGAGTGGCGATCAAGACCTCACCCCCATACCCGGCCCAGGCCACATCTTCGACGCCTGGGAGCGGCGGGTGAAGCAGATGCCCCGCAAGGTCACCGTGAACCTGAACGAGAGGGGCGAAGGATGGGGCAAGCTCGAGCTTCCAGGGCTCCCCAGCGACCCTGAGGAGGCTCAGGTTTTCGTGCGAAACCTACGTGTCAGTGCAAAATTCGCGGACGCCTCATCCGTCGAGACGGCTCGATTGAGCGTGCAGTTGAAGACCGGTGAGGACGGAACCCCAGATTACGAGCGGGGCAACCTGGACAGCGGACCGCGGGAGACACCCCCTATTCCGCAGGTTACCTTGGAAATCAAGCTCGCGGAGAGCTTGGTCCCAGGGCTGACACAGAAGGTGATCCCCGAGGAGAACGTGACCATTGGGCTCGACTTCAGCGGTGTAGACGTCCTGGCGGGTGGCGTGAAGCGTACACTGACCGTGGACTACGCGCTGACGCTCAGCGCGCAGTACCAGGACCACTCCTTCGCCGATCCGATCACGCCCTCCGCGTCAGGAGGTAGTGGTGGCGGCTACCTCTGGAAGGTGCCACTCCCGACGAGGGACTACAAGGGCATCCCCATCAAATCCTGGGCCTTCCTGCTCAACGACAAAGGTACGAAGGTCTATTCGGTCGCGCCGGGTCAACCCAACCTGATGGACTACCGGAGCGAGCTGGTCAGCAACCTGGAGTTGAAGCGGGAAGACGGGGTGTGGTACCTCATGATCCGCTCGATTCGGGAGAGGATCCCCGCAGAGGCCGACACCGCGGACAAGCTGAGATTCGTGATCAGCCTGACCTCTACGCCGGATGTGCCTGGCGCCCAGCCCACCCCCTGGACCCTCAAGCCGCTGTTGGATCTCGGACCGCTCCTTGAGCACTGCGTGCCTGTGCCTTCCTCGAGGGAGCTGCGAGATGTCCTGCGTCCAGATGCCGTGACTCGCGACGGCAGCGCTCTAGAACAGCAGCTCGATCAGGTGGCGGCGCTCGAGACGACGTCGGCGCGAAATGACTACCTCATCCAGCTCTTCGAGAAGGACCAGATACGCCTGGACCGAGAAGCAGGACGCTACATCATCGTCGAAGACCTGGTGAAGAGGTAGCTCGATGACCTGACCTCTGATCCTCAGCGCGCGACCGGCACCAGCAGCAGGCCATCCTGGAGCCGCGCCTCCAGCGCGGGCTCGCCCCCCTGGAGGGCCGGCAGAGAGAGCGTCATCGGGCCCGTGGCGTCCGGGTCGTCCAGCGGGATGACGAGATCCTCCAGCCACAGCGTGCGCGCGGCGCCGTCCTCGGTCCACAGCGTGGCGGGCCCCTCCAGCACCAGCACCACGTCGGTCCAGCCCCCCGGCGGGGCGACGAGCCGGAGATCGGCGCTCTCCAGCGGGTGTGGGAGCGGGCGCGGCGGCAGCTCCCGGGCGTGGCCCTTCCAGCCCACGGCGATGACCCGCACGGAGAGGCGCAGGCCCGGGACCTTGACCAGCTCGTCGGGGTCGGCGCCCGTAATCCAGCGCCCAATGATCCCCCGCAGCTCATCGGGGTCGGCGATGGAGATCCCCGCCTGCGCGGGCCGGAGCCCCAGCAGCACCAACCCGAGGAGGAGAGGGAGGCTCTTCGAGGCGGCGCGCATGGCGGCTCCAGGGGGATCAGGGTTTGAACTCCCTCGTACCTGGAACGAGCTGTAGCGTCAAGAGACGGATCTCGGTGGACTCTCCCGGATTCTCCGCGGCGGCCTGCTGCAGCGCGCGCTCCAAGGAGAGGTGGAGCTGCCGCACGCGCTCCACCAG
Source organism: uncultured Enterobacterales bacterium (assembly GCA_964615375.1). Taxonomy (GTDB): domain Bacteria; phylum Myxococcota_A; class UBA796; order UBA796; family CAZKWG01; genus CAZKWG01. The sequence goes on from CAZTOW010000034.1 coordinate 25,803, forward strand.
CTCGTCCTGCGCCAGCAGGGGCAGCACCACCGCCTGGGCGGCGCGCCAGACCAGGGCGGGCTCGGTCCGCGCGACGCGGCCGACGTGGTCGAGGTTGGCGAGGTGCAGCGCGGACATCAGGTCGCGGTGGGTGGCCGACTCCAGCCAGAGATGGGAGGCCACCGGGCGCGGCCGGCCCTCCGCGTCCGGGCGCAGCGCCCCGATGGCCAGGAGATCGCGCAGGTGAGCCCGGAGCTCCTCCGAGCTGGCGCGGACCAGCAGTCGCTCCCGGATCCAGCCCTCGTCCGCCTGGAAGCTGGGGTGGCGGGCCAGCTCCAGCACGCTCAGGGCCGCCGGGCTGGCCAGCACGCCCATCGCCGCGGCAGCGGCCGGGCGGGCCTCGCGAAAGCCTACGAATCCACGGCGCTCGAGCAGCAGCGCGGCGCGCTCTCCGGGGCCCGTGGCCAGCGTGTAGCGCCAGAGCAGCGGCAGATCCCGGACCTCCTCCCCTTCGAGGCGCAGCCCCCGGATCAGACCCTCCAGGTGGACCTCCGGCAGGTGCCGATGGCCCGAGAGCAGGTGCGAGAGGATGCCGGCGTTGAAGCCCGCGCGCCGGGCGACCTGGTTCATGGTGAAGGTCTTGCCCCGGGCCGCCGCCTGTTCTCGGCGGCGGGCGAACCAGGCCCGCAGGTAGGCGCGGTAGTCGTCGTAGGCGAAGGTGCGGGGCAGCTCAGCCGCTGGAGCCGGAGCCACGGCCCCCGAAGGTGACGGACCCTCCTCGTCCCCGGTGTGCACCACCGTCCCCAGGGAGAGGAGCCCGCCCGCATGCATCTCACCCTCCCCGACCAGCGGCCGGCTGAGCGGCGTCACCTGCGCGGAGATCTGGAAGACCGCGCAGGGCGCGCCGCGGAGGGGCTGATGGAGGGCGAAGCGGGCCAACTCCTCCTGGGCTTCCGCTAGCGCTGCCCCAAATGACTCGTTCCAACAACCCATGGGCGTGACGCCGATAGAGAACCGCAACAGCCGCTGCCCCAGCGGGACGTGCTCCAGGGCGTAGCGGGCGCGCCGGAGGCCGTCCAGCAGGCCGGGCACACCCGCGGGCTCCAGGGGCGCCAGGGCCCGCAGGCCAGGGGTGAGGGGCTCCGGCCCGCGGCTCAGCGCCTGCATGGTCAGCCGCCCCACCGCCGGGGCGGCCGTCGGAGGCAGCAGGATCGCGGCCAGCTCCAGCGGGCCGCGGTTGACCACGCCGCGGAGCGAGAGCGCCTCCAGGCTCAGCAGGTGCAGCGGCCCGTCGTCGGCGTCCGCCGAGAGCTCCGGGGCCTCCTGCCCTGGCTCCACCCCGCGCTCCACCCCGCGCTCCACCTCCAGAGCCTCCGCCGCCTGCACGCGGTCGGGCAGCGCGCCGTGCTGCGCCTGCACCAGCAGCAGCAGCGCGCGCGTCTGCGGCCCGTTCAGCCCGAAGGCCAGGATCAGGTTCTCCAGGTAGGGCGACCCCAGGGCGCGCCGCCCCGCCAGGATGTTGCCCAGGTGCCCCGCCGTGCAGCCGATCTGCTGCGCCACGATGCGCTTCGCCGCGCTGCCGTGCTCCCGCTCCAGCCGGTGGACGCAGCGCTCCAGCCACAGCCGATAGTCCTTGTATCGGGCGGGATCGAGGGCGCCGCGCGCGAAGAGGGGGCGGATCGGGAGAGCGGACATGCGGCCAAGGCTATCGCAGGCCACCCTGGAGCCCGGTCCTCAGCCCGTAGATTCCATTACGTCTTGAAAACCGGAGGCGCCCAAGATCGGCCTCCCTGGCGCCCTCGACCAGCCCTCAGCCCCGGAAGCGCTCCACCAGCTTCCAGGTACCCGGCAGAAGTCCCGCCGCGAGGGCGCACTTCACGAGATCGCCGGGCAGGAAGGGCAGCACGCCCTTGACCAGCGCGTCGGCCGGGCTCAGGTCCATCGTCAGCATGAGGCCCAGCGCGCCCGCGCCGAAGATGATGAAGCTGCCCAGCAGGAAGGAGAGGAAGGCGCTCAGCGGACGGCGATCCGCGCTGCGCTCCGCCCGATAGCCGATGAAGCTGGCCGCGCCCACGAAGCCCACAAGGTAGCCCACGGTCGGCCCCAGCAGGCTGTCCAGCCCGCCCGCGCCGCCCGCGTAGAAGGGCGCCCCCAGCGCGCCCAGCAGCACATAGAGCCCGAGCGAGAGCGCGCCCCGACGGCTGCCCAGCGAGGCGCCGACCAGGGAGACGGCGAAGGTCTGACCGGAGAGCGGCACCGGCGTGAAGGGGAGCGGGATCTCGATCTGCGCGGCCATCGCGACCAGCAGCGCGCCGGCCACCACCACCACGGCGTCCTTCCAGGCGACAGACGGCAGCAGCGCGTCCACGAGCACGGGCGCGCGCAGGGAGAGGGGGCCACCGCTCAGGGCGTGGGAGGACATGGGGGAGCTCCTCGATGAAATCTCAGTCTAACGGGTCGCGGCCGCGGCTGTCATCCGTTCTTCGCCTCGAAGTCGCGCAGGAAGCTCACCAGCGCGTCCACGCTCTCGATGGGCAGCGCGTTGTACATGCTCGCGCGGATCCCGCCCACCAGCCGGTGACCCTTGAGCCCGCGGAAGCCCGCCGCCTCCGCCTGCTTGACGAAGGTGGCCTCCAGCTCCTCGCTGGGCGCGCGCCAGGTGACGTTCATCGCCGAGCGGACCTCCTTCTGCGCGTGCGGGCGCCAGAAGCCAGTGCGGTCGAGCTCGGCGTAGAGGCGCCGCGCCTTCTCCTCGTCCATGGCGGCGATGGCGTCGAGCCCGCCCAGGCCCTCCACCCAGGCCAGCATGCGCTCGAGGGCGAAGATGCCCCAGGTGTTCGGCGTGTTGTACAGCGAGTTGTCAGCGATGAAGGGCGCGTAGTCCAGCATGGCCGGGAGCCCGCCGCGGGCGACGGCGCTGGCCTTGGAGCGCTCCACCGCCCAGGGCGAGAGCAGCACCAGGGTCACGCCGCTGGGCCCCAGGTTCTTCTGGGCGCCCGCGTAGATCAGCGCGTGCGCGGCGACGTCCACCGGGCGGGACATGATGTCGCTGGACATGTCGGCCACCACCGGCTTGTCCCCGTGCTCGGGCATGGCGCGGAACTGGGTGCCGTAGATGGTGTTGTTCGTCGTGTAGTGCAGGTAGACCGCCTGCGGGCGCGGCTGGATCTCGCCCTTGCCCGGCAGCCGGTCGTAGTTGGTGGCCTTGCCGTCCCACACCGCCGCCGCGTCGCCCACGCGCTTCGCCTCGACGAGCGCCTTCTTCGCCCAGACGCCCGTGTTGACGAAGTCCGCCGCCTCGCCGGGGCAGAGCAGGTTCAACGCCGTCATGTAGAACTGCAGGCTGGCGCCGCCCTGGAGGAAGAGGACCTTGTAATCCTCGGGCACCGTGAGGATGCGCCGGACGCGGGCCACGGCGCTGTTCACGATGGCCTCGAACGGCTTGGAGCGGTGGCTCATCTCCATGATGCCCAGCCCCGTGTCGCCGTACTCGAGGATCGCCTCCTTGAGCTCCATCAGGACAGGGACGGGCAGGACGCCGGGACCGGCGTTGAAGTTGTGTACGCGGGCCATCAGGGCTCCAGCGCCACCAGGCTGGCGGCGTAGACGTCGGGGGAGGACTCGATGCGGGCCAGCACCTCGCGGCCCGGGAAGCGCTCGACCTGGATGCGGGCGCAGGCGGCCTTGGCGCCCTGGAAGATGATGTTCTCCATCTCCTGGACGTTGACGTCGTGCTCGCGCAGCACGCCCAGCACGCTGGCCAGCACGCCCACGCGGTCGGCGTGGCGGACCACCAGGACGTGGGTGGCGGGCGTGCGCTGGGCCAGGTTCACCACGTTGGGCACCTGCCCCGTGCGCAGCCAGACCTCGATGATGCGCACCACCTCGACGGCCACGGCCTCGCTGGCCTGGTCGGTGCTCGCGCCGATGTGGTGCGTGCCGTACACGCCGGGGAGGGCGGCCACCGCTGGCGAGAACTCCGCCTCGGAGCCCGAGGGCTCCGGGTCGAAGACGTCCAGGCCCGCGCGCAGCCCGCGGGTGCGCACGGCGTCGGCCAGCGCGTCCTCGTCCAGCACCTCGCCGCGGGAGGTGTTGATCACGATGGCGCCGGGCGCCAGCGCGTCCAGGAGCTGCCGGTCCACCAGCTTGCGGGTCTCCGGCACCAGGGCGAGGTGGACGCTCAGCGCGTCGGCGCCCCGGCAGGCCTCCAGCGCGCTGGAGGCGTACTGAAAGCCCAGCCGCTCCGCCAGCTCCGGCCGGGGCCGCTTGTCCCAGCCGCGCACCTTCATCCCAAACGCCACGGCGCGCGCGATGACCTCCGCGCCGATCTCGCCCACGCCCAGGACGGCCAGCGTGCGCCCGTAGAGCCCGCGCGCCTTGGAGTAGGCCCCCTTCCGCCAGCGCCCCGCGCGCAGATCCGCGGCGTTGTCCGCGATACGGCGGTCGGCGTTGACTAAATGACCGATGGTCAGCTCCGCCACGGCGATAGCGTTCTTGCCGGGGCAGTTGGACACGTAGATCCCGCGGGCCGAGGCCGTGGCGAGGTCGATGGTGTTGACCCCCGCCCCCGCGCGGATGACCAGGGAGAGCGCGCGGGCCGCCTCCAGGTGTCGGCCCTCCACCTTCGTGCTCCGCACGACCAGCACGTCCGGGTCGGACTCCTGGAGCTTCGCCAGCAGGGCGTCTCCCTGGAGGCCCACCGCCACCTCCACCGAGGCGCCCGCGGCCTGCAGCCGGGACGGCGTGTCCGGGGAGAGCTTGTCCACGATGAGCACCCGCATGCGGCCTCCTGCGGGGCGGTGATTAACCTGCGCGCTCGGGGGTGGCTCGCGGGGGCTCGCTCCACCCCACTGCCCCCTCCGGCAGCCTGCACTCCCCCGTCCCCACCAGCCGCAGGTCCAGGCCCGTGACCTCCGCCACAGCCACCGTCCGCACCCCTCCGGGCAGGCTCTCCTCCGCCGGGAAGGTCCCGGGCAAGGACACCGCCGCCACGCTCGCGCTCCGCTGCGCCTCCAGCACCTCGACCAGGCGCGCGCGGATCCCATCTGGATCTCGTCGAGAGGGGATCGGCGCGGGCGTCCGCACATACCAGGCGGTCTCGGAGGCGAACACCGCGATCACGGGGATCTCTCCCCCAAGCGCTGTCAAGACGACCGCCGCCTCCCGCAGGTCCGGCCGCGCGTCCACCCGCGCGCTCCCCGCCAGCAGCCCCAGCGCCAACGCGGCCTGCCCCGCCCACACCCGCGCGCCCGCCTGCGTGGCGCGCGCTCCGCTCGCGAGCATCCTCCGGCACAGCGCCTGGACCAGCGGCGCCACCGCGTCGTAGACCGGGTCGAACGCGTCGCGACTCCCCCGTCCGCGAGGCGGGCGAGGTCAGCGCTCAGGCGGCGGGGGAAGGGTGCCGCGGGAGGTACAGGCGCGGAGGGGGTGGGGTGTGACGGGGGTGGGGAAGAATCTGGGACCCGCCCCAGGTCCTCATCTCTGGAAGGCCCGGACGCACGCGCGCGCCGTCTCGACGTGGATGTCGAGCACGCGCGCGATCGGCTCCTGGTAGCCGCCGGCCAGGTTCCAAGCGACCGGGAGCCCGAGGGCGCGACAGCCGTCGAACACGATCTCGTCGCGCCGGGCGAGCTGGTTGCTGGTGAGCGCGCCGCCGAGCGGGTCGTCGATGTGCGGGTCGGCTCCTGCCTGGTAGAGCAGCACGCTGCACTCGGCGAAGCCCTCGACGATGGCGGGCAGCCGCGCGAGCCAGCCCTCGGCGCTCGCGGGGGTGACCTCGTGCCCGCCGAAGGTCCAGTGGCGAACCCAACCCAGATCGAGGCGCCTCAGGATGTCGTCGGTGCCGTTGCCGTAGTGCATGTCGAGATCGAGGATGCCGACGTCCCGGTCAGGGGACGCCGCCCGCACCAGGCGCGCGGCGACGACCAGCCCGTTGAACGTGCAGAAGCCGCCGCCCTCGTGGTAGCCCGCGTGGTGGAAGCCGCTGGTGGGCGAAGCCACGGCGCCCCCATCCCGCGCCGCGACCAGGGCGGCGGTCGCCATCGAGCCCGTCGTCCAGGGCAGGGTCTCTGCCACCGCGGACAGGGTGTTTCCGAAGCCGTTGGGTCGAACCCCGGCGAGCACCTCGCGGACATAGGCCGAATCGTGGGCCAACGCGAGCTGCTCGGCCGTCAGGGGCGCCACAGGCACCTCCTCCAGCGGGACGCCCGCCGCCCGCCAGGCCTCCACCGTCAGCGCGGGCTTCCAGGCCGACGGAGAGAGGCTCCTGAACGGGCGCAGCCAGCGGTCCAGCAAGCCACGCCGGAGCGTCTGTCGTTCGTCATAGGCGACCCTCAGCGCTGCCTCCTCGTCCGACCTCAGGATAGCACCGCGCCCGGAGCCGAGCTCGCGCCCAATCCCACCCCGCCCCACACCAGGATAATCCCCTCCGGCGATGTCCCAGCTCTTCGCCGGCAGCGCCGGCTACCTCAACCCCAGCCCCCGCCCCGTGCTCTCCATCGGCAATTTCGATGGGGTGCACCGCGGACATCAGCATCTGCTCGCCCGGCTCCGCGCCCGCGCCGCGGAGCTGGGGGCGCCGAGCTGCGTCTACACCTTCGAGCCGCCGCCCCGCGTGGTCCTGGCCCCCCAGCAGCACCAGCCGCGCATCCTGCCCTGGCCGGAGAAGTTCCGCCTGCTGGGCCAGCACGGGGTCGAGCACGTCGTCGTCGAGCGCTTCACCCGCGCCTTCGCCCAGCACCCGGCCGAGTGGTTCGCCCGCCAGCTCCTGGGCGCGCGCCTCCAGCCCCGGGCGCTCGTGGTGGGCTACGACTTCCGCTTCGGCAAGGCGCGGGCGGGCGACCTGGCGATGCTCCAGAAGCTCCTGCCCGGCGTGCCCATCGAGCAGGTCTCGGCGCTCGAGCTGGACGGCGAGGTGGTGAGCTCCAGCCGCATCCGCACCCTGGTGCGCGAGGGCCAGGTCGAGCGGGCCCGCGAGCTGCTGGGCCGACCCCACACGGTCCGCGGCACGGTGGTCCCCGGAGACCAGCGCGGGCGCACCATCGGCTTCCCCACGGCCAACCTGGAGACCGACGCCGAGCTGCTGCCATCCAACGGCGTGTACGCGGTCTTCGCCTGCATCGACGGCGGCGACCCCCTGCCCGCGGTGGCCAACCTGGGCGTGCGCCCCACCTTCGACGGGCGGCGCTACCTCATCGAGGTCCACCTGCTGGAGGGCGGGCGCGAGCTCTACGGGCACGAGCTGGCCGTCTCCTTCGTCACGCGCGTCCGCGACGAGCGCCGCTTCGACGGGCCGGATGCGCTGGTGGCGCAGATCCGGGCCGACGTCATCGTCGCCCGCGAGGCGCTGGGTCTCCCCGCGCGGGTAGAATCCAGCGCATGAGCCGAGGCCGCGTCCTCATCGCCGACCCGCACCCGACCACGCGGCTGATCGCGCTGGACGCCCTGCGCGACGCCTGGGAGGTGGTCCCCCTGCCCGACGACGAGGACCCCGTGCGGGCCACCCGCCGCTACCGCCCGGTCCTGCTGCTGCTGGCCGTGCCCCCCGGCCGCTCCCAGGGCGCGCTGCGCGCCTGCCGCAGCCTCAAGACCGAGGCCAGCCCGCCCCGCGTCGCCCTGCTGGACCGCGCCCGCCGCCTGGACGACCCCGAGGAGATCATGCGGAGCTGGCTGGCCGACGGCGTGCTCAGCGGGCCCTTCGAGGCCGCCACGCTGCGGACCTTCGTGGACGACGTGCTGGCCGGCAAGCGCCCGGCGCTCACGGGCCAGCCGGCCCCCCGCGGGCTGCTCTCGCGCCTGCTGGGACGGGGATGATCCAGGGTGGTACAGGTCGAGATGATATCATGGGCTGATGGGCATCTGGGAGGATGAGGCGATGTCGAGCTCTGCTGTTTTTCTCTGCTATCCGACCCGGGCCAACCGCTCGCCGGGCCAGGGCCCGGACATGGAGGGCCCCATCTCCAGGCTTCGGGAAGCCCTGGTCGAAGAGGTGCGAATCCAGTCAGGAGACCCCGACTTCGACATCTTCATGGACCGTACGCACGTGGAGGTGAGCGAGAACTGGCAACGACGCATCAATGAGGGCCTCGACCAGGCGACGCTGCTCCTGGTGTTGATCCAGCCTCTGCTCTTCGCTTCCTCCTGGTGTCGTGAGGAGATCGACAGCTTCCTGAAGGCAGAAGCCAAGGCCGGGCGAGACGACCTCATCATCCCGGTGCTCTACGTGACCACGCCGGAGCTGGATATCCACTCGACCGACAAGCTCGCGCAGAAGCTGGCCGAGCGTCAATACTTCGACTGGCGCCCCTACCGCCTCACCACGCTCGACGCCCCCCAGACCATGCGCGCGGTGGGGGCGCTCGCCGAGAAGATCACGAAGGCCCTGCGCCGCTCGAAGGTCAAGGGGGGCGTGACCCCCCCGACGGCCACCGTCTTCACCAATCTCCGCCCCGTCCCCAGCAAGCAGGCGGAGGAGGAGCTGTACCGCTTCCTCATCGCCGCCTTCTCCGTGGATGAGTTCGGGCGGCTGCTACGGTACGAGCTGCCCGAGGTCGCCGCCGAGCTCCCCGGAGGGCCCGTCTCTCCAGCCCAGTTCTTCTCCAACGCGGTAGAGGCGTTGAGGCGCCACGACGCGCTGGACGGCAGGTTCTTCGACAAGCTCGCCAGCGAACGCCCGCGCCGGGCAGGAGAGGTTCAGGGGCTGAGAGGTATGTTCAAGGTGTAGATTCTCCGTTGGGGTGAGCGATGCACGTTGTCGCGATTCGAGCACGTCGTCTCGAGGAGGATCCCGCCCAGGGGCCTGTCTCCAGCGGGGTCGCACGATGGATCCGAGAGCGTGTGGACCACATCGAGGAGGCCAGAGAGGCGCTGGCGCAGCAGGCAAGAGGAGACGTCAGCCTCTTCGGATTTCCCCAGGACGTCCAGATTGGAGAGAACGCGCTCCCCAGGCTCCAAGAAGAGCTCAGCGGTGCTGCGTGGGTGCTCCTGCTCGTCGAACCCCTCCTTTTCACTCCCTTCAACCGGGACGTTCTCCTTGCGCTCGAAGAGAGGCTGTCGGCCGGTGGAGCTGGCCTCGTCCCTGTACTCCTGCTGACCTGCGACAATCCCGACCTGCCCGGCGCGCTCCGTGCAGGATCCCTCAAGGCTTCTCTGGACAGCCAGCCGCTGGATCTTCGAGGTGCCGCATCGGCGCCTCAGAGTGAGACCGCGAGGAGTCTATGGCAGAGCCTCGCTCGAAGACTCGCGCCCCGCCCCCCGTTGGCGGAGCCCGCGCCCAGCGGCCAGACCCAGGAGCCCACGCGACCAGGTCGCGCGACCCTCGAACAGATCGGGGCGCGGGTGGGCGAGCTCGAAGGGAAGCTGGATCAGGTCCTCGTGCTCCTTCAACGGCTGGTGGATCAGGGAGGGCCACGCGCGCTCCTGATGACCCCTGGGATCGGGATGGGAGGGGGGGCTCCGAGCCTGGACCGGCAGTCCCTCGACTGGCGATCAATGTGGGTCCTCATGGATCTCCTGGTCCGCGGCCTGGATTACGCAGAGCTGATGGAGGTTGCGCAGGATGTCGACGCCAGCCTGAGATGGGCATTCGCGTTCCCTTCCAGTGACGAGGCGGCCGCAGGTGATCTGGCTCACGCCATCGGTGAGCAGCCTCATCTGCTCCCTCGGCTCCGTGACCGTCTCCTCGCGGTGCGCCCACAACGCGATCAAGAGATCGACGCTGTCTTTGCGGGCCTGCACTTCGAGGTGTCACCGCGAGCCGAGCAGCCGAGCTCGCCGAGGACCAGCCTCGTCGAGCTCATCCTCTCGAACGCAGAGACGCCTGACCTCCCCGCGGAGCTCCCCGGGGCGCACCTCTGGCGTTGGGAGGGCCTGGATTCACCCTGGATAAACGCCGTTCGGATCACCGACGCCCTGATCCGCGCGCGCTGCGTCACCGAGGAGCTGCTCGAGCACCTGAACTCGCGCCAATATGCCCGATTGGCGTCCCTCGCGCCGCTCTTCGACACACCCTCGCGCCTCGCCGCCGCCGCCCAGCTTCAGGAGGGTTTCAGCGATGGGCTCGAGCTCTGCTGGGCGCTCCGCATCGGGCCGGATGGGGACCGCCTCTGGGCTACGGTCCCGCAGGGAGGCACCCTCGCCGGGACCGCGCGCAGGATCGCCCAGAGCCTGGACGCGCGGGGATGTCTGGAGGAGCGCCTGCCTTTGCCTTGGCACCTCCGCCGTACCGGCCTCGGTCAGGTGCCCGAGAGGCCCCAGACTCCCCGAGAGCGCGTGGCTGGCGCTCTGTGGCGAACGTTCCGGGATCGGAGCGAGCTCCGCGGCGAGCTTGGCGCGCTGATGAGCGCCCTCTCCGAGGACCCTCTCCTGGTGGACCTCCCAGACTTCCGGGGTGTGAGCTCCTTCGCCACCGCCGCGCAGGTGGCCTGGCTGCTCGACGCGCTCGGGCTCTACGAGGACACGGAGCGGGCCCGCGTGACCCGACGCGGCGCGAGCTGCACCCTGCTGAGCCTCCTGGATCGCCTCGCCTCGGAGCGCCCCCTCTGGGAGAGCGCTCCCGCGGGGAGCCTGCTCGACAGCCTGGATCGGCTCGTCCTCGACCGCGATCACCTCCTCTGGATCCTCGGCACCTGCGCCGGGATCGACCTGGAGGGCAATCTCGGGTCGATACCGGCGCTCAACGCCCGCGCCGTGCGCGAATACCTGCTCACGCTCTGCGGCTGGGATCTGAGCCTCGAGCCCGCCGCCCCCACCCTCGAGGCCCTCTGCCAGCGCCTCCGGTGGCAGATCACGCAGCGCCTTCAGCGCAGCAGCGTGGATCGCTGGACGCGCCACGGGGTGGATCGTTGGGACGCACTGGTCCGGCTGGCCCTGGACCACCGCGGTTGGCTGCGTGACGCAGGGGGCTTCCGCAGAATCGGGCCTGGCGAGGAGCTCCACCTCGTCCATGGCCTCGGCGATCTCGCCCAGATCGAGCGCCTGCTGAGCGACGCCTCCCGTCGAGGCCTGCTCCCTGACCTCATCCGAGCCTGGGCCGAAGCTGTCCCTGAGGCGCGCCGCGACCTCCGCCACTTCTTCCCCGACCTCTCTGGCGCGTCTCCTCCCGCGGGGGCATGATCGCGCCTGCATGGCCAACGCACCCTCTGTCCTCCTCCTCAGCGACGTCGTGGACAGCACCCGGCTCACCGCGCGCCTGGGGGACGCTGGCATGACGGCGCTGTGGGCCCGCCACGACGCCCTGGTCCGCGGCGAGCTGGCCCGACACGGCGGCCACGAGCACGAGCGCACCGACGGATTCCTGCTCAGCCTCCCCGCGGTGGAGCCGGCCCTGGCCCTGGCCGACGCCCTGCATGCCGGCCTTCGAGCCCTCTCGGCGGAGCTGGGCCTGGAGGTCCGAAGCCGCGTGGTCCTGCACCGCGGCCCGGTGGTGCGGGTGGAGACGGCGGCGCGGGCAGGCGGACACGGCGCGCGGCTGGAGGGCCCCGGGCGGGAGCGCTGCGAGGCCCTGCTGGCCCTGTGCCCTGGCGGGAGCACCCTGCTGAGCGCGGAGGCGGCCGTCGGAGCCCCCGGCGTCACGGATCTCGGCTGGTGGGCCCTCTCTGGCCTGCCCCGCCCGATCCAGCTCTTCGCCTGTGGATCGGCCCCCAGCCCCGGCCCCGCCGGGCGCCCGGTCTCCGCCCCCGCGCGCTCCGCCCTCCTCGGCCGCGAGCGCGAGCTCGCCGAGCTCCACGCCGCCCTGCAGGAGGGGGCGAGGCTGCTCACGCTGCTGGGTCCGGGCGGGATCGGCAAGACCCGGCTGGCCCGGGAGGTGTGCGAAAACACACAGATCGGGGGCGCCTGCTTCGCGTCCCTGGCCGGCGTGCGCGGCCCGGAGGCGACGCTGGGCGCGGTGGCGGCGAGCCTGGGGGTGCCGCTGGCCGCGACGGGAGGCGCCGATCAGCTCGGGCACGCGCTCGCCGAGCGGGGCGCCCTGCTGCTCGTGTTGGACAACGCCGAGTCTGCGTTGGCCGAGGTGTCGGCCCTGTCGCGCGCCTGGCTCCAGCGCTGCCCCGAGCTCCGCGTCCTCGTCACCAGCCGCGAGCGCCTCGGCGTCCCCGGCGAGCGCGTGCTGCCCCTGGAGCCGCTCTCCCTCGAGGCGAGCCTGGCCCTCTTCGAGGCGCGGGCGAGCGCGGCCCTCAGCCCGACCGAGGCCCAGGCCCTGCCGGCGCTGCTGGAGACCCTGGGCGGCCTGCCGCTCGGCCTGGAGATCGCCGCGGCCTGGATGGGGCGCCTCTCGATGGATAGGATCATCCACGAAATGCATGCCCAGGAGCTCGCCGAGCCCCAACGTGGGCTGCGCTCGCTCGCCGCGACCTTCGAGGCGAGCTGGGCCCTGCTGGACCCCGAGGATCGCGAGAGCTTCCTGCGCGTCGCGGTCTTCGAGGGCGAGCTGACGGAGGATCTGCTGGAGGATGCCCTGGGGCTGGACGGGCTGGATCGCGCGTTCACCCTGGCCGATCGCGCGCTGCTCCAGCTTCGTCCGGGGCGCGGACGCCTGTCCATGCTGCCCCCGCTGCGCGACTTCGGTCGCAACCGCCTGGCCCGGGATCCCGCGCTGGAGGAGGACGCGCACCGCGCCCACGCGACCCTGCTGGCCCGACTCGGCGAGCAGCCCCACCTGGACGCGCTGGACGGCCCGCGGGGCGGGGAGCTCCGGGCGGCGCTGGCCGAGCGCGCGGCCGATCTGGGCGCGGCGGTGGAGCGGGCCTCGGCCCGGGGCTGGGGAGCGCTGGCGACGCGCGCGGCGCTGGCGCTCTGGGCGATCCGGCGCGCCCGAGGGCCGGTGGGGGACGGGCTCGCGGCGCTGGAGCGGGCCTGGGAGATGTCGGGGCTGTCGTCCGAGGACCGGCAGGATCTGCGGATCGCGCTCGCCGAGGCTCTCCATCTGTCGGGGAGGACGCCGGAGGCGGAGAGGCTGCTGCGGGAGGGGCTGGCGGAGGGGCCCTCGGCGCGGATCCAGGCGGCGCTGGGCCAGACCTGGCTGGAGCAGGGGCACAGCGCGGAGGCGCTGGCGGCCTATGAGGAGGCCCTGCGCGATCCGGGCGCGCTCCTTCAGCGGGAGCGGGGGGCCGCCGCGCAGGGTGTGGTCGTCGCGCTGCACCGCGTCGGGGACACCGACGGCGCGCTCGCCCGGAGCCGCCCGGCGCTCGCCGACGCCCAGCGGCGTGGAGATCGGTGGTCGGAGGCCGCGCTGCGTCGAGCGCGTGCGGTCGTCTTCCTCCTTCAGGGAGCTTTGGACGAGGCCCTCGACGAGGTCAGGGGCGCGCTCGCGGGCCTCGAGGAGCTCGGCGAGCGCGCGCTGGCGCTGCGCGTCCGGCGGATCCTGGGCAAGATCGTCCAGGCCCGCGGAGAGCTCCGCGCCTCCGCTCAGGTGCTGGAGGACGCCCTGACCCAGGCGCGCGCCCTCGGCGACGAGGCCTCCGTCAGCGCGCTCCTGCTCTCTCTGGGAGCGACGCTCACCGATCTCGGCGAGACCGCGCAGGCGCGATCGTCCATGACCGAGGCGCTCGCGCTGGCCGAGCGCGCGGGCAACACGCCAGTGATGGGTATCTGCTGGAGCAACCTCAGCCTGATCGCCTTCCTGGAGGGCGATCTCACGCGCGCCGGAGTCGCGCTGGCGCGTGCGCGCGATCTGCTCACCCCCGAGGGGAACCTCCGCGCGCTCCAGGTGTGCACGGTCTTCGAGGCCCTCCTTCTGCTGGCGGAGGAGCGATCGGCCGAGGCGCTCCAGCGACTGGAGGGGCCCCGCGCCGCCTTGCCCGACGCGCAGACCCAGGGCTTCGTGTCCGCGCTGACCGGGCGCGCGCTGGGACGGCTCGGGCGCCACGCGGAGGCCCTGGCGCAGCTCGAGGCCTCCGTCCGCCTGCTACGCGCCGCCGCGGACCCGCTTCACCTCGCATACTCCCTGGCCACGCAGGCGGAGATCCTCGCCCTCGCCGGCCTCCCCGCCGACGCCCCGCTGGCCGAGGCCGAGGCCCTCGCCGTGGCCCTCGAGCTCGCGCCGCGCTCGCAGGTCGGGATCGCCCTCGCCCAGGCCCGCGCCGCCCTGGGGCGCCCATGAGCCCGCTGGACCCCCTGAGCCCCGTGGACCCCCTCAGCCCCGTGGACCCCCTCAGCCCCGTGGACATGGTGCTGATGATCTGCGCGCGCGCCGAGCCCGGCCCGGCGCTGGAGGCCCTCGTCCTCCCGCTGCTGGCCCGCCACGGCGGCGAGGCCCTCGACCACGCCCACGCCCTCCTGCTGCGCCTGCCCTCCGTCCCCGACGCGCTGGCGCTGGCCCGCGACCTGCACGCGAGCCCCGGGCTGCAGATCGCCGTCCACGCCGGGCCGGTGCGGGTGCTGGAGGCGCCCGAGGACGCGCGGATCCTCGGCGCCAAACCCTACGAGATCGAGGGCCTGGCCAAGCCGCTGGTGGCGCGCATCGGGGCGCTGTGCCCGCCGGGGCGCACGCTGCTCTCGGGCGAGGCGCGGGCGCGGCTGGGGGCGGATCCGGCCCTGCGCAACCGGGGGCGCTACGCGCTCAAGGGCGTGCCCGAGCCGGTGGCGATCTGGGAGGACACGGCCCACGATCCCCTCGCTTCGCCGATCCTGGACCACCCGAAGGCCTGGAGGGTCCTGCGCTCGGGGGAGGCCTGGGCGCGCGCCGAGGATCTGTGCGCGGCGCTGCCGGTCGAGCTGGACGACTTCGTGGGGCGCGACCGCGAGCTGGACGCGCTGGAGGAGGCGCTGGCGCAGGGGGCGCGCCTGCTCACGCTGGCGGGGCCGGGGGGCATGGGCAAGACGCGGCTGGCGCTGCGGCTGGCGCGTCGGGCCCTGAGGCCGGGAGGCGCGGTCTTCGCCGATCTGAGCGCGGCCACCCGCGACGAGGAGCTGGAGCCGATCCTGGCCCGCGCCCTCAGGCTGGAGCCGGGGGCCCGGGACCCGCGGGCGATCCTGCTGCGCGCCCTGGCCGGGAGGGGCGAGGCCCTGCTGGTGCTGGACAACACCGAGCAGGCCACCGAGGCCGCCGCCCGCCTGGTGGGCGAGATCCTGGCGGCGGCGCCCGAGCTCACGGTCGTGGTGACCACGCGCGAGCCGCTCGGGTTGAATGCGGAGCGGGTCAACCACGTCCAATCCCTGGACGTGGGCGCGGGGGCCCGCCTCTTCGAGCTCCGCGCGCGAGCCGCCGGGGCGCCCACCGACTGGGACGAGGCGGCGCGGGCCGAGATCCGGGCGCTGGTCGCCGAGGTGGACGGCAGCCCCCTGGCCATCGAGCTCGCCGCCGCCCGCGCCCGGGTGCTCGCCCCGGCCCGCCTGCGCGAGCGGCTGCAGGCCCGCTTCAAGCTGCTCGCCGCGGCCCGGGGGGCGAACCCGCGGCACGTCTCGCTGCGCGCGGCCATCGACGGGAGCTGGGAGGGCCTCTCGCCCGACGAGCGCGCCGCCTTCGCCCGGCTCTCGGTCTTCGAGGGCGCCTTCGAGCCAGGGGCGGCGCTGGCCGTGATCGGCGGAGATCGGGCGGAGGAGCACCTGGAGGTCCTGGTCCAGCGCTCCCTGGTCCAGCGGGCGGCGGGCGGGCGGCTGCGCCTGCTCCAGAACCTCCGCGCCTACGCCGCCGAGCGCCTCGTGGAGCCGGGGGCCTTCCCCGGGAGCGGCCTCGAGGCCCGGGACGCCGCGGAGCGGGCGCACGGGGCCTGGTTCGCCCACCTGGGAGACTCGGACGCGCTGTTGAGCCTGGCCGAGGAGGACACGGACGGGGAGCGGCGGCGGGCGCTGGCCCTCGACGATCTGCGCGCGGCCTGCCGGCGGGCGGCGGAGCGCGGAGACGGGGAGATCGCGGCGTTGACGGCGCGGGCGGCGGTGGCGGCGCAGGCGCTCCCCTACGCCGAGGCGCTCGCCCTGCTGGATCGGGCCCGCGCCAGCGCTCCCGAGCGGAGGCGCGCGGAGCTGGAGACGGATCGCGCGCGCGCCCTGCGCCTGCTCGGCCGGGCTGATGAGGCCGCGGAGGCGGTGGATCGCGCGGTCGCCGGGACCCGGGGGCTCGCGCGGGCCGTGGCGCTGGGGCAGCGGGCCGCCATCACCGGGAACCGCTCGGAGACGATCGAGGCCGAGGCCGACCTGCGCGAGGCGATCACGCTCGCCCACACGGCGGGGGCGCGGGGCCACGAGGCGCTCCTGCGCGCGCAGCTCGTCATGCTCTTCCGGGTCCGACAGCGCCTGGAGGAGGCCAGCGCCGCGCTGGAGGGGGTGCCGAGCGGAGAGCTCCCCAGGAGCGCCCGGATGTTCCTCGAGGCCGAGCAGGCCGCGGTCTGCTACGCGAGGACGGACCTGCGCGGCGCCATGGAGGGCCTGCGGTCCGCGCTGAGGATGGCCGAGGAGCTCGGGCAGACCGCGCGCGTGGCCGTCTACGGCCTCAACCTCTGCACCACCGCCTCCGAGATGGAGGGCGGCGGCGAGCTCTCCGAGCTGGAGCTCACCCTGGAGCGATCACTGGGCGCCTTCCGGCAGCAGGGGGACGTGCGGGGGGTGGGCATCGCGCTGCTGCGTCGGGCCAGCCTGCGCCTGGCCGCGGCGCGCCCCGAGGAGGCGCGGGCCAGCCTGCGCGAGTGCGTCGGTCTGTTCGAGCATGCGGGCCTCCAGGTGCAGACGCTGGTTCCGCTCCTGACGCTGGTGGAGACCTCCCTGGCGCTCGGCCAGCCGGAGGAGGCGCTGGGCCAGGCCGAGGCGGCGGAGGCCCTCGCCGGGCGCCTCGGCTCCTGGTCCACGCAGCTCATGGCGCGGGTCTGGCGCGGGCGGGTCCTCGCCGAGCGGGGGGACCTGCGCGGCGGTCTGGAGATCGTCGAGGGAGCGCGGGAGCGGCTTCAGCGCGAGGGGGAGCGGCGCGCGGCGGCCCTCGCCCTGGCCTTCGAGGCGGCGATTCGCGGAGAGCTGGGTCAGATCGCCGAGGCGCGCCGGGCGCTGGCCGAGGCGCGGGCGCTGCAGAGGGCGCTCACCCTCGGGCCGTGGACGGACCTGGCCCGCGCCATCGAGCGCGCCGCCCTCAGCCTCCCTCCCGACACGTAGGGAAGTAGGCCCGCGCCGCGCTGTTCCCGCGCAGGGCCCCGCAGACCTCGGCGCACCAGGCCGAGCCCGGAGCCTCCGCGCAGCAGGTGTTGATCGCGTCGATCAGGGGGCGCGCCCCGGCCACCCCACCCCCGCACATCGCGCCGCTGTGCTGTTGGACACAGCGCAGCGCGGCCTCGTCCGCGGTGTCGAGGGCGACGGCCCGGCAGCGCTCCGCGCAGCTCCCGCAGCTCCCCGCCTCGAAGCCCAGCGCCCGGAGCTCGCGCGCGAGCACGGGGCCCACGGTGGGGTTCTCCACCGCGCAGTCGGCGAAGAGCTGGCAGGCGTCGGCGCAGAGATCCGCTCCTCCGCAGTCGATCTGCTGGCCCGGCTCGTCCTCGAAGGGGCCGGCGACGCAGGCGGGCGCGCGGTCCAGCGCGGGCAGGGGCGCGAGCGCGAGGCCTTGAGAGCCGCGCGGGTTGGCCAGCAGGAGGTCGATCATCCAGCCGTTCAGCTCGTCGAGCCAGGCGTGACCCACCTCCGCCCCCCGGCAGGTGACGACGCGGGCGCCCTGGCGGGCGTAGGCCTGGGAGGCCGCGGCGGCCTCGGCCTCGAAGCCGATGTCCTTGACCCGCACGTTGCCCGCCCGCCCGCTCCAGCGGTCGTTCTCCCCGCCCCAGGTGACCAGGACCAGCCGATCCTTCAGGTCCACCGGCCCGACGGGGCTGGTGTTGCCGTAGATGCCCGAGGCGACGATGGCCCCCGCCAGCACGTCCGCCCGGCGCTGCAGGATGTGGTTGGTCATGCTGCCGCCCGCGGAGTGCCCGGTCACCCAGACCTGCTCGGGGTCGGCCGCCCCCTGAGAGACCGCGCAGGCGACCAGGGCGTCGAACAGCGCGAGATCAGCGTTGGGCGCGGACTCCTCTCCCGGCGGGCGCATGGCGTCCCAGACCGGCCACAGGCTGCCGTGCCCGGCGCTGGAGGGGGCCAGCACCAGGAAGCCGCGATCGGCGAAGTCGGACAGGCGGGCCCGCCCGGCGAAGAGCAGGCCGTTCTCCGTGGTCCCGTTCAAGGCCACCAGCAGGGGAGCGGGCCCCTCCTTTGGGGGGAGCAGGGCCCAGACCGCGCGCGGCTCGCCGTCCACGGTGAGCCGGTTCCAGCCCGACCGGAAGCTGGGGCAGTCGGCCAGGGCCAGGGAGGACAGGAGGAGGACGAGCAGGGCGAGCATGGCCGAAGCGTACCCGGGACGTACCCAACTGGCCATCGGGACGGTCGATGACACCGACTGTGACGGTGTTGTTGCGGGCGGGGTCCATGGTAGGATGTTCTCTGTATGAAGCACGCCGGGGCGCGCCGCCATCTGCGACGCGCGCGTGGAGAGATCTCATGAACGCCAACGAGAAGGTCCGTTTTGTCCTCGCGCTCGCCACGCTGGCCCTGGGGCAGGGCTGCAGCCTCGGCCTGGACCCGCTCTACCAGGATCGCGGGCCCGCCGAGGAAGAGGAGGAGGACGAGGGCGGGGTGCCGGTGACGCGGCAGGACGACACGGAGGCCCAGACCGACTCCGAGTCGGACGTGGACACCGACACCGACACCGACACCGACACCGACACCGATACGGACACCGACACCGACACGGACACGGACACCGACACGGACACGGACACCGACACCGACACCGACGCCGACGTCGCCTGCACGGCCGATCGCACCGTCACCGCCTCCGGGACGGTCAACGGCGACACCACCGACGACAGCTCGGCGGTGCAGCTGGACCCGATGGCGGACTGCTGGGTGGGGAGCTCGGGCGGGACCACCGGGCGGGACGAGATCATCCGCGTGGACCTCCCCGCGGGCAAAACCCTGTCGGCGACCATGACCTCGCTGAGCTTCGGCACCACCAACGAGGCCTCGCTCTTCCTCGTCCGCGGCTGCGAGGAGGACAGCTCCACCTCGTGCACGACCGGCGCGGGGACCTGCCTCGGCGATCTCACCTGCGTCATCGCCGATCGCGGCCGGACGCCCTTCCTGAATTACCCGAACACGACGGGGGCGACGGAGACCCTCTACGTGATCGTGGACGGCGGCGACATCAGCTTCGGGATGTACTCGCTGAGCATGAACTGGTAGCAGCTATTCCTGTTTTAGCTCGGGCGGCACGAAGCCCTCGTCGAGGCGCCAGGGGCCCATGCGGGTCGGCGCGCTGACCAGGGCGGGCAGGCGCTCCAGGTAGTCCGCCCGGGGGATGGACCGCGCGCCGAAGCGCTCGAGGTGCTCGGTGTGGGTCTGGCTGTCGATGAGCGGGAAGCCCCAGCGCTGGAGCTGGCGCGCCAGCCAGACGAAGGCGACCTTGGAGGCGTCGGGCTCCAGCGCGAACATGCTCTCGCCGGAGAAGAGGTTGCCCAGCGAGACGCCGTAGAGCCCGCCGACCAGGCGCCCGTCCAGCCAGGCCTCCGCCGAGTGGGCGTAGCCGAGGCGGTGGAGCTGGGTGTAGGCGGCCAGCATGTCTCGGGTGATCCAGGTGCCGCGCTGGCGCCGACGGCGGGCGGCCCGACAGTTGCGGATCACCTCCTCAAACGCCGTGTCCAGGCGGATCTCGAAGCGGCGCTGGCGCATGACCTTGGCCAGGCTGCGCGGGACGTGCAGCTCATCGGTGAACAGCACGAAGCGCGGGTCCGGGGAGAACCAGAGGATGGGCTGGCCCTCGCTGTACCAGGGGAAGATGCCGTTCTGATAGCCGAAGAGCAGGCGCGCCGGGCTCAGGTCACCCCCGACGCCCAGCAGGCCGTCCGGCTCGGCCAGCGAGGGGTGGGGGAAGGCGACGGTCTCGGGGATGCGGAAGACGGGCACGCTCGAAACGTAGCGCACGGAGGCGCGCTGTGGGAGGATGGGCGCGGGAGAGCCCGAATGCCCCCAGCTCCCGACGCCCTCGCCCGGCAGATGTCGCACCTCCAGGATCGCCTGGCGATGGCGGCGGTGATGGATCCGCTGCGGCGGCGGGGGGAGGAGCTCGCGGCCCGGCAGAGCGCGCTCCCGGCGCTGCGCAGCGCGGGCTACGGCTGGTACAGCGGGCTGGAGGCCGAGATCGCGCGCCTCCGAGGCCAGATGCACGAGCAGGTCCACCAGGCGGAGCGGGCGCGGACCACGCTCACGGCCCCGCTCTCGGCCCGGCTCCAGGCGGCGGGGCGGGGGGCGCCGGCGGGGCTGGAGCGCGAGCTCGACGCCATCGACGACGCGCTGGTGGGCTGCGAGCGCCAGCTCGAGGCCACGCTGAGGCCCTACCTGAGCGCGGTGGACCGCTGTCTGGCCCGCGCCCGCGGCGGTGAGGAGACCCTGGCCCTCTTCGCCGAGGCCGGCTTCCGGCTCCCCCCGGGCGAGCGCCCCGTCCTCGCCGCGCGCGCCGCCTGGCTGCTGGAGCCCGACGCTCCCCCGGGCGCGCTGCTGCTCAGCGACCGGCGCCTGCGCTTCGAGCGGCGGGACGACCGCGTGCTGCGCCGGAACCGCCCCGGCCTCGCGGTGGAGCGGACCACTGACCGCGCCGTCCTGCTGGACGAGCCGCACGACGCGCTCCAGAGCGCCCGCGACGCGAGCTCCGGCGTGGTGCTGAAGGAGCCCAGGCTCACGCTGACCTGGCGGGGCGGAGCCCTGGTCGGCCGCGCGCTCACGCTCCAGCTGGAGCGCCCGGTGGCGGCGGAGCTGGCGGCGCTCTGCGAGGCGCTGCGGCGGGGGGATCTGTCGGGGTTGAGATGAGTCAGCGCGCGAGGAGGCTGAGCCCGCGCTCCCCTTGAGTGCGGAGGTGCCGCGCGAAGAGGCCAATGGAGAGCCGATACTGGTCCTTGCGGCCAATCCGCTCCTCGAAGATGGTGCGGAGTCGAAGACCGGCCAGATCTCGGAGGCGCTCCTGAAGCGCGTCAGGGTCACGAGGCGAGCCGAGCCGAGCTGTCTGCCGAGCGATGTCCCGAACCGAGACATAGCGGTTCCCTGCCTGGAGCACAGCCAGCGCGCGCGCGACCAGAAGGTCCTCGGGATCCTGGAGCGCGTCCATCAGATAGGCGAAGGCGGGCGTTCTCGACACGACGCTGTTCGCGAAGACCTGCTCCACGTCGGCAACGCAGGCGAGGCGATGTCGGTCCTTCAGCACATGCTCGAAGAGCTCGCGACAGACGTACTGTAGCAGGTACGGCTGGCGTCCCGTCTCGCGCAGAATCCTGTCCGACGCGCTGCGGGTCACCTGGAACACCCCCTTAGGCCGTCCCTCCACCAGCTCACGCGCTGCGTCCTCGGGTAGGGTGGCCAGCTCGATCTCCACCGCGAGCTTGAAGAGGCGATCCTTGCGGCTCGAGGTGTGGCGACGGAGCACATCGGTCACGCCCGCCATGACGAAGGAGATCTGTCGGGCTGAGAGCATGACGGCCCGCAACGTCGCGACGACCTCCTCGGGTAGCCCCCCCGGCCCCCCGCGCTCCGCCAGATCCACCAGGGAGAAGAGGCGCTCCATCTCGTCGAGCAGGATGAGAACGCGTCGCCCTCGCTCGGCCAGCGCCCGATCCCAGTCTCGGATCAGCCCCTTGAACGACTCGAATGGATTACGCCCAAAGACCGCAGGGTCTGGCAACGACAGCCGTAGGTCTTTCCGGGCCAGCTCCCGCTGAACAGGAGCCGCGAGGACGTCCAGGAAGAAGCTGGTCGGGCTGGCCCCGCGATCCAGGCTCTGCAGGTCGATGAGCACGGCGATGTAGCGGGAATGGATCTCCGGAGCCTGGCGGAGGGCGTTCAGCAGCGAGGTCTTCCCGATGCGGCGATCCCCGAGCACGAGCACCGCGTTGTCCTGCGCTGAGCCCACCAGCGCCCGTTGAATCTCCTTGATCTGCTGATCCCGCCCCAGCACGTGGCCGAGATCCTCGAGCGCTCGTCCGACCACATAGGGGTTGGCGGGCTCCTGTCGGTGGACCAGGACCCGGCGCAACGGCACGGAGAAGCTCTCCACGCGCGTGCTGAGCCGCTTGACCCGGCCATCGCCCTCATCGAGCTCATAGCGCAGGTCCAGACGAGCGGTGTCTCCGGCGCGTAACGCGTCCAGCGCACAGGTCAGGACGAGCTCCTGCGCTGAGCCCGAGGCGAGCGGTGGAAGCGGCGAGACATCACCGAAAGCACGCTTCTGAACCGGAATGCCATCCTCTCCTACGAGGGTGGGACGTGGCTGCACCCCGTAGACCGCGCCCATCTGGGAGCGGCGCACCTCCACCACCAGCCGCGCTCCCGCGCGCGCCTCCAACCCATCGCTGAGGAGCTGGTGGCTGAGATCGAAGCTCTCCTGGGTCGGGGCAGCCTCCAGGATCAGCCGGAGCGCCTCCAGCACCGCGCCCACGGGCCCCTGGGCGTCATAGGGCTCCAGCTCGCGGCGCAGGCGGTCGAGCGCGCGCGCCCCCCCCTCCCGGGCCCGCTCCGCCGCCGCGCGGAGCCGCGCCCCGACTGTGGGCTCGACCTCCAGAAGATCACACAGCTCCGCCACCAGCCGAAGCGCACCCCCCGATGGCCGGGACTCGCTGAGCATCCCCGCGATCAGGTCAGGGACGGCGTGCTGCGCGCGGAGCAGCCAGGGCGCGAGCAGCTCCCTGAGGAAGACCTGTCCGGCAGACTGCAGCGCGAGCAGGCGTGCGCCCAGCTCCGGGAGCAGGCCTCGACGCGCGAAGAGGGCGAAGGGCACGTCTCCCGGGCGCCGGTGCATCAGCAGACTCAGGTTCCGCCCCTCGAGGATCGCGCGCGCATCCTCCGTAGAGAGCGAGGCGAGCTCGTAGGGCAGCAGCAGCGCGAGCAGCAGCCCCCAGCCACACTCCTGACGCCAGACATCCATCCCCGGACCATGCACGACCCGTGGCTGGCATGCCCACCGAAACCCGTCCCCGAAGAGCACCGTCGCCCGACGGAACTGCCGCTCCAACAGGGCGAGCTTGGCCTGCTCCACCAGCCAGACGCCCAGCGCAGGCGCATCTACGGAGCGCCCGATGGCGCGGCGGGCCAGCTCAGCGCGGGCCTTGAGCACGCTCCTGTCCCACACCAGCGAGGGCGGCTGCTGAAGCTCCTCCTCGCTGAGGGCCTCTCGGGAAGGCTGGCCGCCCACAGGCTGAGCGAGCTCCTCCTGAACCCAGGGGGTGAGCTGATCCCAGCTCAGCGGCGCTCCGCGTGAGCCGAGGTCGATGGGGCGGCCCTGACCCTGCTCGACCTGCGGAGGGAGGAGGGCCGGATGTGCGGTGACCACCTGAGGTGCGGCCGGATCCTCAAACTCAGCGGCAGCGGAGAAGTCCAGATCTCGGAGCCGTCGCAGGTTGGTGAGGAGGAGCTCGAGGTCGCTGCCGCGGGCGACCTTGACGGCCGCGCGCATACGCCGGAGTCGCGGGACGATCTCGTCGTAGAGCTCCTCCCGCATCATCTCGGCGACCAGGTCGCCCGCCTCCCGCCGCCAGCGCTCGACCCGCTCCCGGATCTCCCTCTGACGGCGCTCCAGCGTTTCGCGGGCCAGCTCGACCTCGAACTGCGTCTCCTCCCGGAGTCGCATCAGCGCCCGCAAGGGCTCCTGATGGGCGCCTGCCAGGTCATCCCGGTCCCAGGTCTCGAGATCCTTCGCCGCCGTGGCGAGCGCCTCGACCCTCGCGCGAGCGGCCTCCAGGCCCGCGTCATCAGCCCCCTCCTGCACGAGGCGCTCCAGGTCGTCCCGACAGCGGGCCGCCTCCCCCATGCTGTCCAGGTCGCGGAGGCTCTGCCGAAAGCGCTCCCAGACCTCCTCTTCCTGCCCGCGGTCGTGCTCGCGCGCCAGCAGCAGCGCATCTCGCAACGCGTGGGCGTCGCAGAGCTCCCCGATCACGTCCCTCCAGTCTCGGTCTCCCGCGCAAAAGGAAAGCAGATCCTGCCAGAACAGCGCGAGCGACTCGTCATCCACGGGCTCGCGCAGGCGGACGAGCGCAGGGGCCGTCGACCGCAGCGCCCGGAGAGAGGGGAGGTGATCCTGGCTCACGCGAACATCTCCCGGAGCAGGCTCAGCTCGGGCCCGTCGCCCTCCAGCGTCGAGCGCAGAGCCTCCTGAGCGCGCGCGTGGACACGCGCGATCTCGACCAGATCGTTCAAGCTGCGATCAGGGGCGCTCTCTCGCAGCCGGTTCAGGGCCTGCGCCCTCCGCTTGACCTCGTCGAAGCCCCCTTTGAGGTTTTTCCAGGCTGATCCTTCGGGATTTTTCAGGATCACGTTCTGCTGCCGCCAGTGGCGCTGCACCTCGCCGGCGACGACGTCTGGATCGGCCCGCCTGAGCTCGACCTCGACCTCCCCGGGGGGGCGTCGGTCCGCCTGCATCTGCGCGAGGCGCGCGCGCCACCAGGCCCGAAAGCCGTCCTGATACTTCTGGCCAGCGTTCTTCCAGTCGTGGTGGGCACGGATCTCGTCGATGCCCAGCTCCATCTCTCGGATCAGGCCCTCGACACGAGAGAACGTCTCGAGCTCCCAGCCCGGATCGCGCTCGAACTCGAGCCAGCGCTTCAGCTCGGGGTGTGTGGTGCTTTGCCTCTGATGGAGCGTGAAGAGGCCTCTACCCAGCCGATATTCCGTACGCGCGCGCCACCCCGCGCCGAGGAGCGCCAGCGCCGGACCCGCGTCGTGCCCGCTCCAGGCGCGGTCGACCTCGGGCACGGCCAGCAGCCCGGGCGAGCACACGCCGAGGCGCGCCTCCTTCGCGATCACCTTCAGCGTCAGAGTCCGCAACAACCTGTGGGAATCGGGCCCCTCCACCGTTGCCGATCTGCGCTGGGTAGCGATCAAGGCGAGGAAGGCCTCCGCCACCCAACCCTGCCCCTCCAGCGTGGAGACGAAGGCGCGGAGCAGGCGTGGATCCAGGTCCCCGGTCTCGCGCAGCCAGAGCCCGAGCGCGCGCAGGGCGCGGTCGCCCCCCGCTGGCGCGAGATCGAGGAGGGCGCGCCGAAGGATTGCCTCTCCCCGGCGCCTCGCGAAGAGCGCGCACAGCTTGGGGGAGGGCCTCCCGGGCTCCCCGGCGAGCGCGAGGATCCGAGCGCCGATCTTCTCCTGGAGGCTGTCGAGAGCCCCGAGTTCGAGCTCGTCCAGCAGGGAGAGCTGGCGTTCGGCCTCTTCCCCTACGCCCAGATCATCCGGGCTGAGTCCCTCGTCGAGCGCCCGCGCCCAGGTGTCCGACCACAGGCGCTCGCCGATCTCGGAGAACAGGTCCAGCTGCTCCTCGGGGCTGGTCGCGAGGGTACACAGCAGCTCGTAAGCGCTCCAGAGCACCGGCTGGACGATGACGTCGAGCGACACGCCCAGGCGAAGCACGTTCCGCAGCGCTCGCGCCCGATCTTTCTCTGGACGGGCGTCCTCTTCGACCAGCACGCTACGGCAACGCTCCAGCAGCCAGTCATGTCGCGCCTCTACGGCGTGGAGGACCTCCTGCAGGCGATCCACCTCCAGCTCCCCGCGCATCAGGAGCGCATCCAATGTAGACCGGCGAAGCTGCTCTTCTACACGAGGCAAGCCCCGCTCGACCTCCTGGCGAGCCCCGGACTCCAGCCATCCGCGGATCTCTGCTAGCGACTCCTCCAGGAGCGCGGCGTCAACGTCCGGGATCCGCCCGAGCCGATCCCGAATCGACACCATCTGCGCCTCGACCGCGTCGATTGCGCGCCCCAGCACGAGCTCCGCGGCGCCGCAGCGGTCCTCCCAGCCGCAGAGCGTGCCGGCCCCGCCTGGCTCCGGGAGCTGAAGGTCCCAGTCTCGAGCCAGAGGCCACAGCGCGGCAAGGAGCGCCCCCCAGGCTCCGTGTGCACGCTCGGCCAGCTCCTCCTGTTCACGAGCGCGCTCCACCAGCACCGCGGGTGGTGTCCTGGCGGCGTCAACCCGCTCTACGGCCTGTCTCCAGGCCAGGAGCACCGCGCGCAGCCGCTCCAGAGCCCGCCGCGCCTCGCGAACACCCGGATCAGCAACGGCCTCAGCGATCTGCTCGACGACGGGGCCCTCACCGAGGAGCGCGTTGATGCGCTCCACGAGCCGCCGGTACGCGCGCAGCAGGTCGGCGAACTCACCATCCGGGTCCACCACGATCTGCTCGCCGAAGGCGGCGCGTCGGTCATAAGGCAGTCGATCGTCACCGTTCAGGTGCCCGAGCTCCGCGAGCTCCTGTCGCGCGCGCCGGAGCCAGCGCTCGACCTGATCCCCGTCCGTCTCCTCCACACGGCTCGGCACCAGCATGAGCTCCCGCGGCCGGTGTGCAGCCTCCGACGCCATCCTTCGCCGGATGGCCTGCGCCACTCGCAGGGTGCCGCTAAGCCCCTGCTCGTGCAGCGCGAAGAGCACGATCACCAGATCGGGGAGATAGAACGTGCAGATGCTCGCGACGTCCGTGATGCCCGTACGGCTGTCGATGAGCACATCATCGACCTCCAGCGCACGGAGCGAGCGGCGCAGATACTCGAGGAAGGAGGATCCTTCACGGCGAGGTAGCCGGTCCCAGTCCAGACCGGCGACCCGCGCGGGGTAGGCGTCGTCCATCCCCCCCGCTAGGAGAACCCGAACCTCTCCGCGACGCAGGTACGGGTGTGCACAGCGGACCAGCCTCTCGGAGAGCTCAGGAGGCGCGGGATCAATCTCCCAACCCTCGACCAGCTCCAGGAAGCCCCCCTCCTCGCGATCGCTCCAGGGCACGCCATCCGCCGGGCGAAAGTAGCTGTGGAGCCCCGGCGACTCCAGATCCAGGTCCAGGCAGACCACGCGCCGCCCTTCCCCCTGGTTGGCGAGCTCCACCGCGACATTGGCGACAGCCTGTGTGCGACCTACTCCTCCCTTGTAGGAGTAGAAGGTGATCAGACGCGGAGCCACGCGGCTGCTCCTCGCGTAGAGACGGGCCTCCAATTCTGACGCAGGCCGGAGACAGTCTCCTCCTCATCGTCCTCGGGTATGCTCACCCTCGTCGGGTTGTGGAGCATCTGCCGCACATGGGAGTCCTCTTTGACGAAGCGGATCAGCCGCGGGAGCCCCCCCTCCCGCTGAGCGCGCATCAGCTCATCATGGAGCGCCCCCCGCCCCAGCTCGGTCAGGGCCTCCTCTCGGTCCAGGATCAGCGCCGAATCCGTCCCTGGCGTCAACCGAAGGAGGGCGAGCTGCGCGGCGACGGCCAGAGACTCCCTCACGCCAGCGCGCGCCGCCATCCCGAGCGCGATCTCTGCCTCCACAAAACGCCCCCGCTCGATGAGCTGCTCGGCCCGCGAGAAGGCGCGGCTGGACTGCGCCTTCAGACGCATCTGGAGATCCGCCGGCTCCAGGAGCTCCGGGGGGCCTCCTGGCTCGAGCAACATCAACCGCGCGGTGGCGCTCGCGGGCAGGGCCACCGCGAGGCGCAGCGCCTCCCCGTCTTCGAACCAACCCTCCACGGTCTCGCTTTCCTCCTCCACCACCGTCGGGCCCGCCGCGTCGGGTCGATGCTCCGCCACCGGGAGATAGAGCCTCCCCTCCCGGTCACGGTAGATGGGCGCGAGCCGGAGTGGGAGCAGATCCTCGCCGCCGATCATCGTCGTGCCGATGATCCAGAGGTCGGCCCAGCGTGGAGAAGAGGTGCTCATTCTCGGTCCCCGAGACCCAGGGCGCGGATCACGAACTCCCTTACCCGATCCGCGGGGGTCTCACTGACAGCATACTCTATCAGCTCCACGCCTTCCCCCTTGAGGCGGAGTCGGTGGGATCGAAGCGCGCCCCCAGCATGCTTGGGCAGCACCACGGCCAGCAGCGCCGGCCGATCCAGCGACACTGGACCGGGAAACCGAGCCTCAAAGCAATGATGTACGACACTCCCTCCTGGCGTACGCATCGGGTCGGCCAGTCGCGGAGCTCTACCTTGAAGCCAGTCGAGCGCGTCAGCATAGCGCGTGGCGACATAGTGGACGAGCCAGGTGCGCCACTCCGGGGCCCCGAGCGAGCTGGCCTCGATGAGCGCAGCGAGATCACCTGGGCTCATGTGAGCCCTGTGGTGCTTCACCATGGAGCCGGTGTCCCAGGGACACACGCGCATGTCTCCCCTCTCCACCGCCTCGGCAAAGATGAATGCGACCACCTTCTCGGGGTACAGCAGCCCAGAGGAGAGGTAGACGTGCGAACACCAGCCGAGGAGGCGCTCCGGATCGGAGGGCGGCCTGGGTGGGCTCCATCGCTCCCGAGGCAGAAGGGCGCGGGCCGCGAGCGCCTTCAGCGCCCCGTCCGTCGTTCGCGCCCCATGAATCAGGGGAATACGGTGGAGCGGAGACGCCCGAACAAGGCTCACATGCATCTCCTCGGGGATCAAGGTGCCCTCCCAAAGAGAGCGCAATTCCTGGAGGTGATCGTCGAGATGCCGCATTTCCGCATGGATAACCTCGTCGATGAGGGGACACAACCTGAGAGAACGCTCCGCCCCCCTGTGTACCGACAAGGATTCTACAAGGACGCAGCACCAGAAAAGGCGCCATCATCAAAGAATATCCAGAACCATATGAGAATCTTTCTCAGCACCTTGCTTGACATGGCAAGAGCTGCTACCGTTCATGCAGGTTATCTCTCCCGCCGCTCGCCCCTGGCCGCTCCCCGCGGCCCCCGCCCTCCCGAGCCCCCGCCGCTCGCCCAGGGCTCCCCTCCCGCCTCCCTCCCTCCTGCCTCCGAAGACCCGCCCGCCGATGCCCCACCTGCTCGCTGTCGCCAACCCCAAGGGCGGGGTCGGCAAGACCACCACCGCCATCCACCTCGGCGCCTCGCTGGCCAGCTCGGGCTATCGCGTCCTGCTGGTCGATCTCGCGCCGCAGGGCAACCTGACGAGCGGGCTCGGCGTGGATCGTGAGACCACCGAGCTCGGCAGCGCCGAGCTGATCTTCGGCCTGTGCGACCTCTACAAGGCCGCGCGCCCCACGCCCTGCCCGGGGCTGGACCTGCTGCCCGCCACGCGCTCCCTGGTGGGCGTGGAGGTGGAGATGGCGGGGCTCCCCAGCCGCGAGCTGCGGCTGCGCGGCGCGCTGCGGCAGGCGGGCCACTACGACTACGTGGTGATGGACTGCGCCCCCAGCATGGGGCTGCTCACGGTCAACGCGCTGGCCGCGGCGAACTCAGTTGTCGTGCCGCTCACGGGTGAGTTCTACGCGATGCAGGGCCTCTGCGACGCGCTGCGCACGGTCGCGGCGGTGCGCCAGGGCCTGAACCACCGGCTGGAGCGCGCCGGAATCCTGCTGAACAACATCGACCGTCGCAGCCGGCTCGGGGCCGAGGTGGCCCAGCAGGCCCGCGAGGTCTTCGGGAACGAGGTCTTCGAGACCGAGATCCCGCGCGACGTCCGCCTGGTCGAGGCCTCCAGCTTCGGCCTCCCCGTGGGGCTGCACGAGCCGAGCTCGCGCACCGTCGAGGCGTACCTGGCCTTCGCCCACGAGCTCCTCGCCCGCATCCAGCCGCCCGCCTGGGCCAGCCTCGCACAGGAAGCCTCATGAGCCGACCCTCCCTGGGCCGCGGCCTCGCCGCGCTGATCCCCTCCGATCTGCTGGCCGTCTCGGACTCGCCGCGAGGCGCGCTGCGCATGGTGCCGCTGGATCAGATCCGGCCGAACCCGGAGCAGCCGCGCATCGTGTTCAACGGCCCGGCGCTGGAGGAGCTGGCGGAGTCCATCCGTGAGCACGGGGTGCTCACGCCGCTGCTGGTCCGCCGGGACGAGCGTGGCGGCTACGTGCTGATCGCCGGCGAGCGTCGGCTGCGGGCCTCGGGCCTGGCCGGAATGGACGAGGTCCCCGTGTGGGTGCGCGAAGACGTGGGAACACGCGAGCAGCTCGAGCTGGCCCTGGTGGAGAACCTGCAGCGCGAGGACCTGGACCCCATCGAGACCGCCGAGAGCTACCGGCGCCTGGTGGAGGACTTCTCGATGACGCAGGAGGCGGTGGCGCGCCGCGTGGGCAAGGACCGCGCGACCGTGGCCAACGCCATCCGCCTGTTGAAGCTCCCGGAGTTCGTGCTCCAGGAGGTGCGGGCCGGACGCATCAGCGCGGGCCACGCCAAGGCCCTGCTGGCGCTCCCCGACGAGACCCGGCTCAAGCTGGCTCTCCAGGAGATCCTGACCCACGACCTCAGCGTGCGCAGCACCGAGAAGCTGGTGTCCACCCTGCTCAAGCCGCGGCAGCGCCGCGCGGGCGAGGGCCCGGCCACCTCCGCCCGGCTCCTGGACACGCTCACCCGCGCGCTGGGCGCCCGGGTCAAGGTGCTGCCGGCCGCGCGCGCCGGGCGCGGGAAGATCGTCATCGAGTACCACTCCAGCGAGGAGCTGGAGCGCCTCGTGTCCCACATCGCCTCGGATCGCTAGTGGCCGCTCCACCGGACAGCCCCTTCGGGGCCGTCTTCGGGCCCGGCACGCACCATCGGGGAGATCTGAGCTTCGAGGGGCGCGTGCGGGTGGACGGCACCTTCTCCGGGCGCCTGTACACGGAGGACGCGCTGGAGGTCGGCGAGGGCGGGCGCGTGGAGGGCGAGGCGGACGTGGCCAGCGCCATCATCGCCGGGGCCGTGATCGGGCGTCTGCGCGTGCGCGAGCGGCTGGTGCTGGAGTCCACCGGGGTGGTGGACGGGATGCTGGACGCGGGCGTGCTGGAGGTGCGGCCCGGGGCGCGCCTCTCGGCGGTGGTGCGCGTGCTGGGAGAGGAGCTGCCGTGAGGCCCTTCGTCGTCAACCTCGGCGGCGGCACCGCCAGCGGCAAGACCACGCTGGCCCGCCTGCTCGTGGAGCGCACGGGCGCGCTCCACCTCTCGCACGACCGCTACTATGTGGACGTCCCGGAGCCCCAGGGATTCAACTACGACCACCCGGACGCGCTGGACACCACGCGCCTGGTCGCCGATCTCTCGGCCTTGCGGGCCGGAGACGCGGCGGAGCTGCCCGTCTACGAATTCCGCACCCACCGCCGCCAGGCCCACACCGAGCGGGCAGAGCCCTGCCCGATGATCGTGCTGGAGGGCATCCTCTCCCTGCACGACCCGAGGCTGCGCGCGCTCTCCGACCTGACGGTCTACGTGGACGCCGCCGACGACATCCGGCTCGCCCGCCGCGTGCTGCGCGACGTGGTCGAGCGCGGGCGCAGCGCGGACGGCGTGATCCGCCAGTACATGGCCACCGTGCGGCCCATGCACCTGGCCTACGTCGGGCCGAGCCGCGAGCAC
This sequence comes from uncultured Enterobacterales bacterium, assembly GCA_964615375.1. Classification (GTDB taxonomy): domain Bacteria; phylum Myxococcota_A; class UBA796; order UBA796; family CAZKWG01; genus CAZKWG01. The sequence goes on from CAZTOW010000034.1 coordinate 57,032, forward strand.
GCCGACATGGTGGTGAGCGGCGAGGGCCCGCTCGAGGACAGCCTCCAGAGCCTGCTGCACGCGATCCGGGTGGCGGGGGGGCCGGTGGGCTGACCCCCCGCCTCAGAGCCCCTGCCTCAGAGCCCCCCGCCCAGGAACATCCACAGGCCGCCCGTGTTCGTGTCCGTGCTGGTCGTCGCGTAGCCCCAGGCGCCGACGACCAGGTCGTCCACGCCGTCGCCGCTGGTGTCGCCCGCGACCAGGACCGAGGAGCCGGCGTACTGGCTGCCGGCGGTGCCGGCGAAGGTGGCGTCGGCGTCCGCCAGGCTGAGATCGCCGCTGACGGGGCCGAAGACCAGGTAGGTGAGACCGTAGTCGGCCAGCACGTCGCTCGACGCATAGGGCGCGCCGATGACGAGGTCGGTCTCGCCGTCCACGTTGAGGTCGCCCACGTCCAGGGCCGAGCCGGACTGCTCGTCCTCCTGCGCCCCGTAGACGCGGGCGTCGGCGTTGTAGAGGTTGAAGTCCCCGCGCACCGGGCCGCGCACGAGGTAGGTGACGCCCGCGCCGGAGCCCGCCGTGTCCTCGTAGGGCGCGCCGACCACCACGTCCGCGTAGCCGTCGCCGTCCACGTCCCCCGCCCCCGCCACCGCGAAGCCGGCGCCGTCGTCGCTGGCCTCGCCCAGCAGGCGCACGTCGGCGTCGCCCAGGCTGGCGTCCTCCTCGCCCGGGCCGAAGATGAGGTAGGCCGCCCCGGCGTCATCGGCCGCGGCGTCGTTCTGGTAGGCGCCGACCAGCAGATCGTCGTAGCCGTCGGCGTCCAGATCACCCGCGCCGTCCAGGGCCGCGCCGGCGTAGTCGTTGGTGGCCTCGCCCGACCACTCCCCGTCGGCCGAGGAGATCAGCAGGTCGCCGCTGCGCACCTCGCTGACGATGTAGACCGCGCCCGCCTTGCTGTCCGCGCCAGGGGCGCCGATGCCGACGTCGCTGGCCCCGTCCCGGTTCAGGTCCCCGGCGTTGGTCACCGCCTGCCCGGCGTAGTCGTAATCCTCGTCGCCCGCGATGTAGTGGACGTCGCCCGCGTCCAGCGACATGTCCCCGGAGACCGGCCCCAGCACGAGGTAGACGCCGCCGCAGTCGATGTCGCCCGAGTCCCGCCGCGGCGCGCCGACCACCAGATCCAGCGCGCCGTCCACGTCCATGTCGCCCGCGCCGTCCACGGAGAAGCCGGCCTCGTCCCCAGCGTCCTCGCCCACCAGGCGGGCGAAGGACTCGCCCAGGCTCGCGCTCCCGGTCACCGGGCCGGAGACCACGTAGACCACGCCCGCGTTCGATCCGCCCAGGTCCGAGTAGCGCGCGCCCACCAGCAGATCGGCGTAGCCCGCGTCGTCGCGGTCCAGGTTGCCCGCCGCCGCCAGCGCATGCGCCGCCCGATCGCCCTTGGTCGCGCCGTAGCGCATCCCGTCGGAGGCCAGCAGGTCCGTGGCCCCCGCAGGGCCGCAGGTGGCCTCGCCGTCGCAGTTGTTGTCCACCCCGTCCGAGCAGATCTCCTCGGCCTCCGGGTTCACCGACGGGTCCGTGTCGTCGCAGTCCAGCCCGCGATCCTCCACCTGCGCGCCGTCCCCGTCCTGGTCGTAGTCGTCCGCGCCGTCACAGTTGGTGTCCTCGCCGTCGTACCAGTCGTCCGCGGCGTCTGGGTGTACCGACGGGTCCGTGTCGTCACAGTCCTCGCCGCCCACCTCCTCGCCTTCCCAGCCGTCCTCGTCCTGGTCGTAGCCCGGGTCGCCGTCACAGTCCTGGTCGATGTCGTCGTACCAGACCTCGGCGGCCCCCGGGTAGATCGTGGCGTCCTCGTCGTCGCAGTCATCGCCGTCCGCCGGCTTGCCGTCGAAGCTGTCGCCGTCCAGATCGCTGACGTCGTCCTCGTCGCAGTCCTGGTCGATCTGGTCGTAGGGGATCTCCTCGGCGCCCGGGTAGATGCCGTCGTCGTCGTCGTCGCAGTCGCCCGGCAGCGCCACGGCCCCCACCGGCTGCCCGCAGGAGCTCACGGTCTCCGCGCTGTCCCCCCAGCCGTCGCCGTCCGCGTCCAGGTACCACTCCCCCGGGCCGCCCACCTCGGGGTCGTCGTCGTCGCAGTCTTCATCCCAGGGGACGCCGTCGTCGTCGACGTCCTGGAAGTGCTCCGCCTCCTTCTCGGTGATCCACGCCTTGCACCCTGGGAGGAGCGGGAGCAGCAGCAGCGGGGCGAGCGCGGCCCGGATCATCGGGACCTCCGGCAGAGAGCGAGGCTGGCGTCGCAGCTCAGGTTGACCACCTCCCCCTCGCGGACGGAGAACGTCACGGCGGGGATGTCGTCCTGACCCTCGGCGAAGCGGACATGGAGGGTGTACGTGCCCGGGGGGACCTCTCCGGGCGCGTAGCGGGAGCCGCCCCCCTCGGCCCAGACCTCGGCGGGCGGGTTGCGCGCGCTGACGGCGTAAGAGCCCGCGGCCGGCGCGCGTTGCTCCGGGGCCGAGGGCAGGCGGACCTCCCGGGGCGAGGCCACCGGGACCGGCACCACCTGGAGCTCCTCTTCGACAGGCGCCTCGTCGGGCGAGGTCGGGGCGCTCCGGCGGGCGCGCTCCGGCTCGACCGCGCTCGCCACCAGCGCGGGCGCCTCGGGCGAGGTGGGCTCGGGCGAGGCGATCACCGGCGTGGAGGGAGAGGGCTCGGGGACCGCCGGCGCGGAGACCGCCGCCACCGGGCTCGGCGCGGGCGCGGCGGGCCGCTCGGGCGCGGGCCGGGAGAGCAGGTGGTCGACCAGGCTCGGGCGCAGCACCGCGAAGAAGACCAGGACGAGGCCGATGATCCCGCCGAAGCCGAGGATGAGCCCGCGCGCCGCCGCCCGCCAGGGTGCGCGCCCCGGCATGACCTGCGTGCTGTCCAGCATCACCGGGATCGCCGCCGTGCCGCGCGCCCCGGCCAGCGTGGGCTGCCCCTGGCTCTCCTCGATGATCTCCCCGCAGCGGTCGTCCCGGGTCAGCGGGGGCTGGATGGAGAGGATGAGCGGGATCTCGGTCTCGGCCCAGGCGCGGAGGCTCGGGCCGATCACGTCATTGGCCAGGGCGCGGAGCCGCTGCTGCACGACGCGGGCCACCGGCCGGGACTCGGGCTCGAACGCGATCATCTCCTCGATCAGCAGCGCGATGGCCCGCGCGTCGGTCTCGCCCCGCGCGCTCAGGTGCGTGTGCAGGCGCGAGGAGACCGAGTCCACGACCTCGTGGACGAAGGCGCGGTGCCGGTCGGGGTTGGTGGGCGGGTCGGGCGCCTTCTCCCCGGTCAGGAGCTGCGCCAGCACGATGCCCAGCGCGTAGATGTCGCCCTCGGGTCCCTCGAGCCCGTCGTGGCGCTCGGGCGCCATGTACTTGGGCGTGCCGAAGCGCCAGGCCTGCGTGCTGGCCTCGCGCTCGTCCACCTCCGCGCGGGCGGCGCCGAAGTCCAGGATCTTGACCTCGCCGTGCGCGGTGATCCGCAGGTTCCCCGGCTTGAGATCGCGATGCACCAGCTTGAGCGCCTGGCCGGTGAGCGGGCTCGGCAGCGCGTAGGCCGCGTTGAGCGCGCTGGAGACCTCCTCGCCGATCTCCAGGGCCACGCGCGGCGGGAGCGGGCCCCGGCGGATGAGCACGCCGGAGTCCACCCCGGGGATGTACTCCATCACCACGGCCCAGCCGTCAGGCAGGCGGGCGAGCCCGTCCACGTTGACCACCGAGGGGTGGCGCAGCATCCCCAGCAGGCGGGCCTCGTCGCGGAGCCGCTGCTCGATCTCCGCGGCCGGATCGAAGGTGCCCCGCAGGACCTTGAGCGCGACCGGCTTGGTGAAGCCGCCGCTGCCCAGCAGCTCAGCCCGATAGACGACCCCGAAGCTGCCCTTCCCCAGGACCTCGTTGATCCGGTAGCGGCGCGGCTCCATCACCAGCGCACCTGCACGAGGGCCACGGTCACCCCGCCCACCGCCACCGCCGCCGCCGCGCCGCTGCCGATCACGAGCCCGTTGGCCCGGCGCCGCAGCGTCTCGCGCATCGCCGGGTTCGTCTCGTCGGAGCGGTAGGCGTCGGCCGTAGCCCAGGCCACCGAGTACATGGCGGCGGCGCTGCCCGCGCCCGCGGCGGCCACCCCGAGCCAGCCCCAGCGCGGACCCTCGGGCTCGACCTCGACCCGGGCCTCCAGATCGTTGGCCCGCGGGCGCGTCGCCACCGGCTCGGGCGGCAGGGCGGCGGGCAGGGCGGGGAGCGGGTCCCCGGGCCAGAGGTAGGCGCTGGCCAGCACCTTTCCGTCCGCGCCGAAGACCTGCACCAGGGCGGGCCAGGCGCTCGGACGCGCGTCCGCGGTGCGCCCGTCCACCCGCACCACCGCCGAGGTCGGGGGCAGCGGCGCCCAGCTCGCCTGGTCCAGCGGGAAGGACTCGTAGATAGCGCGCACCGGGTGGCCCGGCGGGAAGAGGCTCTCGGGGAAGCGCCACTCCGGCTCGAGCGCGCGGGCGGCGGCAAACGCCAGCGCGGCCCGCTCCTTGTCGCCCGAGATGAAGGCGTCCAGCCCGATGACGCGGTGGGCCTCGGCCGCGAGGTCGCGGGTCACCGGCTCGACGAGGCAGCCCAGCACCTCCCGGACGCGCGCGGCCCCGGCGACGAAGCCGTCCACGTCCAGCGCCCCGTAGGCCCCGAGCGCGCTCTCCTCGGCGGTGAGCAGATCGCGGCTCGTGGACGCGCACGGCTCCGAGCCCCAGGCGGGTGCGCCTGAGGCAGCGGCCAGCGCCAGCGCGGCGAGCGCACGGCGGGAGAGGGTCGGGAGCGTCCTGGGAACCGGCTTCATAGAGGCACGTTACCAGGATCATCTTATCTGACCTGTGATGTTCGCGCAGTGAGCTCTCCGTCAGGAGCGCTATGCTCGCGGCATGACGCAAGACACACCGACGGCGCATGAGGCGGCGCGCCTCGCCTGGGATGCGGATCGAGCCCTGTCCTCGGGCAGGCTGGAGCTGTCTGAACAACTTTACAGGAAGGCTCTCGCCGCTTTCGAGGCGCACGGGAGTCGCAAGGGCGAGGCGTCGGCGCGCACGGGCCTGGGCGCGGCCCTCTACGCCCTCGGGCGCGAGGCCGAGGCCCAGGAGACCTGGGAGCGGGCGCTCGAGCAGCACCGCGCCCTCTCCGACCGGCGATCCGTAGGCATCACCCTCAATCAGCTGGGGGCCCTGCACCTCGGGCGAGGCGAGCGCGACCTGGCCGCGGGGCTGCTGCTGGAGGCCCTGGAGCTCCTGGAGGCGGAGGGCGAGACCCGCCGCGCCCTGGAGACCCGGCTGAACCTCGCCGCCCTGCACCACGAGGCCGGGCGCCTGGAGATGGCCCAGCCCCTGGCCGAGCAGGGGGCCGCCAACGCCCGCGCCATCCTGGACCCCCGGGCCGAGGGCCTGGCCGTCTCCGGCCTGGGCGCCATCCTCTCGGAGCGCGTCGCCCTCGGCGAGCTCCCCGCCCGCCAGCAGGCGAACCACGTCGTGCAGCTCTACGAGCGCGCCATCAGCCTTCACGCCGAGCACCGCCAGCCCCTGGAGGAGGCCCACGCCCGCCTGGGGCTGGGGCTGTGGCACCTCGAGCGCCGGGGCTACGGGGCCGCCAGCGGTCAGCTCACCGCCGCCCGCGATCTCCTGCGCGAGGCCGGGGACCAGAGCGGGCTCGGCTGGGCGCTGGCCCTGCTGGCCGTGCCCGAGGCCGCCGGGGGCCGGGTTGAGCCCGCCGTGCGCACGCTCACCGAGGCCGCCCCCCTGCTCCACGACCCGCCGCGCCGCGCCGCCGTCAGCGTGCTGCTGGCCGCCGTCGCCCTCGCCTCCTTCCGCGAGGGCTCCCCCGAGGCCGTCCGCGAGGCCGAGCGCTCCGCCCGCGCCCGCGTCCGCGAGGCCCTGGCCCAGGCCGGCGACCCGCCGCCCTCCTGCGTGCGCGCCTGCCTGCGGGTGAGCGCGGCCCTGCTGGGCCGGGACGTGTTCGGTCCCGCGCTGATCGCGGCCCGGGAGGCCGCCGGTTAGGCTCGGCGCCTGGAGTCCTCATGGCCGAGACCGCCGCCCCCCCGGCTCCCGCGCCCGCCGCCACCGCCGCCCCTGCTCGCCCGCGCCACGTCGTCGTCATCGGCGGCGGCTTCGGCGGGCTGGAGGCGGCGCGGAGGCTGGCGAAGCTGCCGCTCGAGATCACCGTCATCGACAAGCGGAACCACCACCTGTTCCAGCCCCTGCTCTACCAGGTGGCGGGCGCGGGGCTGAGCCCGGGCGACATCGCCGAGCCCATCCGCTCGCTGCTGGCGAAGCACGAGAACGTGCGCGTGGCGCTGGGGACCGCGCAGTCGGTGGACCTGGATCGGCGGGTGGTCAAGCTCGCCGACCGCGAGGTGGCCTACGACCGCCTGATCATCGCCGCCGGGGCCACGCACTCCTACTTCGGGCACGACGACTGGGAGAAGCACGCCCCCGGCCTCAAGACCATGGCCGACGCCCTGGAGGTCCGCCAGCGCGTGCTGCTGGCCTTCGAGCGCGCCGAGCTCGCCCGCGACCCCAACGAGCGCCGCCGCCACCTGACCTTCGTGGTCGTGGGAGGCGGGCCCACGGGGGTGGAGCTGGCCGGCTCGCTCTGCGAGATCGCCCGGCGCACGCTGATCCAGGACTTCCGCAGCATCGACCCCTCCCTGGCCCGGGTGGTGCTCATCGAGGGCGGGGACAGCCTGCTGGGCGCCTTCCCCAAGGTGCTGCGCGACCGCGCGCTCCGCGACCTGCAGGGGCTGGGCGTGGAGGTGCTCTTCGGGCGCCCGGTGCGCGCGGTGGACGCCGACGGCGTGTGGGTGGGCGAGGAGCGCATCCTCTCCCGCACGGTGCTGTGGGCGGCGGGCGTGGCGGGGGTGCCGCTGGCGAAGACCCTGGGCGTGCCGCTGGACCGCGCCGGGCGACCCATCGTCGAGCCCGACCTCTCCCTGCCCGGCCACCCCGAGGTCACGGTCATCGGCGATCTCGCCAGCTTCTCGCACACGCCGGACGGCAAGCCCCTGCCGGGGGTCGCCCAGGTCGCGCTGCAGGGCGGGCGGCGGGTCGCCGACAACATCGCCCGCGAGCTCAAGGGCCTGCCCCCGGTGCGCTTCGTCTACAAGGACCTGGGCAGCATGGCGACCATCGGCCGCAGCAAGGCCGTGGCCTGGATCGGCCGCGCCCAGTTCGGCGGGCTCTTCGCCTGGCTCTTCTGGCTGGTGGTCCACCTGATGGCGCTGGTGAGCTTCCGCAACCGCGTCGTCGTGCTCATGCAGTGGGCCTGGTCGTACACGACCTGGCAGCGCAACGCGCGCCTGATCCATGAAGAGGATATTCACGCGGAGACCCAGGCCCAGGAGCCTCAGACATGATCGCCCGCGTCGTCCTGCTGAAGCTGAACGAGGACGCGCTCCCCGAGCGCCCGAGCTTCGCCGCCTCCTGCCTGCGCTTCCTGCGCGCGCTGCCGATGGTGGAGGACGTGCGCGTGGGCGTCCCCTGCGACGAGCAGAGCGCCAAGAGCTGGGATCTGTCGCTCCAGGTCTTCTTCGCCGACGACGACGCGCTGGCCGCCTACCAGGCCGACGAGGCCCACCGGGCCTTCCTGGAGCAGGAGATCCTGCCCCGCTCCGCGGTCCGCAAGGCGTGGAACTTCGCGATCCTGTAGAATCTCTCCCCCACCCGTGGAGGTCCGGTGACCCCGTTCCAGATCCGCAAGCGCCTGAAGGGCATGCTCGGCATGGGCCCGTCGGGGCGCTCTGAAGAGCCGTGCTCCGTCACGTTCGTCCTGCCGACCGGCCAGGAGCGGACCGTCCAGTGTGAGCCGCACTACTCCATCCTCATGGCGGCCGACGCCAACGGGCTCACCATCTCCACCGGGCGGCGCGCGGGCGGGACCTGCCCGGACGGCGCCTGCGATCTGTGCCGGGTGGAGGTGCTGAACAGCGCCGGCCTCACCCCGCGGAGCGACGTCGAGCTGCAGATGATGATGGATCACGCAGACGGCAAGCCCCACGAGGGCCGCGACCGCCCGCCGGCCGCGAAGCCCGGCCCCAACACCCGCCTCGGCTGCCACGCCAAGATCGTGGGCAACGGCGCGCGCATCCAGATCCGCGAGCTCTTCGACCCCGACAGCATCCGGGGCGACGAGAAGGGCTCCTAAGCCCCCGGATCCCAGGCGCCGCGGTCCTCCAGGCGCACGGTCGCGTAGCCGGCGAGCAGCTCGCTGGCGAGGTAGCGCGTCCCGGGCGGATCGCTCTGGCGCTGCACGCGCAGGTAGTCGTTCCAGCGCTGGCCCTCGGGGCTGGTCCGCGACTCCGGGTTCTCCGGGTTCATGCGGAAGGTCCCCGTGCCGTGCGTGGCGCCGCCGTGGGCCACGGTGACCGTGCCGTCCCCGGCCACGTTGATCACGACGCCGACGTGGGTGTAGGGGTCGTCCAGGCGGCCGTTGCCGTTGCGGTCGAAGGTGTTGTGGAAGAAGGCGATGTCCCCCACCCGGGCGTCACCGTGGTGGGCCGCGCCGATCTCCGCGGCCTTCTCCCACAGATCGCTCCCGCTGCCGCCCAGCTCCACGCCCACCCGCAGGAAGACGTGCTTGACGTAGTTGGTGCACTGGTCCGGGCCGGGCGGCCGGTGGGAGAGGTAGTAGCGGGCGGAGGCGACCACCCGGGGGGCCAGCGCGCTCTCGGGGGGCTGGCTGGTGGTGCTCAGGGTCGAGGCGAGCGAGAACAGCAGGAAGGTGCTCTGGATCATCCTGGTCTCCGGTCGATGGCCGAGGCCGAAGGCTCTGCCAGTAGACCAGAGGGGGGAGCCCGCCCGGAGACAAAGTTGTCACGAGTTGTCACATGCTATTGACATGGCAACAGCAACCTTCAGACCAGTTCTGAGGCCTCCACCAGCACGCCGTCCCCCACGAGCCCGTCCACGATCTCCGCGTCGTCGCCTGGGTCCGCGCCCAGGGCCCGCGCCTCCGCCAGCAGGGCCTCGCGCGGGGTGGGTCGCCCGGCGCGCTCCACGAGGTGGGCCAGGGCCTCGGGGATCTCGCCCGCCCGCGCCCCACCCGCGCCGTCCCGCTCCAGGAGGAGGATCTCCTCCCCCGCCAGGGGCGGCAGGCTCCCCAGGCGCAGGCCCCCGCTGGTCAGGGTCCGCAGGGGATCGGCGCCCAGCCGCCCGCGCACGGCCTGATAGCGGGCGAGGGTGCCGCCGGGGCAGCGCAGCACCCGCACGCCCGGGGCGCGGACCAGGCCAGAGCCGGCGGGCGGGGCGCGATCCCGGCGGCCGGCGGCCAGCGCCCCCTCCAGCGTGGCGACCGGCCCGGCCATCGGGAGCAGCCAGCCGGCGAAGGCCCGCGCCAGGCTCTGCCGCCCCTGGATGGCGCGGTGGAAGTCCGCCGAGGAGAAGAAGGCGTCCAGGCGCTCCACCCCGGCCAGGGCGGCCGAGGCCGGGAATTCCTCGAGGAGGGCGGTGAGCGTCCGCGCGCGGCGGAGAGGATCGGTGCCCCAGGCCCGCCGGTCCACGGCCACCAGCAGGGCGCGCTCCCGGGGGCTGAGCTCGGGCAGGGGCTCGCCCCCGTAGACGCGCTCGACGAAGGGCGGGTCGTAGAGCATGCGGACGATGACGCGCTGGAGCGAGCGGCTCACGCGGCACCTCCGCGCCCCAGCGGGCCGGCGGCGCGCTTCAGGACCGTCGCGATGCGCCGGAAGCCGGGCAGGGCGTCGTCGAGGCTGTTGCGCTCGCACTCGAAGATGACGGCGCGCAGGTTGGGGGCGCGGGCCACGACGTGCTCGACGATGGCCCAGGTCTCGGGGAGGACCGAGGGGCTGTGGTCGTCCTCGATCCAGCGGTAGCCACCCAGCTCGCGGGGCACGCCGCCGGCGATGTGGACCTCGACCACGCGCTCCAGCGGGAAGTCCTCGAGCCCGGCGAGCGGGTCGAGGCCCATGGCCCGCTGGTAGATGGCGAGGTGCGCGCAGTCCAGCAGCATCCCCGTGTCGGCGCGCTCGCAGAGGAGCTGGAAGTAGCGGAGCAGGTGCAGGTCGCCCACGTAGGCGGTCCCCGGCGGGTTCTCCGGCAGGACCTCCAGCCCGGTGGCCGCGCGCAGGGTCCGCACGCCGACCGCCAGGGCGTCCGCGCTCTCCTCGGTCAGCACGGGCGGCAGCAGGAGCATGTGGCCGCGCTCGCGGGGGCCGAAGTGCCAGAGCCCGGCGTCGCCGCAGAGCCAGGCGGGCCGCAGCACGCTCACCAGGGCGCGGAGCTCGGCCAGCCAGCCCGGGTCCAGGTCCTCGGGCTCGTCCAGGTTCAGGTCCAGGAAGTGGTAGGTCGTGGGCCAGCCGCGCCGCGCCCAGTCGCGGGCCTGGCGGTCCAGGCCCTTCTCGGTCTCCACCCCGACCTCCAGGAAGGCGCCGAAGCCCGGGTGCTGACGGCGCAAGGCCACCGGGTCCAGGGCCCCGCGGGTCTGGCCGGCGCCGTACTCGGTCGAGACCCCCACCCCCAGCACCGGCAGGCTCCGGACGCGCTCCAGGAAGTCCATCTCCCCCTCCCCACACCAGGCCCTCGACTGGACGCGGCCCTCTAGCGCGCCGCGCGTCCGCCGCCGAGCACACCCGGACCTGACCCCGTTCCTGCGCCTCGCTGGCGCCCTGTGCGGGAGTGACAAAAATTGATCATCCCGCTGGACAGTTTTTGTCACTATCTTGAACAGGCATGCAGGCAGGGCTCCCCCCCAACGAGAAGCGCTCGCGCCCGAAGAGCTCTCTCCGCGAGTTCCTTCTGGACGGCGCGCTGATCGCGCTGCTGCTGCTGGCGATCTTCCGGCTGACGATACCGGGCTTTCAGGGCTGGTATCACGAGGATGACCTCCACAACCTGCGCTGGGCGCTGGAGTACCGGCACGAGCCCTGGCAGGCCTTCATCGAGCGCCACGCCCTGCACGACCACGTCCGGCCGATGACGCTCCTGGCCCTGTGGTTCGGCACCTTCCTGGGGGACGGGGCCTACTGGGGTCAGCACCTGGTCCTGGTGCTGCTGAACGTGGCGGCGGCGCTGGGCGTGGCAGCCCTGGGGCGCGCGCTGGGCGGGAGCCTGCGGGCGGGGCTGCTGTGCGGGCTGCTGAGCGTGAGCGGCTGGGGCTGGGTCCGCCTGATGGACTGGAACGCCCTGATGAACACCGCGGGGGAGACCGCCCTGGGGATCTGGGGCCTCCTGGCCACGCTGCGCGGGCTGCAGCGCCCGCGCTGGCTCATCCTCGCGGGGCTGGCGATGGTGGGGAGCGCGCTCTTCAAGGAGCCGGGCTCCTTCGTGTACCCGATCACGGCGGTGGCGATGGCCTGGGGGGCCTGGCGCTCGGGTCGGGCGGAGCGCTCGGCGGGCTGGGTCCTGCTGCTCCCGCTGCTGGGGCTGCTGTGCTTCGCCTACACCTGGCACCCGGCCAACCTCTCGCGCATGAGCGCCGATACGACCCCGGTCGTGGCGCGGGTGCTCGGATTCCTCCAGTCGCACGCGGATCTGGTGGTCAACGCCTGGCCGCGCCGGACCAAGGTGGCGGACATGCTGGGGGCGGGCGTGCCCATGGTCGCGCTGGCCCTGGTGCTGCTGCGCGAGCTGCTGGGGCGGGCCATCGACGAGCGTCCCGGCGTTCGCGTGCTCTGGGTGCTGGGCGCGGGGCTGTGGTGGCTGCTGGGCACCGCCTGGCCGGAGTGGGCGGCGCTCACGCTCCTGCCGCTGGTGACCCTCGTGGTCGCCCGGCGCTGGGCCGATCCTCCCCCCGGGCTCGTGATGTACCTGGTCTCCGTGGCCGTGCTCTCGCCGTTCTCGCAGTCCAGCGAGGTGCAGATCCTGGCCGCGGCCCACGGGCTCGCGCTGCACACGGGCCTGGGCCTGGACCGGATCCTGCGGGAGGAGGGGACCGGGCGTCTTGGGAGGCTCGCGGCGGGCGGCGCGGCGGCGCTCGCGGTGATCCTGCTCTCTGGCCGGATCCTGCACGCCCCGAACCTTCAGACCTACCAGGCACAGCGCGAGCTGAAGAACAAGGTGATGGGCCTGGGCGCGCTGGTGCGCACGCTGGGGGTCAACGGGGCGCAGGTGGCGGGCATGGAGATGACCGTCCAGGAGATCCTGCCCATCGTCGGCATCGAGACGCGCCAGCCCGACGCGGGCCAGAGCCCCACGGTGGCGATCTCGGACGGGCTGCTGGTGAGCCCGCCCCCGGGCGTCATCGAGCAGGTCATCTTCCCCGGCGACCTCATCCAGGGCGTGACCCTGCCCATCATCCTGGAGGGCACCGCCCCGACCAACACGCAGGGGAACCCCGAGGGCGCCAGCTTCGATCTGGCCCCGGGCTACTACGTGCTGGGGGTGGGCACCTCCATGCACATGACCATGCAGCTCACGCTGATGGCCCGCGACGCCTGCGGCCACGTCTGGACCGCCGGCCAGCAGCGCGCGCTCCCCGTGCCGTTCACGCTGACGCCGGTCGTGCTGGAGGCGGGCTGCGGGCCGCTCAAGCTGAGCTGGATGGGCGACGCCGAGGAGCCGGACGGGATCGCCATGCTGGCCCCGCTGATGCCCCCCATCGTGAGCCTGTGGCACCCCATCGAGATCCCGCGCACGGTGCGGGTCAACGACACGGGGCGTCCCCGCCTGTAGGGGCGAGCCACGCCAGACCGGGATAGTGCGAACGGGAGGACTCCCCCATGCTGATGATCGTCTGTGAGCTCGGCGGCAAGGACCGCGACACCAAGGCCCTGGAGACCGCGATCGGCGCGGTCGGCGCCGCCACCCGCGCCTTCCGCAACACCTGGCTGGTGGACAGCCTGCTCACCGCGCCCGCGGCCTACAACCTGCTGGATCCCTGCCTGGACAAGGCGGCGGGAGATCGCCTGCTGGTCATCGAGGTCAACCCGAACAACCGCCAGGGCTGGATGCCGAAGCCGCTGTGGGACTTCCTCGCCGCCCGCGGGAAGGGCTGATCAGCCGTCGTCGGCGTCGCCGCCCGCCGCCTCGCCGCCCGTCGCCTCGCCGCTCGCCGCTTCGCTGCCCTTCTTCACGCGCTGCTGGGCCTGACCGGCGGAGACCGTCAGGCCGAAGCCGAGCTTCGCCGTGCCCGTGTTCCCGTCGTCCACCACCAGCGTGACCTGCCAGGTCCCGGCGGCCGCGGACTCTGAGCCCTGGTAGGAGAGGCGACCGTCCTCGTCGATCTCGAGCCCGTCGGGCGCGCCCTCCAGGCGGTAGCTCAGCCGGTCGCCGTCCGGGTCCTTGGCCCGGATCTGGAGGCCGTCGAGATCAGCAAACTCGTCGCGGGTGGTGAGCAGCTCGGGCGGGGTGTTGCCGACCTCCAGCTTGCGGCTGGTCTCGGTGACGGTGTTGGTGCCGTCGCTGACCGTGACCTCCACCTGCACCACGTCGCCGCGCACGAGGCGGGCGCCGTCCAGCGTGCGCTCGGTCTGGTCCAGCCAGCGGTCGCCGTTGACCACCCACACCAGGTCGATCTCCACGTCGTCGCCATCGGGGTCCTCGCCCAGCACCCGGGTCTGGATGCTCTGGCCGCGGACGGGGTGCTCGGGCTGGAAGAGCACCTCGTTGATCTTCGGCGGGCGGTTCATGCCCGCCTCGGGCTCATCGTCGATGATGGGCTCGACCGCCTTCTTCGGCGGGTCCTTGGGTGGAGCGAGGTCGCGGGGGGGCTCGGACTCGCCGCCGCAGCCGATCAGGAGCCAGAGGAGCCAGCGCACGATGCCTCCATTCCGTTCAGTATAACCGCCGCCGTCGCGCGCCCCGCGGGAGCCCGCCTCGGACGCCCCGGTCGCGGGATGCATAGCCGGCTTCGCACCGCGCGCGGCCCAGACGCGCAAGCAGTTTTGCACTTGAAAGGTCGTTTCTGGTGATTTAGCCTCTGATCCTCGCTCCGCAGGAGTCCCCGATGCGCGCCTCACCCGAGTCGCCCCGTATGTTCCAGAGCGACTTCCTGGACTTCTTCACCCGCACACCCTGGTGGTTCGTGCCCGTGCTGTGGCTGCCCGTCGTGGCGCTCAGCTTCGGCTGGGGTCTGCGCGGGGTGGGCCTGCCGCTCGGCGCCTCCGTCCTGGTCTTCCTGGCCTCCATCCTGCTCTGGACGCTCACCGAGTACCTGCTGCACCGCTTCGTCTTCCACTGGGTGCCCAAGGCCTCCTGGGGGGAGACCTTCCACTTCTTCGCCCACGGCGTCCACCACCAGTGGCCGAGCGACCGCTACCGGCTGGTCATGCCTCCCGCGGTGGCGTTCACGCTGGGGCCCATGTTCTTCGGGCTCTTCTGGCTGGCCCTGGGCGGCACCTGGACCTTCCCGGCGTTCTCCGGCTTCATCCTGGGCTATGTGGTCTACGACTGCACGCACTACGCCCTGCACCACCTCCGCTGGGAGCACCCCCTCTTCAAGCGGCTGCGCGCCCACCACATGAACCACCACTTCAACCACCCGAACACGCGCTTCGGCGTGTCCAGCCCCTTGTGGGACCGGGTCTTCGGGACGCTCTGAGGGGCCTCGACCGCGGGGCGGCCGCGCCTATATTCTGGGCGAACCTGGGAGGTGAGGATGTTCGCTGCCCTGTCCTTCGCGCTGGTGCTCCCGGCCTGTGATCAGGCGCCCCGCTCGCTCTCGGTGGTGGACGAGGCCGAGGACACCGGCGAGGCCGCCACCTGGCGCCCGCCGGACACCTCCGACTCGGCGGCGGCCCCGGGCGAGCCCACCCAGTCCTGCGCGGCCGACCTGAGCTGGGAGGAGGGCGACCTCGACCTGCTCGGCTGCGTTCGCCTGAGCCCGGAGGTGGGGGACGAGGCCGACACCGGGATCCCGCTCGACTCCGGCGTGATCTTCCCGCCGAGCGCGCCCCCGCCCTGCGGCTACTACAACCTCGTCGGCGCGGTGGACCTGGCGGGCGAGGCGACCCGGCCCGACGTGCTCTACTGCGACGCCGACGACGACGGCGGCCTGCGCCACGCGCGCTGGGACGCCAGCAGCGGGCAGCTGGAGAGCACCCTGCTCCTGCCCGAGACCTGCTGGGTGGACTTCATGACGGGCGTGCTGACCGGCACGGCCGAGGCCCCGCGCGCCTGGTGGGTGGAGCTGGCCAGCATCGGCGACACCAGCGTCTGGACGGCCCGCCTGGACGGCGCGGGCGGCTTCTCCGAGACGCCCATCCCGGTGGAGGGGACCGAGGGCGCGCGGCGGGTGGTCGTGCTGGACTCGGACGAGACGCGGCTGGTGGTCCACGACATGGACGGTCAGGTGAGCCTGCTGGATCCCAGCGCCGGGCGCTCGAGCGCGATCGCGGAGGGCGTGTGGGCCTTCGGGGCCGCCGCCGCGGGGCCGGGCCTGGTGGTGGCGAGCTGCGACGAGAGCGCCCTGGCGCTCACGGTCACGGGCCTGGACCTGGAGGGCGAGGTGGTCTGGTCCCGGGCCATCGACGGCGCGAGCTGCGGCTTCCTCAACAGCCCCGCCGTCTCGGGAGACGCCGGGCGCGTGGCCATCACCTGGGACGACGCCGACGAGGGCAGCCTGGTCCTGCTGGACGGGGCCGGCGAGGAGCTGGCCCGCAGCGGGCTCGGCAAGGGCTCGCTCTACCCCGTCGCCAGCGTGGGCGAGGACGCGGTCTGGACGGTGGACGGGGCCGGGCTGGTCTCGCGCTGGTCGCGGGACGGGTCGCTGGAGGGCACCTGGGTCCACAAGGGCATCAGCGGCCTGTCCGGCAGCCCGGCGGGCCTGCGCCTGCGGGTCTCGGAGGACGCGCTCACGTTCACGCTCATCGGCATGGACTCCGAGGCGGCCAGCGTCGAGGGCCACATCAACACCTTCTACTACATCGAGACCAGCGTGAGCACGGTTCCAAGCCTGTGACGCCGATCCTGCTCGCAGCCTCCGCCCTGGCCGGGGCGCCCGGACCCCAGGCTTCGGTGGAGGCCGGACCCTTCCGGCTCTCCGGCGAGGCCGCGCTGGGGGCGCGGGCCTGGGTCTGGGTGGGGGAGGACGCCGAGACCACCCGCTACGATCCGGTCGCCACCGAGGGGGTCGCCGTGGTACCCCTGGCGCTGGAGGGGGAGGCGCGGACCGCCCGCGGGCTCTTCGCCCTGGTGCGCATCGAGGAGGGGGTGATCCACGCTGGCGCCGTCGAGGCGGCCGAGGCGCGGCTGGGGGTGGAGGCCCCGGGCGGCTGGGGGGAGCTCTGGCTCGGCCGCGGCGATCTGCCCGTCACGCGCGACCGGACCCGGGAGCCCGAGGACCTGGCGCTGGGCCTGAGCCCGGTGCTCTCCCGGGCCACGCTGCCCTGGCATGCCGCCGGGGCCGCGGGCGGGCTCTCCTGGCCTGAGCGGGCCAGCCTGCGCGCGGGCCTGGCCTACACCGCCCCGAGCTCCGACGCGCCCTGGCTGTGGTCGCGCCTGGACCTGCACCCGCTCGGGGCGCCGCCGGCCGACGAGCGCCTCCGGGTCGCGGCCTTCACCGCCGATCTCGGGGCGGGCCTGGCGACCCTGGACTCGCCCTCCCTGGGCCGGACGCGCATGCTCAGCGGGGACCTGGAGCTGCGCTGGGGGCCGGCGCTGCTGGCGGGCGGCTACACCCGGGTGGACGGGGAGGACGCGGGCGGAGCGCAGACCGCGCGCGCCGCCTGGGACCTGCAGGCCGGGGCGGGGGTGCTGGACCTGGGGCCCACCACCCTGCGCGTCGCGCTGCGGGCCGAGCGCGCCACTGGCCTGGAGGAGGG
Source organism: uncultured Enterobacterales bacterium (assembly GCA_964615375.1). Classification (GTDB taxonomy): domain Bacteria; phylum Myxococcota_A; class UBA796; order UBA796; family CAZKWG01; genus CAZKWG01. The sequence continues at coordinate 73,775 of CAZTOW010000034.1, forward strand.
CGAGGACGCGCGCTGGCTCGGGCTCGGGCGCCTCTCGCTCACCGATCCCGACGCGGCCGTGGAGGCCTTCGTCGAGGCCCTGCTCTCCCGCGAGCAGGGGGACGGCGTGTCCGAGGGCGAGGACGTCGTGGTGCTGGGCCGCGGCGTGGAGCGCGCCAACGACGCGATCTCGGTCGGACTGCGCATGAGGTGGCCATGATCCTGCTCCTGTTCACCCCCGCCCTCGCCTGGGACAGCGTCGGCGCCACCTGGCCCGCGGCGTCCCTCCCCATCCCCTACACCGTGGACGCCGCGCTGGGCGGCGGGCTGGACGAGGAGGCGGCGCTCGCGGCCATCCAGGCCGGCTTTCAGGTCTGGGAGGACGCGGGCTGCGGCGTGAGCTTCGCCTACGAGGGGCGGAGCGCCGACGCCAGCTTCGGCGGCGCGGCCGACGGGCAGAACGTGGTCTTCCTGCTGGACGAGGCCTGGCCCGAGGACAGCGCGCTGGTCAGCACGCCCGCGCTGTTCACCTCCGGCGCGGAGATGGTGGAGGCCGACATCGCGCTGAACGGCCAGACCTACGCCTGGGCCACCTCCGGTGCGGACGGGCGCGCGCTCATGGACCTGCAGGCGGGGGTCACCCACGAGGTCGGGCACCTGCTGGGCCTCTGGCACTCCAGCGTGGAGGGCGCGAGCCTCAACCCGTCGATGGCGGGCAACCCGGAGGCGCGCACGCTGGAGGACGACGACCTCGAGGGCCTCTGCGCGCTCTACGGCGAGGTGGCGGCGGGCGAGGGCGCGCTGGGCGAGACCTGCGTGGAGAGCGCGGACTGCGCCGCGGATCTGTTCTGTCTGGCCGACGGCGCTGAACGCTACTGCTCCCAGTCCTGCGAGGACGACGCGGGCTGCCCCGAGGGCTACGTCTGCCTGGATCTGGGGGACGGGAGCGCCGCCTGTGCGGTGGAGCTGGACAAGGGCGGCTGCGGCTGTGCCAGCGACGGGCAGGCCGGGGGCCTCGGAGGGCTCGGGATCGTGGGGCTGGCGCTCGGGGCGATCCTCCGGCGTCGTCAGCCACACTTCGGGCAGCGCTCGGCCAGCTCGGGCGGGCGCTCGGCGACGGGCAGGCGGGAGAGCGCCTCGGCGTAGGCGGCGCGGGCGCCCTTCTTGTCCTTGAGCAGCCAGCGGGCCTCGGCCAGCCCCAGCCAGGCCGCGGGGCGCTCGGGGTCGCGCGCCACCACGAACTCCAGGCGCTGAACAGCGCCCTCGGCGTCCTCGCGCTCGGCGTGCAGGACCCCCGCCAGCTCCAGCACGTCCAGGCGCTCGCGCTCGGGCCACACCTGGTCCAGCCCGAGGCCCAGCGCCGCCTCCGCGGGCGCCAGGGTCAGCTCGGCGTCCCCGTTGGCCCCCGCCGCGTGCTGGGCGCGCGCCTCAGCCAGGCTCAGTCGGGCGGCCTCCACGTTCGCCTCCGCCACTCCGTAGACCTCCAGGGACAGCCCGCGCAGGGCCTGGTGGGCCTCGGACGCATGCCCAGCCTTTGTCTCCAGGCGCGCGATCCATACCCAGAGCCCAGCCACGTCCTCGTCCGCGCGGTCCAGCGGCCTCAGCGCCAGCTTGGCCGAGGCCACGTCCCCCACCTCCAGCGCCCGCCGCGCCTTCCAGAAGGCCTTGGCCTCCGGCGTCCGGCGAGGGGCCTCCACCGCGACCACGGATGCAAAGTCCAGGTCAAAATTCATGACGCTGAGGTTCGCCCCGCCCTGGATGGTCTCGATGTGGACCCGCTTCGCGGCGCAGGTCACGGTCGTCCCCAGCCGCGGCAGCGGGCCGCCCACGTCCCCCGCGTACAGGACGTCCCCGCTCTCCATGAACCAGAAGTATCCGGGATCATCCCAGGTGATCGTCGCCTCGGGCAGCCCGTCCAGCGGGCAGGGGGAGCCCGGCGCGCCGTTCGGCGGGGCCGCGGGCGGGGGCGGGCGAGGCGCCACGACCGCCGCCTTGGGCGCCGGCTTCTTCTTGCTCGTCGCCGCGTGAGCCTCTGCAGAGAGCGCCAGGGCCAGGGAGATGAGCGTCACGGCGCGCATGATCGGAGTCCTCCAGTCTCCCATGCTACCAGACGCGACGGCGCTCGGCGTCGCCCTGTAGACAGGTCCCCGAGGGTCCGTCTATGTTGACCACCAGGGAGGGGGGAGACCATGTCAAAGAACCGATACGTGTTCGGTTTTCTAGTCCTGTGCGCGCTCGGCGCGTCCGCCTGCGACGGCGGCAAAGACAGCGTCGGCGAGGGCGAGGGCGAGGGCGAAGGCGAAGGCGAAGGCGAGGGTGAGGGCGAGGGCGAGGGCTGGTGTGGTGTACAGACGATCTTCCAGGCCGCCTGCCTGAGCTGCCACAGCACCTCGGGGATGGCCGGCGGCCTCGACCTGGAGAGCGATCCCTGGGCGGCCATCGTCGACATGCCGAGCGCCAGCTACACCGGCCGGACCCTGGTCGTGCCCGGAGACCCGGACGGATCCTTCCTCTTCCTCAAGGTCCAGGGCGCCCAGGGCGCCGAGGAGGGCAACGAGATGCCCCCCAGCGGCGGCCTCAGCGCGGAGCGGGTCGAGATCCTGCGCGCCTGGATCGCCGACGGCGCTTCCTCCGAGTGCTCTGAGCCCGACACCGGCGTGACGCCCGAGAGCTACCACCCCGAGGGTTGGGAGGACCCCACGGAGCACGGCATGGCCGCCAAGCTCCAGGAGGACACCTGCCTGAGCTGCCACGGCGACACCTTGGAGGGAGGCTCCGTCGGCGTCTCCTGCGACGCCTGCCACGACGCGGGCTGGCGGACGAACTGCACCTTCTGCCACGGCGGCACCGACAACGGCACGGGCGCGCCCCCCGAGGACATCACCGACGAGACCTCGGAGAGCCTGCTCAGCTTCCCCGCCCACACCGCCCACGTCACGACCAACCTGCACGAGGCCTACGACTGCGAGCAGTGCCACACGACGCCCACCGACATCCTGTCGGAGGGTCACCTCTTCGTGGGGGACAGCACGCCCGCGGTGGCCGAGGTGGTCTTCGGCGCCGGGCTCTCGGACGCGGGGCGCTGGGACGGGGCCGACACCTGCACCAACCTCTACTGCCACGGCACCGGGCGCGGCGACGACGGCACCGCGATCGTCGGCGACGACGAGACCTCCTGCGACTCCTGCCACCCGTCCCTGTCGAGCAGCGAGAGCGCCTGGGATCGCATGAGCGGCGAGCACGAGGATCACCTCGGAGAGGGCCTCAACTGCGGCGAATGCCACAACGACACCACCACCGACGGCCGCAGCATCGCCGACCCGGCGAAGCACGTGAACGGCACCAGGGACGTGGTCTTCGAGGCGGACATGACCTTCTCCGGCGGCTCCTGCACCGGGTCCTGCCACGGCGAGCGCCACACCGACCGCGACTGGGACTGAGCGCGCTCGACCGGGAGACGCTACAGATCGGCCGTGCCCCTCCCCACGGCCACCCCCCGCCCTCCCCCGACCCGCCTCGCCCGCCTGGGCCGTCGCCTGCTCCGCTGGCTGGCCGCGCTCACGCTGATCGCCCTGCTCGGCGCGGCGGCCCTCTACGTCTGGCTGGACCGCACCATCCTCCAGAGCCTGCCCACGGACCTCTCCGGCGTGCGCGACCTGCGCCCGCCCACCAGCGTCACCGTGCACGCCGCCGACGGCAGCGAGATCGACGAGTTCTACCTGGAGCGGCGCATCTGGGTCCCGATCGACGAGCTGCCCCCCTATGTCTGGAAGGCCTTCCTGGAGGCCGAGGACCAGAACTTCTTCGAGCACCCCGGCGTGGACCTGCCGGGCATCGTCCGCGCCATGCTGATCAACCTCGCCGCGGGGGAGGTCCGGCAGGGCGGCTCCACGCTCACGCAGCAGCTCACGAAGAACCTGCTGGTGGGCAAGGAGAAGAGCTATCGCCGCAAGATCCGCGAGGCCGTGCTGGCGTACCGGCTGGAGCGCGAGCTCAGCAAGCGCGAGATCCTGGAGCTCTACCTGAATTTCGTGCCGCTGGGCTCCGGCAACTACGGGGTGGAGGCCGCCGCGCGCGACTACTTCGGCATCTCCGCCCGCAACCTGGACGTCGGCCAGGCCGCCCTGCTGGCGGGGCTGGTGCCGGCGCCCTCCCGCTACTCGCCCCGCTCGGATCCCGCGCTGGCCGCCTGGCGCCGCTCGCTGGTGCTGGAGCAGATGGTGGAGGCGAAGGTGGTCCGCCGCGAGGTCGCCGAGGGCGCGAAGGAGGCGCCCGTGCTCGTCGAGCGCGAGGGCCGCACGCTGGACCGCCCCGCGCTCGGCTACGCCACGGAGGTGCGCCGCCAGCTCCGCGCCCTGCTGGGCCCCGAGCTCCCCTTCACGCTGGGCCTGCGCGTGGACACCCCGCTGGACTTGAAGCTCCAGGAGCTCGCCGCCCGCGCCGTCCGCGAGGCGGTCGAGGCCCACCGCCTGCGCGCCGGCCCCCTCGGCGCCACCCGCCGCCTGCCGCCGGAGAGCTGGGACGCCTTCCTGGCCCGCGGGGGCGGCCTCGCGCTGGATCCGCAGACCGGGGTGCCACTCGCACCTGACCCCGGCGCCTGCTTCGAGGCCCTGGTGGGCGAGGGCGCCCGCCTGGACAGCCTGCTGGTCGGGCCGTTCACGCTCTCGCTGGCCGAGGAGGAGCGGGAGACGCGCGTGCAGACCGGGGTGGAGGACGAGGGTCCCCAGCCGCTGGACGAGGTGGTGCAGGCCGGCGACGTGCTGCGGGTCTGCGCCCGCGACGAGCGCACCGCCGTCCTGGACCCGCGCCCCTGGGCGGAGGGGGCGGCCGTGGTCCTGGAGAACCGCACCGGCCGCGTCGTGGCGCTGGTGGGCGGCTACCGCGAGAGCCTGGAGGGCTTCGTGCGGGCCACCCAGGCCCGGCGCCAGCCCGGCAGCAGCTTCAAGCCCTACCTGTACCTGGCGGCGCTCCTGCACGGCCACACCCAGCTGGACCGCGTGCTGGACGCCCCCGTGGCCCTGCCCGCGGGCGGCGGGCGCTGGTGGCGCCCCTCGAACTACGACGGGACCTACGAGGGCGCGCTCCCCCTGCGCCGCGCGCTGGCCAGGAGCCTCAACACCGTCGCCGTGCGCTTGATCCTGGAGACCGGGGCGGGCGAGGTCTCCCGCCTCGCCGCGGCGATGGGCGTGCGCACCCCGATCCGCCCCGATCTGACCATCGCGCTCGGCTCCAGCGAGCTCACGCCCATGGACCAGGCCCTCGGCTACAGCACCATCGCCCGGGACGGGGTGCGCATGGACCCCGTCTTCATCGACGCGCTGCTCTCCGAGGGCCGCCCCCTGGCCCGCGCGGGCGAGCCCCTGGTCGTGGACGGCTGGCGCGCCACCCGCCTCCCCGGCGGGCCGGGCGAGCGCGTGGTCCCCGCGGGCGAGGCCTACGAGCTCAAGGACATGCTCACCGAGGTCGTGCGCGCGGGCACGGCGAAGCGGGCCTTCCGGCCGGATCGCGACCGCGCCGGCAAGACCGGCACCACCAACGGCTTCCAGGACGCCTGGTTCTGCGGCTTCACCCCCGGCTACACCATCGTCGTCTGGATCGGCACCGACGGCACCCGCAGCCTGGGCGACAAGGAGACCGGGGGCAAGGCCGCGCTCCCCGCCTGGATGAGCATCGCCGACGCCCTGCCCGAGGAGGGCGCCCGCTTCGTGGCCCCGCCCGAGGTCGCCCTGGTCCCGATGGAGGGGCGCTGGGTCGCCGTGCCCCGCGGCAGGATCCCCGAGAGCGCGCTGCGCGTGCCCGCCCTCGGCGAGGCCCCGCTGCCGCCCTTCGGCGTGCCTTAGGCCCGCGCGACGGGTGTGTTATTCACCGATCAGAGGCCCCCATGTCCGAACAGCTCGACCTGCTCATCGTCGCCCAGACCGCGCCGGAGACCGTCGCCCGCGCGCTCACGCGGGTGGACGTGCCGGTGCCGACGCTGAACGCGCTGGTGGTCACCGTGCCTGAGGCCAACGCCACCGCCGTCCAGCTCCTGGATGATCGCGGCCGACCCTCCAGCGCCGACCCCGCCCTCTTCGCCCGTGTGCTCTCCGTGGGCGGGCACGCCGTGGGCGTCGCCCGGGTGGACCCCGTGGGCAGCCACCGCGCCTGGGAGCGCTGGCAGGACGGCGCGCTCAGCGTCCGCCTGGACGAGGGCGACGAGCTCTACGTCCCCCACGACGAGGACGGCTTCCCCGACCTGGACGTACCCCCCGTGCGCGCCCGCGATGGCGTGCCCGCCGGCTGGCGGCGCCTGCGCTCCGCCCTGGACCTCGGCATGAAGCAGATGCTCTCCTGCCGCTTCACGCCCGTGCTGCACGCCTTCGAGCGCCTGCACCACGCCGAGGACGTCCAGGTGCGCGCCTTCGCCCTGGTCGTCTCCGGCCGCGCGCTCCGCCCCCCGCAGGAGATCGCCTGGCAGGAGCTGTTTCGTCGCTAGGTGACCTGGTCACCAGCTCGTCAGCGCGTCCACCGCCCCGCCGGCCAGGCTGCCGAGCCCGTCCAGCGCGGACTCGCCCAGGCTCTTCGCCCCGTCCCAGCCCGCCTCCAGCAGGTTCTCGCCCGAGCTCAGGAGCTGGCCCGCGCCGCCCCACAGCGTGGAGAAGGCGCCGCTCGCCCCGTCCCACAGCGCGCCCGCCGTGTCGCCCACCAGCTCCGCCCCCGTGCCCAGCAGGCCCGTGGCCCCGTCCCAGATCCGGCCCTCGCCAAACGCGCTGCCCGCCTCCCCGAGGCCGCTGATCAGGTCCGAGCCCGCCTCCCCGAGCCCCTCGCCCAGGTTCCACAGCCCCACCAGCGGCGAGCCCAGCACCTGCCCGATGCCGCCCACCCCTGTCCGCAGCCCCTCGGCCAGCCCGCGCTGCCAGCCGGGCACCGGGTCCTCGTGGGTGGTGACGATGTCCTTGCTGCCCGCCTGCTCGACGACCGTGCTGGCGTCGTTGTCGTCGTACATCAGATAGGAGGCGTGGCTGCTGCGCGGCCCGTCTGTGTTGTGTTGGAAGAAGGTCCCGTCCAGGCGCTGCTCGCCCGCGAGGTGCACCACGTCCCAGTTCGTCTGGTGGTGGCGCACGTCGATGTGGCCGTCCTGGTTCGCCTCCTCGAACTGGTCGGCGTGCGCCTCGTCGATGCCGCCCGCCTGAAACGTCACCACGCTGTCCGTGTGATCGGCGTTCTCCGCCGCCACCCGCTGCGCCAGGTAGCCCCCCAGGCTGTGGCCGGTCAGCACCGTGTCCTCGGTGCCGCCCTCCATCAGCGCGCGGATGGCGTCGGCGTTGGGCTCATACTGGCTCGAGCCCACTGACGGCCCCAGGTCGGCCAGCACGTCGTTGAAGTAGCCCAGCGGGTCGCCCGGCGAGCCCTCGCTGCCCTGCACCGCCTCCGTCCCGCGGAAGGCCAGGATCGAGCTCTTGCCCTCGCCCGCCGCGCCCTCGAGCGGGTCGAAGCGCACCGCGTACAGCCCCGTCTCCGGGTCGTAGAGCTCCTGGTCCTCGCTCACCGTGCCCTCGTAGCCCCAGCTCTCGAGCAGCTGCTGGCGGGCCAGGATGCGCTCGCGATCCTCCTCGGAGATCGAAGGATCGTTCGGGTCCTGGGCCGACATCCGCTGCGTCGCCAGGCTCTTGGCGATGAACTCGTAGAAGAAGTCCTCGATCGGCGCCTCGTCGGGGATGCCCAGCTCCTCCTTGTGCGCGGCGACGTACTCCGGCGTCAGCCTCGTGATGTCCGTGCGCGAGGACCCGCCCTCCTGCCCGCCCGCCTCCTGCCCCACCTCCGGCCCCGCCTCCGCGCTCGGGACCTGGCTCTGCATCACGGCGTTTCCCCAGAGATCCTGGGCCCAGAGCCCACCCTGGGGGGTCTCGCGCTCCGGCGAGCCTCCCTGATCCTGCGTAGTGACCGGCGTTCGGGTCCTGGCCATGGGTGCTCCGTGTCGATCCATCATAGCAGCATGGGGGGCGCGATCGCCTTCCCCCCACGTTATCCTCTGCTTTCTCGCTGGAGGCGCGATGATCCGGTTCACTTCGATGACCCTGTCCCTGCTGCTCGTCGCCTGCACGATGGAGCCCTCCAAGCCCGCCGGCGAAGGCGAAGGCGAAGGCGAAGGCGAGGGCGAGGGCGAAGGCGAAGGCGAAGGCGAGGGTGAAGGCGAGGGCGAAGGCGAAGGCGAAGGCGAAGGCGAAGGCGAAGGCGAAGGCGAGACCCTCCCGGACCTCATCGAGACCCTGGACACCACCGCCTGCGACGACGTCTCCGGCTACGAGGACGTTCCCGGCGCCACCTCCTACTTCGTGGGCACCTTCTACAGCGACGGCGCGAGCTGGGAGGGCACCGAGGTCTGGCTCCTCTACGCCAACGCCGCCTGGCGCGCCGCGGGCGGGGAGGACTGTCTCGTCACCTGGGACGTGACCGGCTCTGACACCAGTCCTGACGCCTGTCCCGGCTGCGAGCTGGCCGTCTCCATCTCCGCCACCGTAGACGAGGACCTGAGCACCTGTCCTGGCGCCCTCTACGCCGACGACGAGACCTACTCCGTCAGCTACGACATCGACCTGGACGGCGAGACCGCCACCGTCTACTTCTCCACCTCCGGCACCCTGGTCGGCCGCGGCTACGGCTCCGAGACCGCCTTCAACTACGCCACCGACCCCCTCTGCCGCTGGTTCTGACCCACCCCCGTCCACCCCCGTCCCCCCCGCCACCCCCGTCCCCCCCGCCACCCCCGTCCCCCCCACCACCCCCGTCCCCCCCACCACCCCCGTCCCCCCCACCACCCCCGTCCCCCCCACCACCCCCGTCCCCCCCCGGTCCCCCCCCGCCGAGCCCTGTCCCCCAAGCGGGAAGGGGGGCAGGTCGGGCGCGCTCGCCAAGAGCGCCCGACCGAAGGGGGGGAACCCTCGCATGAGGGTTCCCCCCCCGGAAAGAACCAGAAATCGTCTGCCGCGCCGGGCGCGGCAGACGATTTGACACAGGTCCGCGCATCTTGCTACCTTTCCACCGATCTGAAGCTGGAGCACCCTCGATGAGCGCCTCGACCCACGACGACACCACCAGCCGCCTGCAGGCGATCCAGAGAGATCTGGCCGCCATCCTGGAGGCCCGGCTCTCCGAGCTCACCGAGGCGATGAAGAGCACCGAGCTGGTCACGCGCCGCATCGTCTCGGCCGAGATCGAGCTCGAGCGCCATCGCGCGAGCCAGGACCAGCTCTCTGGGGATCTCGGCTCCCTCGAGGACGAGGTGCGCGCCGCCCGCGCCCGCGCCGAGGAGGTCCGCGGCACGCACGCCCAGCTCGCCCAGGCCCGCGACCAGAGCCGCGCCGAGCTCCAGCGCATCGAGCGCGAGGTGGCCGACATCGACGCCGAGGTCGAGCAGAGCCGCCAGCGCGCCCGCGAGCTGGAGAACACGGCCGAGACCCTGCGCCGCGAGAACGCCGCGCTCAAGGTCAAGCTGAAGACGCTGGAAGAGAACGTCGCCCGGATGCGCCAGCTCCAGAAGGAGCTGATGAGCAGCATGAGCGACCTGACGCAGCAGATGACCAGCGTGGCGAGCGGCGAGAAGGCCTGATCTCTGAACGGAGCGCGGCATGTCGGATCGCATCGAGGCCGCGGAGGCCATCCTCGCCACGGTGGCGGTGGCCAGGGCGCGGATGTCGGCGCTGGCCACCGCCCACCTGCCCTGGGAGGCCCAGCTCAACCTGGAGCTGAAGGCCAGCGTCGGCGCCAGCGCCGCCCGCGCCGAGCTGGAGAGCACGCTCGACCTCGTCGATCGCCGCCTCTCCCTCTGGCGGGGAGCCCGCGGCGCCCTGGCCGCCTCCACCCCGGCCCCGGTCGCCCCCGCCCCGGCGGTGACGCGCCCGCGCCCCAGCCTGCCCGTCTCCATCGCCCCCCCGCGCCCGCAGCTCGAGGAGGACACCGGCGACGAGGCCACGCCGATGAGCGGCCCGATCCCGGCGCTCTCGCCCATCCCCGTGCCCATCGAGCCCGAGCACGAGGTCACCGCCAGCCAGGTCGAGCCCACCCTCTCCGCGGAGCCCCCCGTCCAGGAGCCGGAGCCCTCCGTCCAGGAGCCGGAGGCCGCGACCGCCGAGCCGCCGGCGGAGCTCGTCGAGCTCGGCCCGCAGGACCAGATCTCCAGCACCGACCCTGACGAGCAGCTCTTCGACCCCGAAGATGACGACATCGAGGCCGTCCTGCTGGAGGAGGCCGCCGCCGCCGCCGAGGAGTTCGAGGACGAGCCCGCGGTCGCCGAGGAGGTCGAGGACGAGGAGCCCCCGGTCCACGAGGAGCTCCCTCCCCACGAGGAGCCCACGGCCCACGAGGAGCCCGCCGCCCAGGAGGCCGCCCCGTCCTCGGACGAGCCGGAGGAGGAGCCTCCCCCGCCGTCCTGGGATCACCTCGTCCGCTTCGTCGAGCCCGCGCCCGCGCCCCGCCGCAGCCCCGAGCTGGTCGTCGAGGAGCCCGCCGAGGAGGAGCCCGTCGCCGAGGAGGCGACCATCCAGGATCACCCCCTGGATGTGGACTCCGAGGACGACCTGGAGGGCGACCTGCTGGAGGAGGCGGTGGACGCCGCCCTGGAGGACGAGCCCTCCGTCTCCACCACGCTGGACCCCATCCACGTCGGCGAGACCGGCCTGCTCTTCGATGACGAAGAGGAGGAGGAGGACGAGGACGCCGCGGTCAACACGCTGCCGCTCCAGCCCCTGAGCTCGCCCCGCCCCGCGCTGGAGATGATCACCATCGAGGACGCCGGCGCCGAGGAGCCTGACCCGAGCGCCGAGGACGGCGGCACCGAGGAGCCCGACCAGGAGGAGCCTCCGGTCCTCGTCGCCACCCCCCGGCACGTCAGCGCCGCGGAGATCGACGAGGAGCGCACCCTGCACGGCGTCCCCGTGCTGGCCGAGCTCGACGAGGAGCCCGCCCCGCCCCCGCGCCGCGAGCCGCCCCGCGCCACCCCGCCCGTCCAGATCCAGCCGGTCTCCCGTGGCCGGGATCAGGCGCTGGAGGTCGAGTCCACCGAGGCCGAGGAGAGCGTGGACGACGAGGGCTCGCCGCCCCCCGCCTCCGGCTCCGGCTTCTCCGTCACCCTCGAGCGCCCGCGCCGCGAGGAGGACGAGGAGGACTCCGTCTACGATCTCGGCGCCATGGACCAGAGCGCCGCGCCCCGCCTGACCGACGAGGACGAGGGCTACGCGGTCGGCGTCGTCGAGGACAGCGCCCCGCGCTCGGAGATCGACCCCGCCCTGGCCGCCGAGTTCCTGCGCAAGGCCCGCGAGGCCGAGGCCCGCGGCGACCTCACCCGCGCCATCGTCCACTACCAGGACCTGCTGGACCTCACCCCCGAGAGCGTGGACGCCTACCTGGGCCGCGGGCGTTGCTTCATGGAGATGGGCGACTACGCCGCCGCCATGAGCGACTTCCAGCGCGCCGAGGACCTGGACCAGAAGAGCCCCGAGCCCCTGGTCGAGATGGGCAACCTCTTCTTCGCGCGCAAGGAGTACCGTCGGGCCATCGAGTTCTACGATCAGGCCATCGACATCGACCCCACGCACGCGATGGCCCGCTGCCGGCGCGGCATCTGTCACCACTACCGGAAGAACCACAAGCAGGCCTTCCAGGACCTGCAGCGCGCCTACTCGCTGAACCCCGAGATCCCGAACATCCGCAAGTACGTGCAGATGGCGGTCAAGGCGATGGAGAAGAGCCGCTGAGGTCTGGATGCGCGGAGGTGTCTCGTGCGCCTGAACCTCAGAGCTCTTGTGCTCCTCCCCGCGCTCTTCACCGCGGGCGGCTGCTGCCGTGACGAGATCGTGCCGGAGTGGCTGCCCATCGAGCCCATCCCGCTCGAGCAGGGCAGCACCACCTTCGAGCTGCTGGACTGGGTGAGCGACCCCACCGAGGAGCTCACGTTCGGGGCCGCCACCGACGGAAACGTGCTGGCCAGCGTCGACGGCAGCACGCTCGAGCTCGCCCCCCAGCCTGACTTCGAGGGCGTCTCCTCGCTGGACCTGACGGCCTGGGACGCCTGCGGCAACGTGGGCACCACCACGGTCGAGCTGTGGGTGGGCGTGGAGGGCGGCGAAGGCGAGGGCGAGGGCGAGGGCGAGGGCGAAGGCGAGCCCATCGCCGAGGACTGCGCCGTCACGCTCACGTACACGGCCCAGGGCAGCCCCGCGGCCGTGGCCATCGCCGGCGCCATGAACGACTGGGACACCAGCACCGACCGCCTCAGCGATCAGGGCGACGGCACCTGGTCCATCACCCTCGACCTGGCCCCCGGGGCCTGGCCCTACAAATTTGTAGAGATTGACAGCGGCGGCGGGAGCGCCTGGACCTGCGACCCCGAGGCGGAGCTCATCCAGTGCGACGAGGGCTACAAGAGCCCCGACGAGACCAGCTGGTCCCAGGACTGCACGCTGAGCGCCAGCGCCTGCAACAGCCTGTTGGTGGTCGAAGACTGCGGGCGGCCCTCCCTGACCCTCGGCAGCCTGGACATCGACCGCGACCGCGCCACCCTCGACGCCACCGTGACCGCAAGCCCGGCGAAGTCCGGCGCCGCCCTGAGCTCGGCCACCGTGACCCTGGACGGCGAGGAGATCGAGGCCAGCTTCGACGGCCGCGGCCTCCAGCTCGCGCTCAGCGGGCTCGAGCCCACCCGCCACACGCTGCGGGTCACCGTCACCGACGCGGACGGCGTGAGCTCGGAAGAGCTCTACATCCCCTTCTGGATGGACGACTTCGACTGGGACCGCGGCGTCCTGTACTACGCCTTCATCGACCGGCTGGCCAACGGAGACCCCTCGCTGGACGCCTCGGAGGGCACCAGCTCCAGCATGGGCGACTACATGGGCGGGGACTGGCAGGGCCTCATCGACCTGCTGCCCTATCTGGACGATCTGGGCGTCAACGTCCTCTGGCTCACCAACCCCCAGGACAACGCCGACGAGAGCTGGGACGGCCAGTGTGAGGAGACCTACGCCGGCTACCACGGCTACTGGCCCGTCTCCGGGGGGGGGCTCGACGAGCACTTCGGCGACGAGGCCACGCTTCAGACGCTCATCGAGGAGGCCCACGCCCGCAACATGCGCGTGCTCATCGACTGGGTGGCCAACCACGTCCACGAGGAGCACCCCTACTACCAGTCTCACCCCGAGTGGTTCGGCTCCTACGCCTGGTGTGAGGACGCCGACAACTGGAACGACATCCCCGAGACCTGCTGGTTCGCCCCCTACCTGCCCGACGTGGACTACTACCAGGCCGATCCGCTGGTGCGCATGGTGGACGACGCCGTGGATCTCGCCACGACCTGGGAGCTGGACGGGCTGCGGGTGGACGCCGCCAAGCACATGCCCCACAGCGTGCAATGGAACCTGGAGCACCAGATCCAGCGCCGCGTGGAGCACACGGCGGCCGGCGGGGACGAGGAGTTCTGGACCGTCGGCGAGACCTTCGACGGCTACGACCGCATCAACGCCTACATCGGGGACGACCAGCTCGACGGGCAGTTCGACTTCCCCCTCTACTACACCGTCCGCTCCGCCTTCCTCGACGAGTCCGTCACCCTGCCCGAGCTCTACGAGACCGCCGCTTACAGCGGGACCGTCTACGGCGGCGGGCGCATGGGCACCTTCCTGGGCAACCACGACGTCTCGCGCTTCGTGACCGCCGGAACCGAGTCCAACACGGACGCATGCGACAGCGACGAGGTGGGCCTGCGCCAGGCCGAGCCCCCGGACGGCCCCTGGATCTACGAGAGCCTCTCGCTGGCCTGGACCTTCCTGCTCACCTGGCCCGGGATCCCGCTGGTCTACTACGGCGACGAGCTCGGCCTCCCCGGCTACGGCGACCCCGACAACCGCCAGCCGCTGTGGTGGTACACGGGCGAGGTCTCCGGCGGCGCGGTCCAGAGCGTGGACGACATGGCCGAGCGCGTGGGCAGCGACCAGCAGGACGTCCTCTACACCGTGCAGTCGCTGGCCATCGCCCGCGCCCAGCACCCCGCCCTGTCCGAGGGCGAGGCCATCAACTGGTGGAGTGAGTCGGAGCTCTACGCCTTCGCCCGCAGCGCGGACGAGGACGCCGTCCTGGTCATCCTCAACCGCTCGGACGAGGACCGCACGCTGACCAACGGGCTCGCCTTCGCCGGCCTCGCCGAGGGCACCTGGAAGGACGTGCTGACCGGCGAGCGCTTCAGCTCGTCGGGGGACAGCCTCACGGTGGACGTCCCCGCGCGCGGGGCGAGGGTGCTGGTGGGGGCCTCGGACTGAGCGGCGCGGGCGGCGGGAGCGGGCGGCGGGAGCGGGTGAGGAGATGGATCTTGTTTCTAGATCTTCTCTTGCCATGTCAACCTTGATACACTTTCTCCTACGCCCTCCTCTCCCGCCTCTCCCGCCGAGCCCGCCATGCAGCCAGCCGCCGTCGATCCCTTCCACCCGCTGCTCCGGGTCATTGACCGCTACCGCCGCGACGTGCACCAGCTCGAGCCGCCCCCGTCGGCGGAGTCGGTGGGCGGCGCCGAGAGCTTCCTCGGGCAGCCCATCCCGCCCACGCTGCTCAGCTTCCTGGGCCGGTGGAACGGGGCGCACCTTTTCCGGGGGGCACTGCACATCCGCTCGGTGGCGGAGCTCGCGCCGGCCACGGAGGAGGCGGCCACGGTCATCGTCTTCGCCGACGGGCCGGGAGACCACGATCGCTGGGCCTTTGCGCCCGACGGGCAGGGCGGGGCGGTGTTCGGCCGCTGGAACGGGGCCGCCTTCGAGCCCCTGCACGAGCACTTCGACCGCTGGCTGAACGCCACGGTGCGCGTGCTGGACGAGAACATCCGCGACCCCCAGGCCCAGCTCGAGGCCCGCCTGGACCTGGACCCGGAGTGCGGCTTCCTCCTGCTCTCCGCCGCCGATCGCGCGCTGATGGGCGGCGATCCCGACGCGGCCAGCGCCCTGCTCACCCGCGCCACCGCCGCCGACCCCGGACTCGCCGCCGCCTGGGAGCGCCAGGGCGACGTGGCCATGGGCCGGGACCGCAGCGCGGCCCGCTTCGCCTACCTCCACGCCCTGCGCGCCATGCGCCTGCCGGCCCCCTACCCCACGGTCCACGCCCCGGCACCCGCGCTGATCCACACGCTCGGCCGCCTGTTCCCGCCGGGGGACGCCGGCTGGGAGCGCGAGCTGGAGCACCTGCTGAGCGAGGGCGTGCGCGACGTGGGCTCGCTGGCCGAGCTCGCGCTGGTGGAGGCCGCCGCCGTGGCGCTCGCCCGCGTGCGCCTGGACCGCGAGGCCCGCACGGAGGCCCGCGAGGCCCTCTCCGGCTTCCTCAGCCGGGTCCCGGGCTTCGCCGTGCGCGGCCCCTGCCCGGAGGCCACCCTGCTGCTGGTGGAGATCGAGACCGAGCTCGGCCACCACGACGAGGCCGAGAAGCGCCTCCGCCCCTTCCGCACCGCGCCGCCCCCGCTGCAGGCGCGGGCCAACCTGGCGCTGGGGCGCGTCGCCGTGCTGCGGCAGGAGCCCTGGGCCGAGGAGATCCTGAAGGACGCGCTGACGGGCCTCTCCGACCCGCTTTCCAAGGCCGAGGCCCTCCTGCTGCTGGGCGAGCGCCACCTGCTCATGGAGCGCTACGACGAGGCGGAGGAGTGCTACAACCAGGTGAGCCGGGTGGCGCGCCAGCACAGCTCGGACGCGCTCGGCGCGCGGGCGGCCATCGGGCTGGGCGACGTGCTGCGCCTGCGCGGGGACGGCGCCGCCGCCGAGACCTGCTACCGCGAGGCGCGGGGGATGGCCGGCGACAACAAGGAGCTGCTGGGGCGCGTCGTGCTGCGCCGCGGCGACCTGCACCGCATGACCGGCAACGTGGAGAAGGCGGCCGAGGACTACGCGCGGGCCGCGCAGATCTACCACGAGCTCGAGCTGCCCATCCGCGAGGCCTGGGCCCGCGTCCGGCTCGGGCGGCTGGGCCTCCCCGAGGCGGGGCAGGCGGCGGGCGAGCTCTTCCGGGCGGCGGACATGGCGGCCGGCGTGGCCGCCTCCGACGCGGTGATGGGCGACCCGGCGCGCAGCCTGGACTGGCACCTCGAGCGCGCCACCGAGCACGCCCGCGAGCGGGCCAACGCCCAGCGCGTGCGCCCCCCGCTCAGCCGGGCCGACGCTGACCGCCCAGAGCGCCGCCTGGGCGCCCACCGCATGGCCATCGCCGCCTGCAGCGTGGCCGTGGCGAAGACCCTCTCTGCAGAGCTGGAGTCGCTGGCGAAGTCCCTCGATCTGGCCAGCCCGCGCATGACCGACCCCAACCTGGCCCGCTACGTGGCGGCGGCCGACCTGCTGGCCGGGCACCGCTCCTATGAGGCCTCGGAGGCCATGCTTCGGCAGGTCACCGAGATCCGGCCGGGCGGGCTCGCCGGGCGGGCCCTCGTCGGTGCCCTGGCGCGCAGCTCGAACGCGGCCCTGGTCGACGGGCTCCTGCGCGTGCTGGAGAGCGGCAGCGATCCCACCGGCATGGCGGCGGAGGTCCTGGGCTGGCGGCGCGAGCCCCTGGCGGTGGAGCCCCTCTGTCAGCTCCTGGAGCGCGAGCGCCGGGCCACCGTGCGGCGCGCGGCCGTCGTCGCCCTGGGGCGCATCGGCGACCCCGAGGCCATCCCCGCCGTGCTCGCCGCCCTCGACGTGCCCGAGCTCGCCGAGGAGGCCGCCGTCTCGCTGCTCCTGCTCGGCGAGTGGCAGGGGGTGGATCACCACGCCCAGGCGCTCGCCGCCCAGCAGCCCAACCTCACCCGCTCGCCCGGCGAGATCGTCGGGCGCTACGGCGGCCCCTCCTACCTGCTCCTGCTCCTGCGCACCGCCGAGCTCGAGGGTCCCGCCGGCCTCGGCGCCCTCCAGGGCCTCGGCTACCTCGGCGACCCCCGCGCCGTGCCCCGGCTCATCGACGCCTGCGGCGCCCGCGACCAGACCCGCGCCTTCGTCGCCAGCGGCGCCCTCGAGATCCTCACCGGCCACCCCGAGAGCGTGGACGAGAGCCTCCTGCGCAACCGCTGGACCGAGTGGTGGGGCAAGAACGGCAGCAGCTTCACCCCTGGCGTGCGCTACCGCCTCGGCCGCCGCTTCGACGCCGGCCTCCTGATTGAGCGCCTCGGCGACGACGACGCCCTCGTCCGCCGCGCCGCCTACGACGAGCTCGTCATCTCCACCGGCGCCCGCCTCCCCTTCGACCCCGAGGGCCCCTACCGCGTGCAGGTCGCCCACCAGGCCGCCTGGCGCCGCTGGTGGCGCGAGAACGCGGACGGCCTGCCGCCGGGCAGGTGGAGCTTTCATGGGGGGGAGATTGGCTAGGTGATCTAGTCATCTCTGGGGCGCCGCCCGGCGCCGAAGAAGGAGCACCTGGGTCAGCGATCGGACGCCGGCACCGGGAGCGCGAGCCGAAAGCCCGCGGACTTGTTCAGGCCCGCCGGGGTGATCTTGCCCCGCCACGCGGCGCGTGTGCCTTCGTGCGAGAGGTGCCAGGCGCCGCCGCGCAGCACCCGGTGGCCGCCGCTGGACGGTCCTGTGGGATCGTTGACGTCGGCGAGCTCGTAGGTGCCCTGATACCAGTCCCAGGTCAGCTCGAAGACGTTGCCGTGCAGGTCGCACAGACCCCAGGGGTTCTTGGCGAAGGAACAGACTGGCGCGACCTTGGCGTACCCATCGTCACAGTCGGCCTCGCACCACACCTGCTCCGGGGTCGCCGCCTTGCCCGACCTGTCGAGGATGTTGGCGTAGCGGCAGATCTGTCCGACCTCCTCCCCGAAGGACCAGGTCGACCGCGTCCCCGCCCGCCCCGCGTACTCCCACTCCGCCTCGGTCGGCAGTCGGAAGCCGTCCGCCGCTCGGTCCCAGGCCACCTCGCCCCCCTTCTCGCAGTCCGGCCCGACCGTGTAGGCTGGCGACCTGCCCTCCAGGCGGGACAGCGCGTTGGCGAAGCGCGCCGCGTTACACCAGGAGACGCTGTCGACCGGGTTCTGCGCGCCGCTCCACGACGATGGCTCCACCTTCAGCCCGACTGCGTCAGGATCCTGCGCCGCCTGCGCCGCGCGCACCGCGGACGACCACTGCGCCTGCGTCACCTCGCTCTCCGCCATCGCGAAGGCCGACACCCGCACCCGATGCTGCGGGTGCTCGTGGCGCTCTCCGACGCCCTCCGGGCTGCCCATGTCGAACACGCCCCCGGACAGACCGACGAAGCGCATCTCGCCAGCCGTCTTCTCCTGGGCCACGTAGACCCGGCCCGTGGGTCCTCCGATCTCACCGGAGGGTCCCCCCTCTCCCTGCCCGGTCGAGGCGGGAGGGGGGCCCGGACGGAGGACGTAGCTCGCGGGCGACAGGCTCGACCGGATGAGCGGATCCTGGCTGCCTCCTGTGGACCGGAAGACCCTCGACTCCGCCTCGAGGAGCGCGTCCTGGAGCGGCCTGTCCGGCTGGAAAGCCACCGGCAGGGCCTCGTGGCTGAAGCTGGTACACCACCCCTCGTGGACGATCTCGTCGCTCGGCCGCGAGGAATAGGCGATCAGCGTCCCGGGTGGGGTCACGCTCAGCGGAGCCAGCGCGCCAGGGCGGCTGTCCTCCGGGCAGGAGGAGAGCGAGGGGCTGCGGCACGGCTCCAGCAGCATCACCTTGACCTCGGCCCTCCTCATGACCTCCAGCACCTCGTCCTGGCTGACGCTCTGGTCCCGCAGCGGCCCGCATCCCTGGAGATCGACGTCCACCGGGAGCAGGAGGTTGCGTCCGCGCTCCTCGATCCCGTGGCCCGAGTAGTAGAAGAACGCCTCGTCCCCGGGCGCGATCTTCGCCTCGAACGCGGTAAGCTTCTCCTTCATCTGTCGAAGCCCGCAGTCCGAGCACACATCCACCTCGAAGCCGACAGCCTCCAGCGAGGCCACCCAGCGCATGACCTCCTCGACCGGCAACTGGAGCGTCTGGAAGTCATAAATCGAGTTCGCGACGATCAGCGCCAGACGCCTGCCGGTCCTGGCCTTCGCGCCGCCTCCGCTCTCCGCCGGCAATGACAGGAGGAGCGTGGCGCCGAGGAGCAGCGCGCCTCCGATACCGAAGAGATCACCCGCGCGTCCTCGCCTCCACACCATCCGTCCTCCAGCGCCAGATCTTCCTGGGGAGCTCTCCCTCACCGAGAGAGCTCAGGACACCGTACAGCCTGACGACCCTCCTGACCACCTGATCGGCCGGCCAGGATCCCGACGAGCCCCCTCAGCGTCGCGAGGGTGGAGGTGTCCGACCCGCTTCACCCCGAGCAGGATCGCCGCCGCGCGAAGGCCCGGTCAGAGAGGTGGCCTTCTCCGCCAATTAGACGATATTAGAGTAGGATGATCAGCGTTGACCGCCCACTTTGGGCGCATATTACGAGAGCTGGTCATCTCCCGAATTAATTTGCGCTAGACCAAATTTTGGCCGGAGGTTTGTTGCGGGTCCAACGCGCGCTGCTATGGTGTCCGTGGAGGTCGATGATGGCGTACTGGAAGGGCACCGCGACGGCGGCGGCCGTCGATACGGATTGGACCACGTGGGAGATCGAGGGGATCCCCGAGAGTTGCCTGCTGGCGGAGCTGGTCATCCTGCTCACGGCCGTCTCGGGCGCTTCGCGGGCCACGGTCTTCATCTCTCATGATGATGACGGAAAAGTGGGCGTCGTACCGTTTGTCACGTCCAGCGCGACGCAGACGATCAACGACGCGCAGGGCGGTGGATCCGGCTTCGTGGCGTTCAGCCTCGGCGCAGTCTGGATATCGGACAAAGGCGAGAACCCGCGGGTCCACTGCAAGTTGGACACAGGCACGGCGACCGCAACCCCTCGTCTGTACGCGCACCGGGAGGGTCAGCGATGAGCCGCGGCCCGGTCCCCCAGATCTTCGAGGACGAAGCCTCCGCGCTGCCGCCAGAGGGCCCGGCGGGAGGAGACCTCTCCGGCACGTACCCCAACCCCACGGTGCTCGACGACGGCCACGCCCACACAGGCGCGACGCTGAGCGAGATCACGCACGAGAGCGTCGCGAGCGCCAACATCGACGGCGGATCCAGCACGCCTTCCCTGCGCACGCTCGGCACCGGCGCGCAGCAGGCTGCGGCGGGAGACGACAGTCGGCTGTCGAACGCTCGCACGCCGACCGCGCATGCCAGCAGCCACCAGCATGGGGGCAGCGACGAGATCAGCAGCGTCACGCCCGCTGCCGACGCCATCCCCAAGGCCGATGGGAGCGCGCTCCTGGACGGCTGGCTGAGCGTGGGCGGCGCGGGCTTCTTTGGCGACGGCAGCGACGGGAACGTCACCATCTCCGGCGGGACCACCACGCTGGGGCGCGACATGTTCTACGCCTCGCTCACGGTGGCGTCCACGGGCGTGCTGCGACCCAACGGCTTCGTCATCCATGTGCTGGGGACGCTCACCATCACCTCGGGCGGCCAGATCGCCGATCCGGGCGCCAACGCCACGAACGGCACCGGCGGCGCCGGCCTCGGCACGCGGGGGACCCTGGGGGTGGATTCCGGTGCGGGCGCCAACGGGGCGACCGGGACCGGCACCAACGGGGCGGCCGGGGGCACAGGCGCCACCCCTACCCACCACAACTCCGCGCTGAGCTATCAGGGCGGCGGCGGCGGCAGCACGAGCACCCACGCGGGCGGCGCGGGCGGCAACCCGTCCTCCCGCCCGGCCACCGCCGGGAGCATCCGGGCCTGGCCCGCGGCGGGGATGGGTCAGGCCATCGGCAACGGGCTGGTGCGCACCGGCGGGGGCGGGGGCGGAGGTGGCGCGGGCGGCTGCACGCCCGGCGCGGGCAGCGCCACGGCGGGCGGCGGCGGCGCAGGCGGCGGCGCGGTCGTGATCCGCTGCCGGGTCCTGGACAGCGCGGGCACCATCTCCGCGCCCGGCGGGAGCGGCGGCGCGGCCTCGGCGGCGAACGGCGGCGCGGCCGGGGGCGGGGGCGGAGGCGCGGGCGGCTGGGTGGTGGTCTGCGCGGGCAAGGTGCTGAATCAGGGGACGATCAACGCCCCCGGCGGCGCGGGCGGCGCGGGCGCGGGCGGCGGCAACAACGGCGGCAGCGGCAACAACGGCTTCACGATGGTGTTGAGAGGGACCCCATGAGCAGCTTCGACACCCTGATCGTCCCCGAGGACCTGTCGGACGAGGCCGTGGAGAAGCTGGCCCTGTCCATGGGCGTCTCCTCCGTCTGCAGAGGCGTCCCCGATCGCCTGGCCGGGGTGCTCAGCGCGGACGATCTCCCCACGGTCTACACGGAGAGCGCCGAGGAGAGCACCACCACGGAGGGCGTCCTCGTCGAGACGCGGGAGATCACCCTCGACGACGCGGTGATCGCGCCCGCCCTGGTGGCCGTCGTGGCGGAGCTCGCCGTCGAGGTCGAGACGGAGGTCGAGACCGAGAGGGAGGCCGACACGGAGCCCGAGGGCGAGCGCGTCGAGTCCCCCGGCTGAGCAGAGCACGCTCCAGCGCCAGCCCAAACCGAGTTCAACAAGACACTGTGTGAGGTTGTCCGATGTCGAGTCAACAGAAGACCTACGTCCGCGGGATCGTCGTCGTCGAGAACGGAGGGGCACCCCAGGAGGGGGTGACTGTGGAGGTGGTCCTCGGATCAGGGCGACGCTCCACGAGCCTCGGCCGAGCGGTCACGAACGCCAAAGGCCGATTCGAGCTCCAGCTCTCCGAAGGCCCCTTGAGCCGGCGCAGCGGTCCGCTCCGCTTCGCGGTCTCCCGCGAGAGACGTCCGGTAGAGCTGGCCCACGGCTCGCCGGTGGTCCTCGACCTGAAGCGCCTGTCCAAGGACGTCGTGCTCTGCGTCCGGCCCGGAGAGCGCTGTCCGCTCCCCACCGAGATCGAGCTCCAGCCGAGCGAGCTCTCCAACCGCTACGTGTTCGGCGTGGTACAGCACGAGGACGGGACGCGGCTGGAAGGTCTCCAGGTCAAGATCTTCCTGGTCACCTTGAACGGCGCCGTCGCGATCACGACGACCGCGATCACCGACGCCGAGGGGGCGTACCAGATCAACGACGACGCCCTCGCGTCCGGCGTGAACGTGATCGTCCGCGCCTACGCCGACGAGAACGAAGACGAGGTCTACGAGACCCTGGTCGGCAGCTCGCGCATGAGCCTGCAGATCGACCCAAACCCCCGCATCGACGTCCTGGTGCGCGCCGAGGACTACGCGGGGCCCTCGGAGTACCAGCGTATCGGGGGCGTGATCGAGCAGGCGCGCGCGGACGTGGCCTCCCCGCCCGCCGTCGTCGCGCTGACCCACGCCCAGGTGATGTACATCGCCGCGCGTTACAACGTCTCTGCGTCCAAGGTCACGGACTACGTCTTCGCCCACCGCATGGCCGGCGAGACCGGGATGGCCGACTACAAGGAGCAGATATATGCCTTGTTTCAGGCGGGCTGGCCACGATCCATCTCTCAATTCCTGTCGTCCAGCCGGGCGGCGGCGCGTACTGCGGTGTTCGGCGCGTCTCGACGAAACGTGATCTCCAGCGGCGCCTTCGACGTGGTGGATGACTTCCTTCAAGCCTGGGTGGATGAGCTGGTCCGCCGCGCGCTCGACCCAGAATCCGCCGCCAGCATGGGATCGGTCCTCACGGCCGCGGGCCTGAGCGGGGCCGAGTCTGAGCTGCTGCTCGGCCTCTGGCTCGCGCACACGGGCAAGACCAGCGCCTTCTGGGACGCCATCGAGGCGCACGTCACCCTGGGCGCGAAGGCGGCGGACATCCAGGCGGCGCTCTCCCTCTCCCTGGTCGTCGCCAGCCACGCGCCGATGGTCGGCCGGATCCTGGAGCTCGTCACGGACATCTCCGAGATCGCGAGCTGGAGCTCGGACGACTGGAGCGACCGCATCGCCGACACCTGGAGCGGTGACCCCGTGGGTGTGCCCGAGGGCATGACCGAGGCGACCTACATCACCCACATCCAGGAGAAGATCGAGGAGGCCTTCCCGTCTGCGAGCTCACGCAGAGAGGCGCTCGCCGACACCGACCCCGAGCTCGCGGATCTGCGCACGTACCTGACCGCGAACAGCGGCTTCTCCTTCGGCGGGGCCGCCGCCACCGGGTCCTCGGACGAAGCGAGGATGGCTCGGAAGTTCCAGCGCATGTACCGCGTCGCCCCCAGCGCCGGCCGGTACACCGCCATGAAGGCCCTGGCCGCCGACTTCAGCTCCGCGCGCGACATCGATCGCATGGGCCGCGCGCGCTTCGTCCAGAGCTACACCTCGAGCCTCGGGAGCGCAGACGCCGCGCTTGAGGTCTACCAGCGGGCGCGCGCCCTCTCCAGCATGGCGGCCGTGGCCTACACCATGCTGCACCCCAATTTGTACGGGCCAACCTACGCCGCGCAGATCGCGCGGGAGGAGCCCAGCGATCTCCCCAACTACGAGAGCCTGTTCGGCGAGACGGACAGCTGCGGCTGCGACCCCTGTCTGTCCGTCCACAGCCCCGCGGCCTACCTGGTGGATCTGCTCGACTGGGTGGACGAGCGCGGCGGCTGGGCCGAGCCCGAGGAGCTCGAGCCCGAGGCCAGCCCCGCGCCGAGCGCGCGCAAGCTGAACGTCCGACGACGGGACCTGGGCCAGCTCGCGCTGACCTGCGAGAACACCTGGCGCGTCCTGCCTTATGTTGATCTGGTCAACGAGGTGCTGGAGGTGGCCGTCGCCAGCCACGTCCACGCCGAGGACGACCCACCCTGGACGCCGACCTACGCCACCGAGACCAGTCTCCAGGACGCCGAGCTGCTCGTCACGCCCGAGCACGTCCTGAGCGAAGCCTACGACGCGCTCGGGGAGGGGCAGTACGGCCACCGGATGCCCTTCCACCTCTGGAATGCGCTGTCGCGCACCTTCCTGGACCACCTGGGCGCGCCGCGCTGGCGGATGTTGCGCGTCTTCCAACACAACAACATTGGATCGGGTGAGGAGACCGGGATCACGGATGGGATGATCGCCGCCGAGGAGCTCCGCCTCTCGGCTACGGATCTGAGCCTGATCACCGAGGCCAGCCCGGATGACGTCGAGCTCGAGTCCACCCCACTCAGCGTCCCGCGACGTTGGGGGGTCGAGACGCTCGCCGAGGTCGCGGTGGTCAAGACCCTGATGCGGCGGGCGGGGATCACCTGGGAGGAGCTCCTGGAGATCCTCCACACCACGACCGCAAACCCCGAGGTCGGGGAGGGCAGGACCCTGTACCTGGTCTATGGGGACCCCTGCGATCTGGACCAGATCACGCTGAGCACCGACAGCGAGGTGGCCACCACCCCCGGGGATGAAGAATTCCGCCGGCTCTCGCGGTTCATCCGCCTGTGGCGCGCGCACGGCGGCAGCCCGCTCGAGGCCCACCGCACGCTGAGCTCGCTCGGGCTGTCGGACGCCGAGGACGCCGACGCGGCGTTGATGACCCAGCTCGGCGGTCTGGTCCGCCTGGAGCGCGTCAGCGGGATGGAGCGTCGGCTGCTGCGCGTCCTGTGGTCGGACCTCGACACCTTCGAGGACCGGGAGGCGGCGAAGACGCCTCAGCGCTCGCTCTACGCCACGCTCTTCCTCGATCCCACGACCTTCCCCGAGGCGGCGACGAGCTCGGAGAGCTGGCTGTTCACGCTCACCGCGGGAGGGGAGCCGAACACCTCGGACGCGCTCTCGGAGCACCTTGGCAAGCTGGCCGCAGCGCTGCGTTGCGAGGTCGGCGCGGTCGAGGACGCGATCGCCTGGGCCTACCCCTCCACCACGGCGACCGAGGTGATCACGCTCGCCAGCCTGAGCCGTGTGGTGCGGCGCGTGCTGCTGGCGCGGGCGGCCCGCTGCACGGTCGGGCAGATGGAGGCGCTGATCGCGCTCTCCGGCCTCGATCCGCTCGCCTGGGAGTCGGCGGGCAGCCCGGACCTGGAGGGGGTCGCGGACCTGCTGGAGCAGGTCGGTGAGCTCCGCGCATCGCTGGGCCTGGATCTGGTGTTGTGGCTCTCTACCCATCGCGCCGCGTCCGTGGCCCGCGTGGCGCCCTCTGACGAGGCCCTGCGCGAGCAGCTCGGGGTGCTGCGCGATCACCTGCGCTCGGTCGCGGGCGACTACGACTGCAGCGACGAGGTGGCGGACGACGCGACGGGCGCGCGCTTCCAGGCGGCGCTGATGGCGGCGCTGGGGCTCGAGGGCACGGCGCCGGAGTGGACTGGCACGCTGCTGGAGCTCGTGATCGGCGACTGGATCTCGGACCCCGATCCCGACCTGGCGACCGAGCAGGCGGAGCGGTGGACCTGGATCACGACGCCCGCCAGCACCGGCGACGTGGCGCTGGCGGACTGGCTGGATCTCCGGGATCTCCGCGCACAGCTCATCGGGACGGGCGGCGAGGCTCCGCCGCTCACCGACGCGGCGGCCCGCTGCACCTACGCGCTACGCCTGCTGACCTGGGGCGTGTACCGCGCCGTGCGCCGCGCCGCCCTGCGCAGCGCTGTCCTGGAGAAGCTGGGCGCCGCGCTGGGTCGGAGCCAGACCAGCGTCACCCGTCTCTGCACGCTCGACCTGTCCGCGCTGTTCGCGGGCTACGCCGGCTCCAATCCGAGCCTGGCCGAGCTCTTCCTGACGCGCTCCTTCCTGGCCTTCGAGGACATGGAGGACGCGGATCGCACCGCCGATCTGTACGAGTCGGGGGACACCCTGGCCACGCCCATCGACGACGTGCTGGCGCTCCTGCCGCGGCTCGTCAAGATGGCCCGCCTGCTCTCTGGCCTCGGGCTCGACGCCGAGGAGGAGGGCTGGTGGTTCGGCGAGGAGGGAGCCACGAGCGCCGAGAGCTTCGGACTGGTGGATCTGACCGGCTTCTCGCTCACCGAGGACGACGAGGACGCCTCTACGCGCTTCGCGGGCATCCTGGCCGCGATCCGGCTGTTCCGTCAGCGCTCGCGTCTGCCGGGGAACGAGCCCGGCTTCGCCAGCCTGCTCGGGCTCATCGGGGCGGAAGACAGCGCTCCTTCGGGCACGCAGGTCTCGCTCTTCCTCGCCGGGCTGGCCGAGCGTTGTGACTGGCGTGAGGCCGATCTCCAGGCGCTGGCCTCGGCCTTCGGCTACGACGACGGCGAGCCCGCGCTCACCGACCCGCTCGAGCTCGAGCGCCTCCTGGACGCCGCCGAGCTGTGCCGCCGCCTCGGTCTGGACGCGGCGACGCTCCTGGGGGAGCTCCAGCGAAGCCCCGTGTCTACCCTCGCCTTCGACGCGCGCGAGGACGAGGCCCGCGCCGTCATGGGCGCCGCCCGGGCGCGCACCCCCGACACGGACGCCTGGCTCGCCGCCGCGAAGCCCCTGCGGAACCAGGTGCGCGAGGCCCAACGCGCCGCCCTCGTCGGCTATCTCATCGACCACCCCGACATGGCCTTTCAGGACGAGGACGATCTGTACGAGTACTACCTGATGGATGTGCAGATGAGCCCCTGCATGCTCACCAGCCGGATCGTCCAGGCGACGCTCTCCGTGCAACAGTACGTCCAACGCAACCTTCTCGGCCTGCCCCACCCCACTGAAACAGAGGTCGTCGAGAGCGAGGAGGTCCCGGTCATCGAGGACGCGCTGTCGCTCACCGACGATGATCGGGAAGAGTGGGAGTGGATGAAGAACTACCGGGTCTGGGAGGCGGCGCGAAAGGTCTTCCTGTACCCCGAGAACTGGATCGAGCCCGAGCTGCGCGACGACAAGACGCCCCTCTTCGAGACCCTGGAGAGCGATCTCGCGCAGGGCGAGCTGGACGAGGACCGCGTGGACGAGGCGGCGATCGGCTACCTGGAGCGGCTGCGCGAGGTCCACAACCTGGCCGTGCTGGGCTACACCTGGCAGCAGGACGAGTCGGACGGCGAGCTGACCGAGGCCCTGCACGTCATCGCGCGCACCCGGGGCGCGCCCCGGGTCTACTACTACCGGCGCTGGGAGGATCAGGCGACCTGGACCCCCTGGCGGAAGATCGACTGTGGGATGGAGGGAGACCACATCCTGCCGGTGATGTACAATCGACGACTCCTGGTCTTCTGGCTGAGCTTCGAGGAGGTCGGGGACACGTCCGACGAGTCTGGCTCCCAGTGGTACGAGCTCCGGTTGAGCTGGTCAGAGCACCGGGACGGCGCCTGGACGCCTCGGCGCGTCAGCGACCCGGCGGTCTCGCTGCAGATGACCGAGAGCCCTCACGACGTCCAGGGGCAGTACAACCTCCACTCGGAGTTGTCGGACAACAAGCTCCTGGTTCACGTCGTCAACCGGACGGACGCTCACACGCTGCTCTGTTTCGCGATGGATCCCTGCACCTTGGAGCTGAGCTCGGAGCCCGAGGAGGGAGAATTCGAAGATCAGCGCCCGCTCACCCTCGTACCCTACATGCAGGGCTACGTCTCGTCGGTCTACAACCACACCAGCGCGCTCTCCATGCCCGCCAGCGATCTGTCGTCGACCGGCACCCTGGGGGACACCGTCGCCGACTACACCCTGTTGGAGGAGCCGCCCTCCGACTTCCGGGTGATCGTCTCCCGCCAGGTCGAGAACTTCTCCTGCCAGACCCCCTTCTTCTACGAGGACGCCACGCGCAACCTCTTCGTCCGCTATGTCCCCGCGAGCGACGCCGGGCTGGCCGGTAGCATGCAGGCCGGAGGCTTCTCCCTCTCGTCCTTCGGGAACTTCCTGGCCACGGAGGCGGAGACCAGCCTGCCCTCGGACGCGATCGGCGACGACGCGGAGTACGACTACGCGCTCGACGTCCACGACGAGGCCGCGGCGATGGTCAAGCGGGCCTACCTGGCCTTCGAGGCGTACACGGGCAACCCGGTGGCGACCAGCGGCGGGCTCTTCCGCTTCGAGCCCTTCTATCACCCCTACGTGTGTACGTTCACCACGGAGGTACGGCGAAACGGCATCTTTGGCCTGCTGGCGCCCGCCGAGGAGGGCAGCACGGCCGAGCTCGCCCGTCAGCAGATCGAGGACAGCGCCTGGTTTTCGACCTACGAGCCCACGGTCCACGTCGATCCCGACTACCCCATCGACGAGGTGGACTTCTCAGAGGGGGGCGCCTACGCACAATACAACTGGGAGTTGTTTCTGCACCTCCCGATGTACCTGGGCAAGCGCCTCTCGGCAGACCAGCGCTTCCAGGAGGCTATGGACTGGTATCACACCGTCTTCGATCCCCGGAGCCAGAACACAGACTACGACACGCCGGCCCGCTACTGGAAGATCAAGCCCTTCCTGGAGACCATCGGCCCCTCGGTGACGGACTGGGCCTCGTTCACCGGCGCAGACGGGGACGAAAACCAGCTCGCCGAGTTCGAGGCGCAGGTCGCCGCCTGGCGAGAGGACCCCTTCAACCCGCACCTGCTGGCGCGGCTGCGTCACGGCACCTACCAGAAGGCCGTGTTCATGGCCTACCTGGACAACCTCATCGCCTGGGGCGATCATCTCTTCCGACTCGACACGATGGAGAGCGTCGGCGAGGCCACGCAGCTCTACGTGCTGGCCAGCCAGCTCCTCGGCGAGCGACCCGTCACGCTGGCCGCGGAGACGAAGCCCACGCCCAAGAGTTATGACGACGTCCGCGGAGAGCTCGACGCCTTCTCCAACGTCCTGGTGGAGGTGGAGAACACGCTGCCCACGCCCTCGGGGAGCGGCTTCCGGCGCTTCGGCGCGCCCACCCCCAGCGTCGGCCGCACCGCGTACTTCTGCGTGCCGCCCAACGCGCGCCTGCTGGCCTGGTGGGACACCGTGGCCGACCGTCTGTTCAAGATTCGTCACTGCCTGAACATCGAGGGCGTGGCGCGCTCGCTCTCTCTGTTCGCGCCTCCCATCGATCCGGCCCTCCTGGTCCGGGCCCGCGCGGCGGGGCTGGACCTGCAGACGGCGTTGTCCGCGAGCGGGGACAGCCTGCCCAACCACCGCTACAGCGTGCTGTCCGCGCGGGCGTCGACGCTCGCCGGCACGGTCCGGGCGCTCGGCGGGGCGCTGCAGGGCGCGCTGGAGCGTCGGGACGCCGAGGCGCTCGCCCTGCTGCGCTCGGAGCACGAGCTCGCGCTGATGGACGCGGTGGGCGGGATCAAGGAGCAGGCCGTGGCGGAGGCGGAGGCCAACCTCGATGCCGCGAAGAAGAGCTTGAAGCTCGCGGAGGCGCGGTGGGAGCATTATGATGGGTTGTTGAGCCGGGAGCTGATTGGGCAAGAGAAGGCGCAGCGGGCCCTGGCTATCTCAGCGCTGGCCCTCACACCACTTCCTATCGGGTTCACCGGCCTCAAAGGTATCTTTGGCCTGCTTCCGCAGCTGATCGTCGGCCTGGGGGCCGGTACGGAGTTCGGAGGAGAGCAGGCCGCGAAGAAGGCCGAAGCTGCCGCCCAGGGGCTGAGCACCCTGATCGGGAGTCTAAACTCTGCGTCTGGCCTCGCGGGCCTCGGCGCCAGCTTCGCCCGTCGGCAGGAGGACTGGAAGTTCCAACGCAAGCTCGCCAAGAAGGAGCAGAATCAGATCAACCAGCAGATCCTCGCCGCCGAGATCCGCCTGGACATGGCCCGGCGCGACCTGTCCAACCACAAGCTCCAGCGGAGCCAGAGTGTGGAGGTGGACCAGTGGATGCGCGGGAAGTTCACCAGCAAAGAGCTGTATGACTGGATGGTCAGCCAGGTCTCCGGGCTCTACTTCGCCTCGTACACGCTGGCCTTGGACCTCGCGCGGCAGGCGGAGCGCGCGTTCCGTCACGAGCTCGGCCTCAGCGCCAGCAGCTTCGTGGCCGCCGGGCACTGGGACAGCCTGAAGAAGGGCCTTCTGGCCGGCGAGCGCCTGTCCCACGAGCTCGAGCGTCTGGACGCGGCGTACCTGGCGCAGGACACGCGGGAGTACGAGCTCACGAAGCACGTCAGCCTGTCCTCCCTCGACCCACTCTCGCTGGCGCTGCTTCGAGAGACCGGGGAGTGCTGGGTGGACCTGCCCGAGTCCCTCTTCGATCTCGACTGCCCCGGCCACTACTTCCGTCGGCTGTCGGCGGTGACGCTGTCGCTCGCCTGCCTGAGCGGTCCGCAGGCCAACGTCCACGTCGAGTTGACGCTGTACAGCAGCCGGATGCGTCGGGAGCCGGACGCCAGCGCCGATCTGGTCGAGGACAGCGCGGTGGGCGTCACCCGGATCGTCACCAGCACCGCGCGGGACGACGGCGGGCTCTTCCAGCTCGACCTGCGCGATCCGCGCTACCTGCCCTTCGAGCGGCGCGGCGCGGCGAGCACCTGGCGCGTGCGGCTGTGCAACCCCGACTGGCCGCAGCTCGACCGGGACAGCATTACGGATCTCACGTTACACCTGCGTTACACCGCGCGGGAGGGTGGGGAGGACTTCCGCTCGGACGTGCTCGCGGGGCTCGGAGGGGCTCTCGCGATCGTCGGCGGGCAGGGGGTCGGGACGTCGGTGCCAGGAGAAGAGACGAGGAATGGCCTCTTCGTGGCGCTGAGCGCCGTGCGCGACGACCCGGACGCCTGGCACCTGGCCCACACGGAGGGCTCGGCGACGCTGAATTTCACCGTCGGCGCCGCGCGGAAGCCCGCGTTCACCGAAGGCCGCACGGTCACGCTCTCTCGAGTCTTCGTCCTCGCCCCCGGGCTCGCGTCCGGGCGCGCGGCGACGCTCACCCACTCCGGCACGGCGACAACTGGGTCTCTGAACTTCGCGAGCTGGACGCAGAGCGGCACGACGCTGCAGATCGCGGACTGCGCCGCCCCCAGCAGCGCCTGGCCCGACACCGTGAGCGTGGCGCTCACCACCTCCGGCGTCACCTGGGAAGAAGCCAGCGACGGCGTCCTCGTCCTCGTCTACACGGTGTCCTGATGTCCAAGCCCAGCCCCCGCGCCACGCCCTCCGAACCCAACCGTCCCGGCACCACCAGCCGGAACCCCACCGGCGACCGCCCCGCCGACGGGAGCCTGCCCAAGGACTTCCGCGTCTCTGCACCCGCGGTCTCGCTGCCCAAGGGCGGCGGGGCGATCGCGGGGATGGGGGAGAAGTTCGCGGCCAACCCGGTGACGGGCTCGGCCTCGCTGTCCATCCCGCTGCCGGTGACACAGGCACGCGGCGGGGCGGGGCCTGCGTTGGCGTTGAGCTACGACTCGGGGGCAGGGAACGGTCCCTTCGGGCTGGGCTGGCGGCTGTCGTTGCCGAGCGTGCGGCGCAAGACGGACCGGGGCTTGCCGCGGTATCGGGATGCGGGGGAAGAGGCCGATGTTTATGTGATCTCGGACGCCGAGGACCTGGTGCCCATGCTCGCCGAGAGCGGCGGCGTGTGGTCCGCGGTGGAGCGTGCCGAGACGCTCGACAGCGTGGCCTACACGGTGTCGCGCTATCGTCCTCGGGTGGAGGGCGGTTTCGCCGTGATCGAGCGCTGGCGGCGAGACAGCGACGGTCGGATCCACTGGCGCAGCGTCGCGCGGGACAACACACGGCGTGTCTATGGATTCTCCGATTCGGCACGGCTGGTTGATCCCGATGACGAGACGCACTGCTTCGAGTGGCTGTTGGAGGAGGAGCAGGACGAGCGGGGGAATGTGACGTCCTACCAGTACGTCTCCGAGGATCGCGCAGGGGTGGATCCACACCCTGCGGAGGACCGGCGGGGGAGCGCCGGCAACGGGGTCGCCTACCGCTACCTGAAGCGGGTCAGCTACGCCAACACGGACCCCTTCCAGAACCCGG
>CAZTOW010000035.1:0-76819 GCA_964615375.1 uncultured Enterobacterales bacterium
CCTCTGGGACGCGGCCACCGGCCAGGAGCTCCGCGCCCTGCGCGGACATGAGGGATGGGTGTTGTCCGCGTCGTTCTCGTCGGACGGACAGCAGGTGGTCACGGCCGGAGACGACGGCACCGCGCGAATCTGGGACGCGGCCACCGGCGCCGAGCTCCGCGCCCTGCGCGGACATGAGGGAGGGGTGTTGTCCGCGTCGTTCTCGTCGGACGGACAGCGGGTGGTCACGGCCGGAGACGACGGCACCGCGCGCCTCTGGGACGCGGCCGCCGGCGCCGAGCTCCGCGCCCTGCGCGGACATGAGGGAGGGGTGTTGTCCGCGTCGTTCTCGTCGGACGGACAGCGGGTGGTCACGACCAGCAGCGACGGCACCGCGCGAATCTGGGACGTCAGCAAGGATCACATTCCCCATGGCCCCGACGCGCAGCTGACCTACGCCTGCGACACCCTCCGCCCGACCCGGCGCTGGGAGAACGTGGCCGACTTCTGCGGTGCCTATGTCTCCCCCTGATCGCTGCGCGCCCCCTCCACCCCCGAGCCGCCCCAGACGCGGCCCTCGGACTTGCTGAGGTGCCCATCCGCCCCGAGCTCCGACACCACTACAGCCAGGCCGCCGGCTGGCCCGCGGTCTGCGAGCGGATCCGAGCTCGCGCCGCGAACCTCTGCGAGTGCTCCGGCCAGTGCGGGGGCTACCACCGGGGCGGCCGTTGCGGGGTGCCGCACCTGGCCTGGATCGCCCGACCGCAGGCTGAGCCCGACGCCTGGTCGTGCCTGGTCCCGCTCGTCGGCGAGATGACCTGCCGGCCTTCGTGGTTTGTTCGGGCGGTGCTGGGCGTGGCGCACCTCGACCACGACCCGACGCACAACGCCGACGACAACCTCATGCTGCTCTGCCAGCGCTGCCACCTGCTGATGGATCGTCGTCAGCACGCCTCGACCCGCGAGCACGCGCGCTGGAGCGACCAGCGCCGCCAGGGCCAGCTCGACCTCGTGCTCGATGTCATCGCGCGGAGCGCTGGATGAGCAGGGACCATCGGATCGGCCGGACGCTCCAGGCGCTGTCCCGATACCGAGGGGAGCTCTCGGACGTGGCCTTGCTTCACGCGAACAGGTCCAGCGACGACCCCTCCTGGGCCCGAAGCCATAAAGGACTGGAGAGCGCAGCGCAGGCCAGTCGGGCGCTCCGCATCCTGCGGGGCTTGCGGCTGGCCCCCCGCTGCTGGGGCCACCTCCCGACCAGGGCTCTGCCATGACCACGCGCGCCGCCCTCTACGCCCGGGTCTCCACCTTCGATCAGGACCCCGAGCTCCAGCTCCGCGAGCTCCGCGAGCTCGCCCGCCAGCGCGGCTGGGGCCCGGTGGTCGAGTACATCGACCACGGCGTCACGGGCATCCGCTTCAAGCGCCCCGGGCTGGACCGGCTGCTCGCGGACGCCCAGGCCGGGCGGCTCGATGTCGTTGCGGTGTGGCGGCTCGACCGGCTCGGGCGCTCCTCCCTGGACCTCGTGCGCACGGTCCTTCAGCTCGAACGCTGGGGGGTCCAGTTCGTCTCGTTGCGCGACGCGGGCATGGACACCACCACGCCCATGGGCAGGCTGATCTTCCAGATCCTGTCGGCGTTCGCCGAGTTCGAGAGGAATCTGCTGAGGGAGCGGACGAAGGCGGGGATGGCTCGGGCGCGGGAGCGCGGATCACCTCTCGGCCGTCCCCGCAAGCGTGTCACGCCCCAGCAGGCGCGGGAGCTGGTGGACGAGCTCGGGACGCTCGACGCGGCGGCGAAGGCCCTCGGGGTCTCCCGGGGCACCATCCGCGCGCGCCTGAGACAGGTGGCAGAAAAGGTGTCTGTGAGGCGGTCTGAAAATGGGCGTTGAACCGTACCCGAGATCTGCGGGTTGGCGGAGGCAGAAAAGGATCCATTTTTGCCACCTTCCTGGACAGTCGCTAAGTGGGCTCGTTAATCTGGCTGTGGAGGTCTACCATGCGCTTCATGCTCCTTCTCCCTCCCCTTCTCGGATGCGGCCCCAGCACCGCCGTCACCACGGACCCGGACGGCAACGTGACCACCGTCGCCGAGGCCGACTTCGCGGCGCTGGCGCAGACCGTGGCGACGCTCCAGACCGAGCTCGCCGACACCCAGACCGAGCTCGCCGACACCCAGGCCGAGCTCGCCAGCACCCAGGCCGAGCTCGCCAGCACCCAGGCCGAGCTGGAGGCGCTCGGACAGCAGGTCGATGAGCTCAAGGGGAGCGGGAGCTCGGGCGGGTCAGGCGAGGGTGTCTCCTACGAGGACCTGGAGGCGCTGGAGTACGCCGTGGCGTCCCTGCTGGACGCGCTGGAGGCCCGCGTGGACGGGCTCGACCTGGGTCTGGCGGCGCTGGACGCGGACCTGGCGACGCTGGGCGCGGACGTGGACGCCCTGATCGCGGGCAGCGGGAACGAGCTCTGGACGGCCTCGGCGTCCTCGCTGTCCACGAGCATCACGCACGGCTCGACCTGGGCCACGGCGACGTCCACGACGATCTCGCTGGAGCGCACCGATCCGCTGCTGGTCTGGTGCCAGTTCCACGAGAACTACACCTCCAGCTCCGAGCCATCGATCCTCAGCGTGAGGGCGACGCTCAAGTCGGACGACGGCACCTTGTTGGACGCCACCAGCGAGGCGGACCTGGACGTCTTCCAGGGGCAGGTCATGACGACGTTCGAGGTCGATGAGGCCGGAGACTACACGCTCGCCTGCGAGACGAAGGACATGACGACGCTGGGTCTGGCGAGCATGGAGCTGTTCGCCGTCCAGGTGGCGCCGGTGGTGAGCAGCAGCTCGCTCTGATATGAACACTTCTGCCAACTGGCTGGAGTGCCCATGTCAGACCTGCCCCCCCTTCCCTCCCCTCCAGACCTCGCCGCGGAGCTCCAGCCGATGCTGGCGGAGCACGCGAAGCAGGTGATCGCGGTCCTGCTCCCGCATCTGGAGGGAGACCCGGCCAGTGCTTTGCGGATCATGGAGAGCTACGCCCGCAACACCCGGCAGATCCTGGCGACGGTAGGGTTGCCCCTCAGCGACCAGGACTTCGACCCCGAGCTGGATGACTTCGGTGTGGCGGGCCCACGTCGCCGCGGTCGCAGGATGCCCGCCGCCTTAGGTGAGCTGGAGCAGATTGCGGCGCCGATGCAGCTCCCCGCGCTCCTGGCCAGCCTCGAGTCCGCGCAGCGCCTCAAGGATCCTGACCTGGAGGCGCGCATCCGTGCTCAGATAGACCTCCTGGTCGCGCCCGCCCCCACGCCTCCTCCAGCGGCGCCCGCCGCGGACGTGGAGGGCTGATGCGCGCCTGGTTCGTCCCCTGTCCGAGCGGCGACTTCCGCCTCACGCCCGACCCGAAGGTCGGGGACCAGTGCCTGCTCTCGGTGGTGAACCCCACCGCCCTGGACCGCCAGCGCCTGGGGGTCTTCCTGGAGCGGGCGCGGGAGCAGGGCTGGGTAGACGCGGCGGCGGGGATCGCCGCGGTGGGGACCACCGAGCTGGTGGTGCGAGCGCCCATCACGCTCGCGGGCGCCACGCTGGCGGCCGAGGTCCTGCCGGATCGGGAGACCTGGACCGCGATCCGTGATCGCGCGGGTCAGGTGACCCTCTCGGATGCGCCCCCTGACGCGCTGGCGGAGCGCCTGAGCTATGGCCTGGCGGTGACCGGCGACCAGGCCGCGCTGCTGAGCGCCGAGGCTGTGGTGACGGTCGAGCGTCCAGGGCGTGGCTGCCCGCCTCCCGAGGCCGCCCGGCGCCGGGCGAGCGAGGTGCTGACCGCGTTCTCCACGGCGCGCCAGATCTCGACCTTCGTGAGGAAGGGCTGGATGCTGGTCCGCGGCGGGAGCTCGGGCAAGCCCTACCAGATCTTCCACCGGGACCTCGCACACCGCCTCGGGCTGGGCCACACGATCCTCGACCTGGAGCGCCAGGTTGAGGTCTGCGCCTGGGACGACGAGCTCCCCCCGGAGGAGGAGGTGCTGAGCCTGAAGCTCGGGCTGGAGCATCGGGAAGCCTGGCTCACAGAAAACGTGGGTGGTTTCCAGCTTCCCCGGCCGCGTCGGATGGCCGCGTGAACGTGCGCCCCTTCCTCGTCTTCTGCGCGATCATCGCCTGCACCTACACGGCCGGCATGGTGAAGCTCGCCGCCACAGGGGAGACGGGGGGAGGGAGCGACTGCTCCTGCGAGGCGCTGGAGGCGCGCCTGGCGGACGTGGAGGAGGCGCAGGCCGAGCTCGCCGGCTTGATGCCGCTGGTGGCCGACCTGCAGAACGAGGTCGCGGGGATGCGCGCCGAGCAGGACGCGCTCCAGGTGCGCGTCGGCGCGATGGAGGGGGAGGAGCTCCCCGCCCGGGTAGCCGCGTTGGAGGCGCGTCTGAGTGTGCTCTGGACCGCGGTGGAGGCGATGTCCTCCTCTTCGGCGACGCCATGAGCCTGGAGAGCTCCGTCTGGTCGATAGACACCCCCCAGGCGATGGCGATCCGCGTCTACACCTCGGGCTCGACCTTCTACGCGCGCACCTGCGCCTTCGACCTGCAATCGGGCCAGCGCACCGACGTCGGCAGCGCAGTCGCTGGCACGCCTGGAGGGACCTCGCACAGCGCCGTGGTGAGCGGGGGAGTGCTCCAGATCCCCGCCGGCAGCCAGACCAGCGGGGCCTGGCAGACGGGGGCTCAGCGCTGGTCCTGGTCGCTTGTCGACCTGGATTTGGAGGCGGCGCTTTCCGTTCGCTGGGCGATGCTCCAGGTGCAGGCCGACAGCTTCTCGGACAACAGCGAGGCCCGCAGCGGCGAGAGCGGCTGGGGCCTGTACCTGGGCACGGCCGAGACGACCGCGGTGTTCGGTGTTGGGGTGGGGCGACCGTCCAGCGGCTCGGGCACCTTCGCGGCCTCCTACTGGGCCACCAGCGCCACCGCGTTCAACCTCGGAACCGCCAGCGCGGGGCGGGTAGGCGGCGTGGGCTTTGCCCGGGTGCATGACAGCTCGACGGGCTGTCTGCTTTCCGCAGGGTTGAGCACGTCGGGCTCTCTGAGCGGCAACGCGGCCTCAGGCTCCGCCCTCTCCGCGGCGCCTCTCACCCACCTCGTGCTCTGGGCGGGAAGGCGCGGGACGGGCACCCCAAGCGCGTTTTACTCGACCGACCCGCAGGGCCTGGCGATGTTCCTGCCCGGGATCCTGGCTTAGGAGACGAGCGCCGGCAGCAGCACCGGCACGTCTCGTAGCGTCGGATCCCGCAGGATCTCGCTCGACCGCTTCGTGACGAGCTCGTAGAGGTCCCAGGGTCCGGTGACCGCGTGGTACACGCCGCTCGCCGCCACGCGCTGGAGGGCATAGTCCCCGCCGGCCTTCAGCTCGGTCTCTGCCGAGACCGCGCGCCAGCGGATGGTGCAGTCCGGGTTGTAGCACTCGCGCTCGGGCGGGGTGTCCCGCCGGAACTTCGCGGCGCACAGCCAGGCGTACTGGGCGAGCACGTCGCGATCCTCGGTCGGTCGCCGGGAGGGGTCCTCCTCCCACCAGGCGACGAGCTGGCGCGCGGGCTTGAGCGCGCCGCTGACGCCCTGGTGGACGGTGCGGTTGTAGTAGAGGACCATGGCGCGCTCGGTGCGGGGCCCGAGCAGGTAGGCGAGCTCGACGGCGCCGGCCATGTACTCGCTCCGGGCGGCGAGCTCGGTCTGCGCGACCTGGAAGGGGCCATGGCGGCTTGCCTCGCGGAAGCGGCCGAGCCAGGGCTCGTTCCAGAGCAGCGCGCCGTCGAGCGTACCCATGTTCTTCCGCTGGACGTGCTCCAGCAGATCCACCCACCGCGGGCCGAAGATGCGGGCGAAGGCGTCGGGGTCCGCCTGCTGCATGGCGTTGAGCACGCTGTAGAGCCCGCCGCCGCGCTGGGTCCACTGGAGGATGCCATAGCTCACGCCGTTGCCGTCGAGGTTGCGCTGCACGGACCCGTAGGTGCCCTCGTGCTTGCTGGTCTTGGCGAGGAGGGTGGGGATCCAGTCGTTCAGGGGTTCAGACATCGAAGCACTCCGAGCGGCAGCGTCCGAGCGGCGCGGCCAGAGCAAGGCGACCAGGCCAATGGCGACGGGCACGCCGAGCGCGGCGGCCCAGGGGGGGAGCTTGTTGGACGTCCTCTTGCGCGCCACGGTCACCTCCCGAACGCGCGGATGCCGCGCTCTTCGATGGCCTCCAGCACGGCCGGGGGTGGCTTCTGCCCGCGGGCCCAGCGGCCCCCGTTGAAGCCGTAGCGCTCGTTCGCGATCCAGACGTTGTGCCAGGTGTCTCGTCGGCCGAGCTGGCCGCACTTGACCTCCACGCGCCCGAACCCGGGCAGGTCGAACACCACGTCGATGCAGCCCTCGGCGGCCTCCGCGCGCTGCTCGGAGGAGGCGCCGCCGCGGTTGCCGGCAGGGGCGGGCCTGGTGGCGCTCGTCTGGGCCTGAGCGGCGGCGAGTCGGCGCTCGCCCAGGACGTTGAGCTGCTGTCCATCGGCCTTCATGGCGCTCGCGAGCAGGACCGCCATGCGGGCGACGTGCTCGGCCGGGACGAGGATGCCGGCGCTCTTGCCGGAGTAGTCGCCCTGGTAGGTGTCCTTGTCGCCGGTGGTCTCCCAGGGCTCGAACGACGCCTGGCGGTCGTTGTAGACGTTGATCCCGGGCAGGAGCCGCATCATCCGGTCGCGTTCGTCGGGCTCCCAGCGCCCGCTGGGCGGGGACAGGTCGATGCTGGTGACCATGCTGCCCTGCCCGACCCGCGTGGAGACGGCGAGGCCGTGCTCCGCCAGGAAGCTCTTGACCGCGCGCGCGACGGCGCCCCGGTTCGGGTAGGGCCTGCCAGGTTCGGTCCTGCTCAGCATCTCCTCGGCGATCTCGCGGAGGTAGCGCGGCTGGGTGAAGGTCTCGACCAGGGGCGCCTGGTCGTCGGGCTTCAGGAGCCAGAGAGGGGCGATCTCCGGTCTTGGTCGTTTCGGGAGTTCAGGGTGCGAGACAACGGCCCTATGCCCCCGGA
This sequence comes from uncultured Enterobacterales bacterium, assembly GCA_964615375.1. GTDB lineage: Bacteria > Myxococcota_A > UBA796 > UBA796 > CAZKWG01 > CAZKWG01. The sequence goes on from CAZTOW010000035.1 coordinate 7,018, forward strand.
GCTCCTCAATCGTCCAGCCCACCTCCCATGTGCGGCCTTCGCCGTCCTCACGAGGCATGTAAAACTGCACAGAATCCCCAGCCTGGAAGCGTGTGTCCCAATCCGAGGGCAGGCGCTTGAGCAGGTCGAGCTCCGCGTCTTCATGCGCCGCGCGCGTGCTGGCCAGGTCCAGATCCATGCGGCGGTAGAGCTGCTCGCGCAGGCCCTCAATCGGCTCGCCTTCGTGGTTCCAGCGCCAGTGAGCTAGCAGGCGGATCAGTTCGGCGGCCTCCTGGCGCGCCTTCTGACGTGCTCGGACCCATTCAGCCCTCTTCTCCGGCTTGCGAGCGCTGGCCGCCCGGTCGGTGTACGTCTGAGCGTCCTGGTAGCGGCTGTAGGCACGCGACCAGACCTCCGCGGGGGCGAGCCACACCTGCCCGACCAGGACGTCCTTCACGACAGCCGTGGGCGGAGCCAGCTCCTCATAGAGCACGTTGCCCCAGGGGATGGCCTTGCGCCCGGAGTCCAGCTCCAGCGTGAAGCTGTAGTGAACGTCCTCGTCTCGTCTCGTCCCGAACCCGGAGCTCACGACGATGGCGCTGGCGTCGACGACCCGGCCATGCTCGCCGCGCTCGGTGACCACCCGCTGCCCCCGCTCCACCCGGGCAGGGTCGAGCCTGGCGCCCCGCTGCCCGCCCCAGCGGGTCGGCTCGCCGGCAGACTGGGGCTCGGGCCCGAGCTCGGGGAGCCGCGACGCCAGCGCCTCGATCTCCGCGGCCTGGGCCAGCAGTCGGCTCACGCCGCCGATGGGGGTGCGCGTGAGGCTGGCGGCGAGGGCTGGGCTGACGATCTGGTCCTCCTCCTCCTGGAAGTGGTGGCGCACATCCTTGAGCGCGCGGCCTTCGTAGGGCCGCCCGGCGCGCAGGGCGGCGGACAGCAGGGCGAGCTGCTCGGCGAGGGCGGCATGCTCCTCCCGCGCGTGGTCGAGGGCCTCGGCGCGCCCCGGAAGCTGGTCACGAAGGTAGGGAAAGAGGATCCGATCCTCGTAGTCCACATGATCGTCGAGCCCGTGGAGCAGGTCGGCGAGCTCGGCGCCCATGCGGACCGGGCCTCGGGCGGTGAGGTGCCGCTCGATGGCGTCGAGGATCAGCCGAGCGAGTCGGTGCTCTTCGCGCAGGCGGGTGAACGCGAACTCGAAGAAGGCGACGTCGAAGGCGTGGCGGGCGGCCTCCTGCAGTGCGTCCCAACGGCGGCCGAAGAAGCCCGCCACATCATCTTCGTCCAGGCCCGCAGGCGGTCTGCGCGTCATCTCGACGTACACCGCTTGCAGGATGATGCTCGGCACCTTGTTGAAGTTCATCGCAGCCTCACGTCGGGGGACCAGCGGAGTCGGGGTTGACCGCGCCAGGCGGCAGGGTCCAGGGCTCGCGGAAGACCGGCGCACCCGGGCCGCGCAGCATGTGGTCGGTGGACCAGGGCTTCGAGCCATCCGCGAAGGCGCGCCAGCGCTCGAAGTCGGCGGGCAGGCGCATCAGGGCCGCGTCCGCGCGCTCGACCACGCTCCGGCCCTCGACGACGGTTCGGCCGATGTTGGCGCTGATCTCGCGCAGGCGGCTGCGCACGATCATCGCGCGTGTCCGGTCGGCGCCGGGCAGCTCAGCCTGGAGCTTCGTTCGCTCCTTGACCAGCTCCGGGTAGACCGCTTCGAGCTCCGCGCCGAGCTCGCGCTCCGCCGCCGCCAGGCGCGCGAACTGCCGCGGCAGCGCCACACGAAGCCGCGCCAGGTCCTCGCCCGAGCTGAAGACGCAGCCGGCGCAGGAGCATCGGCTCCAGCCGAGCTCGTAGGCCGGATGGGGCTGGATCCCGTAGCGCTTGCCGGGGAAGGCGAGGCGCAGCTCGTCCCAGACCTCCGCGTCGGTGTGGTCGTAGACCAGGCGGAGCTGGTGGATCTGCCGGCGCCCGCTGCTCGCCTCGGTGTCCTGACCGCGGTGGTAGCGGGACCGGGGCGCGCTCTCCGCGGCGCGCTCGCCAGAGACCACGAGGATCTTCTTGGAGCCCTCCGCGACCTTGCGCGCGAGCAGAGTGCGCGCGACGTCGATCTTGAGGAAGCTGGAGCACCAGCGGATCCGCAGGTCCGCGGTGAGCGCGGGGAAGCGCCGTCGAGGGATGTTGATGGGCGGGGGCGCCTCGCCGATCAGGATCTCGCCCTCGGGGCTCTCCAGCACCTTGCCGGCGCGCTTGCCCCACCCGCGACGCATCAGCTCTCGGTAGAACCCACCCTCGCGCCAGGCGAAGCGAACGGGCAGGTCGTAGAGCGCGCCCAGGCCGTTGACGTAGGCCCGGGTGACGGGCCAGTCCATGAAGGGCTCGCCGGCACCGTCCACGTCCTGGTGCCAGAGCTCGACCCGGGCCCAGAGATCGGGGCGATGGCCGAGAAGGCGATGCAACGCCGTGATACAGGCCACGGAGTCCTTCCCGCCAGAGACCTGGACCGCGACGAGATCGTAGGCGTCGAAGTGCTCGGGCGGGGCGAACCCGGGCGCGAGGTCATCCCGCTCCCGAGACCAGCGTACGCCGCTCGCCCGCGCCTTCTCGTCGTCGAAGCGCCCGACCCGCCCGCCCGCTGGACCCGCCAGCTCGCCGGCGCGCCACGGGATCGTCACGGGCTCGGCCGTCCCCCGAAGCGCGGCCCGGAGCTGCACCACCAGGCGGCCCCGGTTGCGCGCCAGGAAGCCGTCCACGTCGGCCGCGGACAGGCCCGCCGGCAGGCTCCCGCGCACCCGAGCCGCGAGCGCGTTCACGAGGGCGTCGGGGTTCATGGCTGCCCCCTCGGTCGCCGGCACGCGCGCGTCGCCAGGGTGACCAGGCGGGGCTGGTGTCGGCTCAGGAACCCTTCCACGTCCTGGGCCGTCAGACCGGGCGGCGGAGCTCTGCGCAGGTGCTGGCCCACCCGCTCCACGAGCTCGTGGGCCGCCTGGTGTTTCTGCTGGCTGGCGAACCACCGACGCAGGGCACCCGCACGATGTTGGAGGTCGTTGGAGACACCGGCCTTGAGCGCGTCCCACCGGGCGGCGCGATCCCAGGCGACCGAGTCCACGCTCGCGATGCGGTCGCCGAAGCGTCCGAGGTGCGCGAGCGTGGCGGTCTTCACGCCGAACAGGTGCAGTCGGGTGTGGCTGGGGAGCGCTGCGTGGAGCGCGTCGAGAACGGCGATCAGGCCCTCAGGCCCGCGCAGAGGTCGCCGGCAGACCGACCCCACGCCGACGAGCTCGGGCAGGCCCAGGTGGTCCCGGTGCCAGGTGGCCGGGCAGTCCTCCGGGTCTCGACGTGGACAGGTGCAGGGGTCTCGCGCGTCGATGGTCTCGGCGAGGGCCTCGGCGCAGGTCAGGTAGTCCTCGGGGGTCCGGCCCTGTAGGATGGGGAGCGGATCGGGGACGACGTTCTCTCCCTGCTCGCGCCAGCCCTCCAGCTCGGCCAGCGTCTCGTCGTAGGCGCTCACGGTGGCATCGATGCGCGCCCGGACCGCGCCACGATCCTGGGCGATCTCTGCCTCGCAGCAGTAGTCCGGCGCGGACCACCACGCCCAGGGGAACGGCATCGCCCAGCGCGGCGGGTCCTCGTCCTCGTCCTCGCCCGAGAAGTTGGTAACGACGCGCTCGACGTAATCGGCGATGCTCCAGCGATACCCGCCGAAGCGCGCCTGCGCGACGAAGCCTGCGCTGTCCAGAGCCGGCGAGAACGACCAGGCCGTCAGCGGCGCCCTCGCCCAGCCCCGATCAGCGCGGAACAGGGATCCAGCCGAGATCAGCGAGTCCGCTCCGAGCTCCAGCAGGGTCGCCAGGAACGCATGGTCTGGACGCCCCGGGAGGTAGGGCAGCCCCACACGAACGGAGACGGGGCCTCGCGCCGCGCTGAGCGTCATGCCGCCCTCGCGGGCGCATCGATGGCGCAGGCCAGGCGGTTGTACTCCTTGTCGAGCACCTCGCTGACCGTGGCATGGGGGTTGCGGGCGCGCCAGGCCCTCACAGCCTCCGAGATCTCGGTCTTGCCGACGAGGAACATGCGGCGGTTCTTCGCCAGCGCCGCCTGCTCGTAGGCGACCACCGCGGCCCAGCCTTCAGGATCGGTCTCGCGCAGCGCCCAGTACCAGCCCACGGGCTGAAACGGGCAGAGGAAGCAGCCCGACTTTCGGGCCGCGCCGAACCCATGCCGCGCGAGGATGGGCCTCTGAGCGGCCTTCGCCACGCCTGTCTCGATGAGCGGATACGCCTCGGTGACGTACCAGGGTCCGCTCCCGCCGAGGAGGGGATGCGCGTAGATCGCCCGCTCGGCCTCGTCCGCCGCGATCCCGATGAGGTTCAGGTGGGGCGGGCGGGCGCGGGCGCGCACCTGCACGCCCCAGGCGCGCGCATCGATGCCGAAGCGCTCCCGGCTCAGGTCGCTCACCACCTTGCGGATGGGCTCCACCTTGTGGTTCTCGGTGCAGTCCTTCTTCGCGCGCGAAGCGATGGTGGCGCGGCTCTCGTAGTCGGCGAGGATGGGCGCGCGCAGGTGATACCAGCCCGAGGCCGCCTTCGCCTCAATGGTGTCGGGCTCCTGGTCACGCCAGGGCCGCTGGTCGATGGCCTCCCGGCGCCCCTCTGACCCGGGCGCGGGCAGCTCGGCGAGGTAGCGCCGCCAGCGCGCCTGGGGCGGCTTCTGCAGGTGGAGGAAGCGCAGGCCGTGGCGCATGCAGAGCCGGCGCACGGCGGGCAGCAGGGCCATGGTGTGCGCCCACTCCGCGCCCGTGTCGGAGAAGACCACCGCATCGATGTCCTGGGGCCCGAGCGCGCGCCCCTCCGCGACCAGGCGCCCCTCGACCAGCAACCCGAGCATCGCGAGCGAGTCCCGCCCCATCCCGAGGTTCAGCGTGATGATCCGTTGGTTGGGCTCGCCGCTCACCAGCATCGCAGCCATCGCCGCCCCGGCCAGCGCGCTCAGGCGGGCCCGGTGCCGGTCGAAGAAGCCGCGCACGTCCACACCAGACAGGGCCGCAGGAGGCTGCCGCAGAAGCTGGGCCTCCATCGCCTCGGTGAGCGCCGTGGGCTGCATCTCAGATCCGCCAGGCGCTGCCCGTCTCGCCCACCAGCCGAGCGGAGCCGGTCGCCGTGCCCGCGTCGAGCTTGAAGTGCGCGTAGAGGCTGCTCAGCGCGAAGGGTCTACGGAGGAAGTTCCAGCTCACGCCCCCGCTGGTGCCAGCGCCGAGCCCGAGGCTGATGTCCTGGGTGGCCCCCGCGACCGCATGAGGCGTGAGGATGACCAGGCCGTTGGCGTCCTCGCTCAGGTAGAAGGTGACCGTGCTCGCCCCGCTGATGCTGGTGAGCCGCAGATCCAGGCCCACCAGCCATCCTCGGGACGGGAGATCTTCCGTGGTCGTGTCGCCCGAGACCGCGCCGAGCGCTGTGGAGACCCAGCTCGACGTGAGCGAGAGGCTGTTCGCGCCGATCTTGAAGGGCCAGGCGTTCATCGCAGCGCCTCCTCGACGACCCGCAGCAGCGTGCTCTGCTGCCGCGTGAAGAAGCCGTCCACGTCCGCGGCCGTGAGCCCTGCCGGCGGCGAGCGGCGCAGTGTGGTCCGCGTGGCCTCGAGCAGGGCCGCGCTGACGGAGGGGCGCGCTGGAGCGGCCCGGGGTGGGGGCCGAACGGGGCCGCGTGCCCGCACCCGGGCGCGATCCAGGGCGTCGGTCAGGCGCGTGGTCGGGTGCCCTGCACGCTGCCCCCGAGGCGGCTTGACCAGGGCGAGCAGGGCCTCCAGGCGGTCGAGCTGGGCGCTGGTCGCCTCCTCGACCATCCGGTCAGGGAGCGCCTCCAGATGTGCGGCCAGGTCGGTGTGCCGCTTGGAGGTGTGCGGGCGGCGCGCCAGCACGTCCCAGGCGTCGAGCCACCCCGAGAGCGTGTTCCAGGCGAGGCGCGTTCCAGGCGTCTGGACATCGCCTTCCCGGGGCGGGCGCGGCGGCTTCCGGGTCTCCCGCTTGAGCGCCGCGAGCTCCTTCTTGAGTACCTCCACCCGGGCGCGCACGCCCTGGAGCTCGGCGGCCAGGCGCTCCGCGCGCGCGGCGTCCGAGTCGGGCGCCGCCGGCAGCTTCAGGGCCAGCCGCACCAGGCGCTCGATGGCCGGGAGCAGGTGTCCAGTCGCGTGCCCGAGGTCCTCGCGCGCCACGACGAACTCCTCGTCGTGACCGCGGCTCAGGCGGCCATCGGCGTGGGTGAACTCGTGGATGGCGACCGCCTGCAGGAAGGCGGCGATGGCGATCGGCCGGTGGCGATGGGCGTCGACTACGTCGGCGAAGCGATCGGGGTGGATGCTGATCACCAGCGGGCCGTTCTCCGTCTTGGCGGTCAGCCCGACCAGCGTATCGTCGAGGACGAAGCCCGGCTTGAAGGCGCGGCGCACCCCGAGCTCGCGCGCCAGCAGGCGCAGCGTCCCGTCCCAGGCCACGAGGAAGGGAACCCAGCGCTGCACATTCTTCTTGAACTTGCGTGCCTTGCCCTTGTCGTAGTTCGCCTTCGAGATCCGCAGGCCCGCGAGCGCGCCAAACGGGTTGTCGGCGGCCTTCGGCGCAGGGGGCTGGGGCACAGCGGCCCGCACCAGGGGCCTGCCCTCGGGGGGCGCCATCCCGAGCTCGGCGGCGCGCTCCAGGGCGTACTCGACCGTGCCCAGCAGCTCGGGCTCCACCTTGCCCTGGTCGATGCGGTTGAGCGCCCACTCGACCGTGGGCGAGAACACGCCTCGCTCCTGGCGCGCGCTGCCGTCGTAGTCCGAGCTCCCCTGGCTCTCGGCGATGGCCCGATCCGCGGCGATGAGGAACTGGCGCATGTCGGCCAGGGAGACCCGGTCCACGACCAGCGCGCCCTGGCCCGGGGGGTGGACGAAGCCCTCCGAGGCTTGGGCAGGGCTGCCCGGCGGGGCGCTCGATTCGACAGGCTCGGGTGAGAGCGTGGCCTGCGCGGCGTAGAAGTCCGCCACGCCGCCTCGCGCAGAGGCGAGCAGCGCGCGGAGCTCCGGGTCGTCGAGCAGGCTCCCCAGGTGCTGCGCGAGCTCGGGCGCCGCCGAGGTCCCCACCGGATCGAAGATCTCGTCCTCCTCGGATCGGGCCGAGCTCTCGTTCTCCCGCTCGACGACGGTGATGAGCTCGCGGAAGGCGTTTCGTGCCGCGCCCTGGAGCTGGTCCCGCGCCGCGGTCAGCGGGTAGTCCCTGTGACCCGGGCGGACCGTGGTGGTCAGGTCGATGACCATGTCGGCCTTGAGCCCGCCCCGGTCGCTCGGGCGCTTGAACTGGTGCAGCCCGTTCAGGCGGACATACCAGGCGCCCTGCCGGTCGCCCGGCGGGCGGCGGTAGGCGCGCACCCGGGCAGACGTCCCCGGGCCCCAGTCGGCCTCGACCGTGACGCGCCCGCCCCCGCGCCGGCTGAACAACGGCGCGACGGGCTCCCCGTTCAGCAGGATCGTCACCTCGGGCAGGTCGTTGGCCCCGAGCAGCTCGCGGATCCGCTCCAGGAGCGGGATCCACGCCTGGCGTCCATGGTCCCAGAGCGTCTCGTGGTCCTCGGCGACATCGTGGACCGTGATCCGCGTCCCCTGGCGCGGTGGCGCGTCGAAGACCTCCACATCGGCGTCCATCCCGCGCGCGACGGCGAGGTTGTCCCGGGTGTGCATCTCCCAGCGAAAGGTCTTCGAGACGCCCAGGATCACCGCCTTGGCCACCCCGAAGCCGCCGGCCGCCTCGTCTGAGCTCGCCGCGTCGGACTTCCCGGAGTCCCCGAGGCTCAGGAACTTGTTGAGGATCGTGTCGGCGTCCATCCCCACGCCGTTGTCCGCCCAGGTGAGCGAGCGGGTAGCGGGATCCCAGGTGACCGCGAAGGACCCCTCGCCCGCTCGGATCTGGCGCCGCCGGATCGCCGCCTTGATCGCGTCGAGCGCGTTCTGCAACGCCTCGCGCGTGGCGATGACGGGCAGGTCGCCGGACTCGTAGGTGGACGTGGTGAAGTAGCGCCAGATGGCGCCCACGTTCGCGCGCGGGCGGCCGGTAGCCTTGGCGGTGGCCTGGGCCTCGACGAGCTCGACGCGCCCCCCGAGCGCGCGACGCAGCGCCCAGCGATCCACGCGGATCGGCGCGCGCTCTCGCGGCACGGCGCCGCGGACATGCAGCGCGTCCCGCTGCTTGCACAGCGCGCAGGCGCTCACGGGGTCAGGCTCCAGAGGAACTCTGTTCCATCCGGTTGGTACTTTCGCTGCGAGTGCGCCTTGCCGGCCAGCATCTGCTCCACCCAGAGCGGCCCCATCCGCTGATCGACGTCCTCATAGAAGTCGGACCGAAGCACGTCCTCGACCAACCGAATGCGCTCGTCATAGGTGGCGTCCCGCTTTCGGTCGGGGTGGTAGGTGATGATGTTGACCTTCTTCGCCCGCAGGATCGCGAGCACCATGGCCGTGCGCACCTCGCGGGTGCGCGCCTGGGCGGCGCTCTCGTCCTGCTTCGTCGCGCGCCAGGCGTTCGACTGGCGCGCGGGCTTGAGGCTGACATCGTCGGTCGCGATGGCGCGGATACCCGCCATGATCGGCGCGAGGGCCCCTGCCGGGCTGCTGGAGGACGCCGGCCAGACCTCCAGGATGCGGTCCACCTCGTTCCAGTCGCTGAGCGCGGCGGCGTAGCGGGCCCGGGGGATGGCCCCGGCCTCGGGCGCGTTGATGAACCGCTCCAGCCAGGGCAGGTTCACGTCGCGGATCCGCAGCGAGATCAGGTCTTCCAGGAGGCTCAGGGCACCGGCGGCGAGCGCCTTGACCTCGGCCACGGTCTTCGCCTCGCCCGCGAGCACCCGGGCGGCCACCAGGGCGCGGTCGTGGATCTCGGCCACCCTTCCCTTCGGGATGCCCGAGGAGGAATACCGCGCCCGCGCCGCCAGGGTGGAGAGCGCGTCCTTGCCGGCCTGGCGGTCGTTCTTGAGCGCGAGCGCGTTCGTCAAGACCGCGCGCTGAGCGGGCTGGTCCAAGGTCTGGGCAGCCACGCTGAGGACCCACCGGGCAAGCGCTACGATGGGCGACTGTGATGATGACTTCATGCCTCCTCCACGGGCCCGCCCGTGAGCAGGTTTTGCGGAACGTTTCTGCCCCACCAGGCCGAGGCGCATGTGGCCAGGTCTCGGAAGGGGAGCCCCGACTTCGGCGCGAGCTCCAGGAAGGCGCGAAACCCATCCCCAGACATGGGCAGCACGACATCCGTGTCCGGGGAGATGCGCTGCGGGGTGCGGATGCTCAGGCCCGAGGCGCCGACCACCGGGAGTCGGATCCGGTCCTGGATGTAGCTGTCCATTCGGCGGAAGGCTTGGAGCACCGCCCGTCCGTGCTCCGACCACATGGCGTTGCTCCAGGCGTCAGGCGCGTTCTTCCAGCGCAGGTTGAGCCAGGGGGCCTCAGAGTAGCGGAACGAGGCGTCGTTCAGCTTCGCCTTGAGCACCGCGTTCATCTGGGCCGCGTCCTCCCCTGCCGGCCAGGCGACGTTGTGATGCTCGGGGCGGATGAGCGCGAGCCGGGGATCCTGGGCGTTGACCACCTGCCAGCCGATCTCTCCGAGCGCGCGCAGCGCGATGGAGAGCCCGTCGATCTTCCCGAACTCGAAATACTCGGTCTTCTCGGGGTTCCAGGTTGCCGGGATGGCCACGCGCAGGCCCTCGAAGACAGGCCCCGCGGTCCAGCTCGGCACCAGCAAGGCGCGCTCACGCACCACGAGCGCAGTCTCCGCCCACGGCCAGACGTCGCTCGGCACCTGCGCGAGCTGCTTGAGGCGCTCCTCGCCCTCCTGGCGCAGGCGGGCAGCGTCGGCTGGATCCCGCGCCTTCTCCGCGCGCCGGAACCGGCTGTTGATGCCGGTCAGGAGGCGCGCGGCCTCCGTCGCGATCTTCTCCCGCGCCTCTGCCTCCCGCTTCGCCTTGATCGCCTCCAGGCGCTCCCGCGTCTTCTCGGGCTCACGGCTGATCAGCAGCAGGATCTCCTCGGGCCCGAGGTTCATCTGCGCGCCCGGGTTGTTCGTGTCCCGGTCCTGCGACTGGATGAGCTGGGTCATCCACCCGCGCTTGCCCTGGATGAGGTTGAAGCGGAGACCGTCCTGAGAGCGCCGGGCGAAGTAGTAGTAGATGCCGATGGCGCCGAGCGTGTTGCCCTGGCGCACCCCGCGACCGTTGCGCTGCTGGAGCGTCGCCGGCTCCCAGGGCAGGTCCAGGTGGTGGATCGCGCAGGTCCGCGTCTGGAGGTCGATGCCCTCATACGCAATCGCGTTCGCGATCACGATGTCGTACTTGGGATCCGCCTCCAAGGAGCCGTTGAACTCCTGCGCGATGCGCTGCCGGTCGGCGCTCGCGGACGCGACCTCGGCGTTCAGGATGGCGATCCGCTCCCGCGAGATCCCGCGGCGGACCAGCACCTCGCGCACCCAGTAGTGCGCCGCCACGTTGTCCACGAAGACGATGTGGCCGCAGGTCTTGTTCTCCATCACCCGGTCGGCGAGGGCGTCGAACTTTGGGCTGGAGGGGTCGCGGACGTCGCCGGCCGTCTTCCAGGTGTAGCCCTCGTCGAGCGCGGGGTGGATCGCCACCAGCGCCAGGCGCGCCAGATAGCCGAGGACGGACTCCCCGCCCGCCGCAGCCATCGGATTGCTGAGGAGCGAGGTGAGCATCAACACGTAGTGCTCGTACTTCTTCTCCTGGGCGGGGTTCATGTCGACCTCGACCATCTCCACCTTGGGCTCGGGGAGCTTGAGGCCCACGTCCTCCGCCGTCTTGAACTCGCCGTAGCGGAAGATCACGCTCCGCAGCTCGTGGAGGTTCGTGAACCCGACCACGGCGCTCCTCTGCTCGATGTCCAGCTTCGAGTTCACCAGATCGACCATCTCCAGCCGGAGATAGCGGTCGATGAACTGCTCGGGGTCCAGGATCCCAAGCCGGGTCCAGGCTGCCGGGTCGATGTACTGGATGAGGTTGTAAAACTCCAGCGGGCTGTTCTTCGCAGGCGTCGCCGAGAGCAGCACGATCCCGCGCCCGCCCGTGTGCCGTCGCACCGCGGCGCACCGGAAGTCGAGCTGCCAAGACCGCTTGGACCCATCGCCAGCGTTCCCCATGAAACGCGGCACGCCGCCCTCTCGCGGCTCGGGCAGGTACAGGTTCTTGGAGCTTGCGTGTTCCAGCAAAGTTTCCCCTGTCGCAGATCGGGCGAAAGGACGCGAGTGAGGCCGACGCTGCCCAGGAGACGGCTGAGTCGCGTGCCGAGGAGGCTGGTCCGGTCGTGACCGCAGCCGAGATTGCCCCGCTGAGGGAGGCCCTGCGGGGGCTGCTCGCCGAGGGCCTGCCGGCAGACGGCGTCGAGGACGCGCTCCGACGCCTGCTCGCGCGGATGCGGGCCGGGGTCGAGCAGCTCAGGACCAACAAGCAGCTCGCGCCGTGGATGCACGGGGTGGTGTGTCGGGTGATCGAGGAGTCCGACGAGCCTGGGCCCCGGCCGGCGAACCTGACGGCAGGCGATCCGGGCGGCCAGGATCGGATCGCTGGCGCGCTGGTGCCACTCCTGGACCCGATCGAGCCCGAGCACGCCGAGGTCCTGCGGCTCACAGACCACGGCACCCTGACCCAGAGAGCGGCGGCGGCGCGCCTCGGGGTCCCGCTGGTCGCGCTCAAGTCGCGAATCCATGTCGCCCGCCGCAAGCTGAGGCTGATCGTGCTCGCCGGGCTCAAGCTCCTGGCGCCGGACACAACCGACGACACCGACTCCACCCCCGTAGACACCCGGGCGCCGCGCCGCAGGATCCCGGCCAGCAGCTTGCTCCCCGCCTTCATTGCGGGCCTGGAACAGCTCGTCCGACCCTGGGTGTCTTCCGATCAGGCACCCGCCACGGCCACCTCGGTCCTGACCGGCCTGTGCGCAGCTCAGACCGACCTGCCTAACAACGGCCGCATGCCGAGCTGGATCTACGCCATCACGCGCGCCGTCGTCGTCGCCAGCAGCACCGGCACCCCGATCTCCACGCGCCCCAGCCTGCCGACCGCCGAAGCCCGTTCCATCCTCGCCCCTGCCATGCGGGCGCTCCTGGCCGGCGTGGACGCCGATCAGCTCACCGCTCTCACCCTGGTCGACCTCGAAGCCCGCTCCCAGCGCGACGCCGCCCGCCACCTCGGCATCCTGCCCGAGACCCTCAAGCAGCGCCTCTGGCGCGCCCGCCGCCTCGGCTGGCAGTCACTCGCCCGCGCCCTGACCGCGAGCCGCCAACCCGCTCCGGCTTCGACGCACTTTACCGCGCTGCTCGACGCCCTCCAGACCCTGATCCAGCACCTCGCACCAACGATATCCCCGAACCCGGCGCTCCAGCGCCTGCTACGCCAGCTCCACGCCGACGCTCCATCGCAGCGCCCTTCGTCCTCGGTCGTGGACTTCCTCTACGCGGCCACCCTCTCCAGCCTCCAGCCCACCCCCCGACGCGCGCTCCCGGTTCCACCCGCCGAGCCCGGACCCACCGAACGCGCAGCCCTGGCCACCTGCCTCGCCCCCTTCCTGGCGACGCTCACCCCCGAACAGTCGGAGGCCCTCACCCTCATCGAACTCGACGGCCTCAGCCTCAACGCGGCCGCCTCCCAGGTCGGCACCGACCGCCCCACCTTCCAAGGGCGCCTCCAGCGCGCCCGCATCCGCCTGCGGCAGCTCCTGAGCGGCTGCCTGTCCGTCCCACCCGCCTCACGCGAGGCGGCCTGAGCGCCTCTGCGCCGATCACGGCTCCTCGTGCCCACACGCCGGATCCTCATCGGCGTGGCTGAGGGTCTCCTCGACCATGTGGCCGACATGGGCGTCGTGCAGTCGGTAGACCACACGCCGACCGTCGCGCTCGCCAACCACCAGCCGGGCCTCGCGCAGGTGGCTCAGGTGGTGCGAGAGCACGCTCTGCTCGACGCCCAGCTCGTCGGTGAGCGTGCCCACGCTGGCGGGCCCGAGCCTGTGCAGCCGCGCCAGCACGCTGAGCCGGACCGGGTGGGCCATGGTGGACAGCAGCTCGACGGCGCGCTCCAGGGTGAGCGGGTGCAGCGTCCCGGGCTCGGCCTTCACGCGCCCTCCGATTCGAGCCGCCCCAGACCGGGCAGAAAACGCCCGGTGCGCGCACCCCACGCGAGAAAAGACGCGCCGTGGAGCCGCGCGAGGTGCGCCTCCTCCAGCCGGGCCTGGAGCGCCAGCAACGAGCCCAGCCAGAGCGCGCCCATCACGGTCCAGGGCGCGGGTGTGAGCAGCACCAGCGCGGCGAGCAGCGCGTAGAGGCCGGTGTAGATCGGGTGCCGGATCCAGGCGAACAGGCCGGTCGTGACCAGCCCCGTGCGCTCCTCGGGCACGCCGATCCGCCACGAGGCGCCCATGCCGAGCTGCGCTGTGATCACCAGCCCGAGCCCGGCAATGCCGAGGGCGACGCCGGCGCCACCGAGCCAGACCGGCGTGCTCCAGATGTCCAGAAGCTCCGGGGCAACCGTCCCCGCAGCGACTGACCAGGCGAGGAAGAGCCCCACCGCGATCAGGAGCGCCCGCACCATGACCCGATGCACGGGATCGCGGGGCCGGGCGAGGCCCCAGGTCCCGTGCCTCCGGCGCAGGCGGACGAGCGGGAGGATCAAGGCCAGGAGGCCGAAGTTGAGGACGAAGACCAGGGGAAGCCAGCGCACGGGTCACCTCGCATGTGAACTACAACATATGTCATAGTTAACATATATCAAACCCCGAGCGGCGGACCAGACTCCGCAGGGCGTGGTCTCCAGTCAGCTCTCAGCCTGCTCCGCGCTTTCCATCGAGCGCCTGACGAAGCGGACCCGGGCGCGCATCGCCGCCTCCGACACGCCGAAGGCCAGCGCCAGCGCCTCGACGGTGTCGCCGCGCGCAAGCCGCCGCGCCAGCCAGGCGGCAGGCATCAGGAGCCGGGCGGCGTAGAGGTCGGCCTCCACCTCCACGGGCTCGGCGCTGCCGGATCCGGTGTCGCGGAACTCGCCTCCCTCGTGGAGCACGAGGTGCCCGATCGCGCGCGCCGCCGCGAGGCGTTGGTCGAGGGCGGCTGAGCAAGTGTTGAGCAGGATCCCCGCGTGTCGCTCGCTCATGGCGAGCACGCCGACGTAGTGGCCCAGATCGTCCTCCGCGACGATCACGTCGAGCGCCTCGGCCAGCGCGAGCGGGTTCACCGGCGGCTCGGTGATCCCCAGCCAGTCGAGCAGCAGCTCGGGCGACATCCGCCCGTGCCTGGCGCAGATCCACCGGGCTCTCCCTGGCTCCATCGTGTCCCTCCTGACGGCACTAACCGCGCGACGCGCCGGACGCGGAGCCTACGCGGTGGGTTCGGAGCCGGCGTCGCCACCCCATCGAGGTGGGCGACGTGAGCCGCTCTACAGCAGGTGTCACGCCAGTCCCCGCTGCCGCCCATGAAGGAAACAAGGAGGCCCTGTCCCATGCCCGACACCACTTCACCGCTCCGCCGATCTCTCCCCGCCATCGGCGGACTGCTCGCCTGCGCCGCCTGCTGCGCCGCCCCTCTGCTCCTGCCCGCCCTGCTCGGCGCGGGCATCACGACCGGCCTCGGCGCCTGGCTGCTCAGCCGGGGCGAGCTGTTCGGGCTCCTCGCGCTGACCGTCGGCGTCGCGATCACCATCTGGCGCTGGCGTGTCCGCGCGCAGGCGGCCGCGTGCCGGATAGACGGGTCCTGCGGCTGCGGACCCGCCCGCCCCTCGACCGAGCCATCCTGAGTCACCCTGTCACGCCGCGCCCGACATCGGCCCATCCGAAGCGCAGGCACCTCGAACCCCTGCATGGAGTCACCCATGAACAAGCGCGTCCTGAGCTTCGCCCTCCTGGCCCTGGCCGTCCCCTCCATCGCCTTCGCCGCCAGCGGCGTCGCCAGCCTCTGCGGCTGCTCCGGCTGCCCGTTCTGTCCCTGATCCGGGGTGCGGGCAGATGAGCGAGCTGCGCTCCGGGCAGCCATGGCCCGGGGCGCGGACGGGGATCGCGCGGCGCTGGACGAGGCGTTCGCACGCGCCCGTCCGCTCGTGCTCGCCGTCTGCCATCGCGCGCTCGGAGACGATCACGCCGAGGACGCCGCGCAAGAGGCGATGATCAACCTGTTCTTTCACCTGGGGTCCTACGACGCGGCGCGCGATCCGCTTCTCTGGGTGCTCACCTTCGCCGCCAACGCCAGCCGCACCCAGCTCAAGCGCCGGCTGCGACGTCGCGAGCAGCCCGATCCTCCCGACCGACCCGCCGAGGGCGACCCGGAGCAGGCCGCCGTCGAAGCCGAGCTGCGCGCCGCCGTGCGCGCGACGTTGAGCGAGATGTCCGACCTCGACGCCGAGACCCTCGCCCTGGTCCTGGGCGAGCGCCCGAACCACGCCACGTTCCGAAAGCGGCTGGAGCGCGCCATGGTCCGCTTCCGCGCCCTGTGGAGCACGCGATGACCCTGCCTCCTGAGCTGCGTCGGGCCTACGAGCGCGGTCGCGTCGCCTCCGCGGCCCTGGAGACCACGCCGGTCTGCCTGTTGCCGCTGACCAGCCTGTGCCTGGGTGATCCAAGCCTCGTCTCGTTCGCGCTGTGCTGCGCGCTGCCGCTGGCCTTCGGGATCGCGCGCTGGCTGGGCCGGGGCTGGGGTCGTGGGGCCGTGATCGGCGTCCTCGCTGGCCTCCCCGCGATGCTGGCGCCGCTCTGTCTCGCGGTCGCGGGGCACCCCTGCGAAGGGGCGACGTGTGCGCGTTGGAGCGGTCTGCTGTGCGTGTCGGTGGGCGCGCTGGCGGGATTGGCCATCGGCTCCCGCGTGATCGACCTTCCAGCCCGGCTGAGCGCGCTGGGTCTGGCCGCCCTGGCCGCCGCGCTCGGCTGCATGCCCTTCGGGTTCGGCGTGGTCGGCGGCGCTGTGCTCGCGCTCGGCGTCAGCGCGGCCGGGATGGTCGCGGCGCGGCGGGCGCTGGCTTGAGCGAGGGTTCCCACCGTCGCGCAAGGGCGATACACGGTACGTACAGGAGTTCATCGATGTCTCAGGTCGTCCTCACCACACCCGTCGACTGGCCCGCTCGCGCGCGCTGGCTCGCGGTCGCGACCATGGCCTACAACGCTCTCGAAGGCGTGGTCTCCATGGGCTTCGGCGTGTCTGAGGGCTCCATGGCCCTGCTCGGCTTCGGCTTGGACTCCTGGGTCGAGGTCGGCTCGGCCGGCGTGGTCTACTGGAAGCTGACCCGCGCGCCGGGCTGCGCCACCACGGCGCGTGAGCGCGAGCGCGTCGCGACCCGCTGGATCGGGCGGCTGTTCCTGGCGCTTGCGGCCGCCACCGCGGCAGGCGCGCTCCTCCAGATCCTGAGCGGCGCACACCCGGAGAGCACACTGCCCGGCGTCGTGATCAGCCTGCTCAGCCTGAGCTTCATGGTGTTCCTGTGGCGGGCGAAGCTCGCGGCGGCCACGGCGCTCGACAGCAAGGCCCTGGAGATGGACGCCGCCTGCTCGCGGGCCTGCCTCCAGCTCTCGGGCGTGCTCCTGGCCGGCAGCGCGATCTACGCGCTGGTTCCGGCCTTGTGGTGGGCGGACGCTGCGGCGGCCCTGGCCTTGTCCGCGCTCATCGGCCGTGAGGGCTGGGAGGCGGTTCAGAGCGCGAACCAGAAGGAATTCAGCGGCGGATGTGGCTGCTCGGGCTGAACGCGCTCACCCCGACACCTCGAAGACGAAGGCGCCCCTGAGGACCACGCCCGGCGCGGCTTTCGGGGCGAAGGCGAGGCGTGGTCGTGGGCAGGCGCGCCTCTGCGTGACGTCCAGTCCCTTAGGAGTCTCCTCATGGCTCAGCTCGTCACCACGGTCATCCTGTTCGTCGTCACGGCCATCGCCGAGATCCTGGGTTGTTACCTGTCCTACCTCTGGTTTCATGCCGGTCGCGGCGTCTGGATCCTGGTGCCAGCGGCCCTGAGCCTCGTGGTCTTCGCCTGGCTCCTCTCGCTCCACCCCACCGGCGCCGCGCGGACCTACGCGGCTTACGGTGGAGTCTACATCGCGGTCGCGATTGGATGGCTCTGGGTCATCGAAGGCCGCGTGCCAACCCGAACCGACCTGCTCGGAGCGGCGGTCGCCATGCTGGGTATGGCGATCATCGTGCTCGGACACCGGGGCGAAGGGCATCAGGAGAAGGGCAGCGCGTCGGTGAGGAACGCGGACCTCCCCTCGGCTCCGTAGGGGCGGAGCCAGATTGGCGTCGGTTCTGGCGAGGAGCCCCTGGTGCGAGGGCTGGCCCGAGAGGGAGCTTGCGCCCTCGGCCTGATCAAGTGATCTCTTGAGCATGAAGCCCTCGCCGCCACCCCTCGACACCCCCGTCTCCACCCCCAAGCGCCAGTTCAAGGACACGATCTACGAGCACTTCGCGCGCATCGGCAAGGCGCTCGCCAGCCCGAAGCGCCTGGAGCTGCTCGACCTGCTCGGTCAGGGCCCGCGCACCGTCGAGGTGCTGGCCGAGGCCGCCGACCTCAGCATGGCCAACGCCAGCCAGCACCTCCAGGTCTTACGAGCCGCGCGCCTGGTCGAGACCGAGAAGCACGGACTGTACGTGCGCTACCGGCTGGCCGACGACGACGTGGCCGCGCTCTGGCAGCGGCTCAAGGCGCTCGGAGAGAGCCGCCTCGCCGAGGTCGAGGCCACGCGCCGCGCCTTCCTCTCGTCGATGGGCGCCTTGGAGAAGGTGGACAGAGACGAGCTGCGACGCCGGGTCCTCTCGGGCGAGGTCACGGTGCTCGACGTGCGCCCAGTCGAGGAGTTCGAGGCCGGGCACCTGCCGGGGGCGCGGTCGATCCCGGTGGATGAGCTGGAGCGCCGCCTGGGCGAGCTGCCGCGTGGTCAGGAGGTGGTCGCCTACTGTCGTGGTCCGTACTGCGTCTACGCCGTCGAGGCGGTCCAGATCCTGCGCGCGAACGGCATCGAGGCACACCATCTGGAGGACGGCCCGCCGGAGTGGCGCGCGCTGGGCTTGCCGCTGCAGGAGTGATCAAGTAATCTATTGATTATGAGATCTATCCCGCCCACCCTCGGGCTGCGCGCCAACCTCGCGCAGTTCTCGCTGCTCGTCGTCGTCAACGCCTTCGTCGGCGCGATGGTCGGCATGGAGCGCAGCATCCTGCCGCCCATCGCCGAGCAGGAATTCCATCTCTCGGCGAAGACGGCGATCCTGAGCTTCATCGTGGTCTTCGGCGTGACCAAGGCGCTGACGAACTACCTCGCGGGCCGGCTCTCCGACGCCGTGGGGCGAAAGCGCGTGCTGGTGGCCGGCTGGCTCATCGCCGTCCCGGTGCCGTTTCTGCTGATGTGGGCGCCGTCCTGGGCCTGGATCCTGTTCGCGAACGGGCTGCTCGGGATCAGCCAGGGACTCACCTGGTCCACGACCGTGATCATGAAGATCGACCTCGCCGGGCCGAAAAAACGCGGGCTGGCCATGGGGCTCAACGAATTCGCAGGCTACTTCGCGGTGGCCGGCTCGGCGCTCGCCACCGGCTACGTCGCCGCGCGTTGGGGGCTGCGGCCTGAGCCGTTCTACCTGGGTCTGGCCTACGTGGCGCTGGGGCTCGGCCTGTCGGCTCTGCTCGTGCGCGAGACCCACCACCACGTCGCGCACGAGGCGAAGCTCGCCGGAGACCTGCCCTCTGCCGAGGCGCCGTCGCAGCGCGAGGTCTTCTGGCGGACCACGCTGCGTGACCGCGAGCTGTCTTCGGTCACCCAGGCCGGGCTGGTCAACAACCTCAACGACGGCATGGCCTGGGGCCTGTTCCCGCTGATCTTCACCGCCGCTGGCCTCGGGCTCGCCGAGATCGGCTGGCTGGCGGCGCTGTACCCGGCGGTCTGGGGCGCCAGCCAGCTCGTGACGGGCGCGCTCTCCGACAAGGTCGGGCGAAAGGGCCTGATCGCGGGCGGCATGATCGTGCAGGCGCTGGGCATCGCCGTGGTGGCGACGGGGCACACCGTCCGGGCCTTCGCGCTCGGCCAGGTCCTGCTGGGCCTGGGCACGGCCATGGTGTACCCGACCTTGCTCGCCGCGATTGGGGATGTGGCCCACCCGAGCTGGCGGGCCAGCGCGGTCGGCACCTACCGGCTGTGGCGCGACCTCGGCTACGCCATCGGCGCGCTGCTGGCTGGGCTCGTGGCGGACGCTTTCGGGCTTAGCGCGGCGCTTTGGGCGGTGGCGGCGCTGACCTTCGGCTCTGGTGTGGTCGTGATCGTGCGAATGCGAGAGACCCTGGCCTCGAAGGTCCACAAGGAGGGAGCATGATCCGAGAGATCCCGCGCGCCGAGCTGCGCGCGCGGCGGGCGGCAGGGGAGCCCGTGCTGGTGGTGGACGTGCGCTCCGCCGAGGAGTTCGCGGCGGGCCACGTCGAGGGCGCGATCCACGTCCCGCTCGCCGAGATCGAGGCGGATCCGACGTGCATCGCCCGCGATCACCTGATCGTGACGGTCTGCGGCAAGGGCGGCGGGCGCTCCGAGGGCGCGGCCCGACGGCTGGCGGAGTCCGGCGCCTCGGAGGTTGGTTTTCTCGAAGGCGGCACGCTGGGCTGGCTGGCGGGCGCCGAGAAGTAGAAGGGGGGGAGTCATGGCGAAGAACCTGTTCATCCTGAACGACGGGCCTTACGGAACGGAGCGCAGCTACAACGCCCTGCGGCTCGCGGGCGCGCTCTCGAAGCGCGAAGGCGAGGAGGTGCGCCTGTTCCTGATGGGCGACGCCGCCGCCTGCGCGCGCGGCGGGCAGAAGGTCCCGAGCGGCTACTACAACGTAGAGTTGATGCTGGGCGCCGTGGCCCGCCACGGCGGCCTGATCGGCGTCTGCGGCACCTGCATGGATGCCCGCGGCCTGAGCGACGAGCAGCTCACCGCGGCGGCGAAGCGCAGCACGCTGGACGAGCTGACCAGCTGGACGCAGTGGGCGGACAAAGTGCTGGTGTTCTGAGTGCCGGAGCTCACGCCGGAGACGCTGGCGCGGTGGCGCGCCGGTCCGCTGGGCGGTCGGGTCGAGGCCGTTGAGCTGGCGCTCGTCCTGCGAATGGCGGGCGATCTCCGCAGGCGCGCGGTGCTGGACGTGGGCTGCGGCGACGGGAGCACCCTGCTGGCCGCCGCCGAGGCCGGGGCGCACGTCACTGGCCTCGACCGCTCGGCGCGGATGCTGGAGTCCGCGCAGGCGCGGGCCGCCGAGCGAGGGCTGACGCTCGACCTCCACGAGGGCGACGCCGCCGCGCTGCCCTTCGCGGACGCCAGCTTCGACCTGGTGTTCGCCGTGACGATGCTATGCTTCGTTGAAGACCCGTCGCGCGTGCTCGGGGAGCTTGCCCGGGTCACGCGCCCAGGTGGCCGGGTGGTGCTGGGAGAGCTAGCCCGCTGGAGCCCGTGGGCCCTGAAGCGGCGTCTCCAGGGCGCCCTGGGCTCGACTGCGTGGCGGGGCGTGCGCTTCTGGACCTGCCGCGAGCTGCGTGGGCTGCTCGCCGAATCTGGGCTCGTGCCTGGGCCCTGCGAGGGCGCGGTGTACTTTCCTCCCCACGCGCTCGCCGCCCGGGTGCTGGCGCCCCTGGACACCTTGCCGGGCCGGCTCGGGCTGCCCGGCGGCGCCTTCCTCGCCGTGACCGGCACGAAGGCCGGATAGACGACTCAGCTCAACCCGTCCCCGACCGGAGCGACCATGCGATCCGTCCTGCCCATCGTCGCGCTGCTCGCCTGCCAGGGCGAGGCTCCTACCCCCGCCCCTCCTCCGCCGAGCGCCTGGGTCGAGGCCGCCGCGCTGGACCCGCGCACGCCCGTTCCGCTCACGCCGCGCATGGCCGAGCACCAGAAGCAGAACATGCGCGACCACCTGCGCGCGGTTCAGGAGATCGTGACCGGGCTCGGCACCAGCGACTGGCCCGCGGTCGAGGCCGCCGCCGCCCGGCTGGGATCTTCGCCCCAGAGCGCCATGATGTGCGAGCACATGGGCGCGGGCGCCGAGGGCTTCACCGAGCGCGGGCTCGCCTTCCACACGACCGCCGACGGCCTGGGGTTGGCGGCAAAAGCCCAGGATCGCGAGGGCGTGCTGAGCGCGCTCTCGGCGACGCTCGGCGCGTGTACGTCCTGCCACGAGTCCTACCGGCAGGAGGTCGTAAGCGACGCCGACTACCAGGCGAAGACCGGCCAGGCGCCGCACGGGGCGCCATGATGGCCTGGGACCGCCCGAGCGCCAGCCTGCTGGAGACCATCGGCCAAACCCCGCTCGTGCCGCTGCGGCGGATCGGCGCCGGGCTGCCCGTGCCCGTGCTCGTGAAATGCGAGCACATGAACCCCGGCGGCTCGATCAAGGACCGGCTCGCGCTGGCCATCGTGGATGATGCCGAGGCGCGCGGGATCCTGCGACCGGGGATGACGCTGATCGAGGCGACGGCGGGCAACACCGGGGTCGGACTCGCGCTGGTGGCCGCCGCGCGCGGCTACGGGCTCGTGTGCGTGATGCCCGAGAAGATGTCGGCGGACAAGCGCGTCTGTCTCGCCATGCTCGGGGCGGAGGTCGTGATCACGCCGAACGCCCCTCCATCCGACCCCCGCAACTTCCGCAACGTGGCCGCCCGGATGGCCCAGGACAAGGGCTGGTTTCTCGCCGACCAGTTCAACAACCCGGCCAACGTGCGTGTTCACGAGCAGACGACAGGCGCCGAGATCCTGGCGCAGACCGGCGGACGGGTCGGCGCCTTCGTCGCGGGCGCGGGAACCGGGGGCACGATCTCGGGCGTCGGACGCCGGTTGAAAGCGGCCTGTCCGGGTGTGCGCGTGGTGCTGGCGGACCCCGTGGGCTCGGCGCTGGCAGACTGGGTCGAGACGGGTACGCTCGGACTCGACGGCGCCTACGCGGTCGAGGGCATCGGCGCGAGCGAGCCGCCTGGAAACCTGCACCGGGAGGTCATCGACGCCGCCGAGCGCGTCAGCGACGCCGAGAGCTTCGCGATGGTCCGGCGCCTGGTCCGCGAGGAGGGCCTGCTGGTCGGTGGGTCCTCGGGGACGAACGTGGTCGCCGCGCTG
Source organism: uncultured Enterobacterales bacterium (assembly GCA_964615375.1). GTDB lineage: Bacteria > Myxococcota_A > UBA796 > UBA796 > CAZKWG01 > CAZKWG01. The sequence goes on from CAZTOW010000035.1 coordinate 29,077, forward strand.
CGCGTGGCGGCGCGCGGCGGGCTGGATGGCCCCGTGGTCACCGTGATGGCCGACGGCTGGGATCGCTACCGCGCGAAGTCTTGGATGCAGGAGATCTTCGGGGAGACGTGATCCGGCGCCGCCCTTGCCTCCTGACCCCGCGATCCGGTAGCGCATCCTTACGGGCCCCTCCGACGACGCCGAGGCCGCGCTCGCCGCCGTGGGCGTCGCCCAGAAGGGCGTCGCCATCAACGCCATCAATGTGTCCCCTGCGAGCGCCCGCGCCCTGGAGGGCCAGCGCACCTGGATCGACACCCGCGCCGCGCGCGCCGAGGTAGCCACCGCGACACAGGCATGGTAGAACGTCGGTGTTAGAGGTCTGGAGGATCTTCCCTTGTTTCCACAGGACTGGCCTGCCAACTGCCCACCGCCGGACGCGGAAGACTGCAACGGTGTCGTCTTCCGCATCATCGCCGGCGCAGCGCCGACAAGCGAGGACTTCGAGAGTTACGCCGAGCGTGGCCTCGCGCCGGATGCTTCGCCCTGCCGTCGACTGGGCGTCTCGGTCTACCGCACACGGCGCGAAGCATGCCATCAGCTCGCGCTTCGCCCCCATCTCGGCGCTGGGGTGTCCGAAGGGGCCCTGCTCCCACAACACGGCAGGATGAAGCTCACGAGTCCCAGCACAGGCCATGTCTGTTGGTGGCCAGCTCATGGCGCCGTGCGATCATCGTTGTTCGGTCAGGGGGAGCCATGTCGGTGATCACGCCCAGGCACGGCCGACCGCTGGACATCGCGCTCCTCGGTTCACCGGAGGCCGAAGAGATCCTCTGCGAAGCGGAGATCCCCTTCGTCTACACGCTGCGCTCCGCATTCGGGGAGCGCCTGATCGCCTATGTGACCGACGAGATCCCGTCGACGCGGTGGGTGGTGCTCGCACCCTGCTCCGATACGACCCTCGACGAGCTGCGCACGGGGCGCCGCGCGCTACGCGAGGTGCTCACGGGGTCCTGGATGTGGCTCGCAGCGCTCCAACCCGGGCGTGGATGGACGACCGCGTGGGCGATCTCCGTGGACGATCTCCCTCCTGAGCACCTGCCGCTCCCAGGGACGACGCTCTTCGCCGAGGCCGAAGGCGAGGCCGTGCTCGCGGTACGAGCTGTGGGCGAGCACATCGGGCGGACCAGCACGCCCGCCAGTGTGGTCGCCTATGTGGCGGACGCGGCGCGCAAGGCCCTGAAAGGCGTGCTCGAGTTCGTGCAGGAGCGTGGAGGGACGGGCCGTCCACCGGACGAGCTGCGCGCGCTGTATGACCTTCCCGTCCAGCAGTTCGCCTTTCGCAGCTTCGAGATCAGCTTCGCCGCGCCAGAGTGCGCGCAGCAGGATGCCACCTTGGACCGGGCCATCGAGCTCTTGCGCCGGGGGCTCAACTGGGCGCAGAACACGGGAGATGCTCCATTCTCCGCGACCTCCGACGAGGAGCGCAGGGCCGTCCTGGAGGCCGTCGGCGGGCTCACTCCTCCGGGCACGGGCGTCATTGAGGCCATTGAGGTGAAGGGGCTCTGGATGGCGAGCACGCCCGTGCGCCTGCCTCGCGCCGCCCGAAGGCGCGTGCAAAGCGAGCTTCGTAAGCTCAAGTCCGAGCGGACGCTCTCCATCACAGGCAGGATCCGGGAGCTCGACAAGGACAACCAGTCCTTCATCCTCCGCAACCCGCCCGGAGGCGGAGACGTGCGGGCCGTCTTCTCGGATGAGCTCTACGACGATGTGCTGGACTACTTCAACAACGACGACCTGGTCCTGATCGTCGGCGTTGAGCGCGCCGGCAAGGTCCATGTTGCTGCGGTTGGAAGGGCACCGTCAGAGGGCTTCAGGGCCCCGAGTGAGACCACGGACGCGGGAGAGTAGGCACCGCGGAGCTGTTCAGCGCTGCCAGCCCGACCGCCTCGACGAGCAGCCCGAGATCGAGCCAGACGCCGAGGCGGAGCGTCCCGAAGAGCGCGTAGTAGGTGGCCGCGCCCGCGAGCAGCCTCGCCTGTCCACGTCCTCCCGGGACTCCATCTGGACGCACCCAGGGCGGTCGTATAGGATGATCGTCGTGTTCCGCCTCTGCCAGATGCTGCTCGTCCTCACCGTCTGCTTCGCGATGGTCAGCTCGGCCGTCGGGCGCTTCGTCCCCTGCTGCGACGACGAGGCGGAGCACGTAGCGGCACAAGACGAGCACCAGCAGACCTCCACCCCAGAGGCCGTGGCCGATCAGGACCACCCCGACCGCTGTGACTCTGGCTGCCTGGCCTGCTGCGCGTGCTGCCAGTCAGCACCGGCCGTGGTCCCCAGCCCATCGGCGCTCGCCTTCGTGTACGCGAGGCCGCTCGACTCCGCCCACGTCGTGCCGACCCCCAGCTCCCCCGATCCCGAGGAACGACTCCAGGTCCCGAAAGCGGCGTAGCTAGGTTCTATTGCCGCAATCCTCACCTTCAAGGAGTCTTCCATGTGGATCCTGCTTTTTGTGCTCGCGTGCTCGACCTCCGAGCCCGCCGCGCCCCCCTCTGCCGCCAGCGCGGCCTCCTCCCAGCCACACGCCGCCGCCGACGTGGTCCCTGGCTCGCATGAGGACTGGTGCGCCGAGCACGCCGTCCCCGAGTCGCAGTGTACCCGCTGCAACCCCTCACTCTCGGCCGCCTTCAAGGCGACGGGCGACTGGTGCGAGGAGCACACGCTCCCCGAGTCCCAGTGCCTCAAGTGCAACCCCGAGCTGAAGATCGAGCGCCCGCCCAAGCAGGGAGGGTGACCGATGCGTGTTTGGATCATCGCCAGCTTCCTGCTGGCCAGCTCGGGGTGCGCCCGGGATCCGCAGGCGTCGAGCGAGGCCAGCGCGGCGGTCGCGGCTGACCCGGCCGCGGCCTCGGCGGAGGGTCTCTGCGCCGAGCATGGCGTGCTTCAGGCCGTGTGCCCGAAGTGCAACCCGGCCCTGGCCGCCGTGTTCAAGGCGAAAGGGGACTGGTGCGAAGAGCACGGGTTCGCCGAGTCTTTCTGCCCGCTCTGTCACCCGGAGCTCGGGGGGCGTCCGGCCGTGGACGTGTCGTCCGGGCCCAAGGACGGCGCGCCCGCGGATCGGACGAAGGTCCGCTTCAAGACCCGCGAGACCGCCCGGCTCGCGGGCATCGAGACGGTGCCGGCGGTCGAGGCGCCCCGGGAGGAGACCGTCTCGGCGTTCGCGCGGGTCGTGTACGACGCCTCGAAGGTGGCGCTCGTCAGCGCTCCCGTGCCCGGCCTCGTCTCCGAGATCCGCGCCGACGTGGGCGCGCGCGTTCGGCGCGGGGAGCCGCTGGCGGTGATCCAGAGCGCCACCATCGGCGCGGGTCGGTCGCAGCAGGAGGCGACCCGCTCGCGCGTGGTCGCGGCGGAGCTGAACCTGCAACGCCAGCAGAACCTGCTGGCCGCAGGCGTGAGCTCCGCTCGCCAGGTCCAGGAGGCGGAGCAGGCGCTCGCCAGCGCGGCCGCGGAGCTCGCGGCGCTCCAGAGCCAGCTCGGCCTGGTCGGGGGCGGGAGCGCGAGTGCTTACACGCTCGTGGCGCCGCTGTCTGGGGAGGTCACGCGACGGGAGGTCAGCCTCGGCCTGGGCGTCGAGGACGGGGCGCCGCTCTTCGAGATCGTCGACGCCAGCACGATGTGGGTCGAGCTCGACGTGCCTGAGGCGGAGCTCGCCCGGATCGCGGTGGGGAACAAGGCCACCCTGGAGCTCGACACCTTCCCCGATCGCGCCTTCGAGGGCACGATCTCGTACATCGCGCCCGCGATCTCGGTCGAGACCCGCACGGCGCTGGCGCGGATGTCGATCCAGAACGAGGACCGTGCGCTCCGCGGCAACATGGTCGGAACGGGCCATATCGCCGTGACGGACGCTGCGCCCATGGTCATCGTGCCGGCCGCCTCCGTCCAGCAGGCAAAGGGGGTCGAGCTCGTCTTCGTCCGTCTGGCCGAGGACGAGTACGAGGCCCGCCGGGTCAAGGTGCGCTCGCGCCAGGGCGACGAGGTCCGCCTCGCCGAGGGCGTCCTTCCTGGCGAGCCCGTCGTCACCGCCGGCAGCTTCATGCTCAAGACCGAGACCCTCAAGGACAGCATCGGCGCCGGCTGCTGCGACGTGGAGTAGGCCGATGATGCCCCTGTTGAACGCCATCATCCGATGGTCGCTGGAGCACAGGGCGGCGGTCGTCGTGGGCTGGGTCGCCGTCGCCATCGCCGGCGTGATCTCCTTTCTGCGGCTCCCGATGGACGCCTTCCCGGACACGACCCCGGTCCAGGTCCAGGTCAACGCCACCGCACCCGCGCTCGCGCCGCTGGAGGTGGAGCGCCAGGTGACCATCCCCATCGAGGCCGCGCTCTCGGGCCTCCCTGACCTCGAAGAGGTGCGCTCGATCTCGAAGTTCGGGTTCTCGCAGGTCACCCTGGTCTTCGAGGAGGGGTCGGACCTGTGGCGGGCGCGCCAGACCGTAGCTGAGCGGCTCAGCAGCGTGGAGCTCCACGCCGGCATCGACCGGCCCCAGCTCGGCCCCGTCGCCACCGGGCTCGGCGAGGTCTTTCACTACCTCGTCGAGGGAGAGGGCAGGTCGCTCGCCGAGCTTCGGACGATTCAGGACTGGATCGTGGGGCCTCAGCTCCGCTCGGTGCCAGGCGTCGCCGAGGTCAACACCTGGGGGGGCGACGAGCGCCGCGTCGAGGTGGTGGTCGATCCGAAGGACCTCCAGAAGTACGGCCTCTCGCTCGATGTGCTGGTCGAGGCGCTGGAGGAGAACAACCTCAACGTCGGCGGCGGCTCGATGGACGCGGCCGGCGAGGCGACGCTGGTGCAGGGCATCGGCGTGCTCACGACGCTCGGGAGCGTCGAGCGGGTGGTCGTCGCCTCCCACGGGGGCGTGCCCGTCCGTGTGGGGGACCTCGCGAAGGTCCAGGAGGGACGCGAGATCCGGCGCGGCGCCGTGACCGCGGACGGTCAGGGCGAGGCGGTGCTGGGGCTGGGCTTCATGCTCATGGGCGAGAACAGCCACGACGTGACCACGCGGCTGGAGCTCCGCCTCGACGAGGTCCGCAAGTCGCTGCCGGAGGGCGTTCACCTGGACACCGTCTACGAGCGCACGACCCTGGTGGACCAGGTGCTCCACACCGTCGAGAAGAACCTGTTCGAAGGCGCCCTGCTGGTGGTCGCGGTCATCTTCGCCTTCCTCGGCAACTGGCGCGCCGGGCTCATCGTCGCCTCCGCCATCCCGCTGTCGATGCTCTTCGCGGGCAGCCTCATGCTGCGGGCCGGCATCGCCGGCAGCCTGATGAGCCTCGGCGCCATCGACTTCGGCCTGCTCGTCGACAGCGCCATCATCCAGGTGGAGAACGCCGTACGTCGGCTGGGAGAGGCCGGCGGCAAGAGCCGGCTCGACGTGGTGCGCGAGGCGGCCGTCGAGGTGCTGGCGCCGACGATGTTCGGCCAGCTCGTGATCATCGTGGTCTACCTGCCGATCCTGACCCTGGAGGGCATTGAGGGCCGGCTCTTCCGGCCCATGGCGCTCACCGTCGTCTTCGCCCTGCTTGGCGCCACGGTGGCCTCGATCACGCTCATCCCGGTGCTGTCGAGCCTGTTCCTCCCGCGAGGGGGCGAAGATCACGACAACGCGCTGGTGCGGACCTTGAAGCGCCTGTATCGGCCCGTGGTGCATCGCGCCTTGAACGCGCCTGGCGTCGTGCTCGGGCTGGCGCTGCTGGTGCTGGCCAACGCCGCATTCCTGGCGTCGCGGCTCGGCTCCGAGTTCATCCCGCGCCTCGGCGAGGGCACGATCGTCATCAACACCGTGCGCCTCGCCAGCGTGTCGCTGGACGAGTCGGTCCGATACGGCACGCAGATCGAGCGCGCGATCCTGGAGAAGTTCCCTGACGAGGTCGCGCGCGTGTGGACGAGGACCGGCACGGCCGAGGTCGCGACCGACCCCATGGGCACGGAGCTGTCGGACATCTTCGTGATGCTCAAGCCGCGCGAAGGGTGGAGCCGCGCCGAGACCCAGGCCGCGCTGGTCGAGGCGATGCAGGCCGAGCTCTCGGTCCTGCCCGGCATGCGCATGGTGTTCACGCAGCCCATCGAGATGCGCGTCAACGAGATGATCGCTGGCATCCGCGCGGATGTCGGGATCAAGCTCTTCGGGGACGACCTGGAGCTGCTCCGACAGAAGGCACGGGAGATCGAGGTGATCGTGAAGGCGGCGCCCGGGGCGGCCGACGTGTTCACCGAGCAGATGACGGGGCTGCCGACGCTTCGGGTGGAGGTGGATCCCGACGCCATCGCCCGCTATGGCATCCCGGCGCATCAGGTCCTCGACGTGGTCGAGGCGCTCGGCGGGCGCGAGGTCGGGGAGATCCAGGAGGGCGAGCGGCGCTTCCCCATCGCCGTCCGCATCGACCCCCGCTACCAGGAGCCCGGAGAGCTCGCGCGGCTGCTGGTCACGACGCCGACGGGCGAGCGGCTCCCCCTCGCCACGCTGGCGGACCTGGTCGTCGCCGAGGGACCCTCCACCATCCAGCGCGAGTGGGCGCGGCGGCGCATCGTCGTGCAGGCCAACGTGCGCGGGCGGGACGTCGGGAGCTTCGTCCGCGAGATCGGAGGGGCCATCGACGAAAAGGTCGAGCTGCCACCCGGCTACTTCGTGCGCTTCGGCGGGCAGTTCGAGAACCTCGAGCGCGCGGAGAAGCGGCTGATGGTCGTCGTCCCCGTGGCGCTGGGGCTCATCTTCGCGTTGCTGTACGCGACCTATGGGCGCGTCGTCGACGCCGCCCGTGTGTTCACGGGCGTGCCCTTCGCGGCCGTCGGCGGCGTCGCGGCGCTGTGGCTGCGCGACATGCCCTTCAGCGTGTCCGCCGCCGTGGGCTTCGTGGCGCTCTCGGGTGTCTCGGTGCTGGGCGACATGGTCCTGGTGTCCACGATCCGGCGCAACCTGGAGGCGGGCCTGGAGCTGCGCGCCGCGGTCGAGAAGGCGGCGGAGGAGCGCCTCCGACCCGTGCTGATGACGGCGCTCGTCGCGAGCTTCGGGTTCATCCCGATGGCGTTGAACACAGGGATCGGGGCCGAGGTTCAGCGTCCGCTCGCGACGGTGGTGATCGGCGGCCTGTTCTCGTCGACCGTGCTCACGCTCGTGGTCCTCCCCGTGCTCTACACGGTGCTTCGGAGGCGCGGATGAAGCGGCTCGCGCTCCTGCTGGCTGTCCAGGTCGCGCTCGTCGCGGTCTGGCTCCTCGTGGAGCGCGGGCGGGAGCCCGAGCCTCCGTTCGCTGCGGAGCGCCTCGATGAGCCCGCGCCGCCGCTCGCGGTGGAGCTGAGGGGCCTTGCGGTGACAGCCGTGGAGTTCGGCGATCAACCGCTGCTCGTCCACTTCTGGGCGACCTGGTGCGTCCCCTGCCGGGAGGAGCTGCCGAGCCTGCTTCAGGCCGCGCGCGCCACCGACCTGCGTCTGCTCGCGCTCACCGACGAAGACTGGCCGGTGATCGAGACCTTCTTCGCCGGGCAGGTCCCCGAGGAGGTGGCGCGGGATCCGGGCGGGGAGGCTCGGACGCGCTTCCGGGTCTCGGGGCTGCCCGACACCTTCGTCTTGCGCGACGACGGTCGCGTGATCGCGCGCGTCGGCGGCGCTCGCGACTGGTCTCGACGAGGCGCACGAGAATTCCTCTCACAGTTTTAGTCTTCAACCAACCGCGATCAAGGTAGAACATCAAAGACGAACGCGCCCGTGTAGACCACGCCCGGCGCGCTCTCGCGGGCGACCTGCACCCACATCTTGTGTGCGCCCGGGTAGGGAAAGGCATAGACGAAGCTCACATCCGGTCCGGTGTAGATCTGCGGCATCTCCATGCCCGGCGTCATGCTGTCGATGCCCGGGAACCAGGCGTGCGTGTGGCTGCCCCAGGTGAGGCCCTCGTTGACCAGCGCGCAGTGGGAGTCGGCGCCCAGGTACGGCGTGAGGTCCTCGACGGGCGCGCCCGCCGTGTCGGTGACGGTGACGGTCCAGCTCGCCTCGTAGCCGACCATGGGCGGGCTGGTCCAGCTCAGGGTCAACATCAGGTCATCGGCCGTCGCCACGGTGTTGACGGTCGTGTCCGGTTCGGCGAGCTGCTCGGGCGCGCCTCCGACCGTCAGCGCGCCGTCGTCGTACAACCACTGGTTCTGGTGCGCCCAGCCGAACATCAGGTAGTAGTCGCCCGCCACGGGCAAGGTCACCGGGAACTGGAAGGTCGCCTCGCGCAGATCGTCCGCGCTCAGCTCGGCGTAGTCTTCGTGGTGCGCATGGGTGAACGAGGTCCAGTCCGCGCTGACGAACAGGGTGTGGACCATGCGCTCGTGGTTCTGCTGGAGGTCCTCGACGGGGTGGCCGTCCTGATCCGTGATCTGGAGGGTGAAGATGCCCTCTTCGCCAGCGACCAGCGGATCCGGGTCGGTGGACCAGCCGAGGTGCGTCTCGGTGACCTCGTGCGCGGCCTCGGAGGCGCTGTCCGAGTCGAACGGCTTGGGCGTGCATGCCAGCAGCAGCAGGATCATGGGCACACCGCGTCGCTGACGGTGACGTAGACCAGATCGCCCGCGTAGGGCGTGACCGGCGTGTGGTCGGCGTAGGACAATTCCACCTTCAGTTGATATTCCCCGTCCTCGACGCCCTCGATCTCGGCGGTCGTCTCCCAGACCATGTCGGCGTCCTGGCCGTTGAGCATGATGTCGATGTGCCCGGTGCCAGGCTCGGCCTGCTCCGGGTCGTCCAGAGGCGCCACCAGCACGATGTTGGTGACCTCGACCTCCACCACCAGCGGATCTCCGCAGACCGTCTCGCCTTCGAGCGGGGCGAGCAGCGCGATGGTGGGGTCGCCGTCGTTCACCACCTCACCCCCAGCGCAGGCCCACAACGTCAGAAGAAGCAGCATCTCAGCCTCCCACGTCGAACAGGTACACCGCGCCCGCGAAGCCGCCGCCGGTGCGGTCGTTGCGGGCGCCGACCACGAGGTCTGGGCCGTCCTCCCCGCCGAGGTTCGCGGCGAGCTCCACGGCGCTGCCGAAGGCGTCGCCCTCGACGGCGCCGTACACGGCGCGCGCCGAGCCGGCCTCGACCACGCCGGCCTCGAAGGGGCCGTGAAACAACCAGACGCCGCCCGTCTCCTCGCCGTCGATCTGGGCCCAGGGCGCGCTGATGGCGAGGTCGGCGGCGCCGTCACCGTCGACATCCACCGCCGACGAGAGCGCATAGCCGAACAGGTCGCCGCTGGCGACGCCCTCGAAGCGCAGGCGGCTGGCCCCGGTGACCGAGTCTTCGGACAGGGTCGGGCTCACGAGGTAGACCTGGCCGGCGCCGAGCGCGTCGGCGGACACGAGCAGGTCGTCGAGGCCGTCGCCATCGAGGTCGGGGACGCCGCGCAGTGGGCTGCCGGTGTAGGCACCCTCGCCTGCGCCGTACAGCGTCCTGTCCGCGTCGGTCACCGACCAGGCGCCGGCGGCCACGGGCCCCAGGAACACGGCCACTTTGCCGGCGTTCAGGCCCGCCGTCTGGTCGCCGCTGGCGCCGAGCGCGAGGTCCACGAGTCCATCGCCGTCCAGGTCCCGATCCCCGGCCATGGCGTCGCCCACGAAGTCGCCGGTGCCAAAGGCTCCGTGCGGCGGGGGAACTGGGATACCCGTGTCTCCGGTGTCCACGGGCAGCGCGGGCGCGCCGAGGCCGGTGATCGAAGCCGCCGCGTCGGCGAGGCTGTGGCTGTCCCCGCTGATCGGACCCGCGACGACGTAGGCCCGCCCGCCGCCCCCGCTCTCGCCGTCGTAGCCCGAGGCGCCGATGAGCAGATCCGCCACACCGTCGCCCGTGAGGTCGGCGGCGCTCTCCAGGGCGACCCCGGCGTAATCGCCCGCGGTCTCGCCCAACCACACCGCGTCGGCGGCGAGATCGAGCGTGGTCGCCCCTGACGTGAGCGGGCCCGCCAGGAGGTAGACCTTGCCCGCGTTGGCGCCGACATCGGAATTGCCGATGGAGCCCACCACGACGTCCGCCAGCCCGTCGCCGCTCAGGTCCGGCGCGGCGGTCACGCCGTAGCCTGCGTAGTCGGTGTCCAGCTCGCCGAACAGGCAGGCGGGCTCACGCGCGTCGAGGGCCACCGATCCAACCGTGAGTGGACCAAACAGCGCGCAGACCCGGTTGCCCAGGTAGGCGGCCACGATCAGGTCGTCGTCGCCGTCGCCGTCGAGATCTCCCGCGTCCCGTACCGCGTTGCCCAGCGCGTCGGCCGGCGCGCCGAGCACGCTGGCCCAGGCCACGAGCTCGGTAGAGGCGGCCGTGTCGCCCGGGGGCGTCGGCTCGCCCTTGTCCCCCGCGCATGCCAGAAGCAGGGCCAGCATCAGGGGTCAATCCGGTACACGCCGGAGCCGTTGTCGATGACCCACAACGCCCCGTCCGGCCCGATCTCGATCCCATAGAGCCGCCCCGCGCCGAAGCCCGTGTCGAGCTGGTGGATGACGTTGCCCTCCAGGTCCAGCTCGTAGAGCATGCCTGTGCCCCACTCGCCCACGATCAGGTGGTCCTCCCACATCGCCAGCCCGCCGGGCTGATCGAGGCCCTCGGCGACCACGCCCCAGTCCGCGTCGTTCCACTCCTGGTGGACCACGCCGGGGTCGTTGGCGCGCAGATCGTCGCCCGCCTCGCCCGAGTCGATGTCGAACCACAGCACCCGTCCGCCGCCCGTGTCCGCGGCGTAGAGGATGCGATTGTCGCGGTCGATCACCAGATGTCCAGGGGCCTCCTCCACGCGGGTCATCTCGGGCTCGGTGAAGCGCGCGACGATGCCGTCGTAGTGCTCGTCCATGCCGATGCCGTGATCGCGCTGGAAGTCGTGGCGTACCAGCGCGTCGTTCTTGCCGTCGAAGACCCAGTAGATGTTCTCGTCCTCCCAGGCGATCCCGACGCAGAAGGGGCTCTCGTGCGACATGTCCAGGTGGCTGCCCAGCCCGATGGGGTTCTCGACCCCGAACACGTTGAGGTCCGTGCTCCACAGCACGGGGCCCATGTAGTTGTTCCCGCGATAGTCGTCGTTGTAGGTGTTGTTCGACTCGCCGCAGCTCCCGAACTGCACGCCGTCGTCGAAGGAGAGCGCGGAGGTCTCCTCCATGAAGTGCATGGCGTAGCCGTCCTTCAGGCGGTCGTAGTCCTGGTCATCGGCGCCAGGATTGAAGACGACGAAGGTGCGATCATCGTCGCGGTTGGCGATCCAGAGGTTGCCGCTGGCGTCGAAGCCGAGGTCGCGCGGATCGTCCAGGTTGTCGTCCGGGCCGAGGATGAAGGTCCAGCCGACGGACTCGGGCGTGCCATCGCCTGTGCCGATGGGCGACCAGGGCGGCGCGGCGGAGTCGCCGGTGTCGCCGCTGTCCGCGGTGTCGGTAGGCGCCTTGTCGGGCGTGGGGCCTGTACAGGCGGCGAGCAGGGGAAGCAAGGGGAGCAGGGCTCTACAGGTGTTCATGGGGGGCTCCTTCGTCAGGTTGAGGGTCCGGTCTCGGCACTTTGCATGACCTCGGAGGCGCTGTCCGGTTCGTCGCCCATCCACCACGCATACAGCGTGGGCAGGACCAGCAGGGTGAGCGCGGTGCTCGTGATCAGCCCGCCGATCACAACGGTCGCGAGCGGGCGTTGCACCTCCGATCCGGCCGAGCTCGCGAGCGCCATCGGCAGGAAGCCGAGCGCCGCCACGAGCGCGGTCATCAGCACCGGGCGAAGGCGCACCTCGGCGCCCTCGCGCGCGGCTTCGGCGGCTGAGCTGCCGGCCTCGTGCAGGCGCCGGACATAGGAGACCAGCACCACGCCGTTCATCACCGCGATCCCGAACAAGGCGATGAAGCCGACGGCGGCGGAGATCGAGAAGGGCAGGCCCCGGATGGCCAGCGCCATCACACCACCGCTCACCGCGAGCGGCACATTGGCGTACACCAGCGCCGCGAGCTTCATCGACCCGAACTGGAGCTGGAGGATCACGAAGATCAGCAGCAGCACGAGCGGCACGACGATGGCGAGCCGCGCCGAGGCGTCCTGCAGGTTCTCGAAGGTGCCGCCCCAGTCCAGCTCGTATCCTGCGGGCAGATCGACCTCTGCGGCGATGCGCTCCTGGGCCTCGGCGACCAGCGAGGCGACGTCGCGGCCTCGGGCGTTCACCTCGACGGTCAGCTTGCGGCGCCCGCCCTCGCGGCTCACCTGGGCCGGTCCGGCCTCTTCGGTCAACGCCGCGACCTGGCGCAGCGGCACCCGCACGTCGGCGTTCCCGACGAGGATCTCGCCCAGGCGATCCAGATCGGCGCGGACCTCGGCGGGGAACCGCACCTGAATGGCGAAGCGCCGCTGTCCGTCGATGACGACGCCCGTCGGTCGCCCGGCGATGGTCTCCACCGCGTCGAGCACGTCGCCCGCGTCGATCCCGAGCCGCGCGATGGCCGCGCGGTCCACGATGACGCGAAGCACGGGCAGACCGGCGACCTGCTCGGCTTTGACGTCCTCAGCGCCCTCCACCGCGCTGACCACGCGCACGATGTCATCGCCGATCTGCTTCAGGGTCGCGAGGTCATCGCCGTAGACGATGATGGCCACATCGGATCGCACGCCCTCGATGAGCTCGTTCACGCGCAGCTCGATGGGCTGCGAGAACGAGAAGTTCGCGCCGGGTATCCCCGTCTTCAGCACCTCCTGGAGTCCCTCGACCAGCTCCTCCTTGTCATGCACCTTCGTCCAGCCGTCCACGGGCTTCAGCATCACGAACACGTCCGAGAAGTCCACGCCCATGGGGTCGGTGGCGATCTCGGCGCGACCGGTCTTGGAGACCACGGTCAGCACCTCGTCGGGGTACGCTTTCAGGATGGCGCGCTCGGCCTCGCCCGCCTGGCGGATCGACTCCTCCAGCGACACCGAGGGCAGCCTGGCTATCTGCAAGGCCACCGCGCCCTCGTCGAGCTTGGGGACGAAGACCGCGCCGAGGAAGGGCGCTATTGCCAGGCTCGCCGCGAAGGCCGCCGCCGCGACCCCTACCGTCAGACCGCGACGCCGCATCGCAAAGCCGAGCATCGGGCGGTACCAGCGCTCGGCGAAGCTCATCAGGCGGGTGTGCTTCTCCTCGGCGTTTCGCAGCAGCAGGGAGGCGAGCACCGGCATCAGGGTCAGCGACAGCAGCAGGGATCCGACCAGCGCGAACACGACGGTGAACGCCATGGGCCGGAACATCTTGCCTTCAATGCCGGTGAGCGTGAGGATCGGCAGATAGACCAGGATGATGATGCCCACGGCGAACACGACCGGTCGGCCGACCTCGCGCACGGCGCTCAGGATCGTGCCGTCGCCGGCCTTCTCCCCTCGCTTTCGCTTCTCACCGACGACGCGCACGACGTTCTCGATCATGACGACGGACCCATCGACGATGAGGCCGAAGTCGATAGCCCCCAGGCTCATCAGGTTGCCCGACACGCCGGCCATCAGCATGCCGGTGAACGCGAACAACATGGAGAGCGGGATGGCGGCGGCGACGATGAGGCCGCCGCGGACGTTGCCCAACGTGAGCAGCAGCACCGCGATAACGAGAATACCGCCTTCGAGGAGGCTCTTCTCTACCGTGTGAATGGTGCGGGCGATGAGCTCGGTTCGGTCGTAGAACACCTCAATTGTCACGCCGTCGGGCAGCGTGGGCTCAATCTCCGCCATGCGCTCCTTCACGGACTCCACCACGGTCCGCGAGTTCTCACCGAGCAGCATCATCACGATGCCTGTGACCGCCTCGCCGCGGCCGTCGCGCGTCACCGCGCCCTGGCGCAGCATGGGCGCATAGCGCACGTCGCCGAGCTCGTGAATGTGTACGGGCGTGCCTTCGGCCGTCGTCGCCACGACGATGTCCGAGAGATCCTCGAGCGAGCCGACGAGCGCCTCGCCTCGGATGAGCATCTGCTCGCGGCCCTTCTGGATGTAGCCGCCGCCCGCCGAGCGGTTGTTCCGCTCCAGGGCCTCGAACACGTCGGCGAGCACCAGACCGCGCGCCGTGAGCGCCTCGGGGCTGACCGCCACCTCATACGTGCGGAGCTCGCCGCCGAAGCTGTTGACCTCGACGACGCCCGAGACGGCCCGCAGGCGGGGCGCAACCTGCCAGTCGAGGATGTCGCGCAGCTCCATCGCCGAGTACCCATCGCCGCGGATCTCGAACTGGTAGATCTCGCCGAGCCCCGACGAGACCGGGCCCATCTCGGGCTGGCCGTAGCCTTCGGGGATCGCCTCGCGCGCCTCGACGAGGCGCTCGCCGAGCACCTGGCGCGCCCACCAGATCTCGGTTCCTTCCTCGAACACGACGGTCACGACCGAGAGCCCGAAGCGGGAGAGCGAGCGCATCTCCTCGACCTTCGGCACGCCGCCCATGGCCTGCTCGACGGGCACGGTGAGGAAGCGCTCGATCTCCTCCGGGCCGAGGCCGGGCGCCTCGGTGAGGATCTGGACCTGGACGTTGGTGACGTCGGGGACCGCGTCGATCGGGAGCTGGAGCACCGAGCGAAAGCCGACCACGGCGAGCACGAACACCGCGATGAGGACGATCACCTTGTTGCGGAGCGACCAGGCCAGCAGGCGGTCGATGGCGTCGGGCCCGCCACCATGGAGGAGGGGGTCAGTGGGCATGGCCTTCCCCCATCTCCGCCTTCGCGAGCTCGCTCTTGAGCGTGAACGCGCCGTTGACGACGATGGGCTCACCGGCCACGACGCCGGAGAGCACCTGGACCTCGACGGCGTTGCGCTCGCCGAGGGTGACGGGACGGGCCTCGAAGGCGCCGTCTTCCTCGACGAACACCGAGGCGCGTCCCTCGACGTCCTGAACCGCCTCGGCCGGGACGACGATGGTGCTCGCGGAGGCCGACGCGGCGGCGCCGAGCTCCGCCCGACCGAACATGCCAGGTTTGAGGCGATGGTCCGGGTTCTCGACCACGAGGCGCACCTCGATGGTCCGCGAGTCCGACTCGACGACAGAGCCCACCCAGTTGATCGTCCCCGCGAACGCCTCGCCGGGCCAGGCGTCCACGGTGAAACGGACCTGCTGTCCCTCGCTCACCCGCGAGATGTCGCGCTCGAACACGTCGAGCAGCACCCACACCTCGTCGAGGTTCCCGACGTGGAACATCTGGTCTCCCGGCGAGACGGCCTCGCCGATAGAGACGTCCGCCGCCAGCACCTCTCCAGCGACCGGGCTCTTGACCGGGAAGCGCGAGGGGAAGTGCTCGCCGTCCAGCTTGCCGGGGTTGACGCCGAGCACGCGGAGGCGCTCCTCCGCCGCCTCATAGGACGCGCTGGCGCCCGCGGACTGGGCGGTGGCCTCGGCGACCTGGGCCTTCGAGGTCGTGCCGCTGGCCTGGAGCTCCAGCAGGCGGTCGAGGCGCGCGAGCGCGGCGTCGCGCTCGGCCTTCCGCGTGTGATAGGCGCCGATGGCCTCGCCGAGCGCCGGTGAGCGCACCTCGGCGAGCACGGTACCTACGGTGACGGGATCTCCGGGTTGCAGGAGGATGCGCTCCACCTGCCCCTCGGCGGAGACGCCGACGCGAGCCTCGCGACGGGGATCGAGCGCGACGCGGGCGGTGGTGCCGAAGCCCCCGGACCAGGGGCGCGCCTCGGCGGGCGCGATGACGAGCGCTGCGGCGGCGCGAGCCTCGGGCGAGAGCGTCACGCGGTCGGCGTGCTCACCCTCTTCGGCGTGTTTGCCTTCTTCGGCGTGCTCGCCTTCTTCGTGGGTCTCGGTCGCACAGGCGAGAAACAGCGCGAGGAGAATCATGGCGCACCTCCGAGCAGCGCGCGATCACTCTCCGCGAGCAGCGCTTCGATCCGGTTGTTGGCGGCGGCGCCGGAGACCTCGATCACCGCGATCTGGCCCTCGACCACCTGGGTCTGTAGAAAAATCACCTCCGTCAGATCGAGCTCGCCCGCGGAATAGCCGGCCTCGACGCTGCGCAGCGCGGCGCTGGCGTCCTCGTCGAGTCCGCTTGCGAGGGCGGACGTGATGGTCTCGGTGCGGGCCAGCAGGGCCTGGCTGGTCGCCTGCTCGGCGCTGGCGCGCGCGGTCGTGCTGGCGAGCTCGGCCTGCGCGGCGGCGGCCTCTCCGGCGGCGGCGCCGGTGCGCGCCTGGCCCTGGTGCCAGAGCGGCAACGTGAGGCCGAGGGTCGGCCCGGCCACGCGATCCGCGCCCTCCTGCTCGAAGAAGGCGCCGAGCGACACGGCGGGCAGGGTGGCGGCGCGGGCGGCCCGCAGGTCCAGCTCGGCGGCCCGCGCACGCGCCGTGGCGGCGGCGACGTCCGCCCGCTCGCCCGATCCCGTCGCGGTCGGGGCGGCGTCTCGCGGCGATCCGCTCAGATCCTCCGCGGCCACCGCTTGTCCCACCATCGAGGAGAGCGCGGTCAACGCGGCCCGCTCCGCCGCGCTCGCGTCCAGCCACTCGCCCGCGGCCCGCGCCTGCTCCAGCCGCGCGAGCCGTAGATCCAGCTCTGAGGCTTCACCGGCCGCCAGCCTCGCCTCGGTCGCCCGCAGCAGCCGCGTGGACAGCTCGAAGTTCTCGGCGAGCAGCTCCGCGCGCCCGTGGGTCACCGACGCCTCGACCCAGGCGCGGCGGATCTCCGCGGCAGCGGCCAGCCTGGCTCGCGCCAGCCCAAACTCGGTCGCCTCCAGTCGCGCGACCGCCGCCCGGTGGGCCGCGAGCCCCTCGCCCGTGAGCGACAGCGGCTGGCTGATCTCCGCCTCCAGGCGCTCGCCGAGCAGGCCGTAGCCCGCCGCCAGCTCGGGGTTCTCCTGGAAGAGCAGGGTCTGGCGCGCCTCGCCTCGGGCGGCCGTGAGGTCCGCCTCCGCGCGCGCCACCTCAGGGTGCGTAGACAGGCCCAGACTCACCGCCCCATCGGGGGTGAGCGGCGCGGCCATGGCCACGCCAAACAGTAGGATGTACATGCATTCTCCGTGAAAGCAGGTCAGGGGGAGCGCGGTTGCGTGGCGCTCGGACAGAGACCGGGGAGGGCGCCAGCGGCGCCCGCTTTACACGGTGGCGTTGGGAGGGGGCGTGGGGGGAGCGGCGGCCCAGCTCGTCGGGGCCAGCAGCTCAGGGAGCCGAGGGTGGTCGTGGGCGGCGCGGCGCACGGCGCGCCCAGGGATGGACCACAGCAGCCCGTCCAGGAAGCGGGGCTGCTCGGTCGTCAGGCTCAGCGTCGAACCCGGCGAGCTCGGGTGGCAGCCGCAGGTGTGCTGCACCGGCGTGCAGCCGGTCTCCGCGTGATCTGGGACCTGCTCTCCCGCGATGGAGTGCGCGAAATGCCCATGGTGGGCCAGCTCCACCGCCTGCTCGACCAGCTCGGCCAGACCGGGGACGAGCCCGATCACGAGCAGGAGGGCGAGCAGGGTCTGGAGCGCGCGACGGATCACGAAGGGGGCATAGTCCAGAGCTCGTGGTGGCGCAAGGGCGATTGCCCGACGCACATCGCGGACGAACCTCACGCGGGACGCCCAGAGGTCTGACGCGCCTTCAGCCTCGGAAGGAGCGCAGAGGCGGCAAGCCCGAGGATCAGGACGACCTGCGCGCCCGTGGTCTCAAAGGTGGGGAAGATCCCCAGGATGTCGAGGCGGAGCCCGCCGAGCGCGTGAATCGGCACGACCCCGGCCTCTTGCAGCGCCCGCAGCCCCTTGCCGACGAAGACCACGGCCAGGACGCTCAACAGCACCCCCGCCGCCGTCAGCACCGGGCCAGGCCGCACACGCCGGCCGAGCCGGAGCGCGGCGGCGACGAGCACCACGAGTCCAATCGCCCCAGCCCCCATCCCCGCGAGCACCGGCCCGGTGCCGCTTGCCCCGTCGAGCACGATGGCCTGGAGGAACAGCACCACCTCGAATGCCTCGCGGTACACGGCCCCGAAGGACAGCGCCGTCAGCGTCCAGCGCCCGAGGTCGCGCCCGAGCGCCCCTCGAATGTCTTCCACCCGCCGTCGGCCGTCGGCCGCCGCGACGAGCCAGTGGTGCGCAGTGACCAGGATGGCGGCCGCCAGCAGCGTGATCAGACCCTCCAGCAGCTCGCGACGCGCGCCGGCCAGGGCGATCAACCGATCCGAGGCCATCCAGGTGAGGACCCCGACGCCGACCGCGGCCAGCCATCCGAGGTGGACCTGGCGCGTCGCCCCGCCGCCCTGCTTGCCCGCGAAGCCGAGCAGGAGCAGGACGAGCAGCGCGGCTTCCAGCCCCTCGCGGAGAATGACGAGGAAGGCGCCGACGAAGGCCACGCGCGCGCCCTGGGCACCGGAGAGCGCGCCCTCGGCGTCGTCGAGCAGCGCCTGGGTGCGTAGCACCTCGGAGGCCAGGTCGTCCGCGGATGCGCCGTCGTCGATCCGGGCGCGCAGCCCGAGAAATGCCTCCTCGATGCGCGCGACCCGCTCGGGAGAGACCTGGCGCAGGCTGGCCTCGTGGGGCTCGAAGCCCGACAGGTACGCCTCTCCCGCCAGCCGCTTCGCCTCCGTGCGGTCCCCTGCGCGCAGCGCGGCCAGGGCCTGGTCCAGCCCGTCGCGGGCCGCTGCGAGCGAGACCCGTGCCTCCTGGTAGGGCACGGCGCCGCGGATCCAGGCGATGGCGTCCTGCCGCTCCGCACCGGCGAGGCCGGGGGCCAGGGCCGCGTCGCCGAGGCCGGCGAGCGCCTCTACGGTGGGCGCCTCGATCCTGCCGGCCGCCGCCAGCGCGGAGCCGCGGGCCTCGGCCTCGGCGTCGTGGCGCAGCGTGAAGACGTAGTAGGCGAGGTCCCAGCGGGCGCGCGCGTCGAGCGCGCCGAAGGCAGCCATCGAGGTGCCCTTCACGCCATCGGTCAGCGCGTTGTAGGCGCGTGCCGGCGTGAGCTCGGCCATCACCTGCGGATCGCGGAAGTTCCGAGGCACGGGATCGAGCTGCGCCGCCGTCGCCGTGTCCGCGCCGCCAGTGGCCCCGTGGCAGGCTGCGCACTGCTCCGCGTAGAGCCGCGCCCCCTGGTCCCGGGAGAGGGACGCCGAGGGCGCGAGCACGACCCCGTAGGTGTCGAGGACCTGGCCGCGCAGCGCGAGCGCGTCCTGGCGGACCTGATCCGCCGGGGCGAGCGCCCCGACCTCTGCGGCGAGCTCCGCAACGGCGCCGGTGACGTCCGTGCCGGCCTTCGGCAGCCGGGCCGCCAGGACCACCGCGTCTTCGAGGAAGCCCACCTGCTCGGCGTACTCCGCCTCGCTCGTCTTCTTTCCGTCCTGGACGGCGGCCCCGTAGTCCACCGCCACGTAGTCCAGGATCGCCGACAGGCGGCGCGCGTCCTCGATGGCCGTAGGCTCGGCGGCGCGAAGGGTGCTGATCAGGAGGAGCAGGGAGCTGAGCATGGACGTCTCAATAATTGAAAATGATTTTCAATTTCAAATCACACACGCATGGCCCGCTGTCAACCGCGTCACGTCGCGTCGCGGCTCAGCTCCGCGCCATGCGCAGGATCCGGCCCGCCCCCACGAGGACCAGCAGGCCGATGAGCGTCCCGATGATCAGGTCCGGCAACGCGCTCCCCGTCCCCAGGACCAGCCCCCCGGCCAGAATGACGCCCAGGTTGGCCAGGACGTCGTTGGTGGAGAAGATCCAGCTCGCCTTCATGTGGAGCCCGCCGGTCCGATGGCGTGAGAGGAGCGCCATGCAGGTGACGTTGGCCACGAGCGCGAGCACCGAGACCCCCATCATCAGGGGACCCACCGGCTCGCTCCCGTAGACGGCCCGCCGCGCCACCTCGGCGAGCACGCCGAGCGCGAGGAGGAGCTGGAGGACGCCGCTGGCCCTCGCCGCGCGCCGCTGCCGGTCGATGGCGTGGCCCACGCCGTAGAGCGACAGCCCGTAGACGGCCGCGTCGGCGAACATGTCCACGGAGTCGGCGATGAGCCCGGTCGATTGCGCCAGGAGCCCCAGGCCCAGCTCCAGGACGAACATCGCAGCATTGATCGCGAGGAGCTGGCGGAGGACGCGCGCTTCGCCCGGAGCGTCGTCCGCGACCACCTCACTGGGACCTGTCACGCCCTGCGTGCGGACGATGCGCGCGCCGAACCCGAGCGGCTCCAGGCGCGCGAGGATGGGCGCGCTCTCGCCTTCATGCCGCACGACGAGCCGCCGCGCCTCCAGGTCGAACTGGAGGTCCTGGACGCCCGCCTCTGGTGGGAGCGCCATGCGGATCAGGCGCTCCTCGGAGGGGCAGTCCATCCCCGGGATCTCGAACACCGTCTCGTGCACGAGTGCGGACATCAGCGGCCTCCTGCGAGCGCGGCGACCGCCGCTCGGACCTGGGCGTCGGTCGACAGCCGGTAGAAGACGAGCCGCCCCTCGCGCCGCTGGAGGACCAGGCCCGCCAGGCGCAGCGCGCGGAGCTGGTGGCTGGTTTGCGTCTCAGAAGCCCCGATGACGGCGGCAAGATCGCACACGCAGAGTCGGGGCTCGGGCCCGAGGCCCCAGGGGGCGAGCGCGGCGAGGATGCGGAGCCGCGTCGGGTTGGCCAGCAGCGCGGCGATCTCGACCGCTCGGGAGAGCGCGTCCTCACCCGGGATCTGGGCTCGCGCTACGGCGACGGCGTCGAGGTGGAGCACCTGCACCTCGCAGCGATCCTCGCAGCCCCTGACGTCCGCCGGTAGGGTTTCACCTGCTATCTCTGAATGACTTGTCATATATGCATGATATCGGGATCGACCGGCGCCAGCGAACGGCAATCAATGTGCTGGCCTGCCGCCGCTTGTGGGATTCGGCGCGCCGGACAAGGCTGCCTCTCCGGTCGCCCGATGCACCCCCGCGAGATCGCCGCGATAGCACACGAGGCCGGCGAACGCGCCGTTCAGGCATAGGTTCAGCGGGTCCTCAACGCCCGGCCAGCCGCCTCGCGCACAGATCGGCGATGGCGGCCATGCCGTCCAGGCCATGCGCGCGCTCGACCTCGCCGTTGTAGTTCGTGTTCATGTTGATGTCGTAGGTGAAGCGCCGGCCCTGGGCGTCCTCCACGAACTCGATGCCGGCGACGTCGATGTGCTGATCCCGGCAGAAGCGGACATAGGACTGGACCAGCGGGTCGTCGGCCGTAAGTGGAGACAGGCTGAACTTCGAGGTCTCGCCCACAGGGCAGAACGCATCGTCGGTCGCGCAGGCGTCCGCCGGGCACAGCTCGAAGCCGCCCTCCGTAGACGCGCGAATCGCGTAGAGGAAGCGGCCGTCCACGATCTCCACGCGGGTGATGAAGGGCTCGGCGGGCTCGATGTAGACCTGGAGCAGGCTGACGGCGTCGAAGGACGGTTCGAACTCGGGCCCGTCCACGTAAGCGTCGAAGGCGGCCAGCTCGCGGAACAGACGCACGCCCAGGCCCTTCCCGCCCTGGTTGTGCTTGATGAGGAAGGGCAGCGGCATGTAGCGCGCCGCCTCCTTGAGCTTCGCGGTGCCGACGACGACCGTGGTGCAGGGCGTGTCGATGCCCGCCTTCGAGAGCGCCGCGAGCTGGCGAACCTTGCTGACCTCAAGCGCGAAGGCGTGGCTCCCGTTGATTATGGGCAGGTCCCACCGTTCGAGCACGGCGAGCAGCTCGCGCACCTGGTGCACGCCGTCGCCGTTGCCGCGCGTCTGAGCGGACGGGCTCATACGGTTCAGCCACACGCCGTCCGCGGGCGGGTCGCAGATGTCGAAGTGGCCACCGTCGCAGAGGTGCTCGGTCCAGGGCAGGCCCCGTGCCTCCAGGGCGCGGCGTAGCGGTGGCATCCAGTCGGGGTTTTCGTAGAGGATGTGAATCATCCGGGCGGGCTATCGCGACCAGGGGGTCCGGCAAGGGGGGAGATCGGGTCGCAGCGCGACCGCCTGGGGGATGGCGACCCTACGCGATCAGCCTGTCGTCGGTTGGCTCGCGATGTCCTTGTAGCGGGCCATGCGGGAGGCGCTGGCGTGGGGCAGGCGGGCTGCCGTGCTGCCGAGGACGGCGTAGCGCGGATCGGCCTCGATCCGGCGGACGCGCTCGGCGGGGCTCGGGATCGAGGCGGAGAGGCGACGGAGCGGGTCGGTGCGCGAGGCACAGGGGAAGACCTCGCGCCAGCGGAGCAGGGCCTCGTCGGCCGCGAGGTGGGAGATGGTCACCCAGGTGCGGAAGGCCGCCGCTTCGTCGGGGGCGATCATGCAGAGCAGGCCGTTGGCGCGGTAGCGCACGAGCTCGGTGTCGGCGCGAGCCTCGGGGTCCGGGGAGGGGTTCTCGGCTTCGTCGCGGAAGAAGGTGACGAGGCCGGCGCGCAGGCGAGCCAGGGCGTCGTCGGCGTCTCGGCCGAGGACCATCGGCGGGGCGTCGTCGCCGACCCAGGCACACCAGGAGAATGAGGTTGTGGCCTTGGAGCTCTCTGACATGGGATCCTCCGCGAATTTGACGGTGTCAAAAACCGCCGGGTGTGAACTGGTAGACGGTGCTGGTGCCCTCGAAGGGCCAGGCGCTGATGAGGATGGTGGCGTTGTTCTGGGCGTCGGCCGGGGCGGCGATGACGCGGAAGCCGAACCAGGCGTCCTCGACGGGCGAGGTGATGGTCCAGTCCGCGCTCTCTTCGGGGTCGTAGCTGCCTTCGAGCGGGCCATACCAGAGGAAGGCGGCGCCGTAGTGCTCGTCGGGGTCGTTGCGGGTGGCCCAGGTGGGGGCGCTGACGAGGATCTCGCTGTAGCCGTCGCCGTTGAGGTCGCCGGGGGTCGCCATGCCGTGGCCGAGCTGGTTGTCGCCGTTCGCGACGTCGTCGATCTCGGCGAGGTAGCCGTCTTCTTCGGGGAGGGCGTCGCCTGGGGCGAGCGCGGACAGGTCGGCGCCGGAGTAGATGCGGGCGCGGCCCTGCTCCACGCTGTACTCGTAAATATCGGCGTCTGACGAGATTACGTCGGCGTAGCCGTCCCCATCCACGTCGCCAGCGTCGGCGTACTGCTGCCCGAGCCCATTCACCTCGTCGGACATGTAGGCGTCGCAGAAGTCCGCTTCCGTGAAGCTGCCCGCAGGCAACTCGAAGGATGTGCAGGTGAGGAGGTAGGACATGGCCATGTCTGAGCGCCCGTCCGCGTTGAGATCGCCGACCACGGCGAACCGGCCCATGTTGTCGTTCTCATCGTCCGAGGTGACGAAGATGCTCTCGGCCTCGTCGGCGAGATCTCCGTCCTCGGACACCGGGCCCTGCAGCGCGAACATCGAGCCCTTGGCACCCGGGTTGCGGCTGAGGCGCACGAACAGATCGAGCTGCCCATCATCGCCGATGATGTCGGCAATGTCGGGCTCGATCTGCCTGCTGCCATCGTAGCTGTCCGCGATGCTCAACAGCGCCGCTGGAGCTTCTTGAAGGGAGACGTCACCCTCGAATGGCCCATAGGCGAGCCAGGCCGCATCCACCCCGTCGTATCCCTGAGCCAGCGCGAGGTCTGGGAAGCCATCCCCGTCGAGATCGCCGGCCTGCAAGACGAAGCCTGTATCGTAGGCACGATCAGCGTAGATGCGGGCGAACGCCGCGCCCCAGACCTGAGCCTCGCCCTGGAGTGGACCTCGCACGACGTAGACGCCATCCTCGGTGGGGTCGCCGTATGAAGGATCGCTCAGGGCAAGATCGCGCACGCCGTCCCCGTCGAAGTCGGTGAGCGCCATGCCCATGCCGAGGTAGCTCGCCTCGCCTGCGGTCAGGATCGCGCTGGCGTCTTCGGGGGCGTTGTCGCCCTCCGCTGGAGAGCAGTCAGGCTCGCCGTCGCAGTCGTTGTCGGCCAGGTCGCCGCAGATGGGCGATCCTCCAGGGTGAACCTGGGCGTCGTCGTCCGCGCAGTCCAGGTCGTTGTCGACGCTCTCGGGCGGATGGGTGCAGGCTTCGATGGGGCTGGCAGCGTCGCCGTACCCGTCGCCGTCGAGATCGGCATACCAGGTCACCGGTTCGCAGGCGCTGTCGTCGGCGGTCTCCTTGCCGGTCTCCGAGGAGTCGGAGTCGCCCTGGCTTCCACGACAGCGGCACCCGTCGCCACGACAGGCGAAGAGGGCTAGGAGCCAGGGCCAGCGGGCGCGGAGGATCATGCCCTCTCAGTAGCCCGCGTGCAGTACGTAGACCGCGCCATCGCCCCAGGTAGACTTGTCTCCCCATCCGAGTTCGTCTGAGGCGCCCATCTCGAAGCTACCTCCAAAGACGCCCTCGATGACAACGGCCTCATCGTCACCGAGCTCCATCATCGGCGCACCGACGACGAGTGTCCCGTCCGGCGTGACTGCCGTGGCGTAGCCGAATTTCCCTGCCTGCGTGCTGTCTCCCAGGATCACCGCGTCGGCCGCTTCCGAGGAGAGGGTTCCCGTCAGCGGGCCGTGCCACAGGGCGACCGTTCCGGCTTCTGGAGTGTCGCCAAGCTGGGTCCACGCCGCGCCGACCAGCACGTCCAGCGCGCCGTCCGCGTTCAGGTCACCGGCGCTGATGAGCGAAGTTCCAACGCCGCTCCCGCGCGTCTCCCCCTCAATCACCGCCATCGCGTCCTCCAGGCTGATCGCCCCGCCCTCCGCGAGCACCGCCCCCGAGAACAGCCACACCTTCCCCGCGCTGTAGTCGGCCTCCGGCGCCGACACCAGCAGATCCCCGACCCCATCGCCGTCCATGTCCCCCGCGTCCGCGACCGCGCTCGCGAAGCCAGTGTAGACCTCCTCCCCCACGATCCTCCCGTCCGCCGCGTTCCCCACCCGCGCGTCCTCGATGTCGGCCACGATGTAGACCGCGCCGAGCGGATCCGGCCGCCGCCAGGGCGCCGCCATCTCCGACACGCCGTAGTCCGGCGCGCCGAGCGCCAGCTCATTGACCCCGTCCCCGTCGATGTCCTGGAGCCGCGCCAGCGTGCGGCCGAGCCCGCTGAACGCCTCGCCGTCCAGCCGCACCGCGCCGTCCTCGACCGCCGTGTCCTCGCCGAGCAGCCCCGCCATCACCCACACCGTCCCCGAGCCGCCGTTCGCCTCCGGCGCGCTCAGCACCAGGTCCGCGACGCCGTCCTCGTCGAGTACGTCGCCCGGCCCGAGCAGCGCCGAGCCCAGCGCCACGGCCGACTCGTCGGTGGCCAGCTTCACCACGTCGCGGCCCAGGTCCAGCGTCGCGTCGTCGTCGTCGTCGCTCACCGCGCGGATCGGCCCTGGCACGAGGTAGGCGCCGCCGCCGTCGTCGGCTTCGGGCGCGCCGACCAGGAAGTCGTCGTAGCCGTCGCCGTCCACGTCGCCGAGCCCGCTGAGCGCCGTACCTGCCCCCGCCCGGTCCTCGCCGAGCAGGCGGGCCGTCGCCAGCTCGCTCGCCGCGCCCTCCGCGCCCAGCGGCCCGAGCAGCGCGTAGACCACGCCGTCGTCGCCCGGGGCGCCGAAGACCAGGTCCGCGTCGCCGTCGCCGTTGATGTCGCCCGCGTGGACCAGCGCGGCGCCCAGGCCCTCGGCCGAGACGCCCTCGACCCGCAGGCCGCGCTCGACGATCTCCACGTCTCCATCGAGGCCGTCGCAGTCGGGCAGGGCGTCGCAGTTGTCGTCCAGCGCGTTGCCACACAGCTCGGGGGCCGCGGGGTTCACCGCGGCGTCCGCGTCGTCGCAGTCTCCGATCTCCACAGCCAGGGGTGTAGCGGCGTCGCACACGCTCAGGGCCTCGCCGACGCCGAAGCCATCTGCGTCTCCGTCCAGGTGGCCCGTGCGCAATTCGTGGGCTTCGCTGTTGGTGTCGTCGCAGTCGCTCCCGGTGCGGACCCAGGCGCCGCTGTCGTCAGGCGCCTCGCACGAATCTACAAGTGTAGATGGATCTCCATGTCCGTCGCCGTCCGCGTCGTAGTACCAGAGGTGATAATAGACGGTGTTGTTCCTCGACTCGCAGTCGATCATGTAGGTGGCGCCGTCCTCGTCGGCGTCCAGGGTCTCGTCGTGCTCTTCGTAGACGCGGTTGCAGGCGCCGAGGACAAGGAGCGCGAAGACAGCGAGCTTACGCATGGGGACCTCGAAAGGCGGCGTGGTCGGGTAGAGCGTCGTCGGAGAGGTTCGGCGAAGCTCGATTCTCAGCGTCTGGAGGGGGACTCGTGTTGTCAGTTGTACCTGTACGTCACGAGAGGATGTTATCGTGAGTCCGTAGGAGCTTACAAGATGGCTCGCCCCCTTCTCCCCGTCGCCGTCGGCATCCTCGCCTGCATCGGGCGTTCGTCGCCGGCTCTGGCCTGTGACCCCGCCGTGGCGCGGGCCGGCATCCACGCGGCCTGGGGCGCGATGGAGGCGTGGCGCACCGACGACTTCTTCGCCACGGCCGCTTCGCTGGTTGGCTGCCCGGACAACACCCCGACCGAGCGCGCCGAGATCCTGCGCATCCAGGGCGCGGCGGCGGGCCTGGACCACCACACCGAGCGGGCCGCGCGGCTGTTCAGCGAGGCGCGGGCGCTCGATCCGGTGGGCGCGCTGCCCGAGGCGTACTTCCCGCCCACGCATGCGCTGGCCCAGCTCTACCGCATGTCAGCGCCGCTGCTCAGCCAGGCGCCTGCCTCAGAGAGCCCGCCACTGAACCTCAGCTTGCCGGCCGCGCTACCTCCTGCCCTCCCCGAGGTCGAGCCCCGGCCCCGCCACGCGCCGCTGGTGCTGGGCGCCGCGCTATCGTCGCTGGCCGCAGGCGGACTCTGGTTCGCGTCGTCCCAGATGGACGCCCGCGCCGAGCTCGCGGCAGCCGAGGGCCTGGGCCAGGATCCGGCCGACGCCTACGCCGAGCAGGAGCGCCTGCGCGGTCGGCAGCTCGGCCTCCAGGTCGCGGCGGGCGGTTCGGCGGCGCTGGCCGTCGGGCTGGTCGGCGCCACCGTCTCGCTGAGCTGGTGAGGAATGCGGCGCTTCCGGGTCGAGCGTGAGCTTGGGCGCGGCGGCTTCGGCCGCGTGCTGCTGGCGCGCGAGCTGGGGCCGGTCGTCGTCACGCCGGTCGCGATCAAGCTCGCCCAGGGCATGTGGCGGCCGTGTCCCGACGACGCGCGGCGCGCTCGCGACGAGGCCCGGCTGCTGGCCTCGCTGGATCACCCGGCCATCGTGCGCCTCCAGAGCCTGATCCAGACCCAGCACGGCCCGGCGTTGATCCTGGAGTATGTGCCGGGCTTCACGCTGCACCAGATCCTGAAGGCGACCGACCGCCTGCCCATCGTGCCCGCCCTGGAGCTGGTGGCTGAGGTCGCTGATGCGCTCGACCGAGGCTGGACGCAGCCGGGGCCGCTCGGCGAGCCGCTGCGGCTGCTGCACCGCGACATCAAGCCGGGCAACCTGATGATCACGCCGGTCGGCGCGATCAAGGTGCTGGATTTTGGGATCGCCCGCGCCGCGCAGGTCGGTCGCGAGCTGCCGAGCGGCCCCATCCCGGTGGGCACCACCGACTACATGGCGCCTGAGCGGACGCAGCGGCGCGGCCAGCCCGGCGCCGAGACCCCGGCCGGAGACGTGTTCGGCCTGGGGCTGGTGTTGTTCGGCGCCTTGACCGGCGCTTTCCACGGCGGGCTCCCCCAGGACGTTGAGGGCTGGGCGGGCCTCTACAAGGACTTCGCGGCCGAGCTGCTCCTCGCGCTGGACGGCGAGCCGCTGGCCGAGGCGATCACCGATCTGGTCCTCGCCATGACCGCCCGCGATCCCGCCGACCGCCCCGAGCCCTCGGCCGTGCGAGACCTGGCCTTCCACCTTGCCCGCGCGCACGGCGGCGAGGGGCTGCGCCCTTGGGCCCTGCGCACGCTGCCGACCCTCCCCGCCCCGAAGCCCGAGGCGCTCTCCGGCTACGCCTGGGCTGGCGAGGAGATCCACGAGGTTGAGGGCCAGCCGACCTACGAACCCACACCCGAGCTGCCCGCCCCTGCGGCGCTCGCGCGGGTGATGATGGACCTGCCCGCCGTGCCCCGAGCCCAGCGGCTCACGCGGCGTCGGCCTCCGACGAAGCGGGTTCAGCCCGTCGAGCAGACCTGGCCCGAGGCCACGCCCGCCGAGGCGCTGGAGCCGGTTCCCATGCCTGCGCGTGCGCCCGTGAGGCCGCGCTGGCCGGTCGCTGCGCTGCTCCTGGCGCTGGTAGGGGTGGCGGTCGCGCTCTGGTCGCAAAGGCCGGCCCCTAAACCCGAAGTGCCACCGGTAGTGTCTGTCGCCTCGGACCCACTACCCGTAGTGCCCGCGTTCACCATCGAACCCGCCACGCTCGTCCAGTCCAAGCCTACAGCCCAACCCGCAGCCACGAAACACGCCGCCTGGTTCGGCCGCCGCGTGCGCGTGGGCCTGAGCGGCGAGGTCCCCACGGTCGCCCTGGTCGACGAGCGCGGCGCCGTCCCGCTCCCCGGCGAGCTGCGCCCCGGCACCTACACCCTGCGCGTCACCTTCCCCGGCTGGGATCCCATGGACCTCCAGCAGGTCGAGCTGAAGGCAGGACAGAGCTACGAGATCGCCTGCACGGCGAAGCTCACGCAATGCTCGGCGAGGGTTGTCCCATAGGGCCTGATCGCGTGTATCACAGGGCCCACGCTGCGAGCCTCACCCCTTCACGCCGCCACCCACCGCTCCCGCGCCGCGCTCCGCTCCCACACGTAGTCGTAGATCCGGCCCGCGATCGCGTTTGCGGAGGTCTCATCGAAGGGCGGCATCGGCAGCTCGCTCCAGAGCGTGTCCACGATGCGGATCCGCACCTCGGCCTGGGTCGCGGCGTTGCGGGTCCAGTCCTGCATGGAGGCCAGGCTCTCGCGCAGCGACGCGAGCAGGGCCTTGCTGGCCTGCTTCAGCCGCTCGCGCTCGGCCCGGCCGAGGCTGGGCTCGAAGAGCAGGTCGAAGAGCGCCAGCTCAGTCTCGCTCAGGCCCTCCTCCACCGCGCGCCGCTGCTCGGCGTCCAGGCTGCCAGCCAGCTTCAGGAGGTCGGCGAAGGTCGCCTCCACCGTGGTCCGGTCCTTCTCCCGGTTGTAGTCGGCGAGGATCTCCTGGTAACGGCGGTAGAAGTCCATCCGGGTCGGGTTGTTGGCGAGCATGGCCTGGAGCTTCTGCTCGACCAGCTCCTGAATGTCCTTGAGCGCCGCGCGCTTGTGCCGCACCTTGGACGCGAACTCGTCGCGGAGCTTCTCCAGGTCGACCTTGGACAGGTCCACGGTCAGGCCCTCGGCGTGGTCCTCGCCGGGCTCGAACGCGCGGATCGCCTCGTTGACGATCTGGTGCAGCGCCTTGAGCACGCTGGTCACGTCCGAGTTGTCGCGCTTCTCCTCCAGCTTCCGGTAGATGGCCTCGATGTTGTCGTGGCGCTCGGCGAAGGTGTACACGGACGGCTCGGTCACCAGCGCCTTGAAACGCAGGAAGACCTGACGCGCCAGGATCTCGAAGCGCCGCCGCGTCTCGTCGGAGGTGCAGATCGCGTCCACCGCCGCGCGCAGGCCCTCGATGCGCGCGAAGCCCCGCGCGCCCGGCAGTCCGCTCGGGTCGTAGCCGGCCGCCCGCAGGTGCGCCTCGGTCGCCTCGATGGCGTCGCGCAGCCCGCCCAGCAGCTCTTCGATGGGGCGGACCACGCCGCCGTCGCCAGCCTCACCGTCGTCGCCGAGCGCGTACTGCGCAAGGGCCTGCCGCAGGCTCTTCAACATCCCGTTGTAGTCGACGATGACGCCGCACTCCTTGCCCGGGTACACGCGGTTGGCCCGCGCGATGGCCTGCATCAGGTTGTGCGCCCGCATCGGCTTGTCGATGTAGAGCGTGGACAGGCACTCGACGTCGAAGCCTGTGAGCCACATTGCGCAGACGATGGCGACCCGGAAGGGGTGCTTTGGATCCTTGAAGGCGTCCTCGACGGCGATGCGTTTGCCGTCGGGCGTCGAAAACCCTCTCTTCATCACGACCCGGTGCGGGATGATGTCGAAGCCCCACTTCCTGAACTGCTCGACCTCGTTCTGGCTCTCGCTGATCACGATCTCGATCAGGGTCTCCCGCATCCAAGCCGCTCGCGCGGGCTGCTCCGCCTCTATCGCCTCGATCTTGCGCGCCCACAGCGGCTGGATGCGCTGGAGCATGCGGGCGCAGGTGAGCTTGTCGATGCACACCAGCATCGCCTTGCCCGCCTCCCAGCGCGCGCTGCAGTGCTCGACGAAGTCCTCGGCCAGCTTGTCCAGCCGATCATCGGCGGTGATGACCTCGTAGTCCTTGCCCAGCAGCCGCTCCAGCAGCGCCACCTGATCCTGGTCCAGCTCGGACTGCTCGATGGCCTCCGCGATGCGGTCGTTCAGGTCGACGCGGGCCAGCCCTAGCTTCTCCCCGCGGTTCTCGTAGACCAGGCGCACCGTCGACTGGTCCTCTTCCGAGCGCTTGAAGTCGTAGCGGGAGATGTAGCCGCCGAAGATCCGCTTCGTCAGGCTGTCGTGTTTGAAGAGCGGCGTGCCGGTGAAGCCGAGGAAAGCCGCGTTGGGCAGGGCCAGGCGCATGTTGCGCGCGAAGCGGCCCGCCTGGGTGCGGTGGGCCTCGTCGGAGAGCACGATGATGTCGTCCCGCTCGCTGTAGGGCTCCTTGACCGGCTGGTTGAACTTGTGGATGAGCGAGAAGACGAGGCGGTGGTTCTGGCTGAGCAGCTCTCGCAGGCGGTGGCCGGATCGGGCGCGCGGCGTCGCGTCGTCGGCCAGCCCGCAGCCGACGAAGGCCCGGTGGATCTGGTCGTCCAGATCCTCGCGGTCGGTCATGACCAGGAACGTGAAGTTGCCCGGCACCACCCTGCGGACCTTCTCCACGAAGAAGGCCATGGAGTAGGACTTTCCGCTGCCCTGGGTGTGCCAGAAGACGCCCAGACGGCCGAGCTCCGGGTGGGCGCGCTCGACGATGGGCAGCGGGTCCTTGCGGCCCACACCGGGGCGACCGGTCTCGTAGTGGACGGGGGCCTCGGCGACGTACTCGGCGAGGCGCTGTGTCGTGCGCAGTTCGGGCGGGTACTGACGCTTCAGCACCTCCTGGCGCTGGACGGCGGCCACGGCGCGGTTGACGCCCAGCACCTGGTGGTTGCGCGCGACGATCTTCCGAACGCCGCCCGCCCGCCCCTCGTCGAAGAGGATGAAGCTCTCGACCAGATCCAGCAGCCGGTCCTTCGCCAGCATGCCGTCCAGCAGCACCTGCGCGTCCAGGCGCGCCGGGCCCTCCTCGTCGTTGCGCGTCCAGGCGACGAAGTGCTCCCACTGGCTGGTGATCGAGCCGTAGCGCGCGGCGTCGCCGTTGCTGACGACCAGGAAGGCGTTGTGGTGGAACAGGTGCTGAATGCTGCTGGGGTGCAGATAGTCGCTCAGGTTGTCGTCGAAGCCCGCGCGGATGTTGCGGTACACGGCCTTCAGCTCGATGACGACCAGCGGCAGCCCGTTGACGAAGCAGACCAGATCGGCGCGCCGGTTGTAGTGCGGTACGCTGACCCCCTGCACCTTCAGCTCGCGCACGGCCAGGAACTCGTTGTTGGCCGGCGTCCTGAAGTCGATGACCCGGGCTTGCGCGTGCCGCTCGACGCCGTCGTTCCCCATCCACTTGACGGGCACGCCGCCGCGGATCAGGCGGTGAAAGTCCCGGTTGTGTTGGACCAGTGAGCGCGAGCGGTCGATGCGGGTCAGCGTCTCGACGACCTGATCGACGGCGCCAGGCGGCAGCTCCGGGTTCAGCGCCGTGAGCGCCCGCCGCAGCTCGCGGACCAGCACGACCTCCTGATCGTTTTTGCGGCCGAGCAGGCTGTTGGGGCCGAAGGTCTCGGTGTTGTAGGCGTACACACTGCGCCAGCCGAGGGTGTGCTCCAGGTGATCGGCGAAGGTCTGCTGGACGAGGCGATCCTCGCTGTTGACGCCGGTGATCATGGCGGCCTCACGGGAGCAGTTCGCCCCGCATCAGGCGGGGGAGGAGGAGATCGCGGGCGGTGCGGAGCTGTCTGTTCTGCCGGTTCAGGTTGTCCCACAGCCGGTTCATCGGATCCACGACGTCCGCGAAGGCCCGTTGCAGCGAGGGAGGCGGGACCAGGATCGGCGTGCTCGCCAGGACCGGCGTGTCGAGCTTCTTGGTGCCGTGGGACGCCTCGCCTGCTCGGTCACGGATCGTATCGCGCTGGGCGACGAGCGCGTGGAAGAGGTAGTCAGCCTCGACCTCGGGGCCCGCGACGATGGCCTTCAAGTCCTGGTTGAAGCAGACCGTCCGGCTCGTCATCGCGAGGCGGAACTCTTTGGCCAGCGACATGCCTCGGACGACGCCGAGGATGGTCCGGGGAGGGACGAGGCGGCTGCCGGCCTCGACGGCCTCCTCGGTGACGTGCAGACTGGCGTCGTCGATGCGGAGCGCGGTCAGCTCGCCGGAGCTGACCCAGGGGATCTCGCCCTCCCAGAAGTCCGCGCGCGCCTTGCTGGGGGTGCCGCCCGAGAGGAAGGTGGCGATGGCGCCGAGATCGCGGCGTCGCCATCCATTCGGGACACCATCCACGATCCGGGTGTGCTCGCGACCGGGGAAGCGCAGGCGGACGAACCACTCCTGGTACAACTGGCGCGCGGCGTCTTCGAGCAGGACCATCCGGCGGCGGTTGTTCTCGATGAGGTCGTCGTAGGCGGAGAGGATGCCTGCGATGCGCTGTTGTGTGGGTGGCGATGGGCATCGAACGTCCAGCGCATGCAGCACGTTCCGATTCACGCCTGGAACGGCCGCCTTGTCACTCTGGAGATTCGAGAGGGCCTGCTTGAGCAGGTATGAAGCGAACCGCGGATGGTTTCCCTTGAAGTCCACCACATAAAGCGCGGTGTTGAGGGGCCAGTAGTCCTGGTCGATATAGTAGACCTCGCCCAGCGTGCCGTATCGACCGGTTACGACTCCAGGTCCCGTCGCCTTTGCATGATCGTGGAACCCAGTGACGCCAGACGACGACACGACCGGTACGGCACCGTCCCGTCTCTGCGCTTCGGGGAGATCGTGCCCACGCTGGAGTGTCATCACGTCTCCGAGCTTGCACGGGGTCCAGCTCACAGCATCTCCGCCACGTTCTGTTGGATGGTCGCCGCCAGCTCCACCGCCTCCCGGTTGAGGTCCGCCAGCTCCACATGAAGGTCCCGCATGGCCGCCTCGAAGTCGAAGTCCTCGTCCACCTCCTCCGGCGCCACCTCCACATAGCGGCCCGGCGTCAGGCTCCAGTCGGCGGCCTCGATGTCGGCCCGGCTGACCAGCTTCACCAGCCCCTTGACGTCCTGGTAGATCGCGTCCGGGAAGCGGTCCTGCAACCACACGACCTGCCGGTGATGGTACGTCGCGGCCTTGAGCTGCTCGACCGCCGCGCGGCGGTGCTCGTCCAGGCGACGCAGGGTCCGCGCGGACGCTCGGCGGTCGAAGCGCTCGGCGAAGGCCTCTCCGCTGGCGACCGAGCCGACGCGCGCGGCCAGCTTGTACAGCAGGTCGATCTGCTTCACCAGACCGCGCGCCCGCTCGGCGAGGGGGTCGAAGGCGGCGCGGGCGGCGCGCTGATCCTCATTGGTGGACGGGGGATCCCCGGCGTAGCGCGCGGCGAAGGCCCCCAGGTCTCGGACCAGCGCCGCGGCGTCCGTGTCGGCTCCGCGCTGGGCCTCGGCCAGCTCTCCGAGCGCGCCTTGCAGCTCGGCGCGACCGGCAGCCGGCACCCCAGGGGCGCCCGCGAGCTCGACGGCGGGGACCAGCAGCTCGCGCAGGGCCGCGGCGAAAGCCTCCAGAGTGGGCGCGACGCGGGGGCACTCGGCGCAGGTAGCGACCACATAGTCCCGCACCAGCGCCAGGAAGCGCGCCCGCTGGCCCCGGTACAGCCAGACCACGGCCGTCAGGTTCTTCATCTGCTCGGGCGAGAAGTCGAAGATCTTCCGGGTCACCTTGCGGTACACGCCCCGCGCGTCCAGCATCAGCACCTTGTCTTTGCGCTCCGGCGGCTTGTCCCGGTCGAAGTGCCAGAGCTCGCAGGGCACGGTGCGGGTGTAGAAGAAGTTGCCGCGGATCGACACCATCACGTCCACGTCGCCCGTCTCGACGATCTTCTTGCGCACCTCCTTCTCGCCGTGGCCCGCGCTGCTGGACTGCGAGGACATCACGAAGCCCGCGCGCCCCTTCGGGCTCAGGTAGCTCCAGAAGTACGAGATCCACAGGTAGTTGCCGTTACTGACCTTCTCGTCCTTGTTGACGCCCGGCAGGCCGAAGGGCAGGCGGCGTGTATCGGCGCGCACGCGCTTCGCGTCCACCAGGTCCACGTTGAAGGGCGGGTTGGCCATCACGAAGTCGCACTTGCCGACCAGGGTGTGCTCGTCCTGGTAGTAGGTGATGGCCTCGGCGATGCGGCCGTCCAAGCCATGTACCGCCAGGTTCATCTTGGCGATGCGGATGGTGTCGCGGTTCTTCTCCTGGCCGTAGAAGACGACGCTCTTCGCGGTGTCCTTGCCCTCGTGCTCGATGAAGTGGCTGGACTGCACGAACATGCCGCCCGAGCCGCAGGCGGGGTCGAAGACGGTGCCGTGGTCGGGCTCGATGATGTTCACGATCATCTGAACAATGGACGACGGCGTGAAGAACTCGCCGTTGTCGTGGGCCTTCTGCATCGAGAAGCGCGCCAGGAAATACTCGTAGATGCGGCCGAACACGTCGCCGGTGGCCTGGCGGATGGGGTCGCTGTTGAACAGCCGCATCAGGTCTTCCAGGACCGTGCTCTCGAAGATGCCGTAGTCCCGGGGCAGGACGCCCTGGAGCGGCTCGAAGTCGGCCTCGATGACCTCCATGGCCGCGGTGATCAGCCTGGGCAGGTCGGCTCCGCCGAGCGCCGCCTGCTGCATGATCACGTCGTAGCGGGCGCGCTCGGGCAGCCACAGGGCGCGGCGGCGCACGTAGTCGGCCGGCAGCACGGGGCGCTTGGGCATACGGCCCGCGGCCTGATCGGCCTCGATCTGGGCGCGCGCGGCCTCGAAGCGGTTGGCGGCGTGGCGCAGGAAGATCACGCCGAGCACCGGCATGAAGTAGTCGGACGACGTGAGCTTCGAGTTCGCGCGCAGGTTGTCGGCGGCCTCCCAGAGATCGGCTTCGAGCTTCGAGATGTCCTGCCAGGCGTTCGTCGTCACGGGTGCTCCTAGGGGAGCATCTTATGTGCTGAGGGGCGGGTTGTCAGCCGAGGGCGGGCGATTGGGGCGGGGCATGGGCGATCAGTCGCCGAGGCGCCGATAGCGCAGGACCGGGGAACGCAGGTTGGCGTCCGTGGGCTCCAGCCAGCCCTCGGCGACCAGCGCGTTGATCGCGTGTCGAGGCGTGTCACGGTTGATGCCGAGGATCGCGGCGATCTCGGCCTTGCCGAGGGGACGGTCGGCCTGACGGAAGAGGTCGCGGAGCTGGGCCATGCGCTCTTCGAGGGACATGGCGCCGGTGGGGTGCCGGGCCGGGGCAGGCGGCGCCGGCTCGGGGGGCGGCGCGACGACGGGCTCGGGCTCGGGCGCAACAGGCGGCGGGGGCGGCTCTGGCGCGGGCGGCTCGGGCGCAGGCGCAGGCTTGGGTGCGGCCAGCGGCGGCGCGGCCGGGCGTTGCGGGGCAGGCGGGGTCGGCGCGGGGCGCGGGTGGAAGATCGGCGGCGGGACTGGACGACGCGGGCGGGGCGGCGTGGGCGCTCGTGGGGGCGGCGCGGCGCTCGGGGCGACGGCGCTTGAGGTCACCGGCTGAGCCTGTGTGACCGGACGCGCCTCGGGCGGCACGACGACGGGCGCAGCGGCGATGGCGGGCCGCACGACCGGGCGAACCACGGGCCGCGCCGCGCGCGCCTCGGGCGCCAACGGCATCGACAGCCACGTCACCGAGCTCCCGAAGTCGCAGCGCCCGCCGGGGTACCGCTCACCCAACACCGCCAGCACCCCGTCGTTGTCCACGATGGCGCCGTCCGGCAGCGTCGGCAGGTCGCCGCACCGGACCAGCAGGTGACGCAGCCGCGGGTTGGCGGAGGCCCTGTCCTCGCGCTCGCTGGCGTTGGCGGCGCTGGTCGGCACGGCGAGACGCACGCGACCGCCCTCCACGGTCAGCGTGATCGGCGTGTCCGCGTCCGGCCCGACCCAGGCGCGCTCGGCCAAAGCCAGCACGACGACAGCGCGCGCGATGTCGCTCGGGATCGCGCCCCACAGGCCGCGCTCATTGGCGACACGCTCGGCCAGCCAGGTCAGCGATCCACGGTGGATCTGGTCGGACCAGCCCGGCCGTCGGATGGCGACCGCGCAGCCCGGCAGGTGTTTCTCGGGCTGATCGCCCAGGGCCACGAGCCCGGCGACGGTGGGCACGATCCTCCCCCG
This sequence comes from uncultured Enterobacterales bacterium, assembly GCA_964615375.1. Classification (GTDB taxonomy): domain Bacteria; phylum Myxococcota_A; class UBA796; order UBA796; family CAZKWG01; genus CAZKWG01. The sequence continues at coordinate 65,366 of CAZTOW010000035.1, forward strand.
GAACCAGCGGCGCGCGCTGGCGTCGAGCAGGGTCTGGGCGCGGTGCTCCTGCTCCGAGCGGCCGACGGGCGCGGCGAAGGGCCCGGCCTGCATCAGCTTCGTGACGCGGCGATCATCGAAGCGGGCCTCGACGGCGGCCGGCACGGGCCACCCGTCGGGCTCCAGATGATCCCAGAAGGTCGGGGCGGCGTTCGACGCGACGCCGATGAGCACGGCGGGCTCGCCCTCCATGCGGATCTTGTGGGGGCCGCTGATCGCGCCCCGCGCGTGCTCCTCGCGAACCTCTCTGAGCCAGTCGAGCCCCCGTGAGCCTGGGGGTGTGAGCATGAGCAGCGTGCCGCCGTGGGGCTCCGCGGCGAGCACAGCGAGGTTGAAGGAGACGTCGCCGAGGCTCTGGGGATTCACCTCGCGCAGCGCGCAGGGCTGCTCGTGATGGACCTTGTCGTGCCAGGCGAGGAGCTGGTCGCGTGACGTGAAGCAGAGCACGCCGTCGTCGCGTTCGGGCGGCGAGGTTGAGCGCGGCGCTGACGTGGGCGCGGTGTTGCGTGACTTGAACATGGGATCAGGGCGTCTGTAATCGCCAGCGGGGCGCTGGCCAGCCCTGCGGCAGGGCATGGACCAGAATCTGTCCGGCAGCGGATCGGCACTGGCTGACGATCTGCTGCCGTAGAGGTGACTCCGAGCTGGCGTGCAGCTCAGGATCGGCAGTTACGCTTATCGGCAGCTCGGCTGTAACACGGCGTTACAGGCACTTCGGATCAGGGATCGGCAGTAGCTCGTGAGGGATCGGCAGTGGGGCGGCAGTGGCTCGGCGGCAAGTCCGATCGGCTCGGCAGCGACCCCGATGTGCGCTCCCAGCTTGCCGCGGGTCTGGTCCCTCCGGCCAACGTGGACTACGTGCCCCTGCTGAGCGAGGGAGCCGGGGCGCAAGGGCGCGCACCCCCTGACCACGAGGAGCCCTGAAGCCATGTCCACCCACGCCGCCCAACCGGTCCCGTTCAACGCGGAGCACGCCGAGGCCTACGACCGGCAGTTCGAGGCGATCCGCGCGGTCACGGACGCGCTGCACCTGCTCCTTCGCGTGCGGCTCCAAGCCCTGCCGGCCGACGCGCGGATCCTCGTGGCGGGCGCAGGCACGGGCGCAGAGGCGCGCTACCTGACGCCCATCTTCCCAGGTTGGCGCTTCACGATGGTCGATCCCTCCGAGGCGATGCTCGCGGTCGCCCGGCGGCACGCCGAAGTGGAGGGCTTCGCGGATCGTTGCAGCTTCCATGTGGGCTTCGTGTCTTCTCTACCTGCCGACGCCCACGACGCGGCGACCAGCCTGCTGGTCTCGCACTTCCTGACGGACGCGGGCGCGCGCCAGTCCTACTTCGAGGACATCGCCGCCCGCCTGAAGCCAGGCGGGATCCTGTTCAACGCGGACCTTGCGGCCGACCGGGAGGTCCCCTCCTTCGAGCCCGTCATGGCCCTGTGGCTCGACCTGCGCGACCTCGGTACCGCGATGCCCGCTGACGCGAGGTCACGCTTCCGCGCCGCGTTCGGCCGGGGCGTCGCGGCACATGGACCGGCCGAGGTCGAGGCGATCATCGCGCGCGCCGGGTTCACAGACGTGGCGCAGGTCTATCAGGCCGTGCTGATCCGGGGCTGGGTGGCGACGCGAGCGTAGCTCCTGGAGCGGTCGTGACGGTTGAGCGTCACGGGTCAGACCTGGGCAGGCGCCAGAGGGCGCTGACGAGCGGCTGTGGTCGAGGTGCCGAGTGCAGGGTGGTCGGCAGTCACATGGAACGGCAGTGGGCGCGACTCGTGGCGTTGATCGGACTTCGGATCGAGGATCGGCAGTGGCACGACGGCGCCGCGGATGGGATCGGCAGTGGCGCTGGCGTGGGACGGCAGCCTCCAACACGAGCGCGCCCGGAGCACTGTGCCGCCGGGCGCGCTATGGTGCACCGGTCCTGTCGGGTCTGCTTCCTACTTCAAACCCTCGGGACCGGCGGCCGGCGCGTCTGCGTCGGTCGCTGCTTCGACCTTTCCCAGCCGCGCGCGAAGCTCGGCCATGGCCCGGGCCTCCAGCGCCGGATCAGCGTCCGGGGGCTGGGCCAGGACCACGCGCAGCTCGGCGAAGGCGTCGCCCTCGCCGGTGTGCTCGTCGAGCAGCTCCTCGACCAGGGCTTCAACCCGACCCCGGCTGCGGAGGACAGGGGCCGGGTCGGGCTGCTCGCCGTTGGCGATGGCGGTCACGAACCGGTGGACGGTGAGCGCGTGATCTTCGGCGGCGCGGCGAAGGGACTCTGCGGCCTGCCGCTGCTGTTCGGCGGTGGTGTAGATGGTGGACAGGGCGGTGCCGCGTTCGAGGGAGGGGCGCGGCACGGGTTCGAGGGACGTCATCGGATCTCCACGCTCGCGAGGGGTTCACACGCGGCGGCGAGCGAACCGCGCGTGTTTCAGGGCGTGGCCCTGAGGGTTCTGAGGGTCAGCGACCCACAAGAACCTGCTTTGCAACAAGCATACCAGGGGGTGCGGGTGTCAACGGGGAGCGAGCGGGAAGTCCAGGGGCTCTGGGACGGAATGGGCGTTTATCAAGGTTATAGGCACATGATTCGAACCCGGCGGGAGCCGACTCAGGATACGGGTTGCTGCGCCTGGGCTGGCGCGCAGGGTTGCGCGCCGGCCGACCCTCCAGTGAAGCGCCAGGTGAGGGGCAGGGCGCCCTGCGCTCAAGCGCCAGCGCGGGTGGGCGTGAGGCGCGGCGGGCTGCGCGTGCGAGGGGGCTCGGCGGCGCTCGACGTCCGTGGGCCTCGCCGTCATGGGATCGTGGACCCCTCCTCGCCGAGCGTGTGCCGCCATCACCGCTGCTCACGCCAGCCGGGCTCCGGGCAGCTTGCGCCCCGGAGCCCGGGACCACCATGTCATGTCGGGATCAGGGGATATGACATGCTCGGGCCGGACCAACAAATTCCAAGCCTGGACCCGTGCTTGCCGCAGCTTGTCGCATCTGGGCATGCTGGCGGCCGACCGCGAGGCCGATCCCGCTATCGCCGGTGCCAGGATCCCCGGCGTTGACCGGCTCCTTGTCGCGCTTGTCGCGCCGGGCCGCACAGGACGTCCATTCAGCATCATTCTGGACTCATGATCTCGGCCTTCTATCGCAACTAACCGCACTTTTCGCACCTCGAATCACCGACCCTTCTGGACCCACTCGCCACCTCCACTCCCTGTGATCGATTCTGTGTACAGTCTGCGAATCAGCCCCGTATTGTGTGGACCCTACACACAGGGCCTGCAACGCCTGCGCTTCGCGGTTTTCGGCTCGCCTCGCAGATTCGAAAACGTGAATCACGCCGTTGTTCCTACTCGATGCCGCGGCCGACGGGTGTCCACTCTTGCCACCTGCAAGAGCCAGAATTTGGTCTCTTCCGTCTCTTCCACGTCTATCCGTACTTAACGCGCAGACTCGCGCACTCTGGCGAAATTCCAGCGTTTTCGCTTTCCGAAAACGCTCCGGGCCACGCTATACTTGTGTTCATCCCCGCGCCGCTCCTTCTACAGGTGGCCGTGGCTCAGAGAGAGGACGCCCATGGCGAAGCCCCGTCGGCGAAAGACGACCGCGATCCAGACGTTCACCGTCATCACCATCCATAGCCGGCCGCCCGATGCCGAGGCCCGCCTCGCGCGTGCGGCGCGGACCTGCCTCGCGGTGGTGGCCGAGGCCAACGCGGCGCCGGATTCGGCCTGCGAACAAGGTCGCAACGACAAGAAGGCAAGCTGAAGGCGCCTTCTACGACCCAAACACACGAATCGACCGAATCACCCTTGACAGGCGGGCGCCCTGGCATTCTGTTTGCATGGTAGGGCGTCCGCCCTCCCTGACCCACCAACAGACCCGCCGGAGCACCGCCATGCGCGCGATCCTGTACTGCCGCGTCTCCTCCGACCTCCAGCGCGAGCACGGGACCATCGAGTCCCAGCGCGACGCGCTCATCGCCTACGCCAACGCCCAGGGCTGGGCCATCGTCGCCGTCGAGGCCGACGACGGCTTCACCGGCACCATCGCGCCGTGGGAGCGCCCCGCCCTGGCCCGGGTGCTCGATCAGGCCCGCCGCAAGGTCGTGGACGTCATCGTGGTCTACGCCATCGACCGCATCGCCCGCGACGACAACAACGTGGACTTCGCGCTCGTCCGCAAGGACCTGATGAAGTGGGGCGTGAAGCTCGCGACGCCCAAGGGCGTGCTCAACTTCGACCGGCCCGAGGATCGGCTCAACCAGGACATCCTCTCGGCCCTGGCCAGCTACGAGCGGCACCAGATCAAGGATCGCACGGTGCGCGGGCGGCGGGCCTCGATCCTGAAGGGCGGGCGACCGCTGTCCGATCTTCCGCTCGGCTACCGCTGGGTGGATGAGACGCGGGCCCTTGAGGTCGTCGAGGCCGAAGCCGCCACCGTGCGCGAGATCTTCCGGCTCGTGGGCGACGAGGGGCTGGGGGTCGGCGCGGCGTCCAAGAAGCTCAAGCGCATGGGCGTGCAGACGCACCGCTGCAAGCACGGCGACAACAAGCACGTCACGGCCGGGCTCGTGCGGCTGGTGGTACAGCGCGACCTGTACCACCTCGGGACCTGGGAGGCGCATCCGACCTGGCTGCCAGGCCACCGGGTGCCGGCCGTGCCGCTGGTCAGCGAGGAGCTTTGGCAGCGGGCGAACCGGGTCGTGGCGATGAACTACCGTCGGCACGAGACGGTCCACAACCAGGAGTACCTTCTCAAGGGCTTCGGGCGATGCGCTGACTGCGGGGCTTGCTTCCGCGTCCACACGCAACATGTCTCCTCGGCGCGGGGCCGGACGCCCTACCAGTATTATCGCTGCAACAACAACCAGGAGCGGATCAACCAGCCCAAGTGCGTCTCGAAGATGGTGCGCGCGGACGCGGTGGACGAGGCGGTCTGGGGGCACCTGACGCGGCTGCTCACGCAGCCGGGGCTGCTGCGGGCGGAGATCGAGCGGGTGCTGAACGAGGAGCAGAAGAAGCAGCCCAGCGCCGAGGCAGCGATGAAGGAGGTGGAGGCGCAGCTCACGGCGCTCGACGAGTCACGGGCCCGGGGGCTGCGGGCCATGACCAAGGGGCTGGTGAGCGAAGAGGAGTTCGCCGAGCTGGCGGCTGAGCTCGACAACCAGCGCTCGCCGCTGCGCCAGCGTCGGGACCTGCTCGCGCTCGCCCAGCAGACCGAGGTCGACCGCGCGAGCCGGCTGAAGGCCATCGAGGCGCAGGTGGCGGAGCTGGCACCCCGGCTGGGCAAGCTCTCCTTCGAGGAGCGGCGGGCGCTGCTGCATGATCTGGTCGAGGAGGTGACCGTGGACACGCGGGGGAGGACGATTCAGGTCGTGACGCTGCTCGGGCTGGTCGAGCCGGCGGCGGGCGACCAGAATATGGGTCCGGGCATGTCGGTCGCCCGCGGCAAGGCCCGCCCCAGGCTCGCCGCCGCCCGCGTGGCCCGCGTGACGCCAAAGCGCAAGGGCCTTGGGACGAAGTCGGCACACCGGCTTGCGCCTCTTTGCGAGGCGCAGCAAGCTCCTTGAAGTTCTGAGCCTCATCGACGATGAGCATGTCCACGCCGATGTCGTCCCAGGTGATGCCCGGGTCGTACTCCCAGCTCTCCGGGAGCTCCATCTGCTCGGCGACCCACGCCGCGGTGCCCTCGGCCAGGAGCGCCCTCTCGCGCTCGGTGAAGTCCTTGGACTTCCGGTCGCGGATGTTGCGCTGGCGCAGCTTCACCTCGCGCTTGATGGCGGCGACGGAATCGGCGTACTTCCTCACCTCGCGCTCGTTCATGCGGGTGCGCGCAAGCGCCGTGTAGGTGAGCAACACCACGTCGTACTCGCCGGCCTGGAAGCGGCTCCACTTCTCCGCGCGCTCCCGCGGCGTGTCCGTGTCGCTCGTCACCATCCCCTTGCGCGGCCCGCGACCGACGATGACCCGCTTCGATCCGATGACCGCGACGCGGTAGTCGGGCAGCACGCGGGCGATGTCCGCGGCCCACTTCCAGGCGATGCTGTTCGGAACCAGGATCACCGGCCGCTTGACCCAGCCCTCCTGTCGGGCGCGCGCGAGGATCGCGATCCCGGTGTAGGTCTTGCCCACGCCCACGTCGAACGCGACCAGGCCGCCACCGTTCGCCAGCACACGGCGGGCGCCCGCCACTTGATGGGGGTGCAGCCGTGGACCGTTGATGGCCCAGCGGCCAATCGAGAGGGGCTCCGCCGAGAACGTCGGGGCGACGTAGCCCAGAAACTGGCGGTTGTAGGCGTCCTCGACGGTCTTGCGCCGGACCTCGTCAGAGGCACACCAGGCGCGAAAGTCGGTCTCCCACTCCTTCGCCAGGGCCAGCCGCCGCTGGTCGATGTCGTCCTGCTCCGTCTTGCTGCTCTTGCGCGGCTTGAAGACGCTTCGGTCGTGGTTGATCCACCCGAGGATGAGCAGGGCGTCCATCGCGACCCAGGGCGTGTCCTCAATGTTCTCGTAGGCGATGGCCTTCAGCGAGACCAGGCCGTCCTTGCGCTCAAACGACACGATGGTCTTCGTCTTCTGCGACACCCACTGAGAGACCAGCTCGAGCGGCAGCCACGCCTGACGCGGGCTCACCCCGTCGATGTCGTCGAACACCGCTGGGGAGATCGCCGTGAGCAGGGCCTGGGCCTGGCGCCCGGCCTGCTCACGGCACGCCTCCACGGGCATGTCCGCCGTCGCCGGCACGGGAGCCCGCTCCCGCTCGCGCGCCAGGTCGTATCGGGGCCAGAGCGAGCCCGTGAGGTAGACGTCCCGGGGTACGAGCAGATCCCACTGAGCGCCGTCCAGACACCATCCCGCCTTCAGGAGGCGTCGGACCTGTTCTGCGCGCGGCAGGCTCCCACCGAGCTCGGCATGCCAGGCCCAGAGCTCGGCCACGCTGAACCCGCGCCGCGTGCGGTAGAGGAGCTCCGCCTGAGCGACCACATCATCCGCGCGCCCGGTGTAGGGGGGCGGAGGGGGATCGGGGGGACGCTGAAGGCCGTCGATGAGCTGGCCTCCACGGGCGAACGCGCTGAGGAAGCGCTCCGCGGTGCGATGCTGCCGGCGCAGGACCTTGGCGAGCTCGACGTGGAGGTGCGGGTTGCCGTGCCGGGCGCGCCAGGCGAGGAGGGCCGCGTGCAGCTCGGGCCAGAGCTCGGCGACGTCCCCCGCCGCCCCCGAGGCCAGCAGCGCGAGGTAGCGGTCCACGCGCCTTCCGAGCGCCACCGCGGCGGCCACGGCCTCGGGCAGCGTGTCCTCGTCCTGGAGCGACGCGGGCTCGGGCCGGCGCAGGGGTGCCTTCCGCCAGGAGGCGCCGATCTGGCAGTCCTCGCAGACCGGGCGCTCCTCCCAGCCCGCCGGCAGACCCGTAAACCGGCCCTCGACCTGATACCCGAGTCGAGGCTTCTGCGTCTGATCGTCATCTCCGACGTCTCGCCCGAGCTCGCGCCCGAGGAGGTGCTCGGGGTAGAGCTCCAGGTACTTGCCGGCGGCGATCTCTTCGTCGCTGCGGTCCAAGGAGGTGAGCTCACCGGACCGCGCGCGGAAGAAGAGCAGGTCCGTGACCAGCATCGCCCCCGGGAACAGCGCCTCGCGGCCCGTGTCGGGGAGCTGGCTCGGCAGGCGGAACGCCGCCGCCAGGTGGTGGCGGAGGAGGATGGCGCGGCGCGCCGCGAACATGGGCTGGCCGCGTCCGGTGAGCCAGCCCGAGGGCACGAGGAACACCCCGAGCCCCCCGGGCGCGAGCAGGTCCAGCGTGCGCCGCATGAAGTACAGGTAGGCCCGCTTCTCGCGGTATTGCCGCGCCGGGTCCTCGGCGATGCTGGCCCCCCGCGGCCCATAGGGCGGGTTCGAGACCACCAGGCCGATGCGCCCGCTCCACCGCTTCTCGTTCTCGCGCACCCAGCGCTCGAAGGGCCCCTGAAAGAGGAGCATCGTCGGGTAGAGCGCGCGGAGCATCTGGCCGGACAGCTCGGAGTATTCCACCGCATGCCAGACGAGGGAGCGGAACACAGGGCGCTCGAAGGCCGCGAGCATCCGGCCGATCCCTGCGGAGGGCTCCAGCGCATGGATCGCCCCCTCCTCTTCAGGGAGTGTCTGGAGGCGCTCCTCCACCGCGCTCGCGATGGCCTCGGCGACCAAGCCGGGCGTGTAGAACTCGTGGACGAGGCCCCGGGCCTCAGGGACCGGGAAGCCTGCCGGAAACCGGGCCGCGACCTTCTCGATGCTGAGCCCACCCCAGCCCGAGTATCCACGCAGGACCTGGCGCTCGGCGAGGGTGGCGACGCGCCCAGCGCGGGCGAGCTCGGCGGCGAGGTTCATGGCGGCGAGGTTGGCCGCGGTGCGTTGCGAGACGGTCTTGAGCTCGGCGGTCGGAACGGGGGACGCCGGCAGCCCGAGCTGCGTGGTGAGGATCTGCTCCAGCACCGGGCGCCTGCGCGCGATAAAGCCGTCCAGATCGGCGGGCGTGAGCCCCTCGGGGAGGTTCCGCCGAACCACCACGACGAGTTGGTCGAGCAGACGGCTGGCGAGCGTCACGGCGCCGCCCCGACCGCCCCCGCCTTCGCCCCACCCAACAGGCCCTGCTGCGCCATCTGCTTGAGGGCCTCGGTCATCGACGACTGGAAAGCCCCCAGGAGCAGCTCATCCTTCTGGTCCTGGCTCAGGGCCTTCGGCTTCGCCGCCTTTGCCGGCCTCTCCTGGCGGGCCTCGGCGCGCAGCGCGGGGGTGCCGCACTTCGCCGCCTTCCCCGGCTTCCCGCCCGCGCAGGCTCGGGCCGCCTTGGCCGCGGCGAGGGAGACCTGCTCCGCGATCTGCTTGAGGCTGCGCGCATTGACCGCCTGGCCCGCCAGGATGGCCTCGCGCGCCGCGGTGTAGGCGTCCGCCGCCCGGGACAGCGCCGAGAACGCCTCCCGCTGCTCCGCGCCCGTGCAGAGCGGAGACCGGACCAGCGCCTCAGCGTGCCGGATCAGGCTGGCCGCCCGGGTGAGCAGAGACGGGATCTCCGTCTTGCCCCAAAGCGAGTCCGCGACCGACGTGATGGAGGCCGCCTCCTGGGCCACCGACTCGCGGATCTGCTCGACGCTCGTGGGGCAGGAGGGCGTCATGGGGGCCGGGACCTCCAGCAGCGCGGGCGGCGGGACCATGCGCGCGCTCGGCCTGGCCTCGGGCGAGGGCCTCGGGGGCTTCGGAGGCTTCGCCTCCTTCGGGGGCTTCGGGGGCTTCGCCTCCTTCGGGGGCTTCGGAGGCTTCGGAGGCTTCGCCTCCTTCGGGGGCTGGAGCACGCGGGCGCGGTCGAGGGCGTCCTTCCCGGCCTTCGGTGGACGGTAGGGATGCGTCTGCGCAAAGACAGGGTCCACGACGTTCCGGCGCTGGGTGTCGCGCGCCGTGCAGGCCGCACCCACCACGCCGGTCATGAGCGCCAGGCCCTGCTGGATCGCGCCGGCCAGCGACCTGTCCGTGCGCTCCTCCGTCTTCGCCCCCGCGAACCAGCGCTCCCCGCGCTCCAGCCGCACGCGCCAGGTGGAGCCACCCTTCGACGCCGTGTCGTGGACGTTGTGGATCTGGAGGGTGGCGTAGGACGCCACCTTCCGCTCCAGCTTGATGACCGCGCGCCCCTCGACATCCACGTCGAGGGTGCCCTTCCAGGTGCCGCGGAGGATCGCGCTCCCCGTGCGGGGCACGTCCTTGCGCAGCTCGTCGAACACGCGGTTCGCGTCGTTCGACAGGGCGGAGGTCGTGGGGATGGCCGGGCCATCGCCCCCTGCCCCGGAGATCCAGAGGAACGACGTGCTGAGCTTGGGGGCGATCAGCAACGCTCCCCGCCGCTCTCGGGGGCGCAGCGCAAGCGCGATCTCGGAGCCTCCCACCTTGCCGTAGGCGGAGATCAGGCCGGGGACGTCATGATCAGGGTTCACGATGTGCAGGCGCATGGAAGCCTCGGGCGCTCAGCGAGCGGGAGCGGGGGACACGATCTGGACGGCCTCGGCGGCGGCGCGGGGATCCACCCCGTCCTTCAACGCCACGACGGCCAGCGTGAAGACGGTGAGCAGCCAGAGCAGCACGAACGCGCCCAGGTGCAGACGCGCCTGGTGGCGGAGCTCACCGCGCAGCTCGCCGAGCTCGGCGCGCAGGCCGCTGAACCCGTTGTGCATCTGGGCGATGAGCGCGTTCTCCAACGCCGAGAGCTCGTGGCGAGGCGGCAGAGAGGACTCCTCATCGGAATACGCGGGTGCGGGTGCGAGATGGGGGGGCATGGGTCAGCTCCTGCTGCTCTGGCTGGCCTGGTAGGCCAGGAACCCACCCACCCCGAGCACGCCGAGCCCAGCCAGCACGAGGGGCCAGTAGGACTCGTCATCGGGCGGAGGGGGCGCGTTCACGGTGGCGGCCTGCAAGGTGCGCCCCTCGCGGCTCGCCGCGGCGCGCTCCCGGAGGTCCTCCAAGAACAGGGCGGTCTGGTCGCGCGTGGCCATGGCCTCTTCGTAGGCCACCACCGCCCAGGCGATGGCGGATGCGCCGAGCGCGACACCGGCGACGATGAGGACCACCTGCCAGGCGCCGAAGGTGCGCGGCATGGCCCCAGGGCGCTCCTCGCGCGCGTCACGGACCACGCCGAGCGCGAGCGAGTTGTACCGCTGCACGTAGGCGCTGAAGGTCGCCTGCAGCGTCGCGGCCTCGGGCCCGGACGTGGGCAGGAGGACCTGCGCGCGCGCCAGGTTGCCGTGGATCTCGTCGAGCAGGCCGAGGTAGCTCTCCACGGTGTCTCGATGGGCCTCGGGGTCCTCCGTGACGCTCGCGTCCTCGTCGAGGAGGGCATCCGCCTGCTCCTCGAACCACGCCCAGGCGTCATCGAGCACGCCCTCCATCTGGAGCGCCTGCGGGCTCATCGCCGGCCTCGCTGGCCGCACCGACCGCCGCACCCCTCGCAGCCGATCTCCGCCAGGGCCTGCGGGTCCGCCCAGCCGAGCGTCGTGTAACGGCGCGAGACCGGGCGCGCGGCGGGCGGGCCCCCGGACACCATCGGGACCACGACGGTCCCCTGCCTCACCTCGGGCGCAGGCGGCGCGGCGGGCGCGGCGGGACGGTTCACCAGGCGGTTCGCGACGGCCTTGATGATGAGCGGAGCAACGACGGGAGCAAAGCCCATCTTGACGCGCCGCTGCTCCTCGGCTGCCACCTCTTCGGGCACCTCGGCGACGAGGTACAGGCCAGGCTTCCAGGGCACCACCGCGGCGCGGTAGCCGGCGCGGGCGCGCAGCGTGAGGTTCTCGCCCAGCGGCACTCGCTCGCCCCAGAGGTCGCGAAGCCCGGCGGCCTCCATGCCGCCCTCGTCGAAGCCCTCGTCGAAGCCCTCGTCCTCGAAGCCCTCGTCGAAGCCCTCGTCCTCGAAGCCCTCGTCGAAGCCCTCGTCCT
>CAZTOW010000035.1:76919-99739 GCA_964615375.1 uncultured Enterobacterales bacterium
CGAAGCCCTGGTCACGCTGGGCGCGCCGAGGCGCAGGGAAGGAGCGGCCTCCGGGCATCCCAGGACGCTGCATCCCCCCTCGGGAGGGCGAGCGCCCGCCTCCGTCCAGAGGCTCCCAGGCGCGCTCCCAGTCCTGGGAGGCGGGCGCCGAGCTGGCGCGGCGCTCCTTCTGACGCTGCTTCCGCTGGCGGCTCGGAAGGGCCTGCTGCGCCTGCTTGCGGCGCTTGCGGTTCGCCCGGGTCTCCTGCTCCAGCTCGACCTGCTTCTCCGCGCGTCGCGCGGCCCGGCGAGACCGTCGCCGGGCGCGCCGGGCCTGGCGGAGCTCCTTGCCCCCGGCGAACACCGGCTGCTGCTGAGCGCGCACCCTGGCCATGAGCAGCACGAATTCCCTGTGGGGCAGCGGGACGATCCTCATGACTCCACTCCGAGCTCCTCGCGCAGGGCGAGGACACGTTCATCCCAACGACCGTTCATCCCCAGCCGCGCGCTGGGGTCGTCATAGTAGACACGGTCGCCGATGTAGTATTTGACGACACAGTGATAGAGACCGCCGGGGTTGGCTGCGCTGCTGCGCGTCTTCAACACCACCTCGGCCGGGATCGCGGTCAGCCGCTCACGCCGCGCCCGACGATAGCCGCCGTCCCAGGGCAGGAGCGCATCTGCGCCGCGGGCGATGAGCTCGCCCGCCCGCCAGGCGGCGAGCGCGTCACAGTCCTCCTCGCCGGCGAGGAGCGCCATCTTCAGGTCGCTCCAGAGCTCGACGGGCTCCAGCGCGTAGACCACCGGGCTCTCGTAGAGGAGCGGCAGGTCCGGCTCTTTTCGGAGGATGATCGCGTTCTCCCACGCCAGCCAGTTCAGCAGGCGTGCCGCGGCCTTCTCCTCGAAGCTGAGCCGGACCGTGATGTCCACGCGCTAGGCCTCCGGCGGGGCGCTGGGCGCCTCGCTCTCCACCAGGCGGAGCTCCTCGTTGGTGTGCAGCCGCACGACGGCCGACGACACCAGGAGCGGGCCACGCACCTCCAGCCGCACGCGGACATAGGCCAGGAGCGCCTTGACCGGGATCAGGTTCAGGGCCTTGCCCAGGCCCGTGATCTCGACCGCGCCCACGGGCAGGAAGAGCTCGCCATCCGGCGAGGTCTCGATCACGGCCTTGAGCGAGATGGGGGCGGCGCCGTCCTCCGACGCGGACAGGTCAGCGCTGATCGACACCAGGGTCTGGGTCTGCGGGTCGGTGTCGTCGGGCTTGAACGCGACGGCCTCTCCGGTCGTCGTCTCGGTGATGTCCGTGACGGACAGGAGGGCGACGCTGCACAGCAGCAGAGGGATCAACATGGGGTGTTCTCCAGGTCGAGGAGGGGGTGGATCAGCTCGTCGAGAGCGAGAACGGCCGGTCCATGAGCAGGTTCACCGAGCCGGTCCAGTTTGGAGACGCGGTGCCGCCCGCATCCACGATCCCGCGGACGTAGGGGCCGCACCAGGCCAGCGCGACACGCTCGTTCCGAGAACCCGCGCCCGTGAGCTGGGTCATGCTCGCGACGTCCACCCAGTTGGTGCCGTCCACCGAGCTCTGGAGCTTGGCGTCGAGCGTCGGACTCGTTCCGCCTGTGGTGGTGAAGTTGAAAATGACGTTCATCGTCGCGTCGTTCGCGTCGTCGTCCGACCCGAACTTCGGGCGGTAGGTCGTGCCGGTAACGTCGGCGGAGGCCGCGCTGGTCTGCGAGACCACCGCAATCGTGAACAGAGAGCAGCCCATGATCAGATCCTCAGCGAGAAGATGATGCGGAAGTTGGAGTTGTTGCCGGCCACGGTGAGGTCCATCCGCCGAGCGCCCCCAACCGGGATCCCGCTGTCGGGCTGTGCGTCACCTTGGGTCACGCCCACGACGCTGGAGAAGCCGTCGTAGAAGCTCAGCGTGGTCGAGCCAAGCAGGCTCGGATCGCTGAGCTCCAGACGCACCCGGTCGGCGAAGGGTGGGATGGCGATGGTCTGCGTCACGCCAGCGACCGCCACCCCCGTCTCCTCCCATTGGTTGTGGGTGGGGAGGAAGGCGTCGGCGATGGCGCTGGCGACCGTGTTGCTCGTGTCGACGAGGTTGGCCGCCTCCACGGACACATACTGGGCATACACCCCGATGCGGGTAGACCGGGCGACCGTGATCTGGGCCTTCTGGCCGGCGCTGTCGCCCGCAGTCCACGCGAGGCGCACGGCGAAGGGCAGGTCCGAGCTGGACCAGACCTCCACCACACGCCAGGCGGATTCGCAGGCATGACCCGCGCCGAGCTCGACGTAGCTGAGCGCCGATCCCACGGCGCGCGCCGACAAGGGCTTCTTGCCGTTGCGCACCGAGAGATCGGTCTGCCTGGCCATCGTCTACCTCAGCGGCAGCTCGCGTCCGCCGGCTTGTACCCGGTGATGACGGCGTCGATGGTGGCCGCGGCGGACGCGGTGCCCTGGATCTCGATGTCGAGACCGCCCTTGATCCGGTTGCCCTTCAGGAGGTTCCGCGTCGCCAGCGCGGTGGTGCCGAACTGCGAGTGCGGCACGCCGGTCGACGAGCTCCAGATGACATCCGGGCCCATAGAGAGGCGGGTGACACGGAAGGTGCCCGAGGAGCACTCGATGGTGATACCCTCCGCCTCGAAGTCGTGCTGCGGGCGGACGGTGATGGTGGCCGTGCCCGCCGCGGTGGGCACAACCTGACCAGCGAGAATCGTGCGCGACCATCCCACCTTGGCGTCCCCCTTGCGGCGCGTGTTGGAGCCCGAGCGGCTGCCCTTCCTGGCGCGGTACTCGTTGAGCTTGCTGCGGGCCCTGCTGGCCCGGCGCGACTTGCGGCTGGCGCGGCGGCTCAGGCGGCGCTCACGGCCTCCGCGCCCGAAGTCCGGGTCGCTGGTGTCGTCGTCGTCGTCGTCCTCGTCGTCGTCGTCGTCCTCGCCCTCGAAGTCGTCGTCGTCCTCGCCCTCGAAGTCCTCGTCGTCGTCGCCGTCGTACTGGTAGCCGAACACGGGCTGCTCCTCGCCGCCGAAGGCGTCGGCCTCGAGCTGGTCCTCGTCCACGAAGACCGTGTCGGTCTCCGCGTCGAGGATGATGTGGTGGGCACCGAACTCGACGAGCTCGCCCTTCAGGATGCGGTGGTGATGGCTCATGGGTTCCTCTCGATGTAGGCGTTGAAGGAAGAGATCAGGGCCGCGCCTCCCCAGACGCAGCCCTCAGGGCCCCGTTACCGGCGGGGCCGGGGGTACTTGGACGGGCGAGGACCAGCGCGGCGCGCGCCACCCTGCTGCGGACGGTGCCCACGGCGCGCCCCGGGGCTCATGAGCGCGCGGGGGACCTGGACCTCCCGGTAGGCGCCCGGAGCGGAGCCCTGCACCGAGACCTGGAGCGACCCGTCCGCGGCCTGCACCACCGTCCCCATCCCGTCCGTGCCGTCGGGCTTCTTGAAGGCGATCTTGTCACCGGGCCGCGCGTTCGCCGGGATGGAGATCTGGGCGTTCTCGGTCGCCTTGGGCTTCTCCATCAGCTTCTTGCCGTGGCTGATCCCGCTGCTGACCACCATGCTGGCCACCAGGCCGCGGGAGGGCGCGAGGATGTGGCTCGCCCACTTCTTGCCCTTCCAGGTGGCGAAGAGCCCGCCCAACTCGCCCACGAGGCCGACGATCCCGCGCACGTCGTAGCCGCCGGGCTTGATCTTGTCGCCCCAGGCGCCCTCGGCGAGCCCGCCCATGTAGGCCGTGGTCTCCAGCTCGACGAAGTTCAGGGCCGCGTGCCCCGTGTCCATCGCGCGCTCCATGACCGTGGCGGACTTCTCCGCCATGCGCTCGCTCTTCTTCTGCTCGCCGAGCAACATCGCCGCCAGATGCTTGACGGTGCTCTTGGCCGCGCCATCAGCCACAGGCTGGCCGCTGAGCGCCTGCTTCACGGCGGGGGTGAGGTTTCCTTTCTCCATGCTGTTCTCCTGGCCCGATGGGGCGGGGATGGGTTCCAGTCCCGGAGACCCTACGTCGGCCAGGCCGCCCGCGGAGCCGCAATCGCTCCCCACATGCGTTCGCCGCGCCTCGCCCCTTCGGGCGGAGCTCGCCCGTCAAAAACAGCGTGAACCCCAGGTTCAACCGTACTCCCCGCATTCCCCACACCTCCGGGAGCGTTCAACCGGCCCTGAGGGCCTCCGAGGGACGTCCACCCCGAGGACCGGCGACCAGATCGGCCGGTTGAACCGTACTCCCCACACTCCCCACACCGCCCAGCGCTCGCGACCGGCCCTGAGGGCCTCCGAGGGACGTCCACCTCGAAGACCGGCGACCAGATCGGCCGGTTGAACCGTACTCCCCACATTCCCCACACCTCTCGAAGCGCTCAACGTGCAGGATCCTGAAGGTCGGTTCTGTTCTCCGCCGTGAAAGCGAGCCTGAATCCTTCGCTCCCCACAAGAGCCTGCACTCCCCACACGCCTCAGGGATTCCGATGCCGGTCAAACCTTGTGGGGAGCGAAATTGACCACCTGGAGCCCGGAGGAGGGGCACATTGATTTCATGGCGCTTCCGCTCCTTCCTCCCATCGTGAGCCACGATCGCATCCAGATGGATGTGCGCGAGCTGCTGCTCGTGCTCTTGCGCCAGCGCTCCAAGGTCGAATACCTCGTGCTCTACCGGCGGCTGGGGCGTGACCAGGAGGACGCCTGCGCGACCCTCCAGATGGAGGACGCCACCCAGTGGCTGGACGACGACGCGCTGGATGGTCTCTCGGGAGAGCTCAGCGAGGAGGAGGTCCCCGAGGGCGTGCGCGAGGCCCTCAGCGTGTGGTCGTGGCTCCAGGCGAGCGTGCTGGGCAACGCCGACCCGGAAATCAAGGAGACCTTCCGCCTGCGGGCGATGGGCCCCAAGGGCTACGCCAAGGTGTTCGGCCGGACGCTCACGGTGCTCCCCGAGTCGACCACCCTCCCTGATCCGCTCCGCCCTCCAGCTCCGACGCCCGCGGTTCCGCCTGGTGGGGGAAGGGTCTTCGACTTCCCGCCGCTGTCCGAGCTCGGGCCAGAGACCCCGCCCGGGGTGCTCCACTTCCAGCACCTCGGCAACCAGTACAACCACTTCGGCCAGCTCCTGCTCGCGTTTGTCGGCGCACAAAGCGAGATCACCCATCGACATATGGGGCAGGCCAGCACGGATCTACAAGCCTCGCGCGCGCAGGTCGCCGAGCTGCTCAACGTGCTCTTCGAGCACATGCTCCAGTCCCGGCGCGCCCAGGTCGAGGAGACCAAGGTGGGGGCCGAAGCGCAGACCGCCGCCAAAACCGCGGAGGCCGTCGAGAAGCTGGTCGAGGAGGTCGGGTCCACGGCCCGCTTCGTCATGACCGCGAAGAACCTCAGCCCCCGGGCTCAGGAGCTGCTGGAGCTCCTGTCCGAGGATCCCGCGGTGCTGGAGGCGCTGCAAGACCCGCGCGTCGTGCAGCTCTTCAAGGACGACGAGAAGCGCAAGCAGCTCGTCCTGGTGCTGAAGACAGTCGCGGCTGGGGTCTCTGACGGCCCCGCTTCCCCGGACCACCAGCAGGCCGCCTGACGCGATCTGCCCTACCGCCGAGCGTCCGCTCGGACAGGAGCCCCTATGCCCGAGTCCAGCCCCTCCCCCAAGTTCAGCCGTAGTTTCCTGGTAATCCGCCACGAGTACGGCGACCTGTTCGACACCCCGACCCGCGCAGCCAGCGACCAGGCCCTGGCCGACTGGAAGGCGATGACCCCGGTGGAGCGCTCCTACCACCAGGCGCGGCTTCAATACGCCCTGATTCGTGCCATCGACGATCTCGGGCGCCTCGGTATGGCCGTGGGAGGCGAGATAGCTGCGCTGCGCTCCGAGGTCGTGTCCATGATGGAGCAGATGCTTCAGGACGTGCTCCTGGATGAGCCTCAGGGCAAGCCCGACGAGGGCGAGGGGCCCGACGAGAACGAGGACCCCGACCAGGGCGAGGACCCCGACGAGGGCGAGGACCCCGACGAGGGCGAGGACCCCGACCAGGGCGAGGACCCCGACGAGGGCGAGGACCCCGACCAGGGCGAAGAGGGCGAGCTCGTGCCGAACGACGAGGACGCCCATTCGCCCCCTCCCTCTCGCCGCAGGCGGCCAGACCCGATGGCCTTCGACGAGGAGGAGTGATGGTCGGGCAGGCCATCCACCTTGAGCTGGTCATCCCGGATCTGCTGGGTGACCTCGTCGGCCGCGGCGTCGCGGCGCAGACGGGGAAGACGCTGGACCAGGTGATTGGACGCTTCGCGGGCGGCCCGATGCAACGAGCGGTCTCCGACGCGGGCACGCCCGAGCGCCGCTACCCCATCACCATCCCGGCGGACGATGGCCTGTGGCTCAGTCTGCCGACCATCGGCGACGTGGGCTTCTCCAACGACCAGGGCCAGCTTCGGATCCTCTGCCCAACCCCAGGCGGCCCTTGGCTGCTCGAACGCCTGGGGACGCGGGTGCGCAGCACGAGACCTGACGGCAGCACGCTCATCATCTGGGTCCACACCCACCCCGGCCCGCTGCTGAGCATCCCGATCCTGAGCCTGTTCTCTGTACGCCTACAGGTGCCCGCTTCCAGGAGTCGCTGATGCTTCGCCGCATTTTTCAGGATGACCCTCAGCTCCGGCGAATGCTGCTCACCGAGCTTCACGCGCTCCTCGGCGCCTGGCTCTCGCGCAAGGCCGCCAGCGCCGAAGCTCCACGCCAGGAGCAGGATCAGGTCCTCGACCACGAGCTCCTGACCACGCTGTCGAGCTGCGTCGTAATGCACACCTTCGCGCGCGGCGCGTTGGTCCACGCAAAGCCCTGGCCTCGCCCGATGATGCTCATATTCCTGGAGCACGAGCTCCAGCGCCTGCAGGAGCTGGACGCCTTCGCCCAGAGCGAGGGCATCACCATCCCCTGGTCGCCAGAGCAGGAGGGCCAACGCGCTCGGGCAGCCAGGCTGCTCCAGACGCTGACGAAGGACTCCCCGACGTAGGCGCTCGGGTGCGGCGCCGGTCTCCCGGATGAGACTGGCGGGATCGCCCGGTCCGGCGTCGCACCCATCTACGTCTCCCGCGCGGCGCCGGCCGCGGGGTCCTCATCCAGCCTGCCAAGAGGCGGTGGGCCTGGATTGGAGGACTGGCGAGCCTGCATGGAGGAGGGAGGCTCGCACCCTGGCCGGCGTCGCGCCTTCTTCGCGTTCGATACGTTATGCATAACGAGTTCGATCTCTCACGAGGTTCCGTTATGCGTAACGATAGACTCTGTGCCTGTGGTTGTGGTCGCCCCCTCCCCCCCGAGGCCGACTTGAGGCGCCGCTACGCACGCGGCAACGCCTGTCGGCAGCGCGCCCACCGCGGTCGCACCGTCGAGCGCCAGCAGGCCGCCGCCGGCAGCCTCGCCGCCGCCGTGGCCCGTCGCGACCTGGCGGACGTGCTCCAGGCGGCCATCACCGCCGCCAACCAGCGCCCCGGCAGCGTTATGCTGCGCGTCGCGGGCCGTCTGTACGCCCTCGACGCCGGCGAGCTCGGCGAGCTGCTCGCCGCCTGGCGCGCCCGGCGTGAAATTTCTTTTCACACTCGGGCGCCTCGCGCCATGGAGTAGGTGAGCAGGGCGCGCCCGGCGAGGGCGCGTCCCCGGCCTCGGCGCCGCCGTCACCACCCGCTCCAGCGGTGTGTTCGGGGCGTCGGCACCTGAAGGGACGAGGGTGAGGAGCAGCACGCGCGGCACGCGCCCGGCGAGGGCGCGCAGGTCCGCGCGCTACCCCGAAGGGCGAGCTCTGCTCGCCCGCAGGGTCGATCTCCGGGCGCGCGGTCGGCGCTGCCGGCCGCACCCGGCGCCCGGGTCGCGCCGACCAGGCGCGTCCTTCTACGACTGGATCAGAGACCTGATCCAGACGAGACCCAGACCTGATCGGGGGGGTGGGAGGCGCACATTCGAGTGCGGCGGACTGCGCACCGAATGATTGCGCGATCCGGCGCATAGGGGGTATGCGCCGGATCGCGCACACGAACCGAGGATCCGCAGGGTTATCCACAGCTTTTCCCATTCCTTGGGGGCGGCCTGGGCCAGGCTGGGGCGAGCCACCTTGAGGTGCCTGGCGGCCTCCAGCGCGCCCTACAGGCCCCAGACGGGCACGATCAGCCCCCTCCACGCCCGGATCGAGCCCTCGCCCGCCCCCGATCCCGTCCCGGACGCACACCTCGGCTAAACCGTGGGCGCGGCGGGTCGGATCGGGCGGTGCGCAGGAGGGCGGGGATGCCCAGGTGGCGGCGGGGGGCTCACCCTACCCCGGCCGCCACCGGCGTCAGGTCGGCGGGTCAGGCCAGTCTTCGCGGAAACCGGCGCGCCTCAAGCGGGCCATCGCCTTGCCGTTGTTGTTGGCCTTCGCCTGCCGCCAGGCTTCGCGGGCGACCATCCAGCGCTTCGGGCTGTCGCCCACCTTCTGCCCCCAGAGGGTCGGCGGCTCCCAGGGCTTGTGGCGCGCCAGGCTCACGGCCGGCGCGAGCTCCGGGCGCGCGTCCGTGAGGCGCAGGAGCGAGCGCGGCGGCGGCCCCTTGGGCAGCCTGCCCCAGGTCTGCTCCGCGTTCTCCAGCGCCGGCTCGACCTCGGCGGCCAGCGTCGCGGTCTGCTGCGCCAGGTAGAGCGCCAGCCGCGCGTCCATGACGCTCTTCCTCCAGTCGCCCTCCCGAGGGAGCTCCGCCTGGATCTGCGCGAGCACGTCGCCCAGGTCCACGGCCGCACCCAGCGTCGCGCGCAGCGCGTAGGACCAGCGCCCCCGGGCGCGTAGCGCGTCCTGGTAGGCCGCGGGCTGGCGCTGGCGCTGAGGGTCTCCCTGGCAGCTCGCCCCGCAGACCGCCTCCAGGCGCGTGCGCAGCGTGTCCTTGAGCGGCTCGGAGGGAGGCTCACGCCCCGCGAGCACCGCGGCCACGATGCGCCGCTCCTCCGCCTCTCGACGCAGGACACCCAGGCTCCGCCCCGTGAGCATGGTTCCGACCCGCCCGGCGAGCTCGCCGAGGGCCTCAGCACGCGCCTGCAGGTCCGCCTGCACCGCGAGCAGCTCGTCTCGCAGCGCGCCATCGGCGAGCGCGCGCGCGGCCTCCTGGATTGCCTCCTCGTCGAGCTCAGCCTCGTCGTCCGGGCCCGGCTCTGCGTCCACGTCCAGCCCGTCGCCCACCAGCAGGGTGCCCGCGCCGATCAGAGCCCCGTGCTCGGGATCGGTGAGCCGGGGCAGGTAGTAGCGCGTGGCCAGGTGCCGGGCGCGCCGGCCACCTCCGCTGCGATCGTGCTTCCCAGGAGGGCCCCAGCGCTCCTCCGGGATCGCCAGCCCGAGCGCGGCCAGCTCCACGCGGGCGCGCCGCACCGAGCGCTTCTTCAACCCCGAGATGTCCCGCAGCGCGCCCAGCCCGACCTGGGCGATCCGGGTCTCGTTGTCCGCTCGGCTGATCAGCGCGTCATAGAGCTTGCGCTGCTCCAGCCTCAGCCTCTGCACCAGCGGATGCGCCTGGTCCGCGGTGTGCAGGAACCCATAGCTGCCACTCTGGAGCTGCTTGTCTGACGTCGCCGGACGCAGCGATCCACGCCGCTTCGCAGGCGACCGGACGCCCAGGGCGTGCAGCTCGGCGGCGCCCTCGCTCACGCGGGGGCAATCCAGGAGGCGGGCATCGAGGACCTGGGGCTGGGAGGAGGGCAGGTGGGCATGGTGGGCAGGGGAAGGGGGAGAGAACGCCGTCAAGCCCCGCCCAGCGGGGTGCGCTGGACGAGGCCGAGGATAGGGCGCCCAGGGGGCGCAGGTATAGGGGTCCGGGCCTGAGCGAGCGGTCGGCGCAAATGGCGGGGTGCGCTGGCCTGCTCGATCAGGGTCCGGTTGGGGGGGGCGTAGCACGCCGCGGTGTAGCGCGCACGTCGGAGGAAGATCATTGGAGACCCTCCGGGAAGCGCATCCTCCACGCCGTGCTCGCGGAGAGGAAGGTGGTCTCTGGCCCATCCTCATCAGGATGGGGGGGGACGAGCCACCGCACACGCACCCCAACCCGGTGGACCCAGGGGTCCACATGCAGGCCGCGCACCACCACGCCCCGCCATCCGCCCTTGTCTTGGACGCGCAACCCTGGACGCAGGTCGGGGTAGTGAGCCTGGGCCAGCGCGATCTGCGCCTCCTGTCGCACCTCCACCACACGCTCGACGAGCTCGCGCAGCCCGACCTCAACATGCAGCAGACCGCGCACCACGCGCGGCAGCACGCGCAGCCTCACAGAGCTCATGGCTGCCTCGGCGCGGGCAACTCGACCTGGCTGTCGAGCAGCAAGCGCGCGCGGGCGCGATCCAGCTCCGCGCGCGCTCGGCTCTGCACTTCCAGCACGTCCATCACGCGGCGAAACCCGAGCTCATCGAGTGAGCGGATGAGTGGCAGGGCCCTGTTCACGGCTGCCTCCACAGGCGCTGGACCTCCTGGCGGAGCTCCGTGGAGTAGAAAAGGGCAGGTGCCTCAGGTCGACGCCCGGCGACCTGGGGCGGGTACAGCGCGCTCGCGGGAGGAGCATCCCCATGCCAGTGGAAGCGGTGGTCACGTTCGAAGAACTTCGCGACTTCTGGAAGGATCCCCACCGGCGTCGTCACCTCCCCGAGCTTCACGAAGAGGACGGCGAGATGGACGGGTCCAAGGTCGCGGCGAGGGTTCGGCGCAGCGCGGAGCTCCTCATCGACCTGGCCATCTGGCTTCGCAGCCGCGATGACCGGCTCTGGCTCGGCCGCTGGGGCATGTTCACGCCAGACGACTGGGATCGCCAGATCGTCGGCGCGACCCTCCTCCTCCGACATCGCGGCTGACCGGGACGGGAGCGGCGGCTCGTGGAGCCTCATGCCGAAGACGAAGACGCCCTCCGCGGCTTCCCCCGGCATCCAGAGCGGGGTCTGGGGCGGCACGTACCGACCTCGTAGCGGGAGCCAGGCCGCCCCCTCTCGCGCGACCAGCGGTCCAACCCGCCCCCCGAGCGCAACCCTGCATCCGGTCGGCAGGAACCAGGAGGGCATCGGCTCGCTGACCAGCCCTCCCTGGTCCGGTCGCAGGAGGAGCACCGTGTCCGACCCGCTGCCCGTCCAGGTGCCGAGGATCGTCGGGAGGCTGTGCCAGAGGCTGCTCATTCGTGATCCCTCCACCATTCCAGGCCATCGGGATCGACGCGGAACCAGAAGAAATCCGGGCTCGCCTCGCTGGCGGCCTCCTCCCCGAACACGGCGCTGTGCGCGGCGCACTCTGTGTCACAGACGGGTGCCCGCGGACAGGGGAGGTCCTCCCCATCACGCCCGCCGACCGGGCAGTCGTCACAGATCGGCAGCTCGGCGAGCGCCAGCATCAGCGCCAGGTGCGCCCGCTGGAGCTCCTCCTCGGCCTGGGTGCGCGCACGCAGGGCCTCGATGGCGTGGTCGTAGGGGTCGGCCGCTGCCGGCGTCGGCGTCCAGGGCGCGGGCTCCAGCCCGAGGCGACGGGGCACGCTCATGTCAAGCTCGTAGACCTGATCCTCTTCGGCCCGGGTGTGCTGATCGACCCGAGCGATCCATCCGTGGCTGTTCAGCCAGGTGAGCGCGCTCTTGACCCGCATGCGCCGCCACTGGAGCGTCGCGCGCAGCTCGGCGGCGGCTCGGGGGCGCTCGGCGACGAGCAGCAGGATCGCGCGCCCGTCCTCGGGCAGGGCCGCGGCGCGGATGCGCTCCAGCAGCTCATGGATCATGGCGCCTCTCCTCGCCGGGCTTCACGTCCGAGCTCAAGGCACGCCTCCGCGAAGCCGTCGGGAAGGCAGATGCCTGGGTCGTTGAGCAGGCTCAGGAGCTGACCGTAAGCCTTGCCGCTTGTCTGGGCCGCGTCCCGTGCCCGCTGCAACACCTTCGTGGCCCGGAACGCAAAGGCGATCAACCGGATGGCTTCCCGGACATCCGGTCCAGGCTCGTGCCCAGAGGGGAGGGTGCGCCAACCATCCACCGCGATGATCCACGCCCGCTGCACCTCCAGGTAGCATGCGTTCTCAAGGGCGAGGGGGTAGGGGAAGTGCTCGATGAGCCAGTGTCCAGCGGCCTGCCGAGACTCCACACCGCCGGCCTCGTGGCCCCACCGTAGCGCGATGGCCCTGGCCAGCAGGTCAATTGCTTGGAGACTTGGCTGCACGTAGTAGCGGTCCATCGTCGTGACGAGCTCCTCAGGCAGGTGCTCGTCCATGGGCCGGATCCAGGCAGGCCGCGTCATGCCTCTCCTCGCAGCGCTGGACGGGGAGCGCGATGAGACCGCCCGTTCTGCCGCTGGATCAGCGTGACGAGCTCGTCCAGCATTCGCCGGTCGTGCCCGTCCAGGTTCTCCAGGACGCCCTCAGACAGGACGGCGACCTTGAGATCGGGCCCGAACTGGAGCACCGCGGCGCACGACGCGCAGATGCTGAGGTCACCCGGGCTGACCTTGTCCGTCTCCGTGACCATGGTGGCGCACTCGATGAGCGCGCCGCACCCAGGGCACCAGTCCTCGGAGAGGGGCAGCGTCAACGGCATCATTGGGTTCATCGGGCACCTCCTGAAGGGACAGGCGAGGCGCCCCGCCGGCAGGCGGGAGGGCATGCCCTCCCCATCGCGCGCGCTCGCCTGGACGCGCACGGGAACCTGGGCGGCGGGGGTGTGGGGTCGGTTCCATCCCCCGGCGGCCCCATGCCGCACGCCCACATGCTTTGGGAGCGCTCGCCGAGCTCGCGCTCGACGACCAGGGAGAAGGTGGGTGAGGCGCGCCCTGCCGCGCGCCTCCGCGCCCCTGCCGTCCAGGGACGCCCCTTAGCCTCCGCGCGGGGCAGGCAGGGCCCGACGCACGGCGAGGTGTGACCGCGGGCGCCCTGCGCGATCGGGTGACTCCGGGGCGGCTGTACGGAGGCCGCCCCGGCCTGATGGGTACCCCCTCGCTCCGCGGGCGCGGATCGAGCGAGAGGATCGACCCCTCCTGGTGGGCTAAACGTGAAAGCCGGCGTTAGGAATTGGACCTTTTTTGCCGCCCCCCTGGGCGTGAGGCTATGATGGAGGAGGAGGTGCTTCGTGGCCCGATCCCGACCATCGCCTGTCCCCCGCCCCCCACCTCCCGAGAGCGAGACCCAGCAGGATCGTCGAATCTCAGATGTGGACTGGCGGCGCATCGAGGACCTGTTTGGGACGGTGGACTTCGATCCCGGATATGACCCGCGGCAAGGACGTCCGCGGCTGTCATGATCCTGGTCGACACCTCGATCTGGTCCATGGAGGAGGTGCCATATGGCTGCGACAGCCCGTAGCGAGCTCGCCGATCTGGCCGACTGGGTGGGGAGCACCCATGAGCCCCACGTCGTAGACGGCCGCGAACACCGCGCGATCCTGGTCCCGGAAGAGGACTGGCTCGGGCTCCTGGCTACCCTGGAGCTCATGCGGGCGCCTGGCGTGGTCCAGTCCATCCTGGACGCCGCCCAGGAGCCCACCGAGGACATGATCCCCTTGGAGGACGTTCCCTGGTGAGCTGGCGCGTCGTCTTCAGCCGACAGGCCCTCAAGGATCTGGAACTGCTCCGCCCTGCTGGGCTCCTCCTGCGCGCTCAGGAGCTCGTCGCGCTGCTGACGGTCGATCCCCTCCGCACCCCGCCCCCCTGTGGGGACCTGGCCGGGAAGTACTCCCGGCGCATCAACCGCCAGCACCGGCTGGTGTACGAGCTCGACACGGAGGCTCAGGCTGTGCGTGTCCTGCGCATGTGGACGCACTACGAGTAGCGCTCTCATGCGGCCCTCGCGGTGACGGCGGCGACGAGGGCGAGGCCGGCGATGGGGACGCGGCGGGCGGTGGGCTCGGGGGCGCCGGGCGCGGCCTGGGGGCGCAGCACCGCCAGCCAGACGTCTCCCTCGGGGCGCAGGTCGAGCAGCTCCACGGCCTGGCCGTCGAGCTGGAGGGGGAGGGTGGAGAGCAAGCGGGGTGATGGCACTCCGCTGACGATCTCCCACACGTCTTCGGCCGAGAGCTTTAGCACCATGCGCAGCTTGCGCAACATGGGCACTGTTAGCGTTCTTTCGCCATTTTCAAGGTTCGCAATGTGCTCGCGGGTGACCTCACACTGGTCAGCCACGCTCTGCTGCGTGAGACCTGCTTGTCGTCGCCGCTGTTTTAGTAGGGTGTCACCCATGGCTACATGGTAGCTGTTGGCTACGGTTTCCGCAATCGGCCATGGCGGTAACACCGTAAGATGGCCATCTCCATCGCGAACCAGCTCAGAGAAGCACGAATCCAGGCGGGCCTCACTCAGGCCGAACTCGCAGAGAAGATTGGCGTTGCACGCCCGACCATCACCCAGATCGAGGCGGGAAAGCCAACCACGACTGCGACGCTTGAAGCATGGGCGGTGGCCTGCAAGTGTGAGTTCGTGATCCAGCAGAGTAGGTCGGAGGTGATCGTACTCGCAGGTGCTCTTCCCAGACCATTGCAGCCGCTCGCAATCAGCCTTCTACGGCTGCTTCCATCTCTCGATCCCCTTGATCGCCGAACGCTGGCTCTGCTGGTTGACGGCTGGAACGCTGCCTACCCTTCCGCCGCCGATGATTGTCAAGGAATTGTCAAGTCGGGGTAGATGATAGGTAGCTGATAGCTACATCGAGTAGTGTAGCCGTCAGCTACATGCTGACCGCAACCCACCATCCCCCGCCCCTCCGCCCCTCGGGCGACGAGCTGCGCCAGCGCTTCGCAGCGCTGCGGGAGGAGGTCCGCTCACCCCACAAGCCCAAGCTGGTCCACCATCGCGCGTGGGCTGACGACGCGGCCCGGGAAGTGGTCGGCCTCGATGAGGGCCCGCTCGCTGGTGACGAGGATCGCTCCAGGCTCAGCCTCCAAGAGCGCCCAGAGATGTGCGTCATCGGGATCGGGACAGGGCATGCTGGCGGGGGCGGGTGTGAGGTAGCGCGCTCGGCTGACGAGCCCGCCAACGAGCCGCGCCACGGCACCATCATGGAGTCCATGGCGGCGTTGATGGTGAGCCCGCGTGAGCACACGCTCATACTCCTCTGCGAGGGAGGGGCTGAGCAGCAGCGCGATCTGCTGGCGCAGTGCCGCCAGCAACAGGATCTGCGGTGCGCGCCCTGGATTCCGACTCACGAGGGCACTGACGAGGACACTGGTGTCGAGGATGATCACGTAGGCCGGGCCATCTCCCGCCGAACCTGGCGTACCACGTCGGTCGCGAAGGCGTCAGCTTCCTCATCGCCCAGGGTGCCACCAGCGCTGAAGACCAGGGCCACCAACTCCGAGGTGTCGTCCTGCTTGTGTCCGAGCAGAGCCACGCCAGCGAGGGTGTCCTCGCTGATCTCGGTTTCAATGCCCTCCTTGATGGGCGAGAGCTGGGTGGAGCGGGCCATGACGACCTCCAAGGGAGATCCTACCACGTCCCCGCCGGGGTCGCACCCCCCGCCCCTCCACGTAGAGGTTCACCAGCCCTCATCACGGTTCTGGAGCACGGCATCGCTCACGGAGCGCGTGGTCTGGATCCGCTGCTCGCCGAGGCCAGCAGGCTTTTCGCGTGTGCGTCGGCTGATGGTCCCCGGCTTCGGAGCGCTGAGCGCATCCAGCGCCTCACGCTCGACAGGGCTCCAATCCGTATCGGGCTGGCCGGCGGCGCGGCGAGACAGAGCCATGGCGACCTCCACAGAGAGCGTACCATGATCGCCGCGTCCTCGCCCGTGGCCGCTCCACCCCAGCAGGAGCTGTTCAGCGCCTCAGAGCTCTGGCTGCTCGCCGAGATCGCCGCGCACCGGATCGAGTGGGCCCGGATCGCGCTCCAGGATCCGACCCTGCGGGGGCGCGAGGTCGAGGACCTGCGTGTCGCTCGCGCCCTGGTCACCGCGCTCCAGCTCGTGACCGGCCAGATCACGCTGCCCGCCCGCGAGGCGTATGCGCTGACCTGCGTGCTGATGTGGGATCTGGAGGTCCCGTACTACCTGCGCTGGTGGCGCTCGAAGTGCCGGGACCAGGACCTCAACGCGCGCTGGCGCGTGGTCCACAAGCTGAAGAGCCTGGTGTGGTGCGCTCGCACCCACGCCTGGCCTTACGAGAGGGGGCATTGATGGACGTTCTCGTGTGCGCGCATGGCCACCCGGTGCCCGAGGTCTGCCCGGCGTGCCAGCGTGAGGAGGAGGCCAGGGCGGCCTACCACCCCACGACCCTCGCCCTGCTGGAGGCGCAGGCGGCCCTGGAGGACGTGCTCCAGGGGCGTGACCTGCGTGCGCTCCCCCAAGGCTCCGACCCCACCTTGGACGCCGCGGTGCTCCGCGCAGGGGAGGCCGCGATCACCTGGCTGCTCGCCGGTGGCCCGGATCGGGACGCCCAGGACCCGGACCTGCGCAAGCACCTGGGCAAGGTGTGGACGCAGCGCGAGCACCCGCCCACGCGGCGCGCCATGGATCGTCGCCGGAGCGCTCCAGCGCTCCGGGGCCTGCCCGCGGAGCTGAGCGCAGAGCTCGCCGCGCTCCCGCCCGAGGTCCTCGTCGAGATCACGCGCATCCAGGAGCGGATCGAGGCGCGGGGCCTGGTCCAGGCGCTCGGTCGAGCGATGGAGGGGATCCGTCCGTCGGAGCTTAACCCGATGCCCGTGGCCATGGGCGGCTGGAGCTGGGAGGGCATTGCGCTGAACCCCATGCAGACCATCCTGCACCTCACCCAGGCCGTCGCCGCGCGGCTGGACCCGGAGGTCCTGGCGCGCCCCTGGGCCTGGCTCGGGCTGGTCCTCCAGCGGACGCTCCAGCGCCAGGAGCGCCCGCTCCGCAGCCAGGTAAGCGAGCCCCCGGTCAGCCTGACGGTGTTGGGGCCTGGTGGCGTGGTCGCGCACCTCAACATCTTCTTCTCCTCGGTGCCCGAGGACCGGCTGATCGCCGTCCAGCGGGCGCTCTACGAGCTGATCGCGGCGCTGCTGGACGCGCCGCCGATGGAGAGCGCATGAGCACGATCACCTCGTCTGTGTTTCTCGCGCCAGAGATCTGGCGGCGGGTCAACGAGCACGCCGCCATCGGGATGGCCGCCCAGAAGTACAGCTTCGGGCAGACCCGGCGTGTGCGCATCTACGTCCTCCCCGCGGACGAGCTGCCCGAGGACGGCGTGGTGGAGTACGCCGACCCGCTCACGGACACCTACGGCCAGGCCATCCGACGCGGCGGGGTCTGGACGCAGCCTCCGCGTGGCACCGACCCCGTGTTCCTGGAGCTTGCTCCCTGGGATGAGGAGGAGGGTGAGGAGGATGAGGACGAGGAGGACTTCGTGGATGAGCTGATCGCAGAGCAGGAGGCCGCAACCCCTGGGTTCGCCGCCCGAGTGGACGACGCCCTCCTTCGACGTGGATCGAGGCTGGATGTGGACGATGAGGTCGCGTCCTTCTGGCACGACGTGGATCCTGGCCGATGAGCGCCACCTTCACCCCCTCCTGGGCTCCCCCCGAGGAGCAGCGCACCCTCACCCAGCGGGAGTGGGTGGTCGAGGGCGGCCTGCGCTTCCACGGCGCGAGCGTGCTCAACTGGCGCTTCCGGTGCCCATCGTGTGGGCACGTCGCGAAGGTCCGCGAGCTCAAGGAGCGCGGCCAGCCCCCTCAGCTCCTCGGGCGGGAGTGCCTGGGCCGCTACACGGCCGCGGGCGCCTACCCGGGCACGGGTCCCGGTCCGTGCGACTACACCTGCATCGGGCTGATCAACCTGGCGCCGATCACGGTGGTCCTGCCCGATGGCTCACGGATGTCCGCGTTCGCCTTCGCCAGTGCTCGCGACGCGCTCGGCATGCTGTTGCCGCCGACCCGGGCAGGCTGGCGGCTGGAGGCCGATGAGACCTTCCTGCGGGACACGGTTCGGCACGGCGACCGGATCCGGCTGATCGTCTACGAGGCCGGCGAGCCCGATCGCTGGATCATGCGCTCGGGTCCAGGGGACATGGACGACATCGCGCTGCGCCTGAAGGGCGACTTCCACGGGATCGCGGACAGCCCGGAGGCCGGCATGGAGGCCCTCGACGGCTGGGTGGAGGGGCCATGAGCGAGGAGACCACTACCGACAGGGAGGCCGGGTGGGCCTTCCGTCGTCTGCGCGCGCGGTTGGACACGCTCCTGCCTGACCTTGCGCGTATCCACACAGAGACATCCCCAGAAGTCCTCCGAGCCTACCTGGACCAGTCCGCAGGCTTGCGACTGGACGAGCTCATCGAGATACTTGCCATGCTGCGTCTGCTCGCCCGTGTGCATCCCTTCGTCGTTGACCTGGAGATCCGCCATCGCCTCCGTGTTGGGGGCCCGTCATGTTCATGAGCGAGTTGTCAGCGCCTAGAAACTTCCGGCTCCGCAAGTGGAGCTTCGAGAATCAGGAGTACACTGGGCTCATCTGCGTTGTCTGCGGGTATTGCGCGGATCCCGAAGACCCCGCCACGGCGGATCAGGCCGCGCTCAACCGCGCGGCCGACAGGCACGACTGCCCGACACCTGCCTACGAGTGGGATCTGTGGCGGCGCCACGCCTGGGATGAGGGTGTAGACCCCGAGCTCGCCGACCTCGGCAGAGACGTGTATCGGGAGTGCGTCCAGCACAACTGGAACCTGCGCATCGATGACGAAGGGATGATCCGCCGGGCGCTCGATGCGCCCGAGGAGACGCGCATGTGGTGGGAGCGGCTGCTCCTGGAGGAGCTCTGATGTCGCCCTCCGTCCTACGCATCGCCCATGCGCTCGCCCGAGACGCCGTGCTGACCGCGGAGCAGCTCAAGGCTCCCGCGATCATGGCCGAGCTCGGTGAGCGGCAGGTGTCCCTGCTGCGGGGCCTGCTGAGCACACAGACCACGTTCGCCGAGATGCTGGCCGGGCGGCGCCCGCTGCCGACGCTGCTGGACGTGCTCCCTCAGGGGGAGCAGGAGCTCCAGGAGCAACTCGCACGGGTAGAGCCGTTGCTGAACGGCCACGCGCCGGAACTGGCACGTTTCCGGGAGACAGAGGGTCTCGCCGGTGGGCATGCGGGAGCCCTAATCCTGCCTACCGAGGGCGCCGCGGCCTCGGTCGAGCCTGCTGCCCCAGCCGAGATCTCGGCCTCGACATCCAGGGTGCCGCCAGCAGGTGGGGGACGCCCCGAGGACGACGGTCCTACCGCTGCACACTCCCACGCCTTGGGGGAGCCATGAACCTCCCCACCCTGCGTCAGGTCGTGGACGACGACATGAAGCGGCTGGAGAACCTGACCCGGCTTCAGCGCACACCCATCTCCTGTGGTGGGGTCGGCTGTAACGGGTGTTGCCGTGGGGAGATCGAGGTCACCACCGAGGAGTGGGAGGAGATCCGCCAGCGCATCCCGGATGAGGTCCTGTCGCGCATCGGGCCGCCTCCCAAGCGTGCGAAGGACCGGGAGGAGCGGATCTGTCCGCTGCTCGGCTCCGATGGTGGGTGTAGCGTCTACGCTGTGAGGCCGCTGGCCTGCCGGGCCTACGCCGTCCTCACCCCGGCGGACTGGTGCTGGCCCGAACGTGCGGGACCAAAGAAGGTCCTCAAGGTGATGGCCGGAGGGCAGGTGCTTGTCCAGCACATCATGATCGCCGATCTCCTCTGGCTTCAAAACCTGCTCTGGGATGAGCGCCAGCGCAGGTTCCCGGTGAGCTCATGATCCCCCGCCCACCCCTGCCCTTCCCCGTCGGCATGGTGCCGCGGGCAGGGGTGGGCACTTCCTCTGTTGGAGGTCCCCCATGGTCGCCGTTGACGAGGTTCAGCCTGGTCGGTACGCCGTGGCCTGGCGCGGAGCCCAGCGTGGTCAGTCCGGTCGTTGGGTGCAGCGCCTGGTGGTCGAGATCGTTCTGCTGCGTGGCGTGGAGCGCGTCGTCTTCGACGAGCGCGACACCTTCCGTGCAGATGGGAGGCCCGCCCGAAGCTCCTGCCGGCGCGTCGAGCTCGCCCGCTGGGCGGAGCACATGCTCCCAGGGCCCATCCCTCTCAACCTGTTTCGCCGCCAGAGCGTGCCCACGCCGCTCTACCTGGCGAGCTGATCCCCTCTGCTCTGGCCCGTCGAGACGTGCGCGTCTCCTCCAATCAGCGTTCGAGTTCAGGCGATCTCGGCGGGACCAGAGCACTCCCCTTCGTCCGAGGTGTCCATGAAGATTGGCCCCCTTTACTGCGAGACGTTCCCTGCGCAGCCCCAGCCCGAGTCCACGGTGCTGGTCGACTTGCGGTGGGTTCCTGCGACTGGAACAGTGACGAGCGCGGAGCATCTGGAGGTCAGGAGCCCCCAGCAGCTCACCGCGGCGATCCTGGAACGATACCCCCTGCGGGCCGACCAGAACATTCTCATGGGCCTACACTTCGGCAGCACCGGCCTCAAGCTCAGTGTGCATGCCTACAGGGAGTTGGGCCTCAGCTCTGATGGGCTGGTGCTCTTCCTCTCTGGGCTCGCCCCTGGCGCGGAGGCGAGGTTCTTCCATGACGTGATGCGCGGGCTCACGTTCGCGTTGCTCCAACAACCAGAAGGCGAGGAAGCCGATGTCCAGTCCTGAGAGAGAATTTGCCCCGACCTCATGCCGTCTCTGTGACTGTGCCGAGGACGCGCCCTGCATGGAAGGCTGCGTGTGGGTCTTCGACCCTGGCTTCGGAGATCTGTGCTCGTCCTGCATGACGCGCGTTTACGAGGCGATGGGCCGGCTCCTGGACGGCGTGGCGGACGAGGCGGACGTGGTGCTGCTCCGTCGCTTCGCGGACAAGACCCCGGACGGTGGACCTGTGGTGCCGCTCTCGGTCCAGCTCTCCTGCTCGGTCGCGGCCTGACGATGCGCGCCAACACGCCCGTCACCGTCGAGGACTACTTCACGCTCCTTCGCCGGGGTGTAGCCACGGAAGAGGCGGACAACATCTGCGTGGGGATGGGCATGGGGCTGCGCGTGCTCCCCAGGGCCACGACTGTCACCGAGGATGTCGTGCCCCACCTCCTGGTCGGCCCTCACGAAGGGGGACAGTGGCTCGTGGGGCGAACGAACGCTGCGGGTCAGCGAACGGCGATCTACCGGATCGCGCTCTCGGGCCTGGTGCTGGACCTGCGCTCCTGCTTCGTGCGCCAGCGGCTGGGCTTCGCGCTCAGCGCTCAGGTCTACCAGCAGGTGTCCCTCCACACCTTCGGCGAGATGTGGAAGGACCTTCGAGGCGGACGCCATCACGAGACCATCGCTGCGGTGCTGGCGGACCTCGTGGAGCAACCACCGCCCATCGGTGCTCACGTCCTTCAGGGCCTGGCCAATGTGCTCCTGGAGCGCTGCGCGATGGAGGACGTCGCCGTAGTCATCGCCGGCCCTGAAGCAGAGGGGGAGTGCTGATGCCCCGCCACCCCGACCTCATGGACATCGACGAGGCCGCCGAGTACATCGGCACGTCCCGACGCTGGCTGGTGACGCATCCGCCCGCCAAAGGGGGGCCTCCTCGCCGAAAGATCGGGCGCACCGTGTACTATCTGCGCCCTACCCTCGACCAGTACCTGGCAGAGATGGAGGAGAGCGCCCCATGCCCGCCCCCCAGCGTCGTCCCGTCCGTGTCACCCTCTACCAGCGCGCCGAGGACCCCGAAGGAGCCTGGTGGTACGACTTCCGCGTGTCCGGTGTCCGACACCGCCGAAGCACTGGGAGCAGCGTTCGCGAGGTCGCTGAGGACATCGCCCTCCGGGCCCGAGAATTAGCCCAGGCAGAGGCCGCGCAGCGAGCGAAGCTCGATCCGGGCGCGGGAACGGTGGACCTCGCACGACTCGGCGGTCTTGATCTGACCCGCGCCATCTCACGCGGTGTGACGGCGAGCCAGCAGCGCTCCATCATGGGCTGCTGGAAGAGCCTCACGCGCGTCCTCGGGGCCGAGCGTCGCCCCGACACCATCGACTACGACCTCTGCCAGTCCTACATCGCTGAGCGCCGTCGTGCGGGGGTCCGAGGGCAGAGCATCCGAAAGGAGCTGCAGGCGCTCAAGCGCGGGATGATGATCGCACGCCGGAAGCGGCTGATTACGGTCGCCCTGGACGAGTGGCCCGAAGTCCGCAACGATCCCAAGGACACGAAGAAGGCCGGTAAGCTCCACCCTCAGCACATCCTGGAGCGCTGGCTGGAGGCGCTGGATCGCGTCCCCAAGTCTGGTCTGGCGCGTGTCCAGGCTGAGATCGCGCTACGGACAGGGATCCGGGCGGAGGAAGTTCGGCGCCTCTCCTGGAGCTGGGTGGAGGAGACCCCGCCGGGCTCCGAGCTGCCCGCCATCCTGCGCCTGCCGGCCTGGGCGACCAAGGACCGCGATGAGCGCGTAGTAGGTCTCACCCAGGAGGCGCTGGAGCTGATCGCGTTCGCCCGCACCGAGCAGCAGCTCGTCACCTGGGAGCACTTCGATACGCCGCTGCTCGCCGGCGAGCACAAGCACGCCTTCCAGGCGGCCTGCAAGCTCATCGACTACCCGCGCACGATCACGCTCCGAGACCTCCGCCACTGTCACGCGAGCTGGAGCGCCCAGGCGACGGGCGACATCGCCGCCGTCCAGGCCGCGTTGGGACACGCCGACCTGGAGACCACCCAGCGTTACCTCAGCAGCACGGTCGACCGAGCGCTCAAAGCGGCGCTCGCGGTCGGAGCGGCCCTCAAAGGGCGTGGCGGCAAGAGCGGCGGGGGTGTGCCCGGGGCCCCGGGCGGGGGCGGCCCGCCTGGGCCTGGCCCGGGTGCTGGTCACAGCACCCGGACACAGAGCCGATCCGACCGTGCGAAAGTCGGCGTTGTAATGGTCGGCCTGCGTGGACGTAACTCGAACTTTTTCCGGCGCGCCCGACCCGGAGGTCAGGGGTGCGAT
>CAZTOW010000036.1:0-98511 GCA_964615375.1 uncultured Enterobacterales bacterium
GCCAGTCCGGATCTGTGGAGGGGGGCATGGGCGACCATGGTCTCTACTCCGACTGGGACCGGTCGTGGTCGTTGAGAAGGACGGGCCCCGGGAGTGCAGGGAGCGTGCCAGGGTGCTCGCGGCCCGAGCCGAGGGGCGAGATCCTCCTGGAAGGCGGCTTCACGCCACGCGAGCCCGCCGCCGAGCGCGCCCCGGCCGATGCGCGCGCATGCGCGTCCTGGCGCGCGCAGGTTAAGCAGCCCTCCCCACCGCCCTTCGGAGAGCCAGGATGCGCAGGGAGATGATCGGGCAGTTCAAGAAGGGTCAGAAGGTCTCGGAGCTCATCCAGGCCCTCGGCAAGCTCACGGCGGACGGCAAGAACATCGCTGTGAACTACGATTATCGCGCTCGTCCCTACCTGGACCACACCGTGGTCGGCTGGACCGACGGGCCACCGAGCTCGAACGTGCTGGTGGTCTTCTCCGGCGAGACCCCCGAGCACGACCACTGGCGCCGCTTCACGGTCTCCCGCACGGGCCCCGGGAAGTACGACATCGACGTGTTCCCCACGCCCTTCAACAACCCGGTCTCGCCGCTGTCCCCGGGCATCCCGCCCGGCGCGAGCCCGCGGGCGGGGTGAGGGTGCCGGTCTCAGGAGGTGGGTCCTGAGCAGCCCCTTTCCCAGCCCTGTGGAAAACTCTGTGCACATCTGCGGGCGGGGCTGTGGAGAGTCGAGCGCGCGTCCGCCAGAGATGAGCCGTCAACGCCAGCTCTTCTGAGAGCCTGAGAAGCGCCGATCCCACTCTGACCCTGTGGGAATTCCTGTTCAGCCCCCGCCGCCGGCATTGTCCGGCGCCATCGAGGGCCATGGCCCGGTGCCGCTCTCGGTGGCGTCGATCACCAGCCCGTCCCGGTCCTGGTTGGGCACGAGCTGACCGTCGCGCACCACCACGCTCATGCGCTCGCCGCGGTCGGGGGAGCCGTCGGCGTCCAGGTCCACCAGCAGCTCCAGCACCAGCGCCTCCTCCCCGCGTGGCACCAGGAGCGCGAAGGCGCCGGGCTCGGCGATGGGGAGCACGGTGAGCGGGCTCGGCGGGCGCCCCAGGTTGAGCTCGTCGGGGGGCTGGAAGGGCAGGGCGCGCAGCACCAGAGGCGCCACGCAGCCCTCGCAGCGCACCGTCCCGGAGAAGGTGACGTGGGCCTCCTTCTTCAGCGCCTGCTGGGTCCACTTCGGGTCGTCCTCGCGTGGGGGCTGGACGTCCAGGCGGATGGGCACGCCGTCGGAGGGAGCGGGGCCGGGCGGGGCCTGACCCTCGGGCGCGGGGCTGGCGCCGGGCGCGGGGCTGGCGCCTGGGCTGGCGACGCCGTCGGCGCCGGGCTGAGGTGGGGCGGCCTCGGGGGGCGCCTCCAGGCTGCCGGACGGACCGGGCGAGGGCCCCGGCCCAGGCGGGGAGGCTCCAGGATCATCCACCTGCATGGGGCAGGCGCAGAGCAGCAGGAGCGCGAGCGGGGCTGGGCGCAGAGGGACCTCCGACCGCAGGAGAGCACAGGCGGGCGCGTCGGGCAACGGCGCGGGCGCGAGGGCTACCCGAACAGGCGCTCAGATCAACCCCCTTCAAAACCGAACCGCTTTCCGCTAACATGAGAGGTCCACCGCTCGAAGGAGCTCGCATGTCCGGCCTGCTGCTGCTCGTGGCCCCCTCGCTCGCCGCCACCATCACCGTGGGGTCCAGCGGGACCTACTCGACCATCCAGAGCGGGATCAACGCCGCCTCCGACGGAGACACGGTCGAGGTCTCCGCCGGGACCTACCGCGAGTGCATCGACCTGAAGGGCAAGGACATCACCCTGGTCGGCACGTCCGGCGCCAGCAGCACCACCATCGACGGGCGCGGGAGCTGCACCAACGCGGTGACCATCTCCAGCGGGGAGGCCCCCACCCTCCGCGGCTTCACGATCACGAACTCGACGAAGCGCGCGATGTACGTGGCCAGCAGCGCCCCCGTGCTGGACGAGGTCATCATCTCCTCCTCGGGCAGCACCTCCTACAACGGCAGCGCCGTCTACGTGGACGGGGGCTCGCTGACCATCACGGAGAGCTCGCTGACGGGCAACACCGGCTACTACGGCGGCGCCATCTACGCGGACCTGGGCGCGGAGCTGACGATCTCCGACACGGAGTTCACCAGCAACTACGGCTACTATGGCGGCGCCATCTACGCCAACTACAGCAGCACCTACGGCGCGGTGGACATCGACCTGGACACGGTGGAGATCAGCTCCAACGCCAGCTACTACTCCGGCTCCGGTCTCTTCCTCGAGCAGTACACGGTGCTGCGCAGCGAGGACACCACCTACGCCAGCAACGTGGGCTACTACACCCACGGCGCCGGCATCTACGCCGACAGCTACGCCAGCATCAGCAGCACCAACGACACCTTCAGCGGCAACTACGCCCGCTACTACACGTCCGGGTACTCCGGCGGCGCCATCTACCTGAACAGCTACGCCTCGTTGACGGCGACGGGCACGGACTTCTCGGGTCACTACGCGTACACGGGCGGCGCCATCTACGCCTACTACTACGCGGACGTCACGATCTCCAACGCGAGCTTCACCAGCAACTACGCCCGCTACTACGGCGGCGCCCTCTACGCGGACTATTACGTCGACACGACCATCAAGTCCGCGACGTTCACGTCCAACTCGACGGACTACCACGGCGGCGCCATCTACCAGCAGCGGTACGGGACGATCACGGTCTCCGACGCCGACTTCGACACGAACGACACCTACTACACGGGCGGCGCCGTCTTCCTGGACACGGGGCTCACGGCCTCCTGGACCGACGTGACCTTCACCGACAACGAGGCCACCAACGGATCCGGCGGCGCCTACTACCAGTACTACTACGGCGACCTGACGATGTCGGGGGTGGACTTCGACGACAACTACGCCTACAACGACGGCGGCGCGATGTACATCCAGGCCATCGTCGACGACGTGGTCATGGAGGAGGTGAGCTTCACGCGCAACACCTCCTACCGCGGGGCGGGCGGCGGTCTGTACTCCTACAACCAGAATGACCTGGAGATCACCGGCGCGACCATCGAGGACAACACGGCCTACAGCAGCGGCGGCGGCATCTACCAGTACTACTACGCGAAGCTGGAGCTGTCGGCGGCCACCGTCTCGGGCAACACCTCCCAGTACGGCCACGGCGGCGGGATCTACTTCTACCCCTACACCGGGGGCACCTACGATCTGTACCTGGACACCGTGGACATCGAGGACAACTCGGCCTACTACCACGGGGGCGGCGTGTACGCCTACGCGGTGGACAACTTCACGTCCGCCGGGGTCAACTACAAGCGGAACGACGCCAACAGCTCGTCCTCCAGCTACGAGGGCGGCGGGCTCTTCCTCTACTCGTCGCGCTCGGCGGACGTGGACGACAGCTGGTTCTGTCACAACACGGCGTACAACGGCGCGGGCGCCTACGTGTACTACGTCTACGGCGGCGCGGGCTACGACACCTGGAACAACAACGTCTTCGTGGAGAACCTGGCCAGCTACCAGGGCGGCGGGCTCTACCTGCACACGAACAACTACCAGGAGTTCCAGAACAACACGCTGGTGGGCAACAAGGCGCAGTATTACGGCGGCGGCGCCTGGTTCTACCGCACGTATACGTCCTTCCTGAACAACATCATCGCGTACACGCAGAGAGGCGACGCGCTCTACTCGTCGGACACCTACTCCAACACGTACAGCACCTTCACCTACAGCGACTGGTACGTGAACACGTCCAAGGACGCGGGCGGCTACTTCAGCTTCTCCACCTCGTCGTCCGGCAACATCACGGATGATCCGCTCTTCCGCGACTACACGCTCGACGGGGACTGCGACAACGACGATCTCACGCTGGACACGGACTCGCCCGCGGTGAACACGGGCTACCCGGTCATCAAGGACCCGGACGGCTCGCGCTCGGACATGGGGGCCTACGGCGGGCCGGGCTCGCCCTACGTGGACGGGGACGGCGACGGCTACTACTCCACCGAGGACTGCGACGACGACGACGCCAGCGTGAACCCGGGCGCGTCCGAGGTCTGCGACGACGTGGACAACGACTGCGACGGGACGGTGGACGACAGCGCCACGGACGCCAGCTCCTGGTACAAGGACGGCGACAGCGACGGCTACGGCACCTCGACGACGACCACGACCAGCTGCGACATGCCGACGGGCTACGTGGCCAACAGCAGCGACTGCAACGACAGCAGCAGCAGCGTCAAGCCGGGCGCCACCGAGACCTGCGACGACGTGGACAACGACTGCGACGGGCTCACCGACGACGACGACGGCGGCGTGACCGGGACCAGCACCTGGTACCGCGACCGCGACAGCGACGGGTATGGCCGCACCTCTGGCTCGACCTCGGCCTGCGACGCGCCCTCGGGCTACGTGGGCAACGACGACGACTGCGACGACACGGACGACACCATCTACCCCGGCGCGTCCGAGGTCCCCTACGACGGGGACGACCAGGACTGCGACGGCGCGGACATCACGGACCTCGACGAGGACGGCTACGACAGCACCGAGGTCACGGGCGGCGACGACTGTGACGACACGGACGACGGCGTGAACCCCGGCGTGGAGGAGGAGCCTTACGACGGGATCGATCAGGACTGCGACGGTGAGGATCTGGCCGACGTGGACGGCGACGGCTACGACAGCACCGAGGTCAGCGGCGGGACCGACTGCGACGACGCCGACTCGGGCGTGAGCCCCGGCGACGCGGAGGTCTGCGACGGCATCGACAACGACTGCGACGGCACCACGGACGGCTCGGACGCGACGGACGCCGACGTGTACTACCGCGACGCCGACCGCGACGGCTACGGCGACCCCGACACGCGCACGACCTCCTGCACCACGCCCACGGGCTACGTGACCGACGGGACGGACTGCGACGACGGCGACGCCGACGTCTACCCCGGCGCGCTGGAGACGCTCTACGACGGCATCGACCAGAACTGCGACGGCTCGGACGAGGCCGACGCGGACGGCGACGGCTTCAACGCGGAGGCGGCCGGCGGGACGGACTGCGACGACACCGACATCGACATCAACCCCGACGCCGACGAGGTCTGGTACGACGGCACCGATCAGGACTGTGACGGCGCCAACGACTACGACCAGGACGGCGACGGCCACGAGACCAGCGACATCGGCGGGACCGACTGCGTCGACACCGACCCGACCATCTACCTGGGCGCCGACGACCCCGTGGGCGACGGCATCGACCAGGACTGCGGCGACGACAGCGACTACGACGCTGACGGCGACCACTACGACGGCTCGGCCTACGGCGGCCCCGACTGCGACGACGCCGACGCCGACATCAACCCCGGCGAGACGGAGCTGGCCTACGACGGCATCGACCAGGACTGCGACGGCGCCGACCTGACCGACCTGGACGGCGACGGCTACGACGCCAGCGCCGCCGGCGGGACCGACTGCGACGACGAGGACAGCTCCATCTTCCCCGGCGCCACCGACACCCCCGACGACGGCATCGACCAGGACTGCGACGGCGCCGACGCGAGCTCCGGCGGCGAGGGCGAGGGCGAGGGCGAGGGTGAAGGCGAGGGCGAGGGCGAGGGCGAGGGCGAGGGCGAGGGCGAGACCGGCGAGCCCTCCGGCGAGGGCGAAGGCGAGGGCGAAGACTCCGGCCTCAGCGGCGACGACGTCAAGGGCGGCGGCGGCTGCGCCTGCAGCGCGGACACGGCGCCCTCCGGCGGAGCCGTCGGCCTGCTCGGCGTGGCGATCGGCGCCCTCGCGCTGCGGCGCCGACGTCCGGTCGCGTAGATATCCCAGATCGGCGGGTCACTGCCCGCCCCCTGGCGGGAGAGGGGGCAGGCCGGGCGCTCTCGCAAAGAGCGGCCGGCCGCAGGGGCCTCGAGGCGGCCCCGTCGAACCCTCGCAGGAGGGTTCTCCCCCTGGAAAGGCAGCAGGTCGTCGGGCGCGCTGGGCGCGGCCGACGACCTGGGGTCTCCACCAGCGATTGACCCGCTTCCAGGGCCCTGGTAGCATCCGGGCCCCGGGGCGAGGGGGAGCACCCTCGCCCGGCGTCGGAGCAGAGCCATGAGCGAGATCAACCTGGAGCAACGCCGATCCGAGCTGGAGAGCGCGCTCGCGGAGCGCCAGCAGGCGGTGGAGCGCGCCCGCGCCGCGCTCACGAGCGCCGAGAGCCAGGTCGAGGCGGCCCAGAGCGCGCTCACCCAGCACGAGGGCGAGGTCCAGGCGCGCCGGGCCCGGCTCGAGGAGCTGCGCGAGCGGGTCTCCCAGGTCCAGGCGCGCGCCGAGGCCGCCGCCGAGGAGCACGCGAAGCTGAAGGCCGAGGAGGAGCGCCTGTCCGCCGACGTGGTCCAGCTCGCCGCGGAGCTGGAGGGCCGCGAGGCCGAGGTCACCGCGCAGCAGGACCGACTCTCGGCCTTGGAGGCTGAGATCAAGAGTATCGACGAGGAGCGCTCCCGCCTGGAGGCCGACCGCACGGGGCTCCAGGAGAAGCTCGCCAGCCTGCGCGCGCAGAACGCCGAGGAGGCACGCCGCGTCGCCAGCCTGGAGGAGGAGCTCGCCCGCCTGGAGGCGGAGGCCCCCGGGCGAGGGGCCTAGGCCTTGCTCGTCGAGGCGCGCGCCGCGGCCTGGGGGACGGACGGATCCGCCCGCCGCCTGGTCGTCCATGTGCTCGGCGCGCTCGGCCGCGCCCTGCCGCCGCTCAGCCTCGCCGGCCCCGTCACGCCGCTCGCCGCCGCCTTGGACGCCGGATCCGCCGTGTGCTCCGGCGCGCTGGGCGCCCGCTTCGCCCTCTCCCTCTACGACGCGCACGCCGACTGGGCGCCCGGCCTCTCCGATCTGGAGGCCGACCAGGGCAAGGACGCCGTCCTCCGCCTCTACGGGCTCGCGCTGAGCGCCTGGCGTCTCGGCGCGGGGGAGGCCGGAGCGCGCGCCGCCGCCTTCCGCGCCCGACCCGCGGGAGAGGCGCTGCTGGCCTGGTGGTGCGCCGTCGAGGTGGCCCTGGCCTTCGTGGCCGACGGCGATCTCCCCGCCGAGGCGCTACCCAGCGAGCTCGCCTTCACCTGGGGAGACGAGGCCGTCGACCGGCTCGGGCTGAGCGGCGCGGATCGCGAGGGCGCCGATCTCATCCTCCGCGCCTGGATGCCCGAGCTCGAGGCCCTGGTCCGCGCCTGCGTCGCCGACGCCGCCGCGCTCGCCGAGGCGGTCCGCGGCGCCCTCCCCCCGCTGGCCGACAACGGTCGGGAGGCCCTGCAGGCCGAGGCCGAGGCCACCCCGATCTACGCCGGCCTGCTCGCCGCGCTGGAGGGCGCGGGTGGGGAGATTGGCGGGGAGGATAAGGTTAGGAAGGCGGAAGAGGCTAGGAAGGCGGAGGAGGCTAGGAAGGCGGAGGAGGCTAGGAAGGCGGAGGAGGCTAGGAAAGCCGAACAAGCCAGACTTGCTGAAGAGGCCAGGAAGGCTGAAGAAGCTCGCCGCGCCGAGGAAGCCAGACGCGCCGAACAGGCCAGAAAGGCCGAAGAGGCCAGAAAGGCCGAGGAGGCCAGAAAGGCCGAAGAGGCCAGACTCGCTGAAGAAGCCAGACTCGCCGAACAAGCAAGACTCGCTGAAGAGGCCAGAAAGGCCGAAGAGGCCAGACTCGCCGAAGAAGCCAGGAAGGCTGAAGAGGCAAGGCTCGCCGAAGAAGCCAGGAAGGCTGAAGAGGCAAGGCTCGCCGAAGAAGCCAGGAAGGCTGAAGAGGCAAGGCTCGCCGAAGAAGCACGACTCGCTGAAGAAGCAAGACTCGCTGAAGAGGCCAGGAAGGCCGAAGAGGCAAGGCTCGCTGAAGAGGCCAGAAAGGCTGAAGAAGCAAGACTCGCCGAACAAGCCAGACTCGCCGAACAAGCCAGACTCGCCGAAGAAGCCCGCCGCACCGCCGAGCTCGACGCCCTCCACGGCCTCCTGGACACCGCTCGGGCCCGCGCCGAGCGCACCGCGACCGCCCTCCAGGCTCACGAGGCCCAGGATCAGTCCCTCACCGGCGAGCTCTCCCGCCTCCAGGGTCGCGCCGCCGAGGTGCAGGGCCAGCGCGACGGGGCGGCCTCCTCGCACCAGACCGCCCGCGCCCGACGCGAGGAGCAGCGCGCCGAGCTGGAGCGCGCCCGAGCCCAGCTCACCGAGCTCCAGGCGCGCGCGCAGCAGCTCCCGGTCGCCGAGCTCAGCGCTGAGCTCCAGGCCCTGAGGCAGGATCAGGGCGCCGCCGAGGCCGGGCTCTCCGAGGCCGAGCAGGCCCACGCCGAGGCCAACCGCGCGCGCGAGGCCGCGACCAGCGCCCGAGACGCCGCCGCCGCGCAGATCGCGTCCGAGACCCGCGCGCTCGACGAGACCCTGCAGGCCCACACCCGCCTCCTCGCGGCGATCACCCAGGCGGAGCAGGCCGCCCGGGACGCCGCCGCCCGGGACGCCGCCCTTCGCGAGGCCGCCGCCCGGGACGCTGCCCTGCAGGCCGCGGTGGACGCCCACATCGCCCGGCTCCAGACCCTGCGCGCCTCCCTGTCCCAGGCCCGCGCCGCCCAGGCCGCCACGCAGGGCCCGCTCCAGGCCGCGACGGTCGCCCTCGAACAGTGTGAAAATTCACTAGATCTTTTAACCTCCTCCCCCACCCCCGCCGAGGCCGCCCGCGCCCGCGGCGCGCTCCCCGCCCTCCAGGAGGCCGCCGCCCGGCTCGCCCGGAGGCTGGACGAGGCCCGCGCCCGCCACACCCAGGCCGCCGACGCCGCCGAGGGCCTGGGCGCCACCTGCGCCGAGATGGACGCCCTCTTGGAGCAGGCCCGCGCCGACGCGCGAGAGGCCGCCAGCGCCCTCACCGAGGCCGAGCGCGCAGCCTCCGAGGCCGTCGGCGCCCTGCAGGCGAGCCAGGAGGCGAAGGCACAGGCGGCCCAGACCCTCACGGCCGAAGAGCAGGCTCTGGCCGAGGCCGAGCGCGCCCTGGCCGAGCTCCACGACCAGCTCGCCGCGGCGGCCGAGGCCCGCGCCGCCGCCCGGGAGGCCCGGCTGGAGCGGCTTCGCGAGGAGATCCGGCTCGGCCGGGGCGCGACCGCGGATCGCGAGGCGCAGATCCAGGCGCTGGAGCAGGCGCTCGCGCAGCTCCCCGCGCCCCCCGATCCCGGCCCCGCCCAGGAGGCGCTGGCCGACGCCCACCCGACCCTCGCGGCGGCCCGCGCGCGCGCGGAGAAGGCGGCTGCAGCGCGCGCCGAGGCCCAGGCTCGCCTGACGGGCGCCCAGGAGGCCACCGCCCAGGCTGAGGCAGAGCACGCCCGGCAAGCTCAGGATCTCCAGTCCGCGAGCACCGAGCAGGAGCTCGCCACCCGCGCGCTCGGCGAGGCCATGGCCGATCAGGAGGCCGCCGCCCGGACCTTGATCGCCGCCCGCGAGGCCGCCGACCAGACCCGGGCGCTGCTGGAGAGCGCGCAGCGCGCGGCCGAAGAGGCCCTCGCCGCGCTGGATCCAGTGCGCGCGGCGGCGGAGGCGGAGGCCCGGCGGCGG
Source organism: uncultured Enterobacterales bacterium (assembly GCA_964615375.1). Classification (GTDB taxonomy): domain Bacteria; phylum Myxococcota_A; class UBA796; order UBA796; family CAZKWG01; genus CAZKWG01. The sequence continues at coordinate 9,586 of CAZTOW010000036.1, forward strand.
GAGGCCGAGCGTCAGGCCCGGCTCGCGACCCTGCGCGGCACCCTCGAGGAGGCGCGGGCCCGACAGTCGGCCTTGGACGCCGAGGCGCGGGCCCTCTCCGACGCCTGGTCCAGCATCCCCTCCCGGCTGGCCGCGGGCGCCGACGCCCGCCGCGCCGCCAACGCCGCCATCCCGCCGCTGCGCCCGGCCCTGGTCCGCGCGCGGGCCTCCCTGGACGCCGTGCGACGCCGCTTCACCGCCGCCGACGCCGAGATCGAGCCCTACCGGGCGGCCCGGCGGGCGGGCGCGGCGCGCTGGGAGGCCGTCCTGGCCGAGCTCCGGGAGGCGGAGCGCGCCAGAGACGAGGCTGATAGCGCGCTCCAGGGCGCCCAGGACGCGCGGGTGCAGGCCGCGCTGAAGCTGGCCGAGCGCCGCGCCGAGGCCGAGCGGGCGCGCGCGGCGCTGGCGGCGGAGCAGGAGGCCCTCCGCGCGACCGAGCGGGCCCTCGCCGAGACCCTGGCCGCCCTGGCCGAGGCGCGACGCCAGGCGAGGGTCCAGGAGATCCAGGCCGCGCTCGGGGCCGTGGGGCCCACGCTGCGCGCCGCCCTGGACCAGATGCGGGCCCTGGAAGCGGGCGTCGCCCACCTGGACGGCCAGATCGCCGAGGCCCAGGCCCGCCGGGAGGCCACCGACGCCCGCGTCCTGGACGCGGGGGACGCCTTCGAGCAGCTCCTGGACGCCTCCGACCAGTCCAGCGCCAGCCTCGCCGCCGCGCGCGGCGCCCTCGCCGAGAACCGCGCCCGCCAGAGCGCCCTCGCCGAGGCCCTCGGCGCCGCCCGGGACGAGCTCTCCACCCTCACGGCCGAGCGCGACGCGGCCGCCTCGGCCCTGGCGAGCGCGGAGGCCCGGTCCCCCGAGCGCGCAGACGCCCTCGCCCAGGCCCGGCAGGGCCACGAGGCCGCGACCCAGGAGCTCTCGACGTGCGAGGAGCAGGCGCTCACGGCGGAGCTGGAGCTGGGCGAGGTCCTGGAGAAGCTGGAGATCGTCTCCGAGCGCGCGCGCAAGCGGGCGGAGGCACGGGAGGCGGTGGCGCAGGCGCGGGCCCGCCAGCGCGCCCAGGAGGCGGAGATCGCGGCGGTGGAGGCCGAGCTCACCCGGCTCGGGGAGCGGGTCGCCCAGACCGAGGCCCGCAAGGCCGAGCGGGCGGGGGGCCGCGCCGCCCTGGAGACCGCCCTCGCCGAGGCCACGCGCCAGCGCCAGGACAGCCTGGACGCGCGGGCGGTGGCGGAGGAGGCGCTCACGCTGGTGAAGGCCGCGATCCTGCGCGCCGAGGACACCGCGAGCCGCGCGGCGAAGATGGCGGCGGGCGCCCCCGCGATGCTCACCGCCCAGGAGCGCGGGCTGGAGACGCTGCTGCAGGGCCGCCGCGCCCTCGACCTGGGGCTGGCCCGCGCCCAGGCCACGCAGAGCTCGGCCAACGAGACCTGCGTGGCCGCTCAGCGGGCGGTGGACGCCGTGCAGCGCGCCCTCCGCGCCCTGCCGCCGCCCCCGGCCCGGCCCGAGCCCGCCGAGCCCCAGCGCCCCGCCCAGACCGGCGGCCCCGCCCCGAAGCCGGCCACCGGAGGGCCCGCTCCCTCTCTCTACGACAAGCTCATGGCGGCCCGGAAGGTCAGCGCCCAGGACCTCATCCAGAAGATCCAGTCCGAGGGCGAGGCGAAGCCCGCCGACGACGGCGATCTGCCTTGGCCCCCGAGCGGCGCGCGCCGGCCCGTCCGCCGCGTGCGTCGCGAGGACGAGTGAGCGCGATCAGACCCTGACCACCTGATCGGGCAGCAGGTCCATCAGCGTGGGCGTCTCCTCGTCCCCGGTCGCCTCGGTGGGCAGATCCTCCTCCAACAGGCTCTCCACCGGCTCCACGCTGCCCTGCAGCAGCGGCGGGACCACCCGGCGGGCGTAGGCGCGCAGGGCCTCGTCGGGGAGCCGGGCGCGCACCGCGAGGCAGGCGGCCTCGAACGCCTCGGCCGGCGGGCGCACGAGCGGGTCGAAGGCCAGGGAGAAGCGGATCAGATCGTAGATGGCCTCCCGATCCCCGCCGTCCGGGCCCAGCGTGGCCCGCAGGACCGCCAGCGCCTCCCGCCAGCTCACCTCGTGGTGCTCGCGCACCGGGCTGGCCAGGCCGAAACGCTCGCCCGTCAGCAGCTCGTAGAGCACCACCCCCAGCGAGAAGATGTCGGCCTCTGGCCCGTCCCGCCCGTCGAAGCGCTCCGGCGCGGCGTAGTCCGGCGTCCCGAAGGCCCGACCCTGCTCGCCCTGCAGCGCCCCCCGGGCGGCGGCGCTCCCCAGGTCGCAGACCCGCACCGCCCCGTGCGGCGTGAGCATCAGGTTCGAGGGCTTCAGATCGCGGTGCAGCAGCCGCAGGGGCCTGCCGCGCTCGTCCGTGTCCGACCAGGCCGCGTGCAGCGCCCCCGCCGTGATCGCCGCGATCTCCAGCGCCGGGCCCAGGGGGATCCGTTGGTGCGCGGCCAGCAGGCGCTGGAGGTCCACGCCGTCCACCCGCTCCAGCACCAGGGCCCAGCTCCCTTCCAGGCGCTCCAGGCGCTCGATGCGCACGAAGGCCGGGTGGCGCAGCATGGCCAGCGCCCGCGCCTCCTCCCGCAGCCGGGTGTTCAGCTCCACCGAGCCCGCGCAGGAGGGCTTCAGCAGCTTGAGGGCCACCGGGCGGCTGAAGCCCGCCGATCCCACCAGGCGCGCGGCGTAGACGAGCCCGAAGGCGCCGCGCCCCAGCACCCCCTGGAGCTCGTAGCGCCAGGCGGTCGCGTCGGCGTGCAGGACGACGGCGTGCGGGCGAGCCGGGTTCGGCATGTCGCGCTGGACCTCGCGAGCGATCTACCACGGCGCGCGCCGGGCGCTTGTGTCGCTCCTTCCTCTCCTATGGCTCGCCCCGGGGCGAGCCTGCATGCGTGTTCGGGGGGCGGACGCGCGGCCACGCGCGGAGGGAGGGCGGCTTCGAGGTCCGGCGGATAAAGAGTGCCGATGGTGAGGACGATCACAATCGACATAAAAGTCGATGACACCGGCCGATGGCGCGTCGCGGTGGGAGACCCGGCGACGCGACCGGCCGAGGGCCTGCTCTCCGCGGAGGAGGTGGGCGCGCTGCGCGAGGGGCTGGGCCGGGCCCTCGACGCGCGGCCCCGGGTCATGGTGCCGGGCGAGGACCAGGCGCGCACGCGGGCCGAGGAGCAGGTGGGCGGCGAGCTGCTGGACCTCCTGCGGCGCCTGCCCGAGCCTTACGGGCGCCTGCGCGAGCTGCTGGGCGTCGCCGCGGGCCAGGGCTCCCCCGCCCGGCTGGTGGTGGACGCCCCCGACGCCGAGGCCCGCGCCCTGCCCTGGGAGCTGCTCAGCGTGAGCTCGGAGGCCCCGCCGCTGGAGGTGACCCGCGGAGGTGGCGTCTTCCGCCTGCTCCCCGGGCGCCCGGCGGCGCGCAACCGCTCCGGCGCCCTCACCGTCTGGCGCTGGACCCCGACCCCGCAGGATCCCGCCTGCGCCCGGCTCTGGACCGCGCTCGGCGCGCAGGCGGAGCGCCTCGGCTTCACCGTGCGCGACGTGCCCGCGGGCCAGACCCTGCCAGAGCCCACCGGCCCCGAGATCCTGGAGGTCATCGCCCACGGGCACCGGGACATCGACACCGTCGGCCTGAAGCTCGGGGGGCAGGCCCGGGACGCGGGCGCGGCGGCGGCCCGCCTGGAGCCCCTGCTGGAGCGCGTGGACGCCGTGATCCTGGCGGTCTGTGGCGGGGCCGAGGCCACCCCGCGCGAGCTCGACAACCTGGCCGGGCGCCTGGCCGCCTCGGGCGCGCGGGCCATCGTCGCGCCCATGCAGCGGGTGAGCGTGGACGCGCTCGACCACTTCCTCGGTGGCTTCTACGAGTCCCTGATGGACCAGGGCGCCCTGCCCGACGCCGTGCTGGCCGGGCGGCGCGCCGTGCGGGCCTGGGGTCACCCGCACCCGCAGTGCCGCTGGGCCAACCTGGCCTTCTTCGTGACCGACCTGCGCGTGCTGGACCAGGAGCCCCTGGTTCGACGACGCTGGCAGCCCGAGGGCTGGCCCCGCCCGGCCGAGGACGCCGCCGGGCTGCTGGAGCTCGCCCGCGCGCGAGCCGCCAACGACGGCTTCCTGGGCTTCGAGCACCTCCTCGCCGCCCTCCCCGGCACCCGCGGAGGCGGAGATCTGACCGACTGGCTGCGCCGCGTGGCCCCCGCCCGCCTCCAGCCCTACCAGGAGGCCCTGGCCCAGCTCAGCCCCCAGCCCGAGGCGCCTCAGGGCCTGCTCCCGCCCACGCCCCGGCTCCAGAGCTGGGGCGCGCGCCTGCGGCCGGACTTCGGGCTCGCCGATCTGTCGGCGGTGATCGCGGCGGACCCGGAGATCTCGCTCGGGCTCTTCGGGGCGCTGCCCATCGCCAGCGACGACGACCCCTACGCCACGGTGGAGTCCATCCCGCCCGACGAGCTCCCCCCCGCGACCCTGCTCAGCGCGCTGGGCGGCCCGGAGGACGGGCGTCGCCTCCGCCCCGCGCCCGGCGAGACCATCGGCCGCACCGCCGACCCGGAGGGCCCGACCCACGCCCTCTACCGCGGGACCTGGCTGTGGGATCGCAAGCTCTCCCGCGATCACCTGCGCTGGGTGGGCCCCGGTCGGATCGCGCTCAAGCGGCCCGCGCTCCGCCGCCGCGGCGCCGACGAGGACCAGCTCGCGCCCGGCGAGCACGAGATCCGCATGGGTGACGTGCTCATCCTCACGCCCGGCACCCGGCTGGTGGGGCTGGTCTGAGGACGAATCCCAGGGCATGATGCCCGGACACAGGAGCCCTCCGCGTGCACTGGGACACCTTCCTCCAGCGACGGGAAGCCCGCAGGGTCCGCGCCCTCGCCGGGGGCTGGCCGGTCCAGGAGGCCCTCGGCGCCTTCCGCCTCATCGAGGACCCCCTCAGCCTCGCCGCGGTGGAGGCCGCCCTCGACGCCGCCACCCTCCGCCCCAGCCCCGCCCTGCTGGCCAGCTCGCTGGCCCCGCCCGAGCTGCTCCCGCCCCCGCCGCCCTCCAAGCTCGACGTGGACGAGCCACTGCACCGCCTCCGCCTGATCCGCGCGCTGGAGGCCCGCCTCCCGCCCGAGCTGGAGGCCCCCGACACCCCCGGCACCCGCCGGGCCTGGGCCCTGGAGACGCTCGGCTTCCTGGGCGAGCAGGTGGAGGATCGCGAGCGCGCCGCCTGGGCCCGCGAGCCGCTGGCCCCCGACCCCCGGGACGCCGAGGTGGCCCAGCTCTGGGCCCGCATGTTCCAGGGCGGCGCCGCCGTGTGGTCCGACCAGCGGCGCTGGGAGAAGCTGTGCGTCGAGCCCGCCATGGCCGCCTTCCGCCAGGTGCTGTCCACGCGCGAGCTCCCGCCGGGCGTGGCGAAGCAGGCCCTCTCCGAGCTGCGCGACGGCCTCTGGTACCAGCTCCTGGGCGGAAAGGGCGGCGTGCCGGGCTGGGCCGAGCTCGCCGCGCGCGTGGTCGAGACCGCCGGCGGCGTGCCCGCCCTGGCGCTCACGCTCACGGATGAGGACTGGTCGCTCGCCGCCCGCTGCACCACCGCCCGGGGCACCTGGCCCGCCACCGTCGCCTCCCTCCTGCCCGAGGTCCCTGGCGGCCCCGCCCGCGCCCTGGTCCTGCGCCAGCGCCTGATCGAGGCCCCCGACCGCGCCGAGAGCGTGCTGGACGCCCACGTCGTGCTGCGCCTGCTGGACACCTGGGCCGAGGCGGAGGGCGCCGACCCCGTACGGAGCTGGGGCGTCGTGATCCAGAACCGGGGCAAGGCCCGGGGCCGCCTGCGCGCGATGGCCATGGGCCGCCCGAGCCAGCTCCGCAGCGTCCTGCTCTCGCTGGACGCGCTCACCGCCCGCACCCTGCTGGCCACCCGCCGCTACGCCTGGGACTGGGCCTGGGAGTCCATGGCCCGCGGCTTCGCCTGGGACTTCGCCAACGCCGTCACCCCGCCCTGCGAGGCCCCCGACGAGGGCCTCCTGCCGCTGGGCCCCGAGCACGCCCCCGCCGTGCGCACCTGGGTCCTGCTGGCGCTGCTCAAGGGTCGCCGCGACCACCTGGAGCGCTGGGTGCAGACCGGCGGCACCGGGGACCGCGACGGCACCTGGGGCCGCCTGCTCAGCGACGAGCTCCCCGAGGCCCTGCGCGACCCGCTGCCGCCGCTGCCGCCCCGCGGGCGGGTCACCGCCACCTACCACCGCCTGCGCGCCTTCCTGGCCGACGCCCTCGACGAGATCCTGACCTCGCTGCTCCCCACGCTGGGCAGCCTGGCCGCCCTCGCCCCCGGCCGCGACCTGGCCCGCCGCTCCGAGGAGCTGCTCACCCCCGCCTGGGACGCGCGCGTCCCCTTCCCCAGGTCGGGGTTCCCGACCTTCCAGGCGCATGCCAGCGAGGTCGTGGCCCGCGCCGTCCCCAGCATGTAGCCTCGGCTGCTGCGTGAAGTGGCGACCACGACCCCTTTCCCTTGTCCCGGTGCAGCCCCCGAAGGAGCCCCCATGGACGCCCCGCTCTCCGACCGCACCCTGCGCCGCTACCTGGCCGGCGCGCTGGACCCCGGGCGCCGCGAGGAGGTCGAGGCCGCCCTCGCCGCGAGCCGGAGCCTGCGCGATCGTCTGGCCGCGCTGTCGGCGAGCACGGTGCGTGAGGAGCCGAGCGGCTGGCGCCTGCCCCCGGTGGGCGCCCGCGGACCCTGGGCGCTGACGCCCGCGCTGCAGCAGGGCGCGATGATGGGCGAGGACGAGCCCGGCGCCGACGACTACGTGGAGCTCCGCTTCAGCCCGCCAGAGGGTCTCGGAAGTCGCCGCCTGGTGGTGCTCGAGCGCGGCGTCGACGGCGAGTGGGAGGTCATCTTCCCCGCCGCGCCCGAGGAGGAGCGCGCCATCGACAGCCTGCCCCGCGAGCCGGACGGCCGGATCCGCCTGGACATCGTGGTGGGCGAGGGGGGCCGCCTGGCCGTCGCGCTGCCCCCGGCGACGCTCGGCGTGGACTGGACGAAGGCGCCCTCGGAGCGCTGGGACGCCCTCCGCGAGGCCCTGGAGCGCGGCGAGATCCCCGTGGAGACCGCCGCGTTGACCAGGACATCGGGGAGGAATCAGGTATCCTGAGCGCAGAGGAGGAGCGGCCGTGGCGGTCAGCCAGCAGGAGACGCTCGGCTGGGACACCGAGGCCAGCCTGGGCGGACGATCGGTGCTCGCCCTGGCGGCGGCGAGCGATCCCACCTTCTCGGTGGAGCCGGTGGCGCTCCCCCCCGCGGGGCAGCTCCCCACCCTGAGCTCGGCGGACGGCCCCCCGGGCCCGCCGCTCCCGTCCACGGGCTCGGAGCCCGGGCGCACGGAGAGCGCGCTCGTCAGCGCCCGCCCGGAAGGATCCTCGGCCTTCCAGCCGCGCACCGGAGATCCGCTCTCCCGCTACGAGGTGCTCGGGCTGCTGGGCCAGGGCGGCATGGGCGAGGTCTGGCGGGTGCGCGACCGCGATCTCAACCGCGTCATGGCGCTCAAGGTGGTCCGGGCCGATCGCGCCCCCACCGAGCGGATGATCGCCCGCTTCATCGAAGAGGCCCAGGCCACCGCCCAGCTCCAGCACCCGGGCATCGTCCCCGTCCACGAGCTCGGCCGCCTGCCCGATGGGCGCTTCTACTTCACGATGAAGGAGATCCGCGGCCGGACCCTGGCCGAGATCATCGCCGAGGTCCACCTGGCGGCCCGCGGCGGGACCTGGGAGCCCACGCCCTCGGGCTGGACCTTCCGCCGCCTCCTGGAGAGCTTCCACCGCGCCTGCGAGGCCGTGGCCTACGCCCACGCCCGCGGGGTGGTCCACCGCGATCTCAAGCCGTCCAACATCATGCTCGGCGACTTCGGCGAGGTCCTGGTCGTGGACTGGGGCCTGGCCAAGGTGCTGGGCCGACCGGACACCGCCGTCGACGAGGGCCGGCTGGACCCCATCATCACCACGCGCTCGGAGGGTGACGCCCTGGCCACCCGCGCGGGCGAGGTCGCCGGCACCCCCGCCTACATGTCGCCCGAGCAGGCCCGGGGTGAGGTGCGGGAGATCGGCCTTCCCAGCGACGTCTACGCGCTCGGCGCCGTGCTCTGGCACATCCTCTCCGGCCGCCCGCCCTTCGCCGGCAGCTTCATGATGCTGCTGGCCCAGGTGGCCTCGGGCGACGTGCGCCCGCCCTCCGGCCCCGCCCCCCTGCCCCCCGAGCTGGTCGCCCTCTGCATGCGCGCCATGCACCGCGAGCCCGCCCGCCGCTTCGCCGACGCCAGCGGCATCGCCGCGGAGATCTCGGCCTGGCTGGACGGCGCCCGCCGCCGGGAGCAGGCGCTGGACGCCGTGGCCGAGGCCGACGCGATGAAGCCCGAGATCGCCCGCCTGCGCGAGCGCGCCGGCCAGCTCCGCGCTGAGGCCGAGGCCCTGCTGGCCCAGGTCAAGCCCTGGGAGCCCGTGGAGCAGAAGCGCCCCGCCTGGGAGCGCGAGCGCGAGGCCGCCCACCTCGAGCGCGAGGCCCACCGCCGCGAGGTCCTGCACCTCCAGACCCTGCGCTCGGCGCTGAACCACTGGCCGGAGCTCCCCGAGGCCCACGACCGCCTCGCCGACCACTACCGCGCGCTGCACGAGGAGGCCGAGGTCCGCCGCGACACCGACGCCGCGCTGGAGGCCGAGGCCCTGCTGCGCGTCCACGACCGCGGGCGCCACGCCGCCTGGCTGAAGGGCGACGGCGCGCTCACCCTGGTCACCGACCCGCCCGGGGCCGAGGTGCTGCTCTACCGCTACGAGCCCCAGGACCAGCGCCTCGTGCCCGTGCTGCAACGCAGCATGGGGCGCACCCCGCTGTACGACGTGCCGCTCCCCATGGGGAGCTGGCTCTGCGAGATCCGCCTCGAAGGTCACGAGACCGTGCGCTATCCCGTCTACCTGCGCCGCCAGGAGCGCTGGGACGGGGTGCGGCCGGGCGACCCGGAGCCCACCCCCATCTGGCTCCCCCGGCGGGGCGAGCTGGGCCCGGACGACTGCTACGTGCCAGCGGGCTGGTTCTGGAGCGGGGGGGACGAGGCGATCCGCAAGGACGGGCTCCCCTGGCGGAGGATCTGGCTGGACGCCTTCGTGATCCAGAAGTTCCCGGTGACGAACCGGCAGTACATCGCCTTCCTCGATGATCTGGTGGCGCAGGGGCGCGAAGAGGAGGCGCTGCTGCACGCGCCGCGGGATCGGGGGGTGGGTGGTCAGCTGGCGCCAATCATCTACGGAAGAGACCATCGGGGCAGGTTCATTCTCCAGCCGGACTCCGAGGGAGACCTCTGGCAACCTGACTGGCCGGTCATCATGCTCGATCACGCCTGTGTGTGCGCCTTCGCGAGCTGGTTGTCCTCTCTTCAGCAGATGGACTGGACGCTCATTGGAGAGCTCCAGTGGGAGAAGGCCGCTCGGGGTGTGGACGGACGCATCTTCCCCTGGGGAGAGGGCTTCGACGCATCCTACTGCTGCATGAGAGACAGCCTCCCCCATGGTCCCATGCTGAAGGCAGTGCACGAATTCCAGACCGATGACAGCCCCTACGGATTTCGGGGCGCCGCGGGCAACGTGCGAGACAGACTGGGCTCGCCGAACGTCATGCACGGCCCCCCTGTGACCGTGGACGGGCTCCCCCTCCCTCTCAAGGATGACGGGCACATGCCACTCACGCTCCGTGGAGGGTGCTTCAGTTGGTCGGCAAACTTCTGCAGGCTCGACTTCCGTCAAGTCATGAGTCGCCAGGAGAGGAGAGTAGACATCGGTTTTCGGCTGGTGCGCGCTGTCGGAGGCTCGGAGGCGATGCGCCAATTGGCGACCGGAGTCCAGGTCCCTTGAGAGGGTGAGCGGCGACCCCGTCGCCGAACCCCACACTCTCAGGAGAGCACCATGGCCGCCCATCGTTTCGTGATCGCCACGCTCATCGCCTGCACCTCCAGCGCTGCCTTCGCTTTCGACCCGCCGAACCCCAAGGCCCCCAAGCCTACCGAGCCCATCTGCGACCCGGCACTCAACCCTGATTGTGGCAAGATCATCCTCACCAACCCGGGCGACGGCGGCATCCACCCCGACCCCACCTTCACGGCGGAGGAGGTCCGCGAGTTCTGGGCCCCCGAGGAGCTCTACAACGCCCCCCTCGCGGTCGGCACCTACAACCCCCGCGACGCCCGCGACGTGGCCGTCTACGTGATGATCGGCTGGGACTACAACTACATGTACTACCACCGCGTGCTCGACAAGGTGGACCCGGGCGGCCAGCTCGACTTCGGCACCACCATGGCCGACCTCGACGGCGACGGCGCGCTGGACCTCGTGGTCGGCATGCCCCACGACAGCACGGTGGAGGACGACGCGGGCGCGCTGGCCATCTTCTTCGGCCCCGTCCTGGAGCGCGAGCTCAGCATGGAGCGCCCGGACGCGATCATCCTCGGCGTCGAGCGCGGCGGCGAGCTGGGGCTCGGCGTCGGCCGGCTGGCGGGTGAGGCGGGCGGGCCGGACGGCCTGCGGGTCAACGGCCCCGACGGGACCGAGTGCGTGGTGCCGGCCACCGGCGAGATCCCCGAGAAGCTGAGCTGCGGCGTCTACGGCGTGAAGCGCTGAGCCCTGAGGCCGGGCGCGCCTGCAAGACTTCCTTGACAGCCCTTGTGGGCGCGCGCTGGACATGGAACAACAGGGAGGGCGGTCACACGCCACGGAGCCTCGATGCCCTTCCTGCTCACCTTCGCCATCGTGATCGGCACGGCCCTGACCAGCGTGGGCACGGGCCTCAACCTGGCGCTGCCCATGGTGATCTTCACCGCGGGCTGGGCGGGCTTCGACAGCGTGAAGGTGGGCGCGCGGCACTTCCGGGGCTTCATGGGGCGCGGCCCGGTGGCCGTCTTCCTGCTGGTGGCGAGCCTCTGGATCGTGACCTTCCCCGCCTACATGGTCCTGCGCGAGCGCATCCGGGCCGGCGTCGCCGAGCCCCGGCCCGGCCTCAGCTCCGACGAGGTCCGGCGCCTCGTGCTGGCGGCCCTGCGCTGAGGGTGGCCCGCGCGCGTGTGGACGAGAATAGGCGAGCCGGGTTATTGATCCCTGGATCCTGGACATCGACCTCGCGCGGGGCGCGCGGAGAGGGTCAGCCCTTCGCGTGATCCTCGCGCCGGGCGCCAGCCCGGTGTATCATCGAGCTGACTGTCAGTGAGTCACCCATGCTCGACCGCAGAAGCGCCGCCGCCCTCCTCCTCCTCCTCAGCGCCTGCAAGCAGGACGAGAAGGTCCCCACGGTCACCTGGGAGCTCCGGCTCGACGTGCCTCCCAGCGTAGTCGCGGGCGAAGAGACTGAATATTCGCTGATGGCCGTGGGCTCGGATGGCACCGAGCGCGAGCTGGACAGCTGGACCATCACCTCCGACGTGGAGCCCGAGCTCGACTGGAACGAGCTGCGCATCCGCCCGGTGCGCGCGACCGACCAGAACCTCGTGGTGGAGGGCCTGCTGGACGACAGCGACGGCCCGCTCGCCGCCAGCGCGGAGATCGCCGTGAAGCCCGGCCCCGCGGCCAACATCTCGCTGGAGCTGGACGCCCACGAGGGCTCCTATGAGGTCGGTGACGAGATCTTCACCGAGGTCACGATCCGGGACGCCTTCAACAACGAGACCCGGGACCCCTGGGAGCTGAGCGCGGAGGGCGGCGACGTGCTGCTCGAGGGCTCCTCGGTGACCTTCCAGAGCGACGGGATCTACACGATCCGGGCCACGGTGACGGGCACCGACATCCACGACGACGAGGGCCCGTTCACGGTGGACTCCACGGGCCCGGTCTTCACCATGGGCTTCCCCGAGCACGTGGACGTCCAGAAGAACACCCTGGCCCACATCAAGGGCAACGTCACGGACACCGTCAGCGGCGTGCTCTTCGCCACGCTGGACGGCGAGGATCTGCCCTTCGACGAGAGCGGGTACTTCGACCTCTACGACAACCTGGACTTCGGCATCAACATCAAGACGCTCCAGGCGGTGGACAACGACGGCAACGAGACGGAGCTGGTCAACACCGTGCTCTGCGGGGATCAGCTCTCGGCGGCGGAGGTGGTGCCGGAGGGCGTGCTGGTCCACCTCGGCGACGGGGAGGGCGGGCTCAACGAGATCACGGATGGGCTCGACGCCGTCATCGAGGACATCGACATCACCAGCTCGCTGCCCATCGAGATCGTGAGCACGAAGTACGACGTCGCCATCGTGGACGTGGACTACCGCTTCGACGGCGTGGAGATCGTGCCCGCGGACGACGTGCTGGAGGTCAACACCAGCCTGTCCAACATCGAGGTCGACATCGAGGGTCAGGTCAAGACCCTGTGGTGGATCGACGCCACCGGCTCGGTGGACGTGGACGAGGTGACGGTCACCGTGGAGCTCGAGCCCAGGGTGACCAGCTCGGGCGGGCTCGCGGTGGACGTGGCGGACACGCGGGTCAGCGTGTCCGGGCTCGAGCTCGACTTCGAGGCCAGCCTCTTCTCCGCCATCGAGAGCATCGGGCTGGACAAGGTGCTGGAGGAGTACGTCACCTCGCTCCTGGAGGACCAGATCGCCTCCGCCGTGGAGAGCGCGGTCAGCACGCAGGTCGAGGCGGCGTTGAGCTCGCTCACGCTGGACTACGGCGTCACCGTGATGGAGAGCATCTTCCAGCTCACCGGCGAGTTCTCCCGGGTGGACGTGGACGAGGGCGGGATCACGCTGGCGCTGGACGTGAGCGTGGTGCCCGAGACCGACGACGCCGATCCCTGGCTGGACGGCAGCCTGTACGCCGCCTATGAGGCTCCGCTGCTCACGGACCTGGGCGGGGTGGCGGCCGGCGTCAACGTGGACCTGCTGAACCGCATCCTCTACCTGGCCTGGGCGGAGGGCGCGCTCGACCAGGCGCTGACCTCGGAGCAGGTGGGGCTGAGCTCGGACGCGCTGGCCCTGGTCTTCCCGGAGGCCACGAGCGTCACCTTCGCCACCGAGGCCATGCTGCCCCCCGTGCTCCTGCCGGGCGACCTCATGACGCCGCTGGAGGCGCAGATCGGCGCCCTGCGCATCGTGACGGTGGACCAGAACAACGACATGCTGCTGGACATCACGGTCGGCGCCATCATGGACGTGGACGTGGACGCGAGCGGGCTCACGCTCACGCCCAGCATGGAGATGGTGGGCGACCCCTGGATCGAGATCAGCTACGTCGCGGAACAGTCCACCGGGATCGTGAACTACGACGCCATGATCCTGCTGCTGCTGCCGCAGGTGGTGGACAACATGGCCGCCGCGCTCCAGGCGGTCACCCTGCCCAGCGTCAGCGGCTCGACCTTGAGCATCGACCGCATCTCGCTCTACGGCGAGGACGGCGGCTACCTCACGGCCGTGGGCACGATGGACATCGCCACGGAGTAGGGTCCGGCGCAGGCCCGCGCAGCGCTCCAAAGCGTGCGCGGAACGCCAAAACTAACACGGGGCGAGGGACTCATCGTCCCCCGCCCCGCGAGACCCCCCCGGGTCGCAGAGAGGACCGGCCGAACCCCCCCGGTTCCGGCCGATCCCATCGGCTTGCCACCTCTTCTCTTGCGAGAGCCGGTGACGCATCCCTATAGAGCAAGAGCCGTGCCAGGGTCTGCTCTCCGGGAGCGCGATCGACCTCCTACGCCCGCAATTTTCTGATGCCGCCCTCCCTGGAGCGTCCGCCGACGCCCCTGAGCGGGGCCCACGCTGTGTACCCTCGCACGACCATATGTGTGAAATCACACGTCGTGGCGCGCTTGACCGTCCCCGGAGGCGCTGACTACGCTGCCGACGAGGGCCCCGACCATGTCGCCTCTGTTGCTGCTCCCCCTCGGAGGCCTCGCTCTGGCCGAGAGCTCCGCCCCTGCCACGACCTGGAGCCCGCTCCGCGTCGCCATCGACTGCCAGAACGAGGGGCGGACCCGGGCCTGCGCCTTCCTCCGCGGCTTCATTGACGCCTCCGAGGTGCTCGCCTACGTGCCGCGCGCCGAGGCGCAGGTGGTCCTCTACGTCAACGCCACCGCGCAGACGAACGACGACATCGTCCAGCTCCGCTACGTCTCGGAGCTGCCGGGCGCGCCGCCCAGCCTGGAGCTGCTCCAGACCCTGGACACGCGCACCCCCGACGACGAGCAGCGGGCCTCGCTCCAGCCGGCCTTCCTGCGAGGGATGGGACCCTTCGTCACCGCGGTCAACCCCGAGGCGGTCACCGTGAGCCTCGCCCGGCCCGCGGACGGGACGGAGGTGGCGGCGAAGACCACGCCCTGGGGCGTGGGGGTGTACCTGGGGGGATGGGGTTCGTGGACGGAGGACTTCCAGTACCTGAGCGTCTGGGACGGGATCTGGGCCTACCGGCTCACCACGCGGAGCCGCTTCGTGGCGGGGGTGGCCCACGACGCCGAGCTGGAGGCGCAGCCCTCCCTCCAGGTGGAGCAGCACACCATCTCGCTCGACAGCAGCTCGAGCTCGGTGGGGGGCTCGCTCCTCTATGGCTACAACCTGGATGATCACTGGACCGTGGGCGGGCTGGCGCGCGGCGGGCACGAGGACCCCGACGGGCAGTACCTGGGGACGGCGCGGGCGCACGCGGCCGTGGAGCGCAACTGGTTCCCTTCGGACGACCCGCGGGGGAACCGGCTGGCGGCGACCTACATGCTGGGCGCGCAGGCCGACTGGTACAACCACACGAACCAGCTCGGGCAGGACCAGGCGCTCTACCCCACGCACGGCCTCATGCTCCAGGGGACCGTGCGCGTGGACACGGTGGACCTGACCCTGGAGCTGGGGGCGGGGGCCGAGCTCCTCCACCCGCTCCAGCGCTACGTGCTCTCGGTGAGCGGTGACATGGATCTGACGCTCGGTGACCACGTCGATCTGAACTTCAACATGGGGCTGACCCAGCAGGCCATCCCCGGCCCGGCGCAGATCGACACGTCCAGCTACGAGGCGGTCACGCGCGCCGACTACGCCGAGCCCCTGAGCCTGTGGGGGAACCTCAACATCCGGGTCCACTGGGACCACACGAACGGCGAGCGCAACAACCGCTTCGACGCGCTGGACGGGCTGGGGAACACCGCGAACCTGTAGGCGGCCTCAGGGGCGCGCGCGCAGGTCGTCGAGCGAGCGATCCTCGGCGAAGACCCGGACCACATAGGAGCAGAGCGGCAGGACGCGCAGGCCCTCGGCGCGCGCGTAGGCCACGCCCGCGTCCACGAGCTGGCGCGCGAGCCCCTGGCCCCGGGCGCGAGGGTCCACCCAGGTGTGATCGATCTCCATGGGGCCCGCCCCGTGGCGCGCCCAGGTCATCTCGCCGACGACGTGGCCGCCCTCCTCCGCCAGGAAGACGCCCCCGGCCCCTCGCTGCTCATGACGGATCTGCACGACCACACCTCACCGCTCGCAGGCTACTTCTTTCGGCCTGACACATGCTGTTACCGTCCTGTAACCCAGAGTGGATGGCCCATCGGAGGACGGCCCTTTATGAGATGGCCCCGACAGACATAGCCGCCTGATCTCGCCCTTCTCATGAGCACTCTCGGAGCCGTCATGCGTTCCACCATGAGCCCATGGATCTCTTCGTTCGCCTCGCTGCCCGCCCCCCTCATGATGCTGCTCGCCCTCGCCGGCTGCAGCGGCGACAAGACCGATGAGGGGGAGGACCCGATCGACTCCAACCCGCCGGAGACCGTGGACGAGGACGGCGACGGCTACGACAGCTCCGAGGACTGCGACGACGGGGACGCCACGGTGAACCCCGGGGTCGAGGAGGACTGCGACGGGGTGGACAACGACTGTGACGGGGACGTGGACGAGGGCGTCACCAGCACCTGGTACGAGGACACCGACGGCGACGGCTTCGGCAACAGCGACGAGGAGGTGGAGGCCTGCGAGCCCACCGACGGCTGGGTGCCCACGGACGGCGACTGCAACGACGCCGACCCGGCCTACTACCCCGGCGCCCCCGAGGACGACTGCACCGACGAGAACGACTACAACTGCGACGGCTCCGTGGGCTACGCCGACGCGGACGGCGACGGCTCGGCCGCCTGCGAGGACTGCGACGACGCCGACGCCGCGCGCAGCCCCGACGCGGTGGAGGTCTGCGACGACGTCGACAACGACTGCGACGAGCTGGTCGATGACGCCGACGACAGCATCGACATCTCCTCCATGCCCGACTGGTACGCCGACGTGGACGCCGACACCTACGGCGACGCCGGCTCCACGATGGCCTCCTGCGACCAGCCCGCCGGCTACGTCGCGGACGACGAGGACTGTGACGACACCGAGGACGACATCAACCCCGCCGCCGCCGAGCTCTGCAACGGCATCGACGACGACTGCGACGGGGACATCGACGACGGTCCCGCGGATGGCGACCTGTACTACGCGGATCGCGACGGCGACGGCTACGGCGACGAGGACGCCCCGGCCGAGCTCTGCGAGCTCGAGGACGGCTACGTCGACAACGACGACGACTGCGACGACACCGACGACGACATCAACCCGGACGCCACCGAGATCTGCGACGACGAGGACAACGACTGCGACCGCGCGATCGACGACTCGGACAGCAGCCTGGACGAGAGCACGGCCAGCACCTGGTACGCCGACGACGATCGCGACACCTGGGGTGACGCCACCGACAGCGTGGTCGCCTGCGACGCGCCCCGCGGGTACATCGAGGACGACAACGACTGCGACGACACGGACTCCGCCATCAGCCCCTCGGCCACCGAGGTCTGCAACGGCGAGGACGACGACTGCGACAGCCTCGTGGACGACGCCGACCCCAGCCTGGACACCACCAGCCTCGTGACCTGGTACGAGGACGGCGACGGGGACGGTTACGGCGACTACAGCTCCTCCCGGACCGCCTGTGAGGCCCCCGCCGGCTACGTGGACGACGCGACGGACTGCGACGACGGCGACGGCGGCATCCACCCCGACGCCACCGAGATGTGCGACGGCCAGGACGAGGACTGCGACGGCAGCATCGACGAGGAGGCCGCCGACGGCGACTGGTACTCGAAGGACGAGGACGACGACGGCTTCGGGAGCGCGGATCTGGTGTGGGCCTGCGACGGCCCCGACAACGACTGGGACTGCAACGACGCCAACGCGGGCGAGCCCCAGGTCGTGGACGCGGACGCCACCGGCACCGCCGACGGCACGCTCTCCCACCCCTGGCCGGTCATCCAGCGCGGCATCGACGAGGCCGACGAGTGCGTCCTGGTCTTCGCCGGCACCTACGAGGAGGCCATCGACTTCTCGGGCAAGGACATCACGGTCACGGGCGTGGACGGCGCCGAGAGCACCATCATCGACGCCTCCAGCCACGCGGGCCCGGTCGTGACCTTCTCCAGCGGCGAGACCGCCGCGGCCACGCTGAGCGGCTTCACGCTGACCGGCGGCTCGGGCTACCTGACGGAGACCAGCGACTCGACGAGCTGCGGCTCGGGCGAGACCTGCACCACCTACTACCAGAGCTGGTGCGGCGGCGGCGTCTACGTGGACAACAGCGGCCCCACGCTGACGGACCTGGTCATCGACGGCAACACCCTGCCCGAGGCCTCCTCCAGCACCTCGGGGACGGACACCACCTACGTCTACTCCTTCGGCGGCGGCGTCTGCGCGCAGAACGCCACGCTCTCAATGACCGGCGTGCACGTCTACTCGAACTTCGCCGACCAGGGCGGCGGCGTCTACGTGGATGAAGACTCGGTGGTCGAGCACGAGGCCAGCGCCGTGATCGCCAACACCTCGGTCGAGGGTGGCGCCTACGCGGTCGACGGCGGCGGGCTGGTGATCACCAACATCGCCTCCTCCTGGAACGAGTCCACGACCTCCGCGGGCGGCGCCATCGTCGTGGACGGCACGCTCACCGCCACCAACGTCACCTTCGGCGGGGACGACGCGCCGGACGCGGGCGCCCTGGTGGTCACGGGCCTGGGCTCGGCCACGGTCATGAACACGATCTTCTACGGCGCGGCCACGGGCTACGGCGTGTGGGTGGACTCGGGGGCCAGCTTCAGCGGCTCCTACAACAACGTCTACCTGAACTCCGGCGGCACCTACTACGGCGTCACCGACCCCACCGGCACGCTCGGGAACATCGCGGGCAACCCGCGCTTCCAGGACGTGACCACGGACGGCGACCCCTGGAACGACGACTGGAGCCTGAAGTCCACCTCGGCGTCGTACAACACCGGCAACCCGGCGACGGCCTACAACGACGCGGACGGCTCGCGGAACGACATGGGCGCCTATGGCGGCCCTGGCGGCGGGTTCTGAGGGCGGGCGGGGTCGCAGGATCCCGCCCCCGTGACCCGAGCGGACATCGAGATCGTGTATCCTGCACCCGCAGGAGCGCGCCCGTGCCTGGCCAGACCCGACAGATCCGCCTGCTGTCCACCCTCGGGGAGGGGGGCTTCGGGGCGGCGTACCTCGCGGAGATCACGGGCGAGGACGGCTTCGTCCAGCGCGCTGGACGCCGCGAGCGCGGCCAGCAGCCCCAGCACGGGCCGGGCGCTGAACGTGGTCCACCGCGACATCAAGCCGTCCAACATCCTGGTGACGGCGCAGGGCGGGGTGAAGGTGCGGACCAGCCGTCGCGCGGTTCGGCATCGCCCGAGCTCACGGCCCCCCCGCCGGACCCCGCGGCACCCGAGGCCGAGCCCCTCGCCAAGACGCGACCCCCGGTCGCGCCTTGGCGCTTTCTTGCTGGTCGATAGCTCACAGTCGGGCGTTTCCTGGGGTTCGATACTTCATGGACACGTCAACGCCCGACTGCTGTCGCTATCTCCCCGCATCCCGTTCGGAGCGCGTATATCAACGCGCTCCTGCTCGTGATGGCTCCCCGAGCCCGAGGCCACGCCCTCCGAGCCCGCCCCCAGCGCGCCCGCTGCCCGCACCAAGGCCAACACCGGCGCCGCCACCACCGCCGCGAGCGCCCCCGAGGCCCCCACCCCCGCCGCCCCCGCGCTCACCTGCGCCTCCGGCCCCGGCCGCGTCTCGGTGGACCTCAGCTCCAGCCCGCTCGGGGCCGAAGTCTGGGCCGACGGCAGCCGCCTGGGGAGCACGCCCCTGCTCGGCTGCGGCCTGCCCGAGGGCAACCTGCGCGTGACCCTGACGCTGCAGGGCCAGAGCACCTCCCACGAGCTCCGCATCTCCGCCAGCGCGGCCCGGAGCTTCGTCTGGGAGGTGGAGACCGGACGCTGGACCGCCGGGCAGTGAGGGCCTGTCCGCCTCTCCGCCGCCGCGCTAATCCTCGCGGATGGCGAGTCAGACCCAGCTCTCCGTGCGCCCCCCGCCCGAGCCCCTCGCGGCCCGGATGCGACCGCGCACGCTCGACGAGTACGTAGGCCAGGAGCACATCCTGGGGCCGGGGCGCCTTTTGCGCCGGGCGATAGAGGCCGATCAGCTCAGCTCGCTCCTGTTCTACGGCCCGCCAGGCACGGGCAAGACCACGCTGGCCCGGGTGATCGCCGGGAGCACGCGCGCGCACTTCAGCTCGATGAACGCCGTGCTCGCCGGGGTCAAGGACATCCGCGACGCGGTGAGCGAGGCCCACGACCGCCGCACGCTGCACGGCCGCCGCACCATCCTCTTCGTCGATGAGGTCCACCGCTTCAACAAGGCCCAGCAGGACGCGCTGCTGCCCTGGGTGGAGAACGGGACGGTGGTGCTGATCGGCGCGACCACCGAGAACCCGTTCTTCGAGGTCAACAAGGCCCTGGTCAGCCGCAGCCGGGTCTTCCAGCTCCTGCCGCTCACCAGCGAGCACCTGCGCCGGGTGCTGCGCCAGGCCATCGCCGACCCCGAGCGCGGCTACGGGCGGCGGGACGTGGACCTGCGCCCCGAGGCGGAGGACCACCTGGTCGATGTCGCCAACGGGGACGCGCGGGCGGCGCTCAACGCCCTCGAGCTGGCGGTGGAGACCACGCCCCCCGACGCGGCCGGGCGGATCGTCGTCGATCTCGGCGTGGCCGAGGAGAGCATCCAGCGCCGCGCCGTGCTCTACGACAAGGAGGGCGACGCCCACTTCGACACCATCAGCGCCTTCATCAAGAGCGTGCGCGGCTCCGACCCGGACGCCGCCCTCTACTGGCTGGCCCGCATGGTGTACGCGGGCGAGGACCCGCGCTTCATCTTCCGCCGCCTCATCATCCTGGCCAGCGAGGACATCGGTCTCGCCGACCCGACCGCCGTAGGCGTGGTGATGGCCTGCGCCGAGAGCTTCGACCGCATCGGCCTGCCCGAGGGCCGCTTCCCGCTGGCCCAGGCGACGCTCTACCTGGCGACCACGGCCAAGTCGAACACGACCATGGCCTTCTTCGACGCGCTCGGGGCGGTGAGCTCGGAGCGCTCGGGCGACGTGCCGACCCACCTCAAGGACAGCACCGGGGACAAGGCCGCCTTCGGCCACGGCGAGGGCTACCTCTACCCCCACGCCTACCGCGACCACTGGGTGGCACAGCAGTACCTCCCCGACGCCCTGCGCGGCCGGGTCTTCTACCAGCCCTCCGACCAGGGCTGGGAGGGCGTGGTGGGCCCGAAGATCGCCCGCCAGCGCGAGGCCCAGCTGGCCGCCATGGTCGAGGGCAGCGGGCTCGCCCCGGTCGAGCGCCTGAGCGCCGGGCCGGAGGATCCCCACCTGGAGCGCTGGCTGCAGCGCACCGCCGGGCAGGTGGGGGAGCGCCTCGCCGCCCTGCGCGACGCCGTCTTCGAGGCCGCGGCGCCCCAGCGCCACCACCTGATCCTGGACCTGGAGCCGGGCACGGGGCTGCTGACCTTCGAGGCCGTCCGCCGCGCGCCCGAGGGCGGGGTCTGGGCCTGGAGCAGCCGGACCGACGAGGCGAACGCGCTCCGAGCCCTGGCCGAGCGCCTGCCCGAGCTCCAGGGGCCCACGGTGATCACGGGGCCTCTCCAGACCGTCCCCCAGCAGGTGGGGGCCGTGCGCTTCGATCGGATCCTCGGCCGCGACGCGCTGGTGCGCTCCCCCGATCCAGCCAGCCTGCTGGCCCAGGCCCTGCCCCTCCTCCTGCCGGGCGGGCGCGTCGTCCTCGTCGAGTCCCTGGCCCGCCGCACCCAGCGCCTCTCCGCCCTGCTGCCGCCCGAGGCCCTCCCCGAGGGCATCCACGCCGCCTGGGTCGCGGCGGAGGAGGCCGTCTACGCCGACGCGGCCGATCCGCTCACGCGCTGGGACGAGGTCGAGCTGCGGCGCCTCCTGGAGCAGGCGGGGCTCGCGGTCCAGACCAGCGAGCTGCGCACCACCCACGCGCTCCACGTCACCGACGCGGTGGTGGACCGCTGGTTCGCACCCCGCCCCGACAGCTACGCCTCCCGGCTCGGCCTGGATCCCGCCTCGCGCGCGGCCGTGGAGTCCGCCCTCCGCCGCGGGCTGGGCGGCCAGACCGTGCCCTGGGCCTCGGTCTCGCTCCGCCTCCTCGGCGAGCGGCCCTCGCCCGGATAAGCCCCGCGCGCGGCCCCGGTGCCGCGGAGGTCCGATGAAGCTCAGCCCCCAGGAAGAGGCCGCCATCGCCGAGAGCCGGGCTCAGACCTGGACCACCCGCCGCCCCACGGTGGCCGCGCTGGAGGCCCGCCTCTACGAGCCCGCCCCCTGCCTGGACCACGGCTTCGTGCGCGTCATCGACTACATGGGCGACGACGCCGCCATCGTGCAGGCCGCGCGCGTCTCCTACGGCAAGGGCACGAAGAGCCTGCGCGACGACCGCGGCCTCGTGCGCTACCTGCTGCGCCACCGCCACACCACGCCGTTCGAGATGTGCGAGCTCAAGCTGCACGTCAAGCTGCCCATCTTCGTGGCCCGCCAGTGGATCCGGCACCGCACGGCCAACGTCAACGAGTACAGCGCGCGCTACTCCATCCTGGACCGGGAGTTCTACCTGCCCCGCCCCGAGGATCTGGCGGTGCAGGCCACGAACAACCGGCAGGGCCGCGGGGCCGGGCTCAGCGAGGAGCAGGCCGCGGAGGTGCTGGGGCTGCTCCGCCGCGACGCCGAGCAGGTCTACGCCACCTACGAGGGGCTCATGGCCGAGCACGATCTGGCCCGCGAGCTGGCGCGCATGGATCTGACCCTCAACTACTACACCCAGTGGTACTGGAAGGTCGATCTCCACAACCTGTTGCACTTCCTCTCGCTGCGCATGGACGCGCACGCGCAGTACGAGATCCGCGTCTACGCGGACGCCATCGGCGGCTTCGTGCGCGACTGGGTGCCGCACACCTGGGAGGCCTTCGAGGACTACCGGCTCGGCGCCGTCAGCCTCTCCCGCGGGGCCCTGGACGTCGTGCGCAGGCGCCTTCGCGGCGAGCCGGTCACGGCGGAGACCAGCGGCCTCTCCAAGCGGGAGTGGGACGAGCTGTGGCTGGCGCTCGGCGAGCCGGCGCCCGAGTAGCCTCAGCTCGTGGTGTCAGCGGAGCGGATCTCCTCGGCCACGAGATCGAGCAGGTTCGTCGAGAGCTCGATGATCTCCTGGTGGGAGAAGCCTTCGCCCTTGAGCTGACGGTAGAAGCTCCGGGCCACGGTGCGGCTGCGCGTACGTTGGAGGTCGGAGGCCGCTGCTTGTTGCATGGGGTGGGTTCCTCAGGGAGGGAAGGGGCCGGGACGCTGTGGGCCTTCGTCGGTGGCGCGCAGTGCGCGCGCTCCATCCCACCAAGCAAGGATCGTGCCAGGAACAATTCGCGAAAAAGGGGCTTCGTCTTACCGCATCGAGGCCAAAGAGCGTATCTGTTTACGCAGATGTTCCACGGAACTGCATAGCCCTTTGCGCACCTGGGCCCCGCGCAGCCCTCCTCCGCGCGCCCGGCCTCAGTGCATCCCGCCGCCCGCGAGCCCGACCAGCGCGATCTCCTGGTAGCCGGCGGAGCGGACCGTGTGCAGCACGCGCTCGACGACGCGCCAGGGGATGTCCCGGTCGGTGTGGATCTCCACCCGCCCCTTGTCCCGCTGCAGCAGGAGCGGGTCGTAGAGCTCGCGCACCAGGAGCTGCTCGGGCAGGTAGCTCACGGCGATGACGCGGTGGCCCTGCACGTAGATCGCCTCGCTCGAGATCAGGATCTCCGTGGCCGGACGCCGCGGATCCTCAGACAGCGTGTCCGCCAGCGCCAGCCGCCCCTCCGGGGGCACCGGGGCCGGGTCCGTGGCGTAGCTGCGCAGCAGCAGCACCAGCAGCACCGTCATCATGTCGACCATGGGCGCCAGCGCGCCGATGTCCAGCCCGGGAGCCGGCTCGGCCCCGCCGCGTCGCGCCAGGCGCCTCACGATCCCTGCCCTCCCAGCGTGATCTGCGGGTAGAGCACCGTCCCGCTGCCCGCCCCGCGCGCCGTGTCCATCACGGAGAACACCGTGTGCATGGGCGTCTCCTGGTCGGGCAGGAGCACGATCTTCTCCTGGGTCGGGTCGATCTCCTTGATGGCCGCGAGGGCCGCGCCCAGGGCCACCAGATCGGGCCCTCCGCCGTCCCGCGGCGCCACCGGGATCACACGGCGCTCCGTGCTGGTGGCCGCCGCGGCGATGTCCGTGGTCTGCACGTCCGCGATGACCGTGGCCATGTCCCCGCTCAGGGTGACCTGGACCTCCTTGACCAGGCCCGTGTGCGGGAGCGAGGCCATCTCCATGGCCGCCGCCGCCTTGATGTCGATGACCCCGAGGCGCTGCCCCGTGCTCGTGGACAGCAGGAAGAAGAGGAGCAGGAACAGCAGCGTGACGATGCCGAGCAGCGTCGGACGGATGTCCGCCTCGGGGAAGAGCTCGCTCTTCAGCAGCGCCCGCCGCGTCATCCGCGCGCCGTCTTCAGGGCCACCAGGACCCGGCTGGCGACCTGCTCGATGCGGCCGAGCAGATCGCGCGCGGCGGCGTCGGCCACCGACCAGGCCACCAGCGAGGGGATGGCGACGATGAGCCCGAAGGCGGTCGTGGCCATGGCGGTGGCGCTGCCCTCGCTCAGGCGCGCGGCGCGCTCGGCGGCCGAGACCGTCCCCACCGCGCCGAAGGCCAGGATGAGGCCGTAGACCGTGCCCACCAGCCCGACCATCGTGGACACCGAGGCCACGGTGGACAGGTAGGCGATGCGTCGCCGGATGCGCAGCTCGGCGTCCACGCCCGCCGCGGACATGGCGTCCCAGGCGGTGTCGGGGTCCTTGTGGGCCATGCCCGCCGCCGCCACGCGCTCCACGGGGGTCTCGCCCAGGCTGAGCGGCTCCCCGCGGGCGATGGCCGGCTCCACCTTCTGGAGGAGCGCGTTCACGTCGCAGCGGAAGCGGCGCAGCGAGACCGCGCGCTCGATCATCACCGCGATGGAGAAGCCCAGCAGCACGAGCAGCGCGTACATGAAGGGCCCGGCGGGGCCGGAGAACGACTGCAGGAAGTAGGTCAGCATCCGATCACCGGGTCACGAAGTTGAGACAGCGGGCGCGGATCGCGCCGTCCTGGATGCCCTCGCACAGGGAGACGGCCCGCTGGGGGTCCGCTCGCTTGAGCTGATGGGCCACGCCTTGCTGGCAGTTGTCGCGGAACTGGCCCTGGCGCTGGCAGAAGGCCAGGGTCGCGTCCGGGTCGCGCTCGGCGGCGCCCCAGCCGAGCCCGTGGTAGCAGTTGCCCAGCCACTGCGGGGTGGAGCGCATGCAGGCCAGCGAGGCCTCGCTCGCGTCGCGTCGGGCGAGGTACTTGCCGATCCCGTGCCAGCAGGTCTTGCGGGTCAGCGGGTCTCCCTGCTCCTGCGAGCAGAAGGCCACGGCCGCCTCCAGGTCCACCAGCGCGACCTCGCCCACCACGTCGTGGCGGCAGAAGTCGCGGAAGACCTCCGCATGCTCGCAGCGCCCCAGCGCGTAGCCGCTGTCGATCTCCGCCATCGCCAGCCCGATCCCGAAGTGACACTGGCCGCGCCACTTCACGCTGTCGATGCCCAGGCAGATCTGCTCGGCCGCCGCGCGGTCCACCGGGGCCACCGCCTCGGAGACGTCCGAGCGGCACTCGAGCCTCAGCTCCTCGTCCTGGATCTCCGCGCAGATGGCCAGCGAGCCCTGGGGGTCGCGGGCCGCGCCCTGCCGGGCGAGGGCGTGGAAGCAGATGTCGCGCAGGCTCTCCGCGCGCGCCTCGCAGCCCTCGCGCGTGAGCAGGCCCATGCCCGATCCGGGCCCGTCGCCCAGCTGCTCGGGGAGCTCCTCCGAGCCCGTGGGCTTCGGCGGCAGCGCCATCATCGGCTCTGAGGCCACGTCGGGCTTCACGATCGCGGCCACCTCGCCGATCAGGCGCTCCAACCCGAAGCGCGCGCCGAAGAGCACGGCGAGGCAGAGGGCGACGAGCACCGAGAACGATCGTGTCTCCACGCTACTCCGTGTAGCCGAGGTCCTGCATCCAGGCCTCGTACTCGGCGCGGTCGATCTCCTCGTAGGAGCGCTCGTCCACGGGCGGCTTCTCGGGCTCGGGGCGTCCGAAGCGGTACCAGGCGCCCACGCCCCCCCCGACGAGCGCCAGGGCGACGGTGGTGCCGAGCAGGAGGCGACGACGACGACTCATCCCCTGACTATAAACCAGGGGCCCGGGGGTCGCAATGTGTGGGCAGCCGCTCCTCGGGGCGCCCCCGCCTCCCTACAGATCCGCCCGCGCCCCCACCAGCGGCAGGAAGGGGATCCCGCCCACCAGCGTCTGCTGGCTGTAGTCGTAGCTCCAGGCCGGGTAGAGCACGTTGGCGTCCTTGGGCACCCACCACAGCTCGGCGTAGCCCACCAGGGTCCAGCGCCGGAAGCTCAGGCGGCGCTCGATGTGAACGTCCACCTTCTGATAGGCGGGCAGCCGGTCGCTGTTCTCCTCGCCGAAGACGGGATCGTAGCTGTCCGTGGTGCCGTCGTAGACACCATAGGAGATCGGCGTGTACGGCAGCCCGGCGGCGAGGCGGTAGCGCAGCCCCGCGTTCCACCCTGGCTTGAAGTCCCAGCTGGAGAGCAGGGAGAGCGCGTAGGGCTGGTCGTAGTCGAAGAGGGCCCCGTCGCGCTCGGCGTGGCCCACCGCGACCCAGGCTCCGAAGAAGAAGCGCTCGCGCAGGCGGTAGCGGCTGGACAGCTCCGCCCCCCAGGCGTAGCCGTCGGCGGCGCGGGGGGCCTCGCCCGCGGCCTCGATCACGACGTCCTCGAAGCGCCGTCCCCAGCCGTCCAGGGCGAACTCCAGGCGCTCGGCGATGGTCAGGTCCGCCCCCGCCGCCGCCTGCCAGGAGCGCGTGAGCCCGAGGCTGGGGTCACCGATGGTGGGCGAGAGCTGCTCCAGCGAGGGCGCCTGGGAGTAGCGCCCGGCCCCGGCCCGCAGGCTGAGCTTCGGGCTGAGCTCGCTCTTGAGCGTGATCCGCGGGTCAACGGCCAGGGTCCCGGTGGCCGAGTCCCCCTGGAGGCGCGCCCCCGGCTGCACCTTGACCGGGCCGATCGCGAAGCGGGGCTCCAGGTAGATCCCGCCCTGCAGGCGGGCGGCGCGCTCGTCGACCGGGAGCCCGCGGGCCAGCAGGGGCGCCTCCCCCTCGAGCTCGAACCAGGCGCGGCTCGGATCGGCCAGCAGGTCCACCTGACGCCCGCGCAGCTCCAGCCCCGCGGCGAGCTGGTAGTCCTCGGTCTGAAAGAGCGTGGCGTCGCTGCGCAGCGTGAGATCCCGCTGCTGCCGGCGCTGGCCCTGGTCGGGGAGCTCGCCCCGCCAGTCGTCGGCGACGAAGCCCAGCACCGTGTCCACCTTGGCCCGCTCGGCCTGCAGCGCGTGGCGGGCCACGACGCCGTGCCAGCCGCGGGTGAGCTGAAACTCCGGGTTCTCCGCCTGCTCCAGCGGGTCCAGCAGCGCGCTGTCCCCCGCGTAGTGCCCGTAGCTGTCCCCCGCCCCGATGGCCGTGAGCGACAGGTGGCTCTGCCCCAGCTCCTGGTCATAGCGGGCCAGATAATCCCAGAAGGTGGGCCAGATGGTGTACTGGTCGCTGCCGCTCTCCACCAGGTCCAGATACGAGCGCCGGGCCGAGGCCGTGAGCGCCGCCCCCCCGCCTACCGGGGCCGAGACGTAGCCGCCCGCCATGATGAGCGAGACCGCCACCCCGCCGTGCAGGGCCTTGCTGTCCGCCGAGCGCGTCTCGGCCGCCACCACCCCGCCCACCGCGTCGCCGTAAGCCGGGCCGAAGGTGGAGGGGTAGACCGCGACCTCGTCCAGCAGCCGCGTGTGGATGACCGAGGCGTACTGCTGGAAGTGGTAGAGGTAGGGGACGTCGACGCCGTCCACCAGGAAGCGGCTCTCGGCCGGCGCCGACCCGCGCAGCACCACGTCCCCGGCCTTGGGCGAATACTCCCGCGTCTGGGTCACGCCCGGCAGCGTCTGGATGAGGCGGATGGGGTCCTCGTAGGCCCCCGGCGTCTCCTCCACGCGCTCGCGGTCCAGGACCTGCTGGCTCACGTGGGCCGAGGGGCGACGCGACTCGACGACGACCTCCTCGGGCGGGGTGTAGCGCAGATAGACGACGAGCGGCTCGGCGGCGGGGAGGCTCACGTCCACCGGCTGGAGCGCGTGCTCGGGCCCGCCCACCGTGAGCGTCCAGCTCCCCTCGGGGAGATCGAGGGTGAAGCGCCCCTCGGCGTCGGTGGTGGCCTGCGGGGTCCCCGGGGCGGTGTCGGCGCGCACCCAGGCCCCGTCGATGGGGTCGCCGGTCCCGCGCTCGCGGACGACGCCGCGCAGCTCGGCGCCCAGCGCGACGGCGCAGAGCAGGAGCAGGCTCACCAGACCTCCAGCACGACGCGGGCGCCCAGCACCTCGGGGCGGCTGCAGCGGCCCTCGGCGATCCAGGCGAGGCGGAAGGGCTCGCCCGCGGGCGCGCAGGAGAGCGTGTCCCCGAGGGTGAGATCGGGGGCGCCGTCCACGGTGGCGTCCTCCAGCTCGGAGAGCCCCACGCCCAGCAGATCCTCCCGCGCCACCAGCGTCGCCGTCAGGTAGGCCCCCGCGGAGGCGGCCACGGCGGCGTCGGCCTCGGAGACCGGCAGCAGGCGACCCTCGTGGCGCAGCAGCGGCTCGTCCTCCCCGATCGCGGCGTCCGCCCAGATCCAGCGGTTGCTGCCCGCCCCGTCCAGCGTGAGCGCCAGCGTGGGGAAGATCGTGTCCTCGCTGGGCGCGCGCGCCTCGACCTCGCCGTCGTCCCAGGTGATCTCCTCGGCCAGGACGTCGGCGGCCAGGGTGTCCACCTCCAGCAGGGTGCCGCTGTCCTGGGCCAGCATCCAGCGGGCCACCAGCTCGACGCCAGGCTCCTCGGCGAAGGCCAGCGTGAGCCGCTCCGCCTGCCCGCTCGGCGCCGCGCCGTCCACGGCCTCGGTCGTGGCTCCCTGGCGCGCCTCCAGCGAGAGGTCCTCCCCCAGCGCGACCGCCGCGCGGGAGACCGAGAGCGCGGGCGGCGGGGCGGCGATCTCCACCCTGGCTTGTAGCGCCTCGCCCACGGGGCTGGTCGCCACCAGCCCCAGCTCACCCGACGCGGGCACCACCACGCCCCAGCCCTCCCCCAGCGCCTGGCCGTCCAGGCTCCAGCTCAGGGTAGGCGCCTCCTCGTGGTACATCCCGAGCCCGCTCCAGATCGCCGCCGAGGCGGTGTACTGCCCGTCCGAGCCCTCCACCACCCCCAACGCGGCCACGCGGAAGGGCCCGAGCTCGCCGCGCGAGACGTCGAAGCTGGCGTCGCAGGCGGTGAGCGCGAGGAGCGGGGCGAGCGCGTGACGGGGGGACATCCGGGGCCCTCGGGGGGAGCACGCGAGAAGGGGAGGCCCTTATCCTGTCCTGCGGCGCGCGCGAGCGGCGGGCCCCGGTTGCCCGTGGCCGGGTAGAGCGATAATCCGCCTGGAACGGCAACCCGGAGGCGCCATGCGCTCGCTACCCCTGATCCTGCTCGCGGCCTGCGGCGCGGATGACCCCACCGGCATCTGGCTCTTCCAGAGCCCGCTGAGCGAGGTCGAGTCCACCTGTGACACGACCCACGGCGAGAACTACGTCTACGGCCAGTGGCCGGAGGACGACGACGGCAGCATCCAGTCCGACTGGACCTACACCGAGGAGAACAGCTTCGGGGACGAGCTCGCCTTCGCCCAGATCGAGACCATGGGCAAGGACGAGGCGATCATCCTGCTGGGCGACACCGTCGTCCCCGGGACCTGGGACAAGAACAACCAGCAGTGGGTGTTCACCTGGGCGGACGAGCAGAGCTCGGAGGACGGCGAGGCCCACAGCGCGGGCTACAGCTTCCTGTTGGAGGAGCAGAGCTCGGCCACGCTGGAGCTGCGCTTCGGCGTCATCGAGCCGGGCTACGCCCGGGGGCAGATCTCCAACTCCTCGGTGGGGCGCACCACCTGGACCGAGACCGACGTGTGGGACGCCGCGACCGTGGGCGTCTCCTACTCGCAGATCCCCAGCACGACCTACCTGGAGGGCACCGACGAGTCGGTCACCAGCGTAGACAACGCCCCCACCTCGTCGGACTGCGAGGACAGCGAGTGCAACCTGTGGTTCCAGACCACCTGCGCTCAGGACGACGACTTCACGGCCACGCTCACGGGCTACGAGGAAGACGGCGCCTTCGACTACCTGCAGTACGCCTCGCAGCCGGGCGACTGAGCCCGCCCCGAGATCGCGACTCCGAAAAAGCAGAGAGCCGGTTCGGCGTACCGAACCGGCCCCTGTTCTTGGTTCTACGTCAGGCCCAATGGAGTCGCTCCTCATCGAAGCGCAGGTTGGGGACTCAGTCTCACTCGTAGCGGTGATGGTCACTGACCTTCTTTGCTACGCGATGACTCTGTGCGAGCCTTCTGTGACGGCGTCAGGCGCCGTGAAGCTGCATATGGGGTGATGTGGTTGGCTGGCAGGCGCTACCTGCGCGGGCCTTCGGTTCAGTGTCCAACGGGGGGCCTCCTCTTCTCTGACCGGAGGGGGTAGAGGGTTGGCCCGGGTGCGCTGGTCAGAGGTCGCTTCGCAGAACTACCTGGTCAGCGCGCGCCCACCCGGGCCGAAGTTGAGCTGTCCAATGGAGTCTCTCCTTTGTATCGATCTGCTTCGGTTTGGGTTGAGGAGGAGGGAAATCCGACACCGGATTCCGGCCTGTCGGGTTCCCGACTTCGGGGGCTTGGAGGCGATTTCTCTGTTGTTTCTCGCTCCTTCTGAATCCATTCTACCCACCCCCGTGCATTCGTCAACCCCCTTTTGTGACAATCGTGTGACGGGCGCAGATTTGTTCAGACGTAGATCTCGCGATCGATGATTGTGCAGGTCCCCTGCCCGAAACCGATGCACATGGTGAGCAGCCCGTAGCGCCCGTCCCGCTGCTCCAAGGCGTTGAGCAGCGTGCACATCAGGCGGGCACCGGAGGCGCCGAGCGGGTGCCCCAGCGCGATGGCCCCGCCGTGCACGTTCAGACGCTCGGGGTCCATGCCCAGCTCGCGCCCGCAGCCCAGGGCCACCGAGGCGAAGGCCTCGTTGATCTCGTAGAGGTCGATCTCGGAGATGGGAAGGTTCACCCGTGAGAGCGCCTTCTGGACGGCCGGGATGGGCGCCGTGAGCATGATCGTGGGGTCCACGCCCGCGGTCGCCATGGAGATGATGCGCGCGCGCGGCGTGAGCCCATACTCCTGCACGGCCCGCTCGCTGGCCAGCAGCACGGCGGCGGCGCCGTCGGAGATCTGCGAGCTCGAGCCCGCGGTGATGACCCCGTCCTCCTTGAAGGCGGGCTTCAGCGCGCCCAGGCGGGCCAGGGTGGTGTCGCGGCGGACGCCCTCGTCGCGCTCGAGGCGCTGCGTGCCCCCCTCGACGGGGACATCGAGCGGGAGGATCTCGCGATCGAAGAAGCCCTCGTCCTGGGCCCGCGCGGCGCGCAGGTGGCTCTCCAGGCTGAACTCGTCCAGCTCCTGGCGGGTGAGGCCGAAGCGCTGGGCCACGAGCTCGGCAGAGATGCCCTGGGGGACGATGGTGTAGCGCCAGCTCATCTCCGGCGAGGGCAGCACCATCTCGCCGTTCAGCAGCATGTCGGAGGCCATGGGCACCCGGGACATGGACTCCACGCCCCCGGCGATCACCAGATCCTGGTAGCCGCTGGCCACGCCCATGGCGGCGAAGTGGATGGCCTGCTGGGAGCTGCCGCACATGCGGTTGACGCTCACCCCGGTCACGTCCACCGGGAAGCCCGCCAGCAGCGCCGCCACGCGGCCGATGTTCAGCCCCTGCTCGTGGACCTGGGTGACGCAGCCCATCACCACGTCCTCGATGACCGCCGGGTCGAGCCGGTTGCGCTCGACGAGGGCCCGGAGCGGGGCCGCCGCGAGCTCGTCCGCGCGCAGGCCGGAGAGCCCGCCCTTCTTCCGACCCACCGGCGTGCGCACCGCGTCGATGATGTAGGCCTCGCCGCCCATGGGACCTCCCGCCTAGAGCCCTCTCGGCCTATCTCGCGCTCGCCCCCCTGGCGAGCGCTTGCCCCGCGGCCGGGGACGCGGTACACCTGCGCTCCGCGTCCGCGTTCGGGCGCGCGACGCAGGAGGGATCCATGAGGACCGCGATGCTGGTGGCCGGCGCGATCTGCGCTGCTACGGGCGTGTTGACGGGGGTGCTGGGCGGCTTCGGGATGCCGAACGGGCAGGACACGGCGCTGCAGATCTCCAAGCTCGGCTACGACGGGATCGACAACCTGACGATCTACCCGGCGGGCTATGTGGCCATCGGCCTCGTGGTGCTGGGCATCGGGCTCCTGATCACCGCCAACGCCACGGCCTACAAGGAGACCGGCGGCTACTAGCCGCCGCGCGGGTGATCCATGCGGGCCGAGCGCGCCAACCGCGGCCCTCGCGCGGATCTTGCCGAGGTCCCCGCGGATCTGCAGGAGCGCCTGCGCCGGCTGGACGCCCAGCTCCGCGATCTCGCGCTGGGTGAAGGCGCGCCTCCGGGGCTGGATCTCGACCGCTTCCTGGCCCCGGGGACGCCCCGGGTCCGCCCGCTCCTGGTGCTGCTCTCGGCCGCGGCGGCGAAGGCCGCGCGCGACGCGGAGGGGTCGAGCTCGGGGGACGTCGCCACGGAGCACGTCGCGCTCGCCGTGGAGCTCATGCACGGGGCGGTCCTGCTGCACGACACCGCCCTGGGGCGCCAGGAGGGGCTGCGGCGACGGGCGGCGCGGCGCATCCTGGGCGGGGCGATCGGGCTGCTGGGGGCGAACCACCTGACCCTGCGCGCGCTGGAGCTGGCGCAGCTCGCGCCCGCGCCGGAGGTGCTGGGCGATCTGGTCGAGACCATGCGCGAGGCGGCGAGCACGCACGCGCTGGGGCACCGGGTCCAGCGGCGGCTCCCCTCGCTGACGGAGGGTCTGGCGCTGGCGGAGGGGCACAGCGGGGCGCTCTTCTCCTTCGCCTGCCGGGCGGGGGCGCGGCTGGGCGGGGCGGAGCGCCCGGAGGTCACGGCGCTGGGGCGCTACGGGCGGCACACGGGCCTGGCCTGGGCGCTCGCCGAAGATCTGTCGGCCATGGACGCCGAGGGTGATGAGCTCGCCCGGGGGATCGAGGAGCGGGCGGCCCTGGGGCGCGCGCCGCTGCCGCTCATCCTGGCGGCGCAGCGCGACCCGGAGATCGCGCCCTGCTGGTCCCGGCTCTGCCGGCGCCCGGATGAGGGGCTGGCGCGGACGCTGGCGGAGCGCGCCGGGCGCGCCGGAGGCCTGAGCGAGGCGCGGCGGCGGCTGGCGCTGGAGTCCTGGACCGCGCGAAGCGCGCTGGCGACGCTGCCCTCTTCGGCTCCGCGCGAGGCGCTGGACCGGCTGGCGGCGGCGCTCGTCTAGTTGTTCCCGGCCTCGCGGCGCTGAACGAGCTATGCTCCCACGGCTATGCCCGCGCACACCTACTGCCGACTCTGTGAAGGCGCCTGCGGCCTCGTGGCCGAAGGCGCTCCCGAGCACATCTCCGCCCTGAACCCCGATCCGACCGATCCGGTCTCCGAGGGCTTCGCCTGCGAGATCCCCGCTCGCTCGCTGGAGGCCATGCGCCGCCCGGACCGGATCACGCGCCCGATGAAGCGCGTGGACGGGAAGCTGGTGCCCGCCACCTGGGAGGAGGCGGTGCGCGACATCGGCGCGCGGCTCAAGGCCGTCCGCGCGCGAACGGGGCCGTCCAGCGTGGCGATCTCGCTGGGGGAGGCGGCGCAGCGCTCGGCGCGCGTGCTGGCCCGCGGGCTCGCCTTCGGGGTGGGCATGGGCACGCCCAACGTCTTCACCTCGCTGGTGTCGGGGGCGGGGCCGCGGCTGCACATGACGGAGCTGATGCTCGGTCACCCGGCGCCGCTGCTCTCGGACCTGGGGCGCGCGCACTACGTGGTGCTGCTGGGCGGCGACCAGCGCCAGCACCACTGGGGCCCCGGCAACCTCGGCATGGCCCACGAGAAGTGGATCGCGTTCTCGCGGAAGACCAAGGGCACCAAGGTCGTGGTGGCCGACCCGCGCAAGACCGCGCTGGCGGCGGCCATGGATCAGCACCTCGCCATCCGGCCGGGCACGGAGCCCTGGTTCCTGCTCGGGCTGCTCAGCGCGACCGTGAAGGGCGACTGGGGCGACAAGCACTACATCACCTCGTTCACGCGGCACTCCGAGCGGCTCGGGGACGCGCTCTCCGCCTGGCCGGTGGACCGCTGCGCCGAGATCTGCGGCGTGCCGGCCGCGCAGCTCTCCGGCGTGGGGCTGAAGCTATCGCGCGCGGCGATGGGCGTGGTCCACCCGGGCCCGGGGACCTTCCAGAACGAGCTGGCGGGCCTGGGCGCCTGGGCCTGGCTCGCGCTTCACACGCTGACGGCCAACACGCTGCGGCCGGGCGGGCTCTACGAGCACCGCGGCTTCGTGGACCTGCACGGGCTCCTGGCCGCGCTGCCCATCGAGGGCGCGCCGCGCACGCGCGTCCACGGCTTCCCGCTCCTGATGCTGCAGGCGCCCCAGACGGCGCTGACCGACGAGATCCTGACCCCCGGCGAGGGGCAGGTGCGCGCGCTGATCTGCGTGTCCAGCGACCCGGCGAGCGAGCTGGCCGGCTCGCGCAAGGCGGCCGAGGCCCTGGACGGGCTGGATCTCCTGGTCTGCCTGGCCCGGCACGAGGACCAGACGGCGGCGAAGGCCCACTGGGTGCTGCCCATCCCGCACCCCTGGGAGCGCGAGGACATCAACCTCTTCGACGGCGCCCTGCTGCCCGTCCACGGCGTGGCGCGGGCCCCGGCGGTCTCGACCCCGCCCGGTGAGGTGCGCCTCGAGGAGGACATCCTGCGCGACCTCTTCCAGGCGGTCCGGCCGGGCGTGCGCAACGCCGTGTGGGGGAGCCACCTCGTGGTGGCGGCCAACCTGCTGGCGCGCGCGGACCTGGACACCTGGGAGAAGCGCCTCCTGGACTTCGTGGACGAGGGCGCGCACGACAAGCTCGCGGCGGAGCCCCACCGCCTCCACCTGGGCGACACCGACCGCTCGGGCTGGCGCGTCACCACGCCCGACGGGCGCATCGACCTGCTCCCCGACGTGGTGGCCGAGCAGCTCGCCCGCCTCACGGCCCCCGAGCGGGACGCCGACCGCCCCTTCGTGCTGCGCACCTCGCGCCCCGTGGACCGCGCGCCGGATCGCTGGCACCGCGCGGGCACGGAGGATCCTGGGCTCTCGCTGCACCCGGACAGCGGCTTCGCCGAGGGCGCGCGCGTTCGCGTGGTCACCCGGCACGGCGAGGCGGTGGCGCGCGTGCGGCTCGACCCGACGCTGCGCGCGGATACGGCGGATCTCCCTATGGGATTCGAGGCCGACGTCGGCGCGCTCCTGAGCGCCTCGCAGGTGTGCCCCATCACGGGCGCCCCGGCGCGTGATGGTCTGTCCTGCGCCATCCGCCCAGCCTGACACTGAATAGATGGCTGGGTTCGTCACTTCCTTATGCGTGACGTTTTTCGTCACTTTTATTTGTAAATGTGCCTGAGGTAACGTCACGACACTTCCCATCGGAGGTCCCCGTGTCGCGCCCTCTCCTCTCGATCACGCTCCTTGGTCTGCTCAGCGGCTGCCCCACGCCCCCCACGGCGTATGAGAGCACCGGGACCAACAACAGCTCCTCTCAGGCGCAGTCGTCCTCGCAGCAGCAGGGACAGCAGAGCCAGCCGAACAACACCATGATGGATCTGAGCCAGGTCACGCCTCAGAAGACCCAGGAGCAGATCAAGAGCGAAGCCCACGTGACCATCTCGGGGACCATCTCCGGGAGCTGCAAGGGCAAGGTTCGCATCGACGTCATCAGCGACGCGCCGCCCACGCCGGGCGGGCCGATGGGGCCGCTCACGCAGCTCGACCTCACCTCGGTGGGCGCCTACTCGCTGGCCCTCCCGACCGGGACCAGCGCGCGCCTCGCCTGCCTGTGCGACAACGACGGCGACAACAAGATCACGGCCGGCACGGACGGGATGTCCAAGCCCACGACCGTGAGTGAGGCCAAGACCGACCAGAAGGACGTGAACATCACCATCGAGGACATCCCCACGCAGCCCTCTCAGGGCGGCGGCGGCGGCGGCCAGATGGGCGGCGGTGGCGGCCAGATGGGCGGCGGCGGCCAGATGGGCGGCGGCGGCCAGATGGGCGGCGGCGGCCAGATGGGCGGTGGCGGCCAGATGGGCGGTGGCGGCCAGATGGGCGGTGGCGGCCAGATGGGCGGCGGTGGCGGCCAGATGATGGGCGGCGGCGGCGGCCAGATGATGGGCGGCGGTGGCGGCCAGATGGGCGGCGGCGGCGGCCAGATGGGCGGCGGCGGCGGCCAGATGATGGGCGGCGGCCAGATGGGCGGCGGTCAGGGCGGCAAGTAGGCCAGCGCCCCGAGGCGAGGCCCCTAATTCGTGACGCTGGCTCCGCTCGGACCCGCGTCGCGGGTGCTGGTGGCCTCGTCATCGTCCTCCCAGCCCGTGCCGGGCAGGTAGACGACGTTCTCGAAGGGCCGGCTCTCCACCATCTGCGCCCGCGGGTTGGTGAGAAAGGAGAGGATCTCCAGCCCCCCGGGCAGGCCGTTGGCGGCCCGACCGAGCCCGACCCCGGCGATGCGCAGGCTGGCGCCGATGGTCCCGCGGTTGATGTTCAGCGTGCCCGTGCGCAGGCGCTCGCGGAGCTCGTGCAGCAGCGGGTTGTCGAGCGCGGTGAACACGCTGGTCGCGCCGCGGAAGGCTGACTGGTTGTGGAGCATCACCGCCTCCTCCCAGCCGCTCACGCGGTAGAGCATGAGGATGGGGCCGGGCGGCTCCTCGTCCAGGTAGGGGTGTCCGTTCTCCCAGGCGATCCGGTAGATCGCGGGGCGCACGTAGAAGCCCTTGCGCCCGCCGGGTGACTCGGCCCTCCCCTCCAGCAGCGGGCTGTGGCCGGCGCCGGAGAGGGCGCGCAGGAAGCGCCGGTAGCGCGCGCGCTGGTTCTCCGAGATCAGCGGGCCCATGAAGACGTCGGGCTCGCCCCCGTGGCCCATGCGCAGCGCGGCGCTGCGCTTGACGAGCGCCTCGGCGAAGGCGTCGAAGATGCGGTCGGTGACGAAGACGCGGGCGGTGGACGTGTGGCGCTGGCCGCTGGAGAGGAAGGCGCCCACCATGATCTCGTAGACGGAGCGCTCGATCTCGGCGTCGTCCAGGACGATGGCCATGCCCTTGCCGCCGCACTGGAGGAGCTGCGGGAGCTCGGGCCGCGAGGAGGTGGCCTGGCGGATGGACTGGGCGGTGGCGTAGCTGCCGCTGAAGAGCACCGCGTCGAGCCCGGTGTTCGCCACCAGCCGGTGCCCCACCACCGAGCCCGGCCCCTGCACGAGGTTGAAGGTCCCGCGGGGCAGCCGACACCCGTCCAGCAGCTCGGCGATGGCCTGACCGGAGCCGGGCACGTACTTGCTCGGCTTGAAGACCACGGCGTTGCCCGCCAGCAGAGCCGCGGCGATCTGGGTCGCCGGCAGCAGCAGGGGGAAGGTATACGGCGAGAGCACGCCCACGACCCCGCGCGGGACGCGGTCGCTGCGCGCGCCGATGTCCTCCATCACCCGGGGCGCCAGCAGCGTGATGCCGTCGTCCAGGAAGAGGTCCAGCGCGCGCGCCGTGGCCAGCACCTCCTGGCGGGTCTCCCACAGCGGGCGCCCGGTCTCGCGCAGCATGAGCCGCGCCAGCTTCTCCTGGTTGCGCGAGATCCCGTCTCGGAAGCGCCGGATGGCCCCCGCGCGGTCGTTGAGCGAGACCCGGCGCCAGGTGCGCAGCCCGCTGGCGGCGAAGCTCACGGCCTCATCGACGTTGGCCTCCGAGAAGGGGAAGCGCCCCAGGACATCGTCGCGATCTCCCGGGTTCACCCCGTTGATGTAGCCGTCCACACGCTCGGGCTTGAGGAAGGAGCCGAAGATGTAGTCGCCCTTGCGGAGCAGCGGGTCTCTTGCCTGGGGCACGGGGGAGCCTCGCGGGTGCAGCGAGAGTATAGCCCGCGGCGCGCGTGCCTGCGGGTGGGGGGCCGGCAGGTTACGTGCCCGCGTCCTATCCTGTCGCCCCACGGAGGCGTCGTGCACAACGTCCATTCCAACATCCTCCAGTGCGTCGGCGACACGCCGCTCGTTCGCCTGAACCGGCTCGCCGCGGACCACCGGGCGACCCTCTACGCCAAGCTCGAGTACATGAACCCGGGCGGCTCGGTGAAGGATCGCATCGCGCTCCAGATCATCGAGGACGGCGAGCGCGCGGGCCTGCTCAAGCCGGGCGGAACCATCGTCGAGGCCACCAGCGGCAACACCGGCGCCGGGCTGGCCATGGTCGCGGCGCTCAAGGGCTACAAGACCATCTTCGTGCTGCCCGACAAGCAGAGCGAGGAGAAGCGCGCAGCCCTGCGCGCCTGGGGCGCCCGCGTCGTGATCTGCCCGACGAACGTGACCCCCGAGGATCCGCGCTCCTACTACAAGACCGCGGAGCGGCTGGTGGAGGAGACCCCCAACAGCTTCTACGCGAACCAGTACCACAACCCCTCGAACCCCGAGGCCCACTACCGGATGACGGGCCCGGAGATCTACCGGCAGCTCGACGGGCGCATCGACGTCTTCATCGCCGGGCTGGGCACGGGCGGGACGATCAGCGGCATCGGGCGCTACCTGAAGGAGCAGGACCCGAACATCAAGGTGGTCGGCATCGACCCGGTGGGCTCGCTGTACTTCGACTACTTCCACACGGGCCAGCTCACCCAGCCCCACACCTACGTCGTCGAGGGCATCGGCGAGGACTTCCTCCCCAGCACGATGAACTTCGACTACGTGGACGACGTCATCCGCGTCAACGACAAGGAGTGCTTCCAGGTCACCCGGCGCCTGGTGCGCGAGGAGGGGATGTTCTGCGGCGCCTCCTCCGGCGCGGCGGTGGCGGGGGCGCTGCGCTACCTCGGGCTGCACGATCGCGAGGGCCTGAGCGCCGTGGTCCTGCTGCCGGACAGCGGCAGCCGCTATCTCTCCAAGGTCTTCAACGACGCCTGGATGCGCGAGAACGGCTTCCTGGAGCCGGAGACGAACCTGGGCACCGTCCAGGACATCCTGAGCGGCCGCGGCGAGCGCGCGCTGGTGACCGTGAGCGCGTCGAGCACGGTGGCGGAGGTCATCGGGCGCCTGAAGCTCCACGGCATCTCCCAGGTACCGGTGATGGACGGCGATCGCCTGGTCGGCATCATCTCGGAGACCCGCCTGCTGGAGCGCGCGCTCCGCGGCGGCTCCTCGGACGCCCCGGTGCGCGAGCTGGTCCAGGCCGACTACTGCACGGTGGACCGCCAGACGGTGGTCCCGGTCGTCACCGAGCTCTTCCGTCGGTCCAAGGTCGCGATCGTGGTCGAGGGCAGCCGCCCCGTGGACATCATCACGCGCATCGACCTCATCGACTTCATCTCCAAGAAGAGCCAGGCCAGCTGAGGCGCGCATGAAGACCGGGAACCTGCACCTCGACACCCTGGCCATCCACGGCGGCCAGGAGCCGGAGCCGATCACCGGCGCCGTCATGACCCCCATCTTCCAGACCTCCACCTACGCCCAGCCGGGCCCGGGAGAGGGGAAGTGGGAGTACAGCCGCACCCACAACCCCACGCGCACCGCGCTCCAGGGCTGCCTGGCCGCGCTGGAGGGGGCGAAGCACGGCCTGTGCTTCTCGTCCGGGCTCGCCGCCACCGACACCCTCCTGCGCACGCTGAAGCCGGGCGACCG
Organism: uncultured Enterobacterales bacterium; assembly: GCA_964615375.1. Taxonomy (GTDB): domain Bacteria; phylum Myxococcota_A; class UBA796; order UBA796; family CAZKWG01; genus CAZKWG01. The sequence goes on from CAZTOW010000036.1 coordinate 48,882, forward strand.
CGTGATCTGCGGCGACGACGTCTACGGCGGGACCTACCGGCTGTTCACGAAGGTCTGCGCCGGCTTCGGGATCCACTTCGAGTTTGTGGACCTCTCGGTGCCCGACGTGCAGGTCCCCGCCGGCACCACGCTGGTCTGGGCGGAGTCCCCCACGAACCCGCTGCTGAAGGTCACGGACCTGCGCGCGCTGGCCGACAAGGCCCACGCCGCGGGGGCCCGGCTGGTGGTGGACAACACCTTCGCCACGCCGGTCTTCCAGCGCCCCCTCTCGCTGGGCGCGGACGCCGTGGTCCACAGCACCACCAAGTACCTGAACGGGCACTCGGACGTGGTGGGCGGGGCCATCCTGCTCAACGACGACGCCTGGGCGGAGCGCCTCGCCTTTCTCCAGAACGCCGTGGGCGCCGTGCCGGGGCCCATGGACTGCTTCCTGGTGCTGCGCGGCCTGAAGACCCTGCACCTGCGCATGGCGCGTCACCAGGAGTCGGCCAGGATCCTGGCCGACTGGCTCGCGGCGCGCGGAGACGTCACGCGCGTCCACTACCCGGGCTTCGGGGGCATGGTCAGCTTCGTGCTGGACGGCGACCTGGACGCCGCCGCGCGCTTCGTGAAGGCCACGCGGATCTTCACCCTGGCCGAGAGCCTGGGCGGCGTGGAGAGCCTGATTGAGCTCCCCGCCATCATGACCCACGCCTCCATCCCCGCCGCGCGCCGCGCCGAGATCGGGCTCCCCGACGGCCTCATCCGGCTGTCCATCGGCGTCGAGCACATCGACGACCTGCGCGCCGACCTGGAGAGCGCCTTCGACGCCGCCTTCCAGCGGTGAGGATCGCCAGCATCGTCGCCAGCCCGGGCGTACCGGCGCGCGGCCCCTCGGGCTCCAGCGCGCACGTCCGCGGGCTGGCGCGAGGGCTGGAGGCGCTCTCGCACGAGGTGACGATCTGGGCCGCCCGCGCGGTGGACCGGCGCGGCGCCCACGGGGAGCCGGTGCGGGTGGTGGAGACCGGCGCGCCCGGCTGGCCCTCCTGGCTCGAGCCCTGGCGCGAGCTCTCGGAGGTCTGGGCGGCCCGGCGCCTGGCGCGCGCGCTCGTGGAGCGGGCCCACGCGGGCGAGGGGCCGGAGCTGATCCTCGAGCGCCACGGGCTCTGGAGCGACGCCGGCTGGCGGGCCTCGGACGCGCTGGGCGTCCCCTGGGTGCTGGAGGTCAACGCGCCCCTGCTCGCGGAGCGCGCCCGCTACGAGAGCGTGCGCCTGCCGCGCCTCGCCGCCCGCTGGGAGCGGGAGGTGCTGCGCGCCGCGCCTGTGATCGTCGCCGTGAGCGACTGGCTGGTGGGCTGGCTCGTGGGCGAGATCGGCTGCAAGAACGTCCACAAGGTCTGGAACGGCTGCGAGGCCCTGCCGGGCTCCCGGGCCGCGGGCCGCGCGCGCCTGGGCGTCCCCGAGGGCGAGCCCGTGATCGGGCTGGTCGGCTCCATGAAGCCCTGGCACGGGCTCGAGGCCGCGGCCCGGCTGGCGAGGGCGCTCGGGGCCCGCCTGGCCCTGGTCGGCCCGGCACCGGCGAAGCCCATCCCCGACGCCCTCCTCACCGGCCACCTGGGGCCGCAGGCCCTCTCCGACGTGGTCGCCGCCCTCGACCTCGGGCTCGCGCCCTACCCCGCTGACGCGCCGCCCTGGTTCTGCCCGCTCAAGATCCTCGACTACCGCGCGCAGGGGACCCCGGTGCTGGCGAGCGATCTCGGCGAGGCCCGGGGCCTCGTGGGCGAGGGCGGGGAGCTGGTCCCCCCCGGGGACGAGGCGGCGCTGCTGGAGGCGGCCCGGCGCTGGCTCGGGCGGCGGGCCCCGGTCCACGCCCGACCCTGGCGGAGGGTCGCGGAAGAGGTGCTGGCCCTCATAAACTCCGACCACGGTCCGATCGTGAATTCTCACCTGAATTCTTCCACTTTTTCGCAAACCCACACACAAGCCTGACGAAAAGTGCTGGAAATTGGGCGACAAGCCCGCTCGCTGTGGATAGTCAGCGCATGGCCTCGTACAAGGGAAGGCTGCTCCATGCCCCGACGACGGTTCTCGTGACCATGTCTGGAGAGGGCGCCCTCTGGTCCCCGGGTTGGCCGGGTCCGAGGTACGCTGATGGAGAGATGACGCCGGTCATACCGGCACAGGGTGAATCGACATGGCCAAGAAGCTGTTCGTAGGTGGGCTGAGCTGGGGCACGAAGGACGAGGGGCTGCGCGACGCGTTCGCCCGCTTCGGCGAGGTGACGGACGCCAAGGTGATCCTGGATCGCGAGACCGGCCGCAGCCGCGGTTTCGGTTTCGTGACCTTCTCCGCGGACGCGGACGCGGACGCCGCGATCTCGGCGATGGACGGGGCGACGCTCGACGGGCGCTCGCTGCGCGTCAACGCGGCCGAGGATCGCCGTGAGGGCGGCGGTGGCGGCGGCGGCGGCTTCCGCGGTGGTCGCAGCGGCGGCGGCGGCTTCGGCGGCGGCGGCGGCGGCTACGGCGGCGGCGGCGGCGGCGGCTTCGGCGGTCGCAGCGGCGGCGGCGGCTTCGGCGGCCGTGAGGGCGGCGGCGGCGGCTACGGCGGTCGCGACGGCGGCTACGGCGGCGGCGGCGGCGGTGGTGGTCGCGGTGGTCGCGGTGGTCGCGGCGGCGGCGGCTACGGCGGCGGCGACGACTGGTAGCGTCCTCTGAGCGGGCGCACCTCGATCCGTCGAGGCGCGCCCGCCCGGCCCTGCGATCGGGCAGGGCCACACCTGCGCTCATGCAGGACGGGCTCCCAGCGCGCTCCACGTTGAGTTATGCCTGCGAATGCCCGAAATCCTGCGCGCTTATGGCACCGCTCGCAAGCTGAACCTGGGTGAGCTCATCCAGGTGGCTGAGACGCCGGTGCTGCGCCGCGTCGCTGGCGCGGTGGCGCTGGACTACGGCGAGGGCCGTCAGGTCCACGCCTTCGACTTCGGTGGCCTTGTGCTGATCGGGGTCTCCCCGGACGACGTGCGTCCGCTGCTGCGCCTGTTGCAGGGCCAGGACGCGCAGCCGCCGGAGCTCGACGAGTTCCTGCTGGACCAGGGATCCGCCGCGGTCAGCTTCGACGCGGTGCGGCTCCCCGATCGGGACCCCGACCTGCTGAGGGTGGTCTCGCGGGCGCTGGCGCAGTCCGCCGCCCTCGACCGGCTGGAGCGCGAGACCGAGGCGCTGCTGGCCGACGTCACCGAGGTGGTGGACCAGCTCCGCCAGCGCGGCCGCATCGCCCGCAGCGAGAAGGCGCTGGTCCAGTTCATCGGGGCCGTGCTCTACACCCGGCGCAACCTGGTCGCCGGGCTGGCCGTGCTGGACAAGCCCGAGGAGGCCTGGGAGGACTCGCGCGCGTCCGAGCTGACCACGGCGCTCACCCGCAACTTCGAGATCGAGGAGCGCTTCAAGTCGCTCACCGAGAAGCTCGCGCTGGTGCAGGACTCGCTGGAGGTCATCACCGACGTCTGGCGCTCCCGCCACTCCAACAAGCTGGAGTGGCTGGTCATCGCGCTCATCTCGGTGGAGATCGTGATGGCGCTGCTGGAGCGCCTCGGGCACGCGCTGGGGAGCTGAGGGCTCAGCCGCGCGCGCGACGACGCAGGCCGACGAAGCCCAGCAGCGCCAGGAGGCCGGCGAGCTGCGAGGGGCTGTCCGCGCTGGCGCAGCTGCAGGTGGTCAGGCGACCCTCGGCCATCTTGTCGGTCCCGCCGTCGCCGCCGCCGCTGTCCGTTCCGCCGGTCTCGACGCTGTCGGTCCCGCCCTCGCCGCCGTTGCCGCCGCCCTCGCCACCGTTGCCGCCGCCCGTGTCGGTCCCGCCCTCACCGCCGCCGTTGCCGCCGCCGGAGTCGGTCCCGCCCTCGCCGCCGCTGCCGCCGCCGGAGTCGGTCCCGCCCTCGCCGCCGCCCTCGCCGCCGCCGCCCTCGCCGCCGCTGCTGTCGTCGCAGACGTCGCCGATGCCGTCGCTGTCCGCGTCCGCCTGGTCGGAATTCGCGTCTTCCTCGCAGTTGTCGTCGTCATCGGCGACGCCGTCCTCGTCCTCGTCCATCTTCAGCACCTCGATGGCGCCGAACAGCACGCGGGTCTCGCCCGACTCACGGAGCCCGCCCGCGTCGTAGGCGTAGAAGCCCGTCGAGCCCGAGCGCCGCGCGCCGCTGTCCGTGGCCGTCACCATCTCGTCGGGGCTGGCCCAGCGATCATCCTGCTCCTGCCAGTAGCTCAGCGTGATCTGGTCGTCCTCGCAGCTCAGCTCAAGGCCCGAGACGGAGCCCGCGGTGTAGGACCACTCCTCGGTGGCCAGCACCTCGGCTGAGCCCCCGGCGATCTTGACGATGGAGGCGAATTCGTTGTCGGTGCCGATGGGGTTCGAGGCCCCCCGCGGCCCGAGGATCGCGAGGATGTAGTTCTCGGCGTTGCCGAAGCGGCAGACCACGCCCACGGTGTCGTCGTCCTCCGTGTACATGACCACGCGCATCACGCCGTCTTCGACCGAGACCTCCGAGTTCACCAGCCAGTTGTCGATGGCGCCGCCGCTGCCCCAGTCGCCACCGAAGTCGCCCGTGTTGTAGTCCGTGGTGGACTGGACGTAGTTGCTGCCGGAGTAGTCCGAGTAGTAGCCCTCCCAGTCGTCCTCGTCGAAGCCCCGCTCCCAGCCGTCCACGCCGACCATGGACTCGCCGTCCGAGTAGTCGTCGTAGCTCCAGTAGTCGAGCAGGTCGTAGGCGTGGGCTGGCGAGGTGAGGAGGAGCGCGATGGAGATCGGGAGCAGTGGCATGGCAGAATTCCCCTTCGGGGGAGGAGGATAGCGGAGGTCGGCCCCATCCGCAATTGCCGCGCGCGAGAGACTACGAGGACGGCGCCAGGCCGGTTATGACGCGGCCGTGAGCTCCCCCTTCGACATCGTCGTGGTCGGCGCCGGACACGCGGGCTGTGAGGCCGCCGTGGCCGCGGCGCGCCTCGGCGCGCGGGTCGCGGTGGTGACCCTGCGGGCGGCCCATGTGGGGCGTCTGTCCTGCAACCCCGCCGTCGGCGGCCTGGCCAAGGGCCACCTCGTGCGGGAGATCGACGCGCTCGGCGGCGTCATGGCCCGGGTGACCGACCGCGCAACCATCCAGTTCCGCCGGCTGAACACCCGCAAGGGCCTGGCGGTCCAGGCGAGCCGGGCTCAGGTGGACATCGATCTGTACCCCGACGAGATGCGCGCCCTGCTGCGCTCCACCCCGGGCCTGAGCCTGCTGGAGGGCGAGGTGGCCGCGGTCCTCACCGAGGGCGGGCGGGTCAGCGGCGTGCGGCTGGCGGACGGCGCGATCCTTGCCTCTCGGGCGGTCGTGCTGACCACGGGCACCTTCCTGGCTGGGGTGATGCACTGCGGGGACCAGCGGGCCGAGGGCGGGCGCGTGGGCGACGGGGCGGCGGCGCGGCTCTCGGAGAGCCTGCGGGCCCTGGGGCTGCGGCTCGGGCGGCTGAAGACCGGCACCACCCCGCGGGTCTCGGCGCGCTCCATCCGCTGGGACCGCGTCGAGGTGCAGGACGGCGTGATTCCCGACGGGCACTTCTCCTTCACCCCGCCCGAGCGCCGGCTGCCCCAGCGGGACTGCCACCTGACCTGGACCACGGCCGCGACCCACGCCCTCATCCGGGAGAACCTCCACCGCAGCGCGATGTACGCGGGCGCCATCACCGGGCGCGGCCCGCGCTACTGCCCCTCGGTGGAGGACAAGATCGTCCGCTTCGCCGACAAGGAGCGCCACCAGCTCTTCCTGGAGCCCGAGGGCCTGAGCACGGACCGCGTCTACGTGAACGGGCTCTCCACCAGCCTGCCCCGCGACGTCCAGGAGGCGATGCTGCGCACCATCCCCGGGCTGGAGGACGCGGTCATCCTCCAGCACGGCTACGCGGTGGAGTACGACTTCTCCGACCCGCGCGACCTGGACCACGGGCTCCAGCACCGGGGCGTCCCCGGCCTCTACCTGGCGGGGCAGGTCAACGGGACCAGCGGCTACGAGGAGGCGGCGGCCCAGGGCCTGGTGGCGGGCATCGCCGCGGCGCGCGGGGAGGCGCCCCGCCTGGGCCGGGATCGGGCCTACATCGACGTCCTCATCGACGATCTCGTCACCCGCGGCGTGGGCGGCGAGCCCTACCGCATGTTCCCGAGCCGCGCCGAGCACCGCCTCCTCCTGCGCGAGGACAACGCCGACCGCCGGCTCACGCCGCTGGGGAGGGCGCTGGGGCTGGTGGACGACGCGAGCTGGGCGCGCTTCGAGCGCAAGCAGGAGGCGATCGAGGGCCTGGAGCGCTGGTGCTCGGAGCGCCTCGTCCGACCGGACGCCGAGACCGCCGCCCGCTTCGAGGCGCAGGGGCTGGTGCCGCCCCGCAACCGCCAGAGCGTGGCCGAGCTGCTGCGGCGCCCCGAGCTGGGCTGGGCCGAGATCGTCAATTTGCTTGACGATGTACCGGCGGTGGACGCGGAGGTCGCGCTCCAGGTGGAGACCGACCTCAAGTACGCCGGCTACCTGCGCCGCGAGGAGGCCCGCGCCGCCTCCGCCCGCCGCCTGGAGCACGTCCGGCTCCCCGAGGACCTGGATCTGCGGCTCCCCGGCCTGTCCAACGAGGTCAGCGAGCGCCTGCGCCAGGTCCGCCCCGCTACGCTGGGCGAGGCCGCGCGCATCCCCGGCGTCACCCCCGCCGCCATCGACGCGCTGGCCGCCCACCTGGCCCGCCGGCTCCCCGAGGTCCGCGCATGAGCTCTCCCGATCCCGCGCAGGTGGCCCGCGTCCACCGAGACCTCCTGGAGCGCTGGCGGGGGGCGATGGATCTGGTGGGCCCGGGGCCCCTCGACCCGCACTTCGAGGACGCCGCGGGGGCGGTGGCGGGGCTCGAGGCGCGCGGGCGCTGGGCCGACCTGGGCAGCGGCGCGGGCTTCCCCGGGATCGCGCTGGCCGCCGCCTGGTCCGAGGCGGAGGTGCTGCTGGTGGAGAGCCGCCAGAAGCGCGCCGTGTTCCTGGAGAACGTGGTCGCCGAGACCAGGTTGACGAACGCCCGGGTGCTGCGGGTCCGCGCCGAGGAGCTGGCGCCGGACCTCGACGGCGTGATCGCCCGCGCCTTCCTGCCGCCCCCCGACTACCTCGCCCTCGCCTCGCGCCTGCTGCGGCCTGAGGGCGTGGCGGTGCTGCTGCTGGGCGACCGCGAGCCGGGTGGCTTCGCGGGCTGGGAGGTGGTGGACGAGGCGCGCTACCCGGTAGGCGACGGGTGGCGGCGGCGGGTGGTGGTGCGGAGGCTCAGGGCAGGAGGGTGAGGGCGGATGAGGCCACGTCGCGCGGAGTCGTCATCCCAGCCCACATCTCCCGAGTCCTAGGCTACACTCACGAGATGTCATCGCACCACCCCTTCCTCACCCTCTTCCCCCTCGCCGTCCTCCTCGCCGCCTGCCCGCCGGTCACGGTGGACAAGGAGGAGACCGGCCAGCCGCCCATCCCCAACGAGACCGCGGATGACACCGGGGACCCGCTGCCGGACTCGCAGGACACGGGCTGCGATCCCACGGACACGGGGCTGCCGGTCTTCTACCGGGACGTGGACGGGGACAGCTACGGCAACGCGGCGGTGCAGATCCAGGCCTGCGAGCAGCCCGAGGGCTACGTGGACCGCGCCGGGGACTGCGACGACGCGAGCTCGGTCATCCACCCGGGGGCGGCGGAGCTCTGCAACGACGCCGACGAGGACTGCGACGACCTCATCGACGAGGACTTCGACGCCGACGCCGACGGCCACACGAACAGCGCGTGCGCCAACGGGGACGACTGCGACGACACGAACGCCGCGATCTACCCGGGCGCCGACGAGAGCTGCGGGGACGACGTCGACGCGGACTGCGACGGGCAGGACACGATCTGCGGCTACGAGGAGGACCTGGAGGCGGCCGACGGCAAGCGCTACGCGGAGGGCCGCAGCGACGACGCGGGGCGCCACATGGACGCGGGCGACATCGACGGAGACGGGATCGAGGACGTGGTGACGGGGGCGATGTGGGCCTACGGGTACACGGGCTCGGCCTGGGTCAACTACGGCCCGATCACGGGCTCGTCGAGCTTCGACTCGGACGGCTACGAGCTCACGGCGGGCTCGGGCGGCTACGAGGCGGGGCGCACGGTGGGCGTGTACGACGTGGACGCCGACGGCTACGCGGACATCTTCCTGGGCTCGCCGGACGCGAGCGTCTACGACGCGGTGGTCTTCATCAGCCCCATCACCGAGGACCTGGCGTTCTCCGAGGCGGACCTGCGGGCCTCCTGCTCGACGGCGGTGGAGTGCGGGCACGGCGGGGACCTCGCCGACATCGACGGCGACGGGACCGGGGACGTGATCATCGGCGCCGGCGAGGAGGTCACGGGCGGCTACTACTCGGGCTCGGTCTACGTGGTCTTCGGGCCCATCGAGTCCCGCTCCATGGACATCCACGGCAGCGCGGACGTGGAGCTGGTCGGCGACCAGGACGGCTCGGAGACCGGGCGCGTCATCACCGCGGGCGAGGATCTGGACGGCGACGGCGTCCAGGACATGCTGGTCACGGCGAGCTACGACACGGACGGCGGTCCGTATGCGGGCGCGGTCCACGTCGTGCTGGGGCCGGTGACGGATGACGGCGAGCTGGCGGACTCCGACGGGAAGCTGCTGGGGAACGGCGCCTACGACTACGCGGGCGAGTCGCTGGCCATGGGGGACGTGGACGGGGACGGGCTCTCCGACGCGATCGTGGGGACCTCGACGAGCGCGAGCGGGGCGGGCCGGACCTATGTGGTGCTGGGGCCCGCCACGGGGGAGACGAGCCTGCGGGACGCGGACGTGGGCTTCCGGGGCTCCTCGAGCGAGGGGCTGGGGACCTCCATCGTCAGCGGGCGCGACCTGGACGAGGACGGCTACGACGAGCTGATGATCGGCGCGGGCACGGACAGCAGCGCGGGCTCCAGCGCGGGCGCGGCCTACCTGTACTTCGGGCCGCTCTCCGGCTCGCTGAGCCCGTCGGACGCCGACTTCGGCATCCTGGGCGAGGAGCGCAGCGACGCCGCCGGGACCGGCGTGGGCTTCGGCGACCTGGACGGCAACGGGCGCGCGGACCTGCTGATCGGCGCGACCGGGGACTCGACGGGGGCGATGAGCGCGGGCGCGCTCTACGTGCTCTACACGGAGGACTGAGCGCGCAGGCGGCCTGGATCAGGTGTCGCAGGCGGGAAAATGTGAAACAATAGGAGGATGACCGAGCGCACCTCCCTCCTCCTCCTCTGCATCCTCTCGCTGCCCGCGTGTCGGGACAAGGACAGCGGCGCCGAGACCCCCGACGACAGCGGCCCGGACGACAGCGGCCCGGACGACAGCGGCGCGGATGACACGTCGACGCCCGTGGAGACGGCCTGCGCCGAGGCGGAGGCCCGCCTGGGCTACCCCGCCTGCGAGCACCGCGTCCCCGACGAGGACACGTTCACGGCGATCACCGTGGCCGCCTCGACAGTGGACCAGCTCCGCGTGGGCAAGTACCTGGTCCCGGCGCGGGAGGACGCGCGGCTGCCGCCCGCGTTTCTGGTCGTGGAGAACTTCGCGCTCCACTACGACTTCCTCGTCGAGGCCTTCCCCGACCAGTTCTCCGGGCTGACCACCGCCGACTACGAGGGCCTGGTCCTCTACCCGGAGACGCGCGAGTTCTACGCCGGCACGCTCTCGCTCTACATCTCGGCGGACGGCTTCTTCTACGGCTTCACCGTCTGGGACGACCCGGCGGAGAGCTCGAGCACGGTGACCGAGTCCGACGTCCAGGCCACCTGGGAGATCCTCCAGGACCGCTTCGCGATCGGCGAGCTGGCCTTCGTGCCCAACACCGAGGCGCAGATCGAGGCCGCCCAGACCTGGGAGGACGCGCCCTTCCCCATCGAGGGCCTGGACTCGGACGTGGACTACGAGGTCTACAACGTGGGCGAGGCCTACGGCACGCTGCGCCTCTACACGCTCGAGGAGCTGGACGAGGCGACCCAGGACGTCGATTTCGGCTACCAGGACATCCTGGCCCTCGAGGAGGCGCCCACCGATCTGGAGCGCGTGGTGAGCGGCATCATCACCGGCACGCGCCAGGGCGGGCTCTCGCACCTGAGCGTGCGCAGCGCGGCGCGCGGCACCCCCAACTGCTACGTCGCCGACCCGCTCACCACGCTGGCCGACTGGGAGGGCAAGCTCGTCCACTTCACCTGCGGCGAGGACGACTGGAGCATCGAGGAGGCCAACGCCGACGACGCCAGCGCCTGGTGGGAGAGCATCAAGCCCGATCCGGTCGATCTCTGCGACCCGAACGTGGAGACCGAGGACCTGCCCGGCCTGCTGGAGCTCGCCACGGACTCGGAGGAGGACCGCTCCACATCCACATGCACCTATGGCGCCAAGGGGACCAACCTCGCCACGCTCTACCAGCGCATCGAGGAGGAGTACCAGCTCACGGGCTTCCTCATCCCCTTCCACTACTACCAGGACTTCATGGACACCCACACCTGGCTGGTGGACCTGGGGGACGGGGAGTCGGAGCACACGTTCAGCGAGACCATCGCCGCCTGGAGCGTGGACGCCACCTTCCTCGCCGACCCGACCGTGCGGCGGGAGTGGCTGGGCGACCTGCGCGACGCCATCCGCGCGTCCGAGGTGGACCCCGACGTGGTCAGCGCCCTGGCCGCGCGCATCGAGGACGTCTGGGGCAGCGACGAGGTGATGGTGCGCTTCCGGTCCTCGTCCAACGCCGAGGACAGCCTGGGCTTCAGCGGCGCGGGCTTGTACGAGTCCGAGAGCGTCTGCGTGGCCGACGAGTTCGACGGGGACGACGAGGGCCCGAGCATCTGCGACGACAGCAAGGAGGACGAGCAGACCTTGCAGTTCGCCCTGCTGGAGGTCTGGGCCTCCCTGTGGAAGATGGAGGCCTGGGACGAGCGGGACTGGTACGGCATGGACCAGTCCAAGGTCGCCATGGGCGTGCTCTGCAACACCCGCACGGGCAGCGAGCAGGCCAACATCGTCGCCTTCTCCGGCAACCCCACCACGGACGACGACGACCGCTACCTGGTCAACGCCCAGGAGGGCGAGCTGGAGGTCGTCTCCGCCGAGGCCGGCGTCGTGCCGGAGAGCGTGCTGCTCACGGTCGAGGACGGCGTGGTGACCCAGATCCTGCGCGTGTCCGGCAGCTCGGAGGTCGAGGGCGGCGAGGTGCTGACCGACGCCGAGCTCACCGAGCTGGCCGGCGTGCTCTACGACGCCAGCCTGGTCTTCCCGCAGGACGAGATGGTGCCCGAGGGCCGCGACGTGCTGTGGGACACCGAGTGGAAGGTGGACTCCACCGGCCAGCTCAAGATCAAGCAGATCCGCCCCTATCTCCGCTGAGGAACCGCCTGTGAAGCTCCCCCTCTCGCTCCTGTTCGCCCTGCTGACGTGGGGCTGCGACGACAAGACCAACCCCGACGACAGCGCCGAGCCTCAGGACACGGACACCGACACCGACGCCGACACCGACACCGACACCGACACCGACACCGACACCGACACCGACACCGACAGCGGGGAGACGGGCGAGACCGGGGACACCGGCGAGCCGGACGAGCCCTGGGGTGACTACGACTGGTCGAGCTGTGTGGACGGGAGCACCTACGTCGGCGACGAGAGCTGGACCGGGATGCTGGAGGCCCGCGCCTCGGCGGTCTACTGCAGCACCTGGAACGAGGAGCGCACGCTGGACGACGAGGTCCCGGCCAAGGCCCTGCTGCGCTTCGTCGAGGGCGACTGGCCCCTGCCCACCGAGGACGGAGATTACACGCTCTCGATCCCCGCCTGCACGCTCATGGGCGTGGACACGCCCGGGCCGGAGACGAGCGGGGAGGGCTCCACCTCCGCCTCCGTGAGCGCCTGGTCGGGCATGGCCTACACCTCGCTCTACGGCGAGCAGCCCATGGACCAGGACGGCAGCCTGTGGTTCCTCTCCCACACGCTGCTGATGGTGGGCGAGGAGGGGGCCGCCCCCGCGCCGCTGGTGGCCGACGGATCGCTGGTCGACCCGGAGAGCGGGGCGGGCATGAACTTCAAGCTGGCGCCGGACGGGGTCAGCATGTTCTCCCCGTCCGCGATCGGCTTCACCACCTGCGAGAGCGAGGACTGGACCATCGACACCCACACCATCGTCTTCGACGGCGGCGAGGTCACGTTCACGCTGATGCTGGGCGACAACGTCACGCAGACCGCCGTGGGGCGCTTCGCCGAGGCCCGCGGCACGCTGGACGGCGTGGACTTCGACGTCACCGAGTTCTTCCAGCTCATCTACCGGCCGGGCCACCACCACTTCAACCGCCACTTCGCCGTCCTCTTCGACGAGCCCATCGGCGACGTCTGCGCGCTGCGCGTCGAGGACTTCGACCCCTACGCGGAGTCGCCGAGCTCCGTCATCAGCACCGCGGACTGCGATCTCAGCGTCACCGGCACGCGGGAGCCCATCAGCGAGAGCTCGGAGATCGGCTCATGAGGCGCATGATCGGGTTGCTGGCGCTGTTCGCGCTGGGGGCGGGCGAGCGCATGGTGGAGCCCGCCCACGGCGTCGTGGTGCTGCAGGGGGTCAACCTCGGCTGGACCGAGGGCGCCAGCCGCGTGCGCCGCGTCTCAGCCGGGGTGGACGCGAGCTCCAAGGACCCCGCCACCCTGCCCACGGGTCAGGGCACGCTCCTGTGCGACGCGCAGAGCGCGGGGAAGGCGAGCGCCACGCTCCGCTACGCCGATCTGGCCACGCCCCGCCCCGTGATGCGTGGGACGGAGACGCTCACGCTCAGCGGGCACCGCGACAAGGACCCGCAGAAGCGCCAGCCCGCCGTGCGCACCAGCACCGTGCTGGTCGAGCTCCCCGAGGGCTCGCCCCCGAGCGCGGCCGTCTGGCTCTCCGGGATCCGCCTGGAGCTGGGCGCCGCCCACCCCTCCGGCGTCGCCCTGCAGGCCCTGGGCGTCACCACCAGCGCGCCCGTGGTGGCGCAGAACCACGCCCGCTTCGAGCTCACCGTCACCCTGGAGAGCGGCGAGGGGGCCGCCGGGGTCCCCGACCCGGTGGACTACCAGGCCACGGTCTCGGTGGACTGGGCGCTCATCCCGGCCGAGCCCGGCGCCGTGGGACGCCTGGACCACCTGCCCGAGGGCCCGCTGGGCGAGCCCTCCCAGCTCTCCTGGGTCGCCCCCGCGGGGACCAGCGAGGTGTTCGCGGGCCTCTCCGGCTTCTCCTTCGCCCTGGCCGACGAGGTGGTGGGCAGCCGCCGCACCCTCGACGCTGTCGTGGTCGAGCTCACGGGCAGCCTCTACGACCCCACCGAGCATCGGTGGTCGGGAGAGCTGGCCCTGAACCTCGTGAGCCGGCTCCCCAACGGCAAGGTGGCGCCCACCTATGGCCAGGCCACCGTGAGCCTGCTGGCCCTCGGAGAGCAGGATCGCTCGGGCTTCGGCCTCTGGCTGGGGCCGAAGAGCGGCGGCGCGGAGAGCGCGGCGTTCCCCTTCGCGGATTGAGGGTCAGGGTTCGGGTCTTCGCTCCCACTCTGGGATGAATGCATTCAGTAGGGCTGAAGGCCCCATCGCTGCGCGAGCCGATCGCCCACAGTGGAGATCAGCGCAGGGTCCTGAGCGGAGAGGTTCACCGCCACCCCCAGATTGTCGAAGCTTGCGATTTGAAGGCGTGCGTCGGGGCGCTCACCGCACCAGCCCTGCTCATCGGAGAACCAGAGCGCCTGGAACCCGAGCCGCGCCAGCTCCTCCTCGAGGTCGGCACGCGGAGCATCGATTCGACCGCTCCAGTAGGCTCGGTGAGGATGTTCCCACATGGCCAGCATCGCAAAGGCCTGCCGCATGAGCAGGTGCTTCAACGTACGCGCCACGGGATATAGGACTCCAACGTCTACAGATACAACCCGCGGCTCGACGTAGCCAACGTCTTCCAGGGCGAGATCTTCGCTCACCGCGTGCTGATTACCGATGATAATGCATCGTGTCAACAGTGGCTCGTAGAAGGGATCCCCTACCAGATCCAAGGTCCGATCCAGCACGGAGGCGATATCGGCAGAGACGTCTCCAAGCAGGCAGAACCCACCGAGATCGCCGCCCATGATACGTAGAAAGGCCAGATAGTCCTCTGGTAGCGGGCGTTCGTACAAGGCCGCGAGCCTGGCGATGGCATCTTCGCTGGCGCCGCGAAACCTGTATCCTCCCCGATACCGCTCTATATACTTGATGAATTCGTTCATGGCGATCATCCCCGAATGCTCGGACAGAGCGTGACCAGTCGCCCCGAGTGCTGACGACACGAGTAACACGGCTCCATGAAACTGCCAGCGCCGCTTGCGCGATCTGGGAGCGGATAGGGATTCGTCTTCCCGTACCAGATGGTCGCCATGCTCTCCACCGGATTCTCCAGGTCTCCGTTGAGGTACAATTTCGGCTCCGCACAATGTTGACCTCCCGGGAATGGAGATCCATCCGGCCTCAGCACCCGAGGATCACGTTTGAAGGGGACGGTATCGTCTCCCCACTCATAGGGAGGAGGCAGACTCAGCGCTCTCCGGGCCTCCTGCACTTTGTCCGCCTCGCCCGAGAGGGTGACGACGAAGGTCCCGTTGGAGCGCCTGCCGATGTTGACCGCGAAGTTTCGGTTCCGCTGGATGCCAGCTCGACTCATCATCCCGTAGATTGCCCGGCCCGCCGCGATCGTCTCCGCGTCGGGAGGAGGGAAGTGGCCGATGTGCTCCTGGAGCGTGCCGCTGGCCTTCATCTCTTCGTAGTTCTTCGCGATCTGCCCTCGGAGCGCCTGCTCCTGCTCGGCGAGCTCCACGAGTCGAGGGTCGGCGTTCGCGTCGGAGAGCAATCTGTTCAGATCTTCCGCGCTCATCTGAGCGACCTCGTTTCGCCGTTCGAACTCCAGCAGGGCTTCGGGGTCGACCTTCTTCTTGTTCGGCGCGTTGACGATGTTCCAAAGCTCATTGTCGCTGGTCTTCTTCAGGGCGTCGGGTGTCGCGCTCGGCCGGCGTGCGGTGGCCGTAGCATCGCTCGGCCCCGCCGGAAGCTCCTCTGGCGGCGCAGACGTCGGGGCCTTCGCGTCGTCGGCCTTCCCGGCGGCGCCGGGCGTAGGGAGCGACTCGAGCTCCGGTCTCGGATCGGGCGCAGGGCTGAGATCCGGCGCTGGCGGCGCGTCCGACGGGGGCTTCACCTCCGGCAGGGGCGGCGGCTTCACCTCCGGCAGGGGCGGCGGCTTCACCTCCGGCAGGGGTGGCGGGCGTCGCGGGGGCTCAGGCGGTGGGGGAGGGGCCGCGCTGACCGGCGGGGGCGGGGGCGGGAGCTTCCCGGAGCCACCCGCGGCCACGCGGCGCTCCAGGTCCACCACCTGGGACTCGACGCTCTCGAGCTGCGTCAGCAGGCGCTCTCGCTCGAGGAACCGCTCCAGCGCGGCGAGCTCCATCTCGTAGATCTCCTGCTGGAGAGCCTCCCATTCCAGCGTGTCCCTCCCCGAAGGCGTGATCGAGAGCAGACGCCGCCTCACGTCGCCAGCCTTCTTCAGCAAGGCCCCGGTCGCCTCGCCGACCAGCTCGGGCGCGCCCTCGAGGGTCTCCACGAGCCCGCGGCGGAAGGTGTCGATCTGGCTGACCATCGCCCGCACCGCTGGTGGTGTCATGCCAATCGCGGCGGAGCGGGCGCGCGCGATGGCGGCGCGGAGCCGGTCGACCTTGTCCTGCGCGGCGGCGCGGAGTGGCGCAATGTACTCGTCGAGCTTCGCGAGGATCCCCTCGAGCGCCGAGGCGATCCTGGGCTCCCACGAGGGCTGGTCCGACAGGAAGCGGCGAATCTCGGTGAGGATGTCGCCTGCCTCGGCACCCTCGGGCAGGAGCTTGAGGATCGCGGCGATGGGCAGGTTCTCGAGCCCCTTCACCGCGAGCTTCGTCAGCCCCTTGATGACGGTCCCCGCCTCGGGGACGAAGCCGACGAGCGTGAGGATCAGGCTCAGCCAGACGCCAGGATCATCGACCATCCCCTCCCATACGAGCTGGTAGAGCGCAGCGGCCAGGTCGCGCACGTCTCCCGCCGTGTCCAGACCAGGGATGAGCGTGAGGATGGATCCGAGCACGATGCCCAGCGCGGTCGGGTCCTCGCTGAAGTCGCCCAGGATCGCGTCGGCGACAGACTTCAGGAGGTACTCCCCAGCCTCCTGCTCGGGGTCGGAGGTGAGCCCTTCGTACGCCTCCAGACCCTTGATGTCATAGTCTTCGCGCAATCGGCGGATCAGGTGATTCATGTAGAGGGCCGCGCGGAAGAGCCCCTCGTCGAGCGCCCGCACCCCCTCGAGGACCTCGGCGATCCCGGCCCCGTCCAGCTTCTCGGTGCGGACGAACCAGTGGGCCAGCCCGATGGACCCCATCCTTGCGGCTCCAGAGTCGATCTCCGGGTAGCCAGCCCGGAAGACGTCACGGCAGACGTAGTCCACCCTTCGCTCGAGGTCGGCCGCGGCGGCCTGACGTTCCCGCTCAGGGGCCGCGGCCTCGAAGGCCTCACGGCGCTCCTCGGCCTCGATGGGCGCGAGCCGGGCCTCCTCCGCCTCGCCCGTCTGGACGTAGGAGTACTTGAGGAGCGCCTGCGTGCGGAGCAGGACGTCCATCCGCAGCTCCTCGAGCGCCGCTACTGCCTCGCCGAGCTCGGGATCCTGACTCGCCGCCCGGATGCGGAGCCGGGTGATGACCTTCTGGAGGGGGGCTCCGCTGACGTCGAGCATGGCGTGGACGAGGTTGGCGACGGTGCGGGGGTCGGCGCTGCTCAGGACCTTCCGCGAGTAGAAGTCATAGGTGTACTCCACGGTGCTGAGCTGCAGCTTGTCCGGGTCCAAGACTCCATACTCGGGGAAGAGGCGGAGCCTGTCCGTCAACTGGCCCACAGGGATCAGGATCTCGTTCAACAGTCGAACGTTGATGGCCTCGAGCTCTCTGGCCAGGCCAGGCTGGGTGCGCTCCAGTATCTGAAAGTCCGGCGCGGGCGCGGCGCCGGCCGCGACGGGCAGGCTCGACGGGTTTGTGGCGAGCTGGACCGCGCCGCGCGGCGCGGGGTGGACCGGGACGATGGCGCGCGGGGCGGCGGGGCTCTGCTGCACGAGGTGGGTCAGCTCGTGCGCCAGGAGGTGCATCCCCTCCCCGGTGTCCGGGCGGTACTGGCCGGCGCCGAAGACGATGTCGGCGCCGGAGCTCGCCGCGCGGGCGCCCATGCGCCGGGCGGTCTGGTTGGCGTCCGAGCCATGGTGGACCCGCACCGCGCTGAAGTCCACGCCGAAGGCAGGCTCCAGCGCGGCGCGCGCGCTCTCGGGCAAGGGCAGGCCTCGACCCGGGCTGCCGCTGCGGTCGATCCGGGCCAGCGGCGAGCGACGCGGGCCATACGCGAGGGGCTCGCCCTCCAGGACCCGGCTCGCCGTGCGATCCGCCTCCCGCTCCAGCAGGGCTCCACCTCGCGGCGCTGCCTCGCGGCCCACCGAGAAGATTCGCCTGGTATTCGTATTCTCGCCTGGAGCGCTCGCGCGTGTGCTCACGGGGCATCCCGAATATCTGTTCAGTATACCATTAACCCGTCACGTCACGCGCACCCGCCCCCGAGACCGTTGAACATTCAGGGCAGAAGCCGAGCCTCGGCCGGTCGCGGTACGCAGTTGAGCGGGCCGAGCCAGGTGTCGTGACACTGCGTCCACGACGCCGGGTCCACCCCGAGTGGTTGCCCCCAACAGAAGCTCCGTCCGTCTTCGAGCCAGGCGCAGCTGTAGTCCTCCCCCACCTGCAGGCGGGCGGCGGGCCCGGGGAGGGTGACCGGCCTCGCGTCGGCGCGGTGCTCGACGCTCCCGTCCCCGAGCTGGCCGCGGAAGCCCTGGCCCCAGCAGCGGACCTCGCCAGACTGTGTCAAAACGCACAGGTGGTCCTGGCTGGCGTAGATGGATCGCGCGCCTTGGACGCCGTCCACGGCCGCGGCGTCCAGCGGACCCTCGTCATCGTGCCAGAGCCAGAGCCGCGGGCTCCAGCAGCGGACCTCGCCCTCCCCCGTGACGGCGCAGACCTCGCTCCGGGTCGCGCCCAGCGAGCGCGCGCCGAGGGCCTGTTCCCGGGAGGCCCCGTCCTCGGCCCCGCAGACCACCGCCCCCGAGGCGCGCCGGGCGCACCAGAAGCTCTCGCCCACCGCCACCTCCACGGTGTCGGCAGGGAGGGTGCCCAGCGTGCGGGCTCCGTGCGCGCGGTCGAAGCTGAGCTCCGACCCGAAGCCCACCAGGCGACCGCCGGCCTCGCGCGCCCAGATCGCGCCGCCTGTGGCCCCGATCTCCACGACCTCCCCCAGCCCGGGGACGGGCGTGGGGACGGGGATCTCCTCGAGGCCCAGGCTCAGCTCGCCGTCGGGGTCGCCGCCCCAGCACCAGAGCCGGCCATCCGACCGCGCGCAGAGGTAGGTCGTGCCGCCCACGAGCTGATCGGCCCGCCCGAGCTTCTGGACCAGGGAGGGGCGCTCGCGTCGCCAGGGGCGGGCGCCGGCCCCGGTCTGACCCTGCTCGTTGTCGCCCCAGCAGGCCACCTCGCCCCGGTCGGTGCGCACGCAGGTGGCCCCGTTGGCCTGCGCGAGCTCGACGGCCGCGCCGCTCGGCGGGACGGCGCGCTCCGTCCAGGGCCAGAGGCCGAGCGCGGTCGCCACCACCACCGCCGCCGCGCCCAGCACCGCCGCCCCCACCGAGGCCGTCCAGGCGGGCGATCTCGGCGAGGCCGGGGCGCGCAGGGCGAGGAGCGCCACCACCAGCGTCAGCGACAGGCTCAGGCACATGATCCAGACGAGGGCGTCCGCCCGCCCCTGCTGGCCCAGCGACGTGTCCAGGGTGTCCCACACCACCAGCCCGTGGACCAGCAGCACCGCCAGCGCCACCCCTTTGAGCCACACCGGGATGGCCTGCCCCGCCGAGAAGCGTCGGACCACCGTGGTCGCCACCGCCAGCGCCATCAACGCCAGGGCGCCGAGCATCGCGAGCCAGATCAGCGCCACCAGGACCAGCGCCTCCCCGAGGCCCTGCAGCAGGTCGTTGCAGCCGCAGAGCATCAGCAGGGGGAGGAGGCCCAGGCGCGGATCGCGGCCGGGAGCGCGGATCATGGAGGAGCCTCGCTCGACCCCAGGAGCAGGCGCTCCAGGGGCTCGGGCACCGCGCGCCAGGCCGGGGGCACGCTCGGCGAGGGGTTCAGGTCGAAGAGCCAGCGCACCTGCGCCAGCGCGTCGATCTGCTCGGGGCGGGCGAAGCGGGGGGCTGTCCGCGCCGCGCGGACCAGGAAGCGGAGCCCTCGACCCAGGTCGGCGAGCCCCGCCCGCAGGCGCGACAGCAGACCGGGCTCCTCGGAGAGGGGAACAGGCGCGTAGCCGCTGCTCCGCATGGCCGGCGCCGTTATCGCCTCCACCAGCCGGGCCAGGGCGGGCTTCAGGGCGAGGCCCCGCTCCCCGCGGGCGAGCGGACCGGCGGCCGAAGCCAGCCAGGGCAGCGGAGGATCGTGTTGGTCGGCGCGCTCGGCGTGGTGGAGCACGGCCTCGTCCCAGGGCTCGTCCAGGAAGGCCAGCGCTTGTGCCAGGGTCGCCCGCGGATCGGCGCGCAGATCCTCCAGCCGCAGCGTCAGGACCCGCGCGCCCTGCCGCGCCACCGCCTCGCTGACCCCGCGGTAGAGGGCCGCGTTGAACAGCGCGCTGTCCGTGCCCCAGGGCATGCTCAGGATGGAGCCCACCGTGTGTACGGGGTGGCGCGTGACGAAGATGACCTTCGCCTCGGGGAAGTCGGCGAAGATCGCGTCCAGGCGCTGGCTGTGCAGCGGGGTCTTGTCGCCCCAGCGCGCCTTGCCCCGCCGCGCCGCCGCCGCCCCCAGGACCAGCGGCAGCACCAGGCGCCCCAGCTCCGACCGCGGCCGGTCGGGTGGGATGGCCGCGGCGATGGGGCCCGGGTCCACCTGGAGGAGCCGGAAGGAGGCCGTGCGCGCGTAGCCTTCGAACCAGCGCAGCGCCGTGGTGCAGCTCCGCAGGCGGTCGGGCCGGCTCCACTGGTAGAAGGCGGACTCCTGGGCGATGTGCAGGCTCGGGTGCGCGTTGAGCATGGCGCGCAGCAGGCTGGTGCCCGTGCGGCTCATGCCGACGATGAAGATCGGCGGCTTCAACCTCCGACCTCCTCGAGGCCCTCGGGCAGCGGGGCGCTGGGCTCGTCGCGGCGGAAGGGGCCGTGGGCGCTCAGCAGCTCCATGTGGTGGAGCGTGCCCTCGGTCTCGCGGCGCACGGCGTCGGCGATGGCGCGGGAGAGGCCGGGGTGCGCGATCCAGTGCGCGGAGTACGTGGGGCTGGGCATCAACCCACGCTTGAGCTTGTGGACGCCCTGGGCCCCGGCCTCGAAGCGGCGCCAGCCCTCGGCGATGCAGCGGGCGATGGGGGCGTGGTAGCAGAGCTCGAAGTGCAGCCCGCCGAAGCCCGGCCGCGCCCCCCAGTAGCGCCCGTACAGCCCGCCGCCCCGCTGAAAGCAGAGGGAGGCGGACACGATCTCGCCGTCCCGCTCCGCCAGGAAGCAGCGCACGCGCCGCGCCAGGGGGCCCTGGACCAGCCCCTCGAAGAAGGCGGGGCGCAGGTAGTCCCAGCCGCCCTTGCGCCCCACCGTGTCCTGGTAGAAGGCGTAGATCGCCTCGATCTCGCGGCCACCCAGCTCCGGGCCGGTGGCCTCGCGCACGGTCACGCCGTCGGGCAGGCGGCGCTCGGCGCGGGCCTTCTTGCGCTCGCGGGAGCGGAAGGTGCCCAGCCAGGCGTCAAAGTCCGCGTAGCCCTGGTTCTCCCAGTGGAACTGGTAGGTGAGGCGCGGGATGGCCCCGTGGCGGGCGAGCGCGCGCTGCTCCGCCTCCGAGCAGAACAGGACGTGCAGCGAGCTGGACCCGATCTGCCGCCCCACCGCCTCCGCCGCCGCCAGCAGGGCGCCCACCCGCGGGTCCTCGGGCTCGGGCGGGCCGCCCAGCAGCAGGCGCCCACCGGTCACCGGCGTAAAGGGTATCGAAGATACCAGTTTCGGGTAATAGCGGATCCGATTGCGCGTCGCGGCCTCGGCCCATCCCCAGTCGAAGATGTACTCGCCGTAGCTGTTGTCCTTGATGTAGAGCGGCATCGCCCCGACCATCCGCCCCTGGTCGCGCAGGACGAGGTGGCAGGGCACCCAGCCCGACTCCGCGCTGACGCTGCCGCTCCGCTCCAGCAGGTCCAGGAAGGCGTGCTCGGAGAAGGGATCGTCGGGCGGCGTGAGCGCGTCCCAGCCCTCGGCCTCCACGTCGGCGATTCGGGGCAGCACCTCGACCTGCACGGCTCCTCCCAGGGAGGGGATTAACAGGCCGGGCGCGCGTTAAGCAGCGCGGCATGTCCGGCACCGAACGAATCTCCCTCTCCCTCCCCCGACACGCGGCGAACCCCCGCGGGGTCGGCCGCGCGGCCGAGGTCTGGCGGCTCTTCCAGGAGGCCGCAGTCATCGCGTCCACCCGCGTCGGCTGGCCGCCGGAGCGCTACGTGCAGGCGGGCACCGGCTTCGTGGTCTACGGCATGACCGTGCGGCACGCCCGCGAGGTGGTCTACGGCGAGCCGCTCCAGGCCGAGACCTGGGTGCCCAGCTTCGCCCGGGGCATCCTCAGCCGGCGCGAGGTGCGGCTCTCCGGCCACCTGGGCCCGGTCGCCGCCGCCACCCAGCGCTGGGTCCACGTCGGCGCCAGCCTCAAGCCCACCCGCGCCTCGCCCGAGCTGGTGGGCGCGCTGACCCTGGAGGACCGGGGCGAGCCCGAGCTGCAGCTCCCCGGCTTCGAGCCCGCGGACGGCCCGGAGCGCGCCTTCGCCTTCGAGGTCTGGCACACCTGGATGGACCCGCTGGGCCACGTCAACCACCCGGCCTACGTGGACTTCTGCGACGAGGCCACCAGCCGCCTGCTGGCGAAGGCCGGCGAAGATCCGGTGCGCCTGGTCCCGGTGGCCGAGCAGGTGGACTGGAAGCGCGGGGCGGTGGCCGGGGAGCGGGTGGTGGTGTGGACGCGGGCGGCGGGGCGCAGCGTGGACGGCGACGCCGTGCTGCTGCACCGGATCACGGGGGAGGGGCCGGACGCGCCGCTCTATGCCACGGCGACCACGGTGCGGCGCCTGCTGGGCGCGGGCGGAGACGCGATCCTGCGCGCGGTGGGCTGAGCTTCGGCGTGCGTTCCTGGCACGCCTCTTGCTGTACGGGCATTCGGGGGTGAGCATGTCGCCGCCTCCACCGATGCCTGACCCTGAGGTGCTCATGTCCCGCGCGCTGCTCTGCCTGTCGCTCCTCCTCACCCTCGCCTGCTCCAAGCCCGAGCCCGCCGCGCCCGCCGCGCCCGCCGCGCCCGCGCCGGCCCAGCCCGCCGCCGCCGATCACCAGGAGGCCCCGCTGCCCGTCGGGACCTGGTACTACGACGTGCGCGAGCCAGGGGTCCAGTACAAGCTGGAGGTGAAGGAGACCTGGGCCCGCTTCAGCGCGCTCGGCGTGAAGACCGAGATCTGGGTGGAGGGCGAGCTTCGCCGGACCGACCACGAGAGCTTCCAGTTCGTCGTCACGCGCGACATCGGCAGCCAGCCGCCCTACGCCGTGGGGACACAGCTCTTCAAGGTGAGGTGGAGCGGCAGCGCCATCGTCGGCGAGAACACGGAGGCCAACGTGCTGGAGACCATGGGCGGGGCCGTCGCGCCGTTCACCCAGAGCCCGCCGCCACCCGCGGTCTTCGGCGGGAGCTGCGGCGACGGGGCGTGGAAGTGCGACGGCCAGAGCGTGCTGAAGTGTCAGGGCAAGACCTGGGTGCTGGCCGACACCTGCGACCCGGAGCACCGCTGCGTGGAGGCCGGCGCCGAGGCTGTCTGCATGGACAACGAGGGCTGAGCGAGCACGCGCGCGCATGCGCGCTCAACGACGGCGGCGGGCCCCGAGCGCGCAGAGCAGGGCGAGAAGACCCCAGGATCCGGCCGACCCGCCGCTGGCGCAGCCGCAGCCGCCCTCCTTGGGGGTCCCGGTCTCGGCGGGCTCGCCGGAGCTGTCCCCGGCGCCGGACTCGTCGACGCCGGTCTCGTCCTCGGAGGGGCCGGTGTCGCCGGTCTCCCCGGTCTCCTCGGCGTCGGTCCAGGGGTAGGTATAACCCAGGGTGGAGTCAAACACCGTGTCGGCGGCGACGCTCTGGGCCCAGGCCGCGTCCTCGGGGTCGGTCAGGGCGCCCGCGCCCAGGCCCTCGGGCGAGCGGCCCGTCATCGTCGCGTAGAACACGGCGGCGGCCAGGTAGGTCCCGAGCGTGGACGGATGTTGCCCGTCATCGGCGTAGAGCCGGTAGAAGCGGCTCTCCGGGGACAGCGGGTCCACGCCGCTCTCCACCTCGCGCTCCCAGGCGAGGGCGAACGCGGGGCCCACGGGCGCGATCCAGGCGGGCTCGGAGGCCCCGCTGGCCGCGTCGCGGTAGGCGGCGTAGCCGTCGGCCAGCCGGTCCTGCATGGCCTCGAAGTCGGCGTAGATCTCCGGGTTGTACTCGTCTCCCTCCCGGTAGCCCCAGGTGAGGAAGAAGAGGGTGCGCGCGCCGCGGGCCTCGGCGCAGGCGTCCAGGAAGACCGCCGAGTCCAGGCTCGCCTGGTAATAGGGCTCGGTCTCGGGGAAGCCCGGGATCTGGGACTGATCCTGGAGGATCACCCAGCTCCAGGCGGGGCCGCTCTCCCCCAGCGCCAGCTCCCACTCCGTGCCCGCGCTCGCCACCCGCTCCTGGTGGTCGGGCAGCGCGAGCCCGCCCTCCGCCAGGCGCTGAACCTCCCCGTCCGCCCACTCGGGGTCGCCCTCCTGGAGCAGGGCCAGGGTGGCCTGGTCCAGCTCTCCGGCGAAGGTGAAGCTGTTGCCCAGGAAGAGGGCGCTCTCGGCGTAGGCCGGGGGAGACAGGGCGGGGAGGAGCAGGGCGAGGAGAGTCATCGGACCAGGATAACGCGGGTCAGGGGCTCCCGTCCCCGTCCACCCAGGTCCTCTGTGCGCCGATCACATACAGAGCCAACCCATCCACCATGAGAGGATTCTCCCTCAGCACGACCCGATTCTGCCGCCGTCTCGCGTCACAGAGAGGGCTTCGCCGCCGCTCGCGCACGTGCACCTCTCTTGACCCTTGACGTACCCCTCAGGAGCGGGCTTGTTGTTTGTTCTACCTTCCCCGAGAGCACCATGCACAGACACCGCTCGCCGCTCCGCTCCCCCGCCCCCGTGGGCCTGAGCCTCTGGCTCCTGGCCTGCCAGCCCGACAAGGCCCCCGAGGAGACGGGCTCGCAGGAGACCGGGGACGGGGAGACCGGCGCGCCGGACAGCGGGGAGACCGGGCCCGGGGACACGGGCTCCACCGGAGAGACGGGCTCCACCGGGGAGAGCGGCGAGAGCGGCGAGAGCGGCGAGACCGGCGACCCCCTGCGGGTGGACGCGGACGGGGACGGCCACGACAGCACGACGGACTGCGATGACGCCGACGCCACGCGCTACCCCGGGGCGGACGAGCTCTGCGACGATGGGGTGGTCAACGACTGCGACGGAGACCCCACCGCCGCCTGGGAGGCCTGCGGGGCCAGCGAGCTGCGCTCCATCTCGACCGCGGACGTCCGCGTCCAGGGGAAGGCGGCCTCGCAGTTCCTGGGGATCGGGGTCAGCGATCCGGGTGACCTGGACGGCGACGGCCTCAGCGAGCTTGCCGTCGCCGCCTCGGGCAACAGCGACGCGGCGAGCGTCGGCGGGGCCGTCCATGTCTTCCTGGGGTCCAGTCTCGCGGCGCTCAGCGGGACCATCGACAGCTCCAGCGCGGACCTCACCGTGACCGGCGCGCAGGATTGGGAGCAGATCGGGGAGCCGCTGGGGCGGGCGGACGACCTGGACGGCGACGGGCTCCGCGAGCTGCTGATCGGCGCGCCGAACCACGCGGTCACGGCGGCCTATGACGGGGCGCTCTACGTGCTCTCCGGCGCGGACATGCTGGGCGCCCTGGGGGGCACGATGAGCGTCGAGGCGTCCACCCACACGCTGCTGGCCGCCCACAGCGCGGATTACGCGGGGAGCGCGTTCGCCTCCACCGCGGACCTGGACGGCGACGGGCTCGCCGAGGTCTGGGTGGGGGCGCCCTACGAGGGGACGGACACCCGGCTGCGAGGGGGCTCGGTCTACTGGATGGGCGGCGGCGGCGTGATGGCCGACAGCGACGGCGAGCACTCGCTGTCCGACGCGGAGCTGACCATCTCGCAGGATCGCTCGGACGCCTTCTTCGGCTCGATGGTCGCGCGGGCCGGCGACCTGGACGGGGACGGGCTGGAGGAGCTCTGGGTGGGGGACCCGACGGCCACCCGCGACATCGGCTATCAGGGCGCGGCCCGGCTCTACCGGGGCGATTCGCTGGTCGCGGGCGGCGAGGCGTACTCGGCAGACGACCACGACATGGCCATCTGGGGGGAGCTCACCCTCAGCGCCATGGGCTCGAGCTTCGCGACCTTGGACCTGGACGGGGACGGGCTCGACGACGCGGCGATCGGCGCGAGCGGCGAGGGCGTGGGCGGCACGGAGCCGGGCCAGGTCTTCCTCCTGCTGAGCAGCGGGATGCTGGCCGGGGCCTCCGGGGAGGTCTCCGCCTCGGCCACCGACGCCCAGATCTCAGGGGTGGACGCGCTGGACAAGGTGGGGCAGTCGATGGCGGCTGCAGGCGACGTGGACGTGGACGGTCGGCCAGACCTGATCATCGGATCGACCAACGAGGGCTGTGGCTCGCTCTCCGGCGTGGCCTGGCTGGCGCTGGGCGGCGGGCTGCTGTACAGCCCCTCGGGCGCGATCGACATCGCCCACGCCGACGCGCAGTACTGCGGGACGCCGAGCGCGCGCGCCTCCATCGCGCTCACCGGCCCCAACGACATCAACGGCGATGGCGCGGACGACGTCGTGGTCCCGTCCTGGTCGGAGAGCTCGACCTACAGCTTCGCGGGCGAGGTCTCGATCTTCTGGGGTGGGGGGTGGTGAAGCAGGAGCCATCGACGCGACCCGACGCCCGAGCTGGAGCGCGCCTCACTCCGCCCTGTACACCTCCTCCCCATCCACCCAGGTCCTCTGTACAGACACCTCCGACAGATCCAATCCATCCACCGTGAGTGGATCCCGGTCCAGCGCGACCAGATCCGCCCGCATCCCCACGGCGATGACCCCAATCTTGTCCTCCAGGAAGGCGGCCCGAGCCCCGGCGCGGGTGTAGGCCACCAGCATCTGCTCGACCGTCAGCGCCTGCTCGGGGTTCAGGGTGTCGCCCTGGGGGTCGGCGGGGTCGCGCCGGGTGACGGCGACCTCGATGGCCTCCCAGGGGTTCATGCTGGAGACGCTCCAGTCGCTGCCGGCGACGAGGGTGGCGCCGCTCGCGGCCAGATCGCCGAAGGGGTAGAGGCGGGGGGCGCGATCCTCGCCGATGACGGGGATGGTCAGCTCGGTGATGTAGGGGTCGGGCCAGGCCCAGAGCGCCTGGATGTCCGGGTAGACGCCGAGCTCGGCGAAGCGAGGGGCGTCGGCGGCGTCGATGAGCTCGACGTGGGCCAGCAGGGGGCGCCGGTCGGTCTCGCCGCGGGTCCGGGCCAGGGCCTCCAGCCCGTCCAGCGCCTGCCGCACGGCGGCGTCGCCGATGACGTGGGCGTGGATCTGGTAGCCCTCGCCGTCGAAAGCCTCCAGCAGATCGATGAGGGTGGCGAAGTCGAAGGCGGGCTCGCCGTTGGTGCCGTCCAGGTAGGGCTCCAGCAGGTAGCCGGTCTGGGACTCCAGCACGCCGTCCAGGTAGAACTTGGCGGCGTTGACCTGCACGCGCTCGCCGGTGTACGCCGCGCGGAGCGCGTTGGCGGCGTCGATCTGCTCGGCGCCCTGCTCCGGATCGACCTCCACCGCGCAGCGCACGCGGCCGGTGAGCCTGCCCGCGTCGGCCGCGCGCTGGTAGCCCTCCAACATCCAGTCCTCGCAGATGGGGTCGATGAAGGTGGTGAGGCCGACCGAGCGCGCCTCGGCCAGGGCCATCTCCAGCCCGTCGTCCACCTGCTCCTGGGACCAGGGGGGCACCAGGTCGCCGACCAGGGCCATGGCGTCCTCGCGCAGGATGCCGGTGGGCTCGCCGGCGGCGTCACGGACGATCTCGCCGCCCTCGGGGTCGGGGGTGTAGGCGTCGATGCCCGCCTCTTCCAGGGCCAGGGTGTTGACCCAGGCGCTGTGGCTGTCGGCGGACTCCATGTAGGCCGGGCGGTCGGGCACGGCCTGGTCCAGCAGCTCGGCGTCCAGCATGCCCTCGAAGATGCTGGCGTCCCAGCCGACCCCGCGCACCCAGGTCTCGTCGGGGCGGTCCTCGGCGGTCTCGCCGATGATGGCGACCAGCTCGTCCAGCGAGGTGGCGGCGTAGAGATCGGCGTCCAGGAGCTGCGTGCCGCTCCAGATCAGGTGGGTGTGGGCGTCCACGAAGCCCGGCAGCAGGGGCGCTCCCTTCAGCGAGACCACCCGCGTCTCCGGTCCGACCACGGCCTCGGCCTCCTCGGCGGTGCCCACCAGCACGATCTCGCCCCCGCGCACCGCCACGGCCTCCGCGCGCGTGCCGGCCTCGTCCATCGTGTAGACGAGGGCGTCGGTGATGACGAGATCGGCGTCCGTGGCCTTCTGGCGGTCGCAGGCGCCCAGCGTGAGCAGCAGCAGGGAGGGGGAGATCATCGGCCCAGCCTACACCCGCGCGTTATCTCTGGGGAAGGAGCCCCCCATGCAGAGCGCCCCCCCGAAGTGGAAGACCCTCGTGCTGGTCTGCGACAACCAGCGCCCGCCCGACGCCCCCAAGCCGAGCTGCCGCCCCCAGGGCGGAGGCGAGCTGCGCGAGTGGCTGAAGGCCGAGCTGAAGCGCGAGGGCCTGTGGGGTCAGGTGCGCGTGCTGAGCACGAGCTGCCTGGACATCTGCACGAAGGGCGTGACCGTGGCCCTGGACGGCGGGGCCGAGCGCCTGGTGGTGGACCCCCAGGAGGACCGGGAGGCGCTCCTGGCGCGGATCCGGGAGAGCGTGGCGGGGCCCTCGCCCGCGTGATCCTCCCCCTCCTTCTCGCCTGCGCCGAGCCCGACGACGGCTTCACCCACGGGTCCGGCCAGGAGACGGTCTGCGGACCCGGCTCCTGCGCGGGCTGCTGCACCGAGGACGGGGAGTGCGTGTTCGCGTCGGAGGACCAGACCTGCGGGGACGACGGCTACGCATGCGGCGACTGCAGCGCGAGCGGGACCACCTGCCAGGACGACGTCTGCGTCAACGACGCGCGCACGGAGCTGGGCATGGTGGACGATTCGACGCTGCACGTCCTGGACGACGCCGACGCCGAGCGCCTGCGCCACGAGCTCATCGAGCAGATCTGGGGCGAGGCCGGCTTCCCCGAGGACGCCCGCCCCGACGACGTGGAGGAGGACGTGAGCCCGCCCATCCCCACCGACGCGGCGCGCACGGATCGCCTCACGGTGGACATGGGCGACGGCTACGTCTCGCTGGTCTACGTCTTCTATCCGGCCGTCCCCAGCGGAGCGCTGGCCATCGTCCACCAGGGCCACTCCCCCACCCTGGACGTGAGCGGCGTGGACCTGGCCATCGGCTGGCTGCTGGACCGCGGGGCGGTGGTGCTGGCCCACTACATGCCGCTGCAGGGCGAGTACACCGGCCCCGCCGGGAGCCACGACGAGCTCTTCTGGGAGGCCGAGGACAGCGGGGACTGCTCGCCGATGGCCCTCTTCCTCACGCCGGTCGCCGCCAGCCTGGGCTGGGCGCTGGACAACCTGGACGTGGACGAGGTGATGATGACCGGGGTCTCCGGCGGCGGCTGGACCACCACCGTCTACGCCGCCCTGGACCCCCGCGTGCGCTGGAGCCTGCCCGTGGCGGGCTCGCTGCCGCTCTACCTGCGCGAGGAGTCGGACCTGGGCGACATGGAGCAGTACTACCGCCCGTTCTACAGTGTGGGTGGATATCTCGATCTGTATGTGTTGGGTGGTTGGGGTGAAGATCGTGAACAGATACAGATCCTGAACCGTTACGACTCCTGCTGCTTCTGGGGCGAGCGCTACCAGGACTACGCCGCCGAGGTCGAGGCGCGCGCCGCCGAGCTGGACGCCGGCCGCTGGCGCTTCTTCCTGGACGAGAGCCACACGGGCCACGAGATCTCCGAGCACGCGCTCGAGGCCGCCTTCGGGCCGCTGATGGACGACGAAGGCGTGGAGATCGTGGATGACCTCGCGCCGGCCTGGGGGGCCTTCGCCGCGGAGGGGGACTGGAGCGCCGAGAGCGGCTGGGGCTTCGACGCCGAGCTGCTCCAGGCCCCGGCGGGCTCGGGCGCCAGCGCCGCGACCTGGAGCTTCTCCGTCTCGCCGGGCACCTGGGAGGTCTACGCCACCTGGACCGCCAGCGAGGACCACGCCTCGGACGCGCCCTACACGCTGTCCGGCGACGAGGACCAGCAGGTGAGCGCCGACCAGCGCCGCGAGCCCGCCGACCTCGAGGCCAACGGCGTGACCTGGGCCCTCCTGGGCGCGGTGCAGACCTCCGACGGGGCGCTGACCGTCAGGCTCACCGACGCGGCGGACGGAGCGGTGATCGCCGACGCGATCCGGGTGTCGCCGCGCTGAGCGCTCACCGCAAGGCCAGCAGCACCCCGAACACGATCAGCCCCGCCAGCACGAAGGCCCCCAGCGGGAAGCCCCAGCGCAGCAGCAGGCGCGCGGTGAGGGCCGGGCCCTCGGGCGAGCCCTCCGGCGGGTCGGCCACCGCGTCCGGGTCCCCCTCCAACGCCCCGCCCTCCCGCAGCAGGCGCTGGCGCTCGGTCGAGGGCCCCTGGAAGGCCAGCCAGAACACCGCGGGCGGGCGGTCGTCGGCCAGACCGGAGAAGGAGGCGATGCGCGTGGCCAGCTTGCAGAAGCTGCAGGTGACGACCGGCTCCATCCCCGTCACGGGCAGGGGCGCACCGCAGCCGGGGCAGGAGTAGCCGCCGGAGCCCGTGAGCCCGCGGGTCGCGCTGATCTGTGGCCCCGGCCCGGCGAAGAGGGCGCGCACCGGAGCATAGAGGCGCCGCGCCAGCACGGGCAGGCGCCCCTCCCGGGTCTGTCCGCAGCGCGTACACCGCGCGTCCACCCGCTCCCCGCTGACCGTCAAGCCGAGCGGCTCCCCGCAGGCGCACAGCGGTCGGCCCGGGTGGACCCGCAGCTCCAGCGAGCGCTGCAGCACGCTCGCCCCCTGCCGCACCTCGCCGCTCAGCGCGTGCGTGGCCCAGACCCGGTAGAGCCCCAGCTCGCGGTAGGGGTTCTCGGCGGAGATGCTCACGTCTGCGTGGCGGCTGCGCCCCTCGGGCTCCGGGCCGCAGAGGTCCGCCACGTCGTGGGCGAAGCCCAGGCCCTCCGCCCAGGAGTCCACGTCGAAGGCCTGCTCCAGCCCGCAGCGCGCGCAGCGCACCGTCCCGTCCAGGTCCAGGCCGTCCAGCGGCGCCATGTGCCCGCAGCCCCGGCACTGGAAGCGGCAGCGCAGCCCCACCAGCGAGAGCCCCTCGGGGAGCCCTCCGCGCGCGGCCCGCCGGTCGAGCGGGCTCTCGCAGACCCCGCAGGTGCGGGCGTCGGGCTGGGCGAAGGCGCCGCAGGCGCCACAGAGATCCATGGTCCACTCCTGGCAGGAGAGGGTATGCTTGGTACCCCTGGGAGGTCAACGTGCGCTTCCTCGACGTGGGCCAGGAGGCCCGAGGCGTCATCGCCATCGGTCAGATCGCCACGGGCGTCGTCGCGGTCGGCCAGGTCGCGACCGGGGTGGTGGCCGTCGGGCAGGGCGCCCGCGGCATCTTCGTGCTGGGCCAGGGGGCCATCGGCGTCGTCGCCGTCGGCATGGGCGCCGTGGGCCTGCTGTACACGGTGGCGATGATGGGGGCGGGCGGGCGCGGCGTCGGCGGCGTGATCCCGCTCACGCCCTCGCTGGGGCCGAGCTACCGGCTGCCCCGGCTCGGGCTGGAGGCGGGCGGCGGCTGGGTCAAGGGTCGGCTCGTCCCGGGCGAGGGCGGGCGCGCCCGTCTGGAGGTCCCCGGGGTGCCGGCCCGGCTGGCGGCGTGCCTGCGGGGCGCGGCGGACGCGGCCACGACCGAGGGCGCGCGTGAGGTGCTGGCCGAGCTCCGCCCTGACGGCGAGGGCATGACGGCGGTGGACCTGCGCGCCGTGCCCCGCAGCCGGCTGGGGCGGCCCGGCTGGTGGCTGATCTGGACCCTGCAGAGCCTCGGGCTGCTGGCCCTGAGCGCGCTCGTCTGGGTGGTCTGCGTGTTCCCGCTCCTGCCCCTCTTCGGGCTCCGGCTCAAGCTGCCCCCCTGGCTGATCTCATGATCGTCGCCCTCCTGCTCGCCTGCGCGGCCTCGGTGGCCGATCCTCCGGCCGAGCCCGCCGTGGAGCCCGCCGCCCCCGCCGCGGAGCCCGTCGCCCCGGCCGCCCCCGCGGAGCCCGCCTGGCCCGCCGACCCGGCGGCCTACCCTTTCCGCGACTCGAGCCTCCCCTACGAGCCCCTCTGGTCCCGCCTCCCGCCCCCGGACGGCTTCGCTCGCGCCGAGGAGGAGGGCTACGCCGCCTGGATCCGCGCGCTCCCCCTGCGCCCCGCCGGCACGCCGCTGCGCACCTGGCGCGGGGACACGCTGTGGTCGGGGGAGGATCCGCGCCTGCTGGCGGTGGTGGACCTGCCCGTGAGCGCGGCCGACCTCCAGCAGTGCGCCGACACCGTCATCCGCCTGCGCGCCGAGTGGGCCTGGTCGCGCCAGGACGCCAGCGTGGGCTTCCGCTACACCAGCGGCCACCTCAGCTCCTGGTCGGGGTGGGCCCGCGGCGAGCGCCCCGTCGTCTCGGGGAGCAAGGTCAGCTTCGTGCGCTCGGCCGGCGCCGACGCCAGCCGGGAGAGCTACGAGCGCTGGATGGACAAGGTCTTCACCTACGCCGGCACTTACTCGCTCTCCAAGGAGGGGCGCGCCGTGCCCGCCGCCGAGCTGCGCCCCGGCGACTTCCTCAGCCTCGGCGGCAGCCCTGGCCACGCGCTGGTCGTCCTGGACGTGGCCCGCGACCCGGCCGGCGAGGCCGTCGCCCTCATCGGCGAGGGCTACATGCCCGCCCAGGACCTGCACCTGCTCCGCGGCCCCCTGGACGGCTGGTGGCCGGTCTCCGCCCCGCTGGACGTGCCGACCTGGCCCGAGCCCTTCCCCTGGTCGGTCCTGCGGCGCTGGGGCTGA
This sequence comes from uncultured Enterobacterales bacterium, assembly GCA_964615375.1. GTDB lineage: Bacteria > Myxococcota_A > UBA796 > UBA796 > CAZKWG01 > CAZKWG01. The sequence continues at coordinate 81,257 of CAZTOW010000036.1, forward strand.
GGGCTATCTTCCTGGTCATCTTCCTGGTCATCTTCCTGGTCATGTCCGCCGGATGCTCGCTTGCGGCTGCGCTTCCTCCTTGCGCACCTCCAGCCGTAGGGTGATCGGGCTCCCCAGCACCTCGTCGGCGAGGATCGCGCTGGGGTGGAGCGCCCGCCCGCCGTGCGTGAGGCGCCAGGCCGCCGAGGGGAGCCCGAGGGCGTCTACGAGCGCCGCCACCAGCGAGCTGACCGGCACCGCCAGCCCCACGGGGACCTGCACCCGCCGCCCTCTTCTCCAGGCGAAGCTGTCGATGTCAATGTCTGCGAACGCCCCCTGGTTGGGGACGAAGCGCAGCCGCAGGGGGGCGGCCGGATCCACGTCGAGGAGGCGCGCGCCGCCGGGGAGGGCGCGACCGCGCTGCTCGAGCCGGTACCAGCCGCGGAGCTGCCCGGAGACCTCCAGCGGGATGGGCACGGCGCTGCCAATGAGCGCGGCGGCGGCCTCGGCGCAGAGGACATCGCCCCGCCACCGGGCGGTGATCGTGCGGTCACCCAGCTCCACGCTATAGGTGCGCTCCAAGGTGGGATCGGGGCCTGGGGGCGGAGGGTTCAGCATCGCGGGCGGGGGGGCGTCCGCGCTCCGCGGGCGGCGCGGGCCCGAGAGCGCGCGCCCACGAGCGCCCGGCTCGGTGCGCACGGACTCGGTGACCGCGACGTCCGACCACACGGGCTGTCGCCGCAGGGCGGGGCGGAGGCGCGCCAGCAGCTCCTGGAGGCTGGGGCCCTTCGCCTCGGGCCCGCACAGCAGCCGCTGGGTCTCCTCGAGGAAGCTCAGGCCCGAGACGTGGCGCTCCTCCGGGTGGCGGCGCAGGGCGCGCGACAGGAGCTGCCGGATGCCCTCGGGGACCTGCTCGCGGAAGGCGAACAGGCGCCGGGAGCCCTCGCCGCGGGCCGCCTGCTGGCGGATCTCCTGGACCAGCCCGTCGAAGACGGGGCGCCCGGTCATCAGCTCGAAGGCGATGAGGGCCAGGGCGTAGAGGTCGCTGCTGAGGCCCTCACGACCGCCCATGAGCCGCTCGGGAGGGCAGTAGCGGAAGGTGTCGGCCGCGGGGAGGAGCTTCGGGTCCTCATGGAAGGTGAGCAGCTCGACGGGGGGGAGCCCGGCGCCGATGATCAAGGTCTGAGCGCGCTCGTCGAGCAGCAGGCGCCAGGGGTTCAGGCCGCCGTGCGAGAGCACCCCCGCCGTGGCCCCGGACTCCGCCGCCTCCACGAGGGTCAGAGCCGCGCCATAGAGCAGCTCCAACGCCGCGCGTGGGCTGCCCGACTCGCTCCGCTGGGCCAGGACGGCGCTGAGCTCGCCGAGCGCCCAGCTCTTGCCGGTCTGATAGACGAAGGCCCCCTGCGCGCGGTCCTGGTGGACGAGCTCGGCGAGGCCGTCCACCAGCGGCACCTCCAGGAAGCTCCGCAGGCCGCCCGAGGGCAGCTCCAACGCGGGGTGTTCGCGGTAGAGCGGGTGGAAGACCACCGCCGTGTAGACGCGGCCGTCCTGTGCGCTCAGCTCGACCAGATCCGCGCCGGGCCCCTGGATCGTGACGCCTGTCGAGACGAAGCTCCCTGTCTTCTGCATTCAACACCCCGAGGCGGCCGGTCAAGAGGTCGACGCGCCCCTGGGCAGTCTAACTGGGCCTCGCCGCCCTGCTCAAGGCCCCACCCCCGCCGGGAAGTCCAGCCGGCGCGGATCGCTGGGTACACCGATGAACCCGGTGCGATCGATGGAGGCCACCCGCCACCACAGCCCCGGCACGCGGAAGGGCAGCATCAGGTACTCGGGCGCCCACACGGGAGAGGCGGACTCCTCCACCAGCACGGTGTCGTTGAAGCTCGGGGTCAGCGCGATCTCGACGCGGTAGCCCAGCGCGCGCTCCACCGGGGTCCAGGAGAACTCGGGCACGCGCAGGCGCTCGCCGTCCTCCGGGGCGATCTGCTCGCCGGGGGGGAGCAGGGCGATGGGCGCGTCCGGGGCCTGACCCTGGCGCACGCGGCTGCCCTGCCCGGCGCCGACCTGGACCTCCGCGCCGCCGCCCAGCATGGACACCGCGCTGTAGAGCGCCTCCGTGCGCGTGGCGGCCCCCTCGACGTGGACGCGGAAGCCGCCCGCGTCGCCGGTGGTGAGCCCGTCCCGGGTGCGGACGGTCACGGTGCCCGCGCCCATGGTCCGCCCGTCCTGCACGCTCACCGAGCCCCGCTGCACGGAGATGAGGGAGCGCCGCACGCCGGGGGCCGCGGCGGTGGCCTCCACCACCATGCAGGTGCTGGGCAGCAGGTTGACGTCGTCGTGGCGCCGCCCGTCCAGGTCCAGGGCCAGCCGGACCGTGGCGTAGCTCTCCTCGGCCGTGCAGAGCACCGTGCCCGCGGGCAGGGAGAGGCCGGGGGCCAGGGCGTCGGGCCTCGCCCCGGGGCGCCGCACCTCGCCGCTCCCGTAGGCGCTCAGCACCAGGGCGTCCTGGCTCGCCCCGCCCAGCGCCCCGGGCAGGGTGAGCACCGCGCCCACGGCGGGCTCGCCCACCGGACCGAGCCCGTTCTGCGCGCGGATCGCGGCGGCCAGCGCGGGATCTCCCAGGGCGGCGGCGATGGACTCCACGGTGTCGCCCGCGCCCACCACGACGTGACCGCCCGCGAGGGCCTCCACACAGAGGATCAGGAGCGCGATCACGGGCGCTCTCCGGCGGGGACGGCGCGGACGGTGGCGACGCGGTGCTGGGTGGGGTCCTCGCCCTCCCGGAGCGCGGGGGCCACGAGGGCGGGCAGCACGCGCACCCGGGCCCCGGGGACCCCGGCGGCGACGAGCAGCGCGGCCCCGGCGCGGGCGCGCTCGTCGGCCAGACGCAGGTTGTCCGCCTGATCTCCCTCGGGGGAGGCCGAGCCCTGGACCTCGAATCCCCAGTCGCCCGCCATGCGCCCGAGCTCCTGGAGCCGGGCCCGGTCCTCCGCCGAGACCCGGCTGGAGCCGACCTCGAAGCGCAGCACCACGGGCGCGGGATCGGGCAGGCGCACCCAGAGCGCGAGCCCGTTGCTGACCACCGCCTCGCGCGTCACCTGCCGCCCGCCCCCGGTGGCCGAGACGCGGATCAGGCCCTCGCGGGCGTTGAGCACCGCCACCCCGTCCCCGCCCAGGCTCAGGGGCCGTCCGTCCACCAGCACCCGGTCCCCGGGGCGCGCGGCGATCACCAGCGAGCCCTGGCGCGGCGCCTCCTGGAGGGCGACGGTCCCCCCCGGCTCCAGGTGGACCTGCGCCGGGAGGTAGCCGCGGGCGACCACCTGGGCCTCCACCCCGGGGTCCAGCGAGCCCAGCGCGCGCGCGGCCTCGGCGGGCGGCATCCAGGCGCAGATCGGGTGCGGGAGCCAGATCAGGGCCTCGGGCGGCGTGACGTCGAGGGTGGGCTCGGCGAGGACCACGGGGGCCGGGGCGGGCTGGGGCTCGGGCTCGGGGCGCAGCCAGACCGAGCCGAGGGTGAGCTGGAAGCCGGCGGGGCTCACCCCGTCCAGCAGCAGGCGCCCCTGGAGCCGGGCCTGCAGATCCCGCCGCCGAGGCAGCTCCACCGCCACCCCCGCCGCGCCCTCCGGGTAGACCCCGTCGCGCAGCCCGAGCCCGTAGCCCACCACCAGCGAGACCCCGCCGCGATCCGGCTCGGGCCGGGGCACCTGCAGCCGCAGCTCGGGCCGCAGCCCGAGGCGCGGGCTCCCCGCCGCGGTCACCCCGCCCTGCAGCACACCCTCCAGCTGAAGGACCGGGCTGAGCGCCTCGCCCACGGTCAGGCCCGCGCCCAGGGCGCGCTGGGTCTCGGCGTTGCCCGCCTCCAGGAGCGCGTGCATCTCCAGCTCGGGCGCGGCGCGCGCGACGCGGGTCAGGATCATGACCAGGATCATGACCAGGTTCAGGGTGACCTCCAGCCGCTCACCAGGAGGGAGCGCCCGCCCAGCCGGGTGACGAAGCGCCCGCTCAGGCGCTCCATCGAGGGCTCCAGCGTGAGCGTGTAGTCGCCCGCGTCGGGCCCCTCGATGCCGTCGGAGAGGGTGATCGTGCGGGTCGCGGCGTTGAAGGCGCCGCTGACGGGCGTGACCACGGGCGTGGCGCCGGCGCTGAGCCGCACGGCGATCTCCCCCACCAGGGCGTCGGGGCTGCCGCGCAGCGTGAGCGTGGCGGGGCGCCCCCCGAAGCTGGCGGTCCATGTCCCCAGCGGCGGCGTCAGGGCGGCCTGCTCCGGCGCGGCCTGCTCGGGCGCTGTTGGCGGGGTGCTGGACCGGGCCGAGGCGCGGGGGGCGCGGGCGGCGGCCGCCGGCTCCGGGCTGGGGGGAGCCTGCTCGGGCGGGCTCGCCTCGGGCGCGGGCGCGCTGGGGGGCGCGACGGCGGCGGGGGCGGTGGAGGCCAGCGTCGCGGGCGCGGGCTCCACCTCGGGCGGCGTCTGGGCGAAGCGCGTCCCCAACCACCAGGCCCCCGCCGAGAGCGCCAGGATCACGGCGACGGGGACGAGCCGGGGCGTGGCGGGGAGCGGGCTCGGCCGCGGCGCGGGGGGCTCTTTGGGCGGAGCTGACACCACCGGCGGTGTCGCGGGCGGTGTCGCGGGCGGTGTCACGGGCGGCGCCGGCGCGACCGGCCTCGCCCGCCCGAGCGTGGAGGCCTCCCCCGGGGCCAGGCCCTCGTCGAAGATCGTCGCGCCCAGGGCGTCCGGCGGGCCGTCGTCTCCGAGCAGCCCGAAGCCCGTCTCCATCAGGGTGACGGCGTGGTTCGTGGCCTCGATGACGGATCGCGGCGTCAGCGCGCCCCGACCTGGGGGCAGGCCCTGCGCGCTGAGCGCGTCGGCGGGGGCCGGGAAGCTCTCGGGGCGGAGGGGATCGTAGGGGCGCAGCGCCTCGCCCTCGTCCAGCGCCCCCAGCAGCGCCGTCGCCATCGCGCGGGCGTCGGGGAAGCGCTCGGCCGGATCGCGGGCCACCGCGCGCTGAAGCACGGGCTTGAGCGCGTCGGGCACGCCCTCCCAGCGCTCCGAGCCGGGCTCCTCCAGGAAGAGGTCGATGGGCGAGCGGTCGGTCAGCAGGTTGTAGAGCGTGCTGCCCACGGCGTAGATGTCGGCGCGCACCCCCACCGAGCGCGCGTCCAGCCGCTGCTCGGGCGGCATGTAGGAGAGCGAGCCCATGGCCGAGCCCACCCGGGTGGTGCGCACGGCGTCGTCCGACGTGATGAGCGCGATCCCGAAGTCGGCCAGCAGGGCGGCGCCGTTCCTGTCCAGCAGGATGTTCTGCGGCTTGACGTCGCGGTGGACGACCCCGGCCGCGTGCGCCGCCGAGAGCGCGGACAGGATCTGGATGGCGTAGCGGACCGCGAGGTCAGGGGGCATGGGCCCATGAGCGTCCAGCCAGGCCGAGAGGCTGCCGCCCTCGCAGAGCTCCATGACGACGTAGTCGGTGTCGCCCGCCTCCAGCACGTCGTAGACGCGCAGGATGTTGGGGTGGCCGATGCGGGCCATGGCCTGGGCCTCGGCGTAGAGGCGGCGGCGCAGGGACTGGCGGGCGTCCTCGTTGGGCGCGATCACCTGCTTGAGCGCGCGCTTGACGCCCAGCAGGGTGTCCTGGGCCTCGTAGACGGTCGCGGCCCCTCCCTGACCGATGATGGGGCCCAGCTCGAAGCGCCCGATCCGCCGCGGCGGCGGGCTGTTCACGGCGCGCACACGCGAGGGCGCACGCTCCCGTGCCCCTCCGAGCCCGATCCGATCTGTTCTGCTGGGCGCCTCACGCCCCGAGCGTAGCCGAAGCCCCCGCCCAGGGCAACGCGGGCCCCCCGGGGCCCCTCAGTCCTCGCCGACCACGCCGAAGCTCAGGCCCGCCGCGTCCAGAGCCGCCGAGGTCTCGGCGCGCGGGCCGACCAGGGTGAGCACCTCGTGACCGGCGCAGGCGCCGACCTGGGCCTGGAGATCGGCCGCTCCCAGTCGCTGCAGGCGGGCGCCGCGCTCGGCCAGCTCCGCCCAGCGCTGTCCATGCGCCAGGGCGTCCGTCAGGAGCGACATCACGCCGGGGCCCGAGGAGCGCTGGGCCAGCCAGGCGCCGGCCAGCGCGCGCCGGGCCCGGTCGATGGCCTCGGGGGGGAGGCGACCCTCGCGGGTGAGCGCGGGGAGCTCCAGCAGGGTGCGGGCCGCGATCCCGGCCGCCGCCGGCTCCACGGAGGTCTCCAGGCTCAGCAGGCTGGCCCCGCCCGCCCAGGAGCCATGGCCGCCCTGGACCAGGTAGGCCGCGCCGCGCTCGTCCCGCAGGGACTGGCCGGCGATCCGCTCCCAGGTGCCCACCAGCAGGGCCCGGACCTCGGTGTCCGCCGGGGAGGAGGGGCCGCCCTGGCAGCGCAGGGTGACGCGGGTGAGCGCGCCGGGGGCGTCCACCAGCCGCACCTGGCGGGCGGGGGGCTCTGGCGGCGGCGCGGCGGGGCCCAGGGGGGCCGCCTTCACCGTCCAGTCGGCGAACCACGTCTTCGCCAGGGAGAAGGCGCGCTCCGGGTCCACGCGGCCCACGATGATCAGCGTGGCGTTGGCCGGCTGGTAGACGCGCTCGGCCCAGCGCTGGACGGCGGAGAAGCCGGCGGACTCCAGCTCCCGGACGCTCCGCCGCGCGCTGGCCTTCGCCAGGGAGTGCTCGCCGAAGAGCAGCGAGAAGGCCTCCGCCCGGGCGACCTGCTCGCCCAGCCTCCACGTCAGCGCGAGCTGGGCGGCGCTCCGCTCCAGGGTGGACTTGCGGCGCCCGCCGTCGGGCTCCATGCGGGTCATGACGCGAGAGAGCAGCCAGATCTCCTGCTCCAGGTTGCCCGAGGGGCCGGTGATGCCGAGGCCGCGCCCGCGCTGATCGTCCGAGCGGGTCCAGCGGGAGAGGATCTTGTAGGGCTCCCGGCTCAGGTCCTCGCCGACCTGCGCGTCGTCGGGGAAGAGGTCCAGGCTGCCGCGGGTGAGCGCGTCGAGGCCGGGGAGGGGCTCCTGGGCGGGGCCGGTGGGGAACCAGACCTGGCTCCAGATCAGCGGAGCCTCGCCCACGGGGAGCACGACCACCCGCATCCCGTTGTCCAGCCGGCGGTCGAGGATCCGCGAGAGGTCGGGGGCCAGGGGGTCCACGCTCAGGGGGCGGGTGGAGACGCGCGCGCTCCCGGCGCCCCAGTCGAGGGCCAGCGCCTCCCCCGCGGGGGCGAGGGCCTGGGCGGTGGTGGGCCGGACGACGAAGCGGGCGGCGCGCTCGGCGCGGACGAGCGTTCGTCCGAGCTCCAGCAGCTCCCCGATCTCCAGGCGGGCCAGCAGGTCGGTCCGGTCGCTCAGGACGGTGAGCCGCCCCGTCGTGTGAGCCGCGTCGGCCAGCGTGTCCACCCGCCCGCCGCCCCCGGCCGCGAGGTCCAGGCTCTCCAGCGTGGCCGCCACGCCGGCGCGCCGCATGTACTCCAGGCTGCGCTCCAACGAGCTCCGGTAGCTGGGGCTCCACAGGAGGTCGATGCGGCCCACGGCCTGCTGGAGCGAGGCGGCCGGGTCCTCGTCCTCCCGGATGGCCCAGGAGCACAGGAGCTCCGAGCTCAGGCGCCCGGCCTGGACCTGGCAGGAGACGCTCGCGTCCTTCTCGGGGTCGGCGCTGGCGCGCATGTCACGGCGGCCCTCCAGGAAGCCCTCCACCATGCCGCCGAGGAGCTCCAGGCGCAGCGTGTCGGCGCCGGTGGCGGCGGGCAGGGTCCAGGCCACGCCGACCACGGGCAGCAGGGTGGGCGCGGAGAGCTCGCGCAGGGTCCCCGGGCGAGGCGGGGCGGGCGGGGCCTGGGTGGAGAGCGGTCGCGGCGCGCAGGCTCGGGGGCCCTCGGGCGGGGCGGCCAGCAGGGCAGGGGGGAGGCTCTCTTCGACCAGGCGGCTCATGACGTCCACGTCCAGCCCGCCCACCAGGACCAGGGTGGTGGAGGCTGGACCCCCGCGCCCGGCGAGGACGCGCAGGGCGGGGAGGTCCAGGCGGGCCAGGCCCTCGGGGCGCTCGTCCAGGCGCGCGTAGGGGTGCTCGGGCGGGTAGAGGTCGGCGCTCACGCCCTCCCGAACCGCGCGGCCCAGGGCGCGGGTGGCGCGCTCGGCCTCCAGCACGCGCCGCTCGATCCCCACCAGCTCCTCGCTCACGCCAGCCAGCGGGTCGCGGAGGCGCTGACCCTCCAGGCGGAGGGCGGCGGCGGCGTGCTCGCGCGGGACCAGCGTGACGTAGCGGGTCAGATCGCGCTCGGTGTAGGCGTTGTAGGAGGCGCCCACGTCCTCCAGGGTCTGGGAGACCGTCAGCGCGCCCGTGGGGCGGCTGCGGAACCAGAGGTGCTCCAGCAGGTGCGCGCCCCCCTCGGCCCCGGGCGCGTCCGCGCGCGCGCCGCCCTCCACCAGCGCCTGGATCTCCACGAGCGGGAGCGCGGGGTCCTGCTGGTAGATGACCTTGAGGCCCGAGGGGAAGCACTGCTCGGCCGTGGGGAACTGGAAGGTCTCCAGCACCGGGCGCAGCTCGGGCGGAGCGGCGGCGTGGCTGAGGGAGGACGGGACGAGGGTGGACAGGATGAGGGCGCTGAGCGTGAGCGGCATGGGATCTCCTGCCGTCGCGCGGTGCAAGCCCTGATCCATAATAATCTAATTAGTTTAATATACTCAAGCGGCGTTGAACGCCCACGATGGTCTGCTCCCTGCCGAGGCCAGCGCGTGGGACATGCCCCGGGACATGCCCCGTGGGGCGCTCACTCCCCGTTGGTGGTGCCCGGCGTGGGGACATCCGTGACGTCCCAGGTCTCCGAGCCGTCGGGGATGCGGGCCGCCGACCAGTCGTCCGCCTGGGCCTCGAACTCCAGGCGGCAGAGCGCGCGGCCCTGGTCGTCGTAGAGCCCGAGCTGCTCGCCGTCGGCGTCCAGGCTGAAGCCGACGTGCTGTCCGCCCTGGTCCACGTCCTCGTCGGCCCACAGCACCAGGAAGCCGCCCGCGGCGATGGCGAGCCCGTCGAGGGCGAAGAGGTCCGGCGTCTCCAGGTCGTCGGTGACGGTGAAGCCGGTCAGGTCCACGGCCTCGGTGCCCATGTTGTAGAGCTCGAACCAGTCGGGGTAGGCGCCGCTCTCGTCCTGGACGGTGCTGACGTTGCTGGCCTGGAGCTCGTTGATGGTGACCTGCACCCGCGGGGTCTCGCCCTCGCCCTCACCCTCGCCCTCGCCCTCGCCTTCGCCTTCGCCCTCACCCTCGGACCCGCCGGTGTCGTCCACCTTCACGGGCTCGCAGGCGGCCATCAGGGTCAGCAGCAGCGTCAGGGGCAGGGTGCGGGTCATCGGGGCTCCAGGCTTCGAGAGAGGAGCGTAGCGGCCCCGAGCCCGAGGCGCTATTCCCAGGTGGCCAGTCCCGCCTCCTGGAGGGCGAGGGCGAAGGCGTAGCCGGCCTCGTCCTCGAGCGGGTAGAAGACGGGGGGCTCGCCCAGGGGCGCGTCCACGGTCACCCAGCTCCCCTCGTCGCTCTCGCCGTAGCGCTCGCCGGTCCAGAGGTGGACCCAGAGGCCGGGGGGCAGCCAGAGGGTGCGCTCGGCGGCGCCCTGCTCCACGACGGGGGCGACCAGCAGGGGGCCGAGGGTGAAGCTCTGGTCCTCGGTCCAGGCGTCGCGCTGATCCGGCCAGCCGAGGAAGAGGGGGCGCGCGAGGGGGAGGCCCTGGTCTTCGGCCTCCTGCATGGCGGCGGCGCGGATGGGGGCGAGGGCGGCGTAGACCTGGGAGAAGCGGGCGAAGTGGGCCAGGCTCTCGGCGTCGTCGTCGATCTGCGCGTTGTCTTCGGGCTCGTTGGTGTCGTGGGTGCGCAGCAGGGCGGTGAACGCGGCCAGCTCGGTCCAGCGGCGGAGCAGCTCGGCGTCGCGGGTGATCCCCAGCAGCGAGACCGAGAGGTAGCCGCCCGCGTCGGTGTGGTTCAGGGCGTAGCCGCTGACGCCGCTGGAGAGCAGCCCGGGGATGACGGTCTGGAGGCCGTCGTAGGCGTCCCAGGTCACGGTCTGGTCGCCCAGCCAGAAGGCGCGGGCGGCGGCGGGGCTGCGGGCGTCGCCGCTGCGGTGGAAGGTGAGCAGGTCCACGCCGGCCTCGGCGGCGGTCCCGGCGTTGAGCTCCGCCCAGAGGCGGGGCCAGGCGTTGTGGGTGAGCCAGGGGTCGCTGCCGTCGGCCAGCGCGGCGTCCACGGGCAGGGCCTCGCCGAAGTCGGCCATCCAGCCGTCCACGCCCAGCGCCACCTGCTCGAGCTGGATCGCGCGCAGCCAGGCGACGGCGTCCTCGTCGGTGAGATCGACCATGCCGGCCTCGAAGCCGCCCATCTCCAGGCTGACCAGGGCGCGGTTGGCGTCGGTCACCAGGTGGCCGGCCGCGCTGGCCTCGGCGAAGAGGTCGCGGGTCGCGCCCGCCTTCTCCGTGGCGTCCACCAGGTAGGGGTTGAAGTAGATGAGCGTGGCGACATCGGCGGCGTCGAGCTCGGCGACGAGCTCGGCCCAGTCGGGGTAGAGCGTGGCGTCGGGCTCCCAGTGCCACCAGAGGCGGCTGCCGGTGCTGGTCTCGCGGCTGCCGCACCAGTCCTCGATCCACAGCCCGGCCACGGCCACGCCGGCCTCCGTGAGCGCGGCGAGCTGGGCGCGCACGAGCTCTGAGCCGCCGCTGACCCGCACCAGCGCGCCGTTCTGCGACCAGTCGGGCAGCGCGCGCATCCGGCCGGTGTGCTCGGTCCAGGCGCTCACGACGTCCGCCGGGTCGGCGCCGTAGACCAGGCCCAGCGACAGGTCCTCGTCCCAGCTCTCCAGCTCCACGCGGCTCTGCTCGACGAGGTCGAAGCGGACGTAGCCCTGATTCTCCAGGTAGATCCCACGGGGCGCGTCGCTCAGCGCAAACGGCACGCCGGTGTAGGTGGTCCACCAGTCGCCCGAGGGGTCGCCCTCCTGGGTCTCCAGCACGGAGCTCAGGGGCTCCAGCCCGCGGCCGATGCCCTGCTCCTGCACCCAGACGGGGACCTCCTCGTGCTTGAGGTCGAAGCGGCTGTACTGGGCGCCGAGGCCGAAGAACTTCTCCTCCTGCTCGCTGGTGAACTGCACGCGCAGGCGGTTCAGGCCCTGGTCGGCGCCCTCGTCGCCCAGGCTGAGGTGCATACGCAGGCGGTCCTCGGAGAGGGCCTCCAGGTGGAGCTCGTAGGGGACGTCGCAGTCGTCCAGCTCACCGGAGAGCGTGACCCCGTCGCCGTCCTTGTCCGCCTCGGTCAGGGTCTGGGCGGTGCAGGGGTCGTCCTGCTCGTCCTGGATGAGGAAGGATCCGCTGCCGAACTCCACGCTCGGCTCGCCGTGGGCCGCCGACAGGAAGCTCTCCCCGGACGGGCTCGCCCAGAGGACGCGGTCCGGCTCGTCCTCGTGCGCGATGGTCAGCCGCGCCTCTTCGGAGCTGTCGAAGTCGTCCACAGCGACCTCCAGGGCGACCCGGAAGGAGCCCACGGTCCAGGAGGGAGGCTCTTCGTGACGACAGGCGAGGAGGAGGATGAGCGCCAGCATACCGCGAGGCTAACACAGGATCGGGCTCAGTTCTCCGCGGAGGCCAGATCCAGCCGCTCCTCGGAGTCGATGAGGCCGTTGATCCAGATCTGCATGACGAAGTCCACGTCCAGCCCGCTGTCGCCCGCCTGGGCCTCCACCCACTGGCCCTGGATGGAGCGCCAGCCGTTCCCTTCGGGCAGGAGGGCCCACATCTGGTAGACCTGGAGCACGCTGAAGAGATCGGTGGTGATCTCCGGGGTCTGGGTGGTCCAGGTGCGCAGCGTGAGGGCGGGGCCGGCGTCGGTCTCCAGGTGGCGGTACTCGAAGCGCATCCAGGTGCGCAGCGTGATGTTGAAGCCCAGGTCCGTGGTCTGGTCCACGTCGTAGCTCACGCGCTCGCAGGTCTCGGCGACGAAGCAGTCCGGGTCGCCGTCGATGAGCTCGACCTCCTGCTGGTCGGCGGTGTCGATGATCGCGTTCTCCCGGCGCTCGACCACCTCCACCACCACCTGATCGAGGTCGGCGGTGAACGGGTATCCCACCGCCACCCCGCGGAGCCCGGAGCGGTCGCGCCCGCTGGCGTCCACCGCGGCCAGCTGATCCTCGGTCAGCGGGTCGATGACGTAGCCCTCGAGCGTCTCGTCGAAGTGGTCGTCGAGCCAGGCGGTCGCGTGGGAGGCGCCGTCCTGGAGCGCGTCGGGCTCCTCGTCCTCGGCGTGGGCGAACATCCAGCCGAGCAGCTCCTCGAAGCGGTCGGGCGCGGGCTCGGGGCCGCGGCAGGCGAGCGTGAACACGAGCAGGGGCAGGGGCAGGGTGCGCACGAGCGGGCCTCCTCCAGGGAGATTCTATACAACACGCGGCCCGAGCCGCCACGGGCCGCCTTGCTCGGGGGGAGCGCTCGGGTCATAGGAGCACAGGAGCGCCGCGATGAGCTTTCGAGCGCCAATTGGGACCGACGACTTCGCCCGGCTTCGCCAGGAGGGGCTGGTCTACGTCGACAAGTCGCGCCTGATCTCCGACCTGATGGACGACGGCGCGCTGGTGATCCTGCTGCCGCGCCCGCGGCGCTTCGGGAAGACGACGAACCTCTCCATGCTGCGCTGTTTCTTCGAGCGCTCGCCGGGCGGCGAGGATCGCTCGGAGCTGTTCCGCGACCTGGCCGTCTGGTCGGATTCGGCGGCGATGGAGCATTTTCAGCGCTACCCGGTCATCTCGATCACGCTCAAGGAGCTCAAGCCGCTCGGGTGGGAGGAGTGCCTCGGCACGCTGAGGCTGCTGGTGGCCACCTTGGCGCAGGAGCAGCGCTGGCTGCTCGAGACCGACGCGCTCGACGATCATGACCGGGCCCAATTCGAGGCCCTCGCCGCGGGGACCTGCTCGACGGAGCAGCTCAAGCGCGCGCTCCTGGACCTGTCGCGGTGGCTGGCGCGGGCGACGGGCGCGCCGGTGGTGATCCTGATCGACGAGTACGACACGCCGATTCATGCCGGCTGGCTGAACGGGTACTACCGCGAGGTGGTGGACTTCTTATGGGGCTTCCTGGGCGCCGGCCTGAAGGGGAACCCGCACCTGATCAAGGGTGTGCTGACCGGGATCCTGCGGGTGTCGAATGAGTCGAACTTCTCCGGCTTGAACCACCTCGCCGTCTACACCCTCCTCCGCGAGCGCTACAGCGAGGCCTTCGGCTTCACCGAGCCGGAGGTGGCGGCCCTCGCCGAGCAGGCGGGCGCCTCCCGACACCTCCCCACCATCCGCCGCTGGTACAACGGCTACCGCTTCGGCACCACCACGATCTACAACCCCTGGTCGGTGTTGAACTTCCTGGCCAGCGAGGACTTCGAGCCGCGTCCGTACTGGGCCAACACCAGCGGAAACGAGCTCATCGGCCGCCTCATCACCGCCGGCCAGGAGGGGCTCTCGTTGGAGCTGGAGCAGGTGCTGCAGGGCGGGAAGCTCCGCAAGCTCGTCAACGAGGCCCTGGTCCTCCCCGATCTGGAGCGCGACGCCGACGCCACCTGGAGCCTGCTCCTCATGAGCGGCTACCTCAAGCCCGTCGCCATCCACAAGGGCGGAGAGGTCACCCTCGCCATCCCCAACCGCGAGATCCAGAGCGTCTACGACACCCTCCTCGGGCGCTGGATGCAGTCCTCCGTCGGCGGCAGCCTCGAGGTCGAGCGCATGCTCCGCGCCATGCTCTCCGGGGACGTCGAGCGCTTCGAGGACGACCTCGGGACCCTGGTCCGTCAGGCGCTGAGCTACCACGACACGGGGGGCAAGGACCCGGAGCGCGTCTACCACGCCTTCACCCTCGGCATGCTCGTCCAGTTCCGCGCCTCTCATCGCGTGGAGAGCAACCCCGAGAGCGGGCTCGGCCGCGCCGACGTCCTCGTCCTCCCCCGGAAGCCCGGGAAGCCAGGCGTCGTGCTGGAGTTCAAGCGCGTCCGCGAGCACGAGACGCCGGACACCGCGCTGGCCTCCGCTCTCGAGCAGATCGAGGCGCGGGGCTACGCCGCCCGCCTCGTGGACGCTGGCGCCTCCCCCATTCGACGCTACGCTATCGTCTTCGACGGCAAGCGCGTCCGCGTCCGCGCCGCCTGAGCCGGGCTCAGGTGCTGAGCGGGAGCGGACGTAACGGAGCGCGCCGAGCCGCGACGGCCCGCAGGTGCTCCTCCACCGCGCCGCGATAGTCGTCGGCGCCGTAACGCGCGAACACCTCCGCCAGGACATTGGGCAGCTTTCGATAGGGCGACAGCCCCAGATCCAACATCAGCACGTCCAGATACTGCTGATAGCGTGTGCTGACCGCGCAGCCGGCGGAGGGCTCGAACGCGATGTTCATGCGCTTCCAGGTTCGGATCTCCTCGACGACCCGCTCCATCTCCTCCACGGGGGGCAGCGTCAGCTCACCCCGCCAGAGCGCCGCCAGCCAGAGCGCGCCGATCTCCGCGCAGGGGAGATGCAGAAAGCTGTGGTTGAGCCCGACGAAGCCGAGCCCCGGGATCCGCGGGTGGACCAGGTGCCGGTAGAGCTGCGGCCCGTCCGGCTCGCCCTCCAGCAGGGAGCGCTGCTCGTCGGGCAGGAAGGGGAAGCTGGGAGACAAGGACCCGACGGAGAGCACCACCGTGTCCGCCTCCAGGACCTCGCCCCTGCTCAGCCGGACGCCATTCGGCACGAAGCCCGCGATCTCCGTCTCGTGCGGCGCGATGCGCCCCGCCGCCACGTCCGCGTAGTAGCTCGCCGGCGCGATGGCCGCCGCCGAGCGCAGGTCTGGGACCAGCCCGTGCCGGGGGATCACCTGCTCCAGGCGCGCCCGCCCCTCCGCCCCATGCCCGCGCGCCGCGCGCCGGGCCTTCGCCCGAAGCGCCGCCCGGAGCCCCGACCAGAAGCCGCGGACCAGCGCCCCACCGTAGCGGTGCAGCGCGCGCTCCGCCGCCGTGGGGTGGGTCCAGGACGGCATCAGGACCGAGCCGAAGCGGCTGAACAGCATCCGCGTCAGGTGGATCCCGAGGAGGTGCTGGGGCAGCAGCCAGCGGGCCGTGAGGAAGACGTGGTGCACCGCCTCGGCGCGGGGCGCGGCGAAGCTGGCCATGTCCACCGCGCTCTTGCCGAAGCCCACCACCACCACGCGCCGGCGGTCGAAGCGCGCCGGGTCGCCCATCTCCCGCTCGGTGAGGATCTCGCCTCGAAAGTCCTCTTCCCCCGGGAAACGCGGCCGGTTCTTGCCCTCGGTGTACTGCCCCGAGCAGACCAGCAGCCGCTCGACATGCTCGACGTGCTGCCGCTCGCCCACCCGGAAGCGCAGCTCCCAGCCCTCGCCCGCCGGCCGCGCCGCGACCAGCGTGTGGCCCAGGCGCACGTCGATCCCGAGCGCCTGGACCGCCGCCTGCAGGTAGGCGCGGATCTGCTCCCCCGTGGGGTGCAGGTCCGGGGGCGAAGGCCAGGGGAAGGATGAGAAGTGGTATTCTCGATAGGTGTTCTGGAGCCGCACGCCCGGGTAGGCGATGGACCAGACGCCGCCGAGCGCGGGGCGCTGCTCGTAGACCGTGCAGGCGAAGCCGGTTCGGGTGAGCACCTGGGCGGCGGCGAGCCCGGAGACGCCGGCGCCGAGGATGGCGACGCGAGGGGGAGAGGACATGGGGGGCTCCTCCGTGCGGAGAGCGTAGCGCGCGCGACGGATCCCGGCGCAGCGCCCGCTCCGGGAGTGGCCGGACGGGCCGCGCGCTGATCAGCCGCCCGTCCGCGCCGGTAGCGGCGCGCGCCAGGTCCAGACCTTCCCGCCCGGGCCCCAGGTCGTGCTCCAGAGCGCCGGGCCGTCCGCCCCCAGCGTGACGCGCGGCGCGTCCTCCGAGGGGAGCCTCACCAGCGTCCAGTCCGGCTTCGTGGCCACCGGGCCGACGCTGGGCGCTGCGCGGCGGGTGGACGGGCCGCTGGCCACCACCACGACCAGGCGACCGTCCACCGGGACCACCTCCCAGGGCGCGTCGGCCTCGCCGGGGACCTTCGAGCGTGAGGGGCGCGCCGCGGACGGGGCGGACACGAAGACGGGGGCGCCGACCTCGCCCGCGGCGCTCACCCGCGCGGCGTAGATCCCGGGGGGGAACTTCGGATCCGGCGGCGTCGTGCGGGCGCCGTCCACCGCCCAGAACAGCCAGAAGCCTCCGCCGTCCGGGTCCTCGATCGCGCGCAGGACCTGGAGCGGCGCGGCGCGCTCCCCGGGGCCCGGCCAGGGGATCGTGCGCGCCTCGCCGCCGTCAACCGCCCCGAGGCGCAGGGCCCCGTCCTCCCGCGCCCACAGCAGGTGATCCTCGCCCGCCAGGCGCAGGCGCCCCCGCAGGCACAGCGCCCCGGGCTCCTTGATGATCGCCTCGAAGCGCCCCTGGGCCGGATCCAGCCGCCCCACCGCGCCGCCGCTGGACAGGAGGAAGCCCCCGCCCTCGTCGGCCAGGATCACGCCGCAGCGCGCCCCGGGCAGCGCGCCCTGGGCGGCGACCCGGCGTCGCTCGGGATCGATGGCCACCCAGCGCGCCGAGGCCCCCGGCTCGCCGCGCCGCTCGACCACCAGATCCAGGCCCTCCCCCACGCCCAGGTCGATCTCCCCCCAGCCCTCCCGCGGGGGCGAGCTCCAGGTCCAGGCGCTCGACGCTCCCGGCGGCACCAGCGCGTAGATCGCCTGGCGCTCGCTCGGCCCCCCGCCGAGCACCTGGGCCGCCTTTCGATGCCAGGAGCCCGCCCAGTGCGCGCCTCGCGCGTCCTCGGCGACCGCGTAGCTCTCGAGCGAGATCGTGGCGAAGCCGTCGGGGGCGGCCTGGGCGGGGGGATCGTCCCGCTCCAGGTGGATGGGCAGGGCCATCGGCTGGAGCGGGCTGTGCGCGCAGGCCAGGAGCAGGCTGAGGCTGAGCATTCGCCTTGGACGCACAGGCGGCGCGGATATTCGATGGGGTGCGGCTCTTCTGCTTCGAAGCGGTTGGTCGGATCAAAGGCGCCGGCCCGACCGTCCTCCTGCCGCGTCAGCGGGGGGTGGTGCCGGCGAAGCCGGCGGAGGGGGGCGATGCGTGTCGGAGTCCCCCCCTCCGGCCCTCCGGGCCACCTCCCCCCGCTGGCGCGGGAGGAGGATCAAAGCTGCCATTCCATGGCGCTTTCGTCGTCGTAAAGGAGCCGCACCCTATTCGATGGCGCTCAGCCCGGGGCGCGCTCAGCCCGGGGCGCGCTCAGCCCGGGGCGCGCTCA
>CAZTOW010000037.1:0-96905 GCA_964615375.1 uncultured Enterobacterales bacterium
CTGGTACGACGGCTACGACCAGGACTGCGGCGAGGACGACGACTACGACCAGGACAAGGACGGCGCCGCCGACGCCGACCACGCCGACGACTACGGCCCCACGCGCGTCTCGGGCACGGACGAGGAGATCGACGGCACCGGCGAGCTCGAGCCCAACGACTGCAACGACGAGGACGCCGACGTCGGCCCCGGGCAGGACGAGACCTGGTACGACGGCGTCGACGCCGACTGCGCTGGGGACGACGACTACGACCAGGACCAGGACGGCCACGCCGATCTCGGGCACGCCGACGACTACGGCCCCACCTTCACCGACAGCGGCCGGGACGACGAGGTCGAGGGCACGGGCGAGCTGAGCCCCGACGACTGCGACGACACCGACCCCGCCATCACCATCTGCGATCTGGACAAGATCTACCGCGGCGGCGGCGGCTGCACCTGCGCGTCGGCCGGCGAGACCTCGGGCCGCGAGGCCGGGCTCCTCGGCATGCTGAGCGTGGGCCTCGGCCTCTGGTCGCGCCGCCGTCGCCCGTCGAAGGTCGGCACGCGCATCTGAGCGGGGCGTCAGGACTGGCTCAACGCGCCATGTTCTCGTTGAGCCAGTCCCACGCCTGCTTGGGGAGCCATCCCTGACGAGGGTCCCGGTCGTGAAGCTGCACGATCAGGACACGATCCATGGCCCGAAGATGAGGCCGGATTTCGTCGAAGAGCTGGTCGGGGGTCCGAGCGCCCGTGATGATCCAGACGGACTCCAGGTGATGCCACCAGGATGACCCACGTTTGAGCACCTCAAAGAGGGCCTCGTAGTCACGACCGGGGGCGCTCAGGTCGTAGGTGACGAGCAGCGTCTGCATCACTTCATCCGCCGCTCTTGACGAGCTGAAGCCCACGCGGGCTCGAGCGGTCATCTCCAAAGGCCGGGCCCTGGACCTCTCGAGCGCTCTTGAGGTCAGCCAGCGCCTGCCGCATCGCGGCCTCCTTGATGTAGGTCTGGTAAGGGACGCCCATCAGGTCTGCCGCATCCATGACGCATTGCAGCGGGCGCGACGACCACCGGAAGTTGACGCGCACATCCTGATGACCTCGCTTGCGCGCGTCCACATCCCGCTCGGCCTGGGCGACGGCGTTCTCCACCTGACGTGCGAGCTCGGGGCTGAGCTCGAGGTCTTCGAGCTCCTCATAGTCTCGTCGTTTACCCATGTGTGTCCTCCTTGAAGCAGGTGATGACCATCACGAGCTCATTCTCTCTCAGCCAGAACCAGAACAGGCCATGGGTCTTCGTGAAGCGCTCGAATCGTCGATGTTCCGCGTTGTACTCCTGTCGTGCCGATGGATCGAAGAAGACGTCGAGGGCGTCGTCGATCTCCGTCAGATGCCGGGCGTAGATGTGGAGGAGCCGAGGGTCATCATCGTCGTACTTGAAAACGAAGACAATCCCGCGTTCTCGCACCTGTTTGTATCGAGAGGGCATCCTGGAGCCTCAGGAGCAGGATAATTCCCCGGTGGCAATTGTCAATACAATCGCGCCCTGAGCAGCAGCCGTAGGCTGTGACCTGAAGCGCTACCCAGAACAGGTTAGACCCCTGGCCTCCCAGGAGCGAGCCATGAGCGTGGTCGAGCCAAGAGCGACAGCCGAGCTGAGGTCAGCCAGCGTCTCCATCCCCGAGCCCACCGCGGACGAGCTCCGGCTCTCGTACCGGATCGGCGTCCGCTCGCGCTCGATGGAGGAGCACATCGTCCGCCTCGCCAGCCGCGGCGAGGTCAAGTTCGCCATCTGGGGGCCGGGCGAGGAGGTCCACGGCGCGGCCACCGCGCTCGCGCTCTCCAAGGCGGTCAACCCCGATCACTTCGGCATGGTGGTCCACTATCGGTCCGGCTGCCTGTGCGCGATGTGGTGCGCGCTCCGCGGGCGGGAGGGCTTCGCCCGCGACGTCCTGCGCCAGCAGTTCTCCAAGGACACCGACCCGATGAGCCGCGGGCGGCAGATGGTCTACCACCTCAACCTGCCCGAGGTGGGCATCCTGCCCGTCCAGAGCCCCGTCGGCATGCAGCTCGGCAAGGCCGCCGGCTACGCCATGGGCCTGAAGTCGCGCGGCGTCACCGACGGCTTCACCATGGCCATCGTGGGCGACGGCACGACCGCCGAAGGCGACATGCACGACACCATGAACGCCGCCAGCGTCTGGAGTCTGCCCATGCTGATCCTGGTGACGGACAACAACGTCGCCATCAGCACCCGCCCCGAGGCCGGGCGCGGCATCAAGGACTTCGGCGCCTACGCCGCCAGCTTCGGCGTGCGCCCCTTCCGCTGCGACGGCCGCTCCTTCCTCGACACCTACCGCGTGACCTACGAGGCCGCCCGCTACGTCGTCGAGCAGCAGCGCCCAGCCCTCCTGCACGTCCACGACCTGCCCCGCTTCAACGGCCACAGCTCCGCCGCGGACATGACCTTCGACCTCTCCCAGGCCGACCCGCTGGTGGGCTTCGCCGAGGAGCTCGTGCGGATGGGCCTGATCGGGCAGGAGGACGCCCTGGTGCGCCGCCCCGGCCAGGGCCGCGACTTCTTCGCCCACCACGAGCTCGGCCGGATCATGGCGGTGGAGGACGCCGACATGCAGGCCCTCTTCGCCAGCGTGCGCGCCGAGCCCGATCCCCCCGCCGCGAGCGTGCTGGAGCGCCTGCACGCCCCCTACCCCGAGGTCGAGGAGCACCCCGGCCAGGGCGCGACGAACATCACCTACGCGGGCGCCATCCGCGCCGCCCTCGACCACATCCTGAACCGGCACGGCGGCGTGCTGTGGGGCCAGGACGTGGCGAAGCTCGGCGGCGTCATGCAGGCCACCGCCGGCCTGCTGGCGAAGCACCCCGGCAAGGTCATCGACGCCCCGCTCAACGAGCCGCTCATCGTCGGCACCGCCATGGGCGCCGGCATGCTCCCCGGCGTGGTCGCCCTGCCCGAGGTGCAGTTCGGGGACTACAGCCTCAACGCCTTCCACTGGCTCGTCCACATGGGCAACCTCTACTGGTGCACGAACGGCGGCGCGAACACCGCCGTCATCCTGCGCACCCCGGTGGACCCCTTCGGCGGCGGCGCCGTCTACCACTCGATGAGCATCGACGGCTACTTCACCCCCATCCCCGGGCTGGTGATCCTCATGCCGTCCACGAGCTGGGACATCTACGGCCTCCTGTTGACCGCCGCCGAGTACAAGGGCCCGGTGGTCTGCCTCGAGCCCAAGTGGATGTACCGCCAGGCCCTCGGCCCCGCCTTCCCCGGCGAGCCCACCGGCGCCGAGGAGATCAGCAACCTGAAGAAGGCCATCATGCGGGGCGAGATCCCCAGCATCGACCCGAGCCTGCGGGTGCCCTTCGGCAAGGCCGCCCTGCGCCGCCCCGGCCGCGACCTCACCATGGTCTCCTGGGGCCGCGCCGTGTGGACCTGCATGAAGGCCGCGGGCGAGCTGGCGAAGCACGGGATCGAGGCGGAGGTCATCGACCTGCGCACCCTCGTCCCCCCGGACCTGGAGGCTGTCTACCAGAGCGTCGGCCGCACCGGGCGCCTGCTCGTCGCCGCCGAGGATCGCAGCTTCGCCGGCTTCGTGCGCTCCATTCAGGGCGCCGTCGTCGAGCGCTTCCCCGGTATGCCCACCCGCGCGCTGGGCCAGAAGAACATCCCCGGCATCGCCCAGAGCCTGCTGCTGGAGGAGGCCACGGTGCTGACCTGGGAGGACGTGGAGCACGCCGCCAAGGGCCTGCTGGAGACCCGCACCAGCGGGCCCTCGGGCTGGAGCTGGATCCCCCCGCGCTACTTCCTGGGTTAGTTCGCCGCCTCCGGCGTGCGCACCCAGCCGCGCATCCAGGCCTCGTGGTGGACGTCCAGCAGGGCGCCCATCTCCAGCGGGCGACAGCGGTCTCCGCCCAGGGTGTTCTGGTGCAGGAGCGCCAGGACCACCGGTGAGAGCAGCGCCAGCGCCGCCGCCCGCACGTCCACCTCCGCCATCTCGCCCGCCGCGATGTGGCGCAGCAGCCGACGCTCGATCGCCTGCAGGGTCGGCTCCAGGATCGCGTTGATGAAGGCGGGGCCGACCTCCTCCGACGCCATCCCCAGGGCCAGCCCCGCGGAGAACATCGGGCCGACGCCGAAGCGCGTCCAGGCGGCCGTGAACGCCTCCAGCACCCAGCGCGTCCCGGGGCCGGGGGGGCCGCGCTCCTCGTCGGCGGTGCGGGCGATGTGCTGCGCGCCCATCTGCCCCAGCACCTCCACGCAGGCCCGCCAGGCCCCCTCGCGCGACCCGAAGTAGTGGCGCATGGTCGGCACGGAGACCCCCGCCGCCGCCGCCAGCTCGCGCATGCTGCTGCCGACGCCCTCGCGGCTCAGCAGCACGGGGGTCAGGGCGAACGCGAGGCGCTCTCGCTCGATCTCGTAGTCCTGGTTCCGGCTGCCGGGGGGGCGGGCCATCCTTCCTCCACCCCGAACGTATCCGACGGCGAGAGAATTCGTTGGGCATTTTTTATCACGAGCGGTATATAATACCGCGGGCTGCCGCTCGCGCATGAGGTCCAGGTGTACGGGCTGCTCTCCCTCGCGTTCGCGCTCTCTTCGCCCTCGCTCGCCCAGACCCCGGACCCGGGCGCGCCGGTCGCGGTGAGCCAGGAGCGGCTCCCTTCGCCGATCTCCGTCCCCGCGGCGCCCTACCCGCCGGAGGCCCTGGCCGCGGGCCTGGAGGCGAGCGTGCTGCTGCGCCTCAGCCTGGACGCCGAGGGTCGGGTGCGCGAGGCCCTGGTCCTGGAGCCGGTGGGCCAGGGCTTCGACGAGGCCGCCCGGCTGGCCATGCTCGGCGCGCGCTTCACCCCTGCCCTGGACGCCAGCGGCGCCCCCGTCCCCGCCCTCATCGACTACCGCTACCGCTTCACCGTCGCCGCCGCGCCCCGCCTCTCGGTGGAGGGCACGGTGCTGGCCCGGACCGGCGCGCCGCTGGCCGATCACCCGGTGCGCGCGCGGGGGCCCGAGGGGGCGGAGCGCTTCGCCAGCACCGACGCCGAGGGGCGCTTCCGCTTCGCCGGGCTCGAGCTCGGGACCTGGACCGTGATCTTCGAGGACCCGCTCTTCGAGCTGGTCACCGCCGAGGTCGCCGTGCTGGAGGGTCAGGTCGGCGTCGTCTCGATCACGGCGGAAGCTCGCAGGGTAGAGCGGGAGGGCTCCGCCGAGGTGCTGGTGGTGGAGGCCGAGCGCCTGCGCCCCGAGGTCACCGAGCGCCGCCTCGACGCCGAGGAGATCGCGTATCTGCCCGGAACCAACGGCGACGTCGTCAAGGTCGTGCAGAACCTCCCCGGCGTCGCCCGCGCCCCCCTGGGCACCGGCGCGCTCATCATCCGCGGGGCCGCGCCCGAGGACAGCGCCGCCTTCGTGGACGGGGTCCGCATCCCCGTCGTCTTCCACTTCTCCGGGCTCACCACGATCCTGGCCGGGGACCTGCTGGACGAGGTGGCCTTCGTGCCGGGCAACGCCTCCGTCCGCTACGGGCGCTTCCTGGCCGGCATGATCGAGCTGCGCACGAAGCTGGAGCCGCCCGCCGAGCCCTTCGGGCGCGTCTCGGTGGACCTCTACCAGGCCGCCGCCTTCGTAGAGCAGCCCGTCGCCAACGGCGCGATCACGCTCTCGCTGCGCCGCTCCTACGCCGACGCCGTGCTGGTCCCGGTGCTCAACGCGGTGCCGGACCTCTCCATCCGCGCCCCCCGCTACTTCGACGCCCAGCTCCGGGCACAGTCCAAGGTGGAGCGCACCACCCTGGACGCGCTGCTGCTCTTCTCCGACGACCGCTTCGCCCTGCTGGGCGGCGACGACGAGGACGCCGCCGTGCAGATCGGCCTGTCCACGCAGTTCTGGCGGGCGCGGGTCAGCGCGAACACCGCGCTGGGCGGGGGCTGGAACCACGAGCTGGACGTGGGCGCCGGCTCCGACGTGCAGGCCTTTGCCTTCGACGTCACCGGCGAGGCCGAGGAGACCAGCAGCGTGCTCACCCTGCGGGACGAGCTCTCCCGCCCGGTCTCCGAGGATCAGCCGCTCGGCTGGCGCTTCGGCCTGGACCTGGAGGCCGGGCCGCAGGGCTTCCTCTATGACGTCGAGACCTTCGGGCCCCGCGAGGAGGGGGAGAGCTTCCGGCTCGCCCCCGCGCTGTACGCGGAGTCCACCGCCCAGCTCGGCGCCCTCCGGCTGATCCCTGGCCTGCGCGCCGACGCCCTCCTCCTGGACACGGGCTACGCGAAGGTGGCGCTGGATCCCCGCATGAACGCCCGCTGGGCCCTCTCCGATCGCGTGGCCCTGCGCGCGGGCGTGGGGAAGTACAGCCAGTTCCCCGGCGTGCGCCAGCTCCTCCCCGACGGGGACGGCAACCCCGAGCTCGGCCCCGCCTACGCGATCCAGAGCAGCCTGGGTCTGGACAAGCGCCTCAGCTCCGCGCTCAGCGTGGAGACCACGATCTTCTACAACCACCTCCAGGATCTGGTGGTCGGCCGCGAGGATCGGCTGCGCTTCTTCTCCGGCCCCCCGCTCGCCGGCCCCCAGGACGACGGGCCCTACGCCAACGAGGGCGTCGGGCGCGTGTGCGGCGGCGAGCTGCTGGCGCGGCTGGACTGGGAGCAGACGCTCGCGCTCCTGAGCCTCACGGTCTCCAATTCGGCGCGGGTCAAGCGCCCCGGCGAGGAGGAGGTGCTGTTCGAGTACGACCAGCCCGTCGTCCTCAACGTCCTGGCCTCGCAGGGGCTCCCCCGGAGCTGGCGGATCGGGGCGCGGGCCCGCTACGGCTCGGGCAACCCGTCCACCCCCGTGGTCAACCGCGTCTACGACATGGGATCCCGCAGCTTCATCCCCATCTATGGTGAGCGCGACAGCGAGCGGCTGCCCGGCTTCTTCTCCCTGGACGTGCGCGTGGACAAGACCTACACCCCGCGCTGGGGCGAGATCGGGACCTACCTGGACGTGCAGAACGCCACGAACGCCAGGAACGTCGAGGTGATGAATTGGACCTACGACTACGGCGAGGAGGACCCCATCGCCGGCCTCCCCCTCTTCCCCACCTTTGGCGTCGAGGTGCGCTGGTGAGCCGGGCCCCGGCGCTCGCCCTGCTGCTGGCCGGCTGCGGCGGACCCAGCGACGAGACCCTGCTGGACGAGCTGCGCGTGCTGGCCATGGTCCCCGACGCCCCGGAGATCGGCCCGATGGAGTCCGCGACGGTGCGGACCCGCGTGGTCGATCCCCAGGATCGCGGCGGAGATCTGCTGGTCTGGAGCTGCACCCTGCTGGGCGAGACCTGCCTGGAGGACGAGGAGGGGCGGGCGGCCGAGGTGCTGGCGCTGGGCGAGGGGAGCGCGGAGAGCGCGGTCTCGGCCTCGGCGGCGCTGGCGGCCGTGGCCGGGGAGGAGCCGCTCCCCCTCATCCTGGTCTGGGCCCTCGCCTGTGAGCCGGGCCTGTGCCCGCTGACGGACGAGGTCCGGGCGGGCCAGGACATCGACCCGGAGGTCTGGGCGGAGCCCACCGACTGGATCGACGCCCTGCCCATGGAGGGCGTGAGCCTCGCCCTCTCCACCCTGTATGTGAGCGCCCGCGCGCCGGAGGATCGCCACCCCGCGCCCGCGATCTCCGTGAACGCCGAGGTATGGACGGTGGCGCCCGGCGAGACGCTCGTGCTCCAGGTGGAGGCCGAGGGCGAGCTCGGCGAGGAGGCGAAGGTTTGGGCCTACGCCGAGGGCGGCGGCTTCACCACGCCGTCCGAGCGCCTGGACGCGGGCGGCGCGACCACCCTCTCCTGGGTCGCCCCCGAGGAGCCGGGAGAGGTCGCGCTCTACGGGGTCCTGGTGGACGGGCTCGGCGGGAGCGCGCTCTGGGAGGGCGTGGCCCGCGTGGAGTAGCTCAGGCCGCCAGGCTGGCCGAGAAGGACTCGAAGCCGTCCACGTAGCTCCGCAGGCGCGCGCGCCGCTCCAGGTCGGTCACGACGTCCTCGATGGGATCGACGTCCGCGGGGAGGGGCTCGAAGGCGGCCTCCACGCCATCGGCCTGAGGCGGCGCGGCGGACCAGCGCCCCTCGGTCCGGCGGTAGCGCATCCCGCCCTCGACGAAGGCCATCTGGTTGTGGCGGTACTGCGGCAGGGTGCGCCCGTTGTTGTTGTACCAGTAGCTCGACATGATCGGCAGGGAGTCCTGAGGATCATCCAGGAGCACGGGGCGACCCTGCGGGCGGCCCACCAGCCCGAGCAGGGTGGTGTAGACGTCGCGCGCGCTGACCGGGGTGTCCACCTGCGCCGCGGGGCGCCCGTCGTGGGGCAGCCAGAAGAGGGGCACGCGGTTGCCGGCGTCGGTGACGTTGGAGAAGTGGTAGAGCCAGCCCTGGTCGCCGAAGTTGTCGCCGTGATCGGCGCAGAAGACGACGGCGTTGCCCGTCTGCTCGTGCATCTCCTGGAGGAAGGCGTCGAGCTGCGGCGCCAGGAACTCCCAGGCCAGCCGCTGGCGGCGCTTGAGGATGTCCAGCATGTCCTGGCGGATGTGCTCCTTGCCGGTGGTCAGCCAGGTCTGGTTCGCCAGGTGGAAGAGGCCGGCGAGCTCCCGCATCTTCTGGATCGGGCCCTCGGAGAGCAGCTTGAACTCCGGGCCGATGTGGTAGGGGAAGTGCGTCTCCATGATGTTCAGGAACAGGAAGGTGCGCTGGTTCCGGGCCTCGTTCTCGGCGAGGATCTCCCGGGCCTGGGCGAACACGTCCTGGCAGGTGCTCTGGAGCCAGACCTTGGCCACGCTGAAGTCGCCCGCCATCTTCCCCATGATGAAGTCTTTGGTGAAGAGCTTGCGGCGGAGCCGGGGCTTGCCGGCCAGCACCAGGAGCTGGTCCATGAAGCGGTAGCGGGGCTGGACGAGGTTCCAGATGGAGCGGATGTCGTCGAAGCCGCGGTTCAGGCCGAAGATGTCCGTGGTGACGGCGTTGGCCGTGGCCTGGTGGGTGCGGTAGCCCGCCTCGCGCATCTGCTCGGCCAGCGTGGGCACGTCGGAGCGGATCGCGCGGGTCTGGGCGGTGGCGCCGTGCTCGTGCGGGACGAGCCCGGAGAACAGCGAGGCGGTGGACGGCAGGGTCCAGCAGCCGCCCGCGCGGGCCCCCGTGAAGCGGATGGCCGCGGACTCGGCGTAGGGCATCCCGATGGGGCCGCTGTGGACCGAGTCATAGCGGAGGCTGTCGGCCACGATCAGGATGACGTTGCGAGGCTTCTCCATCATGAACCCCCAGAGGCAGGGTCAGCCGATCTGCAAGAATCGTGCCGAATCCCGAGGAAGATCGGGGCGGACGCAGAGGACGGGCCATGCTGGCTTTCTCGCGCGCGCGACGGCGAGGCCACCACCGCGCGGGCGGGGTCGATGCATAAGCCGTTTCGCACCGAAGCGGTAATCTGCGTCTCCAGAGTGGCAGCACGCAGCCATTGACACGGCAAGCGCGGGCCATCATAATCGGGCACGCTCGCCGCCCTGCACTCGCCGGGTCCCTCTCCCTCCGGTCGCTTCTCCCCACCCCCTACCCCCCACCCGCCCAAGATGCTCGACCTCACCGATCTCAAGCTGCGCAAGATCTCCGAGCTCGTGGAGATGGCGCGGGTGCTGCGCGTCGAGAACGCCGCGAGCCTGAAGAAGCAGGAGCTGATCTTCGAGATCCTCCGCAACCAGCCCGGCAGCGCCAACGCGCGCGGGGAGGGGGTGCTGGAGATCCTGCCCGACGGCTTCGGCTTCCTGCGCGCGCCGGACTGCAACTACCTGGCGGGGCCGGACGACATCTACGTCTCGCCGAGCCAGGTCCGACGCTTCAACCTCCGCACCGGCGACACCGTCTCCGGGGTGGTCCGCGCTCCCAAGGAGGGCGAGCGCTACTTCGCCCTCATCAAGGTGGAGAGCATCGGCGGACGGAACCCCGACACCGAGCGCGACAAGCTGCTCATCGACAACCTGACCCCCGTGCACCCCAGCCGCCCGCTGCGCCTGGAGCACCGCCCCGACGGGCTGGGGACCCGGGCCATCGATCTGCTCGCCCCCCTGGGCCTGGGGCAGCGCGCCCTCCTGCTGGCGCCGCCGCGCGCGGGCCGCACCTCCCTGCTCCGGGAGATCGCCCAGGGGGTCCGCAAGAACCACCCCGAGGCCGCGCTCCTGGTCCTGCTCATCGACGAGCGCCCGGAGGAGGTCACCGAGATGACCCGCTCCGTCGACGCCGAGGTGCTCTCGTCCACCTTCGACGAGCCGCCCGCCCGCCACGTCCAGGTCGCGGACATGGGCATCGAGCGCGCCAAGCGCCTGGTGGAGCAGGGTCGGGACGTGGTCGTGATCATCGACTCGCTCACGCGGCTGGCCCGCGCCTGCCACGCCACGGCGACGGCGGGCGGGCGCCTCCTGGGCGGGGTGCTGGACGCCGGGGCGGCCCACCGGGTCCGGCGATCCGTGGCGGCGGCGCGGGCGCTGGAGGAGGGGGGCAGCCTCACCCTCATCGGCGCGGTGCTCACCGACACGGACGCGCGCATCGACGAGGTCACGCTGGATGAGCTGCGCGGCACGGCCAACGCCGAGATCGTCCTCTCCGGCGCGCTGGCGGAGCTCGGGGTCTTCCCCGCCCTCGAGATCGCCGCCACCCACACGCGCCACGCCGAGCGCCTCGTCGATCCCGGGCGGCTCGCGCGGATCGCGCGCTGGCGGAGGAGCCTGCCGGTAGACCCCGCGCAGGCCACGGAGCAGCTCATCGACCGGCTCCGGGCCACGGCCAGCAACAGCGCCCTTCTTGACGATCTGCCCTGAAGTGACTAACCCTACGGGCCGCCCCATCTGGGGTAAAGGGTTCGCCGTGCAGGGACGCGCGCGCACCCGCCCGCGAGCGGGAGCGATAGAGGGAGTAGGGTCATGAAGGAAGGCATTCATCCGAAGTACATGGACTGCAAGGTCTCCTGCGTCTGCGGGAACATCTTCCAGACCCGTTCGGTGATGAAAGAGATCAAGGTCGAGATCTGCAGCGCCTGTCACCCGTTCTTCACCGGCAAGCAGAAGATCGTGGACACCGCGGGCCGCGTCGAGCGCTTCATGCGCAAGTACGGGATGGCGCAGACCGAGGCCTAGCGCCGTCACCGGACCCCCGCCCGCGCCCCGCGAGCGGGGGTCTCGTGTTTCTGGGAGGTCCGGGATGCGGCCGTACATCGGCGGACAGGCCATCGTCGAGGGCGTGATGATGCGCGCTCCCCGCGCGCTGGCCGCTGCAGTGCGCCGCCCCGACGGCCAGATCGCCGTCCAGACCTGGCCCTACCGGCCCATCACCGACCGGCTCCCCTTCCTGAAGCTGCCCGTGCTGCGCGGCGGGGTGGTGCTGGTGGAGTCGCTGGTGCTGGGCATGCGCGCCCTGTCCTGGTCCGCGGACCAGCAGGCGGAGGCGGAGGGGCAGCGGGACGAGGCGCAGGTGAAGCGCGACCAGCGGGCCATCGCCGGCACCATGGTGCTGTCGCTGGCGCTGGGCTTCGCCTTCTTCGTGGCGCTGCCTCACCTGCTCACGGCGGGCATCCTCTGGCTGCTGGGCCTGCAGGTGGACGCCGACCACCCCCTGTTCCACCTGGTGGACGGGGTGGTCAAGCTGGCGCTCTTCCTGGCCTACCTCGCCGCCATCGGTCGGATGGAGGACATCCGCCGCCTGTTCCAGTACCACGGCGCGGAGCACATGAGCATCTACGCCTGGGAGGCCGGGCAGGAGCTCACGGTGGACGGCGTGCGGCGCTGGACGCGCTTCCACCCGCGCTGCGGCACCAGCTTCCTGCTCTTCGTGGTTCTGGCCAGCATCGCGGTGTTCACGCCGGCCTTCGCCCTGCTCCCGCCGCTGCCCATCGAGAACGCGGTGCTGAAGAACCTGGCGCAGGTGCTCATCAAGATCCCGCTCATGCTGCCGGTGGCGGGCCTCGCGTATGAGGCCATCCGCTTCTCCGCGCGCTTCTACACCGTGCCCGTTCTGCGCGCCCTGCTGGCGCCGGGGCTCTGGCTCCAGCGGCTCACCACGCGCGAGCCGGAGGACGCCCAGCTCGAGGTGGCGATCTGCAGCCTGAACGCCGCCTGGGAGGCGCACATGGCCCAGGGCGTCGAGGATCTGGGGCTGGAGGGCGCGGCCTTCGAGACCGGCGCGGCCGTGGTTCCCTCGCCGGTCTCAGGCGTTGGAGGCTGAATGTTCGAGCGCTTGGAGGACGTTCAGGCCCGGCTGCAGAAGCTCGACGACGAGCTGATGCTGCCCGAGACGGCGAAGAGCCCGGGGCGGCTCAAGGAGATCAACCAGGAGCGGGCCCACCTCATCCCGATCCTGGAGATCTGGCAGGCGCTCCGCCGCGCCGAGAGCGAGCGGGCCGACGCGGTCGTCATGCTGGAGGACCCGGACATGGCGGACATGGCGCGCGAGGAGATCTCCCGCCTGGACGCCGAGATCCCGGGGCTCAAGAGCCAGCTCAAGACGGCGCTGCTCCCGCCCGACCCCTACGAGGGGCGCGACATCATCGTCGAGATCCGCGCCGGCACGGGCGGGGACGAGGCGGCGCTGTTCGCGGGCGATCTCTTTCGCATGTACGTCCGCTTCTGCGAGTCCAAGCGCTGGAAGGTGGAGATCCTGTCCTCGTCCGAGATCGCCGTGGGCGGTTCGGCCGGGCGCGCGGCCGTCGGCTACAAGGAGATCATCTGCCAGGTCCACGGGGACGACGCCTACCGCTTCCTCAAGTACGAGAGCGGCGTCCACCGCGTGCAGCGCATCCCGCTGACCGAGACGCAGGGGCGCATCCACACCTCGGCCGCCACGGTCGCCATCCTCCCGGTGGCGGAGGCGGTGGAGGTGGACATCCAGGAGAAGGACCTGCGCATCGACGTGTTCCGCGCGGGCGGTCCGGGCGGGCAGTCGGTCAACACCACGGACTCGGCGGTGCGCATCACGCACCTGCCCACGGGCCTGGTGGTGCAGTGCCAGGACGAAAAGTCCCAGACGAAGAACAAGTCCAAGGCGCTCAAGGTGCTGGCGGCGCGCATGCTGGAGATGAAGCAGGCGGAGCAGTCGGCGAAGGAGGCCGCGGATCGCAAGGCCCAGGTGGGCAGCGGCGATCGCAGCGAGCGCATCCGCACCTACAACTTCCCGCAGAACCGGATCACCGACCACCGCGTCGGGCTCACGCTCTACCAGCTCGACCGGATCATCCTGGGCGACATGGAGGAGCTGCTGGGGACGGTGGTGGGCGCGCTCCAGGCCAACGCGCTGGCGGGCGGCCCGCTGATGGACGAGGACGAGGACTGAGGGCGCCCGGCGCTAGGGCCGACCGATCCACACCGGGCTGGTGATCGCCCAGGCGGGCTCCTCCAGCATCGGCGGCGCCGCCTCCTCGCCCCAGACCACGGCCAGCACCCAGCCGACGGGCAGCGAGGTGTCCGCGAGCGTCACGTCGAGTCGGGTGGGCTCGCCGCCGGAGAGGGTCCAGCGGGCGAGCTCGACCCCGCCCGTCCCCACCAGCGCCGCCCCGGAGAGCGGCATCCAGGAGGGGGCGTCCACGCGGAGGCGCACGTCGCGGAGCTGCAGGGCCAGCAGGCGCTCGCCCGGGCCGCGCCCGTCCACGCGCAGGGTGAGGCGGGGGCCGTTGGTGGCGACGGTGGCGCCGGCCACGAGCTGGGCGCCGACGTCCACGGTGGAGGGCGCCTCGGGCAGCCCCTCGATCCAGGTCCGCGGGCCCACGGCGGCCACCGGGGCCCAGGCGTCCAGCAGCGCGGCGTAGGTGTCCAGGTCGGCGAGCCCCGACAGCCGCAGCCCGCGCGGGGGGCGGGCCAGGTCGGGGAGGGAGCCGAGGGCGTCCACCCAGGCGGGCTCGACGACGGCGATCCGGTCGGCCACGCGGGTCATGGCGTTGAGCAGGGTGTCGGCGTCGATCCCCGGCCAGTCGGCGGCGCCGTGGGCGTGGTCGCGCGCGTCGGGGCTCCAGGGCCAGGCCACCAGCGCGCCCAGCGTGTCGGTCGCGGCGCGCGAGCCCTGCTCGGCCAGGAGCCAGTCGGCTGTGTGGCGGTCGAAGGCCACGGGCGCCACCTCGTCGTCGGCGACCAGCACCGCGTAGCCCACGCCCTCGGCGGCGGCGGCGAAGAGCACGTCCTCGGCCCGGCGTCCCTCGTCCGGGTCGGGCCAGCCCTCGCGCCCGAGGTCCGCCAGCAGGGGCGCGTCCTGGTCGCAGGCGAGGGTGGCGTCCAGCTCCATGACGCCGGAGAGCGTGAGCGCGCCGTAGTAGAGGGCCTCGCAGGCCGGCCCCGCCCAGACCAGCGCCGTGCCCGCGCCCGGCCCCAGGGGCAGATCCCCGCCGCCGGGGGGCAGGGGCCAGGGCTCGCCGTCCCACAGCAGGGTGGCGGGCAGATCGGCGCCGTCCTGGTCGACCACCCGCACCCGCAGGAGGCCCTGCTCGCCCAGCGTGAGCGTGAGCCCTTCGGCGGGCAGGCTGGGCTCTCCGGGCGCGTAGCCCTCGGATGAGGCCCGCAGGCGGACGGCCTCGACGGGGACGCGGCCGGAGAAGGCGCCGTCCACGACCGGGAGGCGGGCCAGCAGGGCGCCGTCGCCGTCGCTGGCCTCCACCCAGTCCCCCTCCGAGACGCCGGAGACGTCGAGCCCGCGCGGCCACAGGCTGGAGTAGACGTCCTCGCGCGCCCCGGTCCACAGCCCGCCCGCGCCCTCCCAGGCCAGCCAGCCGCCCAGATCCTCCAGCGCGCCGTCGGCGGCCAGCAGGGGCGCCTCCCCGGGCTCGAGCCCGTCCGCGCCGAGCTCCACCGTGGATCCGAGGCCCACGCTGCCGGGGGCGGGGACGACCAGGAGTCGGCCGGC
Organism: uncultured Enterobacterales bacterium; assembly: GCA_964615375.1. Lineage (GTDB taxonomy): Bacteria > Myxococcota_A > UBA796 > UBA796 > CAZKWG01 > CAZKWG01. Next base: position 14,874 of record CAZTOW010000037.1, read on the forward strand.
GGGGCTGATCTCCAGGTGGTCGCCGTCCGCGGCCAGGCGGTAGTCCAGGGTGGCCTCCTGGCCGTCCTCCAGGGTGCCGCTCAGCGTGAGGCCCGCGGCCCCGTCCTCGTTCCAGGCGCTGACCTGGACCTCGGTGAACCAGAGGCCGTCGAGGGTGGGCGTGGCCTCCACCAGCGCGTCGGAGCCGCCTGCGGGCGCGGCGTCGATCACCGTCCCTCCGGCCAGCCCGAGCCGGGTCAGCGAGGCGTAGGCGCCACGGATGACGAAGTGGACGCGCGCGTTCTCCAGGCCCCAGTCCCCGGCGCGCCCGTCCCCGCCGGTGGGGGCCTCCGCCGCGCAGGGCATGCGCCGCGCCCGCACCTCACCCGTGGAGAGGAGGCGCTCGTCGCAGGAGACGGGGTTGCCCTCGTCCCCGCTCCCCGCGGGCGCGCAGGCCAGCAGCAGCGCGAGCGGGAGGGGGGCCGCGCGCATGCTCAGGGCGAGGTCTTCGCGGCGCCGTCCTTGGGAGCGCTCTCGGCGCCCTCGGTCTTGCCGCCCTCCGCCTCGCCGGCCTCGGCCGCGGCGCCCTCCTCGGCCTTGCCCTGGCCGGTGGGGGCGTTGGGGTCGGCGCCCTCCCAGCGGACCTCGGCGAGGCGCAGCTTCACGGTGGTCCAGCCCTCGGGGAGGTTGGGGGCCTTGAAGGTCCAGGCGCGGGTCTCGCCGGGGGCGATGGGGGTGTCGAAGCCGGGGGGCAGGGGCAGGGCCTCGGGGAGGCGCTTGGCCACCACCGGCCACTCGCGGGAGGTCAGCAGGCTGCCGTCCTCCTTGAGGAACTGCGCGGCCAGGACCATGTGGCGGGCCGGGCGGTTGCCCTTGTTGGTGACGGGGGCGGTGAACTGCCAGGCGTCCAGCGCGCCCTTGGGGTCGCCCGCGGCGTTGACCTGGGTCCGGGTGACCTCGCCGATGCCGACGTTCTGGGCCTCGCGCGCCGCGGAGAGCCGGCGCTGGGCGGTCAGCAGCAGCTTGCGGTCCGACTTGCTGTAGTCGTCGACCACCTTCTGCCAGCCCTCCACGCTGTCCTGGGCCTCCGCCCAGGAGACCAGGAGGGGCTTGCGCTCCTTCATCGCCAGATCACGGGCCTTGCCCTTCGTGTACTTCGCGACGAAGGCGTCGTAGGCCTCCAGCGTGCCCTTCTTGCGGACCTCCTCCAGCTCGAGCTCGGCGAGCCGGGCCTTCGCCTGGCCGCTCCGCGCGTGATCGGGGTTCTCCGAGAGGAACTTCTCATAAGCCTCGATCGTGTCCAGCTTGCGCGCGTCCTCGTAGGGGTCGGCGCAGCCGGTGAGCAGGGCGATGAGCAGCAGGGCGGGCAGGGACATGGGGGGCTCCTCACTCGGGGCAAGATCTAACCGATGCGCGGTGTTCGGGTGTGATATCGGGACGGCACAGCAGTGGAGGACATGATGCAGACGATCACCATCCCCGTGGCCGGAATGAGCTGCGGGGGCTGCGTGGCCAGCGTGCAGAAGGCGGTGGGTCGGCTCGGGGGCGTGGCGGAGGCGAAGGCTGAGCTCCAGCCGGGGCAGGTCACGGTGCGCTTCGACCCGTCGGTGGTGAGTCTGCCCGCTATCGTGGAGAGCGTGGAGGACGCGGGCTACAGTGTGCCGGCCGGCTGGCAGGCGCCCGCCGCGGCGGAGAGGTCGTGATGACGAGGTCCCTGTTCAGCATCTTCGCGGCGCTCGCGCTCGCGGCGACCCCGGCGGCGCTCGCCGACACGGGCGACACCTCCGACAGCGGGGAGGAGACCGAGACGGGCGATACCGGCTACGTGGACACGGGCAGCCTCCAGGAGGCGTACTCCCTCTCCGAGCGCACGGGCGAGGAGGGGGGCTGCGGCCTCGGGTCCAAGGCGCTGCTCCTGCTCCCGGTGGCGGGTCTGCTGGCGCGTCGCCGCCGCGCCTGAGCGCCTCCGCTACGAGTCGTTGCGGAGCTTCCAGTCCAGCACGAGGCAGCTCACCGGCGGGGGGAGGTTCTCCTCGCCGATGATCTTGCCCGCCTCCTTGGCGTTGCCCTTCAGCACGGCGAAGCAGGGCACCGCGATGGCCTTGGCGATGGTGCGGGCGGTCTGGTCCAGCACCCACTTGCCGCCGTCGCCCTGACTGCTCAGCACGGTGCCGGTAAAGGTCTGGGTGAAGTCGATCCCGCCGTCCTTGACGGTGAGATCGTTGTTCACGAGCTCCGCCGACCAGTACTTGGCCACGCGGGCGGTGGGGCTCCACTGGATGGTGTCCTCGGGGAGCTTCGCGCCCTTCTTGCCGAGCTGCTTCGCCATGGACCGGATGAGCTGGCTGTTGCGGGTGCGGTCGTCGTCGCCCTGTAGGAAGAGGCAGGCGCTCCGGCCCTCGCGGATGGGGTCGAGCCCGGTCTCCAGCGTGCCCTCGGGCAGGAGGGCGGCGGGGTCGAAGCCCTGCATGGTCTTGAGCAGCAGCTCCTCGCGCTTCGCCTTGTCGTCGTTGACGGTCTCGTAGTCGCGCTGCACGAGGGCGTCGGGGGAGGCGTTCAGGCCGAAGTTCCGCGCCTGCCGGTAAGACATGCGCAGCAGGCCGCGTCCGCACATCTCCATCTTCTCGCTGTCCTCGATCTCGCGGAACTCGGTGCGGATGGGGCCGGGGTCGGCGCCCAGCCACATGAGCATCCGCGCGCTCTCCACGTCGATGTCCTCCTCCTTGAAGAGGAGCTCGCGCCAGTTGGCGAACTCGCTGGCCTTCTGGCCCTTGGCGTTGACCAGCCAGTCCCAGGGCTTCGGGTCCAGGAAGTAGTTCTTCGTGGCGCTCTGCACGGCGGCGCGCAGGTCGCTGTCGCTCTCCAGGGCGGTGCCCAGCAGCGGGCTCGCCGTGATCGACGCGGCGAGCTCGTGGAACTTGAGATCACCCCCGGACTCGGAGAGGGCGCGGGCGATCTCGAGCTGCTGCGTGCAGCTCTCCGCGCTCTTGGTGACCCGGGTGACCTCGGTCTGGTACTTCTTCCGGCTGCAGAAGGCGAAGCCGCCGAAGATGTAGCCGCCCAGGATCGCCACGCCGAGGAAGATGTTTCGGGGCTGGTAGATGGCGCCGGACTTGATGAAGACCCAGGCGCGCTGGGCCATCTGGGCCGGGCCGTGGGTGAGGATGGTGGACCAGGCCTGTCGCTTTCCTTCGGCCGCCATGGTGGCGGCGGTGAGGCGGCGGCGCCCGGTGCGCACCTTCTTCTCGGCCTCGCGCTTCTCCACCACCTCCGGCGGCAGCACGTCCAGCTCGATGATGAAGCGGGGGCCGTCGGCGGTCACCAGGGAGAAGGCGTCACCCGGCCGCACGGCGGTCGGGGTGAGCACCTGGCTCGGGCGGCGCTCGCCCGGCTTCCAGAGGAAGATGGTCGCCGTGCGCTCGGCCGGCGTCAGAATGAGGCTGTTGTCGCGCTGGCGGAGCAGCTTGGCGTGCTCGGAGAGCACCCCCAGCGACTCGGAGAGCACGATGTGGCACCGCTCGTTGTTCGAGCCGAGCCGCACCTCGAGCCCCTCGAAGGGGCCGAAGCGCGTCCCGCCGAACTCCGGCGCCAGCCGCAGATAGGTGACCAGCTCGTCCATTCCCGACTCCGGCGCACATGCTACCACCGCGAGCCCCCTCGGTGGTACAGTGACGAGCGCGGCGCGCCGGACGCGCCAGGGGTCAGGTCCTCGTGAACATCTTCCTCCTCCCCTACACCTGGACACGGCACCTCGCGATGGCGCTGTGGTGCGGCGCCGCGGGGCTGCTGGCCTGGTGGCTGGCGCTCTCCTGGGTGGTGCTCATCGGGCCGAGCTGGTCGCCGGACTGGGACGGCCCCATCCTCCTCTGCGCGATCTCGGTGGCCATCGCTGGCGCGAACCTGATCGGCGAGGGCAACCTGATGCGCCTGCCCATGGGGAAGCGGATCGGCCGCACCGTCCTGGGGATGGGCATCTCCGGCCTCATGACCTTCGGCTGGTACTGGGGCTGGCACAAGATCGCGCTCGGACTGCTGTTCACGGGCGATCTGATCGCCAAGGACGCGGTCGACGACAGCCTCGTCAGCCTGCGCTACCGCCTGGGCGCCTTCGTGATGGGCGGCTTCGCCTGCGGGCTGGGGCCGATGATCGTGCGCAAGGGCAAGGGCTGGTTCACCCACATGCTCTCGGGCGTCGCCTCGGGCTTCGCCGCGGCGGCGGCCTGGTACGCGATGAACCAGGCCCTCCACCGGGACCTGTACCTGGGCGGCGCGGCGATGGGCGTGGCCTGGGGCTTCACCTTCGGGCTGCTGGCCTGGGGCATCCCCGACAGCCTCTACGCCGGCTGGATCCGCGTGCTGGTCGGCGGGCGGAACGGGCGGCGCATCCCCATCGACGCTCGGGACGGCACGGCGCGCGAGCGCTTCGTGGGTCACTTCCCGCGGGGGCTCGACCTGTTCCAGCCCATCGACGAGGGCGTGATGGAGCTGCACGTCTCGGTGACCGTGGACAGCGAGCAGCGCTACCGTGCCCGCGGCCTGACCTTGCAGCCCACGCTGGTCAAGCGCTTCCTGGAGAAGGTGGACCTGCGCTACGACCCGCGCCGGCCCGCCCCGCTGGAGACGAAGCTGAGCAGCGGAGACCGCATCCTCATGGGCCAGGGGCAGGCGAGCTCGGAGATCGAGTTCATCATGCTCCCCCGGGAGGAGCAGTGAGCCTGCCCCGTCGCCTCGGCGCGCAGACCCTCGGCGCGCAGACCCTCGGCGCGTTGGCCCTGGGCGCGCTCCTCGCGCTCGGCGGGGGCTGCGCCGACGATCTGACGCCCGTGGTGGGGACCACCATCCGCGTGGGCAAGCCCAAGGTGGAGCCCGGCACTGAGCTGGAGCTCAAGATCTTCACCAACGAGGGGGAGTGCCTCAACGCGGTGGACACCTCGCTGGTCTCCGACTGCGTCCCCCACGTCGATCGCGCCAGCGGCGAGGTCCGGCTGGGCATCCAGTACCGGCTGGACACCGACGTCTTCTACATGCCGATGGCGGCGGACAACCTGCGGGTCATCCACCAGGGCACGGAGATCCAGGACGGTCAGAACGGGCAGCGCTACACGCTCATCCCGCACGAGCCGCGGCCGACCACGCAGCTCTACATCCTCGTCATCGACGGTTCGAGCTCGATGTTCGAGGACAACCGCATGGAGAAGGTGCGCCAGGCCCTGCTCATGCCGGAGGTCAAGGAGGCCTTCTTCCCGGAGAACGTGCGCACGGGCGTCGCCATCTTCACGTTCACGGACAGCAAGCCCGAGCCGCTGGGCGGCACGCTGCAGGTCATCGACAACGTCCAGGACTACACGAAGCTCATCAAGCGCGAGCTGCGCGTGCTGTCGGGCTACACGCACCTGTACGAGGCCGTGACCTACGCCACGGGCGAGCTCCTCCAGAACGAGGCGGTGCGGCGCTTCATCGACCTGGAGCAGGCCGCGCCCACGGTCATCGCGCTGACCGACGGCTTCAACAACCTCGGCCGCGCCGACCTGTGCAGCACGAACGCCCCGCGGCTCACGGCCCTGCTGCGCCACCTGGCCAAGGTGCGCAGCAGCGAGGAGGGCGACATCCGCAAGCGCCCGCAGGTCTTCACCGTGGGTCTGGGGCGCCCGCTGCGCAAGAGCTTCAAGCTCCCCGACACCACCACCTCCGGGCTGGAGGTCACCCCCGCCCAGCTCTGCGGGAAGTTCGTCAACCGCCAGATCGACGGCGACCTGGAGCGCTACGGCATCGACAACGCCAGCATGGCCTGGATCGCCGACGTGGGCGGCGGCTTCGACTTCGTCAAGAACTCCAAGGAGGGGCTGGGCGAGGCCTTCCGGGCCGCGGCGGCCAAGCGGTATACGTGGTTCGAGGTCCGCTATCGGGTGGACCCCTTCTACCTGCGCCGCGCCTTCCGCGCCCGGATGCGGCTCCTGACCTTCGCCTCGGCGGAGTCGAGCGTGATGGTCTACCCGAGCGCCTGGCTGGACGCGCCGCCGGGGGTGGAGGCCGAGGACGGCTGGCACCGGCCGCGCACCTACCTGCACACGGCCACGGTGGCGATCCCGGCGCTGGGGCTGGTGCTGGCGATGACCTACCTGAGCGCCGCGCTCTTCAACACGCGCCGCGCGCTGTTCCGGCGTGGACGCTCGCGGACGGGTGGGGGCTCCCCGTCGGGAACGCCCCCTCAGGCCCCCGGCTCTTAGCGGTGGTCCGACCCTGGTCCGATGGCCGTATGATCGGGAGACCTTGCGACGGGCCCTCAGGCTCGCTTAACATGGCGACCCGGGACCCCCCGGGCTCGGAAGGTGCCACCTGGCGCAGTACATCGGACAGTACGAGGTCATCCGTGAGCTGGGCGTCGGCCGGGTAGGGGCCGTCTACCTCGCGGTCGGCGAGCCGCCCCCCAAGGGACCCGGTCGGCCGGAGAGGCGCTTCGTCGCCGCCAAACGCCTGCGCGACGTGCCCGACCGTCAGCGCGTCGTGACCACGATCCGCCAGCGCGCGGCGCTGCTGGAGCAGGTGCGGGACCCGCGCTTCGTCGAGGTCCTGGACATCCTCCCCGACGAGCCCGCCGTCGTCTCCGACTACGTGCACGGGATCACGCTCGCCCGCGCCCTGGACGCGCTCAAACGCGCTCGCGAGCAGGTGTTCACCGAGGCCGCCGTGGAGATCGGCGTCGAGCTCGCCGAGGCCCTGCACCGCGCGTACACGGTCCCCGGGCGCAACGGCGAGCCGCTCGAGGCCACCCACCTGCGGCTCACGCCCTCGAACGTGATGCTGACCGCCGACGGCGGCGTGCGCATCCTCGACTTCGCCATCGGCACGGCGCTCCCGCAGTCGGGCAGCGGCGGCGCGAACGACCTGCTCTACCTGGCCCCCGAGCAGGCGCGCCGGGAGGACGTGGACCACCGCACGGATCTCTTCGCGGTCGGGCTGATCCTCTACGAGCTCCTGATGAACCAGCCGGCCTGGCGCGCGTCGGACGCGGCGGGAGCGGAGGCGGATCTGCTCCGGCAGATCGGCACCGGAGATCTCCGCGAGGCCTGCCGGAGCCTGGAGCAGACCCTCCCCGCGCTCGGCCCCATCCTCCGCAAGCTGCTCCAGGCCCGCCCCGAGGACCGCTACCGCACCGGCGCGGACCTGCTGGTGGACCTGCGCCGTCAGCTCTACCGGGAGCGCGGGGCCTACCTCAAGGAATTCTGCGAGTTCTACTTCAGCGCCATCCAGAAGCTCGACCCGCCGCCCGATCTGGAGGGCCAGGGCGGGGCGCGCGGGAAGCGGCGCAGCATCGAGGAGCGCCTGCGCGAGTCGCTCTCGCGGGAGGGGGCCGCCGCGGCGCCGCCCCCTGCGCGCGCCCCGCTCGCCACCGTGGGGACCGAGGCCCCACCCCCGGCGCCCGCCCGCCCCTCAGAGAGCCCTCAGAGGCCGCCGCCCCCGAGGCTGGCCTCGCCGCGCGCCCAGGCGCCGTCTGTGCCTGTCGCCGAGCCCGAAGGAGAAGACATGTCCACCGGAGGCAAGAAGGCCCCGCCCCGCCCCCCCGTCGGCGGCCCCGCCAGCCGCGCCCAGCCCTTCTCGCCGAGCGGCGACAGCGCCGCGAAGAAGGGTGGTGGTCCCATGAAGGTCATCGGCGAGCGCCGCCCCGACGAGACCGGCATGCTGGAGATGGTCCCGCTCTCGTCGGACAAGGACAAGGCCGCCGCGTCCGAGGACCCCAGCGCGACCGCGTTCTTCGCGATCCCCGCGCCCAAGGCCGATCGCAGCCGCGCCACGCCCGCCGCGCCGCCCCCGCCGGGCTTCAGCGGCCCCAGCGGCGTCTCCGCCCCGAGCTCGGGCCCGCCCGGCCCGCCGGTCGCCCGCCCGCCCATCGGCGCGCCCTCCATGCCGCCCGCGCCCCAGCCCATCGTGCAGGGGCCCGTGGTGTCCTACGGGAACGCAGGGGGCGCCTCGCCCTTTCAGGTGGCTGGCCCCGGACCCGTGGCCTCTCCCTCGGCTGACGCCGGCCAGCGCGTGCAGTCCAACCGCGTCTACGCGATCCTGGTCGGCGTCTTCATGCTGGTCTGCGTCGCCGTCGTGGTCGCCGTGTGGCTGATCCCCAAGGCCGCCGAGGACTCCAAGCCCCCGGCGACCCCCACCGCCACGCCGCCCGTGGTCGTGGAGAAGACCGCCAAGGTGGAGGAGGACACGGCGCCCCCGCCCGCCCCCGCCCCGGCGCCGAAGCCCAAGGTGAAGTCGAGCACGCCGAAGGCGGCCGCCCCCGCGCCCTCGAGCGGGCCCGGCACGCTCACGGTCACGCTGGCCGACGCGAGCCAGGCCACCTCCATCGAGGTGAACTGCCCGAGCGGCTTCCGCCAGCGCTCGGCGCTCTCCGGCGGGCGCGGCAGCATCGCCAGCGTGCCCCAGGAGAAGTGCGTCCTGTACTTCAAGGGCGGAGCGCCTGCGCAATTCGCGCCGGTCAACGGAGGCAGGTCGCTCTCCTGCTCCATCGTCGGAACCACCGCCGTCTGCAAGTGATCCTCCCGGTCCGGAACTCTCCGGCAACCCTCGCGGAGCCCCGATGCTCTTCAAGCTACTTCTGGTCGCCCTCACTCTCTTCGCGGCGCCTGCGCGCGCTCAGAGCCCCGACGCTCCCTCCGCCATCTCCGCGGACGAGGCCTGGAAGAAGAAGTCCAAGGAGGAGAAGGCGGAGGAGCAGGACGCCGCCGCCGCGGAGGCCGAGCGCAAGCGCAAGGACAAGCTGGCGCGCGTCATCGTGCTGAAGTGGACGGACACCAGCACGGACCACACCGACGAGACGGTGCAGCGCAACGTCAAGAGCCGCATCGCCCGCCCGGAGGCGCTCTTCTTCCCGGACGTGGACCTCTACCAGAACGGCCGCAAGGTCAAGGACCGCACCGTGGTCCCCGCCATGCAGCCCGCCATGGTGCCGGACGCGAACATCAACAAGGTGATGGACAAGGTCGACGACATCGCCGGCGTGCCCTGGAACGCGAAGCGCCCGGAGGAGTGGGGCCTCATCGCCCAGGACCTGCAGGCCAGCGCCGAGCAGATCTGGTTCGTCGATCGCGTCAACCTGCGCGAGCCCCTCTTCCTGCTCTACGCCCAGATCGGCCGCGCCGCGGAGAACCAGAACCACCCGGCCCCGCCCTTCTACGAGCAGATCGGCACCTTCGCGGTCAACTACTACTACTACATGGCGGCGGCCCTGGCCTTCCAGGAGCCCGCGCTGATGAGCAAGCTGACGGACCAGGAGGTCAACGCCAGCATCGCCTACTACCTGGGCCAGCTCCAGCAGGGCTCCTTCCCCTCCTTGAAGGTGGACTTCGAGCAGGAGAACGTCTGGGATGAGGAGGCCTTCAACAAGGAGTACGACATCCTCATCAACGGCATCCCCGTGCTGCCGGACAGCAACGGCCAGATCGACGTCTTCCTCGGTCGGACCGACATCTACCTGCGGCGCAAGGACACCGGGCACGGCCTGTCGGAGCGCCTCGAGGTCCTGAAGCTGGAGGAGAAGTTCTACTTCGTCAAGGACGTCGCCCACAAGCGCATGGGCATCGACTTCATCGAGCAGCTCTTCCTGCACAAGAACGAGTGCTCGCCCCAGGTGGACGGCGACATCCTGAACTACCTGGCGATCTACGCGAAGCTTCACGAGAAGGCCGAGGTCTACATCGCCGTCCCCGAGAACGGCAACCCCAACAAGGTCTGGATCTGGCGCTACGACCGGGCCAGCGCCATGCTCAACCTCGTGGGCGGCGGGCCGGACTCCTTCCCGGTGCGCTTCGCGCTGGTGACCTCCGCCGGTTTCATGTTCAACGGCGCCACGCTCACCTTCGACAACGAGATCGGTGAGGACGACGCGGAGGTCCCCGGGCTGGACAGCGTGCGCTCCAAGGCGGACAAGAGCCTGGAGAACGCCTTCCTCCCTGTCAACTTCGAGTTCCGCGCGCATTACAACCGGCTGATGGTCAACCTGGGCGCCGAGTTCGGCTACAACACCGCCGAGGACGCCGTCTGGATCGAGCGCTACTACCTGCCCAAGCACCAGAGCGAGCTGGACGGCTCGATCATCGCGGTGTCCACGAACCAGCAGGAGCGCGATCCGGGCGGGGACGGCGAGCTGGACGAGGCCTACCACATGACCAACTGGAACCGGTACATGTACATGGGCGTGGGCTACGTCATGGGTCGGGACGCCGGGCTCGGCTTCGGCCCGCGCCTGGCGCTGCGCACGGGCTGGACCAACCTCCCGCACGCCTGGCAGACCACCGGCCACTTCGGCTGGACCATCCAGCCCCCGGTGGGCGAGTTCGGCAAGCGCTTCCGCCCGCTGGTGGACGCCGATTTCCGCGGCGGCATCTCGGTGGCGGCCAAGAACAGCCTGCAGCGGGACGTGGCCTGCTACTCCAACCCCGAGCGCGACGGCTGCGAGAACGTCGTCGTCGAGGAGGGCGAGGAGGAGTTCAGCGCCGAGCTCAAGGACGAGGGCATCGTGAGCCCCATCTTCGGGCTCACGGCCGGGATCGGGTTTACTTTCTGATCGGGCTCGGCACGATTAGAGGAGGTTCGTAGGCTCCCCTCGTGTTGCAGAGGGGAGGCCCTGCACCTGGAGGTCCCATGATCGCGCTCCTGCTCTCCTCCCTCGCCCTCGCCGGGGACCTGACCCCGCGCTGGGATCCGGCCGAGACCGTCGCGTATCAGGCGACGGTCCAGGTCAAGGTGCCGAGCGGGATCACCTTCCTCGGCGCCCAGAACACCGAGGCGCGCGCGGAGCTCATCGGGCTCGCCATGGACCTCTCCTGCGGGTCGGAGGCGAAGAAGAAGGGCTTCACCGTCACCTGTGACGTCACGAAGGTGGACCTGCAGGGCGGCGCCTTCCCCGGCGAGCAGGAGCGGCTGGAGCGCGCCTTCGTCGAGAGCGAGGCCCTGCTGGACGCCGCGACCGTCGTGCTGGAGATCGGCGCGGACGGGCGGATCTCGGTGGTGGACCTGCGCGGCCTGCCCCAGGGGGACGAGCGCACGGGCTACATGCGCGAGATGCTGCGCCTGCTCGTGCGCCGCGCCGTGGCCCCGCTGGATCTTCAGATGCCCAAGGACGGCGTCGATCCGGGCAAGCCCTGGAAGCAGTCGGGCACGCCGCTGGCCGCGGAGCTCCTGCCCAGCGTCGCGCCGATCTGGAGCGGCGCGAACTCGAGCCCCAGCCCCGCCAGCGGCGGCGTGGCCGGCGGGCTCAGCATCAAGAACGAGATCAAGGGCCGTGACGGCGCCATGGTCAACGTCGTGACCACCGGCGAGGGCAACCTCGCGGCGACGGTCACCGAGTACCAGACCTTCTTCGCCAACCTCGTTGTGGCGGGAGAGGCGCGCTTCGACGCCCAGAAGGGCCAGATCGCCTACCGCGTGCTGGACGCCAACGCCCAGGACGTCGGCAGCAACCCCAGCGCCACCCCCGCCGACGGCTACGTCTACACCGCCGTGATCGCGCGCGTGAACCCCGACGGCTCGGTGGAGGGGCCGGGGAAGTAGGCTCGTGTTAGCGGACGCGCGGAGGCAGGAAACCCGTGTCCGACGAGAACCGCACTGAGACCGAGACCGAGACCGAGACCGAGACCGAGGCTGGCGCCGCCAAGGGCGCCGCGTCCACCGCCGTGGCGCCCCGGAGCGTGCTGACGCGCGACTCCGACCGCGTCGCCCGCCCCGGCTTCCGCAACCCGCCCAACAGCAAGAGCAAGGCGATGAAGCGGCGGAAGTAGGCGAAGAATAACCCTCAGAGATCCTTGACGAACTCGTACCAGCGTCCAAAATGGACGCGGCTGACCTGCTTGCCCATCTTGATCATCTCGCGGCCGATGGCCTCGACCGCGTGACGCATCAGGACCGGGCTGCGGTCGGTGGACGCCAGGATACAGGCGTTGATCGCGGCGTTGATGATGTTACCGCCCGACAGGATGAACTGGTTGGAGATCTCGTCCAGGTCCAGGTCGTGGCCGCGCGGGGCCTCCTTGGGGAAGGCGCGCTCCCAGAGCTTGCGGCGCTCGCCGGGGGTGGGCACCGGGAACTCGATGACGGCGGAGAAGCGGCGGAGGAAGGCCTCGTCGATGTTCTCCTGGAGGTTCGTGGTCAGCACCGCGCAGCCCTCGAAGACCTCCAGGCGCTGGAGCAGGTAGGAGACCTCCTGGTTGGCGAAGCGGTCCTGGGCCTGCTTGACGTCGCCGCGGGTGCCGAAGAGCGAGTCGGCCTCGTCGAAGAGGAGCACGGCGTTGCCGCCCTCGGCGGTGTCGAAGATCTCGCGGAGGTTCTTCTCGGTCTCGCCGACCCAGCGGCTGACGACGCTGGAGAGGTCCACGCGGAAGAGGTCGATGCCCAGTGATCCGGCGATCACCTCGGCCGCCATGGTCTTGCCGGTCCCGGGTCCGCCGGAGAAGAGCGCGCGGATGCCGTAGCCGCGGGGCCGGATCTTGGACGCCCCCCAGCGGTGGAAGACGTTCTCCTGCTCCGACAGGTAGTTCACCAGCATCTTGAGCTGGCCCATGATCCGGTCGGGGAGGATGAGGTCGGTCCAGGTGTAGCGGGGGATGATGTGCAGCGCGAGGCCCTTGAACTCGGGCCGGGAGCACTCGCGCGCCGCTGCCCACAGCGCGTCCTCGGTGGCGGCCTTGCCGCCGCACTCGGCCTCGGCGCGGTCCATGACCCGCTCGATGGTGGTCCCGCCCACGGAGTAGAAGCGCTCGGCCAGCCCGATGCCCAGCTGCCGATCCCAGCCGCGGTCGGCCAGCGACTCCGTCCAGGCCTCGGTGCGCTCCTCCAGCGTGGACTTGCCCACCATGACGGTGATGCTGGGGCGCTCGTTCCCCAGCAGGTTCGTGAGCGCGCGCCGGTCGGAGCCGCCCACCAGAACGGCGAAGGGCATGTTGGAGAGGGCGCTGCCCAGGTTCACGTACTGGTTGCGGAGGTGCGGGTCCTCCTGGGCCGTGTCCACGTTCACCAGGTAGGGGAGCGCGCCCGACAGGCGCAGCTCGCGGATGAGGTCCCAGGGCTCGTCCAGGTACTGCTTGCAGCGCTCCAGATCCACCCTGACCAGAAGTCGGCCCACCCGGCGCGCGATGGCCATGGCGGTGGACTCGCGGTTGCCGATGGTGCTGCCGATGACGGCGACGGTCACCGCCTTGTTGAAGACGTCGCCCAGATCGTCGATGCGCGCCCGGGTGGGGGCGGGGATGAAGGGCTCGCGCCGGATGTCCAGGGGCGTGAAGCCCGAGCCGCTGGGCAGCTCCTCCTCCTCCAGCAGCCAGCGCAGCAGGCGCGGCGCGGGGTGGACGCGGCGGGCGGTGTGGGTCTCCACGCCCTCCGGCGGGTTCAGCAGCAGGAGCCGGTTCTTGACCAGCGGCGCGCCGGGCATCAGGCGGGCCTGCAGGCCCAGGCGCTCGCGGCGGGCGGTGCGCAGCACGCGGGTCGCCAGGTCCACCGTCAGGAAGGCCTGGTTCAGGTTGTCGTTCAGGTAGGCGAAGATCTTGCCGTACCCGGCGCTGATCTCCGGCGCGATGGTCAGCAGCACCAGATCCGCGTCGTCCCCGTCCAGCTCGAAGGAGCGGCGCAGGCGGGCGAAGCGCCCGTTCGGGTCGTCGCGCAGGGCGGCGCTGGCGGCCACCGCCTCGTCGAGCCCGTCGGGCGCGGCGGGGTAGTCGATCTCGCCGTGGGTGCGCAGCAGCGCGTCCACCTCGTCGTCCGTGATGACGGAGCCCCAGAACTGGCCCTTGGCGCGGATGGCCGGGCGCGCGCGCTGGCGCCGGACGGCGCGCAGGAGCAGGAGGTCGGTGCGGCGGAGCCTGCGAGCGAGCTCTTCGAAGACGGTGGACACGGGCTCAGTCCCTCGACGGCGCACAAGCCGGATGCGTGAGGGGCGATGATACCTCTTTCGGAGCGCGCCGTTTAGATCAGGTCCACGCCTTCGTGTCCGTCATCCGGTCGCCCTTGACCTGCTCCTGCTCGTCGATGGCGGAGAGCGTGCGGCGCGTCATCTCCTGGACCACGTCGTCGTGCGACTGCCCCTGCGCGCGCAGGGCCGCGTACCCGCGCCCGGGGCTCGGCGAGCCGGCGGTGGAGTCGCTCTTGTCGTCGCCACCCTGGGTGCCCGAGGTCTTGCTCTGGCTGTTCTGGGAGTTGTCGTCCCAGGCGTTCTGGGTGGGGCGGTCGTTGCCGCCGGGGCCGTAGCCGCCCTCGTAGCCGCCCGACATGCGGTGGAAGACCATCGCCTCCGCGGCGCGCGCCTCGCGCTCCTCCTCGTCCCGACCGTGGTGCCCGCCCGAGCCGCCCGAGCGCATCAGGTGGTGGCGCTCGTGGGCGTAGAGGGCGGCGTCCTCGGCGCGCGAGGCGTTGAAGCTGTCGCCCACGATGATGGAGCGATCCACGGTCATGGCGCGCGCGCCCAGCGCCTTCAGCGCGCGGCTGGCGACCGGGCCCTTGAAGACCTCTCCGCCGCCGGGCATGGAGACGCGGCTCAGCTGGCTGCGGTCGAGCCGGGAGGCGAGCTTGTTCGCAGTTCCGACGCCTGGGGTGCCGTTACGCGCCATGGGAGCTCCGAGGGCGGAAGCCCGGGACAGATCTCATCCAGGAAAGTCTACCATCGATCCGCCCTCCGTTGCGTCCTTCCCGCAACGACGCTGGATGAGATCCTCCAAGATGTCGGTTGTGCGCACCAGATCCGCGATGGCGACGTGCTCGTCGGGTCGGTGGGCCACGTCGATGGAGCCGGGCCCGAAGATCAGGCTGCGCACGCCGAGGCGCGCGAGGTTGCCCCCGTCGGTGGCGAAGGGGACCGCCCCCGCCGCCCCAGCGCAGGCGTGGGGGCGCAGGAGGCGCTCCAGCGGGGTGTCCTCCTCGGTGAGCAGGGGAGGCGCCAGGTGCAGGGGGCTGAGCCGGGCCCCGCCGCCCCAGGCGCGCGCTTCGTCGTCCACGCGGGCGATGGCGTGGGCGAAGCGGGCGATCAGGGCGTCGATGTCCTGGCCGGGCAGGGGGCGCACGCCCAGCCGGATGACGCAGCGGTCGGGGACGATGTTGACCGCGGCGCCGCCCTCGATGGTGCCCACGTTCATGACCGGCCAGGGGCTCTCCAGCACGCCCTCGAAGGCGCGCTCCGCCCGGAGCTCCGACTCCAGCGCCCAGAGCGCGTCCAGCGCGCGGCTGGCGACCCGGATGGCGCTCGCCCCGAGCTCGGGCCGGGAGGAGTGGGCGGGCACGCCCGAGCAGCGCACCTCCAGGGTCAGGTGCCCGGGGTGCATGCGGCAGACCCGGAAGTCGGTGGGCTCGCCGATGACCGCGAGCGAGGGCAGGGGGCGCCCCTCGAGCTGGGTGGCCAGGGCGGCGGAGCCCTTGCAGCCCACCTCCTCGTCGTGCGTCCAGACCAGGACCAGCTCCCGGCGCAGGCGCGAGAGGTCCACCCGGGCGGCGGCCTCGACGGCGGAGGCGATGAAGCCCTTCATGTCGCAGGCGCCGCGGGCGTAGACGCGCCCGTCGCGCTCGGTCAGGCGGAAGGGGTCCGAGCTCCAGGGCTGGCCTTCGGTGGGCACCACGTCCATGTGCCCGCTGAGCACGAGCCCGTCTTCGCCCGCGGGGCCGGCGCTGGCGACCACGTTGTGCTTGCCGGGGCTGGTCTCGAAGCGCTCCACCCGGAAGCCGCTGGCCTCGGCGCGCTCGGCCAGCCAGGCGGCCATCTCGGTCAGGGGCTGGTCGCTGACGGTGGGGAAGGCGACCAGGCGCGAGAGGGTGTCAAGCACCGCCGTCATCGGGCTCCTCCGCGCGCGAGCGGCGACGCTGGGCCTGGGCGCGCTCCTGGGGGGCGAGCTCGGTCTGCTGGTCCTCCTCCTCTTCCTCCTCCTCGTCCTCCTCTTCGTCCTCGCCCTCCGTCGTGGCGGCGCGCTCCTCCGCGGGCTGGGCGCCGGACTTCGCGGCCTTCTCCTCGTCCTCGCCCTCGCCCTCTTCCTCCCACCAGTCGCGGCGGCGGCGCCGGCGGGCGCGGAGCGGGGGAGACTCGTGGAACTCGTCGTTCAAGGCGAGGATCTGGTCGGCGATGGCCAGCGCCGCGGGGAGGGGGCAGCTGGGGAGCGCGCCCTCGTCGAGGGCCTGGGGGAGCTCGGCCGGGTAGCCCCCGGGCTGCTTCTCCTCGGCCTCCATCTGCGCGCGCACCTGCTCGGGGACGGTGTCGTAGGCGGCCTGCTCCGCGCCCAGCGCGCGCTCCAGGAGCTGCGCGCCACGGGAGAGGTTGCCGCGGCACATCGCCTCCGCCGCCTCCTTGAAGAAGCGCGCCGCCTCGTGCCAGCGCGTGGGGTCGGGGACGTGGAAGCCCTCGGTGCCGCGGGCGACCTGCCGGAACCAGGAGCGGACGTGCTTGAACTGCTCGTGCTCCTTCTCCTGGATGCTGCGCATGATCCGCAGGCGCTCACAGATGAAGCCCAGCAGGTTGTCGCGCATCTGCGAGGCGGCCCCGCTCTTGCCCATGCTCTGATTGCCGAGCTGCTTGCGGATCCGGGAGATCTGACGGCTCTGCTGGTCGCCCGAACCATGGGCGCCAGCCAGGGAGCGCAGCCGCCGCGACGGCCCGCCGGACGATGAGGGCTTCTTCGTGAGGGATCGCATTGCCGGACTCTACCACCCCTTGACCCGCCCGCGCGCGCCCTGGTAGGGTCTCAAGCCTCGGGAGTCGCCCGCACGCTGAACCGCACGCTGCTCGCCGCGGGCGACCTGTCCCGGACATGTCCACAAGGAGTCGTATGGATCCTCGGCATCGCCTTCACCGCGCCATCCTGGGGGACTCCGTGGTCGTCGAGCGACCCGGCACCCAGCGCATCGCGGCGCGCGCGGTGGTGCCGGAGAAGAAGGAGCTGGTGCACAAGCACCGCGAGCCGATGAAGATCTCGGTTCGCAATACGAAGATCCGCGTCACTCCCGAGCCGAACGCTCCCCAGCTCATCCGCATCGTCCGCAAGCCCTATGTGCAGGAGACCACCCGCGGGAAGAAGGTGAAGCTGGAGAAGATGGAGCTCACCAAGCGCGAGCGCGTGCTGGTGGGCGAGGAGCTCCGGCTCGCCCGCGAGGCGGTGCGCAAGGAGGAGCGTCCGCGCCCCACCGTGCGCACCCGCGTCGGCGACCGCCCCCGCCCCGATCTGCGCGGCTGGCTCGCCATGGCGGCGGTCAAGAAGGAGGCGGTCTGATGGAGGGCCTGAGCGCGCCGGTCACGGGTCCGTTCTCCGGGCGCAGCATCATCGGCGAGGTGACCGAGGCGCTGCACAAGTTCCTGCTGGACGGGTACAACCTGAGCCCGCAGATCCCCCGCTTCGAGGAGGATCTCAAGTTCGTCCCGAAGGACCGCGAGGAGGTGGTCTACATCTACATGTACCGCCTCGCGCAGAACCCGAACCTCCAGAACACGAAGCGCCCGCGGGTCGCGCCGGTCTTCGTGAACGACGACCCGGAGGACGGGGGTGAGGTCTTCTTCCATCGGCCGCCCGTGCTGATGGACCTCTTCTACCTGATCATGTGCCACTCGAAGTTCCGCTCGGACGCCGAGCGGCTGCTCGGGTGGACCGTGTTGCGCCTCCACGAGGCCACGCACCTGATCTATCGGCCGCGGCGCTTCCATCTCCCCGATGGGCGCGAGATCGACAGCCTCGGGCGCCCCTACGACGTCGGCGCGAGCCCCAAGGACGAGAACCTCTTCATGGAGAAAGTCTCGCTGGCGCTCGTGGACGACCTGACCGTAGGTGACGCGATCAACCTGTTCAATTTGTTCGAGGCTCCTTACCGGCCCTTCCTCACCTACCGGGCGAGGGTGGCGCTGGACGGGGGTCTTGTGGCAAGCTCCGGCGGGACGGGGGTCCAACTGTCTCGCCTGGGTCAGATGGAGCGCCCGGATACTCGAAAGAACCTCGAGTCACCCAACGGGCGGATCATCGCGGGTCGGGCCACGACCGTCCCGAAGACGCCCCCAGGGCCCAAGGCCCACTTCATCCGTCGTAAAATCGAAGCTGATCCTGACACGGAGGATTGAGAGGTCCCATGGAATACCATACCCCAGGTGTGTACATCCGCGAGGTCGATTCCGGTCCCAAGCCGATCACCTCCGTCTCCACCAGCGTCCCGGGCTTCCTGGGGCTCTTCGAGTACAAGCCGCCGCACGACTCGGTCGCCGTGACCGCGACGGACGGCACCCGCAAGCTCCGCGGCAAGCTCCCGCCCGCGCTGCTCGGCCTCAATGGTGAGGTCCGTGGCGACGCCAAGGAGGCCGCCACGGCGCTCGTCGAGGCCTTCAAGTTCAAGCGCGCCCAGGTGCGCGACGTCCGCAAGTACATGGAGGTCCGCGGCGCGCCCAAGACCGGCGCCAAGGCCCCCAAGTTCGAGCCGGGCACCAAGGGCCGCATCAAGGTCAGCTACGAGGAGAAGTCCATCGAGGTGGCGCAGGTCATCATGGATGATCGCGGCGTGTTCGTGACCACGAACGACGCGCTCATCAACGAGACCCTCGACCAGATCGATCAGGCCTTCGCGCTCCCCGCGCCGGTGCCCAAGAGCGCCGCGGACGTGCTCGAGGTCTACGGCTACTCGTTCAGCGGCGCCGAGGGCACCGCGCTCAAGAGCGAGTACTCGATCCCGCCGGTGGCCGTCACCAACAAGGCCGAGTTCTTCCGCTGGCTCCAGAGCTTCTTCGCCCAGTACCTGCTCGAGACCCGCCCGGTCGAGGAGCTGGTGGGCCAGAGCTTCGACGACGCCGACGAGGCGGCGGACGCGGTGTTCGAGGCGCTCGGTCGTGACGAGGCCCTGAAGCAGGAGTTCCGCGAGTTCCTCTCGCAGCCCTCCGTCTTCAACTTCGTGAGCTCGGTCAACGGGTTCTACGACAACGGCGGCGGCAAGTGCTACGTCTACCTCATGGGCATGGGAGACATGGAGCTCTCCATCCGTGAGAACCAGGCGGACAAGCTCGGTCTCTATGCCTTCGACGACATCGACGACATGGCGATCATGGCCGCGCCGGGCCTGAACGCGAACCAGCAGAAGGAGATGCTGGAGCACTGCGAGCTGCGCAAGGACCGCTTCGCGATCCTCGACGGCCCCATCGTCAGCGACGGCGCCATGGACATCCCGGCCTCGCAGAAGGGCTTCGGCGCGATCTACGTGCCCTGGCTCAAGATCACGAAGCCGAGCTGGTTCGTGGGCAGCCAGGACCACATCAAGGTCACCGGCCCCAACCGCCGCAAGCTGATCAAGTGCGAGCGCAACGAGCTCTTCGTGCCTCCGTCCGGTCACATGGCGGGCATCTACGCCCGCGTGGACACCGAGCGCGGCGTGCACAAGGCCCCGGCCAACGAGCTCGTCATGGGCATCACCGGCCTCACCCAGAACATCAACCGCATCGAGCAGGGCCAGTACAACGATCGCGGCATCAACGCGATCCGGTCCTTCAAGGATCGCGGCGTCCGCGTCTGGGGCGCGCGCACCCTCGCCACCGCCAACGACCCGAGCTGGAAGTACATCAACGTGCGCCGCCTGTTCATCATGATCGAGCAGTCGATCATGCTGGGCAGCCAGTGGGCCGTCTTCGAGCCCAACGACCACACGCTGTGGAAGAAGCTGACCCGCGACGTCCGCTCCTACCTCATGCGCGTCTGGCGCTCGGGCGCCCTCTTCGGCGCCACGCCGGAGGAGGCCTTCTACGTCAAGTGCGACGAGGAGACCAACCCGCGCTACCTCATCGACGCCGGCCAGGTCAACGTGCAGATCGGTATCTGCCCCGTGAAGCCCGCCGAGTTCGTCATCTTCAGCATCGGTCAGTGGGACGGCGGCGGCCTCATCGAGGAGGTCTGATCCTCCTCTGAGGGCCCCCCGGCTCTCCCAACGAAGGCGCGGTGTGTGGGTTTCTGCGCACCGCGCCTTCTCTTCTTCTCTGTTAGAGCTGCTATACTGAACCCCCCGGCGGATGCCCGCCGATGTTCAAGCTGCACGCGCACATGGAGTGGTCGTCATGGAGCTCAAGACCGAGTACGAGTTCACCCTTCCCCGTGGCTATGTGGACAAGGACGGGACCCTCCACCGCGAAGGCGTCATGCGCCTCGCGAACGCCAAGGACGAGATCGTCCCGCTGAACGACATGCGCGTGCAGCGCAACCGCGCCTACCTGATCATCGTCCTCCTGAGCCGCGTGATCACCCGCCTCGGCTCGCTGGCCGAGGTCAACACCGGCATCATCGAGAACCTCTTCGCCAGCGACCTTCGCTTCCTGGAGGAGATGTACAACCGGATCAACGAGGACGAGGCCACCGTGCAGGTGACCTGCCCCGAGTGCGGCGCGAAGTTCGACAAGGAGTTCGGACGCCTGGGGGAATAGTCAGCTACCCCTTGGAGAACATCCTCAAGGAGGTAGCGTTCATCGCCTATCACTTCCACTGGGACCGGGAAAGCTGCCTGGAGATGTCGCACCGCGAGCGACACGGATGGGTCAAGCAGATCTCTCAGATCAACGAGAAGATCAACGCCGCGAGGTGAGAATTCGCCTCGCGCGCGTCGGTGAGGAGAGAAGAGATGCGGCCGGGCATTCTGATCCAGCACGCCAAGCTCCCGGATCGCTCGAGCGAGCTCGTCCGGTCCGACATCACGGGCATCCTCGCCTTCATCCCGCCCCAGCGTTGGCCCGAAAACGCCTCGGCGGGGGACTTCTTCGAGATCGTCCTCCGCCGGGACGGCGATCTCTGGGAGCACCCCTACCGTGAGCTGCTGCACCCCGCGGTGCGGCGGGCGGTCCGCGCCTTCTTCGAGAACGGCGGCGACCAGGCCCACCTCCTGGCCGTCTGCGTGATGGACGAGGGCGACCTCAAGGCGCCCGCGGGCATCCACGGCGTGCTGGAGCCCCTGCTCAGCCACCTGCGCGCCGACGACGACATCGCCCTGCTCATCGTGCCCGAGGCGGCCTACATGCGCTGCGAGCTCGGCCGCGACGGGACGGTGCGTTCGGACGCCGAGGCCATCTACGACGAGCTCCTGGCTCACTGCCGGGAGATGAGCAACCGCTTCCTGGTCATGGACGCGCCCCGCGCGCTGCACGGCGAGCTGCTGGTGCGCTGGGTGGAGCGCTTCCAGTCCCGCTACCCGGAGACGCGCTCCTTTGGCGCGCTCTACTACCCCTGGCTCATGCAGGGGGACGAGCTCTTCCCGCCCAGCGGGCCCGTCGCCGGCCTGTTCGCCCGGGTGGAGCTGGAGCATCGGCCCTTCGGCGTGGTCTGGGCCCCGGCCAACGTGCCGGTGCGCGCCGTGACCCACACCGAGATCGAGCTCGATTGGAACGAGGCCGGGGCGCTCGCCGAGAAGCACATCAACCCCATCGTGGTGCAGCCGAACCGCGGGGTGGTGGTCTTCGGCGCGCGCACGCTCTCCAAAGAGCAGGCCTTCCTCCACATCAACAGCCGGCGCATCGTCAACATGGTGGCGGAGCAGCTGCGCCGCGACAACGAGTGGGCGGTCTTCGAGACCAACAACCCGAACCTGTGGGCCGTGCTCCAGCGCGACGTGCGCTTCCGGCTCAGCCAGTTCTGGTCGGCCGGGCTGCTGGGCGGCGCCAAGGACGGATCCGAGTACGACGTCAAGTGCGACACCGAGATCAACCCGCCCCAGCTCCGGGACGCGGGCCACGTCAACGTCCAGGTGCTGCTGCGCCCGATGGGCACGACCGAGCAGATCCGTATTGATCTGCGGATCGGCGGCGACGCGCGCGCTTCTGAAGTTTGATCGCTACCGCGAGCCTTGACCTGTAGTATGATCATCCGGGGTAGTCATACCGGAGGTGTGCGGTGGCTCGTGATCGTGATTTCTTCGACCCGGAAGGCAACTTCGTCTTTGCGCTCGAGGTGGACGGCGTGGAGGTCGCCCATTTCATGGAGTGCTCGGGCATCAAGACCAGCACGCAGGTCTTCGAGCTCGAAGAGGGCGGGATGAATCACCGGGTGCACAAGCTGCCCGGTCAGTCCCGCTGGGAGAACATCACGCTCCGCTACGGGGTCAGCTCGGACACGACGCTGATGGAGTGGCGGGACGAGGTGCTCCAGGACGAGTTCGGCGAGGGCTGCCGCAGGAACGGCTCCATCGTCGTCAAGGACAACCAGATGAACGAGGTCCGGCGTTACAACTTCCTCGACGCCTGGCCGGTCGCCTGGGAGGGCCCCAGCCTCTCCTCGGGCGGCGCCGAGGTCGCGGTCGAGATGGTCGAGATCGCCCACCACGGCATCACCGTCTCCTGAGCCTGGGTACGCGCTCTCCCTCCCCGCGTCGGCGGGCAGGCGGAGCCTTGCGCGTCGCGCCCGTCGCCGTCTGGCCGGGGCGCGACGTGGATCGGTCGAGCGCGCCACACACCCTCGATGGCGCGCAGGCCGTGTGCAACGCGGTGTAGGGCGAGCAAAGACTTTTTTCAGGGTTTTTTCAACGCGGCGGGGGTTCCCTCTTCGCGTGTGCTACGATTAATGTACCCCCGAGAATGTGCTCCGCGCACAGCCCCGTGGGGAGCCCCCGGCGAGGGGGTCGATGAACACGAGCAGCGATGTCGGAGCGGGCCATGGCTGGCGAGCCGAGAAGGACCCTGGGTGAGCGGATGAGCGAGCGGATGCAGGCGCGTCGCGCGCGGCATCGGCCCTCCTCCCACGTCTCCTCTTTCTTCTCCCGCTTCGGGATCGGCGACCCGCTCAACCTCGACGCCCCCGCCGCGTCGAAGGAGTCGGGCTTCTTCGATCTGCTCCGCCGCATGGGGCAGACCGAGGCCCGGCGCGATCACCGCTTCTCCCGCATCTTCGGGCGCGACGCCTGGACCCCCTTCCGCCGCTTCGGCGGCGAGAAGCCGCGGCTGCTGGCGCCGTCCTCGCTCGGCTCGTTCGGGGCGGGCGACTTCCTGCTGATCCGGCCGTCCACGCAGAACCCGCAGGTCCAGGAGGATCCGCTCGCCGAGCAGTCCGTCCGCCGGGTCCCCACGCGCAAGCCGCGCCTCGCCGGTCGGCAGCCCAAGGTCAAGACCTCGCGCGCCGTCCGCGCCGCGCTCACCGCGCCCCCGCCGCCCAAGGCTCCCCGCCTGCCGACGATGGACGTGAGCCTGCCGCGCTCTGGTCGTTCCCGCGATCTGACGCTGGCGCAGACGGGCGCTCCCTCCGCGCCGGCTCCCCGCCCCGTCCGGGCGAAGAAGGCGCGCGCGCCGGAGATGGTCAGCGCGCTGCCCGTGCTGCGCTCGCTGGAGCGCGTCGCGGCGGCGGTGGCCGAGCCGGAGAAGGCGGCGGCCGTGCGTCGGCTGGCGGGCGAGCTCCGGCAGATGTCGCCGAAGCGCTGGAACGCCCAGATCCGGGCCACGCTCCGCCAGATCGGGGCCGAGGACGACGTCCTGGTCGCCGAGGTGGAGAGCGCGCTGCCCGACACCTACGTGAGCCCGGTCACGATGGCCATGTCCCGCGCCGGCGATCGGCCGGAGCGCGGCCTCAAGCCCGTCACCCGCCGCTCGCCCCTGGTCCGCGCCGCCCTCAAGGAGGATCGCGCCGCGCCGGCGCAGCACGTCCGCAAGGTCCGGGCCGCCGCGCCTCGTCGCCTGTCCACCCGCGCCGCCCGCGCCCGCACCCAGCCCCGCGCTCCGGGCGCTCGGGTCAGCGCGTCTTCGCGCGCCTCCGCCGGAGCAGATGGCTCAGAAGGCCCAGAACCGGGTCCTGAAGCGCCGAAGAGCCTCCGGCGCGCCCTCCGCGAGGCCGGCGAGGCGCTCGTGCTCGACCCCGGCCTCGAGCTGGAGGCAGCGCTCGCGGGAGAGACGGAGGTCGAGGCCCCTGTCCGCGCCAGCCGCGTCCGTCGCGAGCCCGCCTCGGTCCGGGCCGTCCGTCGGGCCGCGCGCGGGAGCTTCAGCGGTCAGCGCTGGGCCGACGCCGCGACCCCGCAGCCCTCCCCCGCCGCGCGCCCCACGCGCCGCGCCCGCCCGGCTCGCGCCGGTGCGCCCTCGAGCCGCGCCGCCCAGAACGCCGCCGCGCCGCTGATCCGCCGCGTCGCCAGCCGCGATGAGCGCTCCGGCGAGATCGGGCTTCGTCCCTCCTTCTACAGCCGGCTCGGCCTGGCGGCTCCGGTCGCCCACCCCACGGCCGCCCCCACGACCAGCGCCGAGGCTCCGCGCCTCGAGCGCCTCGCCGCGTCCCGGGTCCGCCGCGACGCGCGGGAGCGCGCCTTCGAGGCCGCTCACGCCGGTCCTCGGGCCGAGGCGGTGCGCCGCCGCTGGCCGGGAGAGCCTGGCGCCCGCTCGGCGAGCATTCGCACGCTCGCCCCGACCGATCTGCTGCTCCCGCGCGCCCCCGAGCCGGAGGTCGCGCCTGAGCAGAGCTCCGCCGTGCCCGCGGAGAAGCGGGTGAGCTCGCGCGTCCGCGCCCTGGCTCCGGTCCTGGGCCGGGAGTCTCGGGCTGCGACGCCGGAGATCCGCGCCTCGGCTCGCTCCGTGGCTCGCCCCGCCGCGCGCCCCTCGCGCGCCGCTGCCCCCAGCGCCGCGTCCTCGAGCGCCGCCCTCCCCCGTGCCGCCGCCGCGCGCGAGGAGGAGATCGTCTCCACGTCTCCCGGTCGCGCAGCCCTCCGCGGCGCCGAGCGTGAGATCGCCGCCTTCGAGGCCATGGAGCGCCCTGAGCGTTTCATCGCTGAGCAGACCGTAGCCCCCGCCACGCCCGCCCCGCGCCGGGCGATGGACCGGGCCGGCGAGCGTCTGAGCGGCGCCGTCGTCGAGGCCCCCGCGGCGCGCACGCTGCGGGAGGCGGCGATCAGCGCCCCGAGCCCGCGCGCCGTCGCTCGCGTGGTCCAGGCGATCGAGGCCCTCTCTTCGGACGCGGTCGACTCTCGGGCGCGCGCGGCCGTCGTCCGGCAGGCCCTCCGCGAGCTCGGCCCCGCCGGTCGTCTGGTCGCCGCCGAGGTCGAGGCCGCGCTGCCCGCCGAGCTCGCCCGCCCCGAGACCGTGGCCCAGGCGCGCGTCGGCTCCACGGCGAAGGCGCCCCTGGGTCTGCGCCCGATCCTCGGCCGCTCCCCTGCGCTCGTCGAGATTCAGGCTCCGCCGCCCGTCTCTGCCCCCGAGGCCGCGCCCGCCGCGACCCCGCGCGCGCCCAGCGCCGTCCGCGCCGCCGCCCGCGTCGCTCCCGCCCGGAGCGCGCGTCTGAGCGCCTCTCCGGTCGCCCGCGCCGCCGCCAGCGTCGCGCGCCTCAGCTCCTCTCCGGTCGCCCGGTCCACCGCCGCTCGTCCGGCGGCCGCCACCCCGGTCGCGCGCGCGGCGTCCCCGGTCGCCCCGGAGCGCGCGGTGGCCCCTGGCGCTCGCGAGAAGGCCGCTCGTCCGGTCGATCTCGCCCGGTCTCCTGTCGAGGCCGAGATCCTGACGGAGACGGCCGCCGAGCGCCCCTCGGCCTCCCGCCCCTCCGCCCGCGCCATGGCCCGCGCGCAGGAGCCCGCTCCGACGCCCACGGTGGCCGCGGTCTCCGAGACCCGCGCCGCCCGCTCGAACGGCGCCGCCCTCCGCTCCGGCCGCTTCCAGGCCCGCGGGGTCGCCACCGCCTCCGAGTCCACGGCCCGCGAGCTGTCCTCGGCGGTCCACGCCGTCGCCCGGCTGGACACGGACACGGAGCAGCGCTCGGTCCTGCCGCGCGTCGCCCCGACCGCGGAGCGCGCGCTTCGTCGCTCGATCTCCCGCGCCCTCGGCGCCTTCGCCCCCGAGCAGAGCCTGGCGCGGCCCACGCCGACCACGACGCCGGAGAGCGCGCCTTCCGCGCAGACCGTCGCGAGCCCGCGCGTCGCCCCGACCCGCGCGCCGCAGGTCCGCGTCGCCGCCGAGCGCCGCCCCGAGCTGGACGCCCGCGCCGCCCGCGCCGTCGAGCCCCGTCAGGAGCGCGGCGTCGAGGCTCCCGCGCCTCGTCCCGGCGCTTTCGTCCCGGTTCGCCTGCTGGAGGCCACCTTCGGCCCCGCCGCCCGCGGGGAGGCGGCCTCGCGCCCCGAGGGCGCCCGCGCCGGCGCCGTGCTCCGCGCCACCACCCGTGGAGAGTCCGGCTCCGAGGCTCAGCGTTCGCTGCTCCCCAGCGTCACGCCGCGCCTGGATCGCGCGCTCGCCCCGGCCCGTGCCGGTCGTCGCACGCTCTCGCTCTCCCGGGAGATCATCCTGCCCGCCCCGGCCCGCGCCGAGTCTCCGGCCACCTCGGAGTCCCCGGCGCCCATCTCCGGCGTCCGCGGCGTCGTTCGGGCGGGCGCCCGCAGCACGCTCACCGAGCGCCAGGGCTCGCTGACCCCCGCCGTGACCCCGCGTCGCGCGCAGGGTCCGGTCTCCCGCGCCCGCGCCGGCATCGCGTTCGCCCCCATCGCGTTCGCGCCGACCACGCTGAGCGCGCAGGAGACGCCGAGATCTCAGGGTTTTGAGCTCGACGGTCGCGGCCCCGCCGTGGAGCTCCGCGGCTCCGTCGAGCGCCCGGCCCTCGGCGCGGTGGCTCGCGGCGAGAGGGCGCCTTCGGCCGGCTACACGGCCGTCCGCGCCCCGCACTCGGCCAGCGCCCGGCTCTCTCCGCGCCCGCGCGGCCCGCTCTCCTACGCCCGCGCCCCCGAGGCGATCCTGGCCCACGCGCCCGCGCAGAGCGTGGAGGCCGAGTCTGCGGCGCCGCGCGCTCTCGACCGCACGCGCACCCGCTCGGCCGCGATGGCCTCCCGCCCGCAGGGTCAGGCCCTCGCCCGGCTCCAGCAGCCGGCGACCGCGGGAGCCGGCGTCGTCCGCCTGATGTCGGAGGCTCGCGCGGTTCAGGAGGTGCTCACCGCCCTCTCGCGCAGCCCGGCCCGCCGCGACGCTCGCGTCCAGCGCGTCTCCGCCAGCGCGCGCCAGCTCCTGGGCGACGTGATGGCCGACGCCGCGCGCTCTCCGGTGGCCAGCGCCGCCTCTCGCGCCGCGCTCTCCGAGGTCCACGCCCTGCTCAGCGGCATGACCCCGACCGAGCCGACCGCCACGGCCCGCCGCGTCATCCCCGGCCGCACCCGCCGGTCTTCGATGGGCGCGCCGGATCTGCGGCTCCCCTCGCAGGTCCCCGCTCAGGCTCAGACCAGCGCGCCCGCGTCCGCGTCCGCGCCGGGCGCCGCGCCTCGCCGCACCCGCGATCGGCTCTCGCAGATCCGCGGCCTGGTCGGCGGAGCTTCGGCCGCTCAGCAGACGGAGTCCGCGCCCGCGGATCGCCTGACCCGGGCCCGCCGCTCGCGGCTGGAGCCCCGGCAGCGCCTCAGCGCGCGCACGCCGACGGCGGAGTCCATCCTGTTCGCCCGCCCCGAGGGCGCTGGTACGCCGGCTTCCGGTGGTGGTGGTGGTGGCGGCGGCGGTGGTGGCGCGCGGCGCGGCGGGCTCAACGAGACGCTCGGCGCCGTCGGGACGGGCGAGCTCGGGCCGGATCTGCCGAGCTGGGCCAACCGCTCGGTCGGTCAGACCCGGGTGCGCGGCACGGTCGGCGGTCTGATGGACGCGCTGGCGCGGGCGAAGAGCCCGACCGAGGTCGTGCGCGCCGTCGAGCGTCGGGACGCCGCGGTGCGCAACAACCGCACGCTGCCCGCGCCCGTGCTGCGGCTCATCGACGAGATCCGCTCGGAGGCCGCGGCGGAGGCCGAGGCTTCGGCGGCCGAGTACGCCGCGGCGATGGGCCTCCCCACGCCGGCCGCGCCCGGTCGCCGGGGCAACCCGCGCCAGGCCACCTCCAGCCAGGTCTTCCGCGGGTTCACGAACCTCGGGCAGACGAAGCGCACGCAGGGCCAGGACGGGCTCGGCGCCGACCGGCTGATGAAGCTGGTCCGCAAGCTCCAGCAGCTCGTCTTCCTGGCCGACAGCCAGCGCGACGCGGCCATGCGTCAGGTGCGGCTCGCCGAGGACTCGGCCTCCGCCCGCGCCGAAGGTCAGGCGGCGCCCACCCAGTCTGGCGACTCCAAGAGCCAGCAGGTGGACGTCGAGGCCCTCGCGCAGGAGGTCATGCAGCACGTCCAGCGCGAGCTCGAGAGCCGTTCCGAGCGCCGCCAGGATGATCCGGACAACCGGTCGCCGTGGTGGTAGCCTGATAAACTAATAAGGTTAACAATCTCCCGAATCTCCTTCCTCTGACGAGGGCAAACCGATGAGCGGCGTCTCCAAGGCATTCTTCTACGGCGTAGACGGCGGCGAGTCCTTCGAGGTCCAGTACAACCCGAAGGAGCTCAAGTTCGACAAGCCGGTGTCCTGGAAGGAGCACGACGACCAGGGCCAGGCTGGCGCGCTCGAGTTCCAGAAGGTCACGCCGGCGACCATCCAGATCGAGCTCATCTTCGACACCACGAAGGACGGCGCCGACGTGCGCGACGCCTGGGTGGAGAAGCTGCTCTCGCTCACCAACCCGGAGGCCACGCCCGGCGACGGCGAGAGCGCGGAGCTCGGCAAGAAGCGCCCGCCCATCGTCTGGTTCTTCTGGGGCAGCTTCGACTTCTACGGCGTCATCGAGAGCGTGAACGCGACCTACATCATGTACGCGTCGAACGGCAACCCCGTCCGCGCCAAGGTCACGGTCAAGATGAAGGAGTGGACGCCCAAGACGAACTACTCGTCGGGCGGGAGCAGCGACGGCTATGGCTCCGAGCCGGTCAAGCTCGTGCAGCTCGCCGCGGGCCAGACCGTCTCCTCGCTCGCGGCCGCCAACGGCACCACCGCTCAGGCCATCGGCGAGGCCAACGGCCTCGACGATCTCATGGACGTCCCCGCCGGCACCACCCTCGTGGTCCCGGTCTGACAGGGAGGAGGCTGCGCCATGTCTTCCGGTTCGAGCCTGGTCCGTAGCGCGACCAGCTACAAGGTCTCCTGCGGGGGGACCACCTTCGAGCAGACGGGCAACGACGGCATGCAGCGCCTGGTGATCGAGGATCACCAGGACGCCTGCGACATGCTCACCATGACGGTGGGCGGCACGGAGAGCCAGCCCAGCTGGAGCTTCGAGATCGGCGACACCGTCGAGGGTCAGATCGGCTCGGGCTCCGTCAACCTGTTCAAGGGCGAGATCATCTCGGTCGAGCCCGGGTTCCAGGTGGAGGGCATCTCCAGCATGACCATCCGGGCGCTGGACAACGCGCACCGGCTGGGCCGCGGCCGCAAGACCCGCTTCTGGAACGACATGAAGGACTCGGACGTCGCCAGCGAGGTGGGGGCGGAGTGCGGGCTCTCGGTGGACGCCGACGCCACGGAGGAGACGCACCCCTACATCCTCCAGCGCAACGAGAGCAACATCGCGTTCCTGAAGCGCCTGGCCGCGCGCAACAATTTCCTGTGCACCGTGCGCGACGGGAAGCTGCAGTTCAAGAAGGCGACCTTCTCCGGCACCACCACCGAGGTGAAGATGGGCGAGTCCCTCCGCTCGGTGCGCTTCTCCTACAACACCTCGGACATGGTCCAGAAGGTCATCGTCCGCGGGTGGGACATCAAGAAGAAGGAGGAGATCGTCGGCCAGGCCACCACGGGCGACGTGACCAAGATCGGCGGCGGGCAGCTCGGCGCCGATCTGGCGGGCAAGTTCGGCGACGCCACCGCCTACATCACCGACGTGCCGGTCACCTCTCAGGCGATGGCGAACGCGGTTGCAAAGGCGGAGATGGAGCGCATCGCCAGACAATTCTGCCATGGAACGGGATCGATCCAGGGCAACGATGCAGTGCGGGCCGGGAGCATGATAAACTTCTCTGGCCTGTCCACCCCGCGGGACGGGAAGTACTACATCGTCTCCTCCCGGCATGTGATCAGCAACAGGTCGGGCTACTCGACGGAGTTCACCTTCTGTAGCAACACCTACGGGAGCTGAAGCCGCACCAGGATCCGCATGGCTATCCGCAAGGAGTTCCTCGGGAGGGGATGGGCCTTCCCGTTCCACTTCGACCCGGCCTCCGGCCGGGTCGCGCTGTCTGAGTACGAAGAGAACATCCGGCAGAACATCTCGATCATCCTCGGCACGCGGCCAGGGGAGCGTCAGATGCTGCCGAATTTCGGCTGCCGCGTGCACGAGTTCCTCTTCGCGCCGGCCACGCAGGCGAACGCGCAAATCGTGGCGCGCCATGTGCGCGACGCGCTGGAGAGCTGGGAGCCTCGGATCGAAGTGCTCAAGGTCAAGAGCGCGGCCGAGCCCGGGGGTGCCCTGCGCATCGACGTGGAGTACAAGATCACGTCAACCAGCGCGGTGCAGAACCTCACGCAGGTCATCTCGAACGCAGGGAATCGCTGATGCCGATCAAGCCTCCGAACCTCGACGACCGCCGTTACGCGGACATCGTCGCGGAAGCTCGGGCCCTGATACCCCAGTATTGCCCGGAATGGACGAATTTCAACGACGCCGACCCGGGGATGACCCTCGTCCAGCTCTTCGCCTGGATGACCGAGCTCATCATCTACCGGCTCAACCGCGTCCCGGACAAGACCTACATCCACTTCCTGAACTTCATCGGCGAGGAGCGGCGGCGCGCGCGCCCGGCCGTGGCGCCGCTGACGTTCACGGTGCGCACGGGAAAGCCCGCGGAGGTCCACGCCTTCGCCCGCTACTCCACGCGGCAGCGTGAGGACAACGTCGCGCTGGACTTCGTCACCGTGGACCGGCTCACGGTCCACGACGCGAAGATCACCCGGGTCATGGCGGTCAAGGGCGGCCCGGTCCCGGCGGTGCGCGAGATCCCCTTCACCCAGATGGACAACCACAGCTCCGCGCTGCTCTTCAGCGGCGGGCGCGGCGCGCAGTTCTTCGATCTGGACCCGGAAGACTACGGTCCCGACGCCTACACCCAGAACCAGTACTTCTACATCTCGCACGACGACTTCCGCTTGATGAACATCAAGCCGGAGGAGGGTCGGCGCCTGGGCCGCCTGCGCGTGCGCCGGGCCGCGAACGACAACCTCCCCATCGCCGCCTTCTTCGAGTGGGAGTACCCGACGGCCAACGGCTGGGTGCCCATCGAGGCGGAGCCGGAGAAGGACGAGGTCCTGGGCATGCCCGAGCTGGCGCTGGTCACGGCCATGCCCGGCATCGTGCCCCAGACCTTCCAGGTGGGCGATCTGGTGCCCGAGCCGGTCGCCAACGAGAAGTGGTGGATCCGCGGGCGGCTGGAGTACGAGCGCTGGCTCGCCAACCGGATGCTCGAGGATCTCGAGATCTTCTGGAAGGACGACCGCGGCGGTGAGGAGCGGTCCATCAACAACTGGGAGGTCCGCGCCCGGGGCCGCACGCTGGAGTTCTTCCTCCAGGACGTCCCGCCCATCCGCGGCGGCTGGACCATCCGGCTGGCCATGGTCGATCGCGCCGTCCCCGCCGGCAAGAACTCCTACCTGCCGCGCTATCGCTGGTACTACCGGCGCGGCGAGCTCTGGGAGGAGATCCCCCGCGATCGCCTGCGGACCGAGGGCACCATGGTGCTCATCACCGGCCCGCTCACCGACATGGCGACCGACGGCTACAACATCCGCGCCGAGCGCGTGGAGACCGTCTTCATCCGCGGCTTCTGCCCCGATCTCGAGCTGGACCTGACCTGGATCCGGCCCATCGAGCTCCGCATGTTCGCCGGCGACGACCCGCGGCGCGTGGAGGAGATGCTGATCGGCGAGGGCCCCTGGTCGCCCTTCCAGATCGCCCCCGTGGTGCCGCCCACCATCGGCCGCAAGTGGTACATCGGCTCCGATCTCTTCGAGAACCGGCGCAAGGCGCCGATCCTGCTGGAGATGGAGATCGGCTTCGAGATGAACGGCGAGCTCATCGTCGAGCCGAAGGATCTCTACCTCTTGCAGATGACCTACCGCGCCGAGGACAACTGGCGCGTGGTCTACACCGAGGACAAGATCTACAGCGGGTTTACGTTCTCGCAGCTCGACGAGGAGGGCAGCAAGCGCGCGGCCCGGCGGAAGATCCGCATCGTGCTGGACCCGAAGACCCAGCTCAAGGATCTGGGCCGCCACGAGATGGCCGGGGTCGAGACCACCTGGGTCCGCCTGGAGATCTTGAAGGCCAGCCTGACGGGCCAGGACGAGAAGAAGGTCCAGCACCCGATCATCCCGCGCATCTACAGCGTGCAGCTCACGGTGGACAAGACCATCGGTCAGGACACCTACGAGCAGCCCATGCCCGGCCCGCGCATGGCGCAGCTCGACCACCGCGACCAGAACCGCCGCCTGACCCGGGTGCTCACCCGCTCGGTCGGCCGCCTCTCCGAGTTCTTCCCCTTCTACCCCTTCGTCGAGATCGCCGAGCCGAACCAGGCGCTCTACCTGCAGTTCGACAAGGCGCTGCCCACCGGCATGCGCCACGCGATCCAGTTCCGCTGCCGCGGGGAGACCTTCCTGCCGCTGGGCATGGGCGTGGAGTGGGAGCTGCTCGAGCAGCGCGAGCACGCCCGCACCGGCTGGCGGCGGGTGCGCTCCAGCCAGCAGTCCGACGACGGCACCGTGCGCCCCTCCTATGACATGGCGCGCTCGGGCACGCTGGAGTTCCCGCTGCCCGAGGTCCCGCAGGTCCCGCCCGACGGCTTCTGGCTGCGCGGGCGCTTCTCGCTGCCGTCCGGCGCCGGGCTGGAGAACATCCCCGCCCTGCCCCCGGTCACGCACATCCTGCTGAACACGGTCGACGCGGTGAACCTGCACACGGTCCGCATCGAGCGCTACAGCGGGCTCGGCGTGCCGAACCAGGTCGTGCAGCTCATGAAGAAGCCGGTCTTCCTGCACGGGGGCGAGGGCGAGCGCCCGCTGTTCCCGCGCCCCGAGCTCTTCGACGATCTGAAGGTGCAGATCATTCGAGAGGACGGGACCAAGGAGAGCTGGCTCCCCGCGCGCGAGGGCAACCTGCTGACGGCGGGCAAGGACGACCGCGTCTTCGTGGTCGATCCGGTCGAGGGCACGCTGACCTTCGGCAACGGCATCCGCGGCCGGATGCTGCCGGTGGGCTCGAACAACGTCGAGATCGAGTTCTACCGGGTCATCCCGGGCGCCCAGGGCAACGTGGCGCCGAACCAGATCGTCGTCGCCGAGTCCCTGGCCGACTCCGTGGAGGTCACGAACCTGCTCCCCGCCAGCGGCGGGCGCGACGCCGAGACCATCGAGGAGATCGTGCGGCGCGCGCCGAGCCTGCTGACCAGCCGCGACCGCGCCGTCACCCGCTCGGACTTCGAGATCATCGCCCGCGAGGCCTCGAACGAGGTGGCCCGCGCCGCCTGCCCCGGCACCATGGGCGCCGACGGCCAGGTGGAGGTGATCATCCTACCCGGTCGCCGCGAGGGTGAGCAGATCCCTGACCCCTTCCTGGCGTCCGGCCTCCGCGACCACGTCCAGAACTACCTGAAGCGCCGCAGCCTCATCAACGTGGAGCCGGTGGTCCGCCTGGCGAAGTTCTGCGCGATCGACGTCTCCGTCACGCTGCGCCTGCGCCCGAACGCCAACGTGCTGCAGGTGCGCGAGGCCGCCGCGGGCTGGGTGAGCCGCTTCCTCGACCCCTACGCGGGCGGGCTGGACGCCGAGGGCTGGCCCTTTGGCGGCACGCTCTACGCCCCGGACTTCGCCCGCATGGTCACGGACATCCCCGAGGTGCGCCACATCGTGGATGTGCAGCTCTACGACATGAGCGCCCCGGAGAAGGCGCGCTCGGCCCCGGGCTGGGAGGAGGGTCAGGGCGTCAGCGAGCTCGTCCTCGTCGATCACGACCTCTTCGTCGTGCGCCGCGTCCGCGTCCGCACCGAGGAGGCTGACGAATGAGCAGCGCGCTCACCCCGTACCAGAGCGCGCCGCTGTCCAGGGTGCCGGGAGATTACCGATACCTCGAGGACATCGTGCGCATCGGCTACCCGATCCACGACGCGCGCACCTTCCTCAAGCGGCACGTCGGCAACGACATCAGCTACCGGCTGGTCGAGGCCGCCCGCGGGGAGAAGGTGGGTCAGGTGCGCTCGGTGGAGGTCCACCCGCACGGCGGCGGCGAGACCGTCTACATCCGCGCCCGGCGCACGCTGCCCGACGGCTCGCCCGCGACCTACTTCACGCCGGAAGACCTCGTGCTGATCACGGCGGACGTGATCACGGCCACGGGCGGCCCGGTGCCCTCGCTCCAGCCGCGTGACCACATCGTGCTGCTGGTGCCCGTGCGCTCTTACCTGCGCTTCCTCCCGGGGATCTACCAGGGCGGCGCGCCAGCGCAGCGCATGGACGTGGCGCGGGCGGACGAGCGCTCGATCCGCCGCTGGGGCGCGCGCGACCAGGCCGAGACCACCTCGGTCACGGCGCGCTCGGCCGACCAGTTCCGGCGCTTCCTCCTCTTCTTCCAGCACATCATGACCACGGTGACCGACCGGATCGACCAGATCCCCTCGCTCACCGATCCGCTGACCGCCGACCCGAAGTTCCTCCCCTGGATCGCCTCCTGGGTGACCTTCGAGCTCGACGAGTCGCTGCCGCTGCACCAGCAGCGGGAGCTGGTCCGCCGCTCCATCCGCCTCTACCGCACCCGCGGCACCAAGGCGGGGGTGGAGGAGATGATCCGCGTGCTGACCAGCGCGCCCGTGGTCGTCACCGAGCGGAAGAAGCCCCAGCCCGCCGTCATCGGCGCGCTGGCGCTGGCGGGCGGCAAGAACGTGGACGACCGCTTCCTGCGGGACGAGCCGCCGGGCTTCTATCTGGTCCAGCCGGACCGGAAGCCGACCACCTTCTTCGTGCTGACCTTGGAGAGCCGCGACCGCTTCAAGCGCCGCTTCGGTGAGCGCGCGCCCACGGTCCTGCGGCGCATCTCGCAGATCGTCACCAACGAGAAGCCGAGCCACGTCAGCTTTACCATTCAATTCCAGGACGACCTGCTGTAGCGGGGACCGGGTGTGGCATGAAAGATGAGCAGCTCCGCCGTTTGCTCCCGTTCGAGGGGCTCTGCATCACGGCGGGTGATCTCCTGGACGAGCAGTCCTACCACCGCAAGAACGTGCAGCGGCACAACCTCTACCTGCACGGCCACGGCATCGTGCAGGGCCTGCAGGTCGAGCTCGAGCAGAAGGGTCAGGGCTATGTGGCCGTGATCCAGGCGGGCTTCGGCGTGACCCGCATCGGTCAGGGCGTGCTCCTGCCCGAGGCGGTGGGCGTGCAGCTCGAGGTCCCCAAGAAGGACGGCGAGTACATGCTCTGGCTCTTCCACACGGAGTCGCCGGACGAGGGGGATCTGCGGAGCGTCTTCGACACCAACGAGAAGAAGCCCGCCCGCATGCGCGAGCGCTGCGCCCCCCGCCTGCACCCCATCGACGAGGAGCAGCTGGACGCGGTGGCGCTGACCCGCATCAACGTGCGCCTGGGCCGCATGGTGCAGGTGCTCCTGCCCGTGCCGCGCGCCGGGCGCCAGGCCCGCGCCGCCGAGAGCTACCTGAAGCCGCGCGTGGTCGAGTTCATCCGGGTCAACAAGAAGATCCTCCAGAACCTCTTCCGCACGGCCCTGGTGGCGGAGCTCTCGCTGGGCACGCTCGGCTTCAACGCCGCGCTGGTCTCCAGCGAGTTCCTGCTGATCGAGGAGGGCACCAGCGACCGCGTGCTCTACCGCACGGCGGGCAGCCTCATCGCCTACGCCCACGACTTCTACAACCCGCTCCCGCGCACCATCGAGCGCATCGAGAAATTCAAGGAGTTCGTCCGCCGCGTACACGCCGAGGTCCCGGGCCCCGAGCAGGGCGACGAGATCTGGCTGCGCTGGTTCGACAAGTTCGAGCGGCTCCTCCAGCCGCTCCAGAAGATCTCCGAGGAGCTCGAGGCGACCGTCGAAGCGCAGCGATAGTCCATGGACCAGTACCAGCTCAAGGACCAGCAGACCGTTCAAGTCCGAGTTCAGGTCATCGACATGAACTCGTTCACGCTGGACCTGCGCGTGCCGACCTACCTGCCGGCCCGCGATCTCACGCAGCGCATCGCGCGCGACGCGGGGCTGGACGCCTACTGGCCGGACGGGCGGCGGCGGCTGTACTGGCTGCGGGCGCGCGGGCGCCTGCTCCAGGACGGCGAGAATCTAGGTGATCTAGGCGTCATCAACGGGGAGCTGGTCTACCTGCTGCCCGAGCCCCCGGCGGGCAGCGGGGTGCTGGAGCAGCCCCCGGACTACCCGGAGAACCGCGGCTACGCGGGCAAGGGCACGGCGCCCCTGCTGGGCAGCGTGTTCACCATCCTCCTCTGGGGGCTCGGCTGGGGCGCGGCGCTGAGCGTGGAGCGCACCGCCTGGACGGTCATGCTCCCCGGGCTGGGCATGGGCCTGCTCTGCTGCGCCTTCGCCCGCCACGCCTGGGGCGGGCAGGGCAGCGCGCCGCGGGTGGCGGCGACGGGGATGATCCTCTTCCTCTTCGTCCTGGTGCTCACCTTCCTGGCGCCGGTGCTGATCACGGGCGAGGACTGGCGCGCGGTCTACTCGCAGAGCGTGTCCGGGCTGATCACGGGCATGGTGGGCGTGATGGTGGGCTGGCTGGCCTGGTGGGGCCCGGTCGAGCCGCTCCCGCCCCTGCAGCTCCAGCAGGCCGCGCCGGTCTCCGAGGTCGCGGCGGTCGTCCCCTGCGGCATCTGCGGGGGCAACGTGACCGTAGACGTGCGGATGGAGTGCAGCTACGGCTGCGGGCGCTACTTCCACACGGGCTGCTACAAGGCGAAGATGTCGGTGTATCGTGGCGATCCGCGGATGTGCGGGGTCTGCAACGCGCGGGTGGGCTAGATCACCTAGTTCGTGATCTCGTCCTCCGGGATCAGCGAGTCCGTGATCGTCTCCTCGCCCTTGAGCATGCGGATCTGCCGACGAGGGCCGACGACGATGAGGCGATCGTCGGCGCCCAGGCGGCGGTCGGCGTCGGGGGCGACGCGGCGCCAGCGCCCGCGGGCGGGGTCGTAGACGCTGAGCGCGACCACCGTGATCCCGTGGAGCTGGGGCAGGCGGAGCTCGCGCAGCGTGGCCCCGGCGCGGGTCGGGCCCACGTCCACGGCGTCCAGGGCCTGGCCGTGGGGGAGCTCGACGAAGTCCGTGTGGCGGTCCTGCGGGCTCCCGCTGGTGAAGCCGGCCATGAGCTCGCCCTCGCGCACGACCATCGACTGCCAGGCGGCGACCACGTCGCGCTCGCTCAGCACGCCGACCATGTGCCCGCGCTCGTCCAGCACGGGCAGCTCGTCCACCTCCCAGCGGAAGAAGCCGCGCAGGGCCTGGCTCACCTTCGTCTCCTCGCGCAGGGGCGGCGGCTCCTGGTTGGCGATCTGGGAGGCCAGGCGCTCGGGCCCGGGGCGGGCGAGGTGGGGCTTGATGTCCTGGAGATCGACGCGCCCGCGGTAGAGCCCGTCCTGGTCCACGAGGTAGACCACGTCGATGGGGCGGGCCAGGAAGCGCGCCGCCAGCGCGGCGACGGGGGTGTCGGGCGAGGCGGTCTCGTAGCCCCCGGCGCGCAGCAGGTCGGCGGCGCGCACGCGGTCCAGCGCGGTCTGCTTGCGGGTCTGGCGGGAGGGCAGCCCGCGGCTCTCCAGGTCCAGGTCCAGCATGGAGCGCGAGCGCAGCGCGAGGTTGAGCAGGGCGGCGATGCCGTTGGCGAAGAGCAGCGGCGGCACGATCTCGTAGTTGCCGGTCATCTCGAAGAGCATGAGCGAGAGCGTGACAGGGGCGTGCAGCACCGCCGCGGCGAAGGCCCCCATGCCCACCATGCCAAAGGCCCCCGGGTCGCCGATCAGGTCCGGCGCGAGGAGCTCCGCCGCGCGGCCCACGAAGGTCCCGGTCACCGCGCCCATGAAGAGGCTGGCGGCGAAGAGCCCGGCCCCCGTGCGCCCGGCCGAG
This sequence comes from uncultured Enterobacterales bacterium, assembly GCA_964615375.1. Lineage (GTDB taxonomy): Bacteria > Myxococcota_A > UBA796 > UBA796 > CAZKWG01 > CAZKWG01. The sequence continues at coordinate 52,703 of CAZTOW010000037.1, forward strand.
GTGATGACGGTGGCCGAGAACTTGAGCAGCAGGATGACGCCGAGGGCCAGCACGCCGAGCTGGAGCTTCCCGGAGATCAGCGCCTCGATCCAGGCGTAGCCGTTGCCCATCACCACGCTGGAGCCGAGCGCGATGGCCCCCACCCCGAAGCCGGCCAGGGTGGTGCGCAGGATGGGGTGCAGGGGCACGCGCGCCATCTGGGCCTGGCCCACGGTCACCGCCCGCTTGAAGGCGGCGGCCAGCCCCGCGCTCACCAGCCCGAGGATCGCGTAAGGGACGAGCTCGAAGGCGTTCTCCAGCCGGAAGGCCGGCAGGTGCAGCGCCACGCGGTCGCCCAGCAGGGCCTGGCCCACCACCGTCGCCACCACCGTGGCCGCCACCACGGGGGCGAAGGTCTCCGCGGCGAATCCACCTAGTATAATCTCGAGCGCGAAGAAGGCTCCACCCAGCGGCGTGTTGAAGGAGGCGGCGATCCCCGCCCCTGATCCCGCGGCGACCAGGGTTCGGAAGTGGCTGGGCCGCACCTGCAGCACCCGGCAGACCTTGCTGGCCACCGCCCCCGAGAGCTGCACGATGGGGCTCTCGCGCCCCCCGCTGTGGCCGGACGCCACGGCCAGCAGGGTGGCGAGCGCGCTGGGCACGGCGTCGCGCAGGGAGAGCGGGCGCTGCTCGGGCAGGACCGCCCCCACCACGTCGGCCACGTTGAGCGGTCGGCGCTGGCGCGTGAGGAAGTAGAGGATGCAGGCCGAGACCAGCGCCACCAGCCCGGGCATCAGCGCCCGCCGCCAGGCCTCGGGCGGGTGCAGGGCCGGCTCGGCCGTGTCCAGGAGCAGGCGGCCCACCAGCACCAGCCCGCGGTCGAAGGCCGCCGCCACCAGGCCCGCCAGCAGCCCGATCACCACCCCCACCAGCACCAGCCGGGTGGCCTCCGTCTCGCGGAGCGCCTGCAGATCGGGGAGCAGGCGCCGCAGCGCGCCGGTGGTGCCTGGCCTCGCGGGCTCCTCGGCCATGCTGGACAAGTAGCCTCTCGGGCTCCATCGTGCGATACCATAGGTGGACTTCAGGAGGCCCCCTTGTCCGCAGCCGAGCTCGCCCAGCAGGTCCGTCAGCGCTTCCTCCACCAGCCCTTCGGGATCCTTCAGATCTGGGGCTTCGGGGTCTGGCGCCCCAACGACCAGAGCTGCGTGCTCGTGTCTACGCACGCCGACGGGGAGCGCCTCGATCTGGTCTATGTGCTGGAGGGCGGCTTCGGTCTCCCGGGCGTGATCTCGATCTGGGACCCGGAGACCCTCGTCGACGCCCCCGCCTGGGTGGGCCAGGGCGTGGCGATCACGGGCGCCTCGCGCGTCCGGGTCGAGGACCGCGAGGCCACCCGCGAGGGTGAACAGTTCCGCGTTCGCACGCCGCAGGGTGAGGGCGTCTTCCCCATCCCGCAGCTCCCTGCTTTGATCCTGGCGCGCTGAGTCTGGCGCGCTGAGTCTGGCGCGCTGATCCGAATATGTGTACAGTCCCCGCTCCATCCCCCCTTGGAGGTCCCATGCGTCCGATCCTGGCTGCTCTCCTGCTCGTGCTCGGCCTGGGCGGCTCGACCGCCCTCGCCGCCGATCTCGCGCTCCCCGCCGCCCTTCAGGGCAAGGCCGAGGTGCTCCCGTCCACCGACCCCGACTACGCGCGGGCCGATCTGACCAGCGCGGTCAAGCCCGAGGGTCAGGGCGGGATCAGCGCCGGCATCGTCGTGCGCCTGACCGAGGACATCCCGGTCTACCGCATGTGGAGCGGCCCGGACAAGAAGGACAGCCGCGGCAACACGAACCGGCTGGGGAGCTGGTGGAGCTACGACGCGCCCCAGGGCCCGGTCAGCGGCTACCGCGCCGACTACGAGATCTGTAACAGCTGGAACGATCTGAGCTGGGTCGCGACGTGCACGCTCAAGAAGGGCTCGGTGGTGGCCATCGGACCGGGCCAGTCGGTCTCCGCCGCCACCTGCGGCGACGTCATGGGCAAGGAGAGCTACCCGGCGAACGCCGAGGACTGGCAGCTCTACGTGTCCAAGGCCTGGACGCGCACCAGCACGGAGCTGATCTGCCCGGCGGAGAGCGCCGACTACCAGGCCAACCCCGACGACATCTCGAAGCCCAAGGCGGCGAATTAAGGCTGCTTGCTCCTGTTCTACGACAGCCGGATTTCGTCGTGGGGCGACACGAAGATCAGGGAGAGGATGGCGGCGTCTTACAGACCGTGTTGAGCCCCCATGGGGTGCGGGCGAGGCCCGCGCTCGGTGGTGGTGTCTCGGACGGTCGGACCGGAGGAGCTGCGCTCCGGGATTGAGCTCCTCATCTTTGACGCAGGGCTCGCCATACAGTAAGCTGCTTTCGTGGAGGGAACATGAGCAAAGTAGTCATCAGCGGTGGCGTGGAGTCTCAGCTTCCCGAGGTGCTCGCGCTCTGGCCCAAGGATTGGACGTTGGATGCGTCGATGACGCTCGATCTCGGCCTCTCTCTGAGGGAGGGGAAGTCCTTTGTCGCGACCGACGCGGAGAGCGGAAGGGTCATCGGGTTTCTGCGATACTCGGATCGTCTCGCGCCCGGCTCGCTGTACATCCAGCAGGTGCTGATCGCGCCCGAACAACAGCGCAGTGGCCTCGGGTCGGCGCTCGTGCGGCAGGTCGTCTTGCTCGCCTCGCAGGTGGGGGCTCGTCAGGTCCTCGTGGACACGCCCGAGGGCTCGCCGGCCGCGAAGCGTCTCGCGATGATGGGCTTTCATCCCATCGGCTCCGTGCAGGGCTTCTTCAGTCCGAATTTCACCTCCGTGATTCACGCGCTCCGGCCAAGGTAGGGAGGGTGCCCATGTCCAGAGTTGAGCTCTTCATCGCGTCCGCGTCGCGGCCCGACATCGTAGCGCCTGTCGCCGACCTCGTCCTCAGCCCCGACTACCAGCCCCTGGCGCTGGACGGGAGCGGAGGTGGCAGCTACCCTCCCTCGATGCTCAGCGGTTGCTGTGAGAGCGACGGGAAGGAGGGGGGCAAGGACGGCAAGGAGGGTTCGGACGGCAAGGAGGACACGTCGGACGGCAAGGAGGACAGCAGCCGTCTCCGTTCGGTGGTGGAGGACCTTCAGGCGATGCGGGTGCTCCCCGTGGATCTGACGGCCGACTTCGTTCGGGTGGACGTCGTGAGGCCGGCCTTCGACGTGCGCTTCCTCGCAGGTCCCCGCTGATAGATGAATCTTCGGGGGCGCCTCGGATCTCCGCTTCTGGTGATCGGCGCGGCGGATGACGATGTCATCCCCGCCTTCCTCGCCTGGTGTGAGGCGGAGGGGATCGCCGCGCGCGCGCTGACGCGCTGGTCCGAGGCGCGGCTCAGCGTGCGGATCCCGGAGGCCTCGAGCGGTGAGCGGCCCGTCGCCACCTTGAGCCTGGGCGGGGATCGCCGCGCGCTCGACGCGGACGGGTTCTCTGGCGTCTGGGTCCGGGGGCTCCCGACCCCTCCGGAGGTCGACGACGCCGATCGTGACTACGCGCTCACGGAGTACTACTCGGTGCTGGTCACGGCGCTGCATGTCTACGATGGCCCGGTGCTCGGGCGCCCGCAGGTCCCCGTGGCTTCGCCTGCCCTCGTGTCTCCTTGTTCGCTCGCGCGTGACTGGAGCGGAGGGGGGGGCGTCAGCCTGTTCGACGCTGAGGCGTTGAGGTGCCCGACGCCTCTCCGAGCAGAGCTCCCCTCGGTGGAGGGGGGCGAGGCCGAGGATCCGGGGGGCGCCGTGGCAGATCTGCTCTGGATTCGGTTGGGGAAGGAGACGCTCCTGCTGTCCAGGGCCCAGGGGATGGCCGAGCCGACGCTCGAGGGCGCGTGGCGAGCCTGCGACGATCTGGCTCGTCGCCACGCCCTCCCCGTGGTGACCATGGCGCTGGCGCTCGAAGAGAGCGGGGGCGCGAGGCTCCTGTCCGTCCAGCAGACGATAGCGCCAGAGGTGTTGATTCGATACGCAGACTGGGCGTTCCCAGCGGTCATCTCTGCGATTGGCTCCTCGGGTGTGGCGCCATGAGGAGGATCCTCGTCATCGGGTTCGGCTCCGACACCACGACACGTTGGACGGTGGATCGGCTGCGATCCCGCGGCTGTGACGCGCACGTCCTCGATCTCGCGCGCTTCCTGGAGGAGGGGTGGATCGAGGGTGATCTGAGGGATCCGCCGGCCGTGCGTGTGCGCCTTCGCGACGAGTCCCTGGATCCGCTGGGCGCCTACGGGGGCATCTATGTGCGGCTGATCACGCTCGCCAGGCGTCCTGGCCTGTCTGCGGCAGTGCAGGCCAGGACGGGTCAGCGGATGGATCTGCTCGCCTGGCTGTTGGACCAGCTCCCTGGGCGTGTGGTGAATCGCCCTGGCTCAGGCTTGAGCAACAGCGTGAAGCCCTTCCAGGCGCTGCACCTGCGCCGCTTCGGGCTCGACGTCCCGAGCCTGATCGCGACGAATGACCCCTCATCCGAGGAGCTCGTGGTGGAGCCCTCCAACCTTGTGTTCAAGTCCAACAGCTCCATTCGGAGCATCGTGCAGCGCCTGACGAGCGCCGAGCGGGGACGCCTGGAGCGGCTGACCTGCTGTCCGGTGCTCTTTCAGCGGTACATCGAGGGACCCGACGTCCGTGTCCATGTGGTGGGGGAGCGATGTTTTGCGCTCGGTATCGAGAGCAGCACCACGGACTACCGCTACGCCCCTGCGGAGGACCGCCACTACAGTCGCTGGGAGGTCCCGGAGGACATCTCGTCGGCGTGTCGGGCCTTCATGGCCTGGGACGGCGTCAGCTTCGCCGGGATCGACTTCAAGGTGGAGCGGCGCACGGGGCGATGGTACGTGCTCGAGTCGAACCCCATGCCCGGCTACGAGGGCTATGATCGGCGCCTGAACCATGCCATCAGCGACGCTCTCCTGGATCACCTCACGACTTGACGGCGCCCTGGCGCACGCCGTCGCCCTGCCCGCGCTGAGGCAGATCGCGGGCAGGACCGGCTTCCCTGTCCTGCTCATCGCGACGGGTCTGGAGACCTATGACCGTGCGCAGCTTCGTGCGCACTCAACGCTGGGCGCGCGTCAGGAGCTCGCGGTGGTGGCCGCGCTCGACCGGGTCCCGTCCACGCTCGAGGAGGTGGACGTGGTGTTGTGCTGTCACGGCGGGCGCGCGACCTCCGCCGTGATCATCGCGCAGGCGCTCCGATCCAGGTTCCGGGAGGTGCGGATGCACATCCCGCATGCCGCAGCGAGCGCGGGGACCCTGCTGGCGCTCTCCGCCGACCAGATCCTGCTCTCGCGGGTGGGGTACCTCACCCGGATGGATCCGGTGGTCAGTCTCGGGGGGGTGAGCCTCCCCTCGAGCGCGCTCGTTGCGGCCGCGGAGCGAGGAGGCGCGCAGGGGATCCGGCCGGAGCTGGTCCTGGACGCCACGGCACGGCTGCGGGGGGTGGCGGAGCAGGCCAGAGGGCTGCTCGCGCTGGCCCGGGTCTCCGAGGAGGTCCAGGACCTCACGTTGCGGCGGCTGCTCCTCGGAGACGGTGATCACGACGCGCCGGTTCATCGCGCCGAGCTGAGGGCGCTGGGGCTTCAGGTCTCCCCAGAGGAGATGGCCGACGCGGACCCGACCAGCCGCGAAGCCCAGCGTCTCCTGGCGCGCCTGATCCTGCTGGGCGCAGGGGAGCTTGTCGCGCTGGCGGTCCCGTGAGGCGCCGCGGCCTCCTCCTGGTCGGCGCGGGCGTGCTCACGACCTTCGGGCTGGTCTCGCTGGCGCTGATGTCCGGGGATGTCGACGCGCAGGGGTGCATGGGCGACCCCTCTGCTGACCGCTACATGCTCTACCTGCACGGTCTCGACTCGGAGAAGCCCTCGCTCCAGGAGCGATGGAACAGGGTGGTGCTTCGCGCACTGGCCGCGCGTGAGGGGCTCCGCATCGCGCTCCCGCGGGCCCGCCAGGTCGAGGAGGGGCAGGTCGCCTGGAGCCTCGAGCGAGAGGCGCAGGCGGAGACGGTGGAGACGCTCGAGGCCGCCGCCCGAGCGTGTTTCCCGCCAGGGGCCCGCTATGGGGTCCTCGGCTTCTCTCGCGGAGGGTTCCTCGTGCAGCGCCTCCTTCGGAGCGGGACCCTGCCGGAGGAGGTGGACTGGGTCGTGCTCGTCGGGGCGGGGGGAGGATGGTCCGCTGAGGACCCTGCGCCCGCCGTTCCCGTCGCGCTGCTGGTCGGGCGCTTCGACCATCCGGAGACGATCGCTGCCACGGAGGCTTACGCGGCCTGGCTGCGGGCACGTTCCGCCCAGGTCACGATCCGCCGCTACGCTGGAGGTCACGAACTGCCGCTCCGCGCGCTCTCTGAGGTGCTCCGCTCCTTCCGGTGAGCGCGTGGCCACGGCTGAGCCATCGCGCAGGAGGAGATCGCGTCGCTCAGGATGGCTCGCGCTCGTCCGGGGGAAGAGAGTCCGCTCGTCGGCGTTGAGGCCCGCCGGACGTTGACCCCTCTGGTTGTCAGGTCTTTGCCTACCTGCTATTATCCATTGTAACATCAGCCTGGCAAGCTCTGAGACAGGTGAGTCCGAACAACGGAGATGCAGATGATCAGGACGGAGGCGTGGGTGCTTCACGAGGGCTCCATGAACGCGAATTCTCCGGGTGCGCTGCGCCTGGAGGAGATCGAGCTGTCGCCATTGGCGGACGACGAGCTCCTCGTCGAGCCTCTGTTTGGGTGTTGGGAGGCCAACATGACACATGCATTGAAACGCTACCCCGTGGACGTGTGCAGGTTGAGGCGGGAGCGGCGTGTGGTCCTGGGGAACGCAGGAACAATGCGCGTGCTGGAGGTCGGGTCCAATGTCCGAGGGTTTCAGGAAGGTGACCTCTGCGCGGTTGTCCCTGTCGGTGAGCTCGATCGGTTCGGCTATCTCTTGCGTGTGTTTGGTTATGATGCGCCTGGTACGGTTGGGTTGCTGGCGAGGCGGACGAAGATGAAGGCCAATCAGGTCATCCATGTCCCGCGCGGTTCGGCGCACAGTCTCGTGCAGTGGGCAGGGTTCTCGGTGCGCTATGCGACGGCCTGGGACAACTGGAAGGTCGCGCTCGGGTGCTTCCGGACACAGCTCTCCGAGCGGGATCTCCCCGTGCCGATCGTCTGGGGTTGGGGGGGTGGCGTGTCGCTGGCGCAGCTCGGGCTCGCCAGGCACCTTGGATGTCGTGTGGCGATGGTGGCGTCCACCGATGAGCGACTCGAGATGATACGGCGCCACGGGATCACCCCCATTGACCGACGACCTTTCGCCGGTCTCAACTTCGATCCCGAGCGCTACGAGACGGATCGCCCTTATCGCGCGAGCTATCTGAGCGCAGAGAAGCGGTTCCTCACGGAGGTCCGCGAGCAGACGCAAGGCGAGGGGGTGTCCATCTTCATCGACAACATCGGCGCGCCCGTGTTGCGGGCGACCCTTCGAGCGTTGTCCAGGCAGGGTGTGGTGACCACAGCCGGTTGGGATCGGGGCGACGCCATGACCTACTCACGCATCTCGGCCTGCGTGAATCGCCACATCCTGGTCCATACGCACGGCTGTCGGCATGCGGAGGGTGTCGAGGCGCGAGACTTCGCAGAGCCCAACGGGTGGGTGCCGCCACCCCCCACCCGCGTCTATCGGTGGGAAGAGGTGCCTGAGCTGGCGGAGGACTTCGCCGCCGGGCGCATTCACGACTACTTCCCCGTGTATCAGGTCAACGAGTAGGGGCCGCCATGAACCGCCAGCTTCGCCAGGGTACAACCATCATCCAGACGCTGGAGCTTCGAGCGACCGGACCCTCGTCGGAGACCGAGTACGTCTTCCTGCGCGACGGGGGTGGGCAGCGGGACGTCATTACCTTCTCTCAGCTCTACCAGGAGGCGAGGGTGATCGCGGGGGCGCTCCAGGACCTCGGAGCGGGTGGGCAGCGCGCCCTGCTCCTGCATCCCGCAGGTCTCGGCTTCCTATCGGCGTTCTTCGGCTGTCTTCTGGCTGGGGTGGTGGCGGTCCCTGCGCCGGCTCCGCGCGCGAACCGAGGCGCGGAGCGTGTCGTGTCGCTCCTCCAGGACGCGGAGGCCTCTCTGGTCCTGGTGCCGGCCGCGATGGAGGCGCAGGTCCGCGAGCAGATCGCCCGATCTGGCCTGAGCGCGGATCTCAGGTGGTTGTGTACCGATGTCCTCGATGCTGGTCTCGCCGAGGTCTGGCAGGAGCGCGCGCCTGAGCCGGACGCGCTCGCCTACCTCCAGTACACCTCTGGGTCGACCTCCACCCCCCGAGGGGTGATGATCAGCCACCGCAATTTGATGCACAATCTCCAGGCCCTGGGTCAGTTCTGCGTTGGGGACGAGCGACCACATGGGGTGTCCTGGCTTCCCCACACTCACGACATGGGGCTGAACTCTCTGCTCTGGGGGATCTACAACGACTGCCCGTTGACGACCATGGCGCCCGCCTCCTTCGTGCAGCGCCCGTTGCGTTGGCTCGAGGCGATTCATCACGCGAAGCCCGGTCACGTGTACAGCCCGGCCCCCAACTTCGCATACGACCTCTGCGCGCGCGTGGTCACGGAGGAGCAGCGTCGCTCGCTCGATCTCAGCAACTGGCGGGCCGCCTTCAACGGCGCGGAGCCCGTGCGTCTGGAGACCCTGCGCCGCTTCTGTGAGGCGTTCGGTCCCTGTGGATTCCAGCCCGAGGCGTTCATCCCGACCTATGGGCTGGCGGAGGCTCGCCTCTTCGTCACGGGGATGCGTGACAGCAGAATCCCGGCGAGCCTGAAGGTCCGCACGGAGGCGCTGGCGCGTCACGAGATCGCGCTCGCTTCGGACGACGAGCCTCAGACGACCATCGTGAGCTGCGGAAAGGTCGCCGACGGCTTGCGCGTGCTCATCGTCGACCCCGACACCCGGAAGGCACGGGCGGCAGATCAGGTCGGCGAGATCTGGGTGCAGGGGCCCAGCGTGGCCGCCGGCTACTGGCGGCGATCGGAGGAGACGGCGGCCACCTTCGGTGGTGTCGTCGCCGACTCGGGAGAGGGGCCCTTCCTTCGCACAGGAGACCTCGGCTTCCTCCACGGGGGAGAGCTCCATGTCACTGGACGGCTCAAGGATCTGCTCATCCTCTACGGGCGCAACCACTACCCTCAGGACATCGAGCGCGCCGTGGAGCGCGCTCATGCGCTCGTGCGCCCAGGCGCGAGCGCCGCTTTCTCCGTGCCGATGGACGGGGGTGAGCGCCCGGTCGTGGTGGCGGAGGTCTCCCGGCACTTCCGGGAGGATCAGACCCAGGAGGTGGTGAACAGCATCCGGCGGGCGATCTCTGAGCAGTGCGAGCTGGAGCTGTACGCTGTGTGCCTGGTGCGCGCGCTCACCCAGCCGATGACGACCAGCGGGAAGGTGCAGCGTGGATTGGCCAGGAGCGCCTTCCTGGGGGGACAGCTGCACGTCGTCGGGTCCTGGACACGTCCGGTCGCCACGGAGGAGGGGGACGACCCGCCCGCGGCGCCCGCGCCCGCCCGCGTGAGCGCCACGGAGCTGTCGGAGTGGCTCACGGGCTGGATCGCCCGAGAGATGCACGTCCCGCGCGCCGAGCTGGATCTCCGCGCCCCGTTCTCGAGCTATGGGTTGGACTCCCTGGCCGCCATCCGTCTGGTGGGTGAGCTGGAGGTGGTGGTCGGGCGCTCGCTCTCGCCAACGCTGGTCTATGAGCACCCGAACATCGGGGCGCTCGCGGCGCATCTCGGGGCGGAGCAGGTGCCGCTGGAGGTCGCCCCGGGGGCGCGCGCGAGCTTCGACGCCCCGATCCCAGGTGAGATGCAGGTCGCCATCATCGGCATCGGCTGTCGATTCCCGGGTGCAGACGGGCCAGAGCAGTTCTGGAGCCTGCTCGCCGAGGGGCGAGACGCCATCGAGGAGGTGCCCCGGGACCGCTGGGACGTCGCCTCGTTCTACGATCCACGTCCGTTCACGCCCGGACGCATGAACACGCGCTGGGGAGGGTTTCTGAAGGGCATCGACCAGTTCGACCCTCCCTTCTTCGGGATCTCCCCTCGTGAGGCCGCGAGCATGGATCCTCAGCAGCGGCTGCTGATGGAGGTCTCCTGGGAGGCGTTGGAGGACGCGGGGCTGACGCGGAGCCGGATCGCGCGCGCGCCCGTCGGCGTCTTCCTCGGGATCTCGGGGAGTGAATATGGGGCGTTACAGCTCACCCGGCCCGACCTGATCGACGCCTACTGGAGCACGGGGAGCGCGCTGAGCGTCGCGGCCAACCGCCTCTCCTACTTCTACGACCTGCGCGGGCCGAGCGTCGCCGTCGACACGGCCTGCTCCTCGTCTCTGGTCGCGGTGCATCTTGCCGTACAGAGCCTTCGGCAAGGGGAGTGCTCGCTCGCGATCGCCGGAGGGGTCAATCTCATCCTCACCCCGACGATCACCGTGAACTTCTCCATGGGGGGAGGGACGAGCCCGGATGGTCGCTGCAAGGCCTTCGACAGGTCGGCGAATGGGATGGTGCGCAGCGAGGGTGTGGGGTTGGTGATCCTCAAGCCGCTGGAGCGGGCGCTGGCGGATGGAGATCCAATCTACGCGATCATTCGTGGGAGCGCTGTGAATCAGGACGGCGCAAGTAACGGCATCGCCGCGCCGAATCGGGAGGCTCAGGAGGATGTGCTTCGTGCCGCGTGCAGGAGCGCGCGCGTGGAGCCCGGCGATCTGCAGTACATTGAGGCTCACGGGACCGGGACGCCCTTGGGTGACCCCATCGAGGCGCGCGCGATCGGTCACGTCGTGGGCGCGGCGCAGCCGCCTGGGGAGGTCTGCCGGATAGGCTCCGTCAAGAGCAACCTCGGACACCTGGAGGCCGCCGCGGGCGTGGCCAGCCTGATCAAGGTCGCCCTGTCCATGAAGCATCGGCAGCTTCCCCGCAGTCTGCACTTTCGCGAGCCCAGCCCCTACATTGACTTCGCGGGCCTGCGCGTCGCCGTGCAGCAATCTCACAGCGTCTGGCCGTCGCGAGGGGGCCTTTGCCTCGCTGGCGTCAGCGCCTTTGGGTTCGGAGGCACGAACGCGCATCTGGTGCTGGAGGGACCGCCGCCAGCGCCGGAGCGCTCCGTGGCAGCGGGCGCTCCGGGGGCGAGCTCATCGGCAGACGCCCGGATCCTGCTCCTCTCTGGACATCGTCCGGAGGCGCTGGGCGCTCGGGCGCGCGACCTTCTCGCGATGCTCGACGGGCCCTCTCCTGACCTGAGCCTCTCCGACCTCTGCTACACGACAAACCTGAGGAGAACCCATCTGGACAGTCGCGGGGCCATCGTGTTCTCGACGCGAGAGGAGCTGCTCCGCGGACTGCGCGCGTTGGGCGCGGGCACACAGGATCCGACGCTCACCACGGGGAGGTTCCGTGGCGGGAAGCCAGGAGTCGCGCTGGTCTTCTCCGGCCATGGGTCGCAGTGGTGGGCCATGGGGCGCGGGCTTCTCCAGTCGGACGCCTCCTTTCGCGACACCATGGTGGAGCTGGACGGCCTGGTCTGCGCGATGGGCGGGGCGTCTCTCCTCGAGGCGATGATCGCCCCGGAGGCAGAGGCGCCCATTGGAGCGGGGGGGCTCGGGGGCGCCGGGCCGCAGCGGGTGACCTCCTTCTCGACGTCGCAGGTGGCGCTCTTCGCCTTACAGGTGGCGCTGGCGAGGCTCTGGACGGGCCTCGGTCTTCAGCCCTCCTTCGTGGTTGGCCACAGCATGGGCGAGGTCGCGGCGGCCTGCGTCTCTGGTGCGCTGTCGCTGCGCGATGGTGTCCGCGTCATCCTTCACCGGAGCCGCCTGCTGGAGGAATTCGCGGGCACGGCGACCTCTGCGGGGGCGATGGCGCTGGTGCGCATGTCCAGAGAGGACGCCTCGAGATCCTTGAGCGGGCGGGAGGCGCTGATCTCTGTGGCATCGCACAACGCCCCCAACGTGACCGTGCTATCCGGTGACGCGGAGGCGCTTCGGGCGCTGGTGCGCGAGCTCAAGGGTCGGGGCGTCGCCGCGGTGATGTCCAACGTGCCGGGTGCCGGTCACTGTCCGCAGATCGAGCCGGTGCGCGCGCGCCTCGTCGAGCTCCTCGAGGGAGGAGACGGCCTCGAGCCGTTGAGGCCGACCGCGGGCAGCGTCCCCCTCGTCTCGACGGTCCTGGGAGAGGTCACCAGCGGGGTGTCTCTCGACCCGAGCTACTGGGGGCGCAACCTTCGTGAGACGGTCCTCTTCTCGGAGGCGATGGACCGGCTCCTCGCGGCCGAGGTCGGCTGCTTCCTGGAGCTGAGCCCGGATCCGCTTCTGGTCTCGCCGATGACGCAGTGTCTCCGTGGACGTGAGCCGCGTGGGGTGGTGATCCCCTCTCTACGGCAGAAGGTCGCGGATCGCGTGGGGCTGCTCGAGGCCGTGGGGCAGCTCCACGTGCTGGGCGTCGCGCTCGACCTGCGTCCGCTGCACCCTGGCCGGTCGAGGTGCGTCCCGCTCCCGCGGTTCCCCTGGCAGCAGGAGCGCTGCTGGATCGCTGGGATGGAGGACATGATCTCGGGTGAGCGCACGGCCGTCTCGCGCGCCAGCCCGGCCGTGGGGGCGCGAGACGCTCATCCGCTGCTCGGCGCGCTGTGCCCGAGTGAGGGCGACGACACGGCGCAGTGTTGGGAGGCCAGGATTGATCTCCAGAGGATGCCGTATCTCACGGACCATCAGATCCGAGGGTTCGTCATGGCGCCGGGCGCGATGTTCGTGGAGATGGCGCTGGCCGGAGCGCGCGAGGTCCTGGGGGGGCGCCCGCTTCGTCTGATGAACCTGCGCTTTCAGCGTGCGATGTACCTGGAGCGCCAGAGGCCCGCCCGCCTTCGACTCATCGTCGAGAGGGCGGACCCGGACACGCTCCAGTTCCGCTGCGCCAGCGCCGGCCTGGACGCGAACGGCGCAGACACCTGGACCACGCACGTCACGGGGGAGGTTCAGCTCGCGGAGGGGGCGCCGCCCGAGCAACCGCGACTCGACGAGATCCAGCGGCTCTGTACGGCCGAGCGTTCGGGGGCGGAGAGCTACGAGACCGCCCGCCTCGCGGGGGCGCAATTCGGGGACAGCTTCCAGACCGTCGAGCGCTTCTGGGTCGGGGAGGGGCAGGCCATCGGACGCATCCGCGCCTCCGCGAAGGTTCAGGGCGAGCTGGGCGACTATCTCCTGCACCCGACGCTCTGGGACGCGCTCTTCCAGATGCTCGCAGGGACACGACTGGCCGCGATGACCGATGTCTCTGAGGAGGCGATCCATGTGCCCCAGTCGCTCGACGCGCTCCAGCTCTTCCGGCGTCCGGCGCCTGAGGACGCGCTCTGGGGGTACTTCCGGCTCCGGGAGGAGTCTCAGGGGGCGGGGTTCATCTCCGGAGATCTGATCCTCTTCGCGGGGGACGGCGAGCCTCTGGCGAAGGTCGAGGGGTTCCGGGCACAGAGGATGGAGGCGGCCGAGGCGACCTCCCTTCAGGACTGGTTTTATCACCTGGGCTGGTGGCCAACGTCGCTCTCCGCTGGACAGGACGCGCCGAGTGGTGAGAGGGCCCGTTTCGGAGGGACGCTGCTTCTCGCGGACCGGTCGGGGGTCGCCGAGAGGCTCGCCCGCCTGCTCGAGGAGGAGGGCGGGCGCGTCTGGCTCGTCTCTGCAGGCGACCGGCTCCGACAGCTCGATGAGCGTCGTTGGGAGGTCGATCCCGCGCAGTCGGAGCAGCTCAGGCATGTTCTGGACGAGGTCAGGGGCGCCTCTGCGCTTCAGGATGTGTTGCACCTCTGGAGTCTCGACGCGCCGGGTGACGAGCGTTGTACGGCTGCGGAGCTGAGCGAGGCTCAGGTCAGGTCCGCGCTGTCCGCCGCGCACCTCGTACAGTCGCTGATCACGGGGGGTGGAGTGGCCGTTCCGCGCCTCTGGCTCGTGACCGGGGGCGCGCAGGCGGTGACGGGGGGGGACGGCGCCCTCAGCCTGGCGCAGGCTCCGGTCTGGGGGATCGGTCGAGCGCTGGCCTTTGAGCACCCCGAGCTTCGGACCTGCATGGTGGACCTCCCTCGCTCGCCGACGGAGGCCGATCTGCGCGCGCTCGCCGACGAGTTGTCGGGCGGCGAGGTGGAAAACCAGGTCGCGTTCCGCGATGGCGCGCGCCTCTGTGCGCGCCTCGAGCGCGGGAGCGCCCCTCCCTCCCGCCCTCGCCCCGAGGAATTCACGGTGCGGAGTGACGGGACCTACCTGATCACGGGCGGTCTCGGCGGTCTGGGCCTCACGGTCGCGGGTTGGCTCGTGGACCGCGGCGCGCGCCGCCTGGTGTTGATGAGCCGCAGGCCTCCCGCCGAGGACGCCCGCGAGCGCGTCCGCCAGCTCGTCGCGCGAGGGGCCGAGGTCGTGGTCGAGAGCGGAGACGTCGTCGATGAGCGTGCGGTGGTCTCGGTGCTCGACCGGATCCGCGCGCGTGGCGCGCCGCTGCGTGGGGTCGTGCACACGGCGGCCCATCTGGACGACTGTCCCGTCCTGCGGCTGGACTGGCCGCGCCTGCGCTCGGTGATGGCGCCGAAGCTGGAGGGGAGCTGGTACCTGCACCAGCACACGCTGCAGGACCCCCTCGACCTCTTCGTCCTGTTCTCCTCCGTGGTCTCCCTCTTCGGGTCTCCGTTTCAGGCGAACTATGCCGCGGCGAACGTCTTCGTGGACGCGCTGGCGGCACATCGGGTCGCGCTGGGGCTCCCGGGGCTGAGCGTCAACTGGGGACGCTGGTCGCAGGTGGGGGGGGCCGCGCGCGGGCTGGGCGGGCGACTGCCCCAGGGATTTCGGAGCATCTCTCCAGAGCGAGGCGTGGAGGCTCTGGAGATGCTGCTCCAGGGGACCGGAGCCCAGAGCGTCGTGCTGCCGGTCCACTGGCAGCGTGTCCGGCAGGCTTACCCTGGGGCGGTGCGTTGGCCCGTGCTGGCGCGGATCTGGCGTCAGGACGAGAGCTCGATCCGCGGCCCTGTCCAGGCTCCTGCCTCGGGAGAGCGCGCCAGGACGGACGACGGCTTCGTCGCGCCGCGGACGCCTCTGGAGATGAAGCTGGCGGAGCTCTGGAGCGAGGTGCTGGGGCACAAGCGCGTGAGCGTGCACGACAACTTCGTGAAGATGGGGGGCGACTCCCTGATGGCCGTTCAGGTGATCTCGAAGCTCTCGGCGCTCACTTCGCGCGAGATCACCACGCAGTTCCTGCTGGAGCACCCCACCATCGCGGAGCTCGCCGCGGCGATGGAGGCCCCTGAGGCGCCCAGACCCGTCAGCAGCGAGCCTGCGCGCCAGACGACCGAGCACGGCACCACGGTCGAGAACCGGCCGCTGCTCGCGCTGACGGCCGTGGGGGCCCTGCCTCCCGTCCAGTCCGCGGCGCTCTGCTATCTTGGTCGACTGATCCTTGACAACACCGGCCTCTCCAGCGAGGAGCTGATTCAAGAATTCTGTCAGGAGCTCCCGCACTATGTCGCGCGTCTCGAGACGCCGCTGGGCCCCATCGCCATGGTCATGCTCCCGGTGACCGAGCCTCAGCTCTACCGGGATCAGGAAGCGTTGGTCCGCATGATCATGGAGGGTCTCGCGATGGCGCGGCAGGTCGGCGCGCAGAACGTCAGCATGATGGGCCTTCTTCCATCGGCCTCGGACTATGGGAGGGCCGTGGCCAGGGCCATGGCGGGGAGAGGAGATCTGCCACGGATCACGACCGGGCACGCGACCACGGCGTCCTCGGTGGTCACGAACGGGATCGGCCTCCTGGAGAAGGCTGGGCGCGACATCTCTGGGGAGGATCTGGCCTTCCTGGGGCTCGGCTCGGTGGGGATGGCCTCGCTCCGGCTCATGCTGCGCGTGCTGCCGCAGCCTCGAAGCCTGCTGCTCAGCGATGTGTACGCGAAGCGTCCCCAGCTCGAGGCGGTGCGCGAGGAGGTGATGCATCATTGGGGGGACGGCAGCCGCGTCCGGATCGCGGACTCCGGGGATCGCGCCCCCGAGGCGCTGTATGAGGCGTCCTTCATCGTCGGCGCCACCAATGTCCCTGGGATTGTGGACATCGACCGCCTGCGGCCGGGGACTCTGATCGTTGATGACTCTGTCCCTCACTGTTTCGTGACCAGCGCGGCGATACGCCGACTGCAGGACCGTGGGGACATCCTGTTCACCGAGGCAGGGATGTTACGCGCGCCCGGGAAGGTCGGTCACACCATCTACATGCCGCGACGTGCACAGCCCAGGTTCCTCGCCGAGATGCAGAAAGGGTTCCTTTCGTCCATCAACCCGCAGGGCGTCCCATGTTGCATCCTGGCGTCGCTCCTCTCGTTCTCGTCGCCCGAGCTCAGCCCCACCATCGGCGTCGTGGACCCCGAGAACGCGGTGAAGCACTTCCGAGCGCTCGCCCGTCTCGGCTTCGGCGCCGCCGATCTTCACTGTGAGGACTATGTGCTGCCCGAGTCCGCTATCGAGACCTTCAAGGCCCGGTTCGGGGGCGGCACGCGCTGAGCGCTCACGGACGGAGGAGCTGGGGCTCAGCCCGGCGGGATGGCCTTCGCCTCGCTCCAGATCCAGTGCCGGCTCTTGTAGGCCGGCACGCGGTAGGTCTGGCCCTGGCCGTCGGTGAGCTCCTTCCAGGAGCTGGGCTCGCCCAGGAAGCCGTCGAGCGCGAAGATCAGGGCGCTCACGTCCCCGAGCGCCTCCACCTTCGCCGCGGGGTGCCAGCTCTGGAGCGGCAGGCTCAGGCTCAGGCTGCCCTGGGTCGAGGCCCCCGGTTCCACCGCCCGGTAGGTGGGGGGTGGCAGGTAGAAGAGGGGCGCGTCCGGCGGCACCAGCCCGAAGGCCACCAGCGCCGTCCCGGCCCGCCCGCTGCGCCGCACCACCGGGCGATCCAGCAGCGCGGCCTTGCCCTGGCTGGTCTGCACCGTGCGGTCGGCCAGCCACAGCGTCTCGGCGGCGCGGTTCTGGACCGTGTATGTGATGGTCAGCGCCTCGCCCGCGCGCGCGAGCTGCCAGTCGAAGCCGATCTCCGCCGGCGTAGGGGACCAGGCGTCCACGGTCATGGTGGCGACCTCAGCGGTCGGGGTGGAGGTGGGGGCGGAGCTCGGCGCCGCGGGGGCGACCGCCGGCCCGCCGCAGCCGAGCAGCAGGGCGAGGATCATGGCAAGACAGAGTAACTCGGCCGAAGCGGGATGCTGTCGCCCAGCGACTGCCGGTCGCGCCGGTAGGCGTTCTCCGTGTAGCGGTCATTGGCCCAGTGGCCGAGGCCCGCCGCCTGGTGCTCCCAGTTCATCGTGCCGATGTCGGGGTCGCCGGCCGGGATCACGCCGTCCTGCTGGATGGTGCCGCTGGCCAGCGTGCCCTGGGTCTGGTGCCGCGCGTGCGCCATCTCGTGCATCAGGATGATGTCCGAGGTCGTCGTCGTGTCCGGGTTGCCGTCGCCGTTGAAGTCCAGCAGCACGCCCGG
Organism: uncultured Enterobacterales bacterium; assembly: GCA_964615375.1. Classification (GTDB taxonomy): domain Bacteria; phylum Myxococcota_A; class UBA796; order UBA796; family CAZKWG01; genus CAZKWG01. Next base: position 70,197 of record CAZTOW010000037.1, read on the forward strand.
GTTCGCCCGGATCACCACGTCCGAGCCCGAGCCGCGCGTGCCGTCGGCGTTGCGCTGGCTCACGCCCACCCCGTTGCCCAGGTTCGGGTCCGAGAATCCGTTGGTCAGGTCCAGCGGGGCGTTCCCGTCGTCCGAGCGGTCGCCGTTGCCGTTGGCGTCCTGGTGCAGCGCGGAGAGCGTGGTGTGGCGGTGGCGCGAGGAGCCCAGGCCCTCCAGCCAGGTGCCCGTCACGTCCATGTCGCCGATGAACTGCCGCTCGTTGCCCGCGTCGTCCACCATCACGTTGTTGCTCATCTGGCGGACCATGTTCCGCCCGCTCTCCGTCTGGAGGATGCGGGCGAAGTCGTTCATCGTGCCCTGGCGGAAGGCGGCGGCCTGCTCCTCCGTCATCTCGGAGGTGTCCATCGTCAGATCGCCGCGGCCCAGACGGATGTCGCTGTACATCCGCACGACCTCGTCGTACTCGGCCTGCGTGAGCTGGTTCTGCTGACGCGGCCCCACGAAGTCGTCGCCCACGATCTGGAAGTTCCCTGCCAGCTCGCGGCTGGCGTTCAGCCGGTCCATGGCGCCCACGGGGTCCAGGAGCGCGCCCATGCCCTCGCGGTCCCACAGCTCGCCCGCGGTGTTCAGGCCGTCCTGGACCGGGCCCATGATCGGCGAGAGATCCGGCATCATCGGCCCGCCGATCCCCGGGAGGCCGGGCAGATCGGGGAGCAGGTCGCCGAAGTCCGGCATGCCCGGGATCGGGATCTCCGGCGTGGGGAAGTCCGGCAGCAGATCGCCCAGATCGGGCAGCGAGGGGATGGGCAGCTCCGGGATCAGCCCCGGCAGCCCGAACCCGCCGCCGAGCCCGCCGAGCCCGCCGAGCCCGCCGAGCCCCGGCAGCATCCCCGTCACCGCGGAGTTCCCCAGCAGGTTCTGGGCGGCGCCGACCGCGCTCATGGCCGGGGCGGCGGCGGTCTCCATCGGTGAGGACTCGGTCTCCTGGGTGGGCAGATAGGACTGGGAAGACATGGGGGCTCCCGCGCGTGAGGGCCTCGTGATGGCCGGGCAGATCAGATCAGGTTCACGGTAGCACGGGCGGCGCTCCGCAGGGGGGAGGGGGCGTGAATTGGGGGTCCGTGTGAAGATTTAGGTCAAAGGCGAAGGATTGTGGTGATTTCGCGGTCTCAAATTCTGAACATCTGTTTGGGGCTTGTCGTGTTAGGATCCAAGGGGTCGGAGGGCCATCTGCCCCTCCCCCGGGGAGCCCGCCATGGCGTTGACACGCAAGATCCGCAAGCCCTTCCGCTCCGACGACGAGGCCCCGCTGCTCCAGAACGACGTCCTGGCGCGCAGCTACGAGTCCATGCAGTCCGACTACGACGTGCTCGAGCCCGCCCCGGAGCCCAGCGTCGCCAGCCAGGTGGACGCGCTGAAGCAGTCCGGCCGCAAGGCCGTCGCCAGCGGGGACGCCCTGCACATGCGCCGCCGCGACGAGGCCCTGAGCGCGGGCAAGGACGCGGTCAAGGAGGGGGTGTTCATGGGCGCCGACGCGCTGCTCCCCGGGCTCGGCTCCGGGCTGGGCGCGGCGGACTCCCTCCTCGCGATCCGCGACGCGAGCAAGAAGGGCGAGAGCATCGGCAGCGCCACCGCCAAGGAGGCAGTCACCACGGGGGCCGGCTTCATCCCCGTCGTCGGCGAGGTGGTCGGCTTCTGCGAGGCCATCTACAACGGCGGCAAGGCCGTCCTGCAGGGCAGCAAGTCGCGCACCGCGGAGAAGCTCGCCGCCGCGCAGAAGCTCAAGGCCGACTGCGCCCGCGGCCTCGCCCGCGTAGACGACGTCCGCGGACAGCTGGCCGACTACGCCGGCAAGGACAAGGGCAAGCTGATCGAGCGCCTGGACAAGGCCCAGCGCAGGATGGAGAAGGGCATCGAGATGGCGGACTCCTGGCTGGCCAAGAAGAGCGGCGCCGGGTCCTTGCCGTTGCTGGCGGAGGAGGAGTCGGGGAGCTCGGAGGCGCCGATCTGAGCGCTATCCCCTCCCCGTCGCCACCGCCGCCCACAGCGGGTCGAAGACCTCCGGCGTGAGCTGCACCCGCAGCTCCGCCAGCCGCGCGCGGATGAGGTTCAGGCCCGCCAGGCTCCCCCGCTGGCGCAGGAGGTTGGCGGCGTCCCACAGCGCGCGGATGGCGCCGGGCGGGTCCTGCTGACCGAGGCGGCAGGCGGCGCGGGCGATGGCGGCGTCGGCGATGGCGGCGGGGTTGTTGCGGGCGGAGGCGACGGCGGCGCAGCGGGCGGCGGTGGCCTCGGCGGCGGGCCAGTCCTGGCGCCCCAGCTCCAGGGCCAGCAGCACGGTGCCCTCGGCCAGCAGGACCAGGCCCTCGCCCAGGTGCTCGGCGATCTGGACCACCTCGCGCAGGCGAGGCTCGGCCTCACGGGGCATCCCGACCTCGACCAGCAGGTTGCCCAGGAGCGCGCCGACGCGCAGGCGCTCGCGGTCGTCCCCGTGCTCCTGCGCGAGCTTGAGCGCGGCCTCCCAGCGCTGGCGGGCCCGCGCGCTGTCCCCGCCGCCGCGGGCGAGGATCCCGAGGCCCAGCAGCACGCCGAGCCGGTCGGCGTCGCGGGCGGGGGAGGGCAGGCGGGGCAGGGCCTCCTCCCAGAGGCGCCGGGCGTCGGGGTGTCCGCAGGCGGCCAGCGACAGCCGGTGATCGGCGAAGAGCGAGCCATATCGCTCGACCCGGCCCTCCAGCTCGTCCAGGATGGCCTGGCCGGAGGCCGCTCGACCCACCGCCGCCAGCGCGCGCGCCGCCAGCAGCAGCGCCCGCAGCCGGGCCTCCTCCGCCCCCGCGAGCTCCGCCCGCCGGGCCGCCTCCAGCAGGTGATCGGAGGCGCCGATCTGGCTCGAATACAGCAGCAGCGCGCCCGTCCAATACGGGATCAGCCAGGGCTGGCTGGGGTCCTCGACCAGCGCGCCCACCAGCTCCTGCGCCGCCGCGCGCCCGCGCCCCAGGACGGCCGTCGCCGAGAGCGCGCGGAGCGTCTCGGCGTTCGGGTTCGGGTTCGGCGGCGTGCTCAGGGTCGGCTCCGCGGAGAGCGTAGCACGCGCCGGGCGCCGTGGGGCCTCACAGGGCCCAGGTGTACTCGGCGCTCCAGGGGCTGCTGGTGGGGTCGCAGCTCATGCTGTAGACGTCGTCGTAGTACGTGTTGCAGGCCGAGCTGGTGAAGCGGACGGCGGCGGCGATGTACGGGCTGTCGTGGGTGGCGCTGGTGGCCCAGTACCAGGAGGTGTCGAAGTCGTAGCCCAGCTTCAGGTAGTAGCCGTCCAGGTCCGGGGTGGACGAGGTGTCCAGCGCGTTGGTCTCGAAGCCGAGGATCCAGTGGACCCCGTCGCCCAGGTTGGCCGAGATGAAGGCCGAGCGCCCCGTCGCCGAGAGGGCCTGGCAGGTCTGGAGGTGGACCGCCTCCAGGTCGCCGTTGCCCCAGCTCGACTCGCTGGCGTAGAGCACGTTGTCGCCCGCGGAGCCGTTGAAGGTGAAGCCGCCCGGGAAGCCGTGGCCGCAGTAGAAGCTGATGTCGGCCGAGTCGTTGTAGAACCAGTCGTAGCCGGCCTCCTCCCAGTCCAGCGACCAGGCGTCGGTGTCGGTCCCGTGGTAGTAGTTCCCGTATCCGGCGCCGGAGACCTGGGTGATCCAGGACCCGGAGCCCGTGGGGCAGCTGTAGGTGCCGCCGGTGCCCTCGGAGAAGAGCTCGTTGCTCCCCTCGTCGGGGGTGGTGCTCATGCTGCCGACCGTGGACCAGCCGGCGAAGGCCGGGGTGGAGAGGGCGAGGGCGAGGGTGCCGAGGAGGGGGGCGATGAAGCTGCGCATGGGGGTGTCTCCCGATTCTCTTGTGTAGGGTGTTTGAAAACGAATATGGCTAGTCGATGGCCGGGATGTCGAGGGGCAGGAGCTCGTGGCCGGGGACGGCGGGCTCGTACCAGAGCAGCTCGGCCTCCATCGGCGCGCCGCGCACGCTGGTGCCGTGCACCACGCCGCGCAGCTCCCACACCGGCTCGTAGGTCTCGAAGATCTGGCCCAGGTCCGGCACGTAGTAGCCGAGCTCGGCCGAGCGGATCTCGACGCTGTCCACCCGGCCCATCGCGATCAGGTGGAGGTTGTAGGGGGCGCCCTCCTCGGCGCGGCGGGCGAGCTGGTCCACGGCCTGCTGGGCGTCGATGACCTCGGCCGTGCCCAGCTCCTCGAGCTCGCGGACGGCGTGCTGCACCATCGCCAGGCGGCCGTCGCGGCCGTAGACCACGTCGATCTCCGCGCCGCCGCCGAAGCCGGGGAGCCCGTCGATCATCTGCTGGAAGCTGGCCTTCTCGTGCGTGACGAAGGGGGCGCGCGCCCGGCCCTGGGGGTCCGTGAGCCGCACCGTCATCCGGCCGCCGCGGCCCTCGATGAGCTCGACGTTCTGGACGTCGAAGAGGCCGAGCTCGTCGAGGACCGCGCCGGCGTCGGCGTAGAGCGCGCTCTCGCCGCGCGGCTGGATGGGGCGGTGGCTCTTGAGCGCGCCGAGGTCGGAGAACATCGCGCCGCCCTGGTCGAAGGCGAACGTGCTGAGCTCACCGTCGCGGACGCGGGAGACGCCGCCCAGGTCCTCGTCCTGCACGGGGAGGCCGGCGAGGCCGAAGAGGTCCTGGAGCTGATCGATGGGCGTGATCGAGCCGTCCACGCTCGGCGCGAAGAGGGTGACGGCGCCGGGGGCCTCAGGGGCCGGGCCGGTGAAGGTGACGGGCGCGGCCTGGGCCGCGGCGAGGGTGAGCAGGAGAGAGAGGGTCATCGTGTGCTCCATCGGGTTGGGGTCAGGACCGCGCTGGGTCCGCCCGACGAGGCTCCGACCCTTCTGTCCCCAACAGGTGCAGACCCGCCGCGGCGCTGCGGCTGGCAGCGCGGGCCGAGGGGGCTACGTTCTCCCTGGGGGGACACCATGACCAGGCTCACGCTGCTGGTGCTGCTCGCATGCGAGCGCGAGGACAAGGACATCACCGAGGTAGAGCCCGCCGAGACGGGCGAGACCGGCTCCGAGGAGGCGTCGCCGCCGATCCTGGCCGACTACGCCTCCGAGCCGCGCGAGACCGCCGTCCGTGAGGACGGGTACCAGCACGTCGACAGCCCGCTCCTGGTGGACCAGCTGCTGGCGTTGAACGTCAACACCTACGCCTTCCTCATCTGGCACTCCCCGTCCGACCTGGACGACCTCTCGGAGTACCTCGCGCTGGCCGAGCCCGCGGGCATCGACACCTGGGCCTACCTCGTGCCGCCCAGCGAGATCACCACCTCCTACCCGCCCTTTGAGCTCGACTACGTGGCCTGGGCCGACGCCATCGGGCAGGTCGCGGCCGCCTACCCCTCCGTCCAGGCCATCGCGATGGACGACTTCTTCAGCGACACGGACCTGTTCACCGGGCCCTACATCTGCGAGATGATGGCCGCGGCCCAGGCCTACGCGCCGCACCTGAAGTTCTACGCCGTGACCTACTACCCCTGGGTGATGAACAACATGGCGTCCGCGGACGATCGGACCTGCATCGACGGGCTGATCTTCCCCTACATGGACCTGGACTCCAACGCCGAGCTGCGCGCGCAGATCGACGCCATCGCCGGGCTCCGCGACGGGCGCGAGGACGTGATGCAGATCACGTACCCCTGGAACTTCCCCAGCGTCGCCGGTGATTACGGCCGCTTCACCGCCACCTGCGAGCCCGGCGAGCTGAGCGTCGAGGTCCAGGACGACTACAGCGGAGAGACCGCGGGCTACCACATCGTCCGCGTCCGCGAGGACGGCGAGGCGCTCTACGAGGAGGACGTGGCCGGCGAGGAGGCGCCCGGCGCGATCACGCTGACCCTCTCGGGCGGCCAGGTCAGCCTCGGCCTGGAGGACGACGTCGCCGTCTACAACTTCGGGGTGCAGATCGAGTTCTCCGGGCTCAGCGCGCCCACCTGCGGCGCCTGGACCTGGGAGACCAGCAGCGAGGACTTCAACCACGCCCTCGGCGAGGTCGAGGGATGGTCGGACATGGAGCTCATCCCCATGATCTACGCCGCCCCCACGAGCTGGCACCCCACCGCCCCCACCACCGAGACCATCGCCGAGGGGGTGGAGATCTCGCTCCAGGCCTGGGAGGAGGGGGTGACCCAGGGCGTCATCACCTATTGCCTGGACAAGTCCGAGGGCAGCGAGGACGCGCTCGCGATCAGCGAGATCTACGCGGAGGCGGGCGCTAGCGCCGCTGCTGGGCGCTGAGGTCGGCCGTGGGCGAGCCCGAGGGTGCAGAGAGGGGGTCCAGCGCGAAGACCTGGGTGTTGATGAGCACCACGCGCTCGGCCGGCGTGGAGCGGGCGACGACGGTGCGCACGGCGCGGAAGCAGGCGCGGTAGAGCTCCTGGATGTGGCGCAGGTCGGCCTCGCTCACGCTGACGACGTTGTAGCTCCACATCCCGTCGGGGTCCTGGCCCAGGCGCTCCAGCCCCACCTGCGCCCACCAGCGCTTGAGCTGGCGGCTGCGCTCCGGGTCGTCGCGCGTGTCCACGGCCAGCGCCTCCGCCGGGCGCCAGCGCTCCCCGTCCCAGCGCAGCTCGCCGGCCTCGCCCAGCAGCAGGAGGCAGGCGGCCTCCACCTCCGGCGTGATCCCGAGGCGCCGGGCGATCCAGCCCTCCTCGTGGCGGGGCAGGTCGGCGTAGTCCTGGAGCTCGACGGCGCGCAGCACGGCCTGGGTAAAGGGCTGCTCCACCGCCAGCCTGCGCTGGGCCACCAGCCGCCGCCAGCGCTCGCGGGCCGAGGGCAGCAGCTCCGGGTCGGTGAGCGCCGCCACCAGATCGAGCACCCGCAGGCTCATCGCCTCGAACAGGCGCAGGAAGTCGGGGAGGCGCGGCTCGGTCTCCCCGGAGAGCGCGCGGGCGACGGCGAAGCGGGAGAGCCCGCTCTGCTCGGCCACGCGGACGAGGGGCGTGTCTCCCCGAAGGTCGGAGAGCCAGGCGGCCACGCCCGCGGGGCTCGCCGGGTCATGGGTCTGGAGCCAGGCGGGCTCGGCCCGGTAGAAGCGGCGCGCGGCGGCCCGGAGGTCCACCCCCACCCGGCTGGCCAGGCGCAGGGCCTCGGCGGCGGTGGGCGCCCGGTGCCCCGCCTCCCAGGTGTAGAGGACGTTGCTCTGGTAGCCGAGCCGCCGGCTCAGCGCCGTCTGGCTGCGCCGACCGCGCAGGGCGCGGAGCAGCTCGCGGGAGAGGAGGTCGAGGTTCATGCCTAGCAGTATCGCACATACAGGGGCCGTTGCGCGTCATGATATGTGCGCTCCTGCGGTAGACGCCGACCCCGGGAGGGAGCACATTTGGATCGTCAGGACGGAACGGAGGATCCAATGACCCGCAGCATCACCCTCGCCTCTCTCTGCATCTTCAGCGCCTGCGTGCCGGTGGACGACCCCTGGGGGGGTGGACAGTCCGGTGAGGAGGCGGTCACCTGCACGGACGTCGAGAGCGTCCCGCTCGCCGACGACGAGGTGAGCGAGCTCGGCTTCGGCAAGGCGGAGATCGCCGCGCTGGCCGAGGGGGAGCACGCGCTCACGCTCGTCTACGCCGACGGCGGCAGCGCCGCGTTGACGATTACGGTGGAGCTCGGGGCGGCGCGCTGGCTGGACATGGAGTATGTCTCGGATGGATCGGGCATCGAGCCCGCCATGGAGTGCGCGAATCAGGTGGAGGTGGACGCGACCATCACCTTCGTGACCGACGACGGCGCCTTCATGGAGACCTGGGAGACGTCCCTGCTGGCCTCGCAGAGCGACAGCGCCAGCTTCAGCGTGAGCCTGGACCTGGACGCGCTGGGCGGAGACTTCGTCTACACGCCGGACGCCGACTACGACGAGATCCAGGCCTGGGTGGAGGGCACCTTCGACAGCACGGGCGCCTGGGGCGAGATCGTCGGCTACGGGATCAAGAGCGAGGGCAGCGGCGACGACGGCGTGACCAGCGCGACGCGGCTCAGCATGGCGACCTGGTGATGGCGGTGGGGTCAGGAGGGACGCCTTGCCGGATCCCAGCCCCCGCCCTATGATCGGGGCATGAGCGCCGCGCTTCGCCTCCCGCCTCCCGCAACCCTGGCCGACCTGCTCGCGATCCCCGAGGACGAGCGTTGGCACGAGATCCTGAATGGGGAGCTGAGCGAGCGGGCCAGCCCCTCGGGGGAGCACGGGGCGCGTCAGGGGGAGCTGCGCGCCTTCGTGGCGCCCTTCCAGCGTCGCTCTGGCGGGCGCTGGCCGGGCGGCTGGTGGTTCGCGATAGAAGTGGAGGTGGACCTGGGCCCGCACGATCTGGTCCGCCCGGACCTGAGCGGCTGGCGTCGGGAGCGGTGCCCGGAGCAGCCGCGGGGCTTCCCCATCCGCCTGCGCCCGGACTGGGTGTGCGAGGTGCTGTCGCCCACGCACCGTGGCCGGGACCTGCACGAGAAGATGCAGATCTACCACCGCCACGGGATCCCCCACTACTGGGTGTTGGACCCGGACGGCGAGCTGCTGGTGGTCCACCGCTGGACGGAGGCGGGCTGGCTGGTGGCGCTGACGGCGCGGCGCGGGGAGACGGTACGGGCGGAGCCCTTCGAGGCGATCCCGCTGCAGGTAGGGGTGCTGTTCGGCGATGACCCGGAGGAGCCGGAGGGCGGGTGAGGCCTGGCGCTCAGCCGCCGACCTCGTCCAGGTTCACGGCGAAGACGTAGCGCTCGCCGGGGTGCTCCGAGACGCTCCACAGCCACCCGTTCGGCCCGTCCACCGCCAGATCCTCGGGGCCGTAGACCCAGGTGTAGGTGCTCGCGTCGCCCTCCTCGGCCGCGTACAGCGCCCCGTTCGAGCCCGACTGGCTGCTGCAGGACAACCACCACAGCCCGTCGCGGCTGGCGGCCCCCTGCACGCGGTCCTGCTGGGCCACCCAGGCCTCACTGGCGCTCGTGTAGGCGCCGCCCGCCAGCAGGCCCGTCGCCTCGTCGAGCGGCCAGCGCAGCAGGGTGCCGCTGATCGTGTCGGCGTCGTACTGTCCGGTCACCAGGGACATCGGCGAGCTGCTGCGGTCCAGCGCCACGAAGGAGAAGGTCGCGTCGCACCCGCAAGCCGGCAGCGCGTAGCGGCTGACCTGGGGCAACACGTACTTGTAGGTGTAGGCGTAGCAGGTCCCGCCCGAGCACCCGATGTCGTCGGTCTCCGTGCTGACCTGCAGGATGCGGTTCATGTCGAAGACGCGCAGGCCCTTGCTGGTGTCGGCCACGTACAGCCAGTCGCCCACCCAGGCGATGCCGCCGGCATGCACCTCCACCGGCCCGATGTCTGGATCGGCGGCGCTGCCCGTGGGCTCGACCAGCAGCACGTGGCGGTAGGTGATGTCCGAGCTCGACGAGACGTCGGCGAAGCTGATGCGCACGCCCTTGTCGTAGGCGGTGCCCGCCGCCTCGGGGTCGTAGTGCCACGAGACCAGCACCGCCTCCACCCCGTCGGCCGCGCCGCTCGCGTCGGCGTCGAAGCTGCCGGTGACGCCCTGCGGGTACCAGTAATCGACGTCCATGTCGCCGTCGTTCCACTGAAATCCGCGGGCGAAGCCGGTCGCGCGCGACAGGTCCGAGGACGAGATCACCTCGCCCTCGCGGTTGCCGTCGGCCACGACCTCGGCGACGCTCAGCACCGGCAGCGTCGCGGCCAGCGCGTCCAGGATGGCGGTGGCGTCGTCCCAGCCCTCCTCGTCCGCCAGCACGAAGCCTCCCACGTCGAGCGCCACCAGCCCGCCGCCCTCGTCGGTGGCGGCGGCGGCGGCGTCCGGGCAGGAGGCGGGCGCCGAGAGGTCGGCGGCCCCGTCGCAGTCCTGGTCCAGGCCATCGCACGCCTCCGGGGCGCCCGGGTAGATCGTGGCGTCGGCCTCGTCGCAGTCGGCGGCGGCAAACGCCCCGTCCCCGTCGGCGTCCCAGGGGCCCGTGTCCACCGGGTCGGGGGATCCTCCTGTGTCTCCGGTGTCCCGGCCCCCGGTGTCGGGGTCGACGGGGCCGCTGTCGTCCACGGGGGACTGGCCGGTGTCGGGTATCTCCGGGTCTCCCTTTCGGGTCTCCCCTGGCTCGGAGACCTCACAGGCGGTCCAGAGGCTCAGGGCCGCCAGGACCAGCGGCGCGCGCGAGGTCCCTCTGGCGAGGGCAGGTTCGGCGTTCGAGGCGTGCGACATGGGCGCTCCAGCGTGCGGCGTCGGCGCCTCTAACCGGATGAGGTCGCGCGAGCGCCTCAACGCGCTCCGTCGGGGGAGGGCGAAGGCTCCGGGGATGGGCCATCGCGGCACTCTCCTAGGAGAGGCCTGGGTGTGGCGGCCGATGGAGGGTCGCTCACCCGCACCGCGAGCTCAGACTAGGGTGACGCCGACCCAGCCGTAGGGAGTACCGACTTCGCACAGATCGCCGAGTCGTAGTATGACTCCCGTAGGCATAGATAGCCAGCATTCGGAGTACCCGGGATCTTGCTGATGGTAGCCTTGCGGAACTTTTCGTTGTCCATCCAGTAGTCGTTCTGGACGCCAAAGCCGTCTTTGCCACACTTCGTCTTGTCCGGGCCGCGCAGTCTGGAGGTGCAGTCGAAGGTGGCGTACCCCCAGACGCCATCGTCCTTGTACTTCTCATCCATGGAGTAGGTGGGGTGGCTGCTGACGGAGATGCAGGCCTCTCCGTTCTCACCGCAGACCTCGGCGCCGGTCTTCCCCAGCTCGATCCTGCGTACGGAGACCGCGAGAAAGGAGCTTTCCAGTCTGCTCATGGTCTCGTGTTGCTGCTTGCGCTCGTCCTGAAGCTCCTTGACGCTCTGACGCAGGGTCTCCAACTCGGCCTCGAGGGTAGCGACCTCCGCCTTGGACGCACACCCGAGGGGCGTCGGGATGGCCACAAGTGTAAAGAAGAATGTCATCTGCACGTTCAACTTCGCCATTGTTCGGCTCCTTCATCTGTCTGGATTGTCGTGTGTGGCCTCGAAGGGCATGTCTGATCGATCTCAGGGCTGGTCCCCTCCCGCTCCGCCGCGATCCACCTCGTCCTGGAACTGCACCACCTGCTCGCTCCAGCGCTCCGGGGCCTCGAGCATCGGCCAGTGGGCGATGTCCTCCATCCAGGTGAGCTTCGCCCCCTGAATCTCCCGTGCCAGGGTCTCGGCGATGACCGGCCGCGCGATCGGGTCCAGGCGCCCCCAGAGCAGCAGCGTCGGCAGGCGCAGCTCCGCGAGCGGCGTGATCCAGCGGTGCCAGAGGTGGACCCGCTCGTGAAGGTACTGGGAGAGCGCGGGGAGCCTGTCGCGCCCGCCGTCCCGGATCAGCAGCTCCCACATCCGGCCGAGCTCATCGTCGGAGAGGGGCCTGGAGACGGTCGCCGCGATGTTCCGGCGGAAGTAGCCCTCGCTGCTCAGGCGGGCGAGCAGCGGGCCCCAGGTGGGGTGGCGGAGCAGGCGCTGGGCCAGGAGCGGCCGGGCGAGCTCGATGTGGACGCTGCCGTTGGAGAGCGTGACCGAGCGCAGCCGGATGGGGAGCATCCCCCGGAGGTGGCGGGTGAGCAGCTCGGTGGCGATGGAGGTGCCGTAGTCGTGGGCGACGAGGTGCAGCTCCTCGACGCCCAGCGCGCGCCAGAGCCCGAGCGCCAGGTCGGCCTGATCGACGAGGCTGTAGCTCCAGTCCGGCGGCTTCGCGGAGAGCCCGAAGCCGAGGTGGTCGTGCACGATGACGCGCCGGCTGTGCGCGAGCGTGGGCAACGCGCGCTCGAAGTCCGCCGCGGAGCCCGGATACCCGTGGAGCACACAGACCGGGGCGCCCGAGCCCGAGCCCTGATCGACGTAAAAGACCGGGTGACCGAAGACCGGGAGGCTTCGTCCGCGCGCGCGCCAGGGGGAGATCAGGTCCATGGTGGTCTCCAGACCACAGCATAGCCCGACGGGACCGAAGACCGGCCTCGCCCCCCACCGGAACGGCGACATCTCCGTGCTATTCTCGGGCCCAGATTTGCCTCGAGGGATCCATGCCGCTCGTCTCTTTGCTCGTCTCCCTCGCGCTGGCCCAGGAGCCGCCTGTCGTCGCCCGTGACAGCGACCTCATCCTCGTCATCAGCGGCGGCGTGTCCCGGGGCGCCTACCAGGCCGGGCAGATGTACGTGTTCACGAGCTGGCTGCGCGAGCTCCAGGCGGCGGGGCCCGCGCCGGACTGCAAGGAGGAGGATCTCTCTCCGAGGTGCGACTGGCCGGGCCGCGGGATCACCGTCGCCGGGGCCAGCGCGGGCAGCATGAACGCGGTCCTGACCAGCCTGGAGCTCGCCGCGCCCAGCGGGCCACCCTGGGGCCTGCCCGAGCGCTCGCTCCCCTTCCGCGCCTGGATCCCGCTCGGCTTCGGCCCGCGGGACGAGGCGGTGGATCGCCTGCCCGAGGACAGCGCGGTGGACCCGAAGGAATACCAGGCCCTGATCCATGACCAGAAGGTGCTCCAAAGCCTGGAGGCGGCGGCCCGGGAGGTCGGCGCGCGGGAGATCACCCAGGGACAGCCGCCCGTGCGCCTCGTCATGACCGTCGCGCGCCACCAGCCCACCACGGAGGACCAGGTCACCCAGGAGCTCACGCTCACCTTCGGCTTCGAGCTCGACGTGCCGTCGCAGCCGGCCGTCCTCGCCTCGCGCTGCCCGGGGGAGCGCTCGCCGCCCTGCAAGCTCGAGGAGCGCTACGCCACGGTCCGCCTCGACCCCCGGACCGCGGACGCCTCGCCGCTCCGGGTGCCGCTGGCGCAGGCGGCGGGCCTCTCCCTCGCCTCCAGCACGATCCCGGCCGCCCTGCCCCTCTTCGAGCTCTCCTGCCTGCGCTTCGACCAGATGAGCTCCCGCCCGGATCAACGCTGCAGCGCGCCCGGGGGAGAGGAGGTGGTCTGGCTCATGGACGGCGGGACGCTGGAGAACAACCCGCTGCGCGTGGCCTACCCCTTCGCCTGGCGGGGCGACGGCACGCACGGCGGCCATCACCCGCCCTTCCTCTTCCTCGACCCCGACCTCCGCCCCGGGACCGCGCGCGCCGCGGACCGCGTGGAGAACATGTGGCAGCGCTACTTCCAGATCCTCGGAGGGGAGGGCTCCTCGGGGAGCGTGATCGACGCCGCGCGCAGCCAGAGCATCAGCCTCTATCTGGATGACTACAACCTGAGCACGATGCTGCACGACGCCAGCGTCCCCGCGGCGACCTCTCCCTATGGCGGCTACATGGGGAACTTCCTGGCTCTCTATGATCGCAGCCTGCGCGTCTGGGACTTCTATGCGGGGATGGAGGACGCCTTCCGTTGGATCCAACACAGCACGGGGGAGGATCTCCGGGCGCGTGTGCCGCAGGGCTCCCTCTACGGCGCGGTCATGGGCCTGGCGACCGGGCCTGAGGGGGTGCGCGGCGTCGAGGGGAGCTCAGACCCCTGCAAGGACCGGGGCGCGAGCCTGAAGCCCTGCTGGTCCACCCTCGACGAGATCGTGCGCCTCTCCCCGCTCGGGGAGGCCCCGATGGAGGACGATTCGCTGCTCCGCGCCGACGCCACGCAGACCTGGCGCAACCTGCTCGTCCTCTCCCAGGTCTACCGCAGCTCAGAAGAGGCCCGGGAGAAGGGGCGCCCCTGGTCCCTCAGCCAGCTCGCCGACGCGCTGGAGGGCTGCGTCACCATCCCCGTGGACGAGGCGCTGCCCATGGAGGGCAGCCTGCGCCAGCCGCGCCGCTGCGGGAGCGAGCGCCGTGCCGTGGCGCGGGCCGAGGCGCGCGGCGAGGAGGGCGGGACCCCCGTGCGCTACGTGCCGCTGGACCTCCGCCTGGCCCGGGTGGACTACCGCCAGAGCTTCGGCGACGGCCTCCAGTGGTACACGGGCTGGCAGCTCGGGCAGGTCGGGAAGCGGGACGTGCTCTCCGGCGCGCCGCTCACCGACGTGAGCCTGGCGCTCCTGCGTCAGTTCAGCGGGAGCCCACCCTGGAGCTGGACCGTCGGCCTGGCCGGACCCGAGCTCGAGGCCAGCGGCTTCGCCCTGGCCGCGGGCGTCCGCGGGAACCTGCGCTGGGACGACGTTCGGATGCACCCGGTCCTCGAGGGCACGCTGCGCCTGGACTGGCCGCTGCACGCCCCGCAGCTCCGCGACCACGGCGGGGTCATCGCGCCCGACAGCGTCATCCTCCCCGCGGACGCGCTCTCGCTCCAGGTGGGCGCGGGCTTCAACGTCGGCTTCTGGCGGCGCGGCGGCGCGGAGCCGCCCGTGTTCTCGCCGCGCTACAACCTGCGCCTGGGCTTCGGGTTGGCGGCGCGGATCGTGCTGAGCTCGGGGGTCAGCGAGGCCGACCTGGACGCGCGCACGCCGATCCATGTGTGGGTGGAGCACGACGACTTCCCGGCCACCCGCCTCGGCGCGGCGCTGGGCGGGACCACCAGCCTGGATCTGTGCGGTTTGACACAGTTCGAGGTCTCCTGGTTCCCGTACAGCGCGGAGCAGCGGGCGGCGCTGCGCCAGGAGCTCAGCGAGGCGCCCCCGCTCTTCTCCCGGGATCTGATGGTGGCCCTGCGCTTCCCACTCTGAGCGGGCCACTCTGAGCGGGCCGCTCTGAGCGGGCCACTCTGAGCGGGCCCCTCTGAGGGCGCCGCCGTCTACGCCGCCACCGCTCCACCCAGGGTGGAGAGGGCCCAGACCCGCAGCGCGCCCAGCGCGGTCGTCGCCTCGCGGAGCTGCCCCACCAGCTCGGCCGCCTGGCCGCGGGCCGCGCTCATGGGCTGGCCCACCAGGCGCTCCAGGCGTCGTCCGGCGCCGACGACGGTGCGCGCGAGCTGGGCGAGGCCCTCGTCGGCGCGGAGCAGCACCGGCCGCACCGGGGCGCGCGGGTGGACGCGGCGCACGGCCAGCGCGGCGGCGGTCAGCTCCACCTGGGTGCGGCTGAGCGCGTTGACCAGCCCCGTCGCCGCCTCCAGCACGGGCGAGACGTGGCCGATGCTCAGGCTCGGGTCGGGCGGCAGGTCGGCCACGTCGGCGCCGCCGGTGAGCCGGGCCAGCAGGGCGTCCACCGCGGCGACCGCCTCCTCCTCCTCGGGCATGGTGGGGATCTCCGAGAGGTCCACGCCTGGGATGTCCGGGGTCACGCTCTGCGGGATCACCCGGGTCAGCGCCCGCCCGCCGATGGGCAGCGGCTCCTCCTTGGGCGGGGGGAGCTCGTCGGAGCCCGCCTGCGCGCCCAGGATGCTCTGGAGGAGCTGCGGGGCGCGCAGCCGCCCGAAGGCGTCCACGCCCGAGGCCGCCTCCATCGCCACCGGCCAGGCGTCGCGCCGCAGCGCCACCGCCGCCGCCCTGTCCAGCGGCACGCCCCCGCCCTCCAGCGCCTCCACCGAGACGCACAGCGAGGCCAGCCGCGCCGCCGCCCCCGCGTGCCCGGTGGCCTCCACCAGCAGCGCCGCCGAGGGCCCGCCCAGCACGCGGGCCAGGCTGCGGGTCAGCAGGCCGTCGGCGGCCTCCATCAGGAAGCGCCCGATCTCGGCGGGCCGCCCCAGCGGGTCCAGGACGCCCGTGCTGTCCACCAGATCCTCGGGCTCCAGCGCGCTGCGCCGCCCCAGCCGCGCCGGGTCCATCAGCGCCGGCTCCACCGCCTGATAGAGGGCGTCCCCCCAGCGCGTCACCTCGCCCAGCGGGCCGAGCCGCGCGCCGATGGCCTCCAGATCGGCCTCCTCGATGGCGTCCTTCGCCTTCGGCGGCAGCAGGTCCTGGGCGCCCAGCCCGGGGATGTTGCGGATGGGGCTCCCGCGCATCCTTCGGCGCTTGCGCGGCTTGCCGCTGCCGTCGTCGTCGTCCTCTCCGCCGAACAGGTTCTCCAGGTCCCAGGGGTCGCCGCCGCCGCCGGCCCCGCCGCCGCCGCCCGTGCCGCCGAAAGCGCGCTGGCTCTCCTCGTGCTCGGCGCCCTCCTCCTCCTTGTCACCCAGCTCCTCCTCGGCCTCCTGCTGCTCGGCCTCCTCCTCCTCCATCTCCACCGACAGATCCGCCCCCTGCGCCGCGGGGGTGTTGCGGTTCATGATGTTGTTGAGCGCCTGGTTGCCCATGCTCTTCTGGAGGCGCTGCGCCGTCTCCGCGTTGAGGTCTTTGCCCTCCTCCAGCGCCTCGAGATCCTGCTTCTGGGTGAAGGCGTCGCCCTTGCGCCCCGGCTCACGCCCGAAGGCCCCCGCCTTCAGCTCGCGCTGCAGCTTCTGATCGAGCGCCGACGCCATGGATGGTCCTCCACGAGGACGCTACCACAAGGGAGCCCTTTTCCGGTATTGTGGCGCCACGCGGCGGCGCCCCGCCGGGACGGGGACGAGCGCGCGCTGGGTGAAGCGGGGATTCGGATGCAGAAGATCGGCAGATTCACTCCCACGGGCCGCAAGCTGCTGGGCCCCGGGGCCGACCTCGTCGAGCTGGACGCGGACAACGGCCTGCGGCACACGGCCATCGTCTTCCACCCGCAGTTCCGCGCGCACCGCGCGATCAACGAGGCCCTGGACGTCGTGCGCGGCTTCCTGGAGGCGCCGCTGGTCACCGGGCTCGTCGAGCTGGTCGATCACGACCGCGCGCTGGGCGCCTTCGTCTACCCCACGGGCCAGAGCTGGTCGGTGGCCGAGGTGATCCGCTCGCTGGCCGACATGGGCGAGAGCGGCGGCCTGCGCGCCGGCCTCGAGCTGATGTACGCCGCGGGCCAGATCCTGTCGGAGGCCGCGGACATCGGCGCGATGTCGGGGGTCTACTCCCACGGCGGGCTCACCCCCTGGCGCGTGCTGCTGAAGCAGGACGGGCAGGTGATGATCATCGGCGAGGCGCTCCCCCAGGTGGAGATCCTCACCTTCGCCGAAGACCAGACGCAGATCCCGCGCGAGGACTCCTTCCGCTACTGCCCGCCCGAGCGCATCGAGTTCGAGCCGGAGAACCTCTCCTCCGATCTGTTCGGGCTCGCGCTGGTGGCCTTCGAGCTGATGACGGGCAAGCCGGTCTACGACGGGCTGGTGGACGACATCCGGCAGCAGGCGGCGCGCGGCGAGGGCTCGCGGCGCCTCTTCAAGTACCGCGACCAGATCCCCGACGGCACCCGCGCCCTGCTGACCACCGCCCTGCGGCCGAACCCCCAGGACCGGCACGCCTCCGGCGCCGCCTTCCTGGAGGAGGTGCGCAAGCTGCTCTCCAGCGGCGAGGCCCGCGGCCCCAGCCTGATGGAGGTCATGGAGCGGGTGGCGGCGCAGGGCAAGCGCGTGGGCAAGCAGCTCCAGGGCGGCAAGACCGAGGCGATCTCCCCCGGGGATCGCCAGAAGCTGCTCCAGGAGCTGGAGGCCGCCGACGCCCCCGCCGCCCCCGTCTCCCCCGCGCGCCAGGAGTGGGCCCCCGCCCAGCGCGCCCGCCGCGGCGCCGAGCCCGCCACGCCCCCGGCCACGCCGCCCACCCCGCCGCCGATGCCCCCGCCCACCCCGGTGGCGCTGGAGCCCACCGCCGAGGCCCCCCGCTGGAGCTCGGCCGCCCGCGCCCGCCCCGTGCGCCGCGGCTCGGTGCTGCCGGAGGGCGAGGCCCCCGAGGAGGCGGCGCCGCCCATCCCCACCGCCCAGCCCGCCACGCCGCCCCCCGCCGGGGGCAACCGCCTGGCCGACCAGCTCTTCGCCCGCATGCGCGCCGCCGAGGGCTCGACCGAGGAGGACGCCGAGGGCGACGGGGGCCGCTTCACGCCCGGCCGCGTGCGCCGCGCGCCCGTCCGCGCCCAGGGGGGCGAGGGCCTCCCCTCCATCGGGAGCCCGCCCGAGCCCGAGCCGCCGCCCGTGGAGAGCGCCCGCGTGAGCCCGGTCTCCCGGGTCAGCCCGCCGCCCGCGCGGGGCGCGCCGCCGCCCCCGGTAGAGCCGCCGCCGCCGCCGATCTCGCCGCTGCCGGTGTCCCCGCCCCCGGTCGAGCCCGTGCAGATCCGCCGCCTCACGCCGACGGCGCAGCCGCCCACCCCTCCCCCGCCCCCGCTGACACCACCGGCGACACCACCGGCGACGCCACCGGCGACACCACCGGCGACGCCACCCCTCGCTCGCAGCTCGCTGGACGACCAGGGGCCCGTGGTGGTCTCGGTGGATCCCGAGCCGTCCTCTCCCCAGGGCGTGCCCGCGGTGCTCCGCCCGGCCCTGCCCTCGGAGGCCGCGCGCGTCCCCGGCGCCGGCTTCACCGGGGCCGCCGAGCTGCGCCGCGCGCCCGACAGCCTGCTGACCGGCCGCAAGAGCAACGTGGAGCTCTACACCTTCCAGCGGGAGGTCGGCGGCAAGGCCGTGCGCGTGCGCCTGCCGGTGCGCTCCACCCTCGGCGAGGCCGTCTCCTTCCTGGTCGGCTACGTGCTCCCCGTGCGCGCCGACCTGACCGGCCAGCTCTCCGGCTGGTACCGGCTCGACCAGGACGGCCGCGCCCTCTCGCCCTCGGCGGCGCTGGAGAGCGTGGACGCCGCGAGGCCGCTGGTCATCCGCTTCGTGCCCAACCAGGTGGTCTTCGCCGACATCGAGATCGTCTCGGGCCCCGCGCCCGCGCGCTTCGTGGCCCCCGTCGGCACCGCCGTCCCCGCGGCTACGCTGGTGGACCATCTCGCGGCCTGGCTCGGGCTCCCTGACGGGCGCTGGAGGCTCTGCCGCGACGGGCGGGTGCTCGACAGCCACGCTATCCTCGCCGATGATGAGGTGTCGGGGCTCCTGCGGCTGTCGCTGCGCGTGGTCCCCGGTGACGAGGCGGAGGCGGGATAGCCCATGAGCCAGGAGCGTTGGGACGTCGTCGTCAAGTTCACGGAGGGGCCCCTGTCCTTCCAGGGCGACATCGTCTGCCGCGGGCCGGTGGTGCGCATGGGGGCGAACCCGGGGCCCGGCGGGTTGAAGCTGGAGGGCTACCGCGCGCTGGACGACCGGCAGGCGGTGATCCAGTCCTACGACGGCGGCACGGTCTCCATCGCCCCCGTGGGCACGAACCAGGTCCGCGTCGCCCCCTACGAGAACGTGGACTGGGGGGAGTACCCGCCCATCCGCGGCCCGGTCTACCTGAGCCCCGGCGCCGCCGTCCACCTGGGCCCCCCCGGTCGCGGCGTCACCCTGCTCTTCGTGGAGAGCCGCCGCCTCGGCGTCTGGGAGCAGGGGCAGATCCTCTCCGAGTCGAAGCTCGCCGAGTCCAGCCAGATCAAGGAGCTGGAGGTGGACCGCGGCAGGCCCGCCTGGTTCATCCCCGCCATGGTGATGATCGGCGTGTCCACGGCGGTGGCCGTGCTGATCTGGCTGATCAAGCCGCCGGAGATCCCGCCCCTGGGCCCCGTCGAGGAGGGCCAGGAGTACTACACCTTCGTCACGCAGACGGAGCCGCTGGACCCGCGGCTGGCCGAGGGGCTCAACGCGCCCTTCTACGCCTTCGTGATGGCGCCGAACGCCGACGCCGCGGGCATGCCCGAGCTCAAGCAGGTCGGCCAGTGGGACCAGCGCTTCTACGAGTACGTCTCGCGCTCGGCCCAGGCCCACGCCCGCGCCTGGAAGTTCTGGCAGCGCCTCGAGCAGGTGCGCGAGCACTACGGCTACGTGGTCAAGGAGCTGCGCGACAACGGCCTGCCCGAGGTCTTCGCCGGCATCCCCTACCAGGAGTCGCGCTACAACCCGAACTCGCAGTCCTATGTCTGCGCGCGCGGCTGGTGGCAGTTCATGCCCGAGGTCGCCCACCGCGTGGGCATCAAGGTCCAGAACTGCAAGCTGCGCGGGAGCGCCGAGCCCTGGTCGCCCACGGGCATGATCGTCCCCAAGCAGGACAAGCGCGTGTACTTCGACGCCTCCACCAACTCCTGCCGCATCCAGGACTGCGCGGTGGACGAGCGCGAGGATCTGCAGGCCACCACCCGCGGCGCGGTCAAGCTGCTGGCGGAGGCCTTCATGGACGAGGAGCTGCGGACCACCGGCTCGGTGGTGCAGATGAGCATCCTCAGCCACAACATGGGCTACGACGACAGCCGCTACAACCCGGACCGGCGGTCGGGCGTCAAGTGGGCCTGGAAGCGCTACTCCGAGGCGAAGAAGCTGGAGAAGGCCCCCGACTTCTACGGCCAGAACATCCTCTGCACGGACCCCAAGGCCCCGCCCGACGAGAAGTGCGGCAGCGTGATGTGGAAGGAGACCCAGCACTACGCCTACAACATCGTCGCCCAGCACATGCTCGCCGTCTGCTACTACGCCCGCAACTACAGCGAGGAGGCGGCGTTCGCGCCCTGGAAGGAGTATGACCGCGGGGACGGGTACTGCACCCGGACCTTCCAGGTCCCCAGCACCCAGGAGGTCCTGGCCAAGGGCGGCGGAGGTGGACGGTGACCCTGCGACCCTTCATCGTGGGCGGGGTGACCCTCATCCTCGCCGGCGTCAACGGCTACCTGCTCTACACCGAGTACAACTGGCACTCGGAGTTCAAGGGCATCGCGCCCTCCGAGTTCCAGCCGCGCCACATCACCGACGACAACGACCCGCTGCTGGCGCTCCAGCCCATCCCGACCGACCGCGAGAAGAACCTGAAGGCCATGGGGCTCCCCGACCCCATGATCAAGAAGACCCTCGACCGGCTGCGGGATCTCGACGACCGGCACAAGGAGCGGCTCACCCTCTTCCTGGAGGGCATGGACGATCCCACGCAGGTCGAGGACGCCTTCTGCGGCCAGACCCAGCAGCTCCGGCCGCGCTACGGCGCGCTGCGCTTCCTCATCGAGGAGGAGCAGAACATGCGGCGCCCGGTCAACATCGACCGCGTCAGCGGGCTCAAGCGCCAGAAGTGGACGCTGACCGCCCCCATCGACGAGGTCTACCGCGTGGCCGAGCTCGGCGAGGAGAAGCACGAGGACGCCACGCTGATGGCCATCGCCGCGCTCGTGCTCGCCAAGGAGGAGGACCTGCTGGAGGGGCGCAAGCCCTTCGGGCGCGGGCTGGCGTCCACCTGGTCCTGGGACGTGGTCAAGAAAGAGAACCCTGGGATCGAGGACAGGCTCGTTGAATACTTCGCTTTGATGCACATCACCTGGGAGCTGATGGCAGGCCCGGGTGGGCTGTGCGGCGAGTGAGCCCTCCCGGCCCGGCGCTGGCGCGCTATAGTGGCGCGAGCGCCCGTCCGGGTGGAGACCCTGCATGGTAGAGCCGCGTCGTCGTTTCCGCTTCATCAAGGAGCTCGCGGAGGGCGCCTTCGGGAAGGTCTACGTGGCCGAGATGATCACGGCCGAGGGCTTCTCGAGCGTCGTAGCCATCAAGCTCCTCCACGGAAAGTGGGCGGGTCACCAGGAGATCGCGCAGCGCTCCCGCGACGAGGCGCGCCTGCTCGGGCTGCTGCACCACCGCAACATCGTGCGCGTGGAGGACCTGACCTCCATCAACGGCCAGTGCGCCGTGGTCATGGAGTACCTGGAGGGCGTCGATCTCAAGACGCTCATCTCCTTCTGCCGCGACAACGGGATCCGCATCCCGCGCCGCGCGGCCTTCGAGATCACCGCCGCCATCGCCGGCGCGCTGGACAGCGCCTACAACCAGGTGCCCATGCGCGGCGGGGCCCCGCTGCACGTCATCCACCGCGACATCAAGCCGTCCAACGTGATGGTGACCGCTCCGGGCGACGTCAAGGTGCTGGACTTCGGCACCGCGCGCGCCAACTTCGAGGAGCGCGAGGCCAAGACCCAGGCGCTGGCCTTCGGCAGCCAGGCCTACATGGCGCCCGAGCGCCTGCTGGGCGACCCCGACACGCCCGCCGGGGACGTGTTCTCGCTGGGCGTGAACCTCTACGAGCTCCTGACGTTCGGGTCCTTCGGCAAGATCTTCATCCGCGCCGAGCGCTACGAGAACGCCCTCGAGGAGCGCATCCAGGCGGTGGACCTCTCCGATCTGAGCGAGGACTCGGCGGAGCTCGTGCGCGACGTGCTGCGCCGGATGCTCGCCTACGACAACACCTCCCGCCCCTCCTCGGGCGAGGTGGTGGACCTGATGGACAACCTCGCCGAGGTCGTCAACGACGGGGGCCTCCAGCGCTTCTGCCGTCAGGTCGTGCGCCAGGCCTTCGAGAGCATGCAGCCTGCCCAGAACGCGGACGATCCGCTCACCGGCAGCACCCTCTTCGAGGATCGCAGCTCCGGGCCGCACAGCCTCATCCCCGAGGATCAGGGGCCCGCCAGCCCCGAGCACGCCCCGTCCGAGGCGCAGGAGGAGCCCCCCGCCGAGGAGCCGGCTCCCTGGGACCTCCCCCAGGAGGAGCCCGCCTCCGGGATGGCGCAGGTCACCTGGAGCCACCCCGCTGAGACCGAGGATCCTGGCCCCGCGCCCGAGCTGAGCGAGCCCCCGGTCGCCGACGAGGAGCCCGCGCAGGAGCCCGCCGAGACGGAGGCGCCGTCTTCGCCCGATCAGGGCTGGCGTCCTCCGGCGGACAGCTGGCGTCCTCCCTCCGCGCCCCCGGCCTCGACGCCCCCGGTCTCGACGCCCCCGGTCTACAGCCCGCCGGCCACGAGCCCGCCGGTCTCGACCCCGCCCGTCGCCCGTCCCCCGGTCGCCCGCCCCCCGGTCGCCCAGGAGGCGCCCGCCCGCGGCGGCAAGGGCCTGATGATCGGGCTCGGGGTGCTGGCCGTGCTGGCCCTGGTGGGGATCGGGGTCGGCGTGGCCCTGATGTCCGGGGGAGAGGAGCCGGTCAAGACGCCGGTGGAGAAGCCGCCGGAGACGGTGCAGCCGGTCGCGAAGGGCAACCCGGGCGGTCGCTACGAGATCGGGGCCATGGACGGGAGCAACGCCGCGATCAAGCTCGCGCTGGCGGAGCCCGCCCCGGTCGAGCTGGACAGCGTGACCGCGGACTTCAAGTACGAGTGGGACGGGACGGGCGCGTTGGAGCTCGTGGGCATCCCGTCCGGCAGCTACAAGACGCGGGTGGAGCGCGGCGGGAAGACGATCCGGGCGACCTTGAAGCTCGATCCCGGGAAGACCTGCACGTTCGCCTTCGACGCGGCCAAGGGGGACGAATGGGAGGCCCAGGGATGCGAGTAGGGAGGGCGCTGGCGCTCTGGCTGCTGCTCGTGGGGGCCGCCGTGGCCGGTCCCGTCGAGGATCGCCTCGGGGAGGCGCGCGCCGCCATCCTGTCCAAGGACTTCAAGGCGGCGGTGAAGGCGCTGGACGCCGCGCAGGCCGCCGCGCCCACCGCCGAGAGCGTGCTGAGCAGCCGGAACCTGGCGAAGATCTGGTACTATCGCGGGGTCGTGGAGCAGCTTCAGGGCGACAAGAAGGGCCGCGCCATCGAATACTGGCGCCAGACCCTCGTCCTGGAGAACAGCTTCCCCTGGGACCGCGAGGTCCTGCCCGCCGACGATCCCGAGACCCTGTTCGAGGCCCTGCGCAGCGAGGTGCGCAGCCGCGACAAGGTGGACGTCGGCGCGCCCGAGGCCGTGGGCGCCGCGAAGCTCTACGTGGACGGCGCCAAGGTAGGGGCGGGGGACCGCGTGCTCTCCGGCCAGCACCTGGCGCAGGTGAGCTGCCCCGACGGCAAGACCTACGGCGTCTGGACCGACTTCAGCAAGCCGCTGAAGTGGCTCTCCCTCTGCCCGGGCGGCGTGGACACCTCGGTCGTCGTGGACACCGCGCCCCAGGACGAGTGGTCCGAGTTCGGGCCCTCCTTCGGCGCCCCCGTCGAGGGCGGCAGCGCCATGCTCGACGTGCCCTTCGGCGGCCCCGAGCCCACGCCGGAGCCCACGCCCGCCCCGGAGCCCACGCCGGAGCCCGCGGCGGTCGTCGAGAAGCCGAAGGAAGAGAAGCCGAAGGAAGAGAAGCCGAAGGAGGAGAAGGCCCCTGAGGCGGTCGCGGAGAAGCCGAAGGAGGAGAAGGCCCCCGAGGCGGTCGCGGAGAAGCCGAAGGAGGAGAAGCCGAAGGAGGAGAAGGCCCGCGAGGAGAAGCCGAAGGAGGAGAAGGCCCCCGAGGCGGTCGCGGAGAAGCCGAAGGAGGAGAAGCCGAAGGAGGAGAAGGCCCGCGAGGAGAAGCCGAAGGAGGAGAAGCCCAAGGCCGAGAAGCCGAAGGAGGAGGCTCCCATCGCCAGCACGGAGCCCGGCCAGCGCGAGGGGCGCGGCCCTGGCGTCTTCCTGATGGCGGGCGGCGGCGCGCTGCTGCTCGGCGGCGCCGTGACCAACTTCGCGCTGGTGAACCCGGCCTACGCCGAGATCATCGCCGCTCGCGAGGACCCCTTGTCCGTCACGCGCGACGAGGCCGACGCGCTGACCGCGCGCTTCGACACGCTCAAGGTCGTGACCCTCGGTCTGCTGGGCGGCGGCGTGGCGCTCACCGGCGTGGGCGTGCTGCTGGACAGCTCGGTGGTCCCCGTGGTGGGCCCCGGGCAGCTGGGGATCCGCGGGAGCTTCTAACGCTCCGCCGTCCGCGAGCTCGGCGCGAGCTCCACCAGGATCGGCGCGCGCGGCCCGGCGTCCGCGCTCAGGGCCACGCCATAGGTCGGGATCCAGCTCTGCCCGACCCAGATCTGGTCCAGGGTGTGGAGCGGGAGCATCGGCAGGGGCCCCAGATGAGCGGGCCAGCTCGGCGGCGTCTCCGCCCGGGAGAGCCCGATCGCGCCGAGCCCGCCCACCAACCGGGAGAAGGTCCGCGGCGCGTGCAGGTCGCCGGCCAGCACCACCCGCCGCGCCCCGAGCGCGCGCGTGAGCCCCGCCACCACCCCGCCGCCCTGGTCCATCCGCGTGGGCCAGCCCCCCCAGGCCCCCGGCCCGCCGGGCCCGCTCAGGCGCGCCGCGACCAGCGGGAAGATGCCGGCCCCCGCCACCTCGGGGAAGGCCACCACCGCGCGCGAGCCCCCGCCCTCACCGGGGAGGTCATAGCTCCAGCGATCGGCCTCCCCCCCGCAGTACTGGAAGGCCCCGCGCACGGCGAGGATCATCTCCCGCTCCGGCGCGTCGGCGGGGACCGTCAGCGCCTCGCCGCCGAGCCCCGCCCCGATGGCCTCCGCCAGCTCCTCGTCCGCGGAGCCGGTCACGACGACGAGGTCCGGGCTGGTCCGGCCGAGCTCGAGCGCGCGCGCGTCGGCCTGGCCGGGTGACACCGTCCACACCAGGACGCGCACGGGCCGCTCGATGGGCGTGACCGAGAGCGCGCAGCCGCGGAGGTTCGGGTCCAGCTCCTCGGGCTCCCAGGCCTCCAGGGGCTCACCGTCCCCCAGGCGCGCGCCGCTGACCATCAGCACCAGCCCGAGCGCCAGCCCGAACGCCATGCGCCCCCGCCGGCTCAGGGCCAGCGCCAGGACGCCATAAGCGCCGAGCGCGAGGGTGAGCGGCTCCACCCACAGCAGCAGCGCGGTGAGCGGGTGGCGCTCGCCCCAGGCCCCGAGGAGGAGCCCGAGCGCGCCGGGGATCAGGAGCGCGGGGACGGCCTCGAGGACGGGTCGCGCGGGGGGGGAGGTCGGAGACACGGGCCCCATGGTAGCCTGCCGTGGGCTCGCCGGGTAATCGGAGGGCCGGAGGTGCGGCCGTGGCGACGCGCGCGGGAGGGGGGCGAGATCGCGGGCTGGCCGGGGCGCTGGCCCTGGCCGAGGCGGGGCGCTGGGGCGAGGCGGCCGAGCGCTTCGAGGCCCTGGCCCGCGAGGCGGGCGAGGCGCGGCGCCTGGAGGAGGCCCGGGAGCGCTGGGCGCAGGCCGGCGACGCCTTCCGTCGGGACGATCGTCCGGCCCGCTCGGCGCGCGCGCTGAAGGCCGCCTTCGACCTCGTCGATCCGACCGACCCACGCCGGGCCCATGCCGCCGCCGGCCTGGCCGCGGCCCTCATCGACGCCGGCGAGCCCGTCCCGGCCGAGATCCTCGCCCGCGAGACCCTCGCGTCGGCCCGCGAGCTCGGCCCGCGCCTGCTCCTGGTCGACGTCCTGCTGGGCTCCCTCGTCCTGCTGGGCCGGGCGCCCGAGGCGGAGGGCCCGCTGCTCGAGCTCACCGCCCTCGTCGCCGCCCTGCCCCCGGCGGCGCGCCCGCTGGCCGACGCCACGCTCGCCTTCCGCCGCGCCGCCCGCCACCGCCTGCGGGGCGAGCTCGACCAGGCCGAGGCGCTGCTGCTGGACGTCGAGGCCCGCATGGCGCTGCGCAAGGAGACCACCGGGGCCGCCGCCGCCGCCGCCGCCGAGCTCGGCGAGATCCGCAACCTCCGGTGCGAGGACGATGCCGGGGCCGAGGCCACCGCCCGCGCCGCTCGCGCCTGGACCGCCGCCGGGCGCCGCGCCGGGCTGTACCGCTGCGAGGCCGCCCTCATCCGCGCCGCCCTGACCCGGGGCGAGACGCCGATGGCCCGCGCGCTGGACGGCCCCATCACCTACGCCCGGGAGCGCGGGATGCCGCTCCTGGAGGCCGAGCTCCGCATCGCCCGCGGCGCCGCCCGCGCCCGCGCCCTCCTGCGCGGCGGCGAAGAGGACCTCGACCAGGCCGTCCTCCTCGCCGAGCGCGCCTCCGCCGTCCTCCTGGAGGGCCGCGCCCGCCTCACCCGCCGCCGCTCCGGCTTCCTCCGCGACGACCTCGCCCGCACCCGCGCCTGCCTGGAGACCGACGCCGTCTGGTCCCGGGTCGCCGCGCTGCCTCAGATCGGTGAGGCAGGACCCTGGTAGGGGATTGGTGTGGGCCTCCGACAGGATCGGGGCTGCACCGGCGGCTGGGCCTGAGGGCCGGGGGACCGGGACC
>CAZTOW010000038.1:0-95482 GCA_964615375.1 uncultured Enterobacterales bacterium
CCCGCCATCACGAGCGAAGCGCGTTTTTCTAACGCGCCCCGCCCGTGATGGCTCCCCACCGACTTGCATTTTCATTCTGAACGGTGCATATTTATGCAAGCTCTCTGGAGGCCCGGAATGGTCGCCCTGCGCAGGCCCACCGTCACGGACGTCCCCGCCATGATCAGCCTCATGGCCCCTCACATTCGCGCCGAGCGTCTGCTCCCGCGCACCCCTCGTCAGGTCGTCGAGCGTCTACGGGACTACCTCGTCGCCGTGCGTGGGGACGAGGTCATCGGCGTCGGCTCACTCTCCCTCGTCGACTTTGACCTCGCCGAGGTTGGCGTCGTCGCCGGCGAGTCCATCGACCTCGAGCGCCGCCTCCTGACCCAGCTCGTCGACGAGGCCCGCGCCCTCGGCGTCCCTCGCGCCTTCGTCCTCACCAACGACCCGTCGCTCTTCGAGGACTGCGGCTTCCGCCCCACCACCCTCGACGCCCTCCCCCAGAAGCGCGACCGCCAGTGCCTCCACTGCCCCCGCCTCGCCACCTGCCAGCAGGTCGCCCTCGAGCTCGCCCTCTCCTACCCCCCCGCCGAAGCCAAGTAGCCCCCCAAGCGCCCCCCCCAGCGGCCCCCCCACCCCCACCCCGCCACCCCGCCCCGCCACCCCAAAGCGGGAGGGGGGAGGTAGCCATAACGAAAGAAGCGGGCTAAATGCCCGCTTCTTTCGTTATGACTACCGGGGGGAACCCTCGCAGGAGGGTTCCCCCCCAGTAGATCAGTGCCCGTGATCGTGCCCGCCGCCGTCGTCATCCGCCTGGGCGGCGATGAGCGCCTCGGTGGTCAGCAGCAGACCGGCCACGCTCGCCGCGTTCTGGAGCGCGGTGCGGGTGACCTTGGTGGGGTCGATGACGCCCGAGGCCAGCAGGTCCTCGTAGGTGTCGGTCGCCGCGTTGTAGCCCATGGCGCCCTCGGAGGTGGCCACGCGCTCGACGACGATCGAGGGCTCCTTGCCCGCGTTGATCGCGATCTGGCGGATGGGCTCCTCGAGCGCGCGGGCGACGATCTCGACGCCGAAGCGCTGCTCACCGTCGACCTTGAGGCCGGCGAGCGCCCTCTTCGCGCGGAGCAGGGCCACGCCGCCGCCGGGCAGCACGCCCTCCTGCACCGCCGCGCGGGTGGCGTGCAGCGCGTCCTCGACGCGGGCCTTCTTCTCCTTCATCTCGACCTCGGTGGCCGCGCCGACCCGGATGAGGGCCACGCCGCCGGAGAGCTTGGCCAGGCGCTCCTGGAGCTTCTCGCGGTCGTAGTCGGAGGTGGTCTCGTCGATCTGGGTCCGGATCTGCTTCATCCGGGCCTCGATGTCGGCGCTGGTGCCGTTGCCGTCGATGATCGTGGTGTGGTCCTTGGTGACCACCACGCGCTTGGCCTGGCCGAGATCCTCGAGGCCGAGGCTCTCCAGCTTGATGCCCAGCTCCTCGGCGATGAGCCGGCCGCCGGTCAGCACCGCGATGTCGCCCAGCATCTGCTTGCGGCGGTCGCCGAAGCCCGGGGCCTTCACGCCGGCCACCTGCAGCACGCCCTTCAGCTTGTTCACGACGAGCGCGGCCAGGGCCTCACCCTCGACGTCCTCGGCGATGACCAGCAGCGGGCGGCGGGTGTTGTGCACCTTCTCCAGCAGCTTCATGAACTCGCGCAGCGAGGAGATCTTCTTCTCGTGGATGAGGATGTAGGGATCCTCGAGCACGACCTCCATGCGCTCGGCGTCGGTCACGAAGTAGGGGCTCAGGTAGCCGCGGTCGAACTGCATGCCGTCCACGGTCTTCAGCTCGGTCTCGAGGCCCTTGTTCTCCTCGACCGTGATGACGCCCTCCTTGCCGACCTTGTCCATCGCCTGCGCGATGAGGCGGCCGATGACCTCGTCACCGTTCGCCGAGATCGTGCCGACCTGCGCGATCTCCTTGCTGTCCTGGATGTCGCGGGAGAGCTTGTGCAGCTCGGTCACCACCACGTCCACCGCCGCGTCGATGCCGCGCTTGAGGTCCATGGGGTTGTGGCCCGCCGCGACCAGCTTGAGGCCGGTGCGGAAGATGATCTGGGCGAGCAGGGTGGCGGTGGTCGTGCCGTCGCCCGCGTTGTCGGAGGTCTTGGAGGCGACCTCCTTGATCATCTGCGCGCCCATGTTGGTGAACTTGTCCTCGAGCTCGATCTCCTTGGCGACGGTGACACCGTCCTTCGTCACCACCGGAGCGCCCCAGGACTTCTCGATCACGACGTTGCGGCCCTTGGGACCGAGCGTGACCTTCACCGCGTTGGCCAGGGTGTCCACCCCTTCCAGGATGCGGTTCCGCGCGTCCACATCGAAGACGATCTGCTTGGCAGCCATGGTTGTTCCTCTTGAATCTCAGGTTCTGATAGGGTTGGAGAGGGGGTCGGGCGGATCAGCTCTCGAGGATGCCGAGGATCTCTTCCTCGCGCATCACGAGGCGCTCCTCGCCGTCGATCTTGATCTCGGTGCCCGAGTACTTGTTGAAGACCACCTTGTCGCCGACCTTGACGGTCAGGGGGGTGATGGTCCCGTTGTCGGCGACCTTGCCCTGGCCGACGGCGAGCACGATGCCCTGGGCCGGCTTCTCGGTGGCGCTCTCGGGCAGGAACAGGCCGCTCTTCGTGCGGGTGGCCTCTTCGCTACGCTTGATGAGTACGCGATCGAACAGAGGGGTGACCGTCATTGGCTCTCGATCTCCGTGGACGTTGATCAGGGATGGCTCCTCGGCGGGACTGCGGAGCGCGCCGCGGGCACGTCAGAGGAGGAAGAAAAAAGGCGCCCTATGAGTCCTCCGGTGGCGGACTCGGCTCGGGGGGTGCAAGACTAGGCACAGCCCCCCCATCGTCAACCCCCGCCGACGCCTTTCGCGCACGATCTCGCGCGCGGGGCCCGACGGGAGCCGAAACAACCTCCCTGTAAACACCGATCGGAGCTCATCAACACCCTTCGAGAGACGAGGAGACACCATGTCCCGCGGAGGCATCGCGACCGCCAGCAACCTGTTCGATTTCTTCCACGAGAGGGTGGAGGCCGCCGCCGGCCGCCCGAGCCGGGTCAGCGAGGAGGGGCAGCTCTACCTCTCCCAGATGCTCGTCGAGCGCGGGAGGGCCGAGGGGCCCAGCCGGGACCCGGACACGCTGGCCGAGCTCTGGGCGCGGGCCTCGACCGGCGACGCGGTGGAGCGGGTGCGGAGCTGGCGCGAGCTCGCCGACCGCGCCCTGTATCTGACGGGCTTCTTCCGCCAGAGCCTGCAGCGTGGGCTGGTCAGCGTGGACTACTACATGGAGATGGGATCCGCCGCCTACCTCCGCCTCGCGCGCGTCGTCGGCGGCGGGCGCGGCGAGGGCCGCGGCCTCGACGAGGTCTGGGCCGAGCTCGGCGAGCGTTTCGAGGACGCCAGCGACCTGCTGAAGGACGTGGAGGAGGACATCCGCACCGAAGACATCCACAGCGAGCGCGACATCCTCCGCCTCTACGAGCTCTGGCGCGCCACCGGAAACCCTCGCCTGCTGACGCGCCTGGAGAAGCTGGGCGTCATACCCATCAAGAGCGCGCTCTCCGAAGACGGAGAATAGCAGCCCCCCCCCGACGCCAATGCCGCCCCCGATACCGATACCGATGCCGATGCCGCCCCCGATACCGATGCCGCCCCCGATACCGATGCCGATGCCGATGCCGATACCGATGCCAATGCCGATGCCGATGCCGATGCCGATACCGATACCGATACCGATACCGATGCCGCCCCCACCCCCGATCCCGATCCCCACCCCCCAACCACCTTGACGATCCGCCCCCCCATCAATAGGGTTGAGGGTCCCCATGGGTCCCCCCCATGGACTCGGAGGTCGGATGGCCCGCATCACGGTGGAAGACTGCCTCGAGCAGATCCCCAACCGCTTCTCTCTCGTGCTCGTCGCCGCTGAGCGCACGAAGCAGCTCCTCCGCGGCGATCAGATCCTGATCGCCGACGGCCGCTCCAACAAGGAGGCGGTCACCGCGCTCCGCGAGATCGCCGCGGGCCTCGTCCACGTCGATCTGCGCGACTTCGACGAGAACGAGAACCTGCGCGGGTTCGCCGGGCCGCTGAGCCGCGAGGATCTGCCGCCCACCGCCGACGACGACCTCCCCCCGGCCGCTGACTGACGGGAGCCGCCATGGATCAGGATCGCGATCAACTCTTCGACGTCCGCACGGTCGAGCGCAACATCGCCCGCGGCAAGATCACCCGCGCCGAGTACGAGGCCTGGCTGGAGACGCAGGAAGACTGCGCCGAGCTCGCCGAGAACGCCGGCACCGTCTTCACCCACAGCCGCTACACCGAGATCGGGGACGGCGACGGGGACGAGCTGACGGAAGAGGACGATCAGGGCTGAGAGCCCTCACGAGGAGCGCCATGAGCCGCGTCGTCCGGGCGCCCCGAGGGTCAGAGCTGCAGTGTCGGGGGTGGGTCCAGGAGGCCGCCCTGCGGATGCTGATGAACAACCTCGATCCGGAGGTCGCCGAGCGGCCCGAGGATCTGGTGGTCTACGGCGGCACCGGGCGCGCCGCGCGGAGCTGGCCCGCCTTCGACGCCATCGTGAGCACGCTGCGCGAGCTGGGCGACGACGAGACCCTGCTGGTGCAGTCGGGCAAGCCGGTGGGCGTGGTGCGATCGCACCGCGACGCGCCGCGCGTGCTCATCGCGAACTCGAACCTGGTGGGCGCCTGGGCCACCTGGGAGCACTTCCGCGAGCTGGAGCGGAAGGGGCTCATGATGTACGGCCAGATGACGGCCGGATCCTGGATCTACATCGGCACCCAGGGCATCCTCCAGGGCACCTACGAGACCTTCGCCGAGGCGGGTCGCCAGCACTTCGGCGGGGACCTGACCGGCCGGCTGGTGGTCAGCGGCGGGCTCGGCGGGATGGGCGGCGCGCAGCCGCTGGCCGCGACGATGAACAACGCGGTCTTCCTGGGCTTCGACGTGGACGCCACGCGCGTCCGCCGCCGGCTGGAGACCCGCTACCTCGACGAGCTGGCCCCGGACCTGGACCAGGCGCTGGAGAGCGCCCGGCGCTGCATGGCCCGGGGAGAGCCGCGATCCATCGCCGTGGTGATGAACGCCGCCGACGGGCTGGAGGGCCTGATCGCCCGGGGCGTGGTCCCCGACCTGCTGACCGACCAGACCTCGGCCCACGATCCGCTCGCCGGCTACGTGCCGCGGAGGATGTCGCTGGAGGAGGCCCTGGCCCTGAGGGTCGCGGACCCGGAGGGCTACACGGCGCGCTCCATCGCCACCATGGGCGACCACGTCCGGGCCATGCTCGCCCTCAAGCGCGCGGGGGCCTACACCTTCGACTACGGCAACAACCTGCGGGCCGGGGCGGTCAAGGCCGGCGTGGGCGACGCCTTCGAGATCGAGGGCTTCGTGCCGGCCTACATCCGGCCGCTCTTCTGTGAGGGCAAGGGCCCCTTCCGCTGGGTGGCGCTCTCGGGCGACCCCCAGGACATCTACACCACCGACCGGGTCGTGCGCGAGCTCTTCCCCGAGGACGCGGCGCTCCAGCGCTGGCTGCTGC
This sequence comes from uncultured Enterobacterales bacterium, assembly GCA_964615375.1. Taxonomy (GTDB): domain Bacteria; phylum Myxococcota_A; class UBA796; order UBA796; family CAZKWG01; genus CAZKWG01. Next base: position 5,589 of record CAZTOW010000038.1, read on the forward strand.
TGGCGGGCGAGAAGGTGGCGTTCCAGGGGCTCCCGGCGCGGATCTGCTGGCTGGGCTACGGGGCGCGGGCGAAGGCGGGGCTGGCCTTCAACGAGCTGGTGCGCACGGGCCAGGTCAAGGCCCCCATCGTCATCGGCCGCGACCACCTGGACTGCGGCTCGGTGGCCAGCCCCAACCGCGAGACGGAGGCCATGCTGGACGGCACCGACGCCGTCGCCGACTGGCCCATCCTGAACGCGCTGATCAACGCGGTGAACGGCGCCTCCTGGGTGAGCTTCCACCACGGCGGCGGCGTGGGCATCGGCTACAGCCTGCACGCGGGTCAGGTGATCGTGGCCGACGGGACGCCAGAGGCGGCGGCCCGCTTGGAGCGCGTGCTGACCAGCGATCCGGCCATGGGGATCTTCCGGCACGTAGACGCGGGATACGATCACGCCGTCGAGGTGGCCCAGGCGGCCGGCGTGCGGATCCCGATGATGCGCGGCTGATCGTCCGTCCACGCCTCACACCTGGGCGGGCTGCGTTATCCTCGTGGTGGAGGCTCTCCATGCGCCCTCCCCTCCCCTGCCTGCTCCTCGCGCTCGCCGGCCTCGGTCTCGGATCCGCGCGCGCCGGTGCGCCGGAGCAGCCCCTGGTCACGGTCACGGCCGTGGCCGAGCGGGACCAGCTCGTGCCGGGGCAGGCGATGTGGGTGGGCCTGCGCTACGAGATCGCGCCGGGCTGGCACATCTACTGGGAGAACCCCGGGGACAGCGGGCTGGCCACCACGGTCGAGCTCGCGCCGGGGCCGGGGCTGACGACGGGGCCGCTGCGCTGGCCGGGGCCGGATCGCTTCGATCTCCCGGGCGGGATCGCCAACTTCGGCTACCACGAGGAGGTGGTGCTGCTCACCGAGCTCACGCCGCGCGCGCAGCTCCGCGTGGGCGAGCGCGCCCGCGTGGCCTGGAGCACCACCTGGCTGGCCTGCAAGGAGGCCTGCGTCCGCGGCGAGGCCGAGGGCACGCTGGAGCTGCCCGTGGGATCCGTGGCGACCTCGCGGCGCTCCGAGGTGCTGGACGCCTGGGTGAGGCGCCTGCCCGCGGGCGCGGAGAACGTGGGCGCGGTGGAGCGCTGGCAGGGCCCCGCCTCCGCGCCGGAGCGCGTGGTCTTCGTGCGCGGCGCCACCAGAGCCCTCTTCTTCCCCTCCCGCGCGCTCCTGGACGCCTTGAGCTCCGAGCGGATCGAGCCCGGCCCGGAGGGCGTGACGCTCACGCTCACCGTAGACCCCGCCCGCCTCTCCATCGACGCCCGCGGCGTCCTGCGGGTGGAGAGCGCCGAGGGTGTCCGCTGGATCGAGCTTCGCCTCCCCCTTCCCCCGACCACCCCCTGAACACGAGGTCTCCCATGCGCGCTCACGCTCGCCCTGCTGCTCACGGCCTGCTCCCCCGGCATGCTGGCCCTCGACCCCGCGGAGGCGGAGGCCCAGAGCGCCGCGCTCAAGCCCGGCCAGAAGGCTCCCGGATTCACGCTCCCCGATCTGACGGGCAACAAGGTGAGCCTGGCCGACTTCGCCGGCAAGACGGTGGTGCTGGAGTGGTTCAACCCGGGCTGCCCCTTCGTGAAGTACGCCCACGCCGAGGGCCCGCTGAAGGACCAGGCGGCGAAGACCACCGCGGGCGGCGTGGTCTGGCTGGCGATCAACTCGGGCGCCCCGGGCAAGCAGGGCGCCGGCGTGGAGGTCAACCAGCAGGCGGCGAAGGACTGGGCCATGGCCCACCCCGTGCTGCTGGACGAGGACGGGGCCGTGGGCCGAGCCTACGGGGCCAAGACCACGCCGCACATGTACGTCATCGACGGCGGCGGGAACGTGGTCTACGCGGGCGGGCTGGACAACGCGCCCCTGGGCAAGGTCGAGGGGAAGGATGCGCGCAATTTCGTGAGCGCCGCCCTGGCGGATCTGGCCGCCGGCCGCCCGGTCGCCACCCCCGCCACCCAGCCCTACGGGTGCAGCGTCAAGTACGGCGGGTAGCGCGCCGCGGCGCCTTGTCGGACTTCCAGCGCGCGCCCTTCTTCAGGCGCTTCGACACGATGGCGCGCTGACGCTCCTTGTAGAGGTCGTGGGCGTTCTCGCCCTCCTCGTTCTTGTGGGCGGTCAGCTCGTCCATGACCTGGAACTCGACCAGCACGAAGACGGTGCGGCCGAAGCGCTCGACGTAGCGCCGCTCGGCGGCGTCATCCACCCTGACTGGAAAATCGACGATGAAGTTGACCATCCGATAGGAGGCGCCGGAGAAGGGGTTCTCCTCGGGGTTGAAGTCGTCGTCCTCCACCGACCAGCCCTGGAGCTTGTCCACGAGGTGGACATACTCGGGCGAGCGCAGGAGCTGGTCGAGCCGGACCAGGTTGTTGTGGCTCTGGCCGGGGATGGTGTAGTTGCAGGGGAAGAGGTTGTTGACCAGCCAGGCCATGACCGGGACGATGTGGCCGGGCCCCTCGGTCACGAGGCGGAAGCGCAGCTTGTCGAAGACGGTGGCAGCGGTGGTGTCGCGCTTGGCCAGCAGCTTGGTGATGACGCTGTGGCGCTCCTTCCGGTTGCCGTAGAACTCCACGATGGGGAAGCCCTGCCGGCGCAGATCGGAGAGCGCCTCGAGGATGCGCGCCTCGGCCAGCGTGCCCAGCTCGGCCTCCGAGCGGGGCGTGTAGAAGCGGAGCTCAGCCGCCTCCATGTGGTTGATGACGTGGACGAGCTTCAGGATGACGCAGGCCAGGATCTGCTGGCGGCGGAAGCCCCCGGTCTGGCTGGCGGCCAGGAAGACGTCGCGGGGGTCGGCGGGGCGCGCGAGGCTCTCGGGGAAGCTGAGCTGCAGGTGCTCGCGCAGGTAGGTGATCGCCTCCTCGTGGACGCGGCGCAGGCGGCGCAGGTCCTCCGCGTCGTCGGGGTCCAGGAGGTGCAGCCGCAGGAAGCGATCCACATCGGCCCGCGTCTGGAAGTGGACCCGGTTCCAGTCGATCACGGAGTTCCCTCGAAGGACGAGGCGAACGGCCTCCAGATCGGCCAGATCCAGCGGGCGCTCCGCGAACAGCCGCCCCATGGAGGTAGTGATGTCGATGCTCGGCGGCAGGCTCACGTATCCCTCCAGGCCGCCATGATAACGCCTTGCTGGGGTGCGATCCCGCCGTTACACGGCGGCCATGAGTTCAAAGCCTGTCCCCGGTCTCGGCGCCGCGGGCGCGCTGGCCGCTGGCTGGCGCGCGATGCTGGAGCACCCCTCGGTGACCTTCGTCGCCGTGCTGCTCTACACGGCCGCCTTCGTGCCCCTGCACTTCATCGGCGAGTCCATCGAGACGGTGCAGTCGGTGGAGGGCGGGCAGGCGGCGCTCATCAAGCTGGTGCTCTACCAGATGGGCGCGCTGCTGGGGGTCTCGGCCATCGTCGGGCCCCTGTTCACGGCGCTGGCGGTCTACGTCGGCAAGCGGAGCAACGAGGGCGACCCTGGCGACCTCTACGGGGCGATGAACTTCTCGCTGGCCCGCTACGCGCGCATCTTCTTCTGGTATCTGGTCGTCCAGATCAGCGTGCAGCTCGGGCTCCAGCTCATCGTGCTGCCGGGGATCCTGTTCTTCCAGATGTACGCCTTCGTCGTGCCGGTGCTCTGCCTGGAGAAGGAGCGCTGGCCGCTGGACCGCAGCAAGCGGCTCACGCGCGGGCGGCGGCGCAGCATCTTCCTGGTGCTGCTGCCCTGGCTGCTGATCTACGTGGGCTTCGGCGTGCTGGACCTGTTCGGGCAGGTGCAGGCCGCGGTGACGGCGGTGACGGGCGATGAGAACCCCTCGCGGGCGGCGATGTCGGTGGCCTGGTTCTTCGCCGAGGGGCTGAGGTCGCTCTACGAGTTCTGGATGACGACGGCGCTCTACTTCCTCTACGACGAGCGCATTCAACGCATCCTGGCCGCCCGCGCCGAGAAGGCGGCCACGGACGCGGCCGCGGAAGCGGCGACCTGAGCCTGGGGCCACGGCGCTGAGCGAGGCCTTCCTCCAGCAGATCCCGCGCCTCGCGCGGGGCGGGAGCGTGCTCTCCGGGCTGTGCGGGGGCGCGCCGGCCTGGGCGCTGGCCTCCCTCGTGCGGGCCGAGCTCGCCGAGCGGGGCGGGCACCTGCCGCTGGTGGTGGTGGTGCCGCGGCACGAGGAGGCGCGGAGGCTGGCGGAAGAGCTGGCCTTCTACCTGCAAGACCTCGTCCCGGTCGCCCTCTTCCCGGCGGACGACGTGCGGCCCTACGAGGGCCTCTCCCCGCACCCGGAGATCCCGCGGCAGCGGCTCGTGGCGCTGGACCTGCTGGAGCGCGGCGTGCCGGCGGTCATCGTGGCGACGGCGCGCGCGCTGATGCACCGGGTCCTGACGCCCGAGGCCCTGCGCGCCCACCGGGTGGAGCTTCGCCCCGGCCAGCGCCTGGACCGCGCGGCCTTCCTGCGCCAGCTCACGGACTGGGGATACCTGGCCTCGCACCTGAGCGACGAGCCGGGGACCTTCTCCGCGCGGGGCGAGCTCATCGACCTCTGGCCGGCGGGCCGCGCCGAGCCCTGGCGCGTGGGCCTCTTCGACGACGAGATCGAGGATCTCCGCCAGCTCGACCCTCAGACCCAGCGCTCCCACGGCAAGCCCGCCGCGCGCCTGCGCGTCCTGCCCGCGCGCGAGGCCGTGCTGACCCCCGACGCGCTCAGCCGGGTGGCGAGCCGGCTCATGGCCGGGGTGGACGCGACCGGGGGCGGGCAGAAGCTGCGCCGCCGCGTGCTGGAGGACCTGCGCGAGGGGCTCTGGTTCCCGGGGGCCGAGGACTACCTGCCCGCCCTCCACACGCTGGGGAGCCCGCTGGTCTACGCCCGTCACCTCGCGGTCGTCGGGCTCGAGGAGGTCCGCGAGGAGCTCTCCCGCTTCGATCAGCTCGTCGAGACCCGCGCCTGCGCCGGGACCGGCGAGCTCCCGCTCTGCGCCCCCGAGGAGCGCTACCTGCGCGCCGCCGAGGTGGAGCGCGGGCTCGAGGCCGCGCTGCGCCTGGAGCGCTTCGCCCCGGACGCCCCGCAGCTCGACGCCCGCGACAACCTCCCCCTGCGCGTGGGGACCGGTGAGCTCGCGCCCGTGGCCGAGCGCCTGCGCGCCTGGCTGGACGAGGGCTTCCAGCTGGTCTTCGCCGTGGAGAGCCTGGCCCGCGCCGAGCGCCTGCGCGCCCTGCTGGAGCCGCACCGCCTCCGCCCGCGCACCCTCCCCCCCGCCGAGCTGCCGCCCCCCGGCGTCCCCGGGCTCTGGATCGGCGAGCTCTCCCGAGGGTTCCACGCCCCGCGCTCGCGCCTCGCCGTGGTCGCCGCCGACGAGCTCTTCGGCCAGCGCACCCACACGAAGCCCACCCGCACCCTCCGCGAGGCGGTGGTCACCAGCTTCGCCCAGCTCAAGAGCGGCGATCTCGTGGTCCACGCGCGCCACGGCATCGGCCGCTTCGAGGGCCTCGCCCGCCTGCCGGTGCAGATGACCGAGGACGTCTGGGGCTTCGAGCGCGCGAAGGAGAAGATCGAGCAGGACTTCGTCATCGTCTCCTACCGGGAGGGCGACCGCCTCTACCTGCCGGTCACGCGCATCGACGAGCTCGCCCGCTACCAGTCGGTGGGCTCAGACGCGCCGAAGCTGGACAAGCTGGGCGGGGACTCCTGGGCGAAGCGCAAGGCCAAGGTCAAGGATCGCGTGCTGGCGATGGCCAGCGAGCTGCTCCGCGCCCACGCCCTGCGCGCGGTCGCCCACAGCCACGCCTTCGAGGGCCTGCCCGAGCTCTACCAGCAGTTCGAGCAGACCTTCCCCCACGTCGAGACCCCGGATCAGGAGGCGGCGATCCGCGACGTGCTGGAGGACCTGGCCCGCCCCGAGCCCATGGACCGCCTCATCATCGGCGACGTGGGCTTCGGCAAGACCGAGGTCGCCATGCGCGCGGCGATGCGGGTGGTGCTGGACGGCTATCAGGTGGTGGTGCTCTGCCCGACCACGGTGCTGGCCTGGCAGCACTTCGAGACCTTCAAGCAGCGCTTCGCCGACCTCCCCGTCGAGGTCGAGCTGCTCTGCCGCCTGCGCAGCCCGCGCGAGGCCCGGGAGGTCGAGGAGCGCCTGGCGGCCGGGCGGGTGGACATCCTCGTCGGCACCACCTCCGTGCTCGGCCGCACTCTTCGCTTCCGCAAGCTCGGGCTGATGGTGGTGGACGAGGAGCACCGCTTCGGCGTGAAGCAGAAGGAGAAGCTCAAAAAACTCGCGACCGACGTGGACATGCTCTCCATGAGCGCCACGCCCATCCCGCGCACGCTGCACATGGCGCTGACCGGGCTGCGCAAGGTGAGCCTGATCGCCACGCCCCCCGCCGAGCGCCAGTCCATCCGCACCCGGGTCGCCCGCTACAGCGAGCCCCTCATCCGCGAGGAGATCCTCCACGAGCTCCAGCGCGGCGGCCAGGTCTTCTTCGTCCACAACCGGATCGCGGGCCTGGAGGGCGTCGCCGCCCGCATCCAGGAGCTGGTGCCCGAGGCTCGCGTCGCCTGGGCCCACGGGCAGATGGACGCGACCCGGCTGGAGGACATCCTCATCGACTTCCTGCGGCACAAGGTCAACGTCCTGGTCTGCACCTCGATCATCGAGAGCGGCATCGACATGCCCAACGTCAACACGATGATCGTGGACCGCTCCGACCAGCTCGGGCTCGCCCAGCTCTACCAGCTCCGCGGGCGGGTGGGGCGCGGGTCCACGCGCGGCCACTGCACCCTGCTCATCCCCGAGGGCGGGGTCTCCGCCGAGGCGTTGCGCCGGCTCCAGGTGCTCCAGGAGAACACCGAGCTGGGGGCCGGATTCGCCATCGCCAACGCCGATCTCGAGCTGCGCGGGGCGGGCAACCTGCTGGGCGCGGAGCAGCACGGCCAGATCGAGGCGGTGGGCCTGGACACCTACCTGGAGCTGCTGGAGGAGGCGGTCGCCGAGGTCCACGGCGAGCTGGCCCGCCACCGCATCGACCCCGAGATCGAGATCCCCGTCCCCGCCCTGCTGCCCGAGAGCTATGTCCCCGACCTGGAGGATCGGCTGGTCGAGTACCGCCGCCTCGCCGTCACCCGCTCGGTCGAGCAGGTGCGCGAGCTCCTGGACGCCTGGGAAGACCGCTACGGCCGCCCGCCGCCCGAGGTGCTCAACCTGGGCTGGATCGCCGAGTGCAAGGCGCGCTGCCGCGAGCTGGGGATCCAGCGCGTCCACTGGCTGAAGGTGCGGGTGGTGCTGGACTTTCACGAGAGCACGACCGTGGACCCCGCCCGCATCGCCCGGCTGCTCGCCACGGAGCCGGGGCGCTTCGGCCTCCCCCGTCGGCGCGTGGTCAGCGGCGCGGCCGAGGCGAAGCCCGAGCCCTGGCGCCTGGAGGTCCGCTTCACCCCTCAGGAGGGCGAGGTCCCCTTCCGATTTCTCCACTTCGTGTTCGAAAAACTAGGTGGATGAGCCCCGCGCCGCCCGCGCCGCCTCCCAGTCCTCGCGCAGGACGCCGAAGTCCAGCATGTCGTGATAGCGCCCGTGCCGGAAGATGGCCTGCCTCCGGCGCCCCTCCAGCTGGAAACCGTTCCGCAGGAGGTGACGCGCGCTGCGCTCGTTGTAGGCGATGACCTCGCTCTGGACGCGGTGCAGGTTCAGCGTGTCGAAGGCGTACTCCAGCATCAGCGCCTTGGCCTCGGTGCCGTAGCCCCGGCCCCAGCAGTCCCGCTCGCCGATGAGCGAGCCGGTGGTCCCCGTGCGGTTGAGCCAGTCCAGCTTGATGAAGCCGGTGGTGCCGATGAAGCGGTCGGCCTCATGGAGCACGATGGCCAGATGGATCTCGGCAGGCAGCGGTCGACGATCGTGGCTCTGATGCCACGCCTGCTCGCCCACGAGGTCGATGGGGCGGACGTTGGCGACCAGCCCACGGATCTCCGGATCGTTGATCCAGACCTGACAGACGGGCAGGTCCGCTGCCTCGACTGGCCTCAGGTAGAGGTGCTCGCCGATCAGGAATCGAACGGGTATCGCCATGTACGCTGGTGCCCTCGGGTCGCGTGATGTTAGGCTTGCGCGGTCAGGATGCTCACATGCGCCAGAGTGTACACCGAGAGCTGCCCCTCGTCCTCCTCCTCGGGCTCCCCCTCGCGGGCTGCGTGCCGGAGCCCGGGCTCAACGGCCCGGATCGCGCCGAGCCGACCACGGCGACAGGGCCGTGCTTCGAGGCCGATCTCACGGACGGGATCCAGGACGGAGACGAGATCGTCGTCGTGTTCTCCTGCTTCAACCAGCAGGGCGCGCTGGACCCGCTGGAGGCCACGGTGGTCTGGCTGGCCACCAGCGAGGACGTGGAGTCCCTGGTCGAGGCCGCCAACGAGACCCTGGTGACCTTCGACGTGGTCTACGGGCTGGAGGTCGGCGCGCGCCTGCTCTCCTCGGAGGAGAAGCCGCTCTCCCGCGCGCTGGACCTCGTGGTGGAGGCCATGGACGCCGGGCTGGTGGGGCCAGGGGTCGGGATCCTGCGCGAGGGCGCCGACGCCATGGCCACCTGCGAGGAGCGCGACAACCGCGGGGACTGCAGCGTGCCCCGCCTCACGCTGGCCCTCCTGGACACCGACGTCCCCGATCAGCTGGGCACGGTGCTGGACGCCGTGAGCACGGGCACCACCGAGGAGCAGCGCGCGGACATGCTGAAGAGCACCGCCGCCCTGCTCGAGGCCACCAGCACGCTCAACGCGGACAAGATCCAGCCCGGCAACGATCTGCTGAACCTGGGCCAGCTCCTGGTGGACGTCCCGGTGGGCGAGACCGAGTCCCCCATCGAGGAGCTCCTGCCCTACGTGGTCACGCTGCTGGACGACGACATCGACGGCGACGGCGACCAGGACCGCAACCCCGACGACGACAACCTCCTGGCCGCCATCGCCCGGCCCATCGCCGGGATCTGGAACGAGCGCGACCGGCAGGGCAAGTGCGCGCTGGACTACGTCCCCGAAGAGCTGGTGACGGTGTTCACGACGAACAGCGCGGGCGAGAACGTCGGCTGGGAAGGCGAGAACGTGCTGGATGAGCTGCTGGCGGCGTCGGCCGACCTGACCAGCGACCTGAGCCTGCTCACGACCGAGCTCACGCTCCCGGGCGAGGAGGAGCCGTCCACGCTCCTCGAGCTCGTGCTGGACGTGCTGGACAGCGTCTACCTCTCGGGCGCCGACCCCACGGAGCTCGTGCCGCAGATGGGTGAGCTCCTCGAGCCGGTCTGCGGCGAGGACAGCACGGTCGCGCTCTGCGACCTGCTCAACGACGTCTTCCCGCCGATGGAGGCGCTCATCGGCATGACGCCGAACACGACGGGCGTGCTGCTGGCCGTCGTCTACGCGGTCCACCAGACGGTCGACGTGGCGGAGCTGCTGCCGGTCGCCGAGATCCTGCTGGAGCTGGACCTGATCAACGAGACGCGCGGGCTCACGGTGGCGGCGCTCCAGAACGACGCCATCAGCACGATGCTGCCCATGGTCCCGGTCTTCATCGACACGGAGCTCGGTCGGCTGCGGCCGGCGGCCCAGGCGGTGCAGAAGCTCGGGCTCACGCTGCTGATCGAGCAGGACTTCGACGGGGACGGCGTGGGCGTGGTGCCGGCGACCATCCCGCTGGACCTGGCCCGCCACATGCTGCACCCGGAGTACCCGGGGGCGGACCTGGACCTCGTGCTGGGCACGCTCGGCCAGCGGATGCAGGACGAGGACAGCGGGCTCTACCCGGACAACCTGCTCGGGCTCCTGGGCGAGGTCACCGACGCGCTCGGCGAGGTGGAGATCGACCTCGAGGAGAAGGCCCGGGACCTCCTGGAGAACGAGGACCTGTGGGGCTCGGCCCTGGTGGTGCTCGCCAACCCGGAGCTCGCCGACCTCCTGGCCCCGGTCGAGGGGCGCGAAGGCGCGCTCTGGTTCCTCTATGACCTGATCGAGGGTGGGACCCTCGACGAGATCCTCTCGCTGACCGCCGACCTCCTCGACCTCCTGGTGGACAACGGGCTCATCGACCCGGGCACCGAGGAGGCGGAGCCCTCGGACGCGCGCTCCCCGCTCTCTGCTCTTTCCCCTGTCGCGGAAGCTCCATGAACCTCCTGCTGCTCGCTGGTCTCTCCTCGCTCTCGAGCGTGGCGAACGCCTCCATCCCCGATCTCGTCGGCATGGGGCCGTCGAACATCTCGATGGGGAGCGCGTCCACCGCCCTCGCCAACGACGCTTACGGCGCCTACTACAACCCCGCGGGCATCGGCCAGGCCCGGCGCATCACGATGGCCGCGGCCCCCATCCTCGGTCAGGCCATGCTCGGGGACTTCTCCGGCATCGTCTACGACACGAACGGGGACGGGCTGCTCCAGGACACGCTGGGCTTCCCCGACTACGGGCCGGTGGGCACGGACTACCGGACGTCCACGGACGCCGGCACCTCGCCCTTCTACACGAGCGGCGTGCAGTTCGGCATCGTCCTGCCGGTCTGGCACGTCATGGCCATCGGCATCACCGGCTACCTGCCCAGCGACGCCCTGATGCGGGTCTCGGTCGCGGACCCCTCCATCCCCTACTACGTGATGTTCGCCGACCGGAACAACCGCTTCGCGGTGAGCCCGGCCCTCTCCATCCACCCCATGCAGGGCCTGTACCTGGGCGTGGGCGCGCAGGTGATGGCGGGCATCCAGGCGGACGCCACCCTGTCCACGCACGCCAACGTGAGCGCCTTCTCCAGCGAGGAGGGCGCGCCCGCGGTGGACGCGCAGATCCAGGCGGACATCGACCAGCTCGACGTGGCCATCACCCCGGACCTGCGGCTGAACGGGGGCCTGATCATCGACGCGAGCCTCCTGTCCAAGAGCCGCGACCCGGACAAGGTCACCCGCCTCCAGCGGCACGCCATCGGGCTCAGCTGGCGCGGCGTGTGGCTGGCCAACACGAACGCCCACGTCACGGCGAACGTCACCGGGCAGGTGAAGTTCGACGACGAGACCCTGCTGCTCTCCCAGCTCGTGGAGGAGCCCATCGCGCTGGACATCGCCGGGCTCCAGGCCTTCTTCAACCCGCCCCAGGCCGCCTTCGGCCTGCGCACGGGCTTCGGCGACGTCCGCGACGGGACCAACACCCTGGAGAGCACCCCGCGCGTGCAGCTCACGGCGGACGCCACCTGGACGCAGTGGTCCAGCTTCCAGGAGACCACCGCCCCCGCGATGGAGCTGGTGATCGAGAGCCTGGAGGGCGTGGAGATGTCGGCGAACGTGGGCCAGGACTACGGCTCGCCCAAGTTCAAGGACACCATCAGCTACCGCGCCGGCATGCAGATCGCCACGGGCTCCTTCCTCACGAAGCCCGCCATCCAGGACATGCAGGTCAAGGTGCGCATGGGCGCCCAGTGGGTGCCCACCCCGGTCCCCGCTCAGACGGGCAAGACCAACTACATGGACAGCGATCGGGTCGTGGGGACCGGCGGTCTCGGCTTCGAGATCGGCCGGCTCGCCCCCTTCGACGGGCTGCCCCCGGTCACGCAGGGCCCGATCAGCCTGGACATCGGCGGGCAGTACCACTACCTGCTGCCGCGCACCCAGGTCAAAGACGAGGATCTCATCCAGGACTCGAACGGTGACGGGATCCCGGAGTACATCCAGGGCTACCCGCTGAGCGGCGAGCTGACCAGCTACGGCGCCTACTGGGTGGTGACCGCCGGCCTCTCCATGCAGCTCGGCACCCCGCAGGAGCACCCGCGCCCGATCCGCAGCATGAAGGAGGGCCCCGTCGGCTTCCCGCAGCCCGCGCCTGAGGCGGTGGAGCCCGCGGGTGACGCCGCCGGGACCGAGCTCGGCGAGGGTGAGAGCGCGCTGGCCATCCCCGTCAACGCCGACGGCGAGCCCGATCCGGCCGATGACCGCAAGAGCCGCAAGGAGCGCCGCGCCGAGCGCAAGGCCGCCAAGGCCGCGGCGAAGGCCGAGGGCGCCGAGCCCGTCGAGGGCGCCGAGCCCGCCGAGGGCGCCGAGCCCGTCGAGGGCGCCGAGCCTGCCGAGGGCGCGGACACCGCCGCCCCCGCCGAGGGCGCCGAGCCCGCCGCCGAGGGCGCCGAGCCCGCCGCCGAGGAGCCCGGGAAGAAGGGCCGCCGCGGCAAGGGCAAGAAGGAGAAGACGGCCGAGGAGGGCGCCGAGCCCGCCGAGGGCGCCGCCCCCATCGAGGGCGCCGAGGGCCAGCCGGGAGACGAGGCGACCGCGCCCGACGCGGCGGATCCGCTCTACGCCCCCCTGGACGAGCCCGAGCCCAAGGCGAAGAAGAAAGAGAAGAAGAAGAAGAACAAGAAGGGTGAGGAGCCCCCGCCCGCGGAGGACAGCCTCCCCGAGTCCGATGACGCCGGCACCCCGCCCACCGACGACGCTGGAGTGACCCCATGAGCCGCCTCCACCCGCTGCTGCTGCTGGCCCCCCTCGGCGCGGTGAGCTGCGAGATCCCCGAGATGAAGTCCTTCTACTGCGGGAGCCCGAGCCTCTCGGTCCGGGACGACGTGCCCGCAGGCGACGTCCGCCTGCGCGCCAAGCTCCGGCAGGACGACAGCGAGCCCGCCACCGTCGCCATCGGCTACAGCACCGACGGCGGCGAGACCTGGTACGAGGCCACGCTCGAGGGCGAGACCCAGGGCCTCGCCAGCAGCCCCGACGGCGAGAAGAACGACTTCGTCTGGGACAGCCGGTCGGACCTGGGCAAGGGCAAGTTCGAGGGCGTCTCCCTCCGGGTCACCGCGTTTTCCGAGTGCGGGCTCTGGGCGACCGATCAGGTGGACGAGGTCACCGTCGACAACAGCGAGACGCTGGACGACGGCTGCACAGTGGAGGTCAAGGAGCCCGACTCGCCCGAGGACGGGCCCATCGTCGTGGAGTACACGCTCTACCACCCCGAGGGCCTCGACGCCTACATCGCGCCGACCTTCTCGACCGACGGCGGGGAGACCTGGTCCCAGGTCTCGCTGCTGGAGACGGACTGCGACGGCGACGGCGCGTCCGAGAAGCTCTCCGGGCTCGGCACGAGCACCGAGGGCGTGGACCACTGCTTCACCTGGGACAGCCAGCTGGACTTCGCCTCCGACGAGAGCGTGGTCCTGGAGATCGCCTGCGGCGTGGGCTACGGCGAGGACAGCGTGGTCCAGACCGGGGCCTTCGACGTGGAGAACGACCCCGCGCCGGGCCTCGACGAGGTCATCATCACCGAGCTGATGCCCGAGTACGCCTCCTCCGGCGACTACTTCGAGCTCTACAACCGCACGGACCACATCCTGGACCTCAACGGGCTCCAGGTGCAGCGCTACAAGGGCGAGATCGACAGCGACTCCGTCCCCAAGGAGTTCAGCTTCGACGACCCCTCGGGCTCGCTGCTGCTCTACCCTGGGGAGTACCTGCTGGTGGCGGAGACGGATGACGAGGGCTCCAACGGCTGCCTGGAGCCCGACGCGCTGTGGGGCGACGCCTACAGCATGTCCGACAACTCCACGATCTTCCTGATCTACAACGGGGAGACGATCACCACGCTGGCCTTCCTGGAGGTCACCCGCGGCGGGTCGGAGTGGATCTTCGACGAGGACGTCGCCTACGGCCTCGACCCCGACAAGTACGACTCGAACAGCTGGTCGAGCTTCGACAACTGGTGCGCGCAGAGCTCCTCGATCGAGACCTGCGAGGACTACGGGAGCGAGACCGGCTTCGGCACCCCCGGCGCCGTCAACGACGCCTGTCCGTGAGGCTGCGCTTCGCGAGCCCGCGGCTGGCCTGGCTGCGGGCCGTGCCGGAGAGCATGCCCCTGTGCCTGCGGGAGCGCCCGGAGCCCATCGACGTGGCCCTGGCGCGCGCGCAGCACGGGGCCTACGCCGCCGCGCTCGCGGACGCGGGCGTGGAGCTGCGGTGGCTCCCGGCTGAAGATTCCTGCCCCGACTGCGTCTACATCGAGGACACCGCCCTGCTGCTGGGGCCGGTGGCGCTGGCGACCGTGCCCGGCGCGCCCTCCCGTCGCCCCGAGGTGGCGCCCGTCGCCGCCGCCCTGGCCGCGCAGATGTCCGTCCACAGCATGGCTTTGCCCGCCACCCTGGACGGCGGCGACGTCCTGCGCGCGGGCGAGCACCTCTTCGTCGGGCTCTCCGGGCGCACCAACGCGGGCGGGGTCCAGGCGCTTCGAGACGTGGCCGAGCCGCGGGGCCTCCGCGTACACCCGGTGCCGGTGACCGGCGGGCTCCACCTCAAGAGCGCGATCACGATGGCGACGCCCGAGCTGGCGCTGCTGGTGCGCGGCGCGCTCGACCCGGCCCCCTTCCAGGCGGCGGGCCTGGAGGTGCTGGCGGTGGAGGAGCCGCTGGGCGGCAACGTGCTGGGGCTCGCCGACCGCGTGATCGTGAGCGCGAGCGCGCCCGGGACCGCGGCGACCCTGCGCGCGCGGGGCCTGCCCGTGGTGAGCGTGGACGTCTCCGAGCTGCACAAGGGCGACGGGGCGCTGACCTGCCTCTCGCTGCGCCAGCCCCCGCCCGGGTGCTGGTGCTGCTGAGCCCTCAGCCGCGCGCCTCCAGGGCCTCCCAGCGGGCGTAGAGGGCCGGGATCTCCTCCTCCAGGCGCCGCGCCTCGGCCTGGACGGCCAGCATGCGATCCTTCGGGCCCTTGTAGAGCGCCGGATCGGAGAGGCTCGCGTCCAGCTCCAGCTTGCGGGCCTCGGCGGCCTCGATGCGGCCTGGGAGCTCCTCGAGCTCGCGGCGTTCCTTGAAGCTGAGCTTCACCTTGCCGGTCTCGGCGCGCTCGGCTCGGCGGGGCTCAGGCGGAGCGGCGGCGCGCGCGGCGGCCTCGGCGGCGCGGCGGGCGGCCTCGGCGGCCTCACGGGCGGCGCGGTGCTGGGCGAAGTCGGCGTAGCGCATGACGCGGCCGTCTCCCTCGAAGGCCAGCACCCCGGTCGCCACCCGGTCCAGGAACCAGCGGTCGTGGGTCACGACGATGGCCGAGCCCTGGAACTCCAGCAGGGCCTGCTCCAGCACGCTGAGCGTGAGCAGGTCCAGATCGTTGGTCGGCTCGTCCAGCAGGAGCACGTTCGCCCCCTGCTTGACCAGGCGCGCCAGCAGCACGCGCGCCCGCTCCCCGCCGGAGAGCACGCCGACCTTCGCCTGGTGCATGTCGTAGGGGAAGAGGAAGCGCTCCAGCCAGGAGATGAGCTGGATGTCCCGCCCGCCGATGGTGACGTGGTCGGCCCCCTCCCCCACCGCCTCGTAGACGGTCTGGTTGGGGTCCAGCCCGGCGCGGTCCTGGGCGAAGAGCGCCACCCGCGAGCGGCGGCCCAGCGTGATCGTCCCCTTGTCCGGCTTCTGCTCGCCCGTCAGCAGGCGGAGCAGCGTGGTCTTGCCCGCGCCGTTGGGCCCGATGACGCCCAGGCGCTCGCCCCGGGCCAGGTCCAGGTCCAGCCCGGCGATGAGCCGCCTCCCGCCCAGGCTCTTCGTGATCCCGCGCAGCTCCAGGATGGTGCCGCCCGCCGCGTCCCCGGCGTCCAGGGCCAGCTCCGCGCTGCGGATGCGCAGGGCCGGGCGCTGGGCGCGCAGGGACTCCAGGCGCTCCAGCCGGGCCTTCTGCTTGGTGCGCCGGGCCCCGGGGGCGCGGGCCGCCCACTCCGCCTCCTGGGCGATGAGCTTCAGCCGGTGCTCCTCCGTGCGCCGCACCACCTCCACCCGCTCGGCCTTGGCCAGCAGGTAGTCGCCGTAGGAGCCCTCGTAGTCGTGGCTGTTGCCGTCCTCGATCTCCACGATGCGGTCCACCACCTTGTCCAGGAAGTAGCGGTCGTGGGTGACCAGCAGCACCGCCCCGCGCAGGGTGGCGAGGTGGTCCTCCAGCCAGGCGATGGTGTCGGCGTCCAGGTGGTTGGTGGGCTCGTCGAGGATGAGCAGGTCGGGGTCGCGGAGCAGGGCGCGGGCGAGGGCGACGCGGCGGCGCTCCCCGCCGGAGAGCGTGCTGAGCAGCGCGTCCCTGGGAGGCGCCCCCAGGCGGTCGAGCATGGCGGCGACGCGGTGTCCGGGCTCCCAGCCGCCCAGCCGCTCCACCCGCTCCTGCAGGCGCGCGAGCTCGGCCTCCTGGGCGGCGGAGGGCTCATGGGCGAGGCGCTCGGCGGCGGCGTGGTAGCGGTCCAGGGCGCGCCGATGCTCGGCCATGGCCTCATCGGCCGCCTCCCCCACCGTGCGGCCGGGCAGGTTCGGCTCCTGGCTCAGCAGCACCACCTCCCCGTCCTGGTGGACCTCGCCGCCGTCCGCCCGCAGCAGGCCCGCGGCGATGGCCAGCATCGTGGACTTCCCCGAGCCGTTGACGCCCAGCACGCCGACGCGCTCGCCCGGCTCGACGCTGAGGTTGACGTCGCGCAGGACGACGCGATCACCGAAGGCGTGGTGCACGCCGCGCAGGAGGAGGACGGCCATGGGGGGAACCTGTCAGCGGCTGGCGGCGTCGCGGGCGGCGGCGACGGTCTTCTCGCCGATGTTGAGCGTGGCGGCGAAGGACTGGATGTCCTTCCAGGGGCGGCCGTCCTGGATGAGGTGGACCTGGCGCGGCGCGATGCCCGCCCCGTAGAGCTGGGACTCGGTCGCGCCGTTCAGCCAGGTGACGGTCGCGGCGGCCTGGGCGGCGGTGAAGGGGATCCCGTCGGCGAGGAGGGTGCCAGAGGTACTAGAGTCACTAGTTTCCTTGAGCTTCGTCTCCGTAGCCTTGGTGTCCGCGGCCTTCGTCCCGGTCTTCGCCTCCGCCCTGGGCTGCGTGGACCGGCGCGGCTCGGGCGCCCGGGGGACGGCGACGAGGCTGGCGTTGACCACCAGCTCCTCGCCCTCCAGCGTCACGGCCTGCGTGGCGGGCTCGTAGCCCTCCAGCGCGAAGCTCAGCGAGAGCGTGGGGGCGGCCTCACCCGCGGGGACCTCGCGCCGCCACACGAAGGGCGTGGTCCCCAGCAGATCCTCCCCCAGCCTCACCTCCGCCCCGGGCGGGGCGCTGGCCAGGAAGACGTTGACCGTGCGCGCGGCGGGAGCGGCCGGCTCCAGGACCGGATCGGCGGGCTTCAGCTCCGACGCGGGCTCCGGCCAGAGCAGGGCCGCCGCGGCGCCCCCCCCGAGCAGGAGCAGCAGCCCGAGCGCCAGGCCCGCCCGGCTCCGCGCCGGCTTCGCGGGCGGCGGGGGAGCCACCGGCAGGGGCTGGACCAGGGAGGCGGTGGACTCGCTGTGGACCCCGAGCTCCGCGGGGGCGGGCTCGAGGGCCCGGCGCGCCACGACGAGATCGGCCAGCAGCGCGTCGGCGTCCGGGTAGCGCAGCGCGGGCTCCTTCTCCATGCAGCGCCGCACCAGCTCCTCGACGACGGGCGGGACGGCCACCCCGGGGGCCCGCTCGCGCATCGGCGGGTAGGGCGCGCTGACGTGCGCCTGGGCCATCACCGCCGCGTCCCGATCGAAGTAGGGCAGCACCCCCGTCACCATGCGGTAGAGCACGACCCCCGCCGAGTACAGGTCGGCCCGGCCGTCCACCCGCGCGCCCCGGGCCTGCTCCGGCGCCACGTAGTGCGGCGTGCCCAGGAAGAGGCCGTGCCGGGTAACGGTGGACTCCGCCGACAGGTCGTCCTCCGGGATGAGCGAGGCCGCCGCCCCGCCGTCCTCCAGCCCGCCGATGGCGTCCAGGTCCTTGACCAGCCCGAAGTCCAGGATCTTGACCAGATCCCGCCCGTCGTCGCCCACCAGCAGGGTGATGTTGCCCGGCTTGACGTCGCGGTGGACCATGCCGTTGTGGTGGGCGGCGCGGAGCCCGCGGATCATCTGCTCGAAGACGTCCAGCGCGCGCCGGGCGGGCATGGGCCCGTCCTTCAGCACGTCCTTGAGCGAGCGCCCGCGCAGCAGCTCCATCACGATGTAGCAGGTGCCGTCGTCCTCGCGCCCGAAGTCGTGGACCGTCACCACGTTGGGGTGCTGGAGCGCGCCCGCCTGCGAGGCCTCGCGCAGGAAGCGGATCTCGAACTGGCGCTGCTCCTCGGGCGGCAGGTCCACCCGCAGGATCTTGACCGCCACCGCGCGCCCGATGGGCTCCTGGATGGCGCGGTAGACGTTGCCCGTGCCGCCGCGACCCAGCAGGCCCTCCACCCGGTACTTCCCGCCCAGCAGGGCGCCGAAGCGGGGCTCCTGCCCCTGGCTTTCCGGGCGCGCGTCCGTGGCGGGAGAGGGCATCAGGGGATCCTGGCTAGCCTCTCCTCTAGCACGGCGTAGAGGCTCCCGCCGAAATTTCTCAAGCCGCGCAGCCCGTCGTGCATGGAGGCGCCCCCCGCGCGCTCGGCCATGCGCACCGGCACCTCCGCCACCCGCAGCCCGCGCCGCAGGGCCAGCACGCGCACGTTGGCGTCGGCGTGGCAGCAGGGGAAGGTCTCGGCGAAGAGGGCGAGCGCGCGCGGCCCGAGGGCCTGGTAGCCGCTGGTCAGGTCGCCCAGGCGCCGCCCGGTGGCCAGGGTCACGGCCAGGCCCAGCGCCGCGTTCC
Organism: uncultured Enterobacterales bacterium; assembly: GCA_964615375.1. Taxonomy (GTDB): domain Bacteria; phylum Myxococcota_A; class UBA796; order UBA796; family CAZKWG01; genus CAZKWG01. The sequence continues at coordinate 24,143 of CAZTOW010000038.1, forward strand.
CCACCTTCCGCGGGAGCGGCCCCGGGCTGTCGGTCCCCGCGCGGCTGCCGATCACCAGATCGGCCTCGGCCAGGGCCGAGACCAGGCGCGGCCCCTCCTCCGGCGGGTGCTGCCCGTCGGCGTCGAGCTGCAGCACGGCGTCGAGCCCCCGCCCGGCCAGCGCGCGGTACCCGGTGGAGAGCGCCCCGGCGTAGCCGGCGTAGCCCTGGGGCACGAGCTCCGCCCCCAGCTCCCGGGCCAGCGCGGCGGTGCCGTCCTGGCTCTCGCTGTCCACCACCAGCAGGTGGGCCTCGGGCAGACAGGCGCGGACCCGGGCGACCACCGCCCCCAGGCGGGCCTCCTCGTTCCGGGCCGGGATGAGGACCGCGAGCCTCACGCGGTCAGCGCCCGCGTCAGCGCGGAGACGAAGGGGGCCACGTCGGCGGCGGCGGCCTGCTCGCGGACGCTGTGCATGGACAGCATGGCGCAGCCCACGTCCACCGTGCGGATCCCCAGCTCTGCCGCGGAGATCGGCCCGATGGTCGTCCCGCAGGCCAGATCCGTGCGGGTCACGAAGTCCTGGCAGGGAACGGCGGCGTCCGCGCAGGCCTTGCGGAAGAAGGCCGCGCTCTCGACCTCGGTGGCGTAGCGGTGCTCGGCGTGGGCCTTCAGCACGGGGCCGCCGCCCAGGCGCGGCTTGTGGTTGGGCTCGTGCAGGTCGGCGTAGGCGGGGTGGACGCCGTGGGCCATGTCCGCGCTCACCATCCAGGAATTCGCCGCCGCCCGCATCAGCCCGCCCGGGGCCTGCAGCGCGTGGTCGCGCAGGATCCGCTCCAGCGCGCGGCCCAGCAGCGGCCCGTTGGCCCCCCGCCAGGTGCGGCTGCCGATCTCCTCGTGATCGAAGAGGGCGAGCACCTGCGTGGCGGGCGCGGCCTCCGCCGCCAGCAGCGCGGAGAGCGTCGCGTGCGAGCAGAACTGGTTGTCCAGGCGCGCGGAGAACACGAAGTCCTCGCCGAGCCCGCCCAGCGTCGGCGCCACCACGTCGTGGAGCCCGATCTCCCAGGAGAGGATGGCGGCGGGGTCCACGCCCAGCTCGGTGGCCAGCAGCGCGCGGAACTCCGGGCCCTCGCCCAGGCCCAGCACGGGCGGCAGGTGCTTCTGCGCGTCCAGCTTGAGCCCGTCGGTGTTGACGTTGCGGTTCAGGTGGATGGCCAGGTTCGGGATGCGCGCCACCGGGCGGTCCACCCGCACCAGCCGCTCCTCCATGCCCGCCGGCCCGGCCACGACCACCTTGCCGGAGAAGCCCAGATCGCGGTCCATCCAGGTGGCGAAGATGACGCCGCCGTAGACCTCCACGCCCAGGCGACGGTAGCCCTCGGCGCTGGTGTCCGGGCGCGGCTTGACGCGCAGGTTCGGCGAGTCCGTGTGCGCGCCCAGCACGCGGAAGCCGGCGGCGGCGGGGGCGTCCGTCCCGGCCCGCCAGGCGATGAGCGAGCCGCCGTGGCGCAGGAAGGCGCCCTCCCCGGGGCTCAGCGCGCTGGGCTCGTCCCGCTCGGAGAGCTCGCGGAAGCCCGCGCTCAGAAGCCGGCGGGCGGACTCGTCCACGCAGTGGAAGGGGCTCGGGCTCGCGTGGAGGTACTGGAGCAGGTCACGGGCGAGGCTGGTCTGCATCGGGCTCGATCTCCGCGTGCAGGGATAGCATGCCGGGCCCGGGTGGGCTCGCCGCGCTATCATGGGGCCGCTCGCAGAGGAGAGCCCCGTGTTGGAGTCGCTCAGCCACATCGAGACCTGGATCTCGCTCGCCACCCTCGCCGGCCTCGAGATCGTGCTGGGCATCGACAACATCGTCTTCATCGCCATCATGGCGGACAAGGTCGAGAGGTCGAAGAAGAAGCTGGCCTACAACATGGGCCTCGTCGCGGCGCTGGGCACGCGCCTGCTGCTCCTCCTCACGCTCTCCTGGATCATGGGCCTCACCGAGCCCCTGTTCGCGCTCCTCGGCCGCGGCATCTCCGGGCGCGACCTCATCCTCCTGGTGGGCGGGCTCTTCCTCATCGCCAAGAGCAGCCACGAGATCTTCTCCAAGCTGGAGAGCGCCACGGACGAGGACGGCTCGCCCATCGGCGCGGTGATCCCGCTGGCGAGCGCGGTGGTCCAGATCATGTTCCTGGACATCGTGTTCTCGCTGGACAGCGTGATCACGGCCGTCGGCATGGCCAACCAGGTCTGGATCATGGCCACCGCCATGATCATCGCCGTCGGCGTCATGCTGGCCTTCGCCCAGACCGTGGGCGACTTCGTCAACCGCCACCCCTCCATGAAGATCCTCGCGCTGAGCTTCCTCATGCTGATCGGCGTGCTGCTGGTGGCCGAGGGCTTCGGGGAGCACATCAACAAGGGCTACGTCTACTTCGCGATGGCCTATGCGCTCGGGGTGGAGCTGCTCAACATGCGGCTGCGGAAGCGGACATCGCCGGTGGTGCTGCACGAGGAGCACGTGGACGACATCGATCCGCGGAACTGACCCCGGGTCAGTTATTCGAGCCCCTCTCCTGAGGGCTCCAGGGGCAGCAGCAGGAGCCGCGCCGCCGTCGTGGCCCGCAGGCGCAGCCCGGGCGAGAGCGTGAGGACGGCGGGGGCCTCCAGGCTCAGGAAGCCCTGCGCTCCGGCCGCGACCACCCGGCCCGTGATCAGGACCAGGATCCGCCCCTCCTCCAGCGCGAGGAGCGCCCCCTCGTCGAGCGCGCGCAGCTCTCCCTCGCTGGCCCAGCGCTTGCGGGCCTGCGGCGAGAGCGCCTCCAGGCCGGGGACCGCGCGCGCCAGGGTGTCGAAGATCCGCGCGCCGACGGTCCACCACTGCAGGTCCAGGAGGGCGGGGGCCGCGGCGTGCAGACCGTCCACCTCTGGACGGGTGAGCCGCAGCAGCACGCAGTCGGTGGCCGTACGCGCCGTGGCCGTGCGTGGGCGCCCCGTCGCCACCGCCATCTCGCCCACGATGTTGCCCGGCCCAAGCTGGTCGAGGATCTCCTCCTCCCCGCCGGCGCCCACCCGGATCACCTGCACCGCCCCGCTCACGATCAGGAAGAGCTCCTGGCCCGGCTCGCCCTCGCGCATCAGCACGGTCCGCGCGGGGACGGGGTAGCGCGCGCCGACGATCCCGAAGTCCCGGACGGCGTCGAGCTCCAGCCCGGTCGCCCGCTCCACCTGCTGGAGGAGCCCCTCGGCCTGGCGCTCGTCCAGGGAGGGCCGCAGCACGTTGCGCTCCAGCGCGCCCACCGTGCGGAACAGGCTCTTCTCCAGGCGACCGCGCCCCCAGCTCACCAGCGAGCGGCCCAGGGTCCCCATGTCCAGCGGGATGAGGGTCAGCAGGCCGTCCCCGCGGACGAAGCCCGGGTTCTGCTCGACATAGAAGCGGGCGTAGGGGTTCTCCGCGCCCAGCCAGTACTGACGCTCGGCCGGGGTGTCTCGCGTGATCCAGCCGACCTCGCGGACCAGCGGTCGGGCGGGGTCCACCATCTCCAGGTGGAATTCCTCGCCCAGGGCCATCATGAATTCCGCCACGTCCGCCGGGGTCTCCGCATCCGGGCGCGGCCAGATGGCGGCGGCGTCGCGGGCGAGCGCGGTGTAGCTGCTCGGGTGGACCAGGCAGCCCAGGTAGACCTGCGCCCCCGGCGAGCTCACCCGCGCGCGCAGGAGCTGGCTCGTGAAGAAGGAGCCCGGTGAGCCCGCGCCCCGGTAGGCCCGGCGCAGCCCCGCCTCCGCGCGCAGCACCGTGCAGGGCTCACCCCGGAAGCGCCGCTTGAAGGCGTGGACCGCGATGTAGCCGGCCAGCTCGCCGTCCGCCCCGTAGCTGAGCTGCAGCGAGGTCTGCTCGGCGGGCGAGCGGACCACATAGCGGGCGAAGCTCTCGCGGCTCACCCCGTCGAAGATCTCGGCGTGGACGCCGTAGAGACGGTCCGTGAGCGCGTCCAGCGCGGCGTCGCTGAGGGTGGCGGGATCGAGGACCTCGACGCGGGCGACAGGCGGCATGAGGGCTCCAACCGAGCTCAGATCAGGTCGCGCACCCCATCCGCGAAGCTCCGCGGGCGCACGCCGGTCGCCGCGGTCAGCGGGCCGGGATCGGCGACTTCGTCGGTGTCCACGGCCCCGAGCAGGCTGGGCTCCATGTTGGGCGTGAGCTTGCTCAGCTTCACCGCCAGCGCCTTCGGGATGTGCAGCTTGGAGACCGAGCGGCCCATGGCGTGCGCCATCGTGTCGATGATCTCGTCGAAGCTGAGCGCGTCCGCGCCGCCCGCGTCGAGCTCCTGCCCGGAGAGCCCGCGGTCGATCAGCGCCAGGATGGCGTCCGAGAGATCGGCCGTATGGATGGGCTGGCGGCGGTACTTCCCGTCGCCGATGACCGGAACCACGGGGCTGTTGCGCACCAGGCTGGCGAGGGTCTGGAAGCTCTCGCGGTGGCCGGGCTGGTGGGTGGAGAGGGCTGGGCCATAGGGGGCGCAGGGGCGCACGATGGCGTAGGGCAGCCCGCTCTTGCGCAGGCGCGCCTCGTCCTCGCGCCGGCTCTCGCCATAGGGCGTGGTCTGCGCCCAGTGGACCACGGTGCTGGATGCGTAGACCACCGGCTTGCCCGCGGCCAGCACGGCGTCCATCATGAGCCGGTTCAGCTCCATGGCCGCCTTGCCCGGCGGGTCCTCGCCCTCCACCGTGCGGATCTTGGCCGCGAGGTGGACGATGACGTCCGCGCCACTCTCGGCCACGCGGGCCCGGTCGCGCTCGCGCCGCAGGTCGAGCCGAACCGGGACGACGCCGTTCAGCCGGAGCGAGGTGCGGTGGTGGATGGCGTGGACCTCATGCGCCGCCGCCGCCCTCAAGCAGAAGTGCGCGCCCACGAAGCTCGATCCGCCCGTCACGAGGATACGCATGGTCCGGTTCCCGCGAGAGTGAACATGGCCACTATCCCGACCGGCGCGCCGCCGCCGCCGGCAGGAGGCAATTCCGTACCATGAGCCCCCCCTCTCCGAGCAAGGTGTTTCGCCCAGGTCTCCTGGAAGGCAAGGTCGCCCTGGTCACGGGCGGCGGCACGGGGATCGGCGCCGCGGTGGCGCGCGAGCTCGCCCGCCTGGGCGCCCGCGTGACCATCGCCAGCCGCAAGGCCTCCAACATCGAGCCGGCGGCGCGCGGGCTCAGCGAGGAGCTGGGGCGCCCGGTGGACGGGCTCCTCCTGGACATCCGCGACCGCGACAGCGTGAGCCGGGCGGTCGAGGCACTCATGGCGAAGCACGGCCGCATCGACCTGCTGGTGAACAACGGCGGCGGGCAGTTCCTCTCCCCCGCGGCGATGATCACGCCGAAGGGCTGGGACTCGGTCATCGCGACCAACCTGACGGGCACCTGGAACCTCACGCGAGCCGTGGGCGACGCCTGGATGCTCCAGAACGGCGGGGCGGTGGTGAGCGTGACCATGCTCTCGCAGCGCGGCTTCCCGGGGATGGCGCACTCGGTGGCGGCGCGCTCGGGCGTGGAGGCGATGACGCGCACGCTCTCCGTGGAGTGGGCGGACCGCGGCGTGCGGCTCAACTGCGTGGCCCCCGGCTACGTGGCGAGCTCGGGCCTGCGCAACTACCCCGACGGCGAGAACCTGGCCTTCGAGCTCCAGCGTCAGATCCCCCAGAAGCGCCTGCTGACGGTGGACGAGATCGCCTGGCCCGTCGTCTTCCTGCTCAGCCCCGCCGCCAGCGGCGTGACCGGCCAGACCTGGACCGTGGACAGCGGCGCGACGCTGTGGGGCAACCTGTGGCCCATCGCCGATCCGGAGGTGCTGCCGCCGGTGACCATTCCGCGGGAGCCCTGGGAGGATTAGATCCAGCGCTGGAGGTGCCCCATGAACATCCAGATCCGATACTGCCAGGCTTGAGGGTACAAGCCGCGCGCCGCCCGGGTGGCGGACCTGATCACGCGCGAGCTTGGTGTCCCCGTGGAGATCCTCGTCGGCAAGAGCGGCGAGTTCACCGTCTGGGTGGGTGAGCAGTGCGTCGCCAAGAAGACCCTGATGGGCTTCCCCGACGACGACGAGTGCCTGGACGGCGTGGCCGAGGCGCTGGGCCGCTAAGCCCGCGCGCGCCCGAGGAACTCGTCGAGGATCGTGGCGAGCGGTGTCTCCCCGGGGAGCTCCTCCAGGTCGTAGCGCACGCGCAGCAGCGGCCGGGAGAGCTCCCCGCCCAGCAGGCGGGCGAGGTCGATGGGCGTGCCCGAGAGCACGAGATCGGCGGGCACCGCCTCCAGGGTCGCCCGCAGGTCGGCCTGCTGCGCGTCGGAGTAGCCCATGGCCGGGACCAGCGGGCCGAGCTTCGGATAACGCTCATGGGTGGCCCGCAGCTCGCCCTGGAAGTACGGCCGCGGATCGACGATCTCGGCCCCCGCCCGCCGCGCCAGCAGCGTCGCGGCGCCGTAGGCCACGCCCCCGTGGGTGGTGGTGGGCCCGTCCTCCACGCAGACCACGCGCCGGCCGCGGAGCGCGCCCTCCTCGGCGCCGACCAGGCTCATGCGGCTCCCCACGCGGACGATGGGCGCATGCGCGTTCAGGCTGCGCAGATCGCCGATCTCCGCGTCCACGGCCTCGGGCGGGGCGCTGTCCACCTTGGTGACCAGCAGCAGGTCGGCCATCCGCACCTGGGTCGCTGAGGGGTAGTAGCCGATCGCGTGGCCGCGGCGGTGCGGGTCGGCCAGGACGACGTGGAGATCCGGGCGGAAGAAGGGCAGATCGTTGTTGCCGCCGTCCCAGAGCAGCAGGTCGGCCTCCTGCTCGGCCGCGTCGCGGATGCGCGCGTAGTCCACGCCCGCGTAGACCACCCGGCCGCGCTCCAGGTAGGGCTCGTACTCCTCGCGCTCCTCGATGGTGCAGGCGTGGCGCACCAGATCCTCGCGGCCGGCGAAGCGCTGCACGGCCTGGGCCACCAGGTCGCCGTAGGGCATGGGGTGGCGCACGCCCACGGCCCGCACGCCCCGGGGCTCCAGCAGGTCCAGCAGGTAGCGCACGGTCTGGCTCTTGCCGCAGCCGGTCCGCACCGCGCACACGCTGAGCACGGGTTTGCTGCAACGCAGCATGGTCCGCGACCCGGGCAGGATGAGGTCCGCCCCGGCCGCGTTGGCCCGCGCCCCCAGCGCCGCCACCGCCTCGTTGGACAGGTCCGAGTACGCCAGCACGACCGCGTCCAGCCGCTGCTCGCGGATGAGGCGCTCCATCTCCTCCTCGGGCACGATGGGGATGCCCGCCGGGTAGCGCGGCCCCGCCAGCGCCGCCGGGAAGCGGCGGTCGTCGATGTAGGGGATCTGCGTGGCGGTGAACGCCACGACGTCTGCGCTCGGGTCGTCCCGATACAGCACCAGGAAGTCGTGAAAGTCCCGGCCCGCGGCCCCCAGGATGGCGATCCTCATGCTCCCCCCTCTCGACGATCAGAAGCGCCGCGCCTTCCAGCCCTCCAGGATCCCGGTGACCTCCAGGAGATCCTCCTCGGTGAGCACGCTCGCGGCGTCCGGCAGGAAGTCCTGCCCGTAGAGGCTGTTCTGCATCTCGTGCTGGTCTGGCATCGCGCGCGGCGGCGGCGCGGGCGGCTCCACCCCGGGCGCCTGGCGCACGGTGGGCTCCGCGTCCTCGGGGGCGAGCTCCTCGACCTCGATCTCCGGCAGATCCTCCTCCAGCTCCGTGCCGGCCAGCAGGGTGCGCAGCTGGCGGTTGGCCCCGGCGAGCTGCTGGGCGAGGCTGGAGAGCAGCAGGCGGCGCAGGCAGCTCCCGGCCGCGCTCTGCTCGCTCATGATGTTCACCCAGAGCGACCGCTCCAGGACCAGGGCGCGCACGCTGCCGATGGCGGTGCAGGTCGCTGAGCGCGCCGAGCCGTCCACCACCGCCATGTGGCCGACCAGGGCCGGGGCGTCCAGGCGGGCCAGGGGCTTGGGCTGGCCGTGGCTCTGCTTCCAGACCTGCACGGCGCCCTCGACCAGGAAGAAGAGGGCGTTGCCCGCCTCTCCCTCGCGGCAGAGCTCCGCGCCGTCCATGAGCCGCAGCGGCTGGCAGCGGTCCAGCAGCTCGGCGAGGGCCGCGGGGGAGGCGCCGGGGTAGGGGTTGGCCTCAATCAGGCGCGTCGCGCGTTCGAGGAGGAGCTCCCGGTTCATCCGTTCTCTCCGAAGAGGCCCATGAGCCGGCCGAGCAGGCCGGCGCGCCGGGCGGGGGCGGGCTCGGCGGCGTTGTGCGCGGTGGCGAGGGACTGGGGCGCGGCGGGCTGCGGGGCGGAGAGGGGCCCGCCGAGGTAGCGCCACTCGGCCTGGATCGCCTGGTTGGTCTTGCGGATGCGCCGGACCAGCGCGCCCAGGAGGTGCTGCTCCAGCGCGATCACGGCCGGGTTCTGCGGGGCGCGCTCCAGCATGTACCAGGAGAGCTTCAGCGCCGTGCTGGGGACGGCGGCGACGACGGTGGCGCTGCGCTTGCCGTTCGGGCTGAACAGCGCGGTCTCGCCCACGATCTCGCCCGGCTTGACGTCGCCCACCTGGCGCACCACCTCGCCTACCCGGACGCTGACCACCAGCTTCCCGTCCACCAGCAGCACGCCCACGTCCGCCGGGTCTCCCTGGCGAAAGACGACGTCGCCCGTGGCGTATCGCACCGGGGGCGCCAGCGAGCAGAGCTCGGCCAGGGCGCGCGCGGGCACGGTGCGGAAGAGGTAGAGCTGCAGGAGCGCGTCAACGTCGGGCGGTCGTTCCATCCTCGGGTCCTCTCTGGCGCGCTCAGGCGGCGCGCCCCGGCCAGGCGGCGGTGCAGATCCAGCGTTCCAACGTGCGCTCCAGGACGAGCGCAGCGGCAAAATTCGCGCGGGGGATCGCCACGGGGGGCGGTCCGAAGGTGTCGATCAGGAAGTGCAGCGTGGGGTGGTGGCCCACCAGCAGCAGGCGCCCCTCGGGCCCCAGGCGGGCCAGGAAGGGCTGGACCAGCGCCTCCCAGCTCCGCGGGGACTCGGGCGTCGCCGGGTGGATCTCGACCGGCGCGGGCGAGAGCGCGAGCGCCAGCTCCTCGGCGGTCTGGCGCGTGCGCGCCGTGGGCGTGTGGACGATGAGGCTCGGGCTGAAGCCGCGCGCCGCCAGCCAGCGCCCGGTCTCCAGGGCCATGCGACGACCGGCGCTGGTCAGCTCCGGGTCCGCCTCGCCCTTCCGCCGCTCTCCGTGCCGCACATACACGACCTGCACGACGTCCTCCCCCTGGCTCCCCGCGCGCTCCGCGACGCGGACTCGCGCGTGCTCCCTTGCGCGATCTCCCCTGACACGACACCATAGCGTGCGGGAGGAAGCGATGCCCTTCGACTGGCTCCATCCACATGTCCCTGAGGCCGTGCGCGCGGAGGACCCGACCCGGCTCCGCCAGGGTTGCGAGCACGACGTCCGCGTGCGCGCCGGGCTGCTGCAGCGCCTCGGCCGCGACCAGGCCTACACCCTCCACCGCTGCCTGGGCAACCTGGCCTGGGGCTACGAGGCCGCCGGCCAGGCGCCGCTCTCCGCGGACGAGGTGCGCGCGGTCGTCGCCGACGTCTACGCGCGCCGGCCCGGGTCGTGAGCGACCTCCGCAGCCAGCTCATCGAGAAGATGGGGGCGCGCGCCCCGGATCCACCGAGCGCTGGCCTCGCCGGCAGCCCGGATCTGGACCCGGACGCGCACCTCGGCACGCCCTGGATGAGCCTGCTGCGCGCCGTCCGAGCCCCGGGCGCTCCCCCGGTGCCGCCCAGGCCATCGCTCGCCGCCGCGCGCCAGCTCACCGACAAGGCGGTGCGCGCGCTCAAGGACGCCGGACAGACGCGCGCCGCGCGCGAGCTCGCGGACGCGCGCTCGGACTTCCTGAAGAAGCGCGAGAAGGAGGCCTGGGGCCTCATCAAGGACCGCTTCGGCGCGCTCGATCTGCCCGAGCGGGCCTACCGCGCGATCAAGCAGTCGGAGGCCGACCCGGAGAAGATCTGGGCGAGGCTGCGCCGGGCGAAGCCCGACGAGCTGAAGCCCATGGGCGCCGACCGCCTGCGCGACCACCTGCTGGGCTGAGCCGCCTACCAGCCGTCCAGGCGATCCAGGCGGCGCCGATCGCGCTTGGTGGGCCGACCGCCGCCGCGCTCCCAGCGGGCCACGGGCGGGGCCTTGGGCGGGGGCGGGGGGCTGTGGTCCTCGTAGAGCTTCGCCGCCTCCTCCGCCGGTCCCCGACGGTTGGAGAGCGCCTTCACCACGACGATGCGCGGGCCGCCGGGGGTGCGCGCCTCGACGCGCTCGCCCAGGCGGATGAGGCGGGCGGGCTTCACGTTGACCCCGTCCACCTTGACGTGGCCGCCGTCGCAGGCCTCTACGGCGAGCGAGCGCGACTTGAACAGGCGCGCGGCCCACATCCACTTGTCGATGCGGACATCGGTGGACGAGGACTCGCCGCTGTCGGCGTCCTCGACGTCCTCGTCCAGCTCCTCGTCGAGCGCCTCGGGGGGCGGGGGCTGTTTGCCTCGGCGTGCCATCGGGACAATCTATCCTGGGGCCGCGCGCTCGGATAGAGCGAGCCCATGCAGCTCACCTTCCTCTATGACGTCGTCTGCCCCTACGCCTGGATGGCCTCCACCCAGGTCGAGGCCCTCGCCCGCCGGACCGGCGCCGAGCTGGTCTGGAAGCCGGTCCTGCTGGGCGGGATCTTCAAGCACATCGAGGGCCCGCTGGTGCCAGCCGCGACCTGGGGCGCCAGCAAGGTGGCCATCGGCGAGCGCGACCTCTACCGCCAGGCCGAGCGCCTGGGCCTCCCGCTCGCCCGCCCGGACGCGCACCCGCGGCGCACCGTGGACGCGATGCGCCTGTGCGTGGCGGCCAGCGACGCGGCGCGCCCGGCCCTGAGCGCCGCCCTGTACCGCGCCTACTGGGTGGAGGGTCGGGACGTGGCCGATCGGCGGGTCCTGAGCGAGATCGCGGCGGAGCACGGGATCGACCCGGCGTGCATGGACGATCCGGCCGTCAAGGAGCAGCTTCGCGAGAACACGGCGTTCGCGGCGGAGCGCGGGGCCTTTGGCGTCCCCACCTTCCTGGTCGGGGACCGGATGTTCTGGGGCGCTGACCGCATGCACCTCGTCGAGCAGGCCCTGGGCGGCTCGCCCGCGCGACCTGCGCCCAGGCCACCTGCGGCCGGGCCTGCTCCAGAGCTCCGCTTCTTCCACGACTTCGCGAGCCCCTTCTCCTACCTGGCCTCCACCCAGGTCGCGCGCGTGGCGGCCGAGGCCGGCGCGAAGCTCACCCTCAGCCCCATCCTCCTGGGCGGCCTCTTCCGGCAGATCGGCACCCCCGACGTCCCGCTCTTCGCCGCGCCCAAGGCGAAGCAGCGCTGGTACGCCCAGGACATGCAGGAGCAGGCGGACTGGCTCGGCGTGCCCTTCCGCTTCCCCTCCTGCTTCCCGGTGCGCACGGTGCTGCCGCTGCGGGTGGTCATCGCCGAGCCCCGCGCCACGGACGCGCTCTACCGCGCGCTGTGGGTGGAGGACCGGGACATCGGGCACCCGGCCGTCCTGCGCGCCGTGCTGACGGAGAGCGGCTTCGACGCGGACGCCCTGCTGGCGGCGGCGGAGACGGACGCGGTGAAGGGCACCCTGCGCGCCAACACGGAGGCGGCGGTGGCGGCGGGGGCCTGCGGGGTCCCCACCTTCCTGGTGGACGGGACCGTGCTGGTCTGGGGCGTCGATCGCCTGGATCACGTCGAGGCCGCGCTCCGCGGCTGGCGGCCGGCGCGCGGTTAGCCGGACAGGCCCGCCGCCCCCAGCACCCAGGCGATCCGCGCCTCCAACGGCACGATGGGCGGCATGACCAGCAGGCGCGGGGGGCCCAGCTCACGGAAGAGCAGTCCCTCCACCGTGGCCTGATAGTGCCGCTGCACCCAGGGGTTCGAGGAGCGCACCCCGTCGGCCACCAGGGGGAGCACCCCCCAGGGCAGGAGCACGACGTGGTCGTAGGTGCTGGCGCGCCCGAGGGTCTCGGCGAACCAGGCGGCGGTGGCCTCCCCGTCCTCGGCGAAGTGGTAGTGCAGCCAGAAGGCGGCGAAGTCCACGGAGGATCGGTCGGCCACGAAGCCACCGTGCGCGGTCGCCGCGCGCTCCTCCGCCGCCCGCTGCTCGTGCCAGAGCTCGACGACCAGCGCCCGCAGGGATCCGTGGTCCAGGGTGTGCAGGTCCAGCCCGGCCTCGATGCGCAGGCGCATGCCCTCGGCCAGGTAGGGAAGGTCCAGGCGCGCGGCCAGGGCGCGCCCGAGCGTGGACTTGCCGGTCCCGGCGCTGCCGGAGAGGGCCAGCCGCGCCGTCATCTCTGGGGCTCCCAGGCGTGGGGTGCGACCGCGCGGCCTCCGCCCAGGAGCTCGGCCGGGGGCGGGCGCTCGCCGAAGACCTCCAGCATCCCGCCGGCCTCCGCCAGGATGAAGAGCGTGTGGCTGGCCCGCGCGGGGGCGAAGCGCAGGGCCTGATCGTAGGGGACCCCGAGCATCTGGCAGGACAGCAGCCGGATCACGCCGATGTGCGTGACGAGGATCCAGCGGCGCCCGCGGAGCTGCTCCCAGCGCTCCTCGCGCCAGCGCTCCAGGCGCAGCGCGAGGTCGTGCAGGCTCTCGCCGCCCGGGGGGCGCGCGTGGAGATAGTCGGCCCACCAGGCGTGGACCCGCTCGGGCTCGGCCTGCTGGAGATCCTCCCAGGCCAGGCCCTCCCACGCGCCCATGGCCTGCTCGCGCAAGGCGGGCTCGAGGAGGAGCGGGACGCCGAAGCGCTGGGCCAGGGGCTCGGCGAGCGTGGTGCAGCGCAGCAGATCGCTGGAGAGCACGCCGTCCGGCCGCGGGAGGCGGGCGAGGCAGAAGGCCAGCAGATCCTCAGCCTCGCGGCGCCCGCGCTCCGAGAGCGGCAGGTCGGTGTGCCCGTAGGCCAGGCGCCGGCCCCCGGTCTCGACGGCGGGGTGGCGGAGCAGGTGGAGGGCCGTGACCTCGGCGGAGGGGAGCGCGGCCTGGGTGGCGGGATCGAAGCTCATCCCCTGCCGGTTATCCCGCCCTCAGAGCGGGGGCTTGCCGTCCAGGGCGCGGGCGGCGCGGACGTACAGGTCGCCGCCCAGCCCCGCCTCGGCCTCCTGAAGGAAGGATGCGTCGGCCCAGCGGTCCAGATCGGCCAGGGCGCGGGCCTGGCGCACCAGCTCCTGGGCCTCGGCGTCCGGGCTCGGGCTGGCGGCGATGGCCTTGCCGGCGGCGACGAGCTGACCCTTCAGCACGGCCTGGCCGCCGAGGGTGAGCGCCTCGATGGCCGGCTCGAGCCCGGAGCTCTCGCTGTTGGGGTCCACGAAGGTGGGGATGGCCTCGCGCAGGCGCCCGGCGGCGGCGCCGATCCCGGCGGGGGTGGCGGGCTCGGCGGCCATGGCGCTGAGCACGGCGTCCACCTTCTTGCGGGTGTCGCCGGGCAGCTTCGCCACGAGGCGCTCGGCCTCCGCCGCCTTGTTGGGGAAGCGCGCGACCTGGGCCGTGGTGAGCCAGGGCCCGGCGGCCTCGCTGGCGCAGGCCGATCCGAGCAGGGAGCTGAGCACGCTGAGCATGACGAGGGCCTGTCGTGGAGGATTCATCGACCGCAGTCTAATCACGAGTGCTGGGGTCCGTGTAGATGTGCGTCACGCGCGCCGCGCCGAGGTTGAAGCGCCCGTTGTCCGGGCCGCCGGTCGTGAAGTTGCCGCTGGAGAAGTCGGCCTCGCTGACCCAGCGCGTCCCGCCCGACCAGGGGTCGGAGACCAGGAAGCTGCGGTTGCCCGCGTCGTCCCGGCGCACGTCGGTCACCGTCATGAAGTGCCCGCCGCCGCCGGTGTAGCCGATGCGGAAGGGCACGTCCTCGCCGTCCGCCAGGCGCGCCTCCATGTCGTCCAGGTTGTTCGCCACGTTCGCCGTGCCGACCGTGTCGTACTCCAGCCCTGTGCCCGGCGTCGTGATGCGCTCGAGCGCCGGCGTCAGCGTCATGCCGTTGCCGCGCTTGCCCGCGTTGTTGCGGATGGCCGAGATCTCCTCCTCGGTGGGGTGCCCGCCGTTCTGGGCGCGGAGCGTGGCCAGGGTGACGGAGGCCACGGCGACGTCGCCCAGCGAGCTCGACCCGTCCATGTAGCGGGTCAGCGCGTCCCGCTGGTCCTGGGTGATGGCGTTGCTGGTGCGCGCCGTGTCCATCATCGTGTTGACCTGGCCGCGCGCCTGGGTGCCCAGCCGGCTCACCGCCACGCCGCCGTTGTCCTCGAGGGTGTCGCGCTGCTCCTCGGCGGAGACGCTGGTGGGGTCGGGGTTGTTGATGCCCTCGCCCCGGTGCAGGCGCAGCGCGTAGATGGGATCGGCCTCGCCCCGGACGATCTGCGAGGTGGTGGGCCCGCAGGAGTCGCCCCAGCGCTGGAAGAGCCCGTCGTTGTCGCCGCGGGTGTCGCCCGGCCCGTAGAGGTTGTCCGGGTCCACCGTGGACGTGTTGGCGTCGTGGATGTCGATGGTGGTCGTGGTGCGCAGCAGCGTCTCGCGCTCGGTGCCGCGGATGTCGCTGGCGAACTGCTCGATCTCGGAGAAGGCGGTGTCCTGGTCGGGGGTGCCCCCGAAGAAGCGGTCGGCGCCGTCGTACCAGTGACCCTCCAGCCGCGAGGAGCGCGAAGCCACGGCCTTGAGCAGGAGCGAGCGCTCCACCCCGGCGTCCGCGCCGGCCACCGCGTTGCCGTCGGCGTCCTGGCCCGTCTGGTGCAGCAGCTCCATGGTGCGCGCGTAGCGATCGTCGTCCATGTCGAGGAGCGCGCGCGCCGACTGCAGGGCCTGGCGTCGGTTCAGCACGCCCTCCTGGCCGCGGTCGGAGTCGGTGCGCCGGTCGGCCACGCCGTTGACCAGCATCTCCACGACCTCGGGCGTCAGACGCTCGCGATCCTCGTCGTCCTCCTCCACCAGCGTCTGGATGTCGGCGTAGGTGTTCAGCGCGCGGTCGGCGTTCGGGCTCTCCAGGGCGTGCGTGATGACGCGCATCTCGGCGACCAGGGCCTCGCCCTCCAGACCCTGCACGCGGCTGAGGATGACGGCGCGCTGCTCGGGCGTGACGTTCTGGAGCTCGCTCACCCGCGCGTCCAGCCCCTCGCGCGCCTGCTGCGCCGCGGCGAGCTGCTCCTCGGGCGTGAGCGCGTCGGGCTCGCACAGCTCCTCGCTGGCGACCTCGTTGGCCTCCTCGACCTCGCACTCCTGCGCCTCCTCTTCGCAGACGGCCGGCTCGTCCTCGGTCTCGCCGCCGCCGAGGATCCAGTCCCGGGCCATGTCCACGATGGAGCCCGTCACCTCGGGGTCCAGCATGAGCGGGCCGCCGATGAGCTGGCCTTGCATGAAGCTGTTGCCCAGCCCCTCGACGAAGTCCCCCAGGCCGCCGCCAGACTCTTCCGTCTCGGCCGTGGCGGTGGTCGTCGTGGTTGTCGAGCTCGGAAGCGTCATCTTGTCGAACATGGATCACCCTCGCGCAGGACGCGCCTGTCCATGCTCATTGTCGGGGCTCGCGCGCATGTGGACAAGCGAAAATTTCGACCAGATCGATCTGATCTCGTCGAAATCACCGCACGCCCGTTCGGTATCGGGCCTCGCGCGCGACGGCGGGCGCGCACACGGCCCGACCAGCCCACATCCGCGCCTCCGATCGGGCCCCTCGCGCAGACTCGACCTGGACGTCGCGTGGCGCGAGCGTTCACACCCCGAGATCCGTTCAGTTGCGTGAGGGCCTCAAGCCCCGAAAGTCTGTTCAGGTATCCTGATCAGCCTCTCAGCTCTTCGACGTCGCGCGCTTCGATCTCCGCTGCTCTGGACGCAGCAAGATCAGGTTCTCCTTCGCCTCCTTCACCACCTCGCGTGGAGGCGTTGGCCTGTTCAGGGTGAAGTCCAGCGCGGCCAGCGACTCTGCGCCGATCTCGAAGCGATCCTCGATCTGATCGAGGAGCTCGCTGGCGGCACCGAAGCGCACGAGAAGCGGCACGGGATCGGGGTTCTTCCCCGCCTGATACTCTTGGAGGAAGGTCCGGGCAGCCTGCGCGTAGGCGTCCAGGGCGCGCGTAAGCTGGGAGGACCACACATAAGAGAGCTCCGCGGCGAGGGCGAGCTCGTGCAGCGCCGAGGCCTGCTCGGGATCGACGGTGGCCCCAGATCCGACCCCAGATCCTGGTCTAGCGGGCACAGAGCCTCCTTCGTCGCGACACCGCGACTTCAACCAGGGGTTGTTCCCTGGATCGGGGGGAGACACCAGGGCTGCGCCGCCGGACACCAGGAGGACACCCACCGGCGGCGCACCCGAGTGGAGTGAGAACACCCTACATCAGGTGGAGCCCCAGGTGAGACCTCGTGCTCTCATTCCCCATTCAGTGTGAAAAAAGTGATGAGAACTCTTGCAGGCAAAATGCGTTCAGAGTAAGACTTGTACAGGACAGGCGAAGGAACGATGAATGGCTGCAGTTCGTGAAGCAGCGCCACTCCCCACCGTGCACAGCTATCTGGACTATCGGAAATTCCTGGCGGAGTGGCTCGAAGCAAAACAGGCCGTGACGCCTGGATATACGCTCTCTCGGTTCTCCCGGAAGGCTGGATGTTCGTACAGCCATGTGAGAAATGTCTTTGCAGGTGAGCGTAAACTCCTTCCACCTCAGCTTGATGGATTCATCCACGCGCTGAAGCTCAACCCGGAAGACGCGGAGTTCTTCACCATTCTCGTCCGCTACCAGCAGAGCCCCTCCCTCCTGGAACGAGCGCAGCTCCTGCAGATCATCTCAGGTACGCGCAAGGTCCGAGAGGCACGCCCGCTGGAAGGGGAGATCTTTCGCTATCTCTCCCGTCTCTCCTACGCTGCGCTCTATGAGCTCTCTTTCTCACCGGAGTTTCAAGAGGATCCTCAGTGGATATCGGGCGTGTTGGGGATCTCCTCGACGGAGGCCCAGGAGGCTCTCCGTGATCTCATCGCCGTCGGCCTGCTCGTGCGGGCGGAGGATGGGGTCGTGCGCCCCCGCATCGCGGTCCTCAAGACCCCTCCGGGGCTGAAAGACGCCGCTCTTTTCACCATTCACGACAAGGGGCTCGAGGCGGCCGAAGAGGCGCTCGGAGGCCCCACGGAAGATCGCCACTTCTACGCGGCGGTCTCCCCGGTACCCTCTACGCTGGTCGGCGCGCTCCGCCAGGCGGTGGCTGGATTCCATGATCGCACGAACGCGCTGCTGGCCGAGTTCCAGGCCGAGCGCTTCGCCGATGGCAACGATGACGAGAATGTCCGCTCCGTATATCAGGTTCAGGTTCAGCTCGTGCCCGTGTCTACGATAGTTCCAGCGTCCGACGACGGGACAGACTGAACATATACACAGCCTCTCGACGCTCCAGACAACCCCCTACACTTGTTCAGTCCTCTCTCCCCAGAGCAGGTCGGCGACCTGCCATCCTCCTCGGAGGTCAGCCATGTTCGGAAAGTGCCTGATTACGCTGTCCATTCTCACGGGTCTGGCCTCCTCGACGAGCCAGGCTGCGCCGCTCGCGAGGCAGGGGCAGCTCGCCGAGGTGACCCGCCCCGTGCAGGGCGTGGTCCTCGCCACGGGTCAGGACGATGCCCACGCGCGCGGCCGCTTCGAGGGGCTCATCATCTGGGGCGACCCCTGGGAGAAGTTCTCGAGCATCCGCATGCCGAGCGGCAGCTTCTACCGCCCCAACAAGGGCAAGGGCACGCTGCCCAAGACCGGCCTCATCATCTGGGGTGACCCCTGGGAGAAGGTGAAGATCGGGACCGGCTTCCAGACCAAGCTCCCCTCGGGCCGCCGGCCGAGCTCGGGCCGCGTGAGCGCCGTGACCTGGACCGCGCTGGACGGCGCCGAGCTCACCTTGGAGATGAGCAGCGGCATCGACCTCGCGGACATTGACGCGCTGGTGGCGCCGGCGGGCGAGTGGGTGGATCTCACCCTCGAGCTCGATGGACCGCTCTACCTCGACGGTGAGGTGGGTGATCTGCCCTACGGCCTCACGCTGGACGTGCAGAGCTGGACCATGCCCTTCGAGGAGCCCCTGTCCTCGGACGGCAGCGTGGAGGTCGTCATCGACGCCGAGCTGCCCTCGCTGCTCGTGGACGAGGTCCAGGCCCAGGAGGGGCTGGTGGTCGAGCCGGGTGACGCCCTGCACGATTCGCTCGCGCATGCGCTCCTGGACAGCGCTTTCGCGCGCGCCCGCTGAAAAGCCTGGAGGGGGGCCGGATGTCCAGTCCCCCTCCTCCTCCGGGTCATTTTTTACCGATGACCAGGATCCGGTTCAACCCTGGGGTTTCGAGGATGTGCTTTTCAGGCTGGACAGGATTTCGAAGTTGAGGTCTAACTACGAGTACGACCCAGCAGATAAGCTCAACCACGTCTGGACAAACCCTGGAAATGCCTTCAGGTGAGGCCAAGATGGAATTCCCGGACGTCTTTGGCTACGGCGACTACCGCGCATTCCTGCAGGACTGGTTCAAGGTCCACAAACGGCAGACCGGCCGGAAGGGGACCTCCGACTTCGCCAGGACGGCCGGCTGCTCGCCAGGACATGTGAGAAATGTCGTCGTCGGCCGTCGGGATCTGCAGGCCGCGTTCATCGAGGGCTTCGTCCGCGCGCTCGGATTGAGCGCGGAGGACGCCACCTGCTTCGGGCTGCTCGTGCGCTGCGCTCACCCCATGTCCAGCGCCGACCGGATGCAGGCCGCCCGAGATCTGCGCGCGCTCCAGCAGCGCCACGCGCCCGCCCAGCCCCAGCCCAAGCGCGGTCGCCCCAAGAAGGTGGTGGCCCAGCCGGCCCAGCCGGAGAGCGTGAGCGAGCACTACACCGAGTGGTACCACCCGGTGATCCGCGCGCTGGCCTGCTGCGCGGGCTTCCAGGACAACCCGACCTGGATCGCCGCCAGCCTGCGCCCCGCCATCTCTCCGCTGCAGGTGGCCTCCTTCCTCCGTCAGGACGAGGGGAAGCCGGCGGTGAAGCCCAGGCTGCCGATCACGGCGCCCTTCGGCGACCCGCGTGCCGTGGCCTACCACCGCCAGGCGCTCCGCACGGCGCGCTGGGCCCTCCACAACGGAGAGCACGAGCGCGGGAAGTTCGCGGCGGCGACGACCTCGCTCCGCCCGGAGCAGCTCAAGCGGCTCCAGCAGGAGATCGCGCGCTTCGAGGCGGACATCGAAGAGATCTTCCGCAAGGCGGCGCAGCCGGGCTATCGCGAGATGGTCCGCAGCGACGATCCCAACCCGGAGCGGCCGGACTCGGTGGAGCTGGTTCACGCCGGCCCGAACGTGGTCTACCAGCTCACGGTGCAGGTCTTCCCGCTCTCCAAGCGGGTCTGAACGCAGAGGACCCGCGGGGCCGGGCTGGCCGCGCGGGTCCTTCACGCTTCGGGCGCGCTTCCGATCAGAAGCCAGCCTGCCAGCGCAGCGCGACCCCGTGGGCGGCGGCGTCGGGCGCGAGCTCGGTCCAGGAGCGCTCATAGGTCAGCGAGGCGGCGACCTTCTTGGCGAAGTGGTGTGAGGCTCCCACGAAGAGCTGCGTGGTGGCGTCGTCTTCCGCGTCCGTGTTCGGGTCGAAGGTGTCGTAGCGGACGATCCCGGTGACCACGCCCGGCACGCGCGGCATCAGCACCGCGCTGTAGCCGAAGCCCGTGGTGTCCGCGGCGTTCTTCATGAGCGCCTGCCCGCTCAACAGCAGCGAGGGCATCTCGAAGCCCACCGCCCCGCTGGCGATCAGCTCCTGGTTGTCGTCCGGGTTGAAGGCATAGGCGGCGTAGCCCGTGATCGGGAGCTTCATCTTGTCGCCGCCGGCGAGCGGATCGACCGTGACGCGCGCCTGCACCTGCTTGCCCGCGTCCACCTCGATCTTGCTGTAGCCCTCGCCGTTGACCAGCACCGCCGCCCAGTCCACCAGGCCCTTCTTGTGCTTGCCGTAGGCGCCCACGCCCAGGTCCGCGGTGGGGAGCTTGATGGCCCAGGCCGCGTAGTTGTCGGAGATGAAGCGGTGCCCCCAGAACTCGTCCATGTAGGGGCCCAGGGGGGCGTCGATGATGCCCACGCGCGCCTTCACGCCGGGGGCGGGGTCCTTCCACTCCAGGTAGGCGTGCTTCAAGAAGAGCCGGTACTTCGTGTCCAGGGTCGGATCCTTGAAGCGATCCGCGTCCATGGTCACGCGCGTGCCCAGGTGCTCATTGATGGTGGCGTCCCCGCGAAAGTAGACGCGGTCCATCCCGAACTCGTTATAGTTGTCGGCGCCCTCCGTGAGGCTGAACGTGTAGTGCCCGTAGAGCACGCCGCTGAT
The DNA here is from genome assembly GCA_964615375.1 of uncultured Enterobacterales bacterium. Lineage (GTDB taxonomy): Bacteria > Myxococcota_A > UBA796 > UBA796 > CAZKWG01 > CAZKWG01. The sequence continues at coordinate 44,460 of CAZTOW010000038.1, forward strand.
GACCACGGGAGGAGCCTCTTTCCCGGCCTCCTCCGCCAACGCCGGGTTCTGGAGCAAGAGCGCGCTGAGTACCTGGAACATGGCTTCTCCGGTGCGGCCGGGGCCTGATGCCCACCCACACGCCGCGCATATATCGAGCGGCGCGTGACAGAGAGATGGCGGAGCGGAAACATCGACACGTCGGGGTGAAGCTTGGCCCGCGCCTGTGGAATCGACTTCGGGACCTCGAACACCGCCGTCTCCCTCTGGGAGGATGGTCAGGTCCGCCCGGTCACGGTGGACCTCGGCGCCAGCATCCCCTGGACCATCCCCACCCTCCTGTTCTTCCCGCCCAGCGGGGCGCCCAGCTACGGCGCCGCCGCCATCCAGGACTACGTGGGGCACGACATGGCCGGTCGCCTGATCCAGGCGATCAAGCGCTATCTCCCCTCGGAGACCTTCGCGGGCACGACGGTCGGGGGGCGCACGCGCTCGCTGGAGGAGCTGGTCTCCGGCTTCCTGCTGCGCTGCAAGGAGGCGGTGGAGCGCGAGGCGGGCGAGCCCGTGACGCGCGTGCTGCTGGGCCGCCCGGCGGTCTTCCACACCGACCCGAAGCGGGACGCGCTCGCCCAGCGAAGGCTGGAGGACGGCGCCCGGATGGCCGGCTTTCAGGAGATCGCGTTCCAGCTCGAGCCCATCGCCGCCGCGCGCGCCTTCGAGCGCGGGCTCGCCGAGGACACCCTGTGCTTCATCGGGGACCTCGGCGGCGGCACCAGCGACTTCACGCTGATCCGGCTGGGCCCGGGGCGGGTGGGCCAGCGCGACCGGAGCGCCGACGTGCTGGGGAGCGCGGGCGTGGACGTGGGCGGCAACGACATCGACGCGCGCCTCATCCACGCCAAGGTGCTGCCTCACTTCGGCTTCGGCTGCCGCTGGAAGCCGCTCACCCAGTGGGTGCCGCTCCCCACCAGCCTGCACCACGCCGCCACGCGCTGGCACCGGCTCTGCGTGGAGGCCGCCGAGCCCCGGAACCTGCGCTGGCTCGCCGAGGCCATCCCGCGCTCCGACGACCCGGAGGGTCTCAAGCGCTTCCGCATCTTCCTGGCCCGTAACGCCGGCTACGCGCTCTTCCGCTCGGTGGAGGCGACCAAGGTGGCGCTCTCCGGCGAGGACCGCACCACCCTGGTCTTCCGCGAGGTGGACCTGGAGCTGGAGGAGGAGGTCACGCGCGCCGAGCTCGAGCGGGCCATCGCGCCCGAGCTCGCCCGCCTGGAGCGCTGCATGGACGGGCTCCTGGAGCGGGTGGGGCTGGGGCCCGAGTCCATCGGGACGGTCTTCCTCACGGGCGGCACCTCGCTCATCCCCGCGGTGCGCGCGCTCTTCGAGGCCCGCTTCCCCGGCCGCATCCTGGAGCCGGAGGCCTTCACCGCGGTCGGGCTCGGCCTCGGCGTGGAGGCGGGCGAGCGCTTCTGCTGATCAGAGCCCGCGCGGGCGGAAGCTCGGGAAGCGGCGGGTGGCCCTCGGCGTGCTGCGGGCGAACTCGCCGTTCAGGAGCGCGACGACGTCTCGCGCCGCCTGGAGCCCGGTCTCCACGGCCCCGTTCAGGTAGCCCTGGCACTCCCAGGAGCAGTGCTCTCCCGCGAAGAACACGTTGCCGACCGGCTCGGCCTCCGCGCCGCCGATGCTGGTGTACTGCCCCACCTTGTAGCAGGCGTAGCTCCCCATCGCCGTGGGGATGGTCGGCCAGGTCACGATGGTCGCGTCCGAGCCCGCCTTCTCAGTGGCCCCCGGGTAGATCTGCTCGAGATCGGCGAGGCAGGCCGCCGCGGTCTCGGTCACGCTGGCCGAGCAGAGCTCTACGCCGCGCGCCCCGCCGATGTGCAGCGCGATGACGCCCTGCGAGCCCGCCTGCAGCTGCGTGTTGTCCCAGCCGCTCTGGATGGAGAGGTTCGTGAACAGCTCGCCGCTCTCACCCTGATCGCGCCAGAAGCGCGTGAGGAAGGGCTGGAGCACCTTGGTGTTCGTGCCGTAGCCCAGCTCGTTGATGCAGCTCCGCTTCACGTCGCTCAGGTCGATCTGCAGGTCCAGGCGACGGAGCACCGTGAACGGCAGGGTCAGGACGACGACGTCGGCCTCCACCTCCGTGCCGTCGCTCATGACCAGGGTGTAGGACCCGTCGTGCTCCTCGATGAGCGCCTCCAGCGAGGCGCCGAGGTGGAGCCGATCGTCGTACATCGCGGCCAGCGTCTCGGGGATCTGGCCCACGCCGCCGTCCACCAGGTAGCGCTCGTCCGAGCCGCCGTAGAGCTCCAGCGCGCTCGGGTCCGTGCTCATCATGAGGATCAGGTTCAGGGCCGACTGCTCGCTCAGGTCCAGGCCGTACTCGCTCAGGTAGGCGGCCTCGACCATCCGGCGGGTGACCTCGTCCACCTCGCAGCCCGCGAGGAACTCCGCCAGGGACTGGTTGTCGTAGACCACCGCCCCGGCCTGCTCCTGGTAGGAGATGAGCTCCCCGTCGTTCTCGATGACCTCGTAGCAGGCGTCCACCGCGTCGGCGACGGGCAGGAGCAGGCTGGCGAGCTGGCTCTCCGTGTAGCGGGCGCCGTCGAAGTACCAGACGCGCTCCAGGGTCGCGTCGTCCTCACGGTCGAGCACCGAGAGCTCGAGCTCGTCCACCAGCTCGAGGATGTCCTCGTGCCAGGAGTCGATGAACTGCCCGCCGAGCTCGCTCACGATCTCGCGCCCGCCGCTGAACAGGCCCTTCGTGGAGAGGGCGCGCCCGCCAACATAGCTCAGCGCCTCGTAGACCTCGGCGTAGATGCCGGACTTCGCCAGCTTGTGGACGCAGCTCAGGCCCGCGAGCCCGGCGCCCACCACCACGACCCTGGCCTTCCCGGGGTTCTTGCGGAAGGGGTTGCGTCGGCACCCGACCAGCGCGCCAGCCAGCCCCGCCGCACCCAGCCCGCGGACCAGCTCGCGGCGCGAAGGCCCTCGAATCGAGGGGCCCGGCCGCGACGCCAGGATCTCGTCGACAGGCACGCCGCTACGTCGCGCGGCGCGGGCCGCGGCGATCCATTGGCGCAGGCGTCTCGTGAGCTGCCGAGAGGACATGGCGGGCTGTCAGTTTAGCAGAGGGTGTTCCACCGCGCCAGCCGCGGTTCCACGAACTTGGAGCGGCGTTTCACAGGACGCGACCCTCTCCTGTACGGCCGTGCAGGCCCGCCCCTGTGACGCGCCGGGTGCCATGGCTGCCTGACCCTTGGCTTTCCAGACCTCAGGGCTCAGGGAGCCGCGGGCCAGCCGCCCTTTCGCGGATCGGAGGCCCCGATCGCCGCCGCCCCTGGGGCGCCGCGGACCACCTGCACCGCCGAGAAGAAGGACATGCGCTTCGTCTTGTGCCCGCGGGCCTCCAGCGCGCGCTGCGTGTCCGCCGACACGCCGTCGTCCAGGAAGAGCAGGTCGGGCTGCCACTGGTGGTGCATGCGCGGCGCGGCGACGGCCTCCGACGGGTCCATCTCGAAGACCAGCAGGTTCACGACGACCTGCGCCACCGAGCTGATGATGAAGGGCCCGCCCGAGGCGCCGATCACGATCCGCTCGCCCTGCGGCGAGACCAGGACCGTGGGCGACATGCTGGAGAGCGGGCGCATGCCCGGCGCCACCGCGTTCGCCGCGCCGCCCTGGAGCCCAAACGCGTTGGGCTCGCCCGGCCGCGTGGCGAAGTCGTCCATCTCGTTGTTCAGCAGCACGCCCGAGCTGGGGCCGATGACCTCGGAGCCAAAGGAGGTGTTGACCGTCGTGGTCAGCGCCACCGCCCTCCCCTCCCCGTCCAGCACGCTGATGTGCTGGGTGCCCGCGTCCGGCGGGAGCGGAGCCGAGGTCCCGTAATACTCGGGGGCGAAGGTGCGCCCGGGGATGATGGCGCGGCGGATCTCCAGCGCGCGCTCGGGGCTCAGGAGCAGCGAGAGCGGGACCGTCACGCGGTCAGGATCGCCCATGAGCCGCGCGCGGTCGGCGTAGGCGTGCTTCATGGCCTCGGCGTAGAGGTGCAGCAGGTCCGCGCTGTTGTGCCCGAGCGAGGCCAGATGGTAGCCCTCCAGCACGCTCAGCACCTGCAGGAGCACGGCCCCGCCGGAGGAGGGCGGGGGCATGGCCGCGATCTTCCAGCCGTGGAAGCTGCCCAGCACCGGCTCCCGGTCCCGCGGCGTGTAGTTGCGCAGGTCGTCCACCGTGAGCAGCCCGCCCTGGGCGCGCACGACGCCGGCCAGATCCTCGCCGATGGCGCCATGAAAGGCAGCGGCCCCGCTCTTCCCGTAGGCGCGCAGCGTCGCCGCCAGCTTCAGCCGGCGCACCCGGTCCCCGCGGCCCGGCACCGGCGCGCCGAAGAGGCCCTGGGCCAGGGTCGCGCCCTCCTCACCCTTCTCGGCCAGCGAGCGGGCGAGGTGATCGCCGACCTCGAAGCCCTCGGCGGCGAGGCGCGCGGCGGGCTCCACCACCACCTTGAGCGGCAGGCGCCCCCAGCGGCGCACCAGCGCCTCCAGGCCGGCCGGCTCGCCCGGGACCGCCACCGCCATCCCGCCCTTCGTGCTGGCCTTGGGGTGGCTCACCTTCAGGAACATGTCCTGGGTGGCCGCTGCCGGCGCGACCTCGCGAAAGTCCAGGATCTCGTCCGATCCGTCCGGCTGCACGATGAGCGCGAAGCCCCCGCCGCCGATCCCGCTGGCCGAGGGCTGCACCACCCCCGCCGCCAGCGCCGTCGCCGCCGCCGCGTCCACGGCGTTCCCGCCCCGGCGCAGGATCTCCGCCCCCGCCTGGCTGGCCAGCAGGTGATCGGAGGCCACCAGACCCCTCCGCCCCAGCTCCGGCGGCGGCGCGGCGGCGAGCGCGACGAGCCCGAGGAGGGCCCCCAGCGCGAGGAGGAGCGGGAGGCGCCTCATGGAGGCTGCAACCAGCCGCTGAGCAGCGCGACGTAGACGCCCGCCAGGAGCACGCCCAGCACCCAGCGCCGGAAGCCCTGCTTCACCGCGCCGGCCACCACGAGCGGGCCCATGCCGCCCACCGCCGCCCCCACCGCCAGGGCAAAGCCCACCCCCGGTCCGCGCAGGTCCAGGGCCCGGTCCAGCGCCGCCGCCGCGCCCAGCCCGGCCAGCGGCCCGTCCACGAAGAGCGCCACCAGCCCGGCCAGCCCGGCCAGCGGACCCAGCGGCACCGCCCCCCAGTCGTTGGCCATCCACTCCAGCGAGCCCGCCAGCAGCTCCCACAGCCCGGAGATCGCGCCGATCAGGGCGAGCGTCACGCTCCCCAGCACCCAGAGCGGCTCGCGCCAGGTGCCGGGCTCAGCGGCGCGCCGCCAGCCGAGGGCCAGCAACACCACCGCCCCCACCAGCAGGGGGGCCGCCGCCATCCCCGGCAGCAGCGCCGCGCCCACCGCCACCGCGAGCCCGACCGCCGTCACCGCCCGGCTCCCGCCCGCCTCCGGGGTCTCCCGCGGGCGCGCCAGCAGCAGCAGGAGCGCGGAGAGCGGCAGCAGGAGCAGCGGAGAGACGCGCTCCCCCAGGGCCAGCAGGGCCGGATCCCCGACCCGCCCGACGAGCCCGCCCGCCGCCGCCGCCATGGCCAGCCGCGCCGCCTGCTCGCGATCCTTCGCCGGGGCCGCCACCAGCGCCGCCCCCGCCACCTCGCCGAAGAGGGCGCCCGCCAGCCAGGCCACCAGCGCGGGAGGTCCGGGGAGCCAGGGCCGCGGCGCGCGCCGGGCCGCCATCCCGAACAGGGCCCAGCCCACCAGGCTCGCCGCCTCCGCCCCGAGCCCCGTCCAGGACGGCAGGTTCAGGAGGTCCGCGCCCACCAGGAAGCCGAGGCCCAGGCCCGCCGCCACCGCCCCCACCGCCAGCAGCGGCGCCAGGGCCCGCGCCCGCGCCGAGGGGTTCAGGAGCAGCAGCCCGGCGCAGAGGGCCGCGACGATGACCGCGTCCCGGTACAGCGGGATCATGTGGCCGCCTCCCTCCGGTCCGCGCGGTCCTCGACCGGGTTCGTGAGCACGCCCACGCCCTCCACCTCGATCTCCACGACGTCACCGGCTACCAGCGGCCCCACCCCCGAGGGCGTGCCCGTGGCGATCACGTCCCCCGGCAGCAGCGTCATCACGCCCGAGATGAATGCCAGCAGGGTCGGCACGTCGAAGACCATGTCCGAGCTGCGCCCGTCCTGGCGCGTCTGGCCGTTCACGCGCGCCTGCACGCGCAGGTCCGCCGGGTCCAGCCCGGTGACGATCCAGGGCCCCAGCGGGCAGAAGCCGTCGAAGCCCTTGGCCCGCGCGAAGACCCCGTCGGCGCGCTGGAAGTCGCGGGCGGTCACGTCGTTGAGGCAGGTGTAGCCCAGCACCCCGCGCATGGCCTCAGCCGGCGTCGCGCAGGAGAGCACGCGCCCGATGACCACCCCGAGCTCGGCCTCGTGGTCCACCCGCTCCGTGCCCGGCGGGACCCGGATGGGCTCCCCCGGCCCGATGACCGCGGTGGAGGGCTTCAGGAAGATCTTCGGCACCGGCGGCACGGGCTTGCCCATCTCCGCGGCGTGCGCCCGGTAGTTGGAGCCCACCCCCACCACCTTGGACGGCACAACGGGGGCCAGCAGGCGGAGCCCGTCCAGGGCCAGCGCCGCCCCGTCCGCGCGCAGCTCGCCGAAGAGATCGCCCACCAGCGGCTGCACGCGATCCCCGGCCAGCTCGCCGAGGCGCAGCCGCCCTCCGCCGTCCAGGAAGCGGAGCAGACGCCGGGGCTCGCTCAAGCGCCCTCCGCGATACGGCGCTGGAGCTCCTCCATGCACTCGATGGGGTCCGCGTGGAAGAGCAGCAGCCCGCGCCACACCCAGCGCTGCCACTGGTAGTCGTCGATGGTGCCCTGGCTCACGGCCAGATGGCAGCGGGGGAGCTCTCCCCCGTAGCAGACCGTCAGATCCTCCCAGAGCTGCTCGAACTCCTCCTCGTCCGGGCGGTAACCCACGAAGAAGAGCACGTTTCGGCGGATCAGGTTGCGGATCTGTGTCTTGAGCTCGGCGGGGAACTCGCGCCGCGCGCGGTCGGCGTCCGTGATCACCAGCGACTCGGGGCGGGCGAAGCTGCCTCGCCAGCGGTAGAGCACGCGCCGGGAGGCGTCCATGTCCGGCACCGCGTCCCCGAAGCCGAGCCTCGCCATCGGGCGATCCCCCGCCGAGCGCTCCAGCAGATCATCCCAGCAGGTGGTGAAGATCAGCGGGAAACGCTCGAGGGCGTAGGCGTGGGCGAAGCCGGGCGAGAGCCCCTCGGCCCCGACGTGCGCGCGCAGGGCCGCGACCAGCGCCGCGCGCCCGAGCTTCTTCTCGTAGAGCTCCGCCCCGGCGCTCACCGAGGGCATGACCGGCTTGGGCCGCGCCCCGGGCATCACCTTGGGGCGCTGCCAGCCCAGGATCCGCGCCAGCTCCTTGCCCTCGGGCCAGGTCCCGCCGGCCAGCTCCGCCACCTCGCGCCCGGCGTTGGAGCCGAGGAAGAGCACGCAGCGCCCGCCGCGGACGGCCTCGATGACCTCGACGGGGAGGTTCACGCGCTCACCGCGGGCGTGAGCTCGGCCACCACCGCCGCCAGCGTGGCCCGATCCCGGAAGACCGCGCCCACCTGGCTCACCGTGAGCGCCGCCACGCGGGCGGCCAGGGTGGCGGCGCGGGAGGGGTCCCAGCCCTGGAGGAAGCCGTAGAGGAAGCCGGCGGCGTAGGCGTCGCCCGCGCCCGTGGTGTCGATGGCGTGGGTCGGGTGCGCCAGCGCCGGGTAGAGCCGCCCCTCGTGCTTGACCAGCGAGCCGCGGGCCCCGAGCTTCAGCACCACGGTGCGGGCGTGCTCGCCCACCTTCGCCAGCGCGAGCTCGGCCGAGCCGCCGCCCAGGGTCTCCGCCTCCTCGGCGTTGAGGAAGACGATGTCGGAGCGCGCGATGATGTCCCACATGACCTGACCCGTGGCGCGGACCACGAAGGGGTCGGAGACGTCCAGGCTGACCAGGGTGCCGGCGGCGCGCGCCTCCTCCACCGCCTCGAAGGCCCGGGAGCGCATCGGCTCGCCCAGCAGCAGGTAGCCTTCGGTGTGCAGCACGCGGGCCGAGCGGATGATCCGCCGGAAGTCCCCGAGCTCCGGCAGCGCCACCGCCGCGCCGAGATCGGTGAGCATGGTGCGCTCGGCGTCGGCGGCGCTGATGATCGCCAGGCACTTGCCCGTGGCGATCTCGCGCGTGAAGCGGAGCGCGTGGGTGCCGCAGGCGTCGTGCATGCGGCTCGCGTAGAGGTGGCCCATCTGGTCGTCGCCCACCTGCCCCGCCAGACAGACCTTCGCGCCGAGGTAGCCCAGGGTGGCCATCGTGTTGGCGCAGGACCCGCCGGACTGAACCTCGATCCCGAAGGTCTGGACGAGGTTGAAGGCGTTGTGCCAGGCGTCGTTGTCCACCGGGGTCATGTGCCCGCGATGGTAGCCCAGCCCGGTGATCACCGCGTCGTCCGGCACGCGCACCAGAGCGTCCACCAGCGCGTTGCCCAGCCCTGCGACGTCCAGGCCCGCGACCTCGTTCTGCCTCATCGATTGTTCCTCCCGGGTTGGCCAAGGTAGCCGGACCAGGGCCTCCGCGCTACGGGTCGGGCCCCGCGTCGGGTACAATCCGCCGGGAGCACGAGGAGCGCCCGTGGGTCGGAAGCTGCGCCTGTTGATCGGGATCGCCGTGGGCGTCGTGGCCGTCGCCTGGTTCGTCCACGGCGTGGACTGGGGCGATCTGGGGCTCACGCTCGCGCGCGTGAAGCTCGGCTGGGTCGCGGCGGCGGCGGCGATCATCCTCGCGGAGTCCGTCATCCGCGCCCTGCGCTGGGCGGTGCTGCTCCGCCCGCTGGGCACGCAGGCCCGGGTGAGCGACCTGTTCTCGGCCACGGTCATCGGCGCCGCCATGAACACGCTCCTGCCCCTGCGCGCGGGAGAGGTCGCCAAGGCCCTCGTCGCCGCGCGCCGCACGGGCCACCCGCTGCCAGCGGTGGTCGCCACCTGGGTGATGGAGCGCGTCTACGACATACTGGGCATGGTCTCCGTGCTGGTGCTGATGGTGCTGGTGCTGCCCCCCGGGGCCAGCGCCGAGGGTGAGCTGGTCAGCAACCTGAAGCTCTACGGCGGGATCGCCGGCTTCGCCGCGCTCTCGGCGATGATCGTGTTCTTCTCGCTCGCCACGCGCCCGGTCGCGGCCCGCTCCATCTTCGAGCACATCGTCTCCCTCGCCCCGCGCCCGGTGGCCGACCGCTTCCTGCACCTCTTCGACGGCTTCGTGGCCGGGCTGGGCAACTCCCGCGACCGTCACGGGCTGTGGCAGGCGGGCGGGCTGACGATCGGCCTGTGGGTGAGCCTGGCCGGCGCCATCTGGTGCCTGTTCCGAGCCTTCGGCATGGACCTGCCCTTCGGCGCCGCCTGCTTCACGGGCGTGGCGGTGGCGCTCTCGGTGGTGCTGCCCCAGGCGCCCGGCTTCATCGGCGTCTTCCACGTCGCCATGGAGAAGACCATGCTGCTCTGGGGACAGCCCGCCGCCTCCGCCCAGGGCTTCGCCATCATCTTCTGGGCGGTGAGCTTCCTCCCCGTGACCCTGGTGGGCCTGCTCGCCACCTGGCGCGAGGGCCTCAGCGTCTCCGAGCTCCAGCGCGCCGAGCCGGCCACGCTGCCCGATCCGGCGGCGTCGTAGAGATCGAGGGTTCGGGCGCTTTGTGGTTGCGGGTGTCGCGTTCCGTGAGTACCCATGGGAACGACTGGAGGAGCTGCCATGATCGCCCTGATTCCCCTGCTGAGCCTCGCCGCGCTGGCCCACGAGTCCGCCACCCCTCACGAGCACGACGCAGTGACCGGGGAGGCGGTGGACATCGACAGCGACCTCGACGCCGAGCTCGACGGCCTGCTCATCCCGGCGGAGGTCGCCCCGGAGGGTGACCCCATCATCAACGGCGTGCCGGCCACCTCCGACGAGTACCCGCAGGCCGGCGCGATGATCCTGGACGCCGACCTGGACATGGGCTCTTACGGCTCGGGCAGCATCCGCATGTTCACCTGCTCGTCCACGCTCATCGCGCCGGACGTGGTCATGCTGGCGGCGCACTGCCTGGACGAGACCGCCTACACCTACGGCTACGGGACCATGGTGATCAACGAGATCCAGTGGACCCGGCAGGCGGACCTCACGGAGCTGGACGGCACCTCCTACCGCAAGGCCGACTGGCCCACGGACGGCGTGGTGGTCTCCGACTACGTGGCGCACGAGGAGTTCAGCCTCTACAAGATGGACGTGGGCATCGCCGAGAACTACGACGTGGCGCTGCTCTTCCTCTCCGAGCCCGTGCTGGACACGCCCTTCGCCTACCTCCCCACCGAGGACGAGGGTGACCAGATCGCCGAGGGCGCGACGGTGACCGTGGTGGGCTGGGGCCAGCAGGTGGCCAGCGAGTCCGCCTACGAGTCGCCCGAGCCCGGCACCTACGCGCTCAAGTACATGGGCGAGAGCCCGGTGGGCGAGATCGGCGAGTTCGAGTTCCAGGTCGGCCCGTCGGAGGACGACGTCCGCAAGTGCCACGGCGACTCGGGCGGCCCCACCTTCATCCAGATCGAGACCGAGTCCACCGAGACCCTGCGCGTGATCGGCATCACCAGCCACGCCTACGACCGCACCGACTGCGACAGCAAGGGCGGCGTGGACACCCGCGTGATGGCCTACCGGGACTGGATCGAGGCGCAGATGGTCGAGCGCTGCGAGGCGGGTACGCGCTCCTGGTGCGAGACCGCCGGCCTGCCCGTGCCGCCCCTGCCCGAGCCGGAGCCCGAGCTCAGCGACGAGGGTGACGAGCTGGACGGGGACGAGGACGCCGAGAAGGGCGGCTGCGCCTGCTCCAGCGCGAGCTCCAGCGCCGGCGCGCCCTGGGCGCTGGGGCTGCTCGGCCTCGCCCTGATTCGCCGCCGCCGGGACGGATGAGGCGTCTCCAGCTCCCTCCCGAGCTCGGCCGGTCCCGCCAACCGCCGCCGGCCTTCTATTCGGATCCGGACGTCTTCGAGCACCTGCGCGAGCGCGTGCTCGCCCGCACCTGGCAGTGGCTCGCCCACACCCGAAGCCTCGAGCCCACGGCGCGCGCCTGGCCGCTCACGCTGCTGCCCGGGAGCCTGGACGAGCCCGTGCTGCTCACCCGCGCCGGGGACGGCGGCTTCTCGGCCTGGGTGAACGCCTGCACGCATCGCGGTCACCCGCTGGCGACGACCCCGGAGCCCGGCCCGCACCTGCGCTGCCGTTACCACGGTCGGCGCTTCGCGCTCGACGGGCGCTGCCAGGGTCAGCCCTTCCTGGACGGGCAACCGGGCTTCCCTGGCCCGGAGGACAACCTCCCCGCCCTCCCCTTCGGCCAGTGGGGTGACCAGCTCTTCGCCGGCGTCGATCCGACCTGCGACCTCGAGGAGGTCCTGGCCCCGCTGCGGGAGCGCCTGGACTTCCTGCCCCTCGGCCAGGGCGAGCCGGAGCCCTGGGAGTGCCGCGACTTCACCGTAGAGGCCCCCTGGCTGCTCTACTGCGACAACTACCTGGAGGGCCTGCACATCCCCTTCGTCCACCCCGGGCTCGCGCGGGTGCTCGATCTCACGACCTACAAGCACGTCCTGCTGCCCTGGGGCACCTTGCAGCTCGGCGTGGTCGAGGAGGGGGCGCACGCCTTCGATCTGCCCAGGGACCACCCGGAGGCTGGGCAGCGCATCGGCGCCTTCTACTTCTTCATCTTCCCGAACCTCATGATCAACGCCTACCCCTGGGGCCTCTCCCTGAACGTGGTGCAGCCGCAGGGCCCACGGACCACGCGCGTCCGCTACGTGACGCTCATCTGGGACCCCTCGGCGCGGGGGCGCGGGGCCGGCGAGAATCTGGAGACGGTGGAGCGAGAGGACGAGGCCGTCGTCGAGGCCGTCGCCCTGAGCCTGCGAGCGCGCCGGGCGCGGACCGGGACCTATGTCCCGCAGCACGAGGAGGGGCTGCGCCACGTCCACCGCCTCCTCGCGGAGATGCTCGCGAATTGAGAAATCGGGCGGGAGCCGGTGGCGCGCCTGAAGGGGTATACGTTATACCAAAATCCCTTCGAGCGAGGGCACCATGCCCACTTCCAACTTCACCATCGCGAGCGTTGTCGTCGCGCTGATCGTCGGTGTCGCCGTCGGGCTCGGGGGGCTCACCTTCGCGTACGCGGAGGGCTGGGCCTACATGACCGACGATCCGAGCGCCTGCGCCAACTGTCACGTCATGCAGGAGCAGCTCGACGGCTGGGCGAAGTCCAGCCATCACGACGTCGCTGTCTGCAACGACTGCCACACGCCCGAGGACAAGCTCGGGATGCTGGTGACCAAGGCCCGCAACGGCTGGCACCACTCCGTGGCGTTCACGACGCAGGATTTTCACGAGCCCATCCAGATCACGAGCTACAACCTCGCCATCACGGAGGGGCGCTGCCGGAGCTGCCACGCCGCCGTCGTCGAGGTCGTCGACGGCGTCCACGGCCAGGAGCCGCAGAGCTGTGTGACCTGCCACAACTCCGTCGGACATCTGCAATAGCGTCATCCGGGGGATCCCATGCCCGCTTCATCATCCCGCCGCGGTATGAGCCGCGCCGCCCTCCTGGTCCTCGTCGCCGTCGTCTCCGGGGCCGCCGCGTTCGGGGCCGGCGCGCTGCTGCTCAACATCAATGAGCGCAAGGAGGAGGCGAAGAACCCCTTCTTCCGCGTCGTCGAGCTGACGGACGAGACCGAGGATCCGGCCGTCTGGGGGAAGAACTTCCCGCTGCAGTACGACAGCTACAAGCGCACGGCGGACCAGACCCGCACCCGCTACGGCGGCTCCGAGGCCCTGCCGCACGCCCCCACCGACGAGGACCCTCGCGAGGTCGTCGCCCAGAGCCGCCTCGTCGAGGACCCGCGCCTGGTCACCATGTGGTCGGGCTACGCCTTCTCCAAGGACTTCCGGGAGGAGCGCGGCCACGCCTACATGCTGGAGGACCAGATCTACACCGAGCGCCAGGACGTGGTGAAGCAGCCGGGCACCTGCCTGCACTGCCACGCCTCGGTCTACGTGCCCTACAAGAAGGCGGGCGACGGCGACCTGATCGCCGGCTTCGAGAAGCTGAACCAGCAGCCCTACTCCGAGGCGGTCAAGGCGGTCACCCACCCGGTCTCCTGCATCGACTGTCACGACCCGGAGACCATGGCGCTGCGGATCACGCGGCCGGGCTTCCTGGAGGGCATCGTCGCCTACAAGGCCAGCCAGGGCGTGACGAACTACGACGTCAACACCATGGCCACCCGCCAGGAGATGCGCTCCTACGTCTGCGGGCAGTGCCACGTCGAGTACTACTTCAAGGGCGCCGAGAAGCGGCTCACCTACCCCTGGAGCAAGGGGCTCAAGGGTGACGAGATCTACGCCTACTACGAGGAGGTCGGCCACAAGGACTGGGTGCACAAGGAGTCCGGGGCCAACGCGCTCAAGGCCCAGCACCCCGAGTTCGAGCTGTGGAGCCAGGGCATCCACGCCCGCTCCGGCGTCTCCTGCGCCGACTGCCACATGCCCTACACCCGGGTCGGCGCGCAGAAGATCAGCGACCACCACATCCAGAGCCCGCTGCTGAACATCGACAACGCCTGCCAGACCTGCCACCAGCTCTCCGAGGACGAGCTCCGCGGGCGGGCCGAGGACATCCAGGCGCGCACCTTCGAGATGCGCAACCGCGCCATGGACGCGCTCATGGCCCTCATCGCCGACATCAAGGCGGCGAAGGAGGCGGGCGCGACCGACGAGGCCCTGGCCACCGCGCGCAGCCTGCAGCGGCGCTCCCAGTTCCTGCTGGACTTCGTGGAGGCGGAGAACTCGACCGGCTTCCACGCCCCCGGCGAGGCGGCCCGCCTGCTGGCCCAGAGCGTAGACCTGGCCCGCCAGGGTCAGCTCGCCGTCAAGGACCCCAGCTTCAAGCCCCAGATCGAGGCCACCGGCCCGGCGAAGCCCGCGGCGACCGAGGCGGCGGCGGAGACGACGCAGGGGACGAAGTAGACACCGCCCATCGGGCCCCGAGGCGACTCGGGGCTCGATGAGCGCGCACCAGGCGCCCCGGGGCTCAGTCTGCGCGCGGGACCTTGAAGTGGTCGAGGATCTCGCCGTAGCCATGAGCCCGCGCGCTCTTCAGCAGCCAGCGCTCGACCTGTGGCGTGTCCTGGCAGATCTGTCGGAAGGGCCGCATGCGGCCGGACTGGGGGTCTCGCCGCATGCGCTTCAGCACGACATGGTCCCTGAAGGCCGACAGGTTCGTCGCGTCGTCCTCAGAGGGGCCGCGCAGCTCGAAGCCGCGGTAGCCCAGCGTGCTGCGCAGGGTCTGCTCCATCCCAGGACGCTCCACGGGGACGAGCCGGCCGAGCAGGGCGCGCAGCTCCTTCTCCTCCTCCTCGGTGAGGTCCCACTCCGGGTCGGGTCGTCCGGAGAACACATTCAGCGTGACTCGTACTTTGGACATGAAACACCGCCTCTCGGATGGGGTCAGTAAATGACGACGTCGCGGTGAGAGACCCAGAAGTAGCCGCAGAAGTCCGTGTAGCCTCCGCGATCGGCCAGCTCTGGGTTCGTGATCTGGTTGCCGCTGTTGTCCACGTTGGTGGCCGGGGTCCTCCCAGGCTTGTGCGACCACCTCCCGTTGTTGTCCAGGCGGTACCAGTGGTAGTCATAGCCAGGGTCGATGACGAGGGCGACCTTGTGGTAGTCCGGCGGCACCTCCAAGGAGCCCGACTGCGAGCGGAGCCCGTCCGCCTTGGCCGCGCTGGTCACGGCCGCGCAGTTCATGTCCGCCCCGGTCAGCGTGATGCCGTGGGCTCGGCCCGGCTGGGACTTGTTGTTGAAGAGCAGGATGTCGCAGCCATAGTTGTAGCAGTTGTTGTTGGACTGGACGCTGCCCCCGTCGTTCCACTTGGACGGTTGGTAGGAGGGCACCGCGCGCAACCAGGTCCCATGGATCCAGTCCAGCTTGTAGGTGCTGCCCGTGCTGCTCAGGGCCCCGACGTAGCGGCTGTTCTGGTTCAGCACCAGGAGTAGATCGGCGCTCCCCTTGCCCGGGTAGATCAGGTGCTCGTCGGTGAAGGAGAGGTTCCAACCCGCGGTGCCGTCTGAGGACAACACCCAGTCGTAGCTCAGGTGCTTCGCGACGAGCTTGCCCCCTTCGTAGGCGATCCGACCGACCCACTCGGCGCTGCGCAGCACGATCTCCTTCCGCCCGTCGTTGTTCAGATCGGCGAGCCAGTAGCGGTCTGCGGCCCCCATGTTCCAGCCCCCCGTACCGTCTCCCGAATGGATCCAGTCGTGGCTGATGTGATCCAGGACCAGCTTCCCGCCCGTGAGCGAGATCACGCCCATCCACTCGTCGCTGCGGATGACGACCTCGTCGGCCCCGTCGCCATCGACGTCACCCGTCAGGTGACGATCACCGGATCCGAGGTTCCAGCCCGCGCTGCTGTCGGCGTTCATGATCCAGTCGTAGCTGAGGGTGACGCAGACGAACTTCGTGCCGTTGTAGGCGACCACGCCGAGCCACTCCGGGCTGCGCAGCACGATCTCGTCGCGCCCGTCGCCGTCCATGTCGGCGACGAGCTGCTGATCGCTGGAGCCGAGGTTCCAGCCGAAGCTGCCGTCCGCGCTGATGACCCAGTCGTAGCTCAGGTGCTTCGCCACCAGCTTCTTCGCGGCGACATCATAGGCGATCACCCCGAGCCACTCGTCGGACCTCAGCACGATCTCCATGCGACCGTCTCCGTCGAGGTCGCCGATCAGCATCCGGTCATTCGTGCCGAGGTTCCAGCCGAAGCTGTTGTCGGCGCTCTTCACCCATCCCGCGCTCTTGTGCTCGACCTTGAGCGCACCTCCTGTGAGGCGCGCGACGGCGAGGTTGTCGTGGTCGGCGATGATGAGCTCGTCCTTGCCATCGCCGTCCACGTCTCCGAGCAGGATCCTGTCGGAGCTCTTGAGGGTCCAGCTGGAGGACCCGGAGAGGGTTCCGCTGTGAATGGCGAGCGTCTTCCAGGCGGAGCCCTGGCGTTGCAGGACCAGGAGGGTCGTCCCCTCCTGCACCAGCACCGTGGGGTTCGCGCTCCCGTCGAGTCGACCTGCGAAAAACTTCATGATCCCCTCTGGGGTGTGCGCTCAGAACGCTCCACAGGTAGAGGCAGTGACAAGGCACACACCTCCTAAAGATACTAGCAAGAATCATTCCACGTCAACGGCGCCTGAATCTACGGCCAGGCAGGTCGAAATATTGGCGCATCCAGGCAGATCAACAACCAGATCGGACGCCGCCTGAGGTGGATCGGGGCTGTGCGAGCTTACACAGCCCTGGGTGATTCTGCACGCGCGCTGGACACCGCCGTGTCCTCGATCGCCGGCTCCTGCTCCTCCCAGGCGTCCGCGATCCTGCCCGTCACATGCAGGAAGAGGAGCGGGCCCGGGAAGAGGGCGAAGCCGACGATGAGGCCCAGGCGGGCGAGGGCGGGGCCCCGATCCGGCTCACCCAGACCCCGCGCCAGGCCGCGGGTGACGGCAAGCTGCGCCGCCACGGTCGCCCCCAGGATCAGCTCGTTCCAGGGGCTCCGCAGAAACCAGGGCTCCCCAGGGGTCTGAGCGCCGACCGCCTCGAAGAGCTGCCCGAGCCCCACGCCCAGCGCCAACGCCGCCATCACCATGACCACGGCCCAGCCCGCCGCCGCCGGGGGGAGGGCGACCAGCACCACCTGTCCGAGCTCCTTCCGACGAGACGCGCGCTCCTCCGGCGCGCTCATCGCTCCGGCCGGGCCAGGACGCCGCCCTGCTCCAGCCAGGCGTGCATGCCCCCCACCAGGCTCCAGGTGTCGGGGAAGCCCTGCTCGCGCAGCCAGTGGGTGACGCCGTAGCTGCGCACGCCGGCCGCGCAGTAGACGATCAGCGTGGCGTCGCGCGGGAGCTCGGCCAGCCGGGCGGGGACCGAGTTCATCGGGATGAGCAGGCTGCCCTCGATATAGCCGCCGGCCACCTCGTAGGGCTCGCGGATGTCCAGGAAGACGGGCGCGAGACCGGCCTCCACCCGGCGCTTCAGCGCGTCACCCTCGATCTCCAGCATGGGCTCCTCCTCCTCCACCGGCGGCGGGGGCGGCGACGCGGTCCGGGCTGGCGGCGGGGCCTTCGGCTCCTCCGCGCGCCGACCGAGGAGACGCTTGATTCGATCGCGTATCATGCGTCTCAGGCCACCCGCGGGCCGCTGTAGCGGTCGTCGTACCCGTGGATCACGAAGCGGGTGCCGGGCGCGAGGTAGCCGCGGGCGACGAGCTCGTCGAGGTCGCGCGGGTGGATGTGCTCACAGCCGTGGCTGACGCGCAGCACGCTGAGCGCCTCCTTGGGGTCCAGCAGCCGGTCCGTGTCCGAGTAGTAGACGTCCGTGCCCTGGTTGAAGGGCGAGGAGTGGATCATGTGCCCCTGGAGCTGGCCGGTGCGCAGGCTCTTGAGCCGGCCGCGCAGGTGACCGAAGTCGTTCTTCGTCCACTCGGGCAGGAGATGACCGTCGCGGTCCAGGTAGTCCTTGCGCGCGAGCGGCGGGGGGTTGCGGTCCTTGAACACCCCGCTCGGCCCGGTGGCGAAGCGCCAGACGCCCTTGTCGTCCTGGTACTGCACCTCGCCACCCACCTCGCGCAGCGGGGCGCCGTAGGGCACATAGGACCAGTTCCAGGCCCCCGAGGCGTGCGGGCTCAGCTCGACCACGTCGTACTGACCCTCCGGCGAGGGGCTGTAGTCGACGTGGGGGTTGCGCGGATCGTCGCGGCCCTCCACCTCGCCGCCCACCATCCCGTAGATGTCCAGCAGGCGGCCCTGCTTGATCACGTAGACCTTGCGCTCGGCGTCGCCCGGGTAGAAGTGCAGCTCCACCTGGCCGGCGAAGCCCGCGCCGCCCGCGGGGGTCTTGAGCGCCACCGTGGCCAGCCCCACCGCGCTCAGCGCCGTGTTCAGCGCCTGCAGCGTGGACTCGTCCACGATCCCGGTCTCCGGCAGCCAGGACCGCGCCTGAAAGGCCTTGACCGCCTTCTCCGTCGCCAGATCGAAGCTGCCCGTGGCCGGCACCTGAAGGGCCACGAGCGAGAAGTGGCGCCCGAGCCGGCTCAGGCCCTCCTGGATGGCGCGGTTGTCCGCCACGTTCATCCCGTGCCGCAGGGCGATGACCTTGTCCGGCCGGATGTGGGCGCGCGGCGTGAGGTCCAGGAGCGGCTTGCCCCGGGCCTCCAGCGCGCGGTTGAGCGCGGCGAGCGTGACGCTGTCCACCACCCCGCTGGCCGGCAGGCGCGCGCTCTCCTGGAACTTCTTGACGACCGCCACGGTGCCCGGACCATAGTCGCCGTCCACCGCAGTGGAGAGGCCCACGTTGCCCAGCGCCTCCTGGAGCTGGACCACGTCCGTCCGGGCATAGTAGAGCTCGCGCTGGGCGCCCTGGGGGTGCGGGGCCAGCAGCACGCGGTTGGGGAGCGCCACCGCCGCGCCGGAGAGCGCCGCCTCCAGGTAGCGGCGGGCCTGCGGCTCGAAGCTCGCGGGGTCCGTGGAGAGCGCGGCGCGGAGCACCGTCACCTCGGTCACGGAGAGCACGCCGTCGGCCATGGCGGCCTCGAGCACCTGCTGGATGTCCTCGACATCCACGTTGCGATCACGGGCGAAGGCGACGAGCCGCGAGCGGACCAGATCGGACATCGGGGGGGCTCCTCTGGGGGGGATCTACTCTCCCTAGCCGGTGAAGAGAGCGCGAGCCAGCCTCCCAGAGTGCTATCTTCCCTCTCGAGGTGGAGACGATGTACACGATCCGGGACTACCTGCTGCCTGTGGCGTACGGCCAGGCCGTCGACGTGGGCTGGCCCTCCTCGACCGGCGGGAAGCCGCGCGGGATCACCTGGCACTGGACGGCGACGGCCACGCTGACCGAGGCGCGCGCCCTCATCGGCGGTCCCAACCCGAAGCGCAAGGGAGAGGCCTCCGCTCACTACTGCGTGGGGCGCTCGGCGGCGGAGGGCATCGACCGCTGGGTGAGCCTGGACAACCGCTCCTGGCATGCCGGCGCGCTCCAGACCCTGCGCTGGGACGGGCGCGTGTTCTCCGGGCCGGACGACAAGGGGAGCCGGACCTGCATCGGCATCGAGACGGTGAACGTGGGCTACGCGCGCGAGGGCTACCCGGCCCAGGCGGACTGGGCGCTGGCCGCCACGCCCGAGGGGAAGGAGTACCGCATCCAACCCTGGACCGCCGAGCAGATCGACATGTGCATCTACGTGGGCCGCCTCACCCTGGCCCGCTGGCCGCACATCACGGTGCGCGATCACCACGGCCACCACGATCTCTGCCCGCAGTACAAGGAGGACGTCGCGGCCTTCCCCTTCGCCCGGGTGCTGCGCGGCATCTACCGCGACGAGACCATCCCCGACGTCTGGACCTCCACCTGGACCCTGCGCGACCGCCAGCGCACCCTCATCGCGCTGGGCTACGACCTCGGGCGCACGGGGGCCGACGGGCTGTGGGGCCCGCGCAGCGCGAGCGCGCTCAAGAGCTTTCAGTCCAGGGTGGGCCTGCCCGCCAACGGCCTGTGGACCAGCTTCGTGAGCTGGAAGGCCTATGACGTGGCGAAGGCGCGCGGGCTCTCCTGGCCTTTGGCTAGCTAATCTAGTCCCAGAATCGGGAGAGCTCGTCCTCGCCCTCCTCGATCCAGTTCCGCACGTCGTTCTGGTAGCTGCCGATGCTGGCCCGGCTGCACTCCCGCTTCGGGTCGCTGTAGGCCGCGTCCTCGATCAGCGCGGTCCAGCCGTCGATGCGCGCCAGGAGCGCGTCGGTGTCCACGGTGTCCAGGGCGCGCTGCACGGCCAGGGCGTGCTCGGCCAGGCACTCGTCGTCGGTCCAGCAGGCCTTGGCCAGGGCCCCGCTCGGGTCGCTCCAGGAGTAGCCCCAGCTCTCCGCGGCGATGAAGCCATAGTCCAGGTCCCAGGGCAGCATCTCCATGCGCCCGTCCCAGGGGTTGAAGTAGACGCGGTAGTTGTTGCGGTTCATCGCGTAGCCGTCGGAGTGGCCGACCCACTGCTCGGCGATGAGGCTGCGGTGGAGCTGGTCGAGGTCCACCAGCGGGTCGAGGCGCTCGGAGAAGCTGCGATCGCGGTCGAGGATCGCCTCCGTGATCGCGTAGACGTCGGCCAGGGCCACGTCCACGCCCTCCTCGAGGGTGAAGTTGTCCTGGAGCCGGGGCGTGAAATCGACGAGATCGTAATCGTAACCACCGTAATACAGGTACTTCCCGTCGTAGAGGTTCCCGCCCGCCTCCTCGTAGCGGCTCTTCAGGAACTCGTCGTCGATGACCTCCACCAGCAGGTAGAGCCCGTAGCTCTCGCCGTTGACGGTCACGCTGGCGTAGGCGACGCGCGGCGCCGCGAGGCCGAGCGCGTGATAGATGGCGTAGCCCGTGGGCTCTTTGATGTAGCCGCAGTCCACCACCTCATTGTTGAGCGCCAGGCCCTCGAGCCCGTAGTACTCCTGCCCCTCCACGTACTGGTTGAAGTCGAGCTTGAACTTCGGCTTGCCGTCGATGTCCCGGAAGGAGCCGATCTTGCCGCGCAGCCGCACGCCGATCTGTTTGAGGCTCTCCCCGTCCAGGCTCACGTCCCCCTCGGTCCAGGCGTAGGGGTCCGAGCGCAGGGCGGCGATGGCCTCGTCGCTGAGCGTGAGCGCCACCTCGTGGATGAGGGTGTCATCGAAGATCGCCAGATCATCCGGCGTCTGGAGCGCGTCGTCCTCGGGCTCGGCGCTCTCCTCGGCGGAGTCGTCCGGGACGCCGGTGCCGGGCACCTGCTCCAGGGGGGAGCCGGTGTCGGGCGGGGTCGCGGAGTCCTCGGGGGTCGGTGAGTCCGCTGGCCCAGGATCACCGGTGTCGGTGTCCTGGTTCTTCGGGTCCGGAGGCGTGCAGGCGAGCGAGACGAAGAGGGGGAGCGCGAGCATGGCGCCTCCTGCGGGGCAGGATAGCACCGGGCCCGCGCGCCCTCTACCTCAGTCCGCCGGGCACTCCGGGTAGAAGACCAGATCGTCCACGTTCGTGCCCGGGGCGACGGTCCCGATGAGCGCCGTGTCGCCCGTGCTGTAGTCCACGTCGTACAGCGAGACGCCGGTGGACAGCAGGAAGCTCTGCGAGCGCGGGTCGTACTCGAGCCCCACCGAGCCCAGGCTGAGGCCGGTGGACACGAAGTCCGAGGTCGCGCCCGAGCTGGGATCGATCGTGAACAGGCTGTTGGTGGAGGCGTCGGCCGCGACCAGGCGATCGGTGGTGCAGTCGTAGGCCATGCCGCAGGCGGCGATGCGGAAGCCCAGCGCGCCGACGCTGGTGCCCGCGCCCGTGGACGTGTCGAAGGTGACCAGGGTGCGGCTGGTGCGGTCGAGCCCGTAGAGCGTGCCGGAGTCGTCGAAGGTGAGGCCGCAGATGGTCCCGCGCCCGGACGCGCCGATCTCGGTGAGCTCGCCCGTGCAGGGATCGAAGCTGTAGAGGATGCCCGCGTTGTGGACAAAGGCCGTGCCGTCCGGCCCCACCGCCACGGACGAGATGGGCGTGGACGTGGTCAGCGAGGTGATCTCCACCGCCGAGGCGTCGTCAGGGTTGATGCTGAGGACCGCGTCCTCGCTCGTGTCCCCGCTCATCAGGAACCTGCCCTCGACCACCGCCTCGTCCAGCTCGCCGTCGCAGTCGTTGTCGACGCCGTCGCACAGATCGGTCTCGCCCGGGTTGAGCGTGGGGTCGGTGTCGTCACAGTCCCCGCCGAGCGAGACGCTGCCCGAGGGCGCGTCGCAGTCCACCACCATCGAGTCGTCCGGGCCGTAGCCGTCGTCGTCGGCGTCCTCGGTGTACCAGGTCTCCGCGTCCACGGCGTCCTCGTCCACGAGATCGTCGCAGTCGTTGTCCCGATCGTCGCAGACCTCGTCCTCGCCGGGGTTGACGTCGGCGCGGCCGTCGTCGCAGTCGTCGTCGTTGCCCACGGCGTCGTCGGGGGTCGTGCACGAGATGGTGGTGCTGTCGGGGTCGCCGTAGCCGTCGTCGTCGAGGTCCGAGTACCAGGTGTCGGCGTCGATCGCGTCGGACTCGTCGATGCTGCCGTCGCAGTCGTCGTCGATGTCGTTGCAGCGCTCGCGCTCGCCCGGGTTCACCTCGGCGCTGGTGTCGTCGCAGTCCTGATCGTCGTCGGTGTAGCCGGAGGGCTCGTCGCAGGCGCGCCGGGTCGTGCTGGGGTCGCCGTAGCCGTCGCTGTCGTCGTCGGCGTACCAGGTGCTGGCGTCCACCGCGCTCGCCTCGTCGACGTTCCCGTCGCAGTCGTCGTCGTCGCCGTCGCAGACCTCGTCCGCGTCGGGGTTCTCGTCGGGGTCGCTGTCGTCGCAGTCCTGATCGTCGGAGACGTACCCCGTGGGCGCGTCGCAGCTGGTGGTGCTGGCGTCGGCGTCCCCGAAGCCGTCGCTGTCGTCGTCGGCGTACCAGGTGCTGGCGTCGGAGGCGCCCTCGTCCACGGTGCCGTCGCAGTCGTTGTCCTGATCGTCGCAACGCTCGGCCGCGCCGGGGTAGACCGTCCCGTCCGTGTCGTCACAGTCCTCGTCGTCGGCGACATAGCCCGTGGGCGCGTCGCAGGCCTCGCGGCTGTCGGCAGGGTCACCGTAGCCGTCGCCGTCGTCGTCGTCGTACCAGGTGCTCTCGTCGACGGCGTCGCTCTCGTCCGTGCGGCCGTCGCAGTCGTCGTCGTCGCCGTCGCAGATCTCGTTGGCCCCGGGGTACTCGCTGGCGTCGGTGTCGTCGCAGTCCTCGCAGGCCGCGTAGTCGTCACCGTCCGCGTTCGCGTAGCCGGTGGATCCATCACAGTTGTAGTCGTTGGGATCCGTACAGTCGTCCTCGGTCGCGCCCGGGTTGTAGGCCGGGTCCGCGTCGTCGCAGTCGCCGCCCGTCCCGACGTAGCCCGAGGGCGCGTCACAGGAGGTGCGCGTGGTGTCGTCGGTGCCGTAGCCGTCGTCGTCCCCGTCGTAGTACCAGGTGCTCTCGTCGATGGCGTCGCTCTCGTCGATGCTGCCGTCGCAGTCGTCGTCGTCGCCGTCGCAGACCTCGTCCGCGTCGGGGTTCTCGCTGCCGTCCGAGTCGTCGCAGTCCTGGTCGTCGGAGACGTAGCCCGAGGGCGCGTCGCAGCTCGCGACGCTGTCGGAGGCGTCGCCGAAGCCGTCGCCGTCCTCGTCCGCGTACCAGGTCGCCGAGTCGCCGGCGCCGTCATCGACGCTGCCGTCGCAGTCGTTGTCGATGCCGTCGCAGATCTCAGAGGCGGCCGGGTTGATGTCCGCGTCGTCATCGTCGCAGTCCGTCTCGTCGTCCACGTAGCCCGCGGGGGCCTCGCAGCTCTCCTCGCTCACGTAGGGGTCGCCGTAGCCGTCTCCGTCCTCATCCGCGTGCCAGGTGGTGGAGCCGGAGGAGCCCGCCTCGTCGATGGAGCCGTCACAGTCGTTGTCCTCGCCGTCGCAGACCTCGGTGGCGGCGGGGTTGATCGAGCTGTCCGTGTCGTCGCAGTCGCCGGAGCGCCGACGCCAGGAGGCCGAGGGGCGCTCGCAGGCGTAGGTCACGACGCTGGCGTCGCCGTAGGTGTCGCGATCGGCGTCCTGATAGTACTTCAGCGCGTCCTCGGCGTCCTCGTCGGTCTCGCCGTCGCAGTCGTTGTCCGCGTCGTCGCAGTACTCCAGCGCGTCGGGGTGGCTGTCGGCGTCCGCGTCGTCGCAGTCCGTGTCGTCGTCCACGTAGCCGTCAGGCTGAGAACATGCAGAGACGGTGCTGCCGGCGTCGCCGTAGCCGTCCGAGTCCGTGTCAGCGTACCATGTGCTGGCGTCGAAAGCGGCGTCCTCGTCGGTCTCGCCGTCGCAGTCGTCGTCCACACCGTTGCAGTACTCGGCCCCGTCCGGGTGGATGTCGGCGTCCGTGTCGTCACAGTCCGTGGCGTCGGCGACGTAGCCCTCGGGGGCCTCGCAGCTCTCCACCGTGCTGGCTGGATCGCCGTAGCCGTCACCGTCGCTGTCCGCGTACCAGGTCCCCGCCCCGCCTGCGCCGCTCTCGTCGATGGAGCCGTCGCAGTCGTTGTCGATGTCGTCGCAGACCTCTGTCCCGTCCGGGTTGATGCTGGCGTCCGCGTCGTCGCACTCCTCGCAGGCCGCGAAGCCGTCCCCGTCCTCGTCCACGAAGCCTACGGAGCCGTCGCAGTTGTAGTCGTTGGGATCGGCGCAGTCGTCCTCGGTGGCGCCAGGGTTGTAGGCCGGGTCCGCGTCGTCACAGTCCCCGCCGTAGGCGGCGTAGCCGTCCGGGGTCGAGCAGCTCGTGGTCGTGCTGGCGTCGTCGCCGTAGCCGTCCGAGTCCCCGTCGGCGTACCAGGTGCTCGCGTCGGTCGCGTCGTCCTCGTCGATCTCCCCGTCGCAGTCATCGTCGTCCCCGTCGCAGATCTCGTCGGCGCCCGGGTACTCCGTGCTGTTGGTGTCGTCGCAGTCGGTGTTGTCGGCCGAGTATCCGTCGCCGGGATCGCAGGAGCTCACCGACACGCTGGCGTCGCCGTAGGTGTCGCCGTCGGCGTCCGCGTACCAGTCCGTCGCGTCCGTCGCGTCCTCGTCGATCTCCTCGTCGCAGTCGTTGTCCTCGCCGTCACACTCCTCGGCCCGGCCGGGGAAGGCGGTAGCGCTCAGATCGTCGCAGTCCGTGTTGTCCGAGACGTAGCCGTCGGGCGCCAAGCAGGAGGTCTCGCTGACCGTGGGGTCGCCGTAGGTGTCGCCGTCGCTGTCGGCGTACCAGGTGCTGGCGTCGTAGGCGTCGTCCTCGTCGATCTCGCCGTCGCAGTCGTCGTCGTCCCCGTCACAGATCTCGACCACGTCGGGGTTCTCGCTGGCGTCCGCGTCGTCGCACTCCGCGCAGGCCGCCCACCCGTCCCCGTCGGCGTCGGTGTAGCCCACGGATCCGTCGCAGTTGTAGTCGTTGGGATCGGAGCAGTCGTCCTCGGTGGCGCCGGGGTTGTAGGCCGCGTCCGCGTCGTCGCAGTCGCCCGTGACCGCCGCCGTGCCCTCGGGCTGCGTGCAGCTCGTCACCGCGCCCTCGTCCACCCCGTAGCCGTCGGCGTCCGCGTCGGTGTACCAGGTGCTGGCGTCGGTCGCCTCCTCGTCAATCTCCGAGTCGCAGTCGTTGTCCACACCGTCGCAGGTCTCGACCGCGTCCGGGTTCGCGCCGGGGTTGCTGTCGTCGCAGTCCTCGCAGGCGGGCACGCCGTCGCCGTCCAGATCGGCGTAGCCCACGGAGCCGTCGCAGTTGTAGTCGTTCGGATCGAGGCAGTCGTCCTCGGTGGCGCCCGGGTGGTAGTAGGGGTCGTTGTCGTCGCAGTCGTCCCCGGTCGCCGCGTAGCCCTCGGGCTCCTCGCAGGCGGTGGTGGTCTCGGTGCCCCCGCCGTATCCGTCGCCATCGACGTCGCGATACCAGGTGCTCCCCGTGCCGACCATGGGGTCGCTGTCGTCGCAGTCCTCGCCCGCGGGGATCCCGTCCCCGTCCTCGTCCAGCACCCCGGTCTCGCCGGTGTCGCCGGTGTGGTCGGTGTCTCCGGTCTCCCCGATGGGGTCGCCGGTCTCCTTGTCCTTGTTCTGACAGCCCTTGCAGCCGACGAGGACAGAGAGGAGGGTGATGGGGAGGATCTTCGCGAACATGCCGGACTCCGGGCTTGGCTCTTCTGGACGGGCTTCCAGTGGAAGGTAGCACGCCCGTCGCCCGCCCTCGACCCCCGCCGCTGTCATGGTCCTGTCAAGGGCGATCTCCGGCGTCGAAGGGGGAGGAGTCGAGGCCAGCCCTCGGCGCGCGCCCGCACAGGAGCGCGGCACCGCGCGACCATTTAAGATTTCAACTCAAATAATATCCTGAATAGTTAAATTACAGAGAAACGCATACTGATCATCAGTTCAGCTTCAGAAGAATCCCCTTCCGAGCCCTGGTATTTTGAATGCAATTCTGGGGATCCTCATGTCTCTGACACGCAGGCCAGGCATCTCACTGGAGGCTCCCGCGACGAGCGAGCCCGGTATTCAGACCCTCTGGGGGCAGAGCAGCGGCCCGGCGCTCCAGGGGATGCCCTTCTTCGCCTCCACCCTGGGCAACGCCGCGGCCCTCGACCTGATGGGACAGGCGGACCCGAAGACGACGGAGACCCCCAAGAAGGAGCCCCGGCAGCCAGAGCAGTACTTCGAACCAGAGAAGGCGCCTACGCGCGAGCAGTTCGTCGCCGACTACAAGAAGCACCTGTCCACCCGCATGGAGGAGATCCAGAAGCTCCCCGCGGGCGAGCGCGCCGCGCGCGTCGAGAGCCTGCTCAAGCAGGTGGAGGACGTCTCCGGGCGCCTGAACGCCGGCAGCTTCACCGACCTCTCGAAGCTGAACACCGCGCCGGACGGGGGGCCAGGCGCGCCCATCGAGAACGGCTTCGTCCCGGCCGAGCTCATCGGCACGCTGCGGCCCTTCATCAAGATGGTGGAGACCGTGGGCTCCGGCCCCAGCCTCTCCCCGGATCGCCAGGCCGAGGGCTCGCTCTATTCGGGCACCGACTGGAACAGCCGGCTGGGCGTGCCTCAGTACCGCACCCAGTCCGACAACCTCGCCACGCCCGAGGCCACCTGCAACGTCACGGCCTTCTCGATGGCCCTCGAGCGGCTCGGCTACAACCGCGGGGACGTGGAGAAGGCCGTCGAGCGCGAGCTCAAGACGAAGTACCTGCGCGAGCAGAAGCGCGACCCGAACAAGGAGGATCTGTCCAAGGTAGAGCTGCCGCCCGAGTACTACGGGGAGGCCGTGCGCAAGTACCTGGACAAGAACAACTCCTCGAAGCTGAAGAACTACCAGAAGCTGCGCAGCAGGAGCACCACCGACGCCGAACGCAAGGGCTTCGCCGAGGACTTCCAGCAGAGCGCGCAGATGGAGGACCAGCTCGACCTCCTGCTGCACCTCAACCAGATCGACCGCACCACCATCAACGGGAACGCGAACCGGATCCTGGCGAAGATCGAGCCGGATCCGTCCAAGCGCCCCACCGCCGTCACCCGCCAGCTCGGCGCGAAGTATAGCTACGACGACCTGAAGAAGGAGATGGGGGACACCTTCGACCAGGGCGGCGCGGCGATGATGAGCGTGCGCCACAAGGGCAAGGGCAAGTCCGGCACGCACCTGGTCTCCGTGCAGGACGCCGACCAGAGCGGGCTCACGGTGGACGACCCCTACGGCCGCATCCGCGAGGGCTACCGCGGGAACAAGGTGGGCGACGCCTACGCCGAGCCGGGCAAGACCCGCGGGAATTCCGGGCTGGCCAACCAGAAGCACAACGGCAGCACGGGCACGGACCAGGGCGACTGGAAGGTCGGGGCCTCCCAGCGGCTCAGCGCCGACGAGAGCCGCGGCGACTCCAACCACAGCTCGGACGAGCAGGTGCGGTCGATGCTGAATTACGTCACCCTGTTCAAGCGCCCGGCGAAGAAGTAGCGCTCAGCGGCCCGACCTCAGCGGCTGGAGCTCGTCTCCCGCCGCCGAAGGGCCATCAGCCCCAGCGCGGCGACCAGGCCGCCTGTGGCTGGCGCGGGGCTACCATGGCCAGAGCAGGCGCAGCCCGGGGTCTTGATCGCCCCCCCGGTCTCCTCCCCGCCCGAGGCCGTGTCGCCCTCGCCCTCGCCTTCGCCCTCACCCTCGCCCTCGCCCTCACCCTCGCCCTCGCCCTCACCCTCGCCCTCTCCGCTCTCCGGGTCGGCCAGGACCTCCTCCAGCCAGCCCACGGTGTCGGCCTCGGCGTAACGCTCGGCGAAGCCCGCCATCCAGCCGTCCTCCAGCGGATCCGCCTCGGCCTGCTCCTGCATCAGCGCAGCCGTCACCGGGCTCGCGTACAGCAGGTCCAGGTGGCTCAGGTTGGCGACGTAGGTGTCCACGACCTCCGCCCCCCGCGCCGTGAGCGCCTCCTCGTGGGTCGCGCTGCTCACGAAGACCAGCCCGTCGCTGGGCCCCGTCACCTCGCCGATGATCACCTTCCCCGCGGCGAGGCCCTGCACCTCCTCCTCGGAGACGCCCATCGGCACCATCCCCTCGCCCACCAGCTCGGCGACGAAGGCCGCCCAGGCGTCCGTGCCCATGGTCGCAAGGTCCACCCAGAGCTCGCCGAAGATCTCGGTGAGCGCGCTCTCCGAGCCGTTCGGCATCAGCGGGCTCTCCCCCGCCAGCAGGTAGAGCTCCACGTCGGGGTCAGCCCCCTGCGTCTCCAGGTGGGCGATCAGGTCGCCGCCGTCCTCGATGGCCGCGTCGATCCCGTCCGACCAGGAGTAGACGCCGAGCCCGCCCTCATAGGTCGTGTACCAGTCATACTGCACGGCGTAGAGCCCGAGCCAGGTGAGCTCGCCCGGCAGCGGATAATCCTCCTGGCGCGCCAGCATCTGCCGCTGCCCGGGGAAGAGGTCGCCCTCCGCGGCCATGAAGTCCTGCTCCCGCAGATCGGTCATCGCGGCCCAGGCGGTCGTGTAGGGGTAGTAGTAGGACCAGCTCGAGGGCGAGAGCGCCGAGTCCGCGACCAGGCTGGCCAGGTTCATGCTCGACCAGCGGTAGCCCGCGTCGATGCCGCCCAGGGGCGAGGCGATGAAGACCGCCCGCCGCACGTCGCCCCGATACCGCGTCCCCACGGACTCATAGTCCTCGTCCGGCCAGTCGCTGTCCGAGAGGTTGGACAGGTAGACCGCCACCGCCAGCCCGCCCTTGGAGTGCGAGACCACGTCCACCTGCGCCGCCCCGGTGCGCGCCCGGACCCGCGCGACGGCGTCCGCCACCCACTCCGCCTGCTGGAACACGTCGCCGTGCGGGTGGGCGAAGGTCAGCCCGAAGACCGGCCGCCCCAGCTCATCCATGTGCGTAGCCATCGTGATGAAGCCGCGGCTCGCGTTGTCTCCCGCGCCCGGCACGAAGAGGATCGGCGTCCCGCTCGCGCTCCCGGCGTGTACGCCGACGTGCAGCAGCGCCGTCCCCGAGTGCGGCTCCCCCGAGCCGAAGCACTCGGCGACCCAGGGCGCGTAGGTGGAGCCCTCCACCCAGGCGGTCACGCTGTTGAAGCTCTCCTGCTCGAAGAGCGCGCGGTTCGCGTCCTCCAGAAGCTCGATCTCGCTCCAGAGCTTCGTCTCTCCGTCGATGGTGAAGGTCTCCTCGCCCGTGAACGAGGCGGCTGGCGCGCTCGCGTCGAAGTCGGACGTCGCCAGGGCCGGCGCGAGCGCCAGCGTGAGCAGCGTGAGCATGGTCTCCCCCTGCTGAGCCTAGCGGCCCAGCCAGTCCAGCACGATGGCGTTGAAGGCCTCGGGCCGGTCGTGATGCACGATGTGGCCGGCGCCCGAGATGAGCGCGAGCTCGGCCCCTGGGATGGACGCGGCGGCGTCCCGCGCGAAGGCGGCCGTGGAGCCGCCGTGAAACACCGGGTTCGGGATCAGACGGTCGTCCCGGCCGAAGACGATGAGGGTGGGCGCCCTGATCTCCCCCACCCGGTCGAGCACTGGAAAATCCAACATCCCGGCGACGGATCGCGCGACCGCCACGCTGGTCCCGGCGAACTCGGGCGTGCCCGCCATGCGCACCCGCTCGCGCACGAGGCGCTCCACGCCCTCGTCCATGACCGCGAAGTTCATGGCCATGTTCGCGCGGATCGCGTCCTCGTCCGCCTCCAGGGCCCGCTTCTCGTGCCAGAAGCCCTTCATCCAGTCGCGCTCGCCCGTCGTGAAGCGCTCGAAGCCGGCTGGCGCGCTGAGCACGAGGCGGCTCACCCGATCGGGCTCGGTGAGCGCGAGCGTGAGCGCGATCTGCCCGCCCATGGAGTGACCCATGATCGTGGCCCGGGGGACGCCCAGCGTCTCCATGAAGCGCGCCACCAAGGCCGCGTACCAGGGGGGTGTGCAGGGCGCGTCCGGCCGATCCGAGGCCCCGTAGCCCGGCAGGTCCAGCGCGATCACCCGGTAGCCGGCGGCGCTGAGGGCAGGGATCTGCTCCTCCCAGAAGCTCGTGTAGCTGGACAGCCCGTGCACCAGCACCAGCGGGCTGCCGGCGCCGCCCGAGTCCACGTAAGCGACCGTTACACCGTCCACATCCACGTAGCGATAGGGCAGCGGAGCCCAAAGCTCGGCGGGCCGCATGGAGATCTCCGTGCCGTAGCGGGGCGCGCAGCCCCCGAGGAGCAGCGACGCGAGTAACATGACTGTAACGCCTGCTCTCATCATGCTCTCCTCAGAACGCCAGGGCCTCGAAGTGGATCTGGGTGGTCCAGGGCGTGGCCGGCTGCTCCGTGCCCAGCACCGCCGCCACCCCGAGGTCCAGGTTGCCGAAGAGCCAGGGCTTCGTCCGCAGGCGCAGGTTCAGCTCCGTGCCCATCGGCGCCATCGCCGCGGTCAGCGCCGTGCCCGCGCCGAGCTGGGCCGTGACCCGGTTCGGCACCAGATCGTAGCCCACCCCGCCCGTGATCCCGACCAGCCCGTCCCCCCGGTTGGAGGCGTCATAGACCACCGCCACCTGCCGGTTGACGGCGCCCGGGTCCTGGAAGAGCAGCAGCGTGCCGTGCGTGGCGTAGACCGCGCCGACGATGCCGTAGCTGTTCCCGGTGATCACACCCGTGTAACGTCCGCTGTCCTCGTCATCGGCCGTGCTGGCGATGGCCTCCAGGCGCAGCACGCTGCCCGTGCCCGGCGCGTAGCGGTAGCGCAGCTCGGCGTCCACCAGCCCGCCCGCGACGGCCACATCGGGGAGCTCTTCCACATAGAGCCGGCCCAGGTTGGCCACGACCAGCCCGGTCACGCCGAGCCGCCCGCGCGAGAGATCCGCGTTGGAGCCGATGTCCGCGCCCACCCACAGCAGGTCGGCCTCCACCGGGGCGTAGCTGCCGTCCGGCTTGTCGAAGCCCAGCACCGCCGCCCCCTGGAGCTCCGCCAGCAGGCTGGTCGGGCCCGTGCCCAGCAGCCCGCCCGCGTCTCCCCCCGAGCGGTCCATCAGCAGCCAGCCGTGCAGCCCCACCCAGGTCCCCGGGAGCGGGTGCAGCGCGCCGTCCGCCATCAGCAGGCTCACGTCGTCCGGGCTGCCCAGCCCCTGCTCGTAGAGGGTGTAGGCCCCGAGCCTCCAGCGGGCCATCTCCCACATCTGGCTGGTGTAACGTCCGTATACACTGACACCGGCCGCCTCGGAGCCCCAGAAGATCAGCTTGCCGCCGCCGCGCAGCTGGTGGTCCGGGCGCGCGCCCGCCGGCTCCACCACGCCGTCCGCCACGAACTGCAGGCCCGTCACCACCGCCAGCTTCAGCCCCCCCTCCTTGTGACGCCAGGTCGTGTACAGGCGCCGGGTCTGGAGGTTCACCTGGTCGGCGCCGAAGGCCCCGCCCGTGTTCCCGCTGGTCCCGTAGCTCTGGTCGCCCCAGCCGAAGTCCACCTCAAACGCGGCGCCCAGCTCGAACTTCCCGTCCAGCACCGGCGGCGCGTAGGTGAAGAAGCCCACCGCCCGCTGCTCCACCCCCGCCGAGCGCTCCTCGGCGCTCACGCTCGTCCCGTTCAGCCCGCCCAGCACGCCCATGACCTGCCCGTCCAGGAGCGGGTTGGTCGTGACCACGCTGGAGACGGTGGCGCGGGTCTGGGTGAAGCCGAGGAAGCTGAAGCCCTTGCTCCGAGCGGGCTCCGCGGGCTGGACCGGGTCGTGCAGGGCGGCGTTGGCCCGCGCCTCGGGCGGGCCCGCCTCCTGGGCGAGGGCGATGCCGCACAGCAGCATGTTGCCGCACAGCAGCATCATGCTGCGACGCAACATCTACTGAGCCTCGAAGATCTGGACGTTGAAGTTCTCCGGGTAGTCCTCACCCGCGCAGTCCGTGCTGCCGAAGCCGCCTTCCACCGTGGGCGCCGTGCAGCTCGTCGCCGAGGCCGCCTGGACCTCGTAAGTGAGCGTGGTCCCCTCGACGTCCCAGATGCCCGCCGCCGTGTCCGCATAGGGCGCGTCCTGCGTCAGCGACACCGTGTGCGGCGTGGTGCTGATATCCTCGGCAAACGTCCCGGTGAACGTGTAGTCCCGCCCGGCCGTCGCCCCGATGACCTCGTAGCTGCCGTCGCTGTTGAAGGTCGCCGTGACGTCGGTGAAGCCGAAGCTCTGGAGCAGGTAGCTCACGTTGTCCCCGGTGGACAGCCAGGCGCCGACCAGCGTGTCCTCCGCGGGCGCGGTGTCGCCGGTCTCGTCCGTCTCCCCGGTCTCCTCGCCGCCGGTCTCGCCCGTCTCTCCGGTCTCGCCCGTCTCCCCGGGCTTCACGTCGTCCGGCCTGCAAGCTGTCAGCAGGCTCGCGAGAATGAACCACCGCATGGTCGTCTCCTCCTCTTCCCTAGGTGCTCTCCAGCGCCCGCGCCTTCAGCGCGGGCTTGTCGATCTTTCCCGAGGCCGTCCGCGGGAGCGCCGGATCGATGACGTAACGCTTCGGGATCTTGAAGCGCGCCAGGCGCCCGCTCACGCTCTCCCGGACCTCGTCCTCGCTCAGCGTGAAGCCGGGGGCGGGCTCCAGGAAGGCCACGCCCACCTCGCCCCAGCGCGCATCGGGCACGCCCACCACCGCCGCCAGCGCCACGCCCGGGTGCTGGGTCAGCGCGGCCTCCACCTCGGCCGGGTAGACGTTCTCGCCGCCGGAGATGAACATCTCCTTGATGCGAC
Organism: uncultured Enterobacterales bacterium; assembly: GCA_964615375.1. GTDB lineage: Bacteria > Myxococcota_A > UBA796 > UBA796 > CAZKWG01 > CAZKWG01. The sequence continues at coordinate 77,259 of CAZTOW010000038.1, forward strand.
CGCGCACCGTGTAGTAGCCCTCGGCGTCCCGGCTCAGCACGTCGCCGGTGTGAAACCAGCCGCTGTCCAGCACCTTCTTCGTCTCCTCGGGGTGGTTCCAGTAGCCGCCGAAGACCACCGGCCCGCCCAGCACCAGCTCGCCGGGCTCGTCCACCCCGCACTCCGATCCGTCGCCGCGCACCAGCCTCATCGCGATGTGGTGGATGGGCAGGCCCACGCTGCCCAGCTTGCGGCGCACCTCCTGGGGAGGCGTGGAGAAGCAGTTGGGGCCGACCTCGGTGAGCCCGAAGCCCTGGCGCAGCGGGATGCCGCGGTCCAGGTACTCGGTGAGCAGCGGGAGCGGCAGCGTGGCCCCCCCGCACAGCGCGTCCACAACGCTGGACAGGTCGGTCGAGGCGAAGTCCGGGTGATCCGCCAGCATCCGAAAGATGGTCGGCACGCCCATCAGGTGCGTGATCCGCTCCGTCTGGATGAGCTGCAGGGCCTGGCCCGCGTCCAGCCCCGGCGTCAGCACCACCCGCCCGCCGCGGTGCAGCAGAGGCGTGGTCAGGCAGTTCATCCCGCCCGTGTGGAACATCGGCGTGAACGTGAGCGTGCTGTGCAGCGTCCCCAGATCGCAGGCCAGGATCGTGTTCAGCGCGTTCCAGTGGAGCTGCCCGTGGGTGAGCATCGCGCCCTTGGGCCTGCCCGTCGAGCCCGAGGTGTACATGATCATCCAGGGGTCCTCGAGCCGGCTCCCCGGGCCGAACTCCTCGAGATCCCCGTCCACGCAGGGCCCCAGGTCCAGGTCCAGCGCCTCCGGGAGGAGCTGCTGGTGCGCCTCGTCCACCAGCAGCACCCGCGGCGTGCAGTCCTGGAGCTGATAGTCCAGCTCCGCCCGGGACAGGCGCCAGTTCATCGGGAAGAGGATGGCGCCCAGGTCCGCGCACGCGAAGAGCAGGGCCAGGGTCTCGGCGCGGTTGAAGGCCAGCACGCCCACCCGGTCTCCCGGCCGCACCCCGAGGGCTGCCAGGCGCCTCGCCCAGGCGTTCGCCTCCTGTCTCAGCGTAACATAGGTGTAACGCCGACCTGTACCCACGTCGTAGACCGCCTCCGCCTGAGGGCGGAAGCGCACCCCGGTGTCCAGCCAGTTGCTCGTGGCCCTCATGTCTCCCCCGGCCCGTGCTCGCGGAACCAGCGATCCAGCAGCGGATAGAAGGTCCGCGGGCCGGAAGCGCCCACCACCACGCCGATGTGGCCCGCGTCGAGCTCGCGCAGCTCGCGGACGGGGCTGCTCACCGCCTCCACGAGGGGCGTGCAGGCGCCGGCCGGGCTGATCGCGTCGCGCTGGCAGACCACTGCCAGCAGGGGGGCGGTGATGTTGGCCAGCCGCACCAGGCGCCCGCCCACCTCCCAGCTCCCGTCCATCAGCCGGTCCTCCTGGTAGGCGCGCCCGATGAATTCCCGAGCGAAGACGCCGGGCATGGGGACATTCTCCTCCAGCCAGCGCTCGCGGGCCAGCGCCCGCCGCAGGGCCACAGGGTCCCGTCCCGCCGCCTCGATGCCCAGGTACTTCGTCCAGTTCCCCATGGGGTCCAGCATGCGGAAGCTGAGCGCCATCAGGTCCGTGCTCACCATCCCGTCGGGCCCGACGATGTCGTCCAGATCCAGGCTTCCGGGCTCCACGAAGCGGCGGAAGCGCCCGCCCTCCGAGAAGCGCACGGGCGCGTTCAGCACGGCCAGGCTCCCGAAGCGCGCGCCGTCCAGGGCCGCCGCCATCGCCGCCAGCGTGCCGCCCTGGCAGTAGCCGAAGACGTTGGCCGTCTTCGCCCCGCTGTGGCGGCAGGCCCGATCGATGCTGCGATGCAGCATGGCCATCACGTCCGCCACGCTCTGCTGCGCGTCCTCCGGCCCCGCCACCCCCCAGTCCACGAGGTAGACCGGGTGACCCAGCGCGCTCAGCCCGCCCACCAGGCTGCGGTCAGGCTCCAGGTCACAGATGTAGGCGCGGTTGATCAGGCTGGGGACGACGACCAGGGGAACGCGACGACGACGCTCCCCCTGCGCGGGGTAGTGCCGCAGCATCAGCTTGTTCTGGCGGTGGACGACCTCGTGCGGGGTCAGCCCCACCGGGGGGCGGGGCGTGGTCGCGTGGATCCACATGCCGCGGCGCACGCGCGCGACCGCCTCCGGCCCGCCGAGCTGGCCGAGCAGCGCGTCCCAGAGCCCGAGCGGATCGGGGCTCCCCTGGGCCCAGGGCATCGTCGGCCCGAGCCTCATCCCGCCTCGATCCAGCGCACGAGCGCGGAGGGCAGGCCGCGCGCCACGCACATGCCGACGTGCCCGCCCTCGACCAGGGCGGTCTCCACGGGCCCACCCCAGACCTTCTGGAGGGCGAACGCGCTGTCCGGCGGGACGATGTGGTCCTTGCTGGCGGCGATGGCCAGGGCCGGGATCTTCGCCGCCCCCAGGTCCACCGTGCGCCCCGCCAGGCTCCAGCCGCCCGTCAGCAGGCGGTTCTCGAAGTAGCAGGCGCGCACGTACTCCCGATAGGCCTCGCCGGGGAAGTCGATGGAGTCGCTGTTCCACTGCTCCATCGCCGCCCAGAGCTCCTTGAACTTGTCGTCCTCGCCCCGCTCCCAGAGGCTCACGAACTTGCTGAGCTCCTGCGTGGGCTTGAGCGTGACGAAGCCGCCCTTGATGAGGTGGCCGGGGTAGTTGCCCAGCCCGTCCACCAGCTGGTCCAGGGGCAGGTTCTCCGCCCGCACCCACTCGCCGAGCTTGCCGGCCTTGTAGAAGTCGATGGGCGTAGCGACGAAGGCCGCCCGGCGGGCGAGCCCGGGGTGGCGGCTCAGGAACACGGCCAGGAAGGTGCCGCCCACGCAGTAGCCCACCGCGTCCAGCGGGAGCCCGGCGGGGAGGGCGGCGGCCCAGGGCTGCCTCGCGGCGTGCCGGCGCGCGCGCTCCACGCAGCGACGCAGGAGCCCGTCGATGAGGTCGCTGACGCTCACCTCCGCGTCCTCCGGGCCAGGGCACCCCCAGTCCAGCAGGTAGACCGGCGCGCCAGCCGCGGTGAGCGCCTGCACCACCGAGCGGCCGGGGAGCAGGTCCCAGATCCGCCAGTTGTTGATGAGCGGCATCACCACGAAGACCGGGGCGCGCACGCGCTCGCCCCGCGGGGCGTAGTAGTGGACGCTCGACTTGTTCTGCCGGAAGATCACCTCATAAGGCGTCTGTCCGGTCTTCGCCTGCTCCACCGGCCGACCCAGAAGGTAGCGGGCGAACTCCGCGGTGCGCTCGGCCGTGCGGATCATGCGTCCCCCTTGCGACGCCGGGCGCCGCCGCGCTCGCGCGCCTCCAGGCGGGCCTCGGCGGCCTCCACCCGGGCGCGGACGATCTCCCGCTCCAGCCCCTCGATCCGGTCCTGCATGCTCAGGATCAGGTCCTCCTGCGCCAGCAGCCGCTCCTCCAGCAGCGTGCACACCCGGGTCAGGCGGACGATGTCGGTGCGGGTGGGCAGGTGCATGCGCTCCAGCGTGTCGTCCACCGCCTCCTCGTAGCGGCCGCGGGCCTCAGCCATCGCGCCCACCTGCTTGGACATGCCGCCCAGGAAAGCGGGGCTGTCCACCACCTGATCCCACCAGGAGCTCATGGCCTTCTCCCACTGGCGGTAGAGGTCGCCGGAGAGCTGGCTCATGTCGGGGAAGGGACCAGCGGCCGAGCCGGGGCGTGTGGACGACATCGGGGCTCCTTAGCTGTAGCGCAGCATGGACTTATTGCAACGCAGCAGGACCGTCAAGGCTGGGCCGGCCTAGGCCTTGGCGTCCTCGGCCTTGGGCGGCGTGAAGGCGGCGAAGAAGAGCCGGTTCATCTCATAGGTGGCGGAGACCGCCTGCTCCATCGCGGCGAAGGACACCTGCACCGCGGTCTTCGTGCTGGCCTCCATCGCCTTCATCTGGGCGAGCTGCCAGTCGGTCATCTGCCGGCCCATGCTGAGCATACGCTCGCTCTGAAGGCCATAGGCGTCGCGGAAGCTCTGGGCCATCTCGTTCATCGTGGGGGTCTGCATGGCTATCCTCCTCGGTCGGGTTCTCGGTCAGGCTCTGCGCCGACCGTCTGGCTCAACATCTATGCGCCATGCTGCGATGCGTCAAGGCATTTTGTTGCGGTGCAGCAAAATGCAGCCGAGGCGCCCCCCCCGACAGCGCCGACGAGGATCGGGTATACTCCTCCCGAGGTGTGACCATGGGCCTCCCCGCGGAGCGGATCGCGCTGAGCTACGAGGACTACCTCGCCTTGGAGAAGGAGACGGACACGCGCCACGAGTTCTTGAACGGCGAGGCCTGGGCGATGGCGGGGGGCACAAGCCAGCACTCGGACCTCAAGGGCAACGTGTACGCCTTCCTCCGCAACGCCCTGCGCGGGCGCCCCTGCCGGCCCAAAGACTCCGACTACAAGATCTACATCCCCCAGACCGGCCTCAGCACCTACCCGGACGTCTCGGTGTTCTGTGGCCCCCCTCTGGCGCTCCCTGATCGCCCGAACGCGGCCATCAACCCCATGCTGGTCGTGGAGGTGCTCTCGGAGGGCACCGAGGCCTGGGATCGCGGGGCAAAATTCGCCCACTACCGCCAGATCCCCACGCTGCGCTACTACCTGCTGGTCAACCAGATGGCGCGACGTCTGGAGCTGTACACCCGCTCGAGCGGTGGAGCCTGGGTGCTCACCGTGCACGAGGTGGGCGAGACGGTGCCCCTCCCCGAGCTCGGCGTGAGCCTGCCGGTGGATGAGGTCTACGCCGACCTTCAGTCTGAGGAGGTTGTTCAGCCATGATGGGCGGCCGAAGCTGGGAGGAGTGGCTGCGGGAGTACGCCGCGGGCCATCAGCACCCGATCAACCGGGCGACGCACACCGTGGGCATACCCATGGTGGCCCTGTCCATCGCGCTCGCGCCGCTCGCCGCGCTCGGGCTCGTCCCCTGGCAGGCGGCGCTCGGGCTCTTCGTGGTGGGCTGGATCTTCCAGTTCACCGGCCACGCTTTCGAGGGAAAACCGCCCGAGTTCTTCAAGGACTGGCGCTTCCTCTTCGTGGGCCTGCGCTGGTGGTTCGCCAAGTTGCGCGGCCGTGCCTGAGCGCCGAGCCCCCCCCTGGCGGAGCCGGCTCGCCCTGGTCCTGGGCGGGCTGCTGCTGGCGCTCCTGCTGGTGGAGGGGGGGCTTCGCGTCTACACCTGGGCCTACATCACGCGCCGCCTGGCCCCCCTCACCCTCCCCGCCGAGGGCGGCGGCCTGGTCTACGTGCTCGGCGACTCCGTGCCCTACGGCTACGGCCTCTCGCCCGAGCAGGCCTGGCCCGCGCAGCTCGGCGGGATGATCCACGCCCGTGGCTACGAGGTCTACAACGCCTCGGAGCCGGGGGCGAGCCTGATGGGCCTGCGCCTGCACCAGCTCTCCGCGCTCCAGCAGGTGAGCCCCGGGGTGCCGCTCATCGCGATGTTCCAGGTGGGGCACAACGACCGCACCGGGCTCATGCTGAACGGCAAGGCCACCGACGAAGACAGGGACGAGATCGCCCCGATCTGGAGCGAGATGCGGCTCATGCGCCTGTACCGCTCCTTCGAGGAGCGCCGCCGCCGCTGGGCCCCGCCCGAGCGGATCAGCGACGAAGGGCGCGAGCAGTTCGCCCGGGACATGGGGCGGATCTGTCAGACCTTCAAGGACCGCGGCGGGACCTGCATCGTCATGACCTACCCCCTCTGCGGTGTGATGGGCCAGGAGCACGACAGCTTCCAGGCGATGGGCTACAACCGCACCCACGCCGCCCAGATCACGGTCAACCAGCTCATCCGTTGGAGCGCGAACCGCCTCGGGCTCCCGCTGCTGGACGTGGCCCAGGACGTGCCGCTCAGCGCCTCCTTCAGCGCCGACGAGTGCCTGGACGCCGTCCACGTCACCGGGCCGGTCCACACGCGCATCGCCGAGCTGGTCGCCGACCGGCTCAGCGAGTGATGGGCGCGAAGCTCGCCGTGAAGTGGCGCAGGGCGCGCGGGGCCTGCACCACGCGATAGCCCGGCAGGGCCTCGGCGTGGCGGGCGACGGCCATGACGACCTCCGCGACGTAGTCGATGTGCGACTGCGTGTAGACGCGGCGGGGGATGGCCAGGCGCACCAGATCCATGGCCGCCGCCGTCTCCTCGCCGTCCGGGTGCATGCCGAACATCACGGTGCCGATCTCGCAGCCGCGAACGCCGCCCTCCACGTAGAGCGCCACCGCCAGCGCCAGCCCGGGGTACTGGAGCGGCGGCACCTGCGGCAGGAGCGCGCGGGCGTCCAGGTAGATGGCATGCCCTCCCGGCGGCTCGAGGATGGGCACGCCCGCGTTGACCAGCTTGTCGCCCAGGTAGGCGGTCGAGCGGATCCGGTACTCCAGGTAGTGCTCGTCCACCACCTCGCTGAGCCCCTGGGCGATGGCCTCCAGATCGTAGCCGGCCAGCCCGCCGTAGGTGGGGAAGCCCTCGGTGAGGATGAGCAGGTTCCGGCAGCGCTCAGCGAGGCTGTCGTCGTTCATGGCCAGGAAGCCGCCGATGTTGGCGAGCCCGTCCTTCTTGGCCGAGAACGTAGCGCCGTCCGCCAGGCGGAACATCTCGTTCGCGATCTCCTTGGGCGTCCGCCCCTCCTGGCCGTGCTCGCGGGTCTTGATGAACCAGGCGTTCTCGGCGAAGCGGCAGGCGTCCAGGAAGAAGGGCTTCTGGTAGCGGTCGCAGAGCGCGCGCACGCCGCGCAGGTTCTCCAGGCTGACCGGCTGCCCGCCGCCCGAGTTGTTCGTCACCGTCACCATGACCAGCGGCACCCTGTCGCCGTGCTCGTCCAGCAGGCGCTCCAGGCGGTGCAGGTCCACGTTGCCCTTGAAGGGGTGCAGCAGGCTGGGGATCCGCCCCTCGTCGATCACCAGATCCCGCGCGTCGGCGCCCTCCACCTCGATGTTGGCGCGGGTGGTGTCGAAGTGGTTGTTGCTCGGGACGATCTGACCGGGCACCAGCAGCGTGTGGAAGAGGATGCGCTCGGCCGCGCGCCCCTGGTGTGTCGGTATAACATGCTTGTAACCGGTGAGATCCTGGACCGCGCCCTGGAAGCGGAAGAAGGACCGCCCCCCGGCGTAGCTCTCGTCCCCCACCATCACTCCGCCCCACTGGGCCGCCGACATCGCGCCGGTGCCCGAGTCCGTGAGCAGGTCGATGATCACGTCGTCGGCGTGGACCTTGAACAGGTTGTAGCCCGCCTCCTGCACGCGGCGCTCCCGCTCCTCGCGGGTGCTCAGGCGGATGGGCTCGACGGACTTGATGCGGAACGGCTCGATGATGGTGCGGTACGGCATGATTCCCCCCGCACGCACTTATTCAGTCGCCGAGGAACCGCATCCCGGGGAGCGCGTCGTGCAGCGGCTTGAGCGGGCGGAGGAAGGTGCCGAATCGCGCGATGAAGGTGTAGCTGAGGAAGGCGAGCGCGCCGTAGCACAGGAGCGTGGGGACGAGATCCTGGCTCCACAGCTTGATGGCGGTGCCGAAGCTGCGCTTGAGCTTCGCGCCCAGGAAGTTGACCGCGAAGATCTCGTCCAGCAGCAGGTGGGTGAACGCCCCGATGGAGACGCTGCCGCCCAGCAACAGACGCTCGCGCGGCCCGAGCCCACCCAGGATGATCGCCACGAATTCCCCCGCCACCAGGCAGAAGGGGATGGAGTGGAAGATGCCGCGGTGCACCGTCACGCGCTTGAGCGCCCAGGAGAGCGGGAAGCGGATGAAGGCGTAGGTCGCGGCGAAGAAGCAGATGGCCTGCTCGGTGTTCAGGCGCTCGGGCGTGAGCCAGGGCATCAGGCTCGCCGGCACCACCGCCGCCAGCACGCTGAAGACCTCCCGGATCGGGATGGCCTCGTCGTGGTCGATGTCGGGCAGCATGCTGCCGACGTAGCCGGCGATCAGGCAGGCGCCGGCGAAGGCCAGGTTGTCGGGTCGCCACAGGATGCTGAGCGCGGCGCTGGCGACGCCAGCGACGACGCCTCCCGCGCAGTGAGTCGCGAAGTTCGCCATGCGTGAGCCTATCGCGCCGCGCCGATGTTGCAACGCAGCATCCGAGCGGCTACGCAGTAGCCATGATCAAGATCAAGAAGTACGGCAACCGCCGCCTCTACGACACGGAGCGCTCGCGCTACGTCAACCTCGACGAGATCGCCGAGCTCATCCGCCAGGGCGAGACGGTGCAGGTCTCCGACGTCACCACGGGCGAGGATCTGACCCGGGCCGTCCTGCTGCAGTGCGTGCTGGAGATGAACCAGGGCGCGGCGGTCTTCCCCGCGGCCCTGCTGCACCGCGTCATCCGCGCCTCCGGCGACCACCCGGGCCAGCGCCTGCTCCTCCAGCAGCTGGGCCAGGCGCTCAACCTCGTGGACGCCCAGCTCCTGGCGATGGAGGAGCAGTTCCCCTGGATGAAGGCCGGCGCTGCCGCCTGGGGCGCCGGCTCCGGCCCCTCCCGCCCCGCGTCGGCGCGCCCGGAGCCCTCCCCCGAGCCCCCGCCCGAGGATCCCGCTCAGCAGGCCCCTCCCCCCGAGCCGAAGCCCGACGCCGACGCCGAGCTCGCCGCCCTCCGCGCCCGCCTGGCCAGCCTGGAGGCGCGGCTGAAGAAGGGTTGAGGCGGCGCCGGCTCCACGGCGCTGGTGTATGCTGAGCCCACGAGGTCCAGGTGTCTGCTCACTCCGACAAGGTCACCGTCTCCACCTGGTGGACCACCCTCCTCTACGCCGCCCTGTGCCTGGTGCTCTTCCTCGGGCTCATCGGCGCCGTCCGCCAGGACCAGATCCGGCCGATGGAGGGCAGCGTCATCTTCGTGCTGGGCTGCCTGACGGTGGCCTTCGCCTCGGGCTTCACCAACACGGTGCGGCGCGGGGAGTGGCCGCGGCTGGAGACGAGCTGGGGCGGGCTGGGCGGCGGGCTGGGCGGGTGGCGGATCTCGCCCGCGCTGGCCTGGCTGGTGGGGGCGCTGCTCTTCGGGAGCGCGTTCACCTTCACCACGCTCCAGGCCTCGGGCGCGCGGCTGAACGTGGCTGCGCCGGCCGCCGCGCCGAAGCCGGCCACCATCCCCGAGGTCCCCTGAGGTGCGCTACCGGGCGCGGACCATCATCCAGGCGTACTCGCTGGCGGCCCTGCGCCGGGTCGAGCGGGTGGGCAGCGTGGACTGCGCGGAGCGCGAGCAGCTGACCCGCGAGATCGTGCGCTACGCCCGCGGCGAGTCGGGCGGGCGCGCGGTGCTGGTGAGCGGGGCGCGCGGCGCGGGCAAGACCAGCCTGGTCTACGAGGCCATGCAGCACGCGCTGGAGAGCCTCCAGGGACAGGGCCTGCGCCCGGTGCTGGTGAGCCTGGACGCGCCGAGCCTGTTCATGCCCTCCTCGAAGGAGAGCCCGGACGACACCCGCGACCAGATCTACAAGGACATGGAGCTGGTCCTGCGCCGCGCCGCGGTCGCCCTCTTCCAGGCGGTAGAGGAGGAGACCTGGCGGGCCCTGCTGGACCGATCGCGCACGGGCGCCGTCCCGCTGGGCCTGGAGCGCGAGGATCTGGTGGAGCTGGCCTCCCGCCTGCGCGCCGAGCTCGCCCAGGCGCCCACGCTGCAGGAGCTGCGCGATCTCTGGCGTCGCGCGGGGCTGCTGGAGGGCGGCGGCCTGTTCGGGCGTCCGGACGACGAGGGCCACGGGCTGCGCGAGGTGCTGGCGCTGTGGAGCGCGGTGCGGGCCTACCACGTCGCCAGCGACACGGTGGTCGGCGAGTCGGAGCAGGGCAGTGAGCAGGAGCAGAGCCGGGAGAACAAGTTCACCGCCAAGTGGAACCTGCGCGAGGCGCTGAACCCCATCCTGGGCCTGGTCTCGGGCGTGCTGGTCGGGCTCTCGGTCTACGACGAGGGCGGGCTGCTGGCGGCGCTGCTGGGCACGCTCACCGCGGTCCTGACCGGGGCGGCGCTGGACGTCTCCGTGCGCCACTTCCGCGAGGAGAAGCGCTCGCTGACCTACAAGGTGACGCTGGACACCACGCCGTATGCGCTCACCCGCCTGCTGCCGGCCCTGGTCACGCACCTGCGCGAGACCGGGATCGCCCCCGTCTTCGTGGTGGACAACCTGGACCGCGTCAAAGACCGGCGCGAGCGCCTCGACGCGCTGATGGGCAACCTCAAGAGCTTCGTGGCGGAGGACGCCTTCTTCTGTTTCCTGGCGGATCGCGACTACTTCGAGCTGCTGCGCCTCGGCCCGCGCGGCGGCGGGGGCGGCGCCGCCTTCAGCGACCGCATGCTGGTCTGCTACGGCCCCGAGGACCTGCGCCGCTGGCTGGTGCGCGTGCTGGAGCCCGAGCGCCCGCTGACCGCCCCCGCCGACATCCGCGAGCGCGACCTGCTGGTGACCGGGCTCATGGGCCGCGCGCGCATGCGGCTGGGCGAGCTCCACCGCGATCTGCGCGCCCTGTCGGGCCTGGACGGCGCCCTGGAGCTCCCCGAGGGCGACGTCACGCGGAGCCCGCTGTGGCGGGTACACGCCCACTATCAGGCAGCCCTCGAGCGCGCGCTGACCACGCCAGCGGTGAAGCACTGCACCCACGACGACAACTACGCGCTGCTGCTCTGCCTGGACGCGCTCTACTGGCCGCGCGAGCTCTGGGAGCGTGGCGAGCCGGTGGCCCCGAGCCAGGAGCGGGTGCGCGCCGCCGTGGAGGCCCACATCGAGCTGGGCGCGCTGGGGGCGGGCGCGGAGAGCCCGAAGCTGCTCTCCCCTCACCTGCTCGCGGTGCTGAGCGAGGCGGTCGACGTGCTCGTCGAGGCGCTCGCCGACCCGGCAAAGCTGGGCGAGAGCTCCCCCCTGGCCGGGCTCGGCCTGAGCCCGCTGCTGGAGCGCGTGGAGGGCGGCGGCTGGCGCTGGACGGCGGACGTGTGGGGGAACGCGGTCCAGTAGGGGTTGTTGCTGCGGTGCAGCAATTCCCTACAGCTCCGGCAGCCACCGAACCAGCCCCGCCAGCCCCGGGAGCGTGTGCAGGTCCTGATCCTGGTCCGGCACGCGCCAGCACGAGGCGCCGGGCGGCCCGGCCGCGCGCAGGGCCTCGATGGCGCGGGCGTGGGCGGAGGCGAGCTGGCGGCGGAGGACGGGGGCGCGGGCGACGCCGGCCATGATGGGCCGCCAGCGCTCGGGGGGCAGCGGCCCCTCCTCGGGGAGCAGGCCAGGATCCAGCGCGTGCTCGGGCGCCAGGGCGGCGCGGTTGACGATGAAGCCGCCGAAGGGGAGCCGGCGCTCGGAGAGCACGCGGAGGAAGAAGAGGGCCTCCTCGCGGGCGGCGGGCGCGGGCGAGGTGACCAGGAAGAAGCGGGTCGCGGGGCTGCCCAGCAGGGCGCGGACGCGGGTGCTGCTCTGGGCCACGGTGGCGCCGAGGTCGCGGGTGAGCTCGAAGAACTCGGCGATCTCGCCCACGGTGCCCACGCCGACCAGGCGCCGCAGCACGCGGGAGACCGCCTCGCTGCCCAGCTCCAGCGCGCGCCAGCCGCTCTTGGAGCCGGGCAGGATGAGCCAGCGCAGCACGCCCTCGTCGAAGACCGCCTCCAGGCGCTCGGGCGAGGTCAGGAACTCCAGCGCGTGCCGGGTGGGCGGCGTGTCCAGGACGACCACGTCGTAGCGCCCGCACTCGACGAGCTCGAGCAGGCGCATCATCGCCATGTACTCGTGGCTGCCGCCCAGGCGCGCGCTCGCCACCTGGTAGTAGTGGTTGGCCAGGATGGCGTCGGCGCGGGCCGGGCTGGACGCGCTGCGCCGCACGAGATCGTCGAAGGTGGCCTTGGCGTCGAGCATGACGGCGTCCAGCGCGCCGGCCCCCTCGCCTGAAGCCCCCAGGCGCTCCAGCGGCACGGGGCGCGGGGTGTTGCCGATGCTGCCGATGTCCAGGCTGTCCGCCAGCCTCCGCGCGGGATCGATGGTGAGCACGGCGACGCGCTGACCGGAGAGCGCGGCCTTGAGCGCCAGCGCCGCGCTGAGCGTGGTCTTGCCCACGCCGCCCGAGCCGCAGCAGACGACGACCCGGGTCATGGCCGCGCCTCCAGCCGGTCCAGGGCCTGCCCCAGGGTGCGCGCCAGCCCGGACAGATCCTGGCCGGTGAGCTCCCGATGGAAGAGGAAGGGCAGCTCGACCACCGGGAAGGGCAGCCCGCCCGAGAGCCGCGCCAGCGCCTGATCCTGGCGAGAGAGCCGCTGCTCCCACAGGTCGGCCAGGGCCGCCGCCTCGCGCACCGCGGGCTCCGGCGCGCCGCTCAGCGCCTCCCGGGCCACCGGCCAGTCGGAGCGGTTCGGGAAGAGCGGCGGATAGACCTCGTTCAACACGCAGAGGCGGGCCAGCTCGCGCGTGCGGCCGAGGCGGCTCCACAGCTCCAGCGTCTCGTTGACCGGCATCTCCTCGGGCAGGCAGACCAGCACCACCGCGGCCTGGCTCGGGTCGTCCAGCACCTCGTGGACCTGACGCGCGCCCTCGAAGAAGGCGCCCTTTCGCGTGAGCTCCATCATGGAGCTGGGGCTGCCCAGCAGCGTGAGCCCGTGGCCGGTGGCGGGCGCGTCCACGACGAGCAGGTCCCAGGCCGGCTCGCCGCCGTCCATGGCGCGATGCAGGTCGAAGACCTTGCCCAGGGTGAGCACGTCGGGCAGGCCGGGCACGGCGTCCAGGAAGGCCGACATCACGCGGTTCTGGAAGACGAGCTGGAAGAGGCGCCGCACCTTGATCTGCTGGACGACGTAGTCTTCGAGCGCCTCGGCCGCGGTGATCGACAGCGTGTAGAGGTTGGGGCGCAGCTCCATCGGCTCGTAGCCGGCGGGCGGCTGGCCGAACAGGCGCGGGATCGAGCTGGCCCCCGAGGTCTCGATGAGCAGGGTGCGTCGCCCGGAGGCCGCCCCGAGCAGGCCGAGCAGGGTGGTCACCGTGGTCTTGCCCACGCCCCCCTTGCCCGTGACCAGGACGATGCGCCGATCGAGCGGGTTCACGCCGACTCCAAGGGTGTGGGCTCCACGGGCTGGGGCTCCACGGGCTGGGGCTCGCGGGCCTGGGCCCCCGAGGGCTCGCTCGCCAGCAGGAGCTCGCGGACGCGGCGCCAGACCGTGGGGCTGTAGAGCATGGACAGGTGGGTCTCGCCCCGCACCTCGATCGCGCTCATCCCCTCGGCCCGGCCGCTGGTGTGCGGGATCAGCACGCCGTCGGTCTCGGTCCAGAGGGCGAAGGTGGGCACGGCGGGGCGCTGGATCTGGCGGATGACGGGGGTGTCCGGCAGGAGGTCGCGGGCGTGGGCGCGCATGCCGAAGACGGCCACGCGGGTGCCGCGCCAGGGCGTGCCGACGGTGACCAGGCGCCGGACATGGGCGGCGCCGCCCAGGTTGTTGACGTACCAGGCGGCGATGACCCCGCCGGCCGAGTGCCCGATGATGTCCACCCTCGCCGCGCCGCTGGCGCTCTGCATGCGGCGCACGGCGTCGGCGAGGCGCTGGGCGTAGACGGGGATGCCCGCCGAGTGCGGCCGGTTGTTGACGATCCAGACCCAGGGGAAGCCGCGCTTCTTCAGGTAGAAGGCGAAGAAGAGAAAGCAGGAGCGGTTCATGCCGTAGCCCGGGACCAGGATCACGGGCGGGCGCGTGCTGTCGGCCAGCGGCTCCCGGGTGGGGTCCGGCTCCAGCGCGCCCAGCGGCATGGAGAGCACCGCGACGAACTTGATGCCCCAGTCGCGCAACAGCAGGCTGAGCGCGTCGAGGGTGTAGCGGACCGGCCGCCCCAGGTCCACGGCCGCCATGGCCGCCTGCACGATCACCTGAACGGCGACGCCAGCGGAGAACAGGGCCAGCAGGATGAGCGCGTAGCGCATTCCCAGGACCTCGGGGGGGGACGCGGCACTCTATCTTGAACACGGCGCGGCGGCCCCCCGCTTGCCCCTGCGCGCCCGGTGCTTACCCATGCGCCGCACGGGAGTGAGCGAGATGCCCATCTACGAGTACGCCTGCGTCGCCAACGGTCACCGCTTCGAGGTCTTCCAGAAGATGAGCGATCCAGCCCCCGAGAGCTGCCCCAGCTGCGGAGCGGCCGAGGTGCGCAAGCTGGTCAGCGCCTCGGCCTTCGTGCTGAAGGGTGGCGGCTGGTATCGCGATCACTACGGGCTCAAGAGCGGAGGGAGCTCCTCGGAGAGCTCGGGCTCGTCCACGTCAGAGAGCAGCGCCAGCCCCAGCACCCCCAGCACCCCGAGCACGGGCGGCTCCAGCGGGGCGAGCTCCAGCGCGAGCAGCTCCAGCACCGGCAGCTCCAGCGGCGGATCGAGCGGCGGCTCCAGCGCCCCGGCCTCTACATGAGCGCCCAGCGCATCGACGGGAAGGCCGTCGCCGCCTCGATCACCGCGGCGCTCCCCGCCCGCGTGTCCGCCCTCGCCCGCCCGCCCGGGCTCGCCGTCGTGCGCGTGGGCGAGGACCCCGCCAGCGTGGTCTACGTCCATAAGAAGGCGCAGACCGCCGCCAGCCTGGGCCTGCACCAGCGCGAGATCATCCTGCCCGAGCAGACCAGCGAGGCCGAGCTCCTGCGCCTGGTGGGCGAGCTGAACGCGGACGAGGCCATCGACGGGATCCTCGTGCAGCTCCCGCTGCCGGGCCACATCCGGTCTCAGGTCGTCCTGGACCACATCGACCCGGCCAAGGACGTGGACGGCTTCCACCCGCACAACGTGGGGCTGCTCTCCCAGGGGCGGGCGCGCTTCGTGCCCTGCACGCCGCTCGGGGTGATGCGCCTGCTGGCCCACGCCGGCACGCCGCTCGCCGGCGCGGAGGCGGTGGTGATCGGCCGCTCGGACATCGTGGGGCGGCCCATGGCCATGCTGCTGGAGAAGCAGAACGCCACCGTCACCCTCTGCCACTCCCGCACCCGCGATCTGGCCGCCCACGTCGGGCGGGCCGACGTGCTGGTGGTCGCCATCGGGCGCGCCGCCTTCGTGCCGGGCGCCTGGGTGCGCGAGGGCAGCACCGTCATCGACGTCGGCATCAACCGCGACGCCGCCGGCAAGCTGGTGGGCGACGTGGAGTACAAGGCCGCCGCCGAGCGCGCCGCCGCCATTACCCCGGTCCCCGGCGGGGTGGGGCCGATGACCATCGCCATGCTCATGGAGAACACGGTGCGGGCGGCGGAGCTGCGGCTGGGTCGGGCTAGCTAATCTAGCTCGGCTCCTCGCCCTCACCCCAGCCCGTGCGCAGGTTGCGGTCGCCCCAGACGTTGTCCACGCGGCCGACCGTGGGCCAGTACTTGTGGCCCTTCAGCCAGGCCCCGGGGTAGGCCGCCTGCTGGCGGCTGTAGGGCAGGGTCCAGGCGTCGGCGGTGATGACCTGGGCGGTGTGCGGCGCGCCGTGCAGGACGTTGACCTTGCGGTCGGCGCGGCCCTCGGCCACGTCCAGGATCTCCTGGTGGATGGCCAGGAGCGCGTCGCAGAAGCGGTCGAGCTCGCGCTTGCCCTCGCTCTCGGTGGGCTCGACCATCAGCGTGCCGCCGACCGGCCAGCTCATGGTGGGGGCGTGGAAGCCGTAGTCCATGAGCCGCTTGGCGACGTCGTCGGGCTCGATGCCCGCCGCGGCCTTGAGCGGGCGGAGGTCCAGGATGCACTCGTGGGCCACGCGCCCGTTCTGCCCGGTGTAGAGCACGGGGAAGGCGTGGCCGACGCGGGCGGCGACGTAGTTGGCGTTGAGGATGGCGATCTCGGTGGCCAGCTTCAGGCCCGCCCCGCCCATCATCGCGATGTAGGCCCAGGAGATGGGCAGGATGCTGGCGCTGCCCCAGGGCGCGGCGGAGATGGTGCCCAGGCTCTGCTGTCCGCCCACCGGGACCACCGGGTGGGTGGGCAGGTGCGGGGCGAGGTGCTCGCGCACGCCGATGGGGCCCATTCCCGGGCCGCCGCCGCCGTGCGGGATGCAGAAGGTCTTGTGCAGGTTCAGGTGGCAGACGTCGGCGCCCAGCTCGCGCGGCTTGCACAGGCCCACCAGCGCGTTCATGTTCGCTCCGTCCAGGTAGACCTGCCCGCCGTTGTCGTGGATGATCGCGCAGGCCTCGGAGATGGTGGACTCGAAGACGCCGTGGGTGGACGGGTAGGTCACCATCAGCGCGGCGAGGCGGTCGCGGTGCTCCACCGCCCGGGCGCGCAGGTCGTCGAGGTCGATGTTGCCGTGGTCGTCGCAGGCGACGGGCACGACCTGGAGCCCGGCCATGACCGCGCTGGCAGGGTTGGTGCCGTGGGCCGAGGTGGGGATGAGGCAGACGTCGCGGTGCTGGTCGCCCCGAGCGTGGTGCCAGGCGCGGATGCAGAGCAGGCCGGCGTACTCCCCCTGCGAGCCCGCGTTGGGCTGCAGGCTGAAGGCGGCGAAGCCCGTTACGGAGCAGAGCCAGTCGGAGAGGGTCTGGAAGAGGCGCTGGTAGCCGAGGGCCTGGTCCAGGGGCGCGAAGGGGTGGAGCCCGCCGAAGCCCGGCCAGGTGACCGGGATCATCTCGGTGGTCGCGTTCAGCTTCATCGTGCAGGAGCCGAGCGGGATCATCGAGGTGGTGAGGCTGAGATCCTTCGCCTGCAGGCGGTGCAGGTAGCGGAGCATCTCGTGCTCGGAGCGGTAGCGGTGGAAGACCGGGGCGCGCAGGAAGTCACTCTGGCGCGCATGGGCGCCGGTGATGGTGGCGGGGGCCTGGGCGACGAGCGCCTCGGCCGAGCCCTTGACCCCGAAGCAGTCCAGCAGATCCTGGAGGTCGGAGACGCCCGCGGTCTCGTCCAGGCTGACGCCCACGCCATCGGATCCGACCGCGCGCAGGTTGATGCCCCGCGCCCGCGCCGCCTCCAGGACGGCGGCCTGGCCCTCGCCCACCCGCGCGACGAGGGTGTCGAAGAAGACCTCCGGTCCGACCGCGATCCCCGCCTGCCGGAGCCCGCGGGCCAGGGCGTCGGTGAGCCCGTGGACGCGGCCAGCGATCCGGCGCAGGCCCTCGGGCCCGTGCCAGACGGCGTACATGGCGGCGCAGACGGCCAGGAGCACCTGGGCGGTGCAGATGTTGCTGGTGGCCTTCTCGCGGCGGATGTGCTGCTCGCGGGTCTGGAGCGACATGCGGAAGGCGCGGCTGCCCTGGGAGTCGCGGCTCACGCCGATGATGCGGCCGGGCATCTGGCGCTTGGTTGCGTCCTGGGCGGCCATGAAGGCGGCGTGCGGGCCGCCGTAGCCCATGGGCACGCCGAAGCGCTGCGCGCTGCCCACGGCGATGTCCGCGCCGAATTCGCCGGGGGGGCGCAGCAGGGTGAGCGCCAGCAGGTCGGTGGCCACGGTGACCAGGGCCCCGCGCGCCTTCGCCTCCGCGCAGAAGCCGCTGTAGTCCAGCACCTCGCCGTCCCGGCCGGGGTACTGGAGCAGCGCGCCGAAGACGGGCTCGGCCCAGCCCCAGCTCCGCGCGTCCCCCACCACCACCCGGATGCCCAGCGGGGCCGCCCGGGTCTGGACGACGGCGACGGTCTGGGGGTGGCAGGCGTCGGAGACGAAGAAGGTGTCGCAGCTCCCGTCGGAGAGGCGGTGGCTCATCGCCATCGCCTCCGCCGCGGCGGTGGCCTCGTCCAGCAGGCTCGCGTTGGCGATGGGCAGGCCCGTGAGATCCTGCACCATCGTCTGGTAGTTGATCAGCGCCTCCAGGCGCCCCTGGGCGATCTCGGCCTGATAGGGCGTGTACGCCGTATACCAGCCCGGGTTCTCCAGGATGTTCCGCAGGATGACCGGCGGGGTGATCGTGCCGTAGTAGCCGAGCCCCAGGTAGGAGCGGAAGATCTGGTTCTCCCGGGCCATCTGCTCGAGGGCGCCCAGCGCGGCGCGCTCGTCCAGGGCCTCCCAGTCCAGCGGGCTCGCCGTGCGGTTCTCCGCCGGCACCACCGCCTCGATCAGCGCGTCCAAGGAGGCATACCCGAGCGTGGCGAGCATCTCGGCGATCTCGGCGCCGCGGGGGCCGAGGTGACGACTGGCGAAGCTGTCGGTGGCGGGAAGGGACATGCGCGCTCCTGCGGGCTCGAGCCGGGCCTCCCATCTAACCGGCTCGCCAGGGCTCCGCTCCCCTCCCCTCGCCCCAGCGCGCGCCAGAAACGGTTAAGCGGAGACCCCAGCACAGTCGGAGTAGAGACCATGGTCGCCCATGCCCCCCTCCACAGATCCGGACT
>CAZTOW010000039.1:0-94484 GCA_964615375.1 uncultured Enterobacterales bacterium
ACCGTGGTTCCCTTCTGGCCAGCAGAGGGGTGGGCGTTTTGGTCAGCGGTGCAGCCGGCTCTATCTGGCGAACTGACCCCGCTGGTCCGCCGCGCCGCCCGCCCTTCCGAGGTCCACCCCCGCCCCCGCGCGGCGCCCGCGCCTACGAGCTGGGCCGGCGCATCGGCGTGCTCTTCCAGCGCGACCTCGTGACGCGCCCCCGCGCCGTGCCCGAGCTGAAGGGCATCTTCGAGTACGACGACCGCATGAACGCCCTGGACGGCGCCCACACCGTGGCGCCCGGCGCTGTGCAGGGCCGCCATGTGCTCTTGTTCGACGACCTCTACCGATCCGGTGCTACGATGAACGCCGTGGCCGAAACCCATCACCTCCAGGGCGGCGCGGCCAACGTCCTGGCGCTCACGATCACGGCAACGAGGAGTCACCGATGACCACGGTCTTGATGGGCGGTTCGCGGAAGATCTCCCGCCTGCCGGCCGAGGTCGTCGCGCGTATCGACCGGATGATCGCGCAGGATTTCGGCATCGTGGTCGGCGACGCCAACGGGGCAGACAAGGCTGTGCAGAGCTACCTCGCCAGCCGGGGCCACCCGCAGGTCGAGGTCTTCTGCTCCGGCGACAGCCCCCGGAATAACGTCGGCGCCTGGTCCCTGCGCGCGGTCGCGGTCCCGCGCGGCGCGCGCGGCTTCGCCTTCTACACGCAGTAGGACCGGGTGATGGCTGAAGGCCGACTACGGCTTGATGATCTGGGACGGGGAGAGCGTGGGCACGCTGGTCAACGTGGCCCGGCTCGCGCGCCTGGGCAAGAAGGCCGTGCTCTACGACGCGCCGCGCCGCGCCTTCATCGAGCTGCGCCGCCCCGAGGACTGGGCGCTGATCGCCGCCCGCTGCTCGCCCGACCTGCTGGCCCGCGTGGAGGCCGAGGCGGCGGACACTTCCGCGTCGCGCCCTGCTGCTCCCGCCTCCGAGCGTCAGCCGGCCCTCTTCGCGGAGGTCGCTCCGCTGATCCGCCCCGCCGTCCGTGCCTCCGAGGTGCGTCCGCGCCCGCACGTGGCGACGCGGGCCAGGGCGGGGTAGCCCACGCGATCAGACGATCCCTTCGCGAGAAGCCCCTCCTTTTCACGCTCCGACCCCTCCGATCTTTACCCAAAACCAGATCCCTCGGTTTGAATCTGGAGGGGCAAATCCTGCCTCATCCTTTGCTGGCAGCGCAGGTCCCGCCCCAGATTCAACGCCCAGATTCGCGATGGCCAACTGGTGGGCCGGGCGAGTATACGCAGATTCAGATTCCACGGTTCGATCTGAACCTGCACACGCGCGTCAGGGATACCGGAAGCGCGTACGCTCCTCCTGCCGAATCGCGATGGCGAGGACCCTGTTGAGCCGAAGCATCTCTACAGTCGCGCGTCCCACCGCCGTTCGGCCTTCGATAACCATGTCCGGGCGGACCTCGAAGTGTTCGTCCCAGGGGTCCGTTCGAGGGTTGTAGAGTCGGTGTTGGTGACCCGTGTGCGGATCCGGGCCATCCTGCCGTGGACCCTTCCTCAGGGAGCACGACACACAGGCGAGCGCCAGGTTGTTCTCGATGGTGGCGCCGCCCTTGGAGCGCGGGACCACGTGATCGATGTGGAACGTCGCCTCCTGTCCTTCCTGGGCCAGTCTGCAATACTCACAACGCTCTCGTGCGCGCTCCCGCACGAGCCTCTGTAGCGCAACCGGGATTCGTTCGACGGTCAAGCGGCGACGCGGAGCCTCATCAGGGTCAGCAGCTCGGCCAGCTCGACGAGCCCCTCCGCCTCAGCCTGCTCATCCTCCGTGAGCCCTTCACCGAGATCCTGCTTGTCGAGCAGCGCCTGGAGACGGCGATCGACGCCGGACGGGAGCGTGAGCTTGGAGAGCGCGGTTGAGCGCTCCAGCTCTACGTCGATGTGGACCGTCGCGGACTCGTGCATGACTGACCGCCTCCAGATGTAGCTTATCACAGCAGCGCCCCAGCGCGAAGTCTTTGGTGCGGAGGGACCTCCGCAGACGCAGGCTCAATCACCCGACGAGCGCTGCCCTGCTGCCCCAAGCTTTACCCAAAACCAGATCCCCCGGTTTTGATCTGGAGGGGCAGTTTCGGACCCATTCGAAACCAGAGCCGCGCTCAACGACGACGGTCGCACCTTGACTTTCCCGGCCTGTCGTTCATGCCTGCGTGAAGTTTACCCACGTTCAGATTCTGCGTCCCTGACGACGGGGCAACGAGGCTGACGTTGTGGCAGCTCCATGACCCCAAACGGCCACCCGCTTCGTCGCAGGGGGCCACCCTGCGCTACGGCAGGTCCAGCGCGATGAGCAGTGCCTCGTCGAGAGCACCAATCTGCGTCTCGGAGAGTTGGCCCATTCGCCGACTCAGCATTGACTTGAAGACGGAGGTGATGAAGTCTCCCCGCGCTGCGCTGACCCGAGGCAGACCATTCTCCAGACCCACCTGAACCTCGGTCGCGAGCCCGAGGACCTCCGAGTAGATCGGCACGACCGCCACCGTGGCGATCTGCGGTGTCTCCGCGACGTAGGGGCGGGAGACGATGATGTAGTAGCCCGGCTTGTTCCCTCGCTCGGCGAGGTGGGCGTCACAGCGCCAGATCTCCCCACGCCTCACCGGTCCGCGCTCGACTCGACCAGGGCGCGGCCCTGTTCGTTGATGAGCTCGAGGTTGCGCTCCCAGATCTTGCGCTCAGCCTCCAGGTCCAGCCGCTCGGAAGGCCGAACGCGGCGACGTGGGAGCGAGCCCGCAAGCGTGTCCTCTCTGTGCTCGTCGGTGGGGGGCAGGAGTTGCTCTGACTTCGCCATGGCTGGCCTCCACCCACATCCTATCAGGTTGGGGACGACCACGCACATGGAGGATCTCCGCGCCTTCCGGTCGCCCGAGGCACTGGCCCGAGCTTTACCCAGAACCAGATCCCTCGGGGAGGATCTGGAGGGGCAAATTCAACCTGACCACCCACGCTCGGCTCAGCCCCCGCTTCAGGTCGAACCTGCACATCCGCGACAGCGCCGCGGCGCGCCGGATGCGTTTACGCGGATTCAGATCCAGCCGCCGAATCTCTCCTGGAGATGGCCCGGTCGGTCGCCTGTCACTTGCGAGCGGCCGACCTGGGGTATAGGCTGACAAGGAGAGGTGCCTCATGACCCGCGACCAGATCCTCGCCGCCGCCCGCGCGCTGCCCGTCGATGAGCAGCGTGCGATCGCCAACGAGCTCCTGGACGCGAGCGAGGCCGATCCCGAGGTCGAGGCCGCCTGGATCGCGGAGGCTGTCCGCCGTAGGGAGGAGGTTCGGGCAGGTACGGTGCAGGGTGTGCCCGCCGAGGCGGTGTTCGCCCGCTGGTCGGCCGGCCGGCTTCGCCGTGCGGGTTGAGCTTCATCCGCAAGCCGAGCAGGAGCTGGAAGAGGCGCTGGGTTGGCTCGACGACATACGAGTTCTCGTGGCTCAGGTTTACCCAACACCAGGTCCCTCGGCGTGGAATCGTGAGCGGCCAGCGTCTCCCAGCCTCCAGAACGCCCCCCGAAGCCCTCAGCCTCGCCCTCGCGCCCTCCGCCGCACCAGCGCCATCGCCATCAGCAGAGACCAGGCGGTCGCGTCCGCGTCACCAGCGGCGCAGCCAGCTCCGGTCCCGCCCTTCGCGCCTTCGTCCCCCGGCTCCTGCGTGTCGGCCCCGCCCTCGGGCTCGACCGGGGCGTCCTCCCCGTCGTCCCCGCTGTCGGCGGGGCCGGGGTCGGGGTCCGCGCGCTCGGGCTCCATCCCCACCGTCGGCGCGTCGAATTCGGTCGGCTCGTCGCTGTCTGCGTCCCAGGTCTCGTCGTGGCCGTCGCAGTCGTTGTCCTGTCCGTCCACGATCTCCTCGGCGCCGGGGTGGACGGTGCTGTCTGCGTCGTCGCAATCGTCGGCCGCCACCGTTGCGGTCGCCTCGCCTGGATCCAGGCAGTCTGCGTCCAGGCTCGCGACCTCGCCGCCGTCGGCCGCGCGGTAGCCGTCCTGGTCGGCGTCGGCGTAACAGCTCTCGGCCGCGTCGCAGTCTTCATCGATCTCGTCGCCGGAGAGCTCCGGGGCGCCGGGGTGGACCGCCCCGTCCGCGTCGTCGCAGTCTTCGCCCGCGCGCTCCGCGACGGCCTCGCCCGGGTCCGCACAGTCGCCGTCTGTCGAGACGACCTCCTCGAGGCCGGCGTAACCGTCCAGATCGGCGTCCAGGATGCAGATCTCCGTCCCGTCGCAGTCGCTGTCGACGCCGTCCGCGGCGACGTCGGCGGCGCCGGGGAAGACGCTCGCGTCCGCGTCGTCACAGTCCTCCGCCCCGCTGACGCCGTCGTCGTCTGCGTCCTCGTCGTAGCAGCCGTGGTGGACGTAGGCCTGGCCGGTGTACGAGCTGATGACGTAAGCCCCCACGATGACGTCGTCGTAGCCGTCGTGGTCGATGTCCCCCGCGGCCGAGACGCTCCACCCCAGCTTGCTGCCCTCGGCCAGGCCGGTCAGCGTGGTGGAGGCCGCGCTGGAGAGCCCGCTGGACGAGCCGGAGAACACGTAGGCCCGCCCGGTGCTGGTGCTGTACCCGTCGGCGCCTACGATGACGTCGTCGTAGCCGTCTCCGTCGATGTCTCCCGCGCCCGAGACGGAGCGCCCGAAGTCGTTCGAGGTGGTCTCGCCGGAGAGCGTGGTGGAGGCCGCGCTGGAGAGCCCGCTGGACGAGCCATGGTACACATAGGCCGCCCCGACGAAGGAGGCGTCTCCGTAGGATCCGACGATGACGTCATCGTACCCGTCGCTATCGACATCTCCCGCGCCGGAGACGGACCAGCCAAAGTAGGCCGATGAAGATGCAGAGAGGGTGGTGGAGGCCGTGCTGGAGACCCCGCTGGACGAGCCGGAGAACACATAGGCCTGACCCACGCCCGAGTCGTAGTTGTACGCCCCGACGATGACGTCGTCGTATCCGTCACCGTTGACGTCGCCTGC
This sequence comes from uncultured Enterobacterales bacterium, assembly GCA_964615375.1. Lineage (GTDB taxonomy): Bacteria > Myxococcota_A > UBA796 > UBA796 > CAZKWG01 > CAZKWG01. The sequence continues at coordinate 4,994 of CAZTOW010000039.1, forward strand.
GTCGGAGACGGACCAGCCAAACCAGCTCCTGGTGGTCAGCCCCGACAGGACGGTCGTGGCCGTGGTGGACACGCCGCTCGAGGAGCCGTGGTAGACGCGGGCCTTGCCGGTGAGCGAGCTGACCCCGTGCTCCCCCACGATGACGTCGTCGTAGCCGTCGCCGTTGACGTCCCCCGCACCGGAGACGGAGAGGCCGAGGAAGCCAGCGCTGGCGCCTGTCAGCGTGGTCTCGGGGGTGCTGGAGAGGCCGCTGGACGAGCCTGCATAGACGTAGGCCTCGCCGTCGCTGGTCCGGGCGCCGTAGGCCCCCACGATGACGTCGTCGTAGCCGTCGCCGTTGACGTCCCCCGCGCCCGAGACGGAACGGCCGAAGCCGTCGGAACGGGAGGATCCACTCAGCGTGGTCTCGGCGGTGTCGGACACGCCGCTGGAGGATCCCATGTACAGATAGGCTCGGCCCGTGTAGGTCGCGTAGACATAGGCCCCCACGATGACGTCGTCGTAGCCGTCGCCGTTGACGTCTCCTGCGCCCGAGACGGAGTATCCAAAGTAGGAGTTGGTGGTCTCGCCGCTCAGCGTCGTGGTGGCCGTGCTGTAGACTGGATCGATCTCGACGGGGTAGCGTGCGCCCTCGTCCTCCACGACGACACGCGGGCCGTCTGGTCCGGGCTCGAAGCGCGCCGAGAGCGGGGCGCCGTCGGCGTCCCAGGCGGCCAGCCCGGAGACGATCCACCTCTGTTCACCCTCGCCCTGCAGCCACACTTCTCCGTCCCGGAGCTCGGCGGTGGCGCCCTCGACCGCCAGGTCCAACACCAGCGGGCCGTCTCCGGTCGGCGGGGCCTCCAGGGTCCACCCCTGCTGGAATCCCTCGGGGCGGGCGGCCCACCACCCGGTCAGGCCCACGTCGCGGTACTCCAGCCGCGGCACGCAGGCGCCGTCGGGGCGCGCTCGACCCGGCTGGCAGGCGCCGAGGACGGGTGGGGCGGGCTCGACGGCGACCATGGCGCCCGCCCGACCCCAGGCCGAGGTCCGCACACCGATCCACTCCGCTCCCCGCGCCAGCCGGGCTCCGTCCTGGTCGAAGCGGCCCTCCAGGCCCTGCGCGGGGGAGGACGCGACGAAGGCGTCACCCTCAGGGACGAAGGCATGCAGGTCGTCCGAGATCCGCGCGGAGAGCTCCTCTCGCCAGGGTCGGGTCGCTTCGGGCGCCGGGAGCTCCGGTGGGGCGGCGCAACCTGGAGACAGCGTGAAGCCCAGGAGCAACAAGGTCCGATGTCGAGACGTCCCCATGATCGCTCCTTGCCGTCGCCGGGCGATCATAGCACGAACGGGTGTTCAGATGCCTCGGCGAATCTGGCTCAGGGTCTCGACGGCTCCTCTCCTTCGCTGAGGTCGCCGACGCCGACGCCCTCGACCTGCACCAGCAGGCTGTCCAGGTCCGCGGGGTAGGACAGCAGCGCGCGGCGCTCCCCGTGCTCGATCGCGACCGTGACGCCCTCGCCGCAGACGTCCAGGCAGGCGGCGCCCTCCACCTGTACACGATGGGCCAGGCCGCGCGCGGTGAGCCTCTCCTGGAGCCAGCCGGCCAGCGCGCGCCCGTCGGTGGGGGCGTCGGGGGGCGGGTCGGCGAGCCGGCAGCCTTCGCAGATGGTCACGCGCATGGGTCTCCTCGCCGCGGCGTCGGGCTGCGCCGCGCGATCGGCTCGTACTCCGCCGGCTGGCGTCCCGTCCAGCGGGGAGCCTTCACGAGCGGGATGCAGAGGACGGCAGGCGTGACGGCCCGCTGGTGTGGTGCACTGCCAGCGCACACCAGCGGACGCTCCTGGCGTCGGAGGACGTCTTGTAGGGTTCGGAGGCGGACCTGGGCTTGGCGACGAGTCGCGGTGCTCGACGCCGTGACAAAAGGTTGCAGGCGGACTTTGCGCCAGGGCGTAGCCTGGGACGATGCGGCCCACACACGCTGTCTGCCTCCTCTGGATCCTGCCTGGATGTCCGGCCGACAAGGCGCTCGACGATACGGGGGCGTCCTGTGTACCCGAGAGCTGCAACGGCCTCGACGACGACTGCGACGGTGTCCTCCCTTCCGATGAGCTGGACGAGGATCACGACGGCCTGCTCATCTGCGACGGCGACTGCGATGACGCCGATCCGCGGGCTCGCGCGGGCCGCGTCGAGATCTGCGACAACGGCCTCGACGACGACTGCGAGGGTACCACCGACGAGGCCTGTGGTCCGGGGGCCTGCGATCACCTCGTCCCTGACGGGTTCGCGACCATCCAGGAGGCCATCGACGCGGCGACCGACGGAGAGGTCGTCTGCGTGGCCGCCGGGACCTACTCGGAGAACCTGGACTTCCACGGTCAGGAGATCCAGGTGGTGGGCGTGGACGGCGCGAAGGACACGATCATCGACGGCGGCGAGCTCGGCTCGGTGGTCGTCTTCACGTCCGGCGAGGGGCCCAAGACCCTGTTTCAGGGCTTCACCCTGACCAACGGGGAGTCGGATCTGGGTGGAGGCATCCGCATCTCCGGCGCCTCCCCGACCCTCGTGGAGCTCGTGATCGAGGGGAACTCGAACGCCTGGGACTCCGACGACCCGTATCCGCTTGGGGGGGGCCTCTACGTGGCGGACGGCGACCCGGTGCTGGTGCGCGTGATCCTGCGGGAGAATCAAGCCTCCACCTCCCTGCACTGCAAGTACGCCTCGGGCGCTGGAGGTGGGCTCTACCTGGTCAACGCCCGCGCGGTCCTGGACCAGGTGGTGATGGAGGCGAATTACTCCGGGAGCGGTGGCGGGCTCAAAGCCGAGGACTCCGACGTCGCGCTGTTTCATACTGTGATCCTGGACAACTACGGCGTGATGGCCGGCGGTGGGGTGACCGTGGTCGGTGGGACGCTCGCACTCACCAACGTCCTCCTCACCAGCAACGGATCGGGGTGCCCCGGCCGGGGAGGCACCGGGGGGGCTCTGTTTGCCTCTGGCGCGGTCCTGTCCCTCACCAACGTGACCGTCGCGGACAACCACACCTATTATGAAGGAGGCGGCATCAGGGCGGTCTCGGGAACCTACACCGAGCTGAGAGACGTCGTCCTCACCAACAACGAAGCCATCTACGGCGTCGGCGGGCTCGAAGTCTCGGCTTCGACCGTGGTGGTCTCGTACACGGACGTCTGGGGAAACATCAACTTCGCGGACGGGACCGCGGCGACGAGCGACTACGGGGGAATGGACGATCCCACGGGCACGGACGGCAACGTCTCGGTGGATCCGGAATTCCTGGAGGACAGCTTCCGCCTCGCCGAAGGCTCGGCCCTCATCGACGCGGGGGACCCCGAGCTGCTCGATCCTGACGGCACGCGCTCGGACATGGGCGCCTGGAGCGGGCCTGAAGCCGACCGTTGGGACCTCGACGGCGACGGCTACAACTCCTGGTGGATTCCGGGCGCCTACGACGCCACGACCTCGCCCGGACTCGACTGCGACGACCTGGACGCCTCGGTGATCCCAGGGAGCGGGTGTTAGTCTCTGGCCGCGTCGGCCTCCTCTGATGACGAGAGGGTCAGGACGAGAACACAAGGGCCTACAGGAACCCAATAGGGTTGTCCCGTCGACGAGCCTCCGGGGCTCGACGGGCTGGCGCTGGTGGCCAAGCCCTGGCCGGTGTTCGTGATGGGGTGGTGGGTCTGGCGCTCGCGCGGGGACCGGTTGGGCCGCCTGATGGCGGCAGGTCTGCTGGTGAGCGGAGTCGGGGACGTTCTGCTGGACCTGCCGGGCGGCTTCATCGCAGGCGTCGGCACCTTCGCGCTGGCTCACCTGCTCTACATCGCGGCCTTCCTGACCGAGCCCGCCGGGCGCGAGCCGGCTCTGGCGCGACAGCTGCCCTTCGTGGCCTGGGTGGGCGGGCTGCTGGCCTGGGCGGTGCCGCGGGTCGGCGAGCTGGGCGTGCCGTTCGCGGTCTACGGCCTGATCATCTGCGCGATGATGGGGAGGGCCGCGGCGCGGGAGAGCCGGCCCGTCCGAGGTGACCAGCGCCTGGTGCTGATGGGCGCCGTGCTGTTCGGGCTGAGCGACTCTGCAATTGCGATCGACCGGGCGGGCCTCGTGCTGCCAGGTCGGGAGTACTGGGGGATCCTCATGTACTGGGCGGGGCAGGGGCTGATGGCGTTGGGAGCGGTGAGGGGAGTGAGCGCCTGGGCCGAGGACGCTGGAGCTGCGTGACGCCATCGGGCCCAGGTCGTGCCGCGCTCGGGTGCCGGCCCCCGCTCAGAACTCCGGCTCTTCCTCAGAGTTGTAGAACTCGTTGATGCAGTCTTCATATTGAGCGCTCGCGGCGTCATAGGCAGCGTAGTAGGTCTCCAGCGCGCTCTGGACGGCCAGGTCGTAGTACTCCATGTTGAAGTTGCCGTTGGCGTCGGTCGCGTTGTTCCGCGCGTTCGCCAGGTACTCTTCGCGAGCGCGTTCTGCGTTCTGGACCTCGGCCTGGAAGCTCTCGAAGCACTCTGCGGGGTTCATGATCGTCTGCCAGTACTCGCCGCCACTCCCGCCTGTGTCACCGCTCCCGTCTCCAAATCCGCCGTCGAGGAGCCCAGGGTCCTGGCAGAGCTCGAGGTCATACCGGCATGCCAGGTTGGGATTGAAGGTCGTCCCTGCCGCTTGAACGGACAGAGAGAGCGTGGCGAACGCGAACAGGGCGAGGAGCGGACGGACGACGGTCGGAAGCGGCATGGATACCCTCGAGGTGGCGTGCCGAGCTCGGCACGGGTTGGTCGTGAGTACATACGGCCCGGCGGCGTGAACGGATCAGCGCCCGGTCACGCCGACCTTCACAAGCCCAGGATCCAGTGCTCCACCGCGGCCGTCAGCTCGGTGTCCTCTCGCCATGTCGCCAGCGGCGGCATGTCCGTCTCCTCCAGGATCTCCAACAGCACGCTCTCGTCGGGCTCGCCGGGGACCACGAGGTACTCGGTGGGCGGGCCATAGGGGGTGAGGTCGTGGTAGTAGTTGACCCGGCCGCCGACGAGGCCGGTGCTCTCGGCGTCGTAGCGCAGGTCGATGGTGGTCTCGGAGATGGTGGGGACCAGGCCGCCCTCGTGGTGGCAGTAGGCGCAGTTGCCGTGGAGCGCGCCGCGCAGGGCCACCGCCTCGGGATCGGTCTCGCCGACGACCTCGGGGACCTCTCCGGGATCGCCGCTGAGCTGGCCGGCCAGCAGGGCGAGCCCCTCCTCGCCGAGCTGGAAGGGCTCGAGGCCGATGGGCCACTCCTCGCCGGGGCTGGCCTCGTGGCAGAATGCGCAGCTCTCCTCGGAGGGCACGGTGTAGCCGCCCCCGGCCAGCACGAGGCTCTGGCGCGTGCCGTCGGTGAGGAGGGCGTCCCCGCCCTCCCAGAGGTAGACGCCGCCCACCCAGCCCTGCGCCGTCTTCTCGATGAGCCGGGTCTCGACGGGCTCGCCGTCTACGGTAAACGTCTTGAAGATCCGCGTGCCCACGGGGTAGACCCAGGCGTCGGGGTCGCTCACGTCGATGGTCTCGCCCTCGGGGAGCTGCAGCAGGCGGGCCTTGTCCGCGCCGTTCGACCACAGCGGGTAGCGCACGTCGAATTCCGCACCGCCCTCGAAGAAGGTGGTCTCGGAGAGGGCGTCCCCGGTCTGGCCCACGCGGGGGCGGTCGCCGCGCAAGATGAGGCGCTGCAGGGTGCCGCCGAGCTCCAAGGCCCAGACGGTGCCGTCGGGGGTCTCCGCCATGCTCATGATGTGGCGGCGGTGGGCGATGGGCAGGTCGTCGCCCACGGCGCCGTCGTCGGAGATGGAGAAGCCGCGGATCCAGCCGTCGTAGAGGTCGCCGTACAGCACGACGTCGGCCAGGCGCCCGGAATAACCCACGCTGGAGACGCGCACGCCCAGCATGGGCACCTTGACGAAGCGCAATTCTCCGCCTCCGTCGGGGTCGTCCAGCACGAAGGCGGGATCGTCGTGATCCCAGTAGCGGATGGGGTCGTCGTAGACGCCCGCAGGGTCGGGGCCCTCCGCCTCCCCGGCGCCGAAGTTCATCCCGGCGCCCAGGTAGAGGTCGATCTCCTCGATGTTGTCGTGGCCCGGGTCGCCCAGGCACAGCGCGGGCCCGCAGTCGATCAGGCGCCAGGGGTTGCGCAGGCCGCTGGCCACCTGCGCCTCGTGGGCGAAGGTGGGCGCGAGCGCGGGGCTGAGCGCGTCGCCGTCCACGAGCCAGGCAAAGACGCCCTGCCCGTCGTCCGTGTCGTCCTGCGGATCCAGGCTGCCCACCGGCCCGACCGCGAGGTAGAGCGCGGGCTCCTCGGTCTCGCCCTGCCAGAAGAGCAGGTCTCCCGAGGAGTGTCCGCCGTCGGTGGAGCAGCCGAAGCTGAGCAGGTCCAGCGGCTCCGTGGCGCTCATGGCCTCCAGGTCCAGGGTGACGCGGCCCAGGCGGCAGCTCTGGCTGGTCCAGAAGTAGAGGTGGTCGTGCTCGCCGTCGCCGAAGCGCGGGTCGAGGGCGACGCTGAGCAGCTCGTCCTCGGGCTCGGCCAGGCTGAGGCGCCCGAGCTCCTCACCCGCCTCGGGGTCGAGGTGGACGAGCTCTCCGGCGAGGGTGGCGGCCAGCAGGGTGCCGTCGGCGAGCGCGAGGAGGTCCGCGCCGTAGTCCACGCGCATCACGGCGCGGAAGGCGTACTGCGCGGGGACGGGGCCGCTAGCGGTCCAAGTGGCGAGGCCGGGCTCGCCCGGGCCGCCGGGGTCGGAGGCGGTGACGGCGCAGGTCCAGGTGGCGCCGCGCGCCGCGTCCTCGGGGCTCACGCTGGCGCCCGTGGCGGTGAAGCCGCTGTCCGTCTCCCAGGCGTAGCTCAGGCTGACCGGGTCGCCGTCGGGGTCGGCCACCGGGTCGGCCGAGCAGGTGAGGCCCCCGTCGGAGCCCTCGGTGATCGTGGGCGACGGCGCGGGCGGGCGGGCGTTGGTCGGGGCGGGGGCGGTGTCCGTGTCGTGGGAGTCCGCGCCCCCGGTGGCGCCCTTGTCGTCCGCGCACGCCAGCAGGAAGAGGAGGAGCATGGTCGGATCCTAGCTCGGGCGGGCACCAAAGGCCCGATGATTTGAGGTAGGATGATCCCGTTCAGGGAGGAACGTCTGTCCAGGCCATCGCACGCAGGAGCGCTGATCACCACGGAGTCGCGCTACACGCTGGGGAGGCGGTTGAGCAGCGGCGGCGCGGGGGAGGTCTACCTCGGGACCCGCGAGGTGGCCCTGGATGAGCAGCGCTTCCCCTGGCGCGTGGCGATGGAGGTGGTCTCCTCGCAGGGTCAGCCGCAGAAGACGGCCTTGCAGGCCACGGCGCTGGCCTCGCTGCGCTGCCCGCAGATCGTCCCGCTGCTGGACGTGCTGCGCTGGGAGGGCAACACCTGGCTGGTCTCCGAGTATGTAGAGGGAGTGGACCTCGGGCGCTTCCTGGGCGAGCGGCGTCGCAAGAAGGATCGCCCCGACGACACGGTCACGATACAAGTGGGGCTGGAGGTGGCGCGCGCGCTGCGCTGGGCCCACCGCGCCGACCTCGGGCGGCCCGCCATCCTGCACGCCGACGTCTGCCCGGCCAACGTGCTGATCGGCCTCGACGGGAGCGTGCGCCTCGCCGGGCTGGGCATGGGCGTCGTGCTGGAGCGCCACGGGCAGGAGGCGCGCTGGACCCGGGGCACGCCGGGTTACATCGCGCCGGAGGTGGTGGCCCACTCGGAGATCTCGGGCGGTCGCAGCGACGTCTACGCGCTGGGCGTGGTGATGTGGGAGATGTCCAGCGGGCTCAACCCCACGGTGCTGGGGCCGCTGGCCCAGGACAACGAGTCCATGGAGCGCTGGGGGGCCATTCGCGGCGGCAAGGGGCGCCTGGACCAGCTCATCCTGAGGATGATCGCGCCCTCTCCGCGGCTCCGGCCCACCGCGGCGGAGGTCGTGGAGGAGCTCAAGCGCATCGGCGCCGAGCTGACGGCGAAGGGCGGGCTGGACGCGAGCGGGGCCACGGTGCAGCTGGCCACGGCCGTGCGGGCCCAGCGTGAGCGCGAGGACGAGCTGGAGACGCTGCCCACCCAGGAGATGCCGCGCCTTCAGGTGGCCTCCACCAGCACGACGGTCCCCCCGCCGCCGGAGCCGGAGCCGGAGCCCGCTCCCTCGGAGCCGGCCCCGCCCCGCGCCCGCTTCGCCTGGGCGCCGCTCGGCTTGCTCGCGTTGATCGCGGTGGGCCTGCTGGTCGCGCTGGTCTCGGCGCGGACGCAGCTGACCACGGCGCGCCTCCGGGCGGAGGACGCCCGGACCGAGATGGAGCAGGCGCGCGCCGAGCTCGGGAGCCTGCGGGCGGAGGCGGCGCGGGCGCGCACCGAGGCCGAGCGGGCGCGGAGCGAGGCAGCCCAGGCGGAGGCGGCGGCGAAGGCGGCCCTGGTGGCGCAGTCGAGCGCGGAGCCCGTGCCCGCGGAGGCGGTGACCCAGGCGCCCTCCTCCCCGAGCCCCGCGCCCACGGCCAGCTCCAGCGCCGCGAGCGCCGCGCGCTCCACCCCGAGGTCGAGCGAGCCCGCCCCCAGCGCCACCCCTGGCGGACCCCAGTTCGGCACCGTCGTGCTCAGCACCTCCGGGGTGGAGGCCAGCGTCGCGGGCGTGAACCTCGCGGCCGGGCCGAACACGGTGCCCGTCGGCCGATATCCGTTGGTGGTGCGCTTCCCGGGTCTGGACGAGCCCCGGGAGTTCCACAAGATCGAGGTCCGACCAGGGAAGACGGTGACGGTGAAGTGCGTGGTGGAGAGCTTCACCTGCACGTTCTGAGCGCAGATTGAGCGTTGACGCCCCCGCTCCTGTTCAGATACACCGCGGGGTCCCCCCAAGCCAGGAGCCCTAATGTTCGCGCGCACGCTCGCCCTCGCCCTCCTCCTCACCGCCTGCTCCGACAAGGAGACACACACCGGCGAGACCGCCGACACCGGCTCCGAGCACACCGGTCATCAGGAGACGGGCGACACCAGCGCCGAGACCGGCGACAGCAGCGTGGCGGAGGACGGCGCCAGCCTCTACGCCACCTATTGCGAGAGCTGCCACGGCCCCGACGGGCGCGGCACCTCCTCCGGCCCCGACATCACCCGCGAGCTGCACCACACCGACGCCGACATCATCGCCGTCATCCTCAACGGCCGCGACGAGATGCCCGCCATCCTGGTGACCGAGGAGCAGGCGCAGCTCATCGTGGACTACATGCGCGCCACCTTCGCGTCAGGGATGTAGTCGCGCCTGCCCGTCCGCGCCTACCAGTCCACGACGGAGGCGTCATCGCCGAGCGGCTTCGGGGGCAGCACCACCCGCGCGCCCTTGGGGCCGTACAGGTTCACGTACTGGGCGTAGTACCCGGTCACGCGCTTGACATAATCTCGCGTCTCCGGGTACTGGATCTGCTCGACGAAAGCGTCGAGATCGATGTTCCCCTGCCAGCCGCGGTACCACCGGGAGACGTTGTGCGGCCCCCCGTTGTAGGAGGCGACCGCCAGCGGGAAGACGCCGTCGAAGCGCCTCATCAGCAGCGAGAAGTAGTAGGTCCCGTAGCGCAGGTTGACCGAGGGGATCTCCAGATCGCCCGGCGAGTAGCGCCCCTCGCCCAGCAGCGCCGCCACGCGCGCCCCCGTGGACGGGAGCACCTGCACCAGCCCGACGGCGTTGGCCGACGAGACCACCCAGCTCTGGTAGGTGCTCTCCTGCCGCATCAGGCCCATCATCAAGAGCGGGTCCACGTCAAAGTCCTGGCCGTGAGACCAGAGGTCCGCCCCGCGCACGATGGGCCAGGAGAGCCGGCGGGCCTTGAGCGCCTCAGCGGGGTCGCTGGTCTTGTTGTCCAGCCCCGCGCAGAAGCGCGCCGCCTGGTAGTGGGCGCGCGTGAACAGGAAGAACTGGCGCCAGTCGTCGGTGGTGACGCGCACGGCCCGGAGCTGCTCGGCCCGCGGGTCGGCGCCTTCCCTGGCGTCCATGGCCTTGTCCCACTCCTCGTAGGCCAGGTTCAGGAGGCGGGCCGACTCCTCGTAGACGCCGGCCAGGGCCAGGTCGTGGGCGGAGGGCAGGTCGGGCCAGAGCGCCTTGTTGGCCTCGGCGAACAGCGAGAAGCTCTTGCGCGCGGTGACCGGGTCGTAAAACAGGCACGCCTGATACCCGTCTGGGACCTCCAGGGGCAGGGAGGGCAGGGGGCGGGCCTCGGTGGCCGGCGGGGGCACCGCGGCGCTCGCGCCCACCTTCATCGGCCAGGAGAGCGCCTTCCACTGGGGAGCCTGCGCGCTCGGCGCCTCCTCCAGCGCGCGCTCCGCCTCGGGCGAGCCGCCCCGCTCCACCCCGCTCTCCCGGGTGAGCGCGATGAGGCCCGTGGCCGTAATCGGCCGGGACTCCGGCGCCGTCCAGGAGGGGAGCTGACCGCGCAGCGTCCCGCCCCAGCCGCCGTCGCGCCGCTGCCAGCGCTCGTCCTCGGGCGGGGGCGCGCTCTCCTCCAGCAGCAGGCGATACCAGCCGTGTCGGTCCTTCGCCCGCACCAGGGCCCGGTCGGCGTTGGCGCCGTCCGCGTCCCCCTTCGCCGCGCGGGCCTTGGACCGCCAGTAGAGGGCCGCGATCTGCCAGTCCCCCTCGCGCTCGGCGATGGGCGTGAGCTTGACCTCGGCCGTGGGGGCGTCCCCGGCGCGGAGCGTGCAGAAGGCGGCGTAGAAACGCGCGTCCTGGCCGCCACGGCTCTTCGCCAGCGCCTCCCAGCCCTGCGCCGCCTCGGCGTAGTTGCCCGCCAGGGTCTCCGCCCAGACCACCTCCTCGCCCGTGCGCTTCCAGCGCGGGTGGCTCGGGTGGGCCTCGCGGGCCTTGTGCGCCCAGTCCACCGCCTTCTTCCACTCGCCCTCGCGCGTCCAGGTCACGAAGATGCGCCAGGCCAGGTCGCCCGTGGGCTTTGATGCGTACTCCTTCTCCAGGGCCACGGCCAGCACGTCGAAGTTCCGCGTGCCCCAGGTGATGCGCTCCTCGTTCTGCTCCACCCAGCGGGCCACCTCGGGGTCGTCGGCGGCCAGGGCGCTGAGCTCCTGGAAGAGCTTCCAGGCCTCGGCGAAGCGCCCGCAGCGGCGCTCGGAGTCGCAGAGCCGCATCTTCGCCTTCGCGTCCGTGGGCAGGGCCACGCGGTGGCCCTTCTGGCCGAGCTCGTCCAGCGCCTTCTGCGCGGAGAGGGCGGTGGAGTGCCAGCTGTGGCTGAGCACGAGGTTCTGGAGCAGCGGGATGGCCTGCTCGGGGCTGGTGACCGCCGTGCCCAGCGCGATCCCGAGCTGGATCTCCTCCTTGCGCGGCGTGTCCGGGTGGCGCTCCAGGTACTCCTTGTAGGCGGCGAGGCTCGCCCCCCGCTGGCCCGCCAGGGCGTAGGCGTCGCCGATGAGCAGCAGGCAGTTCTCCGCCTCCGGGCCGTCGGGCCAGCGCGTGCGGTACTCCCGGCAGATGGCGGCGGCGCTGCTGTGCCGTCCGCGCTTGTGGTCGGTCACCGCCTCGTACCAGGCGCCATAGGAGGCCAGCGGCCCGTCCGCCGTGCGGACCCGGGTGAAGGCCCCGCTGGCCAGATTCCAGTTCTGGAGCTCGAGCTGCGCCAGCCCGTAGAGGAGCAGCCCTGCCGTGCGCTCCCGCCCGCTGGCCTTCTTGCCCTCCAGCCACGGCCCGAGCGCGCTGACCACGCCGGCCCAGTCGCCCTCCTCCGCCCGAGCGCGCCCCAGGCTCAGGGCGTTCGGCGCCTCCGGGGCCACGCGCCCCGGCGCCACGTCCGGCGCGGAGGGGAGCAGGGTCCCCACCATCCGAGGCGGAGCGCTCTGCTCGCCGGGGGCCTGCGTCGCCAGGAGCAGGCCCAGCCCGGCGCCGAGGAGCTCACGCCTCCAGCGCATCCGCGCCCACGGGGCCCAGGCTGCTGCCGTCGGCGAACCACACGGTGTAGCGCGCGGCGCCGCCCGACCCGCTGACCTCCTGGACCCAGCCGTTCCGGCCGTCCTTCGTCCGCACCGGATCGCTGACCTTGTACTTCGCGCCGGGCGGGACCTGCGGGACCACGACGTTCTCGCCGTTCTCGATCCACTCGGCGTAGCCCCCGCGCAGGCGGCGAGCCATCTTCCAGCCCTGCCCGCGCAGCCAGGCCGCAAGCTCCTCGCTGCCCAGCGCGCCGGTCTGATCGTAGACCGTCACGCGGGTCTCCTTGTCGGGGAGCCGGTCCAGGTGCTTCTTGATGGCGTCGCCCGGCATCAGGATCGCGCCGGGGAGCATGCCGCTGGAGACCTCGCTGGCCGGGCGGATGTCCAGGAAGAAGAGGTTGACCCCGCCCACCAGGGTCGCCGCCACCCAGGTGCGCCCGATGTCCTCCTTGTGGTTCGGCCCCGGGGTGTCACCCGAGCCCTCCACGATCTTCGGGATCTTCGACTCGTCGAAGGCGCTCTCGGTCTTGCGTGTGCCGCCGTCGCGGGTCTCCTCGGCGTCCCACTCCATGTTGAAGGCGCGGAGAGCCACCTTCTTGGCCACGTTCTTCAGGCGATCCCGGATCATCGGACACTCCGTGCGGCGAGCATTTCCTGGGCGAATAACCGATCAGCGGCCGAGGCGCGCGCCGACGCCCAGCCAGGCGGTCTGGGCGTCCGTGGGCTCGAAGGTGGGGCCGTCCTCGCGGGCGATGGGCAGCCCGATCCCGTAGACATAGGCGGCCTGGACCTCCACGCGCTCGCCCACCGGGACGTGGGCGCGGGCGCCGACGCCCAGCCTCCAGGGGAAGAGGATCCCCGCCGTCAGCTGCGCATAAGGGTGCCCCACCGCCAGGAAGGGGTGGGTGCGCAGCCGCAGCGCCGTGTCGCCCACGGTGACGTCGTGCCACTCGCCGAGCGGCATCCCCAGGTCCAACCCCGCGCCCACGGCCAGTTGGTCGAGCGGGCGCAGCTCGGCGCCCACGCTCAGCCAGGGGGTCGCGGCGTTGACGGTGTCGCGCTCCTCGGGCGCGCCGTCCTGGTAGTTCTGGAGCAGGAATTCCCCGTCGTAGAGCCAGCCTGCGCCGGCCACGGCCCGGACCAGGAAGAAGGGGGTCTCCTCCTCGGTCACCCGCAGGCGCGCCATCGAGACGTCCACGTCGTAGACCAGGGTCTCGCGCCGGCTCGGCACTACGAGCGTGAGCGGAGCCTCCAGCCGGCTCATGGCCTCGAGCTGCGCCAGGTCCAGCTTGACCGTCGTGGGTCCTCGCGACAGGGCCACCCCCAGCTCGCGCAGCCCGTCCGGGCTGGTCGGGACCACCAGGTTCACCTGCTCGCCCGGCCCCAGCGTGCGCACCACCCGGGTCTCGATGCGCCCGTTCACGGTCAGCGCCAGCCGGTGCGTGCCCGGCAGCACGCGCGCCCGGTCCACCGCCGACTCCCGCCCGTCCACGATGAGGCGGCCTCCCGTCGGCAGGTTGCTCACCGTGATCGTCGCCGTGGGCGAGAGCAGGTGGCGGGCGCGCAGCTCCTGGAAGGCCAGCAGCGTGTCCTGGTCGCCCACGTCGCTCAGCGCGGGCAGGCGCTCCTGGTTGAGCGCCACGGCGTCCACCCAGGGCGCGATCTCCATGCGGCCCTGGACCTCCACCCGGTAGGGCGCCGCCGACGGATCCGTGGCCAGCTTGTCCTGGAAGTAGCGGTTCACCGCGAAGCCCTGGAAGGCCAGCGCGGAGTAGAGCAGGTCGCGATCCTCGGCGCGCACCGCCCGCACGTCCGAGAGCGCGGCGCCCAGACGCACCATGATCTGCAGCTCGCCGTCGAAGACGTCCGCCAGCGGGCGCACGGCGGCCAGCTCCTCCGCCAGGAAGGCGATGGCGCGGGAGTCCACCTCCGTCCAGGGCTCGCCCGGCGCGGCCTCCTCGGCGGTCAGCGGCTTGGACCCAGGCACAAGGCGAGGGTCGGGGGTCCCATCCAGCCAGACGGCGGTCCCGGCGAGGGCGTTCAGCGAGAGAGCGAGCGCGAGGCTCAACGGCACGAGAGGGCTCCTCCGTCCAGGGCGCAGGTGAAGCCGGAGGGGGTGCTCACGGCGACCGTGGCGCTGTGCTCCGCCCCGTCGATGGTCGCGGTGACCTTGCAGGAGCCCACGGGCACGTCCCTCAGCAGCGCCGAGGTCGCGCCCGTGCCCGTCACGGCGCCGCACTTCGCCCGGATGGCGGTGGCGTTGGGGGCGGCGAATTTGATGGCGCGCAGCGTGGGGCCGGCGCTCGCCGAGGCGTCGACGGCCGGCTCAGGGGAGCTCGCCGCGGGCTCGGGCGTCGTCGCCCGGTCGGCGCTCGTCGTCCTGGCCTTCGACGTGCTCTTCTCACTGACGGCGGCCTCGGGGGGGGCGCTGGTCGTGCCGGCCTCCGGCGCGCTCGCGACCTCGGCCGGAGCGGCCTCCGGGCTCGGCGCCGCGGGCGTGGCCTCGGGGGTCGGCGTCGTCGGGGTCGAGCTCAGCTCGGGCGTCGGCGTGGGGGGCTGGACCGTCTCGGCGGGGCCGCGCCCCAGGAAGAGCCAGAGCGCCAGCGCCACCAGGCCCACGGCGCCGATGCCGACGCCGATCCAGAGGCCCTGGCCAGGGCCCCGCCGATCCGGGAGCGCCACCGTCGGATCCAGCGGCTTGCTGGAGGTCGTCCGGTCGAAGGGCGAGCCCTCCACCAGGGTCGCCATGGTCGCCGTGTTCTCCCGCACCCGATCCGCGGAGATCTGCTCGGAGAAGGAGCCCTGCGCCTCCTTGCTGGGGTCGCCGAGGATCGAGCTCACCAGCGGCAGCATCTCGCGGGAGAACTCCGAGAGATCGTGGCCATCCAGGGCCCGCGCCAGCTTGCGGGCGCGCTCGGCCACCAGCGCGGCGGTCGGGCGGCTCGTGGGCTCATAGGCCAGCATCTCGCGGATGAGCTGGAGCGCGGGCGCGATGCTGCTCCCCAGCCGCTCGCCGATCTCGTGCAGGGCCGCCTGCACCTGCTCCGCCTGCTGATCGGGGAGCAGCGCCGCGCGCCCGAGCGCGTTCCCGCGGAGCAGCTCCACCGCCACGCAGCCCACGGCGTAGATGTCGCCCTCCGGCCCCTCGTCCTCGCCCAGCACCCGCTCGGGCGCCATGTAGCCCAGCGAGCCGTAGCGGACCTGCTCGGTCTTCGCCTCGCGCCCCTCGAAATTCCCGCGGGCGATGCCGAAGTCGAGCACCTTGACGTCGCCGTCGGCGGTGAGCCGGATGTTGGACGGCTTGATGTCCCGGTGGACGGCGTGCAGGGGCGCGCCCCCCTCCGGGGCCCCGCTCCAGGCGGCGTCCAGCGCCCCCGCCACCGCCGCGACCAGCTCCATGGCCGCGGGCGCCGGGAAATTCCGCTTCAGCTTCCAGGCCGCCTCCAGCACCCGCTCCAGGTCGGCGCCGGGGACGTGCTCCATGACCACGGCCCACTTGCCGTCCAACATCACCAGGTCGTCCACGGCCACGATGGAGCGGTGGCGCAGGAGCCCGAGCAGCCGCGCCTCGTCGCGCAGGCGCCGCCCGGCGTCCCCCGAGGCGTCCCACTGACCGTTGAGCAGCTTGATGGCCACCCGCTTGCGGAAGTCGCCGCCCGAGACCATGTTCGCGAGGTACACGGTCCCGAAGGCTCCGGACCCGAGCTCGCGCAACAGCTCGAAGCGGCGGCCGAGCGCCATGATCAGTAATCCATGCCGGAGTCGTAACCGCCGGTGTCGGTCCCCCCGGAGCCGCCCCCGCCGTCCGAGCCGATGCAGGGCGTCACCCCGTCGAGCTGCGTCTCTCCCACGAGGATCTCCGACTCCCACTTGATCACGGGATCGAAGCTCTGGTGATCGTTCTGGGCGAGCTCCGCCACGAGCCGGTGCTCACCCGGGGTGAAGGCCTTGGCGTCCGGGACCACCAGCGACTCCGACGCGGTCGCCGTGAGGTACTCCGCGCTGTCCAGCAGGTGCCAGTGGCCCTGGCCGTCCTTGTTGGGCGGGCTGTCCGTGAAGTCCGTGAGCGTGATGCCGTCCACGTCCACCACCACCAGGAAGGTGGAGCAGAGCACGGTCGACAGCGAGCTCTCCGGGTAGATGATGCGGATGGATGGCCCGTTGTCCCCAGAGTCTTCCGGGAGATCGGGTGGGGCGCAGGCGCCGAGGCAGAGGATCAGGCCGAGCGAAGGGGGGCGCAGCATGGCCGCAAGCATACATCATCGGCGGCCTCTGTGCTCGGCTGGGCACTCTCCACGCGAGGACTTTCACGCATGCCCGCGCAGTGCTATGTGCCATGGACATCTGCGACCCGGGTTCGCCCAGCACCCATGGAGCCCTCTGATGAGCCTGCTCAAGACCCTCCTCGTCGGCCGGGAGAACGGTATCCGGTCCAAGATCCGAAAGGCCCTCCTCGGCGGAGGCGCCGAGGACACCTCGCCGGGCTCCTCCTATTCGGCCCCCCGGCCCTCCGCCCCCGCGGACAACCGCCCGGCCCCGGCGGAGCGCGCGCTCGGCCTCAAGCCGGAGGCCCCCAAGGACGTCACCCCGCCCGAGGGCTTCGAGGTCGTCCTGCACAAGGACGCGCTGAAGCCGGGCAAGATCGTGGAGGTCATCATCGGCGGGACCGCGGTGGCCGTGGCGAACGTGGACGGCACCTTCTACGCCTGCACGAACTCCTGCCCGCACGCCGAGGGCCCGCTGGGCGACGGCTCGCTGGACGGATCCGTGGTGACCTGCCCGTACCACGGGTGGAAGTTCGACCTCAAGAGCGGCGCGAGCCTGACGAACCCGGGGGTCACACTCAAGACCTACCCGGTCGCCATCGAGAAGACGGCGGTCTGCGTCGCGCTCTGAGCACGAAGAAACCCCACGAGCCAGGCACCCTGAGGTGGGTGCCCGGCTCGCGGGGGCGTCCTGACGTTCTCAGCGAGGATCCAGAAGGATCCCCCCGATCACAGGCCGGAGAGGTCCAGGCCGCTCTCGCGGGCGAACTCGCCGAGCGTCTTCTTGCGCAGCGTGCGGAGCGCGCTCGTGGACAGCTTCAGCGTCACCCAGCGCTGCTCCTCGTCATACCAGACCCGCCGCTTCTGGAGGTTCGGGAGCTGGCGCTTCTTGGTCTTGATGTTCGAGTGCGAGACCTGGTGCGCGATGTTCGGGCGCTTGCCAGTGAGGGCGCAGACGCGGGCCATGGGGGCTTCCTCTCTCCTGCTGCGGGCGACGCGAGCTCGCGGGACCCGAAGCGTGCGGTTCCGAAAAAAACAGCAGCCCGGGGGCTGCTGGATTCGAGGGGGAGGGTTTAGCACACGGCGGCGGCCGTGGCAAGGATCTCCATCCGAGGCCGGGATCAGATCGTGAAGTCCACGATCACGATCCCGCGCTCCGTCACCTCTTCGTCCTCCGGGAGCTCCGGAGGCTGGTTCTCTGGCGTCACCGCCGGCCTGGGGACCTCGATCCGCAGGGGCACGCGGCTCTGCTCGCGAGATTCTCGTTCGCGCCGCTTCCTGTCGATGATGTAGGCGTCGAGCATCGTGTGCTCCTGGGAGTCCTCAGACCTCAATATAGCACCGGTCCCTGTCATGGCAACGGGGGCCACATCTGTGAGACACCGAAGCCAGGACCGCGCGTCCATCCCTGATCGCCTGTCACACCAGCCTGCGCGCCGCCGCCAGCAGCGCCGCGTAGGTGGCGCGCCGCGCGGGATCCCGCTCCAGCGCCTCGAGGTGGGCCTGGATGACGGCCTCGTCGCCGCGGGCCACCGGCCCGGTGAGCGCGCCTGAGGGCCCGAGGGCGGCGGCGTTTCGGACGGAGGCCAGGGCGAGGGGAGCCAGCAGGGCGGGGGCCTCGTCCTCGGGGACGCCCGCGAGCGCGAGCACGGCCGCGGCCTCGGCCAGCAGGGCGGTGGCGAAATTCCCCGCCATCACCGCCGATGCGTGGTACAGCCGCCGGTCGCCGGGCACCTCGAAGGGCCGCATCTCCAGCAGCTCCGCCAGCCAGAGCCCGGCCGCGCGGGCCTCGGGGTCGCCCGCCAGGGCCACGGGGACGTCTTGGAGCTCGGGCGGGGAGAGCTCGGGGGGAGGGAAGCTCATCAGCGGGTGGAAGGAGCCCGCCGGGCGGTGAGGGCGCAGGGCGTCGATGTCCGTGGCCCCCGAGGTGTGGAGCAGCACCCCGCCCGGGGGGGCGAGGGCCGCCACCTCGGCGATGGCGCGGTCGGGCACCGTCAGCAGCGTGAGCGGGGCGGCGGAGATGGCCGATCCCCGGCCGACCACACGCACATCGACGCCCCGCGCGGCGAGGGCCAGGGCCAGCGAGCGCCCCAGGCGTCCGGGCCCCACCACCTGGACCTGATCCGCGAAGAAGCTCAGGCTTCGCGAGCGCTCGTCCTTGGACCTCACGCGCACCTCGGCCGGCTCGGGCGCGGCCGGCTTCATCCTGCTATCTTCCCCGGCATGGCGAGCCCAATCCTCTCCGAGCGCCAGGAACACGCCCTCGTCCTCACCCTGAACCGGCCGCAGCGCAAGAACGCGCTGAGCACGGGCCTGCTCGAGGAGCTCCACGCCCAGCTCCGCGCGCCGGGAGAGGGGGTGCGCGTCATCGTGCTGACCGGGGCCGCCGACGTCTTCTGCGCCGGCGGGGACCTGAGCCCGGCCTCCGACGACGGGATGCTGGCCCAGCACCGCGGCCGGGGCCTCTTCGCCGACACCCTGCGCACGATGATGGCGAGCCGCGTGCCCATCGTGGGCGCGATCAACGGCGACGCGCTGGGCGGGGGCTTCGGGCTCGCGGCGGCCTGCCACCTGCTGGTGGCCGACGAGCGCGCCCACTTCGCCACGCCGGAGCTCAAGCTCGGGCTGTTTCCCTGGATGATCGCGCCGGTCCTGATGCGCAGCCTGCCGCGCAAGATCGTCCACGACATGATCCTCACCGGTCGCCGCCTGGCGGCCCCGGAGGCCCACGGGCTCGGGCTGGTCAACCGCCTGGCGCCGCCCGGCGAGGCGCTCCCCTTCGCCCTCGCGCTGGCCCAGCAGGTGGGGAGCTGGTCTCCGGCCGTGGTGGGCTTCGGGCTCGAGGCCCTGCACACCATCGACGATCTCCCGCTGGACGCGGCGCTGGCCCACATGCACGCCCAGCTCTCGCTCAACCTCATGTTCGAGGACGCCGGGGAGGGCATCACCGCCTTCCTCTCCCGGCGCCCTCCGGTCTGGAAGGGGCGTTGATGTTCTCGGATCCGGTGGTCGTCACCTGCGCGCTGACCGGGGTCCTGGCGGACAGGAGGCAGAACCCGGCCATCCCCTACACCCCGGTCGAGATCGCCGAGGAGGCGCGCCGGGCCTGGGAGGAGGGCGCGACCGTGGTCCACATCCACGCGCGCAACGATGACGGCACGCCGACCTGGTCGCCGGCCACCTTCGCCGCGATCCGCGCCGAGGTCGAGGCGCGCTGCCCCGTCATCCTGAACTTCTCGACCGGCAGCCTGGACGAGGACACCACCCTCCAGGAGCAGACGATCCGCGAGGTCCGGCCGCACGTCGCCGCGCTCAACATGGGCTCGATGAACTACGCGAAATATTCGCCGCGTCGAAAGGACTTCGTCTTCGATCTCATCTTCCCGAACCCCTTCGGCAAGATCCGCCGCCTGCTGGTGGCGATGAACGAGCAGGGGGTCAAGCCCGAGCTGGAGTGCTTCGACACCGGCCACACCTGCTCCATCGAGCCGCTGGTGGACATGGGGCTGCTGAAGCCGCCGCTGGAGTTCAGCTTCATCATGGGCGTGCTGGGCGGGCTCCCGGCGACGGTGGAGGCGCTGCAGCTCCAGGCGGGGCTGGTGCCGGCGGGCTCGAGCTGGCAGGTCATCGGCATCGGGCGCGACCAGTGGCGGCTGGTGGCGGCGGCGCTGGTGCTGGGCGGGAACATCCGGGTGGGGATGGAGGACAATTTCTACCTGCCGGACGGGTCTCTGGCGGGCTCGAACGGGGATCTGGTGGCGCGGGCGGTGCGGCTCACCCACGACGTCGGGCGGCGCCCGGCGACCCTGGAGGAGACGCGGGCGATGCTGGGGGTGCGGGCATGAACGAGCGCCGGATCGAGCGGGTGCTGATCGCGGCGCGCGGGGGCGAGGGCATGGCCCTGCTCCGCGCGGTCGAGGCGAGCGGGCGCGAGGGCGTGCTGCTCATGCGCGAAGAGGACGGGAGGCAGGCCTGGATTGACGAGGTGGCCTTCGTGGTCCACGTCCCGGCGGCCGAGGACGGTCACTGGCCGGACTGGGGCGCGGTGGCGTCCGCGGCCCTGGACGCGGGCTGCGACGCGCTGCTGGCCGCGGGGGAGCTGGCCGGGCACGCCGGGCTCTCCGAGCGCCTCGTCTCCATCAACGTCTACGAGCTCGGCCCCGGCCACGCGCTGCTCCAGCAGGTGGCCGACGGGGTGCGCCTGCTCGACCTGGCCCGCTCGCTGGGGATCCGCGTGGTCCCGGCCTTGGACCTGCCCGAGGACCGGGAGCGGGCGCTCTCGGAGGCGGAGGGCTGGCTCCACCGCTGGGGGCCGCCGGTGTGGCTCCGCGTGCGCAGCCCGGACGGCGGGATCAGCGCGCGGCGCTTCGGGACCATGGAGGCGGCGCTGGAGGGCGTGGGGGCCTCGCTGACCCTGGGTCGGCTGAGCCTGCTGCACACCCCGCCCAACGCGCGGGTCATCGAGGTCCCGGTGATGGGGGACGGCGCGGGCGGGGTGCTGGCGCTGGGCGATCGGGAGGTCACCCTGGCGCGGGCCGGGGAGCCGGTGCTGGTCGAGGCCCCCGCGGCCGATCTGTCGGCCCCGCTCCGCGCCGAGCTGCAGGAGCAGGCGCTCAAGCTCTGCCGGGCGCTGCGCTGGCGTGCGGCGGGGGCGGTGGTCTTCGCGGTCACGGCGGACGGGCGCGCCTTCCTGCGCGAGCTGCGGCCCGGCGTCCCGCCCTGGCAGGAGGGGACGCGCGCGGTCTACGGGCTCGACCTCGTGGAGCTGATGCTGGCCCTGGCCGAGGGGCAGCAGATCACCTTCGCCCAGGAGGAGATCGTCCCGGGCGGCGCGGCGCTGACCCTGCGCCTCTTCGTGGAGGCGGCGGCCCCGCTGCCCGAGCACCTGGCCCCCCAGGAGGGCCCGCGACCCGAGGAGGAGGAGGGCCTGGCTGAGGACACCGACGGGCTCCCGCTCGGCTGGGTGAAGCTGCCCGAGGACGTGGCTCTGGACATCCCGCTGGTGGCGGGCGATCACGTCCGGCTGGGCGAGGATCTGGGCGTGGTGACGGTCACCGCGCCCACGCGCCAGAGCTGCCTGGTGCGCGGGAAGAGCGCGCTGGACCACATCGACATCGGCGGCGTGCAGCACACGGGCACGCTGCTGACCGAGGTGCTCTCCGACAGCGCCTACTGGCGCGGGCCGGCGGGCCTCGATCCCTGATTCGGCAGGCGGACCGGCGCGGAACAGGATAGACGCCGCGCCATGCCGAGCTCCAACCGAAATGAGCGGGTGGCCGGAGAGATCCACGCCATCCTCGCCGACGCGCTGCGCACGCGCGTCAAAGACCCCCGGATCACGCCCATCAGCCTGACAGGCGTGCGCGTCACCCGCGATCTGGGCACCGCCACCGTCCACTTCACGCCCCTGGGCGGGGAGGGCGACCTCAAGGCCATCCAGGCCGGTCTCCGGGCCGCCACGGGCTTCCTCCGCCGCGAGATCGGCAGCCAGCTCCGCCTGCGCCACGCGCCGGAGCTGGTCTTCGAGCCCGACACCGGGCTGGACGACGCCATCCGCCTGACCTCGCTGCTGGAGCGCATGGAGGCCGAGGACGCCGCCCGCGCCGCCGCCGAGTCCGCCTCGGAGCCCGACGGGGCCGCCGCTGGCGGTGACGGGGAGGAGGCGTGAAGGCCTGCTTCATGGCGGTGGACAAGCCGCCCGGCATCACCAGCCACGACGTGGTCGCCATGCTCCGCGCCGTCACGGG
Organism: uncultured Enterobacterales bacterium; assembly: GCA_964615375.1. Taxonomy (GTDB): domain Bacteria; phylum Myxococcota_A; class UBA796; order UBA796; family CAZKWG01; genus CAZKWG01. Next base: position 26,935 of record CAZTOW010000039.1, read on the forward strand.
CGTGCAGAAGGTCGGCCACACCGGCACCCTCGACCCCTTCGCCACCGGCGTGCTGGCGCTGGCCTTCGGGCCGGCGACCCGGCTGATCTCGTTCCTGGACGAGGATCTGAAGGTCTACGACGCCACCATCGCGCTGGGCGTCGCCATGGACACGGGCGATCCCACCGGGCAGGTCATCCGCGAGGCCCCGGTGCCGCCTCTGGACCGCGCCACGGTCGAGGCCCTGCTGCTGAGCTTCCGCGGCACGCGCATGCAGGCCCCGCCGCGCTACTCCGCGGTCAAGGTGCGGGGCAAGGCGCTCTACCACTACGCCCGCGAGGGCGTGGAGGTGGAGGCCGCGCCGCGCCCCATCCGCATCGACAGCATCGACCTGCTGGAGCTGGGTGAGCAGAGCCTCCGCGTGCGCATCACCTGTGGGCGCGGCACCTACGCTCGCGTGCTGGCTGACGAGATCGCCGCCGGGCTGGGGACCGCCGGGCACCTCTCGGCCCTGCGCCGGGAGCGCACCGGCCCCTTCCTGGAGTCCGCCGCGCTGACCCTGCCCGAGCTCGCCCGCATCGTGGGCGGCTCGGAGGACTGGCAGACCGTCCTTCGCCCCAACCGCGGACCGGACCGGGTGCGCTGGGCCCCGCGCGCCGAGGTCTGGGCGGCGCTCGCGCGCTGGTGCGTGCGCCCGCAGGACGCGCTCTCCCGCCTGCCCCCGGTGCGCGTGAGCGCGGGCGAGCGCCAGCGCCTGCTCTCGGGCGGCCCCCCGCCCCTGCCCGCGGGCAGCGTGGCCGTGGGGAGTCAGTGGCTGCTCCTGGACGGCGAGGAGATCCTGGCGGTGGGCGTGCGCGAGCCCAACGGGCCCCGCGTGGCCCGCCTGGTCATCGAGACCTGAGCCGCTCCCGCCGCGCCCGCAGGCTCCGCACCAGGAGGGCGACGGCCACCATCGCCACCAGGGCCCCCACGCCGAGGAGCAGGGCCTCCCGCACCTGCTCGGCGCGCTCCAGCAGGCGCTGGAAGTCGTCGGCGAAGGCGTAGCCCAGGAGCCCGTACACGCTCGCCGTCACCAGCCCGCCCAGCGCGTCGTAGCGCACGAAGCGCAGGAAGGGGAAGCCCGCCGCGCCCGCGAAGAAGAAGGCCGGCGTGCGCAGCCCGGGGAGCTGGCGACAGAGCACCACGGCCCAGGCCCCGTAGCGGCGGTAGAAGCGGTCGATGCGCTCGATGCGCGAGGCCCCCATGATCCGCGCCACCAGGCCCTCGGGGTGCAGGCCCACGCGCCGCCCGATGGTCCAGGTGAGCGTGTCCGCGCTCAGGATGCCCGCCCAGGCCACCATCAGGGCGAGCCACAGCGGCTGCCGGCCCGTGCCCGCCAGGAAGCCCGCGCACAGCAGGCTCACCTCCTCGGGGACCACGCTGCTGAACGGCGGGTGGATGGCCAGGAAGACGGCGATCAGACCATATCGGATCAGGAAGTCCACGTGCCTTCGCTCCCGGCGGCTGCAAAGGTGCGCGCGGATCGGGCTCCTGGCAACCGCCTCTTGACGGATTCGCGCGCGTGCTGAGCTTTGCCGCCATGTTCGAGCTCCACTCCCGTGACGTCTCCGAGACCCGCGCCCTGGGTCGCGCCCTGGCGGCCGTGGCCGAGCCTGGGCTGACGCTGGCGCTCACCGGGGAGCTGGGGGCGGGGAAGACAGCCTTCGTCCAGGGGATCGGCGAGGGTCTGGCGGTCGAGGGGCCCGTGCTCAGCCCCACCTTCGTCCTGGTCTCGGAGCACGCCGGGCGCCTGCCGCTGCTGCACGCCGACCTCTACCGGCTCGAGCCCGCCGAGCTCCCCGGGCTCGGCCTGGAGGAGGCGCTGGAGGCGCACCCGGGCGTCGCGGCGGTGGAGTGGGCCGAGCGGGCGCCCGAGGTGCTGCCCCTCGATCACCTGGAGCTCGAGCTCCGGCTGGCGGGGGAGGGGAGGGTCCTGCGGGCGCGGGCCACGGGGCCCCGGCACGAGGCCCTCCTGGCGCGCTGGGTTGCTGCGCTGCAACAGATTGCTGCACTGCAACATGATGCTGCAACACAGCAAGGAGAGGGCGATCATGGCCCACGCTGAGCTCAGCCCCGAGGCGCGGGCCCAGTCCCTCGGGGTCTCCGCCCTGCTCGCCCTGGCGGCCCTGGGTCTGGGGCTCTGGGCGAAGCGCCCGCGGCCTCCGGCGCCCGATCCGGTGGTGGTGGAGGTCGCCGGGCAGGTCCCGGCCCCAGGCTTCTACGCGCTCACGCCGCCGGCCACGGTGGGGGAGGCGCTGGCGGCGGCGGGCGCGGAGCCTGTCGAGGGCGCCGATTCTCCCGTCTCCATGGGCGACCGGCTGAGCCTGGGGCCCTCGGGGCTGGAGCGGGATCGCACCGAGGCGGCGATGGTGCTGGGCGTGCCCCTGGACCTGAACCGCGCCTCGGCCGCGGCCCTGGAGACCCTGCCCGGGGTGGGCGCGCGGCGGGCGGCGGACATCGTGGCCGACCGTGAGGCCCGCGGCCCCTTCGGGACCATCGACGAGCTGGATCGCGTGCGCGGCGTCGGCCCCGCCACGGTCGAGCGCCTGCGGCCCTACCTGTCGGTGGCGCCTGCTACCAGGTGATCTCCAGGCGCGCGTTCCAGTCCGAGGACGGCCCACCCTGCCAGGTCTCCAGGTTGGCCACGGAGAGCCCGCAGGCCACGTCGGTGGCGCTCGCGCCGAACAGGGTGGCCCGCCGGGTCTCGTCGGCGCAGCTCACCTCCACGCTGGGGGCCTCGCCGACCATGCCGACCAGGCTGAGCTCGGCGGCGTCGCAGGCCACCGGGCGACTGTCCCCGTCCTGGAGCTCCACCGTCTGGCTGTTCCCCATGCAGCCCTGATACTTCTCGACGTTGAACATGAGGTAGCCGCCGCCCCCGGCGAGCGCGAGCAGGAGGATCTGGTCTCGTGTGGTCATCGGGGCCTCCGCCCCTCAGGTTCGCACGAAACGGTCCGTCTCGATCTCCAGCGCTTCACCCTGAACGCATAACCAGCGTAGATGGCACAGGACCTGTCGCGCGGCGACGGCCTCGATCAGCGGTGACAGGGGGCCATAGATGAGCGGCACCAGCTCCGCGGGGGCGGCGGGCTCGCGGGCGGCCAGGGCCTGCCGGACCTGCCCGGTGCGCAGGTGGCGGTGGGCGATGTAGGTCTCCAGCAGGGTGAGCGCCTCGGGGAGGGCGGGCCCGTGCGCGGGGATCAGCACCCGAGGCTCCAGCGCGCGCAGGCGCTCCAGGCTGTGCAGGTAGAGGCCGAGATCCCCCTCGGGCGGGTCGAGCACGATGGTCCCGACGCCGGCCACCATGTCCCCCGCCACCACCACGCCCTCGCGCTCCAGGCAGAGGTGGCCGGGCGCGTGCCCGGGGGTGTGTAGCGCGCGCCAGGTCCCGGCGTCGGTCTCCCAGCGCTCGCCCTCCAGCAGGAGCCGGTCCACCGGGAAGCGCACGCGCTCGGCGGTGCCGGGGTGGGAGACCACGGGAGCGCCCGTCCGACGCCGAAGATCCTCCACACCACCCACATGGTCCATGTGGTGGTGGGTGAGGAAGATCGCCTCGACCTCCAGGCCCTGGAGGGCCGCCCACAGGGCCTCCTGCTCGTCCTCCCAGGGGCTCGCCGGATCGACCACGGTGACGCGGCGCTGGCCCAGGACGACGGCGTTGGTGTGGGTGGCGGGCGGGAGCGTGGGCGTGCGCACCGGCACGACCGAGACCCCGGGGGCGACCGGGATCACCCGAAGAGCCGCACGAGCAGGAAGGTGACGGCGACCATGGCCAGGACCAGGGCGAGCCCCAGGCCGGCGCGCTCGGCGGGCTGGAGCTCCGAGCCGCGGGGCGCGGGACGGGCGGGCTTGCCCGGCGGCGGGAGCTCGGGCTCGGACTCCGTGTCCCGCAGCTCCACCCCGTCGGTGCCCGCCTCGGGATCGGTCGGATCCTCGGGGAAGAGCGCGTCCGAGAGCCGGGCGAAGTTGTCCGGGGAGGTGGGGCTGTCGGGGAAGGGGTCGTCGCCGTCGTCGGGGTCGATGGCGACGCCGACGCCGACGCCGACGCCGAGCCCGGGGTCCGAGGTGGGATCGTCCTCGTCGGCGGGCTTCGTCCCGCGGATGTGGATGCGCAGCCCGGGAGAGGTCGGCGGCGAGGGCGGCACGTGGAAGGGGGCCGCGGGCGCGCCGCCCATCGGGGCGTTGGCCGAGGGGGGCGGGCCGACGGGCGGGGGCGTGGGGGGCCCGAAGGAGGGGGCCGCGAAGCTGGGGGTGGCCGGCTCCGGCCGGCTCTGGGCTACGCGCTTGCGGTGGGCCACGGCGGCGGCGACGGCGCGGCGCGCGGAGACGCCCCCCTGCTCACGCGACTCGGCAAGCAGCGCCTGGACGATCTCGCCGTCCCAGGGGTAGCGGTCCTCGGGCGCCGCGGCCAGCATCTTGCGCAGCACGCGCCCCAGCGAGGGGTGGATGGCCTCGATCGCGTTGACCCAGGGCGCGGTGGCCCCGTCGAGCGCGGCGGAGGCGGGGTCGTCCAGATCCTCGTAGAGCCTGCGCAGCAGCAGCATCTCCACCAGGATGGCGCCGAGGGCCCACTGGTCGGCGGCGGGTGTGGCGGGCTCGCCCATGGACTGCTCGGGCGAGGAGCAGCCGAGCCACTGGTTGGCGCGCTCCACCCCGAAGCCGACCAGGCAGACCTCGCCCTCCTCGTCCAGGCGCACGCGGCTCGGGTCCAGGTGTCCGTGGACCACCGGGCGACCCTGGAGCACGACCTCGTGGGCGGCGCGCAGGGTGGACGCGACCTCTCCGGCGATGTCCAGGGCGGTGGCGGTGTCCAGCTCCAGCCAGCCCGAGCGCGCGGCGCTCAGGATCTCGGCGAGGGAGACGCCGCCGCGCCAGTCCACCGCCAGGGCCGCCTGGCCCGGGTAGAAGCCGTGGACCTTGGGGATGCGCGCGTCGTCCAGGGCGCGCAGGACCTCGTACTCGCGGCGGACGCTCTCCACCGCCACGGCGTCGTCCAGGTGATCGGCCACGCGGATCGCCACCTCGCGCGGCTCGCGCAGGCCGTCCGGGCGCACGGCGCGAAAGAGCGTGGTGCCACGAGCGACGCCGAGTCGCTCGACCAGCTCGAAAGGACCGATTCGTTGCCCGGGCTCGACCAGGGGGACACCATCATCGCGGGGTGGCAAGGGGCGGCCACACACCTGAACGCCCGCCCGTAACCTGCCCCCGTCCGTCTGGCACCCCGGGCGGCGGGCTTACACGTTGCGGCGGTAGGCGCCGCCGACCTCGTAGAGGGCCTGCGTGATCTGGCCGAGGCTGGCCACGCGGACCGTCCGCATCAGCTCGTCGAAGATGTTGCCTCCAGCCAGCGCGACGTCCTTGAGGCGGCGCAGGGCGGCGGGGGCCTCGGCGGCGTGGCGGGCCTGGAAGCGCTCCAGACGGTGGATCTGGTCGTCCTTCTCGTCCGTGCTGGAGCGCCGAAGCTCGATGGGCGGGGGCTCCCAGTCCGCGCTCTGCGTGGCCGGATCGACGAAGGTGTTGATGCCGATGATGGGCAGCTCGCCCGAGTGCTTGAGGCGCTCGTAGTGCAGGCTCTCCTCCTGGATGCGCCCGCGCTGGTACTGCGTCTCCATCGCGCCCAGCACGCCGCCGCGCTCGCCGATGCGCTCGAACTCGCGCAGCACCGCCTCCTCGACCAGATCGGTGAGCTCGTCCACGATGAAGGCGCCCTGGAGCGCGTTCTCCGTCTGCAACAGCCCGAATTCCGCGTTCAGGATCTTCTGGATGGCCATGGCCCGCCGAACGCTCTCCTCGGTGGGCGTGGTGATGGCCTCGTCGTAGGCGTTGGTGTGCAGCGAGTTGCACTGGTCGTAGAGGGCCAGCAGGGCCTGCAGCGTGGTGCGGATGTCGTTGAACTGGATCTCGCGGGCGTGCAGGGAGCGGCCAGAGGTCTGGATGTGGTACTTGAGCTGCTGGCTGCGCGCCGATCCCCCGTAGAGTCGGGCCATGGCGACCGCCCAGACGCGCCTCGCGACGCGGCCGATGACGGTGTACTCGGGGTCCATGCCGTTGGAGAAGAAGAAGCTCAGGTTCGGGGCGAAGGCGTCCACCGGCATCCCGCGGGCCCGGTAGTACTCGACGAGCGTGAAGCCGTTGGCGAGCGTGAACGCGAGCTGGGAGATGGGGTTCGCCCCGGCCTCGGCGATGTGGTAGCCGCTGATCGAGACGGAGTAGTAGTTCCTTACTTTGTGCTCGATGAACCAGCTCTGGATGTCGCCCATCATCTTCAGCGCGAAGTCCACCGAGAAGATGCAGGTGTTCTGGGCCTGATCCTCCTTGAGGATGTCCGCCTGCACGGTGCCACGGACCACGCTGAGGGCGTTCGCGGAGAGATCGGCGTCCTCCGCCGGGGACGGGTCGCGCCCGTGCTTCTCGCGGAAGGCGTCGCGCTGCTGCTCGATGGCGGTGTTGAAGAACATCGCCAGGAGGATGGGCGCCGGGCCGTTGATGGTCATGGAGACCGAGGTGGTGGGCGCGCAGAGGTCGAAGCCGCCGTAGAGCACGCGCATGTCGTCGAGGGTGGCGATGCTGACGCCGCTCTCGCCGATCTTGCCGTAGATGTCCGGGCGCCGGGCCGGGTCCTCGCCGTAGAGGGTCACGGAGTCGAAGGCGGTGGACAGGCGGTGGGCGGGCTCGCCCTTGCAGAGGAAGTGGAAGCGGGCGTTGGTGCGCGCGGGGCCGCCCTCCCCGGCGAACATGCGCTTGGGCTCCTCGGCGCGGCGCTTGAGCGGGAAGACGCCGGCGGTGTAGGGGAACTCGCCGGGGACGTTCTCCAGCAGGCTCCAGCGCACGCGGTCGCCGTGGTCGCGGAAGCGGGGCACGGCCACGCGGGGCAGGGTGAGGCCGCTCAGGCTCTCGAAGACCAGCGGCTGGCGGATCTCCTGGCCGCGCACGCCGTAGCGGAGCTCGCGCTCCTTGTAGCGGGCGATCTTGGCGTCCCAGCCGCTGAGGATCTGGCGGACCTCGGGCGCGAGCCGGTCCTCGAGGTGGCTGGCGCGGGCCTCGAGCGCGTGGCGGGTCGCGGCGTGGTCGGGGCCCTCGAGCTCGTGGGCGGCGGTGAGCAGGGCCTGGCGGCGGTGGGCGAGCCCGCTCTGCTCGCCGGCCCAGGTGTGGTGGCCGCGCACGGTGTCGGCGATCTCGTTGAGGTAGCGCACGCGGTTGGGCGGGATGAGGCGCTGGCGCGGCGGGCTGGTGCGGGTCCCGGGGTCGCGGAGCCGGCTCGGCCAGGGGCGCCCGGTGCGGTGGGCCAGCAGCCCCAGCAGGCCGAGGTAGGCGGCGTCCACGCCGGGGTCGGCGAACTGCGAGGCGATGGTGCCGTAGACGGGCAGATCCTCGTCCTTCGCCTCCCAGCGCTTCTGGTTGCGCCGCACCTGCTTGCGCACGTCCCGGAGCGCGTCCTCGGCCCCGCGGCGGTCGAACTTGTTGACCACCACGAGGTCGGCGAAGTCGAGCATGTCGATCTTCTCGAGCTGCGAGGGGGCGCCGAACTCCGGGGTCATCACGTAGAGGCCGAGATCGGCCACCTCCATGACGCCCGAGTCCCCCTGGCCGATCCCCGAGGTCTCCACGAAGACGAGGCCGAAGCCGGCCGCCCGGCAGAGCGCGATGGCGCCGCTCAGCGCGCCCGAGAGCTCGGAGCTCGACTCGCGCGTGGCCAGCGAGCGCATGAAGACCTGGGAATTCCCGATGGCGTTCATGCGGATGCGGTCGCCCAGCAGGGCCCCGCCGGTGCGCCGCCGCGTGGGGTCCACGCTCAGCACGGCGACGCGCAGCGCGGGTTGATCCTCGCGCAGGCGCCGCACGAGCTCGTCGGTGAAGCTGGACTTGCCCGCCCCGCCGGTGCCCGTGATGCCGACCACGGGGGCGGCGTCCTCAGCGGCGGGCGCGGCGATGAGCGCGCGCAGCTCCTCGGGCAGGAGCGCGGGGTCGTCCACGGCGCGCTCGACCAGCGTGATCGCGCGGGCCAGCGCGGTCGTCTCCCCGGCCTGCAGGCGGGCGAGGCTGGCAACGGCGGCGCCCTGCTCGTCGAGCAGGTCCGTGTCGGCCTGCTCCAGCAGGTCGTTGATCATGCCCTGGAGCCCGAGGCGGCGGCCGTCCTCCGGCGAGTAGATCCGGGCGATGCCGTAGGCGTGCAGCGCGCGGATCTCCTCGGGGACGATGACCCCGCCGCCGCCCCCGAAGATGCGGATGTGCCCGCCGCCCATCTGGCGCAGCAGATCGGCCAGGTAGCGGAAGAACTCGTTGTGCCCGCCCTGGTAGGAGCTGATGGCGACCGCGTTGGCGTCCTCCTCGACCGCGGCCTTGGCGATGTCGGCGACGCTGCGGTTGTGGCCGAGGTGGATGACCTCGGCGCCGCTGTCCTGGAGGATGCGGCGCATGACGTTGATGGAGGCGTCATGCCCGTCGAAGAGGGCGGCGGCGGTGACGACGCGGAGCTTGTGCCGGGGGTGGTAGGCGAGCTGGTTCATGCCCCGGAGCTTATCCCGCCCGGGGCCTCAGCGCCGAAGCCGATGGCCTGGAGGCGTTTCGCCAGCATGGACGGGAATTTCTTGTGCCACACGGCGTTGGCGGGCGAGGGGTGGGGGAGGGGATGGAGCACCAGCCGGCGCGGCCAGTCCACGGTCAGGCTGGCCTCGTAGCGGTCCTCCCGCGCCCAGAAGGCCTGGGCCGGCGCGCCGAACCAGAGGAAGGCCTCCGTGCCCAGCGTGATGACGTGCTCGCCGGTCCAGACCTCGGCGAGCACGCTCGCCATGATCGGCCGGAAGCGCTCGACCACGCGCGGGCTCCACACGCGGTTGCCGTCCGGCTTGTAGGGGACGCGGTTGCAGAGGAAGACGTGGCGCGCGGCGGTGCGGCGCTCCTCGAAGTCCACGGGTGTCCGGCCGTGGACCGCGCGGAAGACGGCTTCGCGCACCAGGCGCCCGGAGGGGCCGATGAGGGGCTCGTGGTAGCGGATCTCCTCGCGCCCGGGGTCGCGGCCGAAGAAGGCGAGGGGGGCCTCTGGCTCGCCGCCCCACAGCAGGGGGCTCAGAGGGTCCCGCGCGGCCTCTTCATAGGTAGGTAAGTCGATGGCCAGCTTTTCGTCGATCGCCGCATCTCTGGCGGCGTGCTCCAGGGCAGACTTTGAGCGCATCGGTTATGAATATCGCGCTTTTTGGCCTCGGAGGACGGAGAGCCATGGCGGTCACCGCGGAAGAGTTCAAGGCTGCACTTCGGCGCTGGGCATCGGGCGTCACCGTGTTGACGGCGCGGGCAGGCGGGGCGGACCTCGGAATGACCGCCAGCAGCTTCAGCTCGCTGTCGCTGAGCCCGCCTCAGGTGCTGGTGTGCGTGGCGAAGTCGGCCGCCATCCACGCGGCCGTGGTGGAGGCGGGCGGATTCGGGATCACCATCCTGGCCGAAGACCAGATGGAGATCAGCAACCGCTTCGCCGGGCGCTTCCCCAAGGACCAGGATCGCTTCGCCGATCTGAGCTTCACGCGCGGCGCGCGCTCCGGGGCGCCCCTGCTGGCGGGCGGGCTCGCGCGGATGGACTGCGCGCTCGCGCACGCCCTCGACGGCGGCGACCACAGCATCTTCGTGGGCGAGGTCCAGGCGGCGGAAGTCAGCGATGAGCGTGAGCCTCAGGCCGCGCTCCTCTACGCCGCGGGGCGCTATCGGAAGGTGGGCGATGCGATCTGAGCGTTCCTCTGGTAATGTTCTCCATCCCCCCAAGGGGCGCGGGCTGGCTCGCGCTCGGGTTCCAGGGCGGAGGTAGCGGATGCCCCAACGGCATGTCGTGGTGACCGGCGGCGGGCGCGGTATTGGCGCGGCGACGGCGCGGCGCTTCAAGGAGCTCGGTGATCGCGTGACGGTCATGGGGCGCTCCCGCAACGAGATCGAGCGGCTGGCCGACGAGATCGGCGCTTACTCCGTGCGAACCGACGTGAGCGACCCCGCGAGCGTCGAGGCCGCCTTCATGGCCGCGGGGCCGGTGGACATCCTGGTCAACAACGCGGGCATCGTGCGGACCAGCCTGCTGATGAAGACCGACGTGCGGGTCTGGGAGGAGCACCTCAAGGTCAACCTGACCGGCGCCTTCCTCTGCTCCCTGAAGGTGCTGCCCGGGATGATCTCGCGCGGGCGCGGCGTCATCGTGAACGTGGCGGGCATCGCGGGGCTCCAGGGCGTGCCCTACCTCGGGGCGTACACGGCCAGCAAGCACGGGCTCATCGGCCTCACCCGCGCGCTCTCGGCGGAGATCGGCGACCAGGGCGTCAACGTCAACGCGGTCTGCCCGACCTTCGTGGACACGCCGGTCCTGAACAGCGCCGCCGCCGCCATCGCCGAGAAGGCGGGGCGGACGACCGAGGAGATCCTGGCCACGCTCAAGGAGCGCAGCCCGCAGAACCGCCTGCTGGACCCCTCGGAGGTCGCCGACGCCATCGTCTGGCTCTCCAGCGACGACGCCATCGGGCTGAAGGGCCAGGCCCTGCTGGTGGACGGCGGCGAGCTCCGCGTCGTCTGAGGATCAGGGCTCGAAGCGGTAGCCGATGCCGTGCACCGTGAGGATGTGGCGCGGATCGGCCGGGATGTCCTCGATCTTCTTGCGCAGCTTGAGGATCTGGTTGTCCACCGTGCGCGTGTTCATCGACGGCGAGTAGCCCCAGACCTTCTCCAGCAGCTCCTCGCGGGTCACGTCGCGCCCGCGGCTGGCGATGAGGTAGCCCAGCACGCCCGCCTCGTGGGTGGTGAGCCGGTGCTCCTCTTTGCCGCGCTGCAGCACGCGGCGGCGCAGGTCCACCTCCACCTCGCCGAAGCGGTAGACGTCGGGCATGCGCAGGTCGGGCAGGCGGTCGCGCAGGCGGGCCTTCACCCGGGCCAGCAGCTCGCGGAGCGAGAACGGCTTGGTGACGTAGTCGTCGGCCCCGCGCTCGAGCCCGTCCACCCGGTCCGCCTCCGCCGCCTTGGCGGTGAGCAGGATGACGGGGATCTCCGGGTTCGAGTCCTTCAGCCGCGCCAGCACGCCGAGCCCGTCCATCCCGGGGAGCATCACGTCCAGCAGCAGCAGGTCGGGCGGATCCTCGGCGACGGCCTCCAGCGCGAGCTCTCCGCGGTCGAAGTGGCGCACCCGGTAGGAGGCGTGCTCCAGCGCGGTCACCAGCCCGAGCGCGATGGTCTCGTCGTCCTCGACGACGAAGACGCTCGCCAGGAACCCCTCAGTCATCACGCCCTCCTCAGCTTCAGGATGAAGCGGGCGCCGCCCTGGACGCCCTCCCGACACTCTACCGTGCCGCCGTGCGCGCGGGCAGTCTCGGCGACGAAGGCGAGGCCGAGCCCGTGCCCGCCGGCCTTGCCCCGATCGGGGCCCTCCACGCGGACGAAGGGCTCGAAGATCGCCTTGCGGCGCGCGGGGGGCACGCCGAGCCCGTTGTCGGTGACCTCGACGATGACCCAGCGCCCCTCGGCCCGCGTGGCCAGGCGGCACAGGCCCGGTCGGTCCTCGCGCCGGTACTTCAGCGCGTTGTCCAGCAGGTTGTTCACGGCGTCGCGCAGGAGCGCCCGGTCGGCGAGCACCGGCGGGCAGGGCCTCAGGTCCAGCTCCAGCGCGGCGCCCTGCAGCGCGAAGCGCTCTCGCCAGACCTGCGCCAGCTCCTCGGCCAGCGCCGTGATCTGCAGGGCCTCGCGCCCGTCGAGCCGCTCGTCGCGGGCCACCCGCAGCACCTCGTCGATGCGCGCGCCGAGCCGGTCCACCTCGCCGATGATGCGCCCGGCCAGGAGCTCGCGCTGCGCCGCGTCGCGGAAGGCGCCGATCTCCAGGTTCTCCGCCATGACGCGGATGCCCGCCAGCGGGGTCTTGAGCTCGTGGGTCACCCGCGTGATGAAGTCCCGCTGCCGCTCATAGAGCTCCCGCTGCCGGCGCTCCGCCCCCGCCCGCGCGGCGATGGCCACGACGCCCAGGAGCAGGGCGACCCCGATGGGGACTAACTGAATTAGTATCTGGCTGCGGGCGGCGTGCGGCGGCGGCTGGCCGGGCACCGAGCAGAGCCCGAGCGAGATCCCCGGCATCACCAGCCCGAGCGGGGCCCGCGCCCACACCGCGCGCCCGTCCCCCGAGGTCCCCGGCGCGCAGCCGGCGGGCCCGCGCAGCACCCGACCCTGGTCGTCCAGGACGACGATCTCCCCCTCGGGTCCGGAGACGGGCACGAGGCCCAGCAGCTCGTCCAGGAGCCCGGCGGTGGCCCACTGCGCGGCGACCCCCCGCCTGCCGCCCGCGCTGATCCCGTAGACCCACAGCCAGCCCCCGTCCTGGCCCTCCTCGGAGACCAGCAGGTCCCGACCGCTCAGCGGGCGCTCGGCCACCAGCGCGCCCTCGCTGGTGGGGGTGATCTCCCGGGCGTCCTCCTCGGCCCGCGCCGTGAGCGCCATCAGCTGCGCGCGGACGGCGCGGAGCCCTTCCACGCGCCGCCGGGCCGCCGCGGTCGCCTTCGCCAGGCGCGCCACGCTCTCGTCACCCAGCAGGTCGAGATCCCCCAGCACGGGCTGGCCGAGGAAGGGCAGGGTGTCGAGCAGCTCGGCCGTGGGCAGGGTGACGAGCTCGTCCGCCGTGCGGGCGAGGAGGCGCTGGCGCCGGGTCTGGTCTCCGAGGCGGTTGAGGGCGTCCGCGGCCAGCAGGCGTCGGCGCAGGGCGAGCCGGGCCGGCGGGGCCTCCGGGCGGGCGTCGGCCAGCGGCGAGAACAGCGCGGGCTCGGCCGTGGACAGGCGCTCCCAGGCCGCGGTCGGGCGGTCGGCCAGCAGCAGCGCCTCGGCCGCGTCCACCGCCTCGCCCAGCGCGCGGGTGAGCGCCGAGGGCGGGCCCTCCTCCTCCAGGGGAGGGTGGACCAGCCGCGGCGCCCCCGGCCCCACCGACCAGGCGTAGAGGGCGTCCACCGCGGGTGTCGTCGCGCGAACCTGGCGTTGGAAGCGGGTCGGGTCGGTGGCCTCCACCAACACGGAGAGCCAGGCGGCGCTGCGGTCCAGCACCGAGCCCTCCCAGACGCGGATCACCGCGCGGAGCTCGTCCTCGGCGCTGTCCACGGCCTCGGCCCGGTGCGCCTCGCGCAGGTCCATCGAGAGCCGGGCGGCGTAGCCGGCCACCAGCACGAAGACGGCGCTGATGAGGGCGTAGGAGCGAGACTCCGACGAGCCCGGGAGGCCGCGCATCTACCCGCCGAGGGCGGAGCTCCGCTGCACGCGGTTGCGGCCGGCGCGCTTCGCGTCGTAGAGCGCCTGGTCCGCGCGCTTGAGCCAGCGCTTGGGGTCCTCGTCGGCGGCGAGCTCGGCCACGCCGAAGCTGGCGGTCACCCGGAGGCCGGGCGCGGTGCGATCCCAGTCGTGGCTGGCGATGGCGCGCCGGATGCGCTCGGAGACGTCCAGCGCGCCCTTCTCGGTGCTCCCCGGCAGGAAGACCACGATCTCCTCGCCGCCGTAGCGCACCGCCGGGTCGTTGTCGCGGATGCTCAGCATCAGCAGGCGGGCGATGGTGACCAGGACCTCGTCGCCCACCTGGTGGCCGAAGCGGTCGTTGATCTCCTTGAAGCGGTCGATGTCCACGAACGCGCAGGAGAGCGGGAAGTTCCCGCGCACGCAGCGGTCCACCAGCTGCGGCAGCTCCTCGTCGAGGAAGGCGCGCGTCAACAGCCGGGTGAGCGCGTCGCGGTTGGACGCCTCCAGGCGCTGCACGACCCGGCTCAGGTGCCCCAGCTCGTCGAGGGTCAGCAGGTCCAGGCGCAGGGAGACGCCGCCCACCTCCAGGTGGTCGCCCGGCCGCAGCAGGGTGCGGGTCACGGGCTTGGCGTTCACCGAGGTCCCGTTCGTGGACTGGAGGTCCTCGACCATGATCGTGCCGGTCTCGTCGGTCAGCACGCGGGCGTGCCGCTTGCTGACGGTGACGTCGCTCAGCCGCAGCTCGGCGGTCTCGTCGCGCCCGATGACGATCTGGTCCTCGTGCGCCAGCGTCGCGTACTTGAGCATGTCGCGCCCGGCGACGACGCGAAGCGTAGGAATCGTGGGCCCTTTGGAAGGGATGCGCTGGGTCCGGGAGATCTTGACCGTGACCTCGCCGGCGACCTCGAGGTCCGGCATGTCACCGCGAAACCGATCATCCGTGGGCAAGGGGAGCGCTCCTCGACCTTTGGCCAGCGATGGCCGAACCAGAAATACCCAGCAGAAGTATACGCGCAGATTACGACGAGCGGGAGCGGCGCCCCCACCCGATGGCCCGAACCTGGGGGGATGCCAGCGCAGGTATAGCCTTGCTCGCCAGGATGCAAATCCTGCGCGCTTCGAGATCGAAGGGCGCGAGGGCCGGCGCTCAGGGAGTAGGCGTGGCGCGCTGGAGGATCACGAACTCGACTCGCCGGTTGGCGGCGCGCGCCTCCAGCGTCTGACCTTCCTGCAGGGGTTGAAGCTCCCCGTAGCCGCGCGCGGTGAGCCGGTCCGCGCTCACGCCGCCTCGGATGAGGTAGTCCCGCACGGCCTCGGCCCGCCGCTGGGACAGCTTCAGGTTGTAGTTCTCCGGGCCCTGATCGTCGGTGTGGCCCTGCACCTCGACGCGCCGGATCTCGCTGTGCTCCTTCAGGCTGGCGACGACCTCGTCCAGCAGCCCGAAGCTCTCCGGCTTGATGACCGCGGAGTCGAACTCGAAGAAGACCTTGTCCAGGATGACGATGCGGTCCTCGGTGACCTGCACGCGCGGCTTCTGCAGCAGCACGTCCAGGCTGGCGGTCCCGTCGGGCTCCACCGTCAGCGTGCGCCGGGCGACGTTGTAGCCGGGGGCGCTGACCACGACCTCCCAGGTCCCGGCGGGCACCTTGTCCTGGCCGACGCCGTCGGTGGCGGTGGCGATCTCCTGCTCGGCGCCGATGAGGCGGGCGCGGGCCTCGAGAGGCTGGCCGTTCTCGTCGAAGACCGTGACCGTGAGCGTGCCCTTGGGCGGGACCCTGTTGATGCGCAGGGTGACGGCGTGGCGGGGGACGTCGGGGATGATGAGTCGCCCCTCGTCCACCGTGTAGCCGTCGCTGCGGGCCTGGATCTGGTAGGTGCCGGGCGGGAGCGAGCGGACCAGCTCGCCGTCCTGCAGGTTCCAGTGACCGACCTCGGGGCCGGCGAGCAGCTCGACCTCGGCCCCGGCGACCTCGCGCCCGCGCTCGTCGCGGACCTCGATCAGCGTGGGCACCAGGCCCCCGTCGGGGCAGCCGTCGTCGTCGGCCTTGCCGTTCATGTCCTCGGCCTGGTCGGGGCAGAGGTCGCGGGCGTCGGGGACGCCGTCGTTGTCGCCGTCGGGCCCGATGTCACCGCCCTCGCTGACCACCACGGGCGGCGCCTCGGCCACGCGGGGCTGGGGGGTCCAGGTCAGGCCGGAGACGAAGCGGAAGTCGGGGGAGCCGATGCCCTGGGTGAGGCCGGCGCCCACGCCCAGGCTGGCGATGAGGGCGTCGGTGGGGCGCCCGCGGGCCACCAGCATCCCCTCCACGGGGAAGGCGCCGGGGGCGCGGCCGGAGTCGAAGATCACCTCGCCCGTCAGCTCGCCGCTCAGCCACAGGAGCTCGGAGACGGGGACGGCCAGGCCGCCGCCGTAGGTCAGGCGATCTCCCCAGCTCACGTCGGGGAGCTGCACGGCGTCGCCCAGGTAGTGGCGATAGCCGGCGTTGGCGGCGACCACCACGCGCTGTCCCGCCGAGGCGACCAGCTCTCCCCCCACGCTGGCGTGGGCGTCTCCCAGCCAGGCGTTGCCGTTGCCGGTGGGCAGCCCGATGCGGGCCCGGGCGCCGAGACCGAAGCCGCGCTCCTCGCGCTCCAGCAGCGCGAACTTGCTGTCCAGCACGAGGTCGCCCAGCAGCCGGAAGCCGTCCACGCCGTAGCCCGAGGACGCGAGGTGCAGCGGCATGTCCAGGCCGAAGCGCAGCCGGTCGAGGTTGGCGAAGGTCGTGAGGTTGGCGGTGGCGACGTTGTCCAGCAGCCCGATGTCGGCCAGGCCCTCGTCGGCGAAGCGGAAGATGAAGGGATCGTCGGCGTAGCTGAAGGTCACGCCGCCGCCCACCCCCCGCAGGCCCACGTCGGCCTCGTGGATGGACAGGAAGGTCCCGCCGTCCACGGCGGGATCGAAGCGCTGCGCGTTCACCTCCTGCGCGTGCGCGCGCCCGAGGAGGAGGAGGTGCGCGAGGGCTGTCAGGATCATGGTTCGCGCTCCGCTCAGCGCCGCCGCCGCGCGGCGAGCATCAGCACCCCGAGCGCCAGCGTGGCCAGGCCAGGAGATGCGGGCGCCGTGCTGCAGGCGCCGCCCGTGAAGTCACCGTCCAGGGAGGGGAAGGGGCTGGGGTCATCCCCGGTGTCGTCCGGGGTCCCGCTGTCGGGGTCCCCGGTCTCGCCCTCGCCTTCGCCTTCGCCCTCGCCCTCGCCCTCGCCCTCGCCCTCGCCTTCGCCCTCGCCCTCGCCCTCACCCTCGCCTTCGCCCTCACCCTCGCCGCCGTCGGGCACCGTGGGGTCCGTGCCGTTGTCCACCTCGGTCCCGTCGTCGATCCCGTCGTCGTCGGTGTCGGCGTCCTCCGGGTCGGTGCCCTCGATGATCTCGTCGGGGTAGTCGAGCCCGTCGCCGTCCTCGTCGAAGATGATGGGGTCGGACAGGCCCTCGGTGGGGTCGTCGATCTCCGCGTCGTTGTAGAGCCCCGCCTGATCCGAGGACAGCGTGGCGGGATCGTAGGTGGAGCCGCTGTTGTAGGCGGTGCCGATGCCGACGCGGAAGGGCTTGCCCGAGTGGATGCTGGTCAGGCGCTCCAGGTCGTCGCGCGGGACGGAGAAGTCGATGAAGTAGTCCTCGTCCTCCCCGAAGCCGTCGTGATCGACGCCCACCGCCTCCACCTGCACGATGGCGACGTCCTCGTTGAGCGGCGCGTACCAGGTCTCGACCTCGGTGTCGCCAGGGTCGGAGAGTCCGAGGCCCTCGTCGAGGTTGTTGGCGTAGAGCCGCA
Organism: uncultured Enterobacterales bacterium; assembly: GCA_964615375.1. Lineage (GTDB taxonomy): Bacteria > Myxococcota_A > UBA796 > UBA796 > CAZKWG01 > CAZKWG01. Next base: position 43,980 of record CAZTOW010000039.1, read on the forward strand.
TGGTCGCGCCGTACTCGGCCAGCACCAGCGAGTAGTCGTAGGTCTCGTCGTCGTCGTCCACGTCGATGAAGAAGCCCCAGGCGTCGCCGTAGATGGGGTAGGGGCCGCTGTCGTCCAGCAGGTTGTCCGAGACGCGCATCCGCAGGTAGAGGTTGTCGGAGTCCACCGTCCACAGGCCCACGGCCTGCGCGCTGTCACCCACGAGATCCAGGCGATCGGGGCCGGAAGCGTCGAAGGGCGGGTCGACGAAGGTGACGTCGTCGCGCGTCAGCTCCACCCAGCGCTCGTCGCTGGGCCAGTCCGCGAGCGCGGGGCGCCCGCAGAGCACCATCAGGGCGACTACGCTGAACATCGAACCACCTCACCGCACAGATGTTCGGGTACTTTATGGGGTGTGATCTGGACACGTCAAGGGTTGCTCTGGCCCGGCGAGGCCCGTTGGACTATGGAGCCCGTCATGGACGCGCTCCTCGCCGCCTCTGCCTCGCTGCCGCCCGACGTCTCGGGCAAGCTGAACGCCCTGGTGGGTCTGCTCCGTGGCATGGGGCGGGTACTCGTTACGTTTTCAGGCGGAGTGGACTCCGCGTTGCTCGTCGCTGTAGCGTACCACGCGCTCGGCGAGGGCTGCGTCGCGCTCACGGCCGCCAGCCCGACCTTCCCCCCCGAAGAGCTGCGCGCGACCCTGAACTTTTGTCAAGATCTCGGGGTCCGGCACATCCTGGTCGACTCGCAGGAGCTGGAGCGCGAAGGCTACGCGGCGAACGCCGGGAATCGGTGTTACTTCTGCAAGTCGGAGCTCTTCGAGCTCGCCTTGCGCGAGGCGCGCGCGCTTGACATTTCCTACGTCCTCGATGGAACCATCACCGAGGACTACGGGGAGCATCGCCCTGGCCTGCAGGCTGGGGACGAACACCAGGTCCGGCACCCGCTGGCGGAGGTCGGGCTGGTCAAGGCGGACGTGCGGGCCGCGGCGAAGGCGCTCGGGCTGGAGGTCTGGGACAAGCCGGCCTTCTCCTGCCTGGGGAGCCGCTTCCCCGTGGGCACGCGCGTCACGGTGGCCCGCGTGCGCCAGGTCCAGAAGGTGGAGAGCCACCTGCGCATGCTCGGGCTCCGCCAGTTCCGCGCGCGCTGGCACGAGCTCGAGGGGCACCCCATGGTGCGGATCGAGCTCGACCCCGGCGACCTGGCCGCCCTGGCCATGCCCGGCGTGCGCGAGTCCATCGTCGAGGTCAGCAAGGCTGAGGGGTTCCGGTGGGTGACGGTCGATCTTCAGGGCTACCAGAGGGGAGCCCTCTCGCACGCCCTCCAGGGCTCGGCGACCGCGTCGAGCACGTAGCGCCCGGCGCGCGCGCGGCGGTCCTGCGGGAGCTCCTCGCGCTGTGGCTGGTGACGCTGCTGCTCATCCGCGCCGTGATCGCGGCCCAGAGCGGGCTGGGCCTGCCGGACTGGGTGCGCGCCGCGGTGCCCCTGCTCTTCATGTACGCGCCCATCCTGCTCTGCCGCTGGCGCGGGGCCGACTCCTGGGCCTACCGCCTCTCGGTGCCGGCCTTCTCTGACCGCCGGAGCTGGCGGGAGATCGGGCTGCTGAACCTGCGCGCGCTCCTGCTCATCGCCCCGCCCTTCGTGGTCGGCTACCACTACTACCAGTCGATGCTGTTCGGGCTCTCCCCGGGGCACGGCGCGCCGCCCGATCCGCTGCTGGAGGTGGCTCACCACCTGTTCTTCGTGGCGGTGCCCGAGGAATTCTTCTACCGGGGCTACTTCCAGACCCGCTTGAACGAGGTGATGCCGCGCCGATTCCTCGTGCTGGGCGTGCCCATGGGCTGGGGGGCGGTGGTCGCCGCCCTCTTCTTCGCCTTCGGGCACTCGGTCGTGACCTTTCAGTGGTGGCACTTCGCCACCTTCTTCCCCGGCCTCGTCTTCGCCTGGATGCGCGAGCGCACGGGGGGCGTGATGGCGGGCGCGCTCTTCCACGCCGCCTGCAACGTGGGCGTCGTGTTCCTGGACTACAGCTACGGGATCCGCCTGGCCGGGGCCTGAAGGCGAGCGCTCAGGCCGCGTCCTCGTTCGGGAAGCCCTCGAGGCGACCGCGGCGCCAGAGCTGGTAGTGCCGCGCGCAGAAGCCCTTGGAGCGCGGGTGCTCCTCGCAGCCGGGCACCTTGCAGTGGCGCCGGCTGTCCGCGCCCTCGCTGGGGGCCTCGGCGGCCTCGGCGCCCGGGGACTGCTGCGCCGCGGGCTCCACGGCGGGGGCCGGAGCGGGGCGGGCCTCGAGGCGGGCGAGGATCTCGGTGAGGGTGGCGCTCTGGCTGGCCTGGGCGCGCTCGAGGGCCGCGAGGCGCGCGTCGAGGGCGTCGATGCGCTCGTCGATGCGCTCCACGTCCTCGGCGAGCTTCTTGTAGCCGCCGGTGGAGCCCGCCAGCTGGCCGCGCAGGGCGTTGAGCTGGTCGCGCAGATCCTTGAAGTCGGTGCGCGTGGGCACCTGCCGGTGGTCGAGCGTCTCGTAGACGACGTCCTCGAGCGAGCGGCGCAGGCTGGGGAGGAGGGAGTCCGCCACCGAGGACGTGATGTAGTCGCGCGCGCTGCCCATGGTCTTCCTGCTCCCGTTGTACAGGGACGCCTAACCCGTGGGAGCCGTCGCCGCCGTGGGTCTCCCACCTTCGGGCGCATAAAAGACTCACCAGATCTTGTCAATGCGCCGTGGCGGCTTCGCCTTGCCCAGCCCCCCGCCTGGGTGCTACATTCCCCCCTACGTGCGCCGGGCGGAAGCGGGCCGCACGCGGAGGATTCGGGATGCCCCAGTGCCCTTTCTGCAAGGGCAAGATCGCTGAGGATCTTCTTCGCTTTGGGGGTCACTGCCCCCACTGCCTGAACGAGATCCCGGGCGAAGAAGCCGCGACGGACCCCGGCGCTCAGGCGCGCCAGCGTCAGGAGCTGGAGGCCCGCGCCGCGGCTGCGCGCCTGCAACGCAGGACGAAGATCATCCGGGCGGTCGCCGCCCTGACGGTGCTGCTGGGCGTCGGCGCCTGGGCGGCCCTCCACGAGGAGCCGGAGCCCCTCCTGCTGGAAGATGTGGAGATCTACATCGCCCCGGCGAGCGCGCACCGGAACGTCGCCGCGGAGGAGGCCGCCGAGGCCAAGGCCCGCGCCGAGGAGGAGGCGAAGCGTCGGGAGATGGCCGCGCGCGCCGCCGCGCAGGCCAGCAGCGCCCAGAGCTCGGGCAGCCTGGCCGACGCGGGCCCGGCGCCGTCCACGCCCTCCTCGCCCTCCAGCGCCTCGGGCGCCCCCGAGAGCAGCTCGGACGGCCTGCCCAGCTCCATGGCGGGCCTGAGCCTGAGCCCCAAGGGCCCCTCGCTCAAGGGCATCAGCGGGATGGTGGCCAGCGGGGACGCCGAGATCAAGGCGATGGCCAAGACGGTGGTGGACGCCAACTACAAGCAGCTCCGCCAGTGCTACGAGGCCCGCCTGAAGGAGAACCCCGGCCTGTCCGGTCGCTGGGTCGTGGCCTGGACCATCGAGAAGGACGGGACCGTGTCCGGCGCCGAGGCCGAGGGCCAGGGCGTGAAGGACCGCACCTTCGAGACCTGCGTGGAGCACAACGTCTCCAACTGGAAATTCCAGTCGGTGGCGCAGCCCACGGAGCTCGCGCGGGCCTTCGTCTTCAGCAACTGAGGGCCGCGGCCTCCGGCAGCTCGCGGGCCATCAGGATCGCGTCCTCGCCGTCGGGGTAGTAGCGGGGGCGGCGACCGACGGCCTCGTAGCCCCGGCTCCGGTAGAGGCTCTGGGCGCCCGCGTTGTCGGCGCGCACCTCGAGCCAGCAGGTGCGCGCGCCGCTCCGGGCCAGCTGAGCCTCCAGCGCGTCCAGCAGGGCGCGGGCGTGGCCACGTCGCCGGGAGGCCGGGGAGACGCCGATCTCCAGCACCTCCGCCTCGTCGGCCACCACCCGGCCCAGCGCGTGCCCGGCCAGCGCGCCCTCCGCCTCCAGCACCAGGAACACGCCGCCCGCGCGCCCCAGCTCGCCCGCGAACATGGGCTCGGTCCAGGCGGCGGCGCCGAAGCAGGCGCGCTCGATCTCCAGCACCGCGGGCAGATCCTCGGCCCGCGCCTCACGGACCTTCACCGCGGGTCCTCCCCCTCCTCCAGCGGGAAGGCCGGAGGCTCCGAGGACCACACGCGCACCCGCCGGATCTGGACCTGCTCGCGGGCGCCCTCGATCCAGGCGTCGTAGCGGGCGCGGAGCTGATCCTCGGTCTCGCCCGCCGCCTGCGACTGCAGGACGACCACGCGCTGCACGTAGCGCTCGACCACGATGCGGGCGTAGAGCACGCCGGAGAGCCGCTCCTCGTCCAGCCCGAAGGCCGAGAGGAAGCGCACGTACTCGCCCGGGTTCTCCCAGGTCTCTCGCAGGGCGTCGAGGCGCTCGCGGACCTGGGCGGCGGTGGGCTGGTAGACGGTGACGTCGCCGGCCAGGCCGCGGATGATCGCGGCGTCGATCGCCACCTCCAGGGCGTCCCGGTCGGCCCGCTCGCCGATGGGGAAGGGGCGGGGATCGTGCTCGCTCAGCGCGCGCTCCAGCGCCACGTCCGAGGCCAGCACCAGGCGATCCCCCACGACCGCCACCACGCGGTCCAGCAGCAGGGGCGCGGGCTCGATGTCGCCCGCCACGGCCACCCGGGCTCCCAGCCCGAGCGCGGCGATCAGCAGCAGTACCGAGCGCCCACAGTGCATGCCTATCCTTTACCCCATCGCGGGTCCCGATTACACTGGTGCGTCCCGGCCCGCCCTGCCTGCGGTCCCGCGGTCCGACCCCCCTGGAGCTTGGATGATCTCGGCTCGGAACCTGACCAAACGCTTCGGCCGGCTGACGGCCGTGGACCAGGTGTCCTTCGAGGTGGCCTCTGGGGAGATCTTAGGTTTCATCGGGCCGAACGGCGCGGGCAAGACGACGACGATGAGAATGCTCACGGGCTTCCTGCCGGCCACCGACGGCGCGGCGGTGGTGGCCGGGCACGACGTCTTCGAGGAGCCCATGGCGGTGCGCCGGAGGGTCGGCTACCTGCCGGAGACCCCGCCGCTGTACCCTGAGCTGAGCGTCGGAGAGTACCTGAGCTTCGTCGCGGAGATCCGCGAGGTCCCCTACAAGGAGCGGGCCCGCAAGGTGGGGCACGCCATGGAGGGCGTGGGGCTGAAGGGCTGGGAGCGGCGCCTGCTGGGCTCGCTGTCCAAGGGCTATCGGCAGCGCGTGGGGCTCGCCCAGGCCATCCTCCACGATCCGGCGGTGCTCATCCTGGATGAGCCCACCAGCGGCCTCGACCCGGCGCAGGTGGTGGGGATTCGCGACTTCATCCGCTCGCTCGCCCAGGATCGCACGGTGATCCTCTCCACCCACATCCTCACGGAGGTGGAGCTGCTCTGCCGGCGCGCGGTGATCATCGCGGGCGGCAAGGTGGCGGCGGACGGCACGATGGAGGAGCTCGCCCACGGCGTCGGCGCCGGGCTGCGCTACGAGGTGGAGCTCGGCGCGCCCGAGGGCGTGAACGTGGCCACCGAGGTGAGCCGCCTCCCCGAGATCGAGCAGGTCCGCCCGATCGACGGCGCGCTCCCCGGGGCGGAGCTCGGGCTCACCCGGCTGGAGCTGCGCGCCCCCGAGGATCCGCGCCCGGCGGTCGCCCGCCTGGCCACTGCCCGGGGCTGGACCATCCGCGCGATGGAGCGGGTGGTCCCGAGCCTGGAAGAGGCCTTCCTCGCCATCGTCGGGAGGGAGCGTTGAGCGCGTTGCTGGCGATCATCAAGAAGGAGCTGCGGGTCTACTTCGCGAGCCCGCTGGCCTACATGTTCCTGGGCGTCTTCCTGTTCATGGCGGGCCTCTTCTTCTACCTGGGCGTCACGATGACGGGGGAGGCGAGCCTGCGGGTCATGCTGGGCAACCTCTCGGTCGTGCTGCTCTTCCTGCTGCCCATGCTGACCATGCGGCACTTCGCCGAGGAGCGCCGGGCCGGCACCTTCGAGCTCCTGATGACCGCGCCGGTCCCGCTCTGGGCGCTCCTGCTGGGCAAGTGGTCGGCCAGCCTGATCCTCTGCCTGGCGATGCTGGCGGGCACGCTCATCTTCCCCGGGATCCTGGCCTACTATGGCGATCCGGACTGGGGGGTGATCGCGACCAGCTATCTGGGGCTGCTGCTGTGCTGCGGGGCCTTCGTCTCCGCGGGGCTCTTCTCGTCCAGCCTGACCAGCGAGCCGGTGGCGGCGGGGCTGGGCGGGGTGATGGTGCTGCTGCCCTTCTGGCTGGCGGGCACGGCGGCGGATCTGGTGCAGGTGGAGTGGCTGCGCACGGCGCTGCGCCACGTCTCCTTCCTCACGCACATCGAGCCCTTCGCCAAGGGCATCATCGACAGCGCGGACCTGAGCTGGTTCCTGCTGTTCACCTTCGGCTTCCTGTTCCTGACCTGGCGCTCCATCGAGTCGAGGAGGTGGCGGTGAAGAACAGCACACGCCGCCTGCTGGCCTACGGCTCCAACGCCACGCTGGTCACGATCATGGTGCTTGCCGTGCTCGTGCTCCTGTACGCGCTGGCCGACCAGTTCCGAGGCCGGGTGGACTGGAGCGAGGGCTCCCAGAACACGCTGCTCCCGGACACGCTGGCGAAGCTGGCCATCCTGGACGCCGAGGGCGTCCCGGTCGAGATCACGGCCTTTACCGCTCAAAGTGGTAAACCGGAAGCGTATTTCAAGAACCGCACGATGAAGGACCTGCTCCAGGAGATCGACCGCAACAGCACCTCGGTCAGCTGGCGGCAGGTGGACTTCGACAAGGAGCGGCTCACGGCCGAGCGCCTGGGCGTGACCCAGTACGGGCACGTCGTCATCCAGCGCGGCCAGGACCGCGTGGACATCAAGGATCGCGAGCTGTTCAAGCGGCGCGGGAAGGTCTCGGACAACCAGTGGGACTTCCTCGGCGAGGCGGCGGTGGACCGGGCGCTGGCCCAGATCCTCACGCCCCGGCGGCGCGTGGTCTACGTGCTGAGCGGGCACGGCGACCTGGACCCCGAGGAGCAGGGGCCGGACGGGCTCTCCAGCCTGGTCGACGCGCTCGATCAGGAGCGCTACGACGTGGAGACCCTGGACCTGCTGCGCACCGGGCGCGAGGGTGAGGCCCCCGACGTGCCCGAGGACGCCGCGCTGGTCTTCGTCGCGCGGCCGAAGGCGGACCTGACGGCCCAGGAGGAGGACGTCCTGCTGGGCTGGCTGGGCCGCGGGATGCCGGTCCTGTTCGCGGTGGACGTGGGCTACCCGGTGCCCGCGCTGCTGTCCCGCCTGGGCGTGAGCGTGCCGGACGGGCTGGTCCTGGACCGCGAGCTGCTCTTCCCCTACCGGGATCGCCCGCTGCCCCGCTACAAGCCCCACCCGATGGTGGACGAGCTGCGGGAGGACGCCCTGGCCACCGTGCTGGCGGCGGCGGCCCCCGTCGTCGCCGCCGAGCCTCCGCCCGCCGGTGTGCGCCCGAGCCCGGTCCTGGTGACCTCGCGCGACGGCTGGATCGAGCGCGGGGGCGGCATGGAGAACGGTCTCGCCCGCTACGAGCCGGAATTCGACGGGGCCGGGCCGGTGAACTTCGCCGTGGCGCTGGAGGTCTCCAGCGAGAGCGGGCTCGTGCGCCAGGGCAAGTCCCCGGCGCGCGTGCTGGTGGTGGGGGACGGGGACGCCTTCACCAACGCGCTCCTGGATGAGGGGCCGGGCAACGCCGTCTTCGCGGTCAACGCGGTGCGCTGGCTGGCGGGCGAGGACCGGGTGCTGGGCGTCAAGGTCAAGCGCACGGCCGAGGTGCGCCGCCTCGCGCTCACCGAGGAGGAGACGGGCACGCTGCGCTGGGTCAGCCTGGCCGTGATGCCGACCCTGGTGATGGCGCTGGGCGCCCTGGCCTGGGCCTCGAGGAGGGGACGTTGAAGGCCTTTCGCGGCACGCTGATCACGCTCCTGCTCCTGCTGGTGGTGGCGGGGGCGGCCCTGCTGGTGCGCCCGGCGCTGCTCCAGCCCAAGAAGCCGGAGAAGGCAGAGGAGACCCGCCTCTTCAACTTCGAGAAGCAGGAGCTCACCCGGGTGGAGGTCATCCGGCCCGACGGGGACGTGCTCGTGCTGGTGGAGCAGGACGGGCGCTGGATCATCGAGGGCACCGGCTTCGTGGCCGGGCGCTCCATGGTCAACCGCATCAAGCACCAGATCCACGATCTCACGGCGCGCGCCGACGTCGTCGAGGCGCCCGAGGCGCCCGAGCTCTACGGGCTCGGCAAGAACGCCATCCACGTCAAGCTGACCATGCGCGACGGGCGCCTGGTGGAATTCCTGGCCGGCGACCCGAACCCCTCCGGCGTCAGCTACTACATCCAGCCGCTGCCGGGCGAGCAGATCTACACGGTCAAGAAGGCCGCGTTGGACTACTACTCCTTGGACCTCGAGGAGTTCCGCGAGCACCGCTTCGCCAGCTTCGACTCCAAGGACGCCATCCGGGTCAGCGCGAAGATGGACATGCCCGGGGCGCCGCGCGATCTCGTGCTGGAGAAGACCGCCGAGGACTGGTGGGAGATGCGCCAGCCTGAGGCCATGACCGCCAACCTGGACCGGGTCAAGCGCCTCATGGGCCGGGTCAGCGCGCTCAAGGCCCAGGACTTCATCGAGATCGAGCAGGCGGACATGGCGCGCTACGGGCTCGACAAGCCGCGCGCCGACATCACCGTCGAGTTCGCCAGCCGCGAGCCGATGCGCGTGCTGGTGGGGGCCGACGCGCCCAGCCCCAACAAGTACGAGGAGCTGGCCTATGTCATGATCGCCGGGGACAGCACGGTGTACGTGGCGCGGCGCGGGCTGCTCGAGGAGTTCGGCCAGGACCCCCAGGAGCTCCGCAACCGCAAGGTGGTCAAGCTCAAGGCCGAGGAGGTTGTGGCCGTGGACGCCTGGCTGCGCGCCGAGGAGAAGGGCGACCCGGAGGGCTCCGCCTCCGTGCGCCACGCCGCGGAGATCTGGGTCTGGAAGGACGGCGTGCCCGTGCCCGGCAGCACCCCCGAGCGCGTGGCCGAGCGCCTCGCGGAGCTCGACGTGGACGCCTTCATCGACGACAAGCCGAAGGCGCTCTCCACCTACGGGCTGGACAACCCGCTGGCCCGGGTCTCGCTCCAGGACGCGGCGGGCGGCGAGAAGGTGGTCATGATCGGCGGCAAGGGTGAGCCGCAGGTGGATCCTGAGGGCAACAGCCGCGATCGGCGCTTCGTCGCCATCGAGGGCGACCCCGCCGTCTATCTGGTGGATGAGGGCGTCTATAGAGTTGTGCAGGACATGGTGCGCGAGTACAATCGCAAGAAGGAGCGCGACGAGGACAAGGCCCGTCGCCAGGAGCGCATCGGGTCTGAGCCGGACCCGGAGGCGGTCAAAGAGGCCGAGGACAACTGATGCTTCCGCTCCTCCTGGTGCTGGCCTGTGGGAAGGGCGCCCCGCCGGAGGCCGTCGAGCCCCGCGCCTTCCGCCTCGTCTACACGGGCAACATCGACGGGGAGATCGAGCCCTGTGGTTGACCCAAGCACCCGACGGGCGGTCTGCCCCGACGCAACACGGTCCTCGATGAGCAGCGCAAGGACGCTGCCGTGCCGGTCTTCGTGGTGGACGCGGGCGACGCGCTCTGGACGGGCGCCCACATCCCTGAGGCGAAGCTGGCCCAGCAGCGGATCAAGGCCGATCTGATCCTGCACGCGCTCCAGGTGGGCGGCATCGACGCGATGACCCCGGGCGACGGGGACCTGGTGCTGGGGATCGCCGAGTATCGCGCCTGGGTGGAGAAGTACCAGCTCCCGGTGGTGGCGGCGAACCTGCGCTGCGGCGACACCCTGGCCTTCGAGCCCGCCCGCCGGGTGGAGCGGGGCGGGGTGACGCTGGGCATCGTGGGCGTGATCGAGCCTGAGCTGGCGCCCGAGGGCTGCACGGCGACCCCGGCGGCGGAGGCGGTGCAGGCGGCCATCGCCGGGCTGGGCGCCGTGGACACGGTGGTCGTGCTCTCCCACATGGACAAGGACCAGGACGCCGAGCTCGCCGAGCGCGTGCCCGAGGTGGATCTGGTGGTCAACGGGCACGGGCGCGTCACCAACCAGCCCCCGAAGGCCCTGCCCGGGGCGGCCCTCCAGCTGGGGAGCGGATCGCGGGGCCGCAGCGTGGGCGTGGCGACCGTGAGCCTGGTCCCCGGCGTCAAGGGCTTCCGGGCGGGCGACGCGGTCAAGGAGGCGAAGGAGGCCCTGGAGCGCAACGCCTCCCGGCTGCGCTCCGTGGACGAGCGCCTGGCCAAGGCCACCGGCCCCCAGATCGAGCGCATGCAGCGCCAGAAGGACCTCTACGACAAGGAGCGCTCCCGCCTCCAGGCCGCGCTGGAGACGGCGCAGGCTCAAGAGAAGGAGCCAGCCAACGCGCTCGACAACAGCCTGGTCATGCTCGACCAGCGGGTGCCCGACCAGCCCGCCACCCTCGCCCTGCTCGACGCCGCCAAGGCCGCGATCACGGCGATGGAGACGAGCGCCGCCGCCCAGGCCCCCGACGAGGGGCCGCGGAGCTTCGTGGGCGCGGCGACCTGCCAGGGCTGCCACCCCGGCCCCTACGCGCAGTGGGTGGGCACGCCGCATGCCCGCGCATGGGACTCGCTGGTGGCCGACAACCGTCACATGGATCTGGCCTGCTGGTCCTGCCACGCCACGGGCGCCGGCCAGCCCGGCGGCCCCGCCACCCCCGCGACCGTCGGCACCCTGATGGGCGTGCAGTGCGAGAGCTGCCACGGACCCGGGGCCGAGCACGTCCGCGACCCCGCCCCCCACCCCCTGCCCGCGCAGGTGGACGTGGAGAAGTGCGTCGGCTGCCACGACGGAGTAAAGGACGAGGGCCGCTTCGACGCGGAGACCTACCTGCCGAAGGTGGTCCACGCCGACGCGAAGGCCCCGTAGCGCCGGCCAGCCCGACGCGCCCCGGGGCCAGAGGGCAGGGGGGGCCAGATGGGGGGAGCCGAGGCGGGGGATCGATGGCGCTCCGAGCGCGCCGGGGCCGCGCTGCTGGTGCATGCGCTGATCTGGGTGCTGGGCACGCCCGGCCTGGACTTCCTCTCCACCCTGGACCTGGAGAAGCCGGAGCGGCGCGCGGCCATCGAGGCCGATGTGGGTGATTTCGCACAGGTGGCCTTCGCTGTGGACGCCCTGAACCGGCACCTCCGCGAGCCCCTGGTGGACCTCACCACCCCGCTCCAGCGCCCCTTCCGCATCAGCCAGGAGTGGAACCTCTACCGTGACGGGCCCGAGCGCTACGTGATCCTGGAGGTCTGGGTGGACGGCGCGCTCCGCTTCCGCACGGCCGACCCCGAGCACGCCTGGCTCGCCCCCCAGCTCCGCAACCGCCACGTCCGCCCCGTGGTGGAGAGCACGGCCAATCAGAAGGACGCGCCGAACTGGCGAGGCCTGACCCGCTACGTGGTCGAGCGCGCCCGCGCCGAGGACCCGGGCGTGCAGGAGGTCGAGCTGCGCTCCCGTGGGGGCCCCTTCCCCGGGCGCGAGCTGAAGCTGAAGCACCGGATCGTCGCCAAGGCCCCCGACTGGAAGCCGGAGGTCCAATGATCCGCCTCTGGTCCTGGTGGATAGAGCGCCAGAGCCGCTGGGAGGACGCCCGTCCCCTGGCCGCCCTGCGCATCGGGGTCTGCGTCGCGCTGCTGCTGGACCTGCTGCAGACGGCGCGGCTGGGGCTGGTGGACGTGCTCTACCGGCCCTTCGCCGCGGGCGGGCTCGGCTCGGCGCCGGACACCGCCTACGTGCTCGGCGCGCTGCTGCCGGCGGATCTGGCGGGCCGGGCGCTCTGGGGCGTGACGGTGCTGTGCCTGGTGCTGGTGCTGCTGGGCGTGGCGGCGCGCCCGGCGACGCTGATCGGGGTGCTGGCCTACGCGCAGCTCGGCCACCTCTACCCGCCCGGGGATCGGGCCATCGATCGGGTGCTGCGCACCGTGCTGCTGATGCTCCTGTTCAGCGACGCGCACCGCCGCTGGTCGCTGGCGCGGGGGCCGGCGGTGGCGCAGGTGCGGGGCTGGACCTCGGACCTGATCCGCACGCTGCTGGTGGTGGTCTACCTCAGCGCGGGCGTCTCCAAGCTGATGGCGCAGCCCGGCTGGCTCGGTCTGGACGGGATGCCGGTGCTCTACCGGGTCATGGCCGACCCGCTGGCCGCGCACCTCGACCCGCTCGCCCTCCGCGCCTGGTTCTGGCCCCTCCGGGTGCTGGGCTGGGGTACGATCGCCATGGAGTGCTCGGCCTTCCTGCTCTACACCCGCTGGGCGCCGGTCTGGGCCGTCTTCGGCCTCGGCATGCACCTCGGCATCGCGTTCACGATGGAGCTCGGGATGTTCTCCTGGGGGATGATGGCGCTCTATCCGCTGCTGTTCGCGCCCTGGTGGGTGCCGGCGCTGGACCGCTGGCGCGCGCGCCGCGCGGCCCGGCTGGGGGTGGGCGCATGAACGTGCTGGGCATCGAGACCAGCTGCGACGAGACCGCGGCGGCGGTGGTGGGGCCGGGGGGCGTGCTCTCCGACGTCATCCACACGCAGGAGATCCACGCGCTCTATGGCGGGGTGGTGCCGGAGATCGCCGGTCGGGCGCACGCCGAGCGCATCGTGTCCACCACCCGGGCGGCGCTGGAGCGGGCGGGGATCCCGCGGCCGGACGCGGTGGCGGCCACGGCCGGGCCGGGGCTCATCGGCGCCGTGCTGGTGGGGCTGTGCTTCGCGCGGGCGGCGGCGGCGAGCTGGGGCGTGCCCTTCGTGGGCGTGAACCACCTGGAGGGGCACCTGCTCTCGCCGCTCCTCGAAGATCCGGCGCCCTCCTTCCCCTTTCTGGCCCTGGTGGTGAGCGGGGGGCACACCACGCTCTACCTGGCGCGCGACGTGGGCGACTACGAGGTGCTGGGGCAGACCGTGGACGACGCGGCGGGGGAGGCCTATGACAAGGTCGCCCGGATGCTGGGCCTCGGCTACCCGGGCGGGCCGCCGGTGGATCGCCTGGCGCAGTCCGTCGGGCAGGGCAGGGGAGGGGAGGCGCCTCCGCAGTTCCCACGACCGGACCCGGGCGGCCTGAACTGGAGCTTCTCCGGGCTGAAGACGGCGGTCCGCTCGCACCTCGCCCGGCCGGATCGGGCCTCGGACGCCGCGGTCGCGGCGGGCTTCCAGGAGGCCGTCAGCGAGGTGCTCTGCGCGCGGGTGTGGGAGGCCTCGCGGCGGACGGGGGTGCAGCAGGTGGCGCTCTCCGGCGGGGTGGCTGCCAACAGCCGGCTCCGCGAGCGCATGAAGGGCCTGCCCCTGGACGTCTTCCTGCCGCCGCGGTCGCGCTGCACGGACAACGGCGCGATGATCGCCAACGCCGGGCGCCTGCGCCTGCTGCGGGGCGAGCGTCACGGGCTCGGCGCGGGCGCGCGGGCGAGCTGGACCCCGGGGGCGCCGTGACCCACCCCGCGAAGCTGCTGGGCGAGCTGGAGGGTCGGGCGCGCAAGCGCTTCGGGCAGCACTTCCTGGCCAGCCCGTCCACGGTGGAGCGCATCGTGGCCCTGGCCGGGATTCAGCCTGGAGACCGCGTGCTGGAGGTGGGCCCGGGGCTCGGGGTGCTCACCGAGGCGCTGCTGGGCGCGGGCGCGCGGCTCACCGCCGTCGAGCTCGACCGGGACCTGGCGGCGGCGCTGGAGGATCGCCTCGGAGCCTCCATCGAATCCGGGGCGCTGCGGCTCGTCCAAGGGGACGCGACCACGCTGGACCTGGACACGCTGCTGCCCGGGGACGGTTGGGTGTGCGCGGCGAACCTGCCCTACAACGTGGGCACGCGCATCCTGATCCGCATGCTGGAGCGTCCGGGCACCTTCCGGCGCCTGGTCGTGATGCTGCAGCGCGAGGTGATCGAGCGCCTGGCCGCGCCTCCGGGATCCGGGGATCGCGGCTCGCTCTCGGTCTTCACCCAGTCCCGCGCCGAGGTGCGGGTGGCCCTCCGCGTGCCGCCCGGCGCCTTCCACCCGCCGCCCAAGGTGGAGTCGGCGGTGGCCGTGCTCACCCCGCGCCCCGCGCCCGAGACGGGAGGAGCGCCGGTCGCCCGCTTCGACCTCGTGGTCCGCCGCGTGTTCTCCGCCCCCCGAAAGACGCTCCGCCGCGTGCTGGTGGACAGCTTCGGGGTCGAGCCCGCCGAGCGCGCCCTGGCCGAGGTCGGGCTCGATCCCCGCCTCCGCCCGGCCGAGCTCGATCTCCTGGACTTCGGGCGCCTCGCGCTGGCCCTGCCCGAGGCGGGGGCGTAGCAGACGGGTCGGGAGGGCGTTAGGGTCCGCTCGACCGCCCTCGAGCTGGAGCCCCGCACATGCGCATCACCTCCTGTGGAATGACCGATGTTGGGGTCAAGCGCACCAACAACGAGGACAATTACCTGATCAACGACGAGCTCGGCCTCTTCGTGGTCTGCGACGGGATGGGCGGACATGCCGGTGGAGAATTCGCCAGCGCCATCGCCGTGAACACGGTGGAGGAGGTGCTGACGAACTTCGAGTTCCACGCCGAGGAGATGGGCACCTTCGACCCCGAGGACGGCCCGGTCGAGATGATCCGCGAGAAGCTGCGCTACGCCGTGCGGCTGGCCGGCAAGCGCATCTACGAGAAGGCCCAGGAGGAGGCTGAGTATCGCGGGATGGGGACCACCTGCATCGCGCTGCTCATGGACGGGGGCAACGCCTTCCTGGGGCACGTCGGCGACAGCCGGGCCTACGTGGTGCGCGAGGGGCGCATCGAGCAGCTCACCGAGGATCACTCGCTGGTCAACGAGAAGATCAAGGCGGGGCTGCTCACGCCCGAGCAGGCGCGCAGCCACAAGCTCAAGAACATCATCACGCGCTCGCTGGGCTACACGGAGGACGTGGAGATCGACGTGCAGGTGCGCGCGGTCCGGCGCGGGGATCACTTCGTGATGTGCTCGGACGGGCTCAGCAACCTCATCGAGACCGGCGAGATGGGCGAGGTCGTGCTGGACGCGAGCCCCCAGGAGGCGGCGCGGAGGCTCATCGAGATGGCCTGCGAGCGCGGCGGCGACGACAACATCACCGTGGTGATCGCGCGCGTGGACGAGGTGCCCTGACCATGAGCTCCGCCCCCCCGGAGCGGCGCTATACCTTCATGGTGGTGCCTGACGGCGGGCGCGGGCAGGTGCGGCAGCTCTCGGTGACGGTCGCGCAGCTGCGGCGCTGGGGCATGGTGGCGGCGGCGGTCGGCGCGTTGGCGCTGGTGGCGCTGCTCTTCCTGGTCACCACCCTGCCCCGCGGGCTGGCCTACCGCGCGCTCTTCGACGAGAACGTCGCCTTGAAGGCGCAGCTCCAGGACATCGAGCGGCGGCTGGAGGAGGTGGACGACGCGCTGCGGCGCCTGCGCCTCTACGACGCGCAGCTCGACGCGCTCCCCGGCGGCAGCTTCCCCGCCGAGACCCCGGTGCCCGAGGACGAGCTCGCCCCGAACGGCGAGGAGGTGCTGGAGGAGGAGCCGCTCGAGGATGAGCCGCTCGAGGAGGAGGAGCCTCCGGCCCCGCGATCCGCCCCCTCGGGGCCCTCCCTCGGCTTCGAGGGCGCGCACGGCGCGGCGGACGAGGAGACCGGGGAGGGCGCTGGGGACGGGGACGCGCCCCTACCCGAGAGCATCAGCCCCACCCTGCAGTGGGCGCTGGCCGTAGCCGACCGGGTGCGGCGCACGGCGCTGGTGGTAGGGGCCGCGCTGCCCCGGGCCGGGATGCTGGCGGAGAACGCCGAGGCCTGGCTGAGCGCGCGCGACGCCTACCCCTCGCTGTGGCCGGTGGACGGCCCCATCACCAGCCGCTTCGGCTACCGGCGCTGGCCGCTCAACAAGCGGCGCTGGCAGTTCCACTCCGGGCTGGACATCGGCGCTCCCCGCGGCACCATCGTCGTCGCCCCCGGCTCCGGCACCGTCGTCCGCGTGGACTATGACCGGGGGAAGGGCAACTATGTCGAGATCGACCACGGCCACGGCGTCGTCAGCCGCCTGAACCACAACTCCGCCATCTTCGTCTCCCCGGGCGACCTCGTGCGCCGCGGCCAGGCCGTCGCCGCCGTGGGCTCGACGGGGATGAGCACCGGCCCTCACTGCCACTACGCCATCCTGGTCAACGGCGAGTACGTTGATCCTCTCCTCTACCTGCCGGCGCGCTCGCCATCCTGAGGCCCGCCGCGCCCACGAGCGCTGCTTCCGACACGCGCGCCCTTGACCTTCGCGGGGTCCGCGCGCACATTGAGCGGTCTTCCGACCTCCGGGACGTCCATGCTGAACTTCGACACCATCGTCGCCAAAATCATCGGCACCCGCTCCGAGCGCGAGCTCAAGAAGCTGAAGCCGATCCTCGAGAAGATCAACGCGCTCGAGGCCACGCAGCAGGCTCGCTCGGATGACGAGCTCCGCGCCCAGACCCCCGCGCTCAAGGAGCGGCTGGCCAACGGAGCGCCGATCGACGACCTCATCCCGGACGCCTTCTCGCTGGTTCGCGAGGTCTCCCGCAGAAAGCTGGGGATGCGGCACTTCGACGTCCAGATGCTCGGCGGCATGGTGCTGCACCGCGGCTCGGTGGCGGAGATGAAGACCGGCGAGGGCAAGACCCTGGTCGCCACGCTGCCCGCCTACCTGAACGCGCTCTCGGGCAAGGGCGTCCACGTCGTCACGGTCAACGACTACCTGGCCAGCCGCGACGCCGACTGGATGGGGACCATCTACAAGTTCCTGGGCCTGCGGGTCGGCAAGATCCTGAGCAACGAGCGCAGCGACCGGATCAAGCGCGAGGCCTACGCCGCGGACATCACGTATGGCACGAACAACGAGTTCGGCTTCGACTACCTCCGCGACAACATGAAGTTCAAGCTGGAGGACTACGTCCAGCGCGGCCACAACTTTGCCATCGTGGACGAGGTGGACTCCATCCTGGTGGACGAGGCGCGCACGCCGCTCATCATCAGCGGCCCGGCCAACGACAACTCCGAGCGCTACTACATCATCGACAGCGTCGTCCCGCTCCTGCAGGCGGAGATCGACTACCTCGTGGACGAGAAGAACCGCAGCGTGACGCTCACGGACTCCGGCGTGGACCGGGTCGAGCAGCGCCTGGGCATCGACAACCTCTACGACGTCCACAACATGGAGATCCTCCACCACGTCAACCAGGCGCTGAAGGCCCACACCCTCTTCAAGCGCGACCGCGACTACGTGGTGCAGGACGGCAAGGTCGTCATCGTCGATGAGCACACCCACCGGCTCATGCACGGCCGGCGCTGGTCGGACGGCCTGCACCAGGCGGTCGAGGCCAAGGAGAAGCTCAACATCGAGGCCGAGTCGCAGACGTACGCGACCATCACCTTCCAGAACTACTTCCGCATGTACTCGAAGCTGTCGGGCATGACCGGCACCGCGGAGACCGAGGCGGAGGAGTTCCAGAAGATCTACAACCTGCACGTCGTGGTGGTGCCGACGAACCGCGCCGTGGTCCGCGCGGACCACTCCGACATGGTCTACAAGACCCAGGGCGAGAAGTTCAAGGCGGTCATGGCCGATATCGAGGAGGCCCACGGCCGCGGGCAGCCCATCCTGGTCGGCACCGCCTCGGTGGAGAAGTCGGAGATCGTCAGCCGCCTGCTCAAGTCCCGGGGCATCCCCCACGAGGTGCTGAACGCGCGAAACCACGCGCGCGAGGCTGAGATCGTCAGTCAGGCCGGGCGGCTCAAGAAGGTCACGGTCTCCACGAACATGGCCGGTCGCGGCACGGACATCAAGCTGGGCGGCGACCCCGAGTTCCTGGCGAAGGCCGAGGCCAACCCCGACGCGCAGCCCGAGCAGTACGAGGCGGCGCTGGCACGCTATCGGGCCGAGTGCGAGGCGGAGAAGGTCCGCGTGCTGGAGGCGGGCGGCCTGCACATCGTCGGCACCGAGCGCCACGAGTCCCGGCGCATCGACAACCAGCTCCGCGGGCGCTCCGGCCGCCAGGGTGACCCGGGCTCCAGCCGCTTCTACCTCTCGCTGGAGGACGACCTGCTGCGCATCTTCGGCTCCGACAAGCTGGTCGGCTGGATGGAGCGCATGGGGCTCAAGGACGACGAGCCCATCGAGCACCGCTGGATCAACCGCTCCATCGAGAACGCGCAGAAGAAGGTCGAGGGCCACAACTTCAACATCCGCAAGAACCTGCTGGAGTACGACGACGTCCTCAACCAGCAGCGGAAGTCGGTGTACGACCTTCGGCGCCGGATCCTCCAGGGGGACGGCGTGGCCGAGATCCTCATGGAGGCGGTCAACAGCCTCGTGGACGACATCATCGACGAGGTCACGCCGGAGAAGGCGAGCCAGGAGGAGTGGGACCTGGCGGGGCTGCGCGAGCGCCTGGACCGCGTCTTCGGCCTGCAGCTGCCCGAAAAGGACGAGGAGATCCGGGACTGGAGCTGGGACGAGCTCTACGATCGCGTGCGCGAGGACGCGATCAAGAGCTACGAGACCCGGCGTGACGAGCTCGGCGAGAGCTTCATGGAGACCGGGCGTCTGATGATGCTCACCTTCACCGACCAGCACTGGAAGGACCACCTGCTGGCCATGGACCGCCTGCGCGACGGCATCGGGCTCCGCGGCTACGGGCAGAAGAACCCGCTGCTGGAGTACAAGAAGGAGGGCTTCAACTACTTCCAGCTGATGAATGCGCTGCGCGACGAGGCCGTGATCTCGCGCCTCCTCAGGCTCGAGCGCAACCCGCTGGAGGGCATGTCGAACCTCTCGCCCAAGCTGGCGGGCAAGCGGCTGGCGGCGGGAGACTTCGGCGAGGACGACGAGGACGAGGCGCCGAGCGCGCCCACGCCCTCGCAGGTGGCCTTCCCTGGCGGCATGCCGCTGGCCATCCCCGCGGGCGCCCGCCCCCCCGCGCCCCCGCCGCGCCCCGTCGAGCCCGTGCGCCCGCAGCCGGGCGAGCAGGCGCGCGCCTTCGCCGCCGAGCACGGGATCGGCCGAAACGACCCTTGCCCCTGCGGGAGCGGCAAGAAGTTCAAGAAGTGCTGCTACCAGGAGCCCGCCGCCGACGCGGGCGCCGTGGACGGCATGGCCTGAAGCTCGGCCTTGCTCGGGTCCCGGCCCCATGCTAACTGTGCCGGGCCCCACGAGTGGGGACTTCCACGCCGGACAAACACAGCGCTCCGGTGGTGCTGACGCCATCCCGGCGTCGGTCGGAGCGCGTGCCGGCGGTCGCACAACCCGAATCCAGGGGTCCTCGTCGAGGGCTCCGCGGAGTTCCGATGCCCTCTGTCTCTCTGCGTGATCTGCTCGAGTCCGGCGTACACTTCGGCCATCAGACCCGGATGTGGAACCCCAAGATGAAGAACTTCATCTACGGGGAGAAGAACGGGATCCACATCATCGACCTCCAGAAGACGGCCCGCGGCCTCGTGGAGGCCTGCCGCTTCGTCACGGGCGCCGTCTCCCGCGGCCAGAGCGTGCTCTTCGTCGGCACCAAGCGCGCCGCGCGCGAGATCGTGCAGGAGCAGGCGGGCCGCGCGGGCATGTACTACGTCAACAACCGCTGGCTGGGCGGCACGCTGACGAACTTCCAGACGGTCAAGAAGTCCATCGACCGCCTGAACGGCCTGGAGAAGGCGCGCGCCGAGGGCAAGTTCGACCTCCTCACCAAGAAGGAGGCCCTCGACCTGACCCGCCGCATCGAGAAGATGGACCGCTCGCTGGCGGGCATCAAGCACATGAAGGGCCTCCCCGGCCTGCTCTTCGTCATCGACCCCAAGCGGGAGTACATCGCGATCCGCGAGGCGAACGCGCTGAAGATCCCGGTGGTGGGCCTCTGCGACACCAACTGCGACCCGGACGGCATCCAGCACGTCATCCCGGGCAACGACGACGCCATCAAGAGCATCCGCCTGTTCACGACGGCCATCTCGGACGCCGCGATCGAGGGCGGCGTCGCCGGTCGCGAGACCGCGGGCGGCATGGTGACGCAGTCCGACATGCTCGACGTCGAGATCTTCCGCCGCCGCGTGGATGACGACGCCGAGCAGGACGTCGCCGACGAGAGCTGATCTACGCATCTTCGGGGCCCTTCGGGGCCCGCAACCTGGAGTCTCTGTCATGGCTGCTGTGTCTTCCGCTGACATCAAGAACCTGCGCGAGCGCACCGGCGCTGGCATGCTCGACTGCAAGAAGGCGCTCGAGGAGAACAACGGCAACCTCGAGGCCGCCGTCGACTGGCTGCGCGCCAAGGGCATCGCCAAGGCCGCCAAGAAGGCCGCGCGCGCCGCGACCGAGGGCACCGTCGAGGCCTACATCCACGGCGGCGGCCGCATCGGCGTGCTGCTGGAGGTCAACTGCGAGACGGACTTCGCCGCCCGCTCCGAGGCCTTCCAGAAGCTGGTTCACGACGTGGCCATGCACATCGCCGCATCGAACCCCGAGTTCGTGGGTCGCGAGGAGGTGAGCCAGGACGCCTACGAGCGCGAGAAGGCCATCCAGCTGGCCCGCGTGATGGAGGAGGGCAAGCCCGCCGCCGTCGCGCAGCGCATCGTCGAGGGGCGCATGAGCAAGTGGTACGAGGACGTCTGCCTGCTCGAGCAGAAGTTCATCAAGGACGAGGACAAGACGGTTCAGCAGGTGCTCTCCGAGGCCATCGCGGTCATCGGCGAGAACATCAAGATCCGTCGCTTCGTGCGCTTCGCGCTGGGCGAGGGCCTGGAGAAGAAGCAGGTGGACTTCGCCGCTGAGGTCGCCGCGCAGATGGCGGGCGGCCACTGAGCATGTCCAAGCCGGCGTACAAGCGCGTCCTGCTCAAGCTCTCCGGCGAGATGCTGGCCGGCGACGCCGGCTATGGCATCCAGCCTGAGATCATCCAGCGCTTCGCGCGCGAGGTCAAGGAGATCCGCGAGCTCGGGGTGGAGGTCGCCCTCGTCATCGGGGGGGGCAACATCTTCCGCGGCATCGCCGGGGCCTCGCGCGGGATGGACCGCGCCCACGCCGACTACATGGGCATGCTGGGGACGGCCATCAACGCCCTCGCGCTTCAAGACGCGCTGGAGTCCATCGGGGTCTTCACGCGCGTCATGAGCGCGATCCAGATGGACCAGGTGGCGGAGCCCTACATCCGCCGCCGGGCCATCCGGCACCTGGAGAAGATGCGGGTCGTCATCTTCGCCGCGGGCACGGGCAACCCCTACTTCTCGACCGACACCGCCGCCGCGCTGCGCGCCGCGGAGGTCCACGCCGAGGTGATCCTCAAGGCCACCAAGGTGGACGGGATCTACGACAAGGATCCGGTCAAGCACGCGGACGCGGAGCGCTACGACTCGCTCACCTACCTCGACGTCCTCCAGCGCGGCTTGAAGGTGATGGACGCCACCGCCGTCAGCCTGTGCATGGAGAACCGGCTCCCCATCGTCGTCTTCGATCTGAACCAGCCGGGGAACATCCGCCGGGTGGTCTGTGGGGAGCACATCGGCACCCGCTTGAACGCCTGAGCCACGAGGAGCTCCATGTCGGACGAATACATCCAGAGCATGAACGACGACTTCAGCAAGGTCGTCGACGCCTTCAAGCGCGACCTGGCCACGATCCGCACGGGGCGCGCCAGCCCCGCGCTCATCGAGCACATCCAGGTCGAGGTCAAGAGCTACGGCACCTCCATGCCGCTCAACCAGCTTGGCAGCGTCTCGGCCCCCGACGCGCGGCTGCTGGTCGTGAACCCCTGGGACAAGGGCACGCTCCGCGACATCAAGGAGGCCATCGCCAACGCCGGGATCGGGCTCAACCCCTCCGACGACGGCCAGATCATCCGCGTCCCCATCCCCGCGCTCACCGTCGAGCGGCGCAAGGAGATGGTCAAGCAGATCGGCACGAAGACCGAGGAGGCTCGCGTGCGGGCCCGCGGCGTGCGGCGCGACTACAACGAGCTCTTCAAGGGACTCCTGGACGACAAGGAGATCACCGAGGACGAGCTCAAGCGCACCCTCGAGAAGGTCCAGAAGAGCACGGACGAGATCATCAAGAAGCTCGAGGATCTCGCCGGTTCGAAGGAGAAGGAAGTCCTCGAGGTCTGAGCTTGGCCATCCCGCGCCACATCGCGATCATCATGGACGGCAACGGCCGGTGGGCGCAGGCCCGCGGGCTGGACCGGGTCAAGGGCCACGAGGCCGGCGCGGAGAGCGTGCGCGAGATCACGCGGGCCTGCCGGGAGAAGGGCGTCCAGGCGCTCACCCTCTACAGCTTCTCCACGGAGAACTGGAAGCGGCCGGAGAGCGAGGTCTCGGCGCTGATGTCGCTGCTCGAGCGCTACGTGATGGGCGAGCGCCGCGAGATCATGGACAACGGCATCCGGCTCCAGGCCATCGGCCAGATCGATCGGCTGCCGGTCTTCGTGCGCATGCCGCTCAAGGCCCTCATGCACGAGAGCCGCAAGAACACCGGGATGGTGCTGACCCTCGCGCTCTCCTATGGCTCGCGGGCGGAGATCGTGGAGGCTACGCGCGCCATCGCCCGCGAGGTCAAGAGCGGTCGCCTCAGCCCTGACGCGATCGACGATCGCGTCTTCGAGCGCCACCTGGACACGGCGGGGCTCCCCGACCCGGACCTGCTCATCCGGACCTCGGGTGAGCTGCGGGTCTCCAACTTCCTGCTGTGGCAGATCGCCTACGCCGAGATGTACGTCACAGACGTAATGTGGCCGGATTTCCGCCGGCCACAGCTCGACGAGGCGCTCGCCGCCTTTGGCCGCCGGGAGCGCCGCATGGGGCTCACCGGCGACCAGCTCAAGGGCGGGCTCAGGAGCTGAGCGCGCTCCGCACGTCGCTGACGAGGTCGGTGCGCTCCCAGGCGAAGCCCTGGTCCTCGCGGCCGAAGTGCCCGTAGGCGGCCGTGCGGCGGTAGATCGGGCGGCGCAGCTCGAGGCGGCGGATGATGTCGGCCGGCTTGGTGGGGAACATGTCCCGGATCACGCCGCAGAGGCGCTCGTCGGAGACCTCACCCGTGCCGAAGGTGTTGATCATGATGGACACGGGCTCGGCCACGCCGATCGCGTAGGCGTACTGCACCAGCGCGCGGCGGGCGTAGCCGGAGGCCACGATGTTCTTCGCCGCGTAGCGGGCCGCGTAGGCCGCCGAGCGGTCCACCTTGCTGGGGTCCTTGCCGGAGAAGGCGCCGCCGCCGTGGGCCCCGTGGCCACCGTAGGTGTCCACGATGATCTTGCGGCCGGTCAGACCGCAGTCGCCCATCGGACCGCCGACCACGAAGCGGCCGGTGGGGTTCACGAAGTAGCGGGTGTTCTTGTCCAGCAGGTGCGCCGGGAGGACCTTCTTGATCTCCTCCACGACGGCCGCGAAGATCGTGCCGTGCTCGTCGCCGGGCAGGGGCGCGTGCTGCGTGGAGATGACGACCGTGTCGATGCGCGCGGGCTTGCCGTCGCGGTACTCCACCGTCACCTGGCTCTTGGCGTCGGGGCGAAGCCAGCCGATGGCGCCCGACTTGCGGACGTGGGTGAGGTGCTCGAGCAGCTTGTGCGAGTAGAGGATGGTCATCGGCATGAGCTCGGGCGTCTCATCGCACGCGTAGCCGAACATCATGCCCTGGTCGCCCGCGCCCTGCTCGGCGTACAGGCCCTGGCCCTCGGTGACGCCCTGGGAGATGTCCGGGCTCTGCTGCTCGACCGCCACCAGGATTCCGCAGGTGTTGCCGTCGAAGCCCTTGTCCGTGTGATCGAAGCCGATGTCCTTGACCACCTCGCGGATGAGGGGCGGGTAGTCCACGTGCGCGCGGCTCGTGATCTCACCGGCGATGACCACGAAGCCCGTCTTCACGAGGGTCTCGCAGGCGACGCGCGCGTGGCTGTCCTGCGCGAGGTGGGCGTCGAGGACGGCGTCCGAGATCTGATCGCACATCTTGTCGGGGTGGCCTTCCGAGACCGACTCCGACGTGAAAAGGTAGTTCTCCAGGGCCATGGCGGGCGACTCCTGCCGGTGGGGTGAAATTTCGAGTGTCGGGCAGTATTACGGCTGGGCCCCGGGCATGTCAAGCCAGAAGGCTCATGCTGCTGAGAAGCGGCCTTCTTCGACGGGCGCGGAAGCCGGTTGGCAATCCCCCAGCCCTCGGGTATCCTTTCGAGACGGGCGCGAGAACTCCCCGGGTCCTCCCCAGATGGGCGGGCGGAGAGGGAGGATGGCGCACCAGGACGGAGAGCACCGCGCATGAAGGTCGCCCTCATCAACCCGACCCCGGCCGACCACTACTCCCCGTGCATCCGCACGCTCTCGGCCTCGCTGAAGCAGAGCGGGCACGAGGTCCGGCTGATCTTCCTGCCGGCCGACACCTACTCGCACCTGCACCAGCGCGAGGGGTACATCATGCAGATGCCGCAGACCATGGTCGACGATCTCGTCGGCCTGGTCAGCGACAGCGATCTGGTGGGCGTCTCCTTCCTGACCTCGATGTTCGACGTGGCGGTGCAGGCCACGCGCGCGATCCAGAAGGCCTACCCCGACAAGAACATCGCCTGGGGCGGCTTCCACCCCACGACGATGCCGCGCCAGGCCCTCGACTTCGTGGACATGGTCTGCGTGGGCGAGGGGGAGGACGCGCTCCTGGAGCTCGTCACGCGCATGGAGGAGGGGAAGGACTACTCGGACGTGCGCAATTTCTGGTTCAAGGGGCCGCGGGGCAAGGTCATCAGCAACCCGCATCGCCCGCTGATCCAGGATCTCGACAGCCTGCCGTTCCAGGACTACTCGTTCGGCGACGACTGGTCCTACGATCTCCAGAGCCCGCATCTGGTCAAGCTGGACTGGGAGGGCTTCAAGGGGCGCATCGTCACCTACGCCGACCGCAACGGCGATCTGCGGCCCGCCTACAAGACGATGATCACGCGAGGCTGCCCGCACAAGTGCAGCTACTGCGGCGTGGCCTTCAACCATGACCTGTACAAGGGTCAGCGCTACCTGCGGCGCCGCTCGGTCGAGCACATGGTGGCCGAGATCAAGCAGGTCGTCTCCCAGTACCCCGAGATCGGCATCATCCACTTCCAGGACGACGTGTTCTTCTCGACCTCGAACGAGGAGATTGTGAAGTTCTCCAAGGTCTGGAAGCGCGAGGTCGGGCTCCCCTTCCGCGCCCAGTGCAGCCCGACCACGATCAACGAGGAGAAGTACGCCGCGCTCATCGACGCCGGCCTCTGCTTCACCGAGCTCGGCATCCAGACCGGCTCGTCCGAGACCATGCGCATGTACCGGCGCGGCATGACCAACGAGCAGCTCCTGAAGGCCGTCCAGATCATCAGCAAGTACAAGGACTACATCCAGGTCCCCGACTACCACATGATCCTGGACAACCCCTGGGAGAACACCGAGGACGTCATGAAGGGGCTGCGCCTGCTCTGGACGCTGCCGCCGCCCTACAACCTGCTTCCTTCCTCGCTGGTCCCGTACCCGGGCACCGAGTTCTACCACAAGGCCATCGAGGACGGCTACGTCACCGACGAGTACAACCAGATCTACCGGAAGGAGTTCCACAGCCCGCGCGGGAACTACATGAACTTCCTGTTCCTGCTCACGCTGTTCAACGGGCTGCCCCGCGAGGTCCCGCAGCTCCTGGCCCGCGACGAGATCGTGCGTCTGGCCAACCAGAAGAAGTACGATGAGGTCTGGGGCGCGATCTACCGGGTGGGCGAGAACGTTCGGCGCGCCCAGAAGCTCTCGACCTTCGCGCTCAAGGGCAAGCTGCTGGAGATCACCTCCATCCGCGAGCTCAAGCGCGTCGCCAACCAGATGAAGTAGCTCCGACCTCCCGCCCTTGCTCGACCCGGCGCGGCGTGACAATTCTCCGTGAGCCGTGTGCGGCCCCGGAGCGATGATGACCCGGCACCTCTCGGAGGCGGAGCGTAGAGCGCAGATCCTGCTCGCGGCCCGCTCCCTGTTCGTGGAGCGGGGCTACCCGTCCACCCGGGTGGAGGACGTAGCGAAGCGCGCCCGACTGTCCAAGGGCGCCGTCTACTTCTACTTCACGAGCAAGCGCGAGCTCTTCGACGCGCTCGTGGAGGAGGAGCAGGCGCAGACCCTCAGCTTCCTCGAGCTCGCCGGGCAGGACCCGCGTCCGCCCCTCGTCAAGCTCATCGAGCTGGCCACCCACTATGTCGAGTACTTCGCCGGCAGCGACAGCCCGCCGCGCTTCTTCCTGCTCATGAGCGAGATGGCCATCCGCGACGCCTCCGTGCGCGAGCGCGTCGCCGCCGTCCACGCCGGCTTCGTCGAGCGCTGCGCCGCGCTGATCGCCGAGGGCACGGCCGCGGGCGCCTTCCGCGCCATCGACCCCCTGGCCGTCGCCATGCTGCTGAAGGCGATGGTGGACGGTCTGGCGGGACAATCCGCCGTCGGCATCCGACCTGACGTGGGGAGGCTGTCAAGCGACGGGATCCGGCTTATCCTGGAGGGCCTGGCCCTCCCGGCCCCACCTGACCCTGGAGAACTCCCATGACCACCTCCGCCGCCGCGCAGGCCGCCGTCCGTCACGCCGCCGTCCGCTGGATCGGCGCGCCGCTGATGGTGAGCGGCCTGTTCCTGCTGGTCAGCGCCCTCCTCTACCTCCCCGGGCACGGGACCTGGATGGACATCGGGCTCGGCCTCTTCGGGACGGGGCTCGGCCTCGCCAGCTTCGGCGCCAACAACGACGCGGCGCTCGCGCTCGCGCTCCAGGTCCACGAGGCCTCCCGCGGTCAGGGCTCGCCCCTCCCGCAGGGCCTCGCCGACGAGCTCGCCGGGGAGCTGGCCGCCGACCGCGCGGGCGTCAGCGAGCTCAAGGCCAGCCCCACCGTCGCGCTGGTCCTCCCGCTGGTCTGTCTGCTCGTCCAGGGCCTGCTGGCCTCGCGCCTGCTCGGCGGATGAGCGCCACGCGCGTCGCGACGATGGGCGTGGACCACCAGATCCACCTCGTGGACACGCACGGGCACGGGCGGAGGCCGCTGACCCTGCCCAAGGTCCCGAGCGCGCTGGCCCGCTGGGGCAGCTACGCGGGCGCCGGGGTCTCCTCCTGGCCCTGCTGGTCCCCGGACGGGCGTTGGATCGCCTGCTTCCAGGCCCAGGACGAGGAGCAGCCCGCCAACGTGGTCGCCGCGGTGGAGGTGGACGGCGTCGAGGAGCGCGAGCTCATCGAGCTCGACGGGCGCTCGCCCCTCTACTGCCGCTGGCACCCCGGGGGGCGGATGCTGGCGGTGCTCACGCAGTCCGGCCGCGACCTGGAGCTCGGCGTCTGCGACCTCGACCAGCTCGGCGGGATGCGGACCGTTCAGCGCGGCGTGCCGCTCTTCTTCGCCTGGGCGCCCGAGGGGCGACGGCTGCTCATGCACGCCGGCGACGAGGAGGGTGGGCGCAGCCGGCTTCTGCTCCTGAACCTCGACGACGATCTGGCCCCGGCGCCCCTGCCTGACGCTCCGGGCTCCTTCTGCGCGCCGGTCTACGCCGGGGGGCGCCCGGTCTACGTCTCGCACCACCTGGACCGCTCCTGGGTCAGCGTGGCGCGGCGCGACGGGCGGCGGGCCGAGGCGCTCGCCGCCTTCGACGGGCTGCTGGCCGTGCTCCCCGATCCGAAGGGCGGCCGGGTGGTGGTGGGCTCGGCCCCGCGCGGGGAGGGGACGGCCTACGACGGGCTCTGGCTGGTGCCCCTGGACGGCGGGCCGGTGGAGCGGCTCACCGACGATCCGTGCATGGCCTTCTTCTGGGATCCGACGGGCGGGCGGCTGATCTGCGCCTCGGTGGACTTCATGGCGAGCTGCCTGCGCTGGCGCCTGCTGGACCTCCAGACCCGGCAGATGCGCGAGCTCAGCCTGTTCTGGCCGAGCCGGGAGCTCCTGTTCTATCTGCACTTCTTCGAGCAGTTCGCCGACAGCCACCGCCTGATCAGCGCCGACGGGCGCACGCTGGTCTACGCGAGCTACGCCGCCTCCGAGCAGGGCACCCCCGACGGCGCCCGCTGCCACGTCCTCGCCCTGGACCTGGACGATCCCGACCCTCAGCCGCGCGTGCTCGGCGAGGGGAGCTTCGGCGTCTGCGCGCCGGTCTGAGGCGCGGACGACGGCGCGCGCCCGAGGGACGGGTTATCCGGCTGGCGAAGGAGCCCTCATGCCGCTCAAGGACGTCGTCATCGCCGCGCTCTCGCGCCCCGCGGGCCGGGTGGTCGAGGCCCCCGTGCGCGACCTCATCGACGAGGCGCTCAAGGACCGCGGCTACGCGAGCCCGGCCGAGATCGCGCGCCTGGAGGGCGAGCTCGGCTCGCTGCGGGCGCAGATCCAGGGTCTGCCGGCCAAGCTCTCTGCCTTGGAGGCGGAGATCGCGCGCGTCAGCGGCGAGGCGGCGGCGCTCCGGGAGGCGCTGGGGCGGGCCGAGGCGGCGGCGACCGAGGCGCGCGAGAAGGCCGAGCAGGCGGAGGCGCGGGCCGCGGAGGCCGAGCGTCGCCTGTCGGAGCTGTCCTCGGCGACGCCCGCGGTGTCGGCGGGGCCCTCGCCCTGCAAGGTCGAAGGCTGCGCGCGCCGCGCCGCCGAGCGTGGCTTCTGCCGGCCCCACCTGCTCGCCTGGAAGGCCGGTCGGCTGCCCGGCTTCGTGAGCCCGGAGGGTCTCCTGGCGCTGGGCTCGGGCGCCGGCCGCGTGCCGCTCGCCCTGGCTGGCGAGCCCTATCGCGAGCAGGGCGGGCAGGTCCTGGTCGCGGGCCAGCCGGTCAGCGTGCGCGCGCTCTGAAAGGTAACGGAGGAAGGTATGATCGACAGACTCGAGCGGCTCGGCCTCGGCGAGCTCAACAGCGGGGCCTGGGTGGGGACGCGCGCCCTGGACACCAGCGCCGGCTTCACCGTGGGCTCCGAGGATCCCGCGAACGGGCGCACCCTCGCCTCCGTCGGCTTCGCCACCGCGGCGCAGCTCGAGGAGGTCATCGCCGCCGCCGAGGACGCGCAGCGCCGCTGGCGCCTGGTCCCCGCCCCCCGCCGCGGCGAGATCGTCCGCCAGATGGGCGAGGAATTACGGGCGCACAAGGAGGATCTCGGCTGGCTCGTCACCCGCGAGGTGGGCAAGATCCGCTCCGAGGGGCTGGGCGAGATCCAGGAGGCCATCGACATGGCCGACTTCTCCGTCGGCCTCTCGCGGCAGCTCTACGGGCTCTCCATGCACTCCGAGCGCCCCGGCCACCGCATGTACGAGCAGTGGCACCCGCTGGGCACGGTGGGCGTGATCACGGCCTTCAACTTCCCCCACGCCGTCTGGGCCTGGAACGCGATGGTCGCGCTGGTCTGCGGGGACGCCGTCGTGTGGAAGCCGAGCTTCAAGGCGCCGCTCACGGCCATCGCCACCCACCGCCTGCTGGCCGGGGTGCTGGAGCGCCACGGCTTCGGCGCGCTGCTGGGGCTCATCGTGGGCGCTGACGCCGAGGTCGGCGAGGCGATGATCCGGGACCACCGGCTGCCGCTCATCAGCGCCACCGGCTCCACCCGCATGGGCCGCCATGTCGGCCAGGTGGTGGCGGGGCGCCTCGGGCGCTGCCTGCTGGAGCTCGGCGGGAACAACGGCATCATCGTGGAGAAGGACGCCGATCTGGAGCTCGCCCTGCGCGGGATCCTGTTCGGTGCCGTCGGCACGGCGGGCCAGCGCTGCACGACCACGCGCCGCCTCTTCCTGCACCGGGACGTGGCCGAGGGCTTCACCGCCCGCCTCGCCCGCGCCTACGCCGCCGTGCGCATCGGCGACCCGGAGGACCCCAGCACGCTGATGGGCCCGCTCATCGACGGGCTCGCCGTCCAGGGCTATCAGCGCGCCCTCGAGCTCGCCCGCGCGGAGGGCGGGGAGATCCTGGTCGGCGGCCAGGTGCTGCCTGGCCCCGGCCACTACGTGCAGCCCACCCTCGTCCGCGCCCGGCCCGAGATGCAGGTCTGCCGCGAGGAGACCTTCGCCCCCATCCTCTACGTCTTCGAGTACGAGGACCTCGAGGACGCCATCGCCTGGCACAACGACGTGCCCCAGGGGCTGTCCTCCTCCATCTTCACCGGCAGCTTCCGCGCGGCCGAGCGCTTCCTCGCCCCCCACGGCAGCGACTGCGGCATCGCCAACGTCAACATCGGCACCAGCGGCGCCGAGATCGGCGGGGCCTTCGGCGGCGAGAAGGAGACGGGCGGGGGGCGCGAGGCGGGATCGGACTCCTGGAAGGCCTACATGCGCCGCCAGACCTGCACGCTGAACTACAGCGCCGATCTGCCGCTGGCCCAGGGTGTGCGCTTTGATCTCTGAGCGCGCGCGCCGTGGGAGAGCCGTCCTCGACGTGCTCCTGAGCCTCAGCGTGGTGGCCGTCGGCATCATCGTGGCGGCCTATCTCATGATGCCGGATTTCCAGCGTGGTGTTCGCGCGATCGCCGCCGACATCGAGCAGCGACTGACGCGCTGAGCCCGTCAGTAACGATCAGATCGCGCGATCCCGGAGAAGCCGCGAGCGCGGCGCAGAACTGCACGCGCGCGCAGCGGGCGGGATGCAAGAAAAATGTCAGGTGCCGTGTTGCCACCCGCGCCCCTTCAAAGTAATCTGCAGGTGGTCCACGATCCCACTGCAGGAGACGCAATGAGCCTGTTCAACTATCGATACGCGACGCTACTCCTCACGGCCTCTCTGGCCTTCGGCCTCGCTGGCTGCCCTGGTACCTCGGACAAGGAGTCCGGCGAGGGTGAGGGCGAGGGCGAGGGCGAGGGTGAGGGTGAGGGTGAGGGCGAGGGCGAGGGTGAGGGCGAGGGTGAGGGTGAGGGTGAGGGCGAGGGTGAGGGCGAGGGTGAGGGCGAGCTCGGCTGGGTCGGCTTCTACTACGCCGGCAAGTACGACCCCAGCGCGGGCTGGGACTGCATCAACTTCTACCCCTCCAGCGGCTCGGACATCTCCGACGAGCTGACCTGCGACTCCTGCGACTGGAGCCTCTACATCGAGTCGGCGTGGAAGGAGGGCGCGACCAGCTACCCCGACTGCGACTGGGACGACTTCGAGTACTGGGGTGAGATCGAGGAGTTCGGCTCCATCTGGGGCATCTCCTACTACCCCGACAACTACTCCTACCCGGTGTCCTACTACTACGCCTACGGCTACGGCGAGTGGTACGCGCTGTCCTACCTCTACTACGGCTACTCCTACTACGACTACCTCTACTGGCAGTGGTCGTTCTTCGTGCAGTACGACAGCGCGGGTCTGATCGAGGCCGCGTTCTTCTACGGCTACCCCTACTACGCCTACTGAGGGGCTGAGGCCCGGATGAAGTGAACCCCCGCCTCGGCGGGGGTTCCTGTTTCTGGCGTTCCAGGTTTCGGCGAGGTGAGCGCGCTCGCCGTCCCCCGGGATCAGACTCCCCGCCCTCGCGGGCCGACGCTCAGTAGCCGCGAGGGAGCTGGCTCGGGTCCATCAGGCCCTCGAGGTCCTCCTGCTCCGGGGGCATGTCTCCCTGGGACACGGCGTAGAGCTCGCGGGCCCGCTGCGCCATCTCGGCGCCCTTCGTGGGGTCGCCGATCTTGGCCTCGATGTTGGCCTGAAGCATGATGATGTGGGCGTTCTCGGGCGCGGCCTTCAGGGCGGGCTCGAGGACGTCGCGCGCCAGTGTGTAGTCGCCCGTGTTGAAGACGGCCTGTGCCCAGGCGCGCCGCAGCATCGGGTTCGCCGGGCCGGTCTCGCAGAGCGCCCGATACTCGCTGGCCGCGTCGTCCCAGCGCTTCGCGCGCATGTAGAGCCCGCCCAGCATGCGCCGGGCCCGCGGGCTGGCGCCGAAGACGTCCGCCTCGGTCCGGAGGTGGAGGATGGCCCGCTCCGTGTCGCCGACGGAGGCCGCCATGCGCCCCAGCACCTCGTGGACCCCGGGCCGCGGCACGCCGTCCTCCAGGCTCTTCTGGAGCAGAGGCCCCGCCTTCGCCGGGTCGCCCTGCCGCGCGTAGGCCAGGCCGAGCATGGCCTGGAGCCCGCCGCTGGCCGGGTTCTTCTCGTAGGCCGCGAGCGCCGCGGTGAAGGCCTCCTGATCGCGGCCGAGCTGGCCGAGGATGCGCACCTTGAGCTGAAGCGCAGACTCGTCGCCCGGGACCAGCACCAGGACCGCCTCCGCCTCCCGGAGCGCCTCGTCGAAGCGGGTCTGCCGCGCCAGGACGATGGCCAGGTTCTGGTGCAGCACGGTGGAGCTGCCGCTCTGCGCGAGGGCGTCCCGCAGGACCTGCTCCGCCTCCGGGAGCCGCTGCATGCGCTGGAGGAGCTGGGCGAGGCCGAGGCGGGCCTCGACGATCTGAGGCTCCTTCGCCAGGATCTCCTTGTAGAGCGCCACGGCCTCCTCGGCGCCGTCGGGCGCGCGCCCGAGCACGCGGGCCTTGTCCAGCCCGCGGATGGTCTCCAGCTTGTCCTTGGCGTCGATGGTGGAGCCCTCGCCGCTCAGGTCGCCGCCGGCGTTGACGTAGCCGAGCGCGGCGAGCTGCTCCAGCACCTCGGGCGACATGGCCGCGCCGCCCTCGTGCTTGACCGAGCGGGCGTTGACCGCCTCCGTGATCTTCTTCAGGCGCGCGACATCGTCCGGGCGGCTGGCGGCGAGGTTGTTCTCCTCGTTCGGGTCCGCCTGGATGTCGAAGAGCCGCGGGTTCGGCGTGTCCATCAGCTTCAGCGGCCCCTCGGCCACGGCGATCTCGGGGTGGTAGCCGAAGCGCTGGGCCACGCTCTGCGACTCCATGTACACGCCGCCGCGCTCGACCTTGCCCCCCCGCGAGGCGCCGGAGAGGTCCACGCCGTCGAGATCGGCCGGGATGGGCTGGCCGAGCAGGCCGAGCGCGGTGGGCATCACGTCCACGTTGCTGACCGTGGCGTCGCGGACGGCCACGGGCGCCGCGAGCGGGTCGGCGGGCCGCACGATGAAGGGGATGCGCATGGTGGGGTCGAAGAGGAAGGTCCCGTGCGTGAACTCGCCGTGCTCCCCGTTGAGCGCCTCGCCGTGGTCCCCGACCGCGATCCAGGCCACGCCGTCTTTCTGGTTGCGCGCGTCAATGGCCGACTTCAGGCGCCCGATCTCGCTGTCCATGAAGGCGATCTCGCCGTCATAGGGGCGACCGGGCAGCAGCTCGTTGAAAGGGGAGGGGGGCCGATAGGGGTGGTGGGCGTCGTAGAAGTGGACCCAGAGGAAGAAGGGCTCGTCGGAGGCCACCCCGGCGAGCCAGCTCAGCGCGTCGTCCACGACCTCGTTGGCCGGGCGCTCCTGTCCCCAGCGGTTCTGCGGGACGGAGGAGGAGTGGATCTGGTCGGAGTAGGCGTCGAAGCCCTGGTCCAGGTTCCAGACCCGGGTGGTCACGAAGGCGCTCACGCTCGCGCCGGTCTTCCACCCGGCCTTCTGGAGGAGCTCCGCGAGCGTGGTCGCGTCGTCGGAGAGGATGGCGTCGCCGTTGTTCCGCACCCCGTGACGGGTCGGGTAGGTGCCCGTGAACATCGAGGAGTGGGAGGGCGTGGTCAGCGGGACCGTGGCGTAGCTCACCTCGAAGCGCGCGCCCCCCGAGGCGAGGCCGTCGAGCGTGGGGGTCTGGGCCCCAGCGTAGCCGTAGGCGCCGATGCGGTCCGCGCGCGTGGTGTCGAGGGTGGCGATGACCAGGGAGGGCCGCTTCGCGGCGCTCGGGGTCGCGTCAGCGCCCTCTTTGGAGCGGTCTTTCTCCCCGCTGCAGGCGAAGAGGAGGGAGATCGGGAGCAGCAGGGATCGATTTGCCATGGTTCGCCGGGATCGTTAGCCAGACGGCCTGTCAGCGGAGGGACGAAATGGGCGCGAAGGTCGTTCGAGAGCTCTTGCTGACGTGCGTGCTGGCGCTGTTGCTGGGGGGTGGGGGGTACGCCGCTGCCCAGAAGGCTGGGAAACAGGGCAAGGCGCAGCGCTCGGGGAAGGTGGACCTGGCCTCGGCGCGCCGCGCGATGCGCAACACACCCTGGCGCGCCTCCTTCTTCGGCCACCAGTGGCGCAACGCGCTGCCGGGGCTTCGGGAGGAGCTCACGAATAACCCAGATGACGCCGAGCTGCATGCCTACCTGGCGGTGGCGAGCGCGAAGATCGGGCGCTACGCCGACGCGCTCCCGGCCTTCGAGAACGCGGAGGGCTCGCCCTACTACGAGTCCAGCGGGCTCGACGAGCACGCCACGACCCTCCGCGCCACCGGCAACTTCGACCAGGCCATCGCGCTGCGCCGGGAGGCGCTGGCGGCCTCACCGACCGAGGTGCGCCGGGTCAGCATCAGCTTCGATCTCGCCGACGACTACCGGGCCGCGGGCGACCTCTACAACGCGCAGCAGGTGGCCGAGTACGTGCTCGCCGCGACGCCCGGCCTGGAGGAGGCCTACGCGCTGCTGGCCGACATCGCGATCGACGCGGGCGACCTCGAGGAGGCGGAGCTCCAGCTCTGGTTCGCCGACCTCTACGGTCGCCGGAGCGCGCGGACCCGGGCGACGCGCGGGCGCCTGCAGCTGGCCTACGGCGACGACGAGGCGGCGCTGGCCGAGGTGCGCGAGGGCCGGATGCGCTCGCGCAACCACCTGCCCTGGGCCATCCAGGGGGAGGCCATGCGCCGCATGGGCGATCCCGTGGGCTGCCTCTCCCTGCTGGATTCGGGCTTTCTCCCCGACAAGGACAGGCCGGACATGACGGCGGCGAAGCTCGCGTGCCTCGCCTCCGCCGGCTATCTGGACGAGGCCGAGGAGCTCCGCCACTGGGCCGTCGACGTCTACCCGAAGGACGCCAGCGTGCTGGCGGCCTCCAAGGTCCTGGACCTCGCGCTGGCGAAGGCCAGCCAGCCTCAGTTGTAGAGCGCGTCCACCCAGCTCGCCGCGCTCGGCAGGTCGAACTCGGAGGCGTCGAAGCCGTCCACGTCTCCGTCCACGTCGAGCGTGAACGAGCCCGCGTTCACGTCCACGCCCACCGCGAGCGCGAACGCGAAGGCCGTCTGGCCGGAGACCTCGCCGGAGACCGCGAGATCGCCGCTCGTGTCGAAGGCGTAGGAGAGCGTGCCGCCGTCCAGGTCCAGGTGGGCCTCGGTGAACACCGAGACGTCGCCGTCCATCATCACGCCCAGCTCTTCTACGCTCACGCCGACGTAGCCCAGGGCCAGGTCGAAGACGTAGTCGTAGTTCTCCGAGTCGATCTCGGCCGATCCGTCGATGGTCGCCTCACCCGACCAGGCGTCGTCGCCGCTCAGCGTGCCCGAGATCGAGCCGCCGGTCGCATCGGCCTCCACCGTGATCCCCTCGGGGACGTTCACGCCCTCGACGGCGTCGTAGACCGACCGGTACACCGAGCCGATCATCTGGGTCTGGCTCTGGAAGACCTGCTCGGCCTCCCTCGAGGAGAGCTTGCTGCCGTCGCAGCCCACGGCCAGCATCATCACGCCCACACACACGAACAGGTTTCGCATCGTGACCTCCCGCGCACCAGCTTGCCCGCTCGGGTGGTGCCGCGCAATCGGGTACGGGCGGTGGGCGGGACAGGATCTCGTCAATCCGCGGCGGGCCGCTCGCCGGACATCGGTTATCCCTGCCCGCGAAGATCAGGAGCGCCGTTGCGCGTACCGCGCGTCATGCTCACCCGCTACGGCGGGCCCGAGGTGCTGGAGGTGCAGGAGCACGAGCTCCCCGCCCCCGGCCCCGGAGAGGTGCGCGTGGCGGTGCGCGCGGCCGGGATCAACTTCGCCGAGATCTTCTGCCGGCTCGGGCTCTACAGCGCCGCGCCGCCGCCCCCCTTCGTCCCGGGCTTCGAGTTCGCCGGGGAGGTCGTGGACGCGGGCGAGGGCGTCTCCTGGCGCCCCGGGGACCGGGTGCTGGGGGTCACGCGCTTCGGCGGCTACCAGGGCGGGCTCATCGCTGAGGCCGCGCGCCTGCGGGCGATCCCCGAGGGCTGGAGCTTCGAGGAGGCCGGCGGCTTCCCCGCGGCGGCGCTGACGGCGGCCTACGGCCTCTTCGAGCTCGGTCGGCTGAGGCCCGGCGAGCGCGTGGTGATCCACTCCGCGGCGGGCGGGGTGGGCTCCCTGGCGGTTCAGCTCGCCCGCGCGCGCGGGGCGGTCGTCGTGGGCACCTGCGGGTCCGACGCCAAGCTGCCGGTGCTGGAGCAGCTGGGCTGCGCCCTGGCCCTGAACTACAAGCAGGGGGACTGGGCCGCGACGGTCCGCGAGCGCCTGGGGCCGGTGGACATCGTGTTCGACGCGCTGGGCGGGCGGGTCCTGAAGCAGGGCTACGATCTGCTGCGCAACCGCGGGCGCCTGGTCAGCTACGGCTTCAGCCTGATGGCCTCGCCGGGGGACGCGCCGAGCTGGCCGCGGCTCGCCTGGCAGTGGCTCCAGATGCCGCGCTTCTCGCCGCTCAAGCTGGTCGGCGACAGCCGCTCGGTGGCGGGCTTCAACGTGCTGCGGCTCTGGGACGAGCTCGACGTGCTGGCGGGGCTCTTCGACGAGGCCCTGGACATCGCCCGCCGGGGGCTCGTCCGCGTGCCGCTGGGGGAGGTCGCCCCCTACACGGAGGTCGGGCGCCTCCACACGGCGCTGCAGGCGGGGCGGACGACGGGTAAGCTGGTGATGCGCTTCTAGGCGGGGTCAAGAGATGTGGCTGCTCCTCATCCAGGTCGCCCAGGCTGGCCCGCTCGGTCAGCCCTCCCCCGATCCGAAGGTCGAGCGGATAACCCTGAGCGGCCGCGCGGAGACCGAGACGGTCGGGGTCCGCGTGGTGGGCTGCCAGGGAGAGGCCGGCTGCGAGGCCGTCCTGGAGGCGCGCACCTGGGCGGCGGAGCTCTCGGTGGCCCTGTTCCGGGGCGTCGGCGTCTACGGCGTGCTCAGCCACCGCTACGAGGCGGTGCAGGCCGCGCAGTACGCGGGGACGGGGCGGTCCTGGGCCCTGGGCGCGCGCCTGGCGGCTCCCCTGGTCGGGCCGCTGGGGGTCGCAGCCGACGCCCGCTACGAGCGCAGCGAGACGGAAGGGGACGCTCAGGACGGCGCGCTGGCCGGGGCCGGGGATCAGCGCTGGTCCAGCCCGCGGCTCAGCCTGGTCGCGACGCTGGGACAACCGGAGGGGGGCGGGCTCGGCTGGCTCGGGGTCCAGGCCGCCCCGGGGTGGAAGGCTGAGCTCACGCCGCTCGGCGCGGTGGACGATGTCCCCCTGGTCGAGGTGACCCTGAAGCCCACGCTCCCGGCCAGCGCCGTCTTCGGTCTGGCCGGCGTGTCCGAGGAGCTCGGCCTGCCCTGGCGCCGGAGCGCGCGCGTGTCCGCGGGCGCCGAGGCCTGGATGGGCCAGACCTCGGGGCTGAGCGCCTGGATCGGGATCGGCTACTGACTCAGCTCCCCGAGGAGCCGACCGTGTACTGCAGCACCATGCCGCGGTTGCCGATGGCCCACACCGTGCCGTCGCCCGCGCTGTCGATGCCGTAGAGGTTGTTGTCCACGCCCGTGGGCAGCGTGGTCCACTCCTCGCCGTTCCACACCCAGGCGCCGCCGTTGCTGCCGACCACGTAGACCTCGGTGGACGAGGCCACCCACACGTCCCACAGCGAGGTCTCCGCCGGGGGCTCCACGGCGGTCCACTGGTCGCCCTCCCAGTGCAGGACGGTGCCCTCCACGCCGACGGCCCAGATGTCGGTCGCGCTGGTCCCAGCCACGGCGTACAGCGTGCGGCGGCTGTCCAGCGCGTCGTCCACCCAGGTCTCCCCGGTGAAGATCGCGTAGTCACCGTCCTCGCCCACCGCCATGCCCGCGGTGCCGTCGTAGTAGATGTCGTTGAAGCGCCGGCCGGTCGCGACGTCCTGGTACTCCCAGGCTCCGCTCTTGTTGGCGTAGACGCCGCCCCAGCCCACGCTGACCATGTCGGAGGCGCTCGCGCCGTCCACCGCCAGCAGGTTGGGGGTCCCGATGTCCTCGGTCGTCCAGCTCCCGCCCGAGTAGCTGGCGATGATCCCGATGTTGCCCACCGCGGTCAGGGTGAGCGAGGCGTCGGCGCCGCTGCCCCAGAGGTCGTTGAGATCCTCGCCGTCGGTGTCCAGGCTCATGGAGGCCCAGGAGTCCGAGTTTCTCAGCCAGGACTTGCCGCCCTGGGAGACGACGGCCACCGCGCCGGTGGGCGTGGCGTAGAGCCCCGTGAGCGTGTTGCTGGTCTCGATGCGGACCTCGGTCCACACCGGGGGAGCCTCGCCGGTGTCCGTGTCGGAGTTGCCGCTGTCCGTGTCCTGGGGTTGGGTGTCGCCGGTCTCCTGGCCGCCCGTGTCCTTGTCATTGCAGGCGATCAGAGCCGAGAGAGAGAGGAGAAGGAGTGTCGCGCGCATTTCCACCTCAGCGAGGTAATCGAAGCTGGAACCAGCCCGGGTGTCAAGTGGCCTGTCGGAGTAATCGCGCAAGGCCCGCGGGGCGAGCCCAGGGCGCGCGACGGTCGCCCCCGGGTTAAGACCCGGCATGGCCAGCCCGCCCAAGGGTCCGCTCCGCCGCCTCGCCAGCCTGTCCGGTCTCACCGGGCGGGTCACCTCCTCCTATGTGGGCCAGCGCCTGGTCGGCGCCTTCCAGGACGCCGATCTCCGCCAGCAGGCCCTGGACCGCCTGCACGTCCGCAACGCCGAGCGCATCGTCGAGACCGTCGGTCGCCTCAAGGGCGCGGCGATGAAGGTGGGGCAGTCGGTGGCCATGGTGGCGGGCTCGCTGGACCTGCCGGGCGAGGTGCGCGACGTGCTCGGGCGCCTGCACGACAAGGTCGAGCCCGTCCCCTTCGATCAGATCCGCGAGGACGTGGAGCGGTCCCTCGGCCGCCCGCTCGCGCAGGCCTTCGCCAGCTTCGATCCCGCGCCCATCGGCACGGCCAGCCTCGGTCAGGCCCACGCCGCGCGCCTTCCCGATGGGCGCGAGGTCGTGGTCAAGGTGCTGCACCGCGGCATCGAGGACAGCGTGGCCAGCGATCTCGCCGCGCTGAAGGGGCTGCTGGTCACCGGGCGCCTGCTCAACCGCGACCGCGCCGAGATCGACGCGATGTTCGAGGAGATCCGGCACCGGCTGGAGGAGGAGCTGGACTATCTCCAGGAGGCGGCGAACATCGCTGACTTCCAGCGCTTCTTCGCGGGTGACGACCGCGTGCGCATCCCGGGCGTCCACCACGCCTGGTCCACCGAGCGCGTGCTCACGCTCGACCGCCTGCCGGGGCTGCCGCTGGAGAGCTTCCTGCAGAGCGCGAGCCCCGAGGCCCGGCAGCGGGCCGGCGTGACGCTGGTGGACATGTTCTACACGATGGTCTACAAGCACCACACGCTGCACGCCGACCCACACCCCGGGAATTACCTCTTCGAGCTGGACGGTCGCGTGGGTCTGCTGGACTACGGCTGCGTGCGGCGCTTCGACCCCTGGTGGATCGGGCACTACGCCGCCGCCGCCCTCTGCGCCGTCGTCCACGACCGCCAGGGCTGCCTGGATCACTGTCGGGCCATCGACGCCCTGGACGGTGACGCCCCGGAGGCCGCGGCCGACGCGCTCTGGGGCTTCTGCGATCTGATGGCCTGGCCCTACCGCCAGGGCACCTACGAGCTGGGCGGAGACCAGGACGAGCACCTCTTCAAGGAGATCCCGCTCGCCGTCGCCCGGCTCATCCAGCACCGCCAGATCCACTCCACGCGGGAGCTGCTCTTCGTCCACCGGGCGCTGGGCGGGCTCTACGCGCTGGAGCGGCGGCTGCGTCCGCGCGCCGCCTGGCTGCCCCTGCTGGAGGCCCAGGCCCGACCCGCCGCGCGGCTGCTCACTTCGCTGTAGCGTCCGCCGTCCGCGCCAGCGCGCCCAGGAGCTCCTCGGCCATGGCGCGGAAGCCGGGGTCGGTGGCCGTGTCCCGCGCCTGGGTGGCGAGGCGCTTCGCCTCCTCCAGGTCACCCTCCTGGTGGGCGAGGTGGGCGAGGCCGAGCAGGCGCGGCAGGGTCGCCTCCTCCTCCTGGGGCCAGCGCGCGGCCAGCGCGTCGAGCGCCTCCCGGGCCTCGCCGCGGCGCTCCAGCCCGGAGAGGGCGCGCACCCGGGCCTCGGTGAGCGTCGCGTCCCAGGCCGCCCCCAGGCTCCCCCCGTCCTTGCCCTCGCAGAGGCTCAGGGCTCGCGCGAAGTCCTTCCGCTCAGACGCCAGGTTGGAGGCTCTGATCGTCGCGGCCAGCGCGATCTCGGCGTCCGGGTGGCTCATCAGCGCCCGAAGCGAGGAGTCCGCCTCGGCCCCACGCCCCAGCGCCAGCAGCGCGTTCACGCTGCCCAGCGAGGCCCAGCCCTGCTGAGAGGGCTCGGTCGCCGCCTTCGTCGCCTCCTCGTAGAGTCGGAGGGCGTCCGCCGCCTTGCCCGCGGCCAGCGCCGCGTCCGCCTGCCCGCGCAGCGCCACCACCCGCGTCTCGTCCCCCTCGGGCCGACCCGCCGCCAGGGCCTGCCAGGTCTCCGCCGCCTCGGGGTCCCGGGCCTCGCCCAGCGCGCGCCCCAGCGCCATCAGCCAGCGCTCGCGGGTGGCCTCGTCGGTGGGGGAGAGCCTGCGCAGCGCCGTCGCCGCTTCGGCCGGCTGCCCTCGCCGCCGCAGGAGCTCCGCCTGGCCGATGGCCGCCAGCGTGGCCGTGGTCCCGCCGGGTGGGGCCAGCTTCTCGGCCTCGGACAGCCGCTTCGCCGCCTCCCCGGTGTCTCCGAGGTCCAGCAGGGTCTGGCCGAGCTCGACCAGCAGATCGGCGCGGGCGGGGTCGGGCAGCGGCAGCGCCAGGGCGCGCTCCAGCAGCGAGCGGGCTGCCGTGAGCTCGCCCCCGGTCCGCGCCCGGGTGGCGGCGTCCTCGTACCAGGTCGCGGCGGCCTCGGGCGCCTTCGCCGCGAGCCGGTCCAGCTCGGCGTCCAGGGGCTTCGCCTCCGCGCCGCGCCCCGCCGCCGTCAGCATGGGGCTCAGGGCCGCCAGCAGGGGCACGCGCGCCGACGGGGTGGTGCAGCGGTCCAGGGCGGCCCGAAGGGTCCCCTGCGCCGCGTCCGGGGCCTGGGTGCCGGAGAGCGTCAGCGCCGC
Organism: uncultured Enterobacterales bacterium; assembly: GCA_964615375.1. Taxonomy (GTDB): domain Bacteria; phylum Myxococcota_A; class UBA796; order UBA796; family CAZKWG01; genus CAZKWG01. The sequence continues at coordinate 85,066 of CAZTOW010000039.1, forward strand.
CTCCGCCACCTGGGTCTCCGTGGAGCCCGCCTCGGACATCACGGCCTCCAGCTCGGCCTGCGCCTGCTCCGGCCGCCCCTGGCTGGCCGCGAGCTCCGCGCAGAGCAGCCGCACGGCGCTCCGGTCCGCCCCCGCCGTCGCCGCCCGCGCCGCCCCGCAGGCCGCGCTCGCCTCCGCCGCGCGCCCGGCCTCTCCCAGCGTCTGGAGGACCGAGAGCCGGGCCTCCAGGGCCGCCGGGTGGCCCGGGGGCAGCAGGCCCACGATGGCCCGCCAGCTCTCCAGGGCGGCGTCCGTGCGCCGCTCCTCGCGCGCCATCTCCGCCAGCTCGGTGTGCGCCCGCACCCGCCAGGCCACGTCCGGCGCCCCGTCCGCCACCTGGCGCAGCAGGGTCCGCGCCCGCTCCGGCTCCCCCTTCGCCCGCGCCGCCTCGGCCAGCCCCAGCCGCCCCTGCCAGGCGGTGTCCGGGTCCGCGCTCTGGGCCAGCTCGGTGAACATGGAGCCGGCGCGCTCGGCGTCCCCGCGGGTCAGCAGGGCCGTCGCCAGGAGCAGGACCGTGGTGGGGCGCTCCTCGGGCGGCATGGGCCCGTCCAGGAGGGCCTGCCAGACGCCGATGGCCTCCTGGAGCTCGCCCTTCTGGACCAGGGCCTCCGCGCGCCCGGAGCGCGCCGCCCGGACCACGCCCGGATCCAAGGTCGCCGCCCCCTCCTCGGAGCCCGCCGCCTTCAGGATCCGATCGAATATCGCCAGGGCCTCGTCCGTCTCACCCTGGTCGAGGTGGCGCCGACCCTCGCCGAGCTGCGCCTCCGCCAGCACGGCCGCCGCCGCCGCCGGGTCGAGGTCGCCCAGCACCGCCCGCGCCCGCTCCTCGCCGCCCTCCAGGAGCAGCAGCCTCGCCAGCGCCAGCCGCGCCTCCGTCACCGTGTCCGCGTCCAGCCCGCCCAGCGCCAGCGCGGCGCGGTAGTCGGCGATGGCGTCCTCGGCCTTGCCCGCGTCCTCCGAGATCCCGCCTCGCAGCAGCAGCGCGCGGCCGTGCAGGCGGGCGTCGGCGTCCTCGGCCAGCAGCGGGCCCAGCCGCTTCAGCGCGGCCTCGGGGTGGCCGTCGCGGCGGTCGAGGTCGGCGAGGGCCAGCAGGGCCGACTGGTGGGGGAGGGTGTCGGGGGCGGCGCGGGCGAGCAGGGCGGCCCAGGCGGCGCGGGCCTCCTCGGCGCGGCCCAGGCGGTCGAGCACGCGGGCCTTGCTGGCCAGCGCACGCTCGGCCGGCTCGGCGGGGAGCTCGATCCCGTCGAGCTTCTGGAGCACGGCCAGCGCGGCCTCGTCCTGGCCCCGGTTGGCGCGGATCTCCGCCACCGCCTGGAGCAGCGCGCCCTGGGCCTCGGGCAGGAGGGCCAGGGAGGCCAGGGCCTCGTCCACCTTCGTGGCCGGCTTGGACTGGGCGGCGCAGGCGTCCTCGTAGAGCACGACGGCGCGGGCGCGCTCCTGCTCGGGCTGGCCCTCCAGCGAGAGCAGGGGCTCCACGGCGCTCTCCAGCTCCGGCCAGCGCTGGAGCCCGGAGAGGAGCTCGCCCAGGCGCAGGCGGACGCGGCCGATGAGCGCGGCGTCCTCGCCCGCCGCCGTGAGCGCGTCGCGCAGCAGGCGCTCGGCGGCCTGGGTGTCCCCGGCCTTCTCGGCGAGCCCGGCCGCCTCGACCCGGTGGCCCACCTTGTCCTCGGGGCGCTCCGCCTGCTCGGCCAGGGCCTCGTAGCGGCGGCTGGCCTCCAGCGGGTCGGTCTCGGCCAGCGAGGCCGCCTCCTCCGCCTGGTGCTCCGGGGCCTCCGCGCCCGGCGCCAGGAAGCGCGCCGCCAGGTAGACCCCCAGCCCCAGGGCCCCGAGCCCCAGCGCCGTGCGCACCCAGCGCCCGCCCAGCGCCCCGAGCCCGCCCTCCTCGCCGAAGCGCGCCCCCATGGCCTCCAACGCGCGCCGCTCCTCCTCGCCGAGCCCCAGGGCCCCGGCCAGCTCGGCCCCCTGGACGTCGGCGCCCTCCCAGGACACGCCGGAGACGTCGGCCTGGTCCAGCACCGCGCGCTGCAGCGAGACGCCGCTCAGGTCCAGGTCGGCCAGGCGGGCGCCCACCAGCTTCGCCCCCCACAGGCGCGCGCCGCGCAGGTTGGCCTCCCGGAGATCGGCCCCGCTCAGCTCCGCGCCGCTGAGATCGGCCCCGCCCAGGTCGGCGAGGCGCAGGTCGGCGTCCGTGAGCCGCGCGTCGGTGAGCTTCGCGCCCGCGAGGTTGGCCCGCCGCAGGTCCGCGCCCTCCAGCCGGGCGCCCGTGAGGCTCGCCTCGCGCAGATCGGCCGCGCGCAGCCGCGCCTCCGTGAGATCCGCCCGATCCAGCTTCACCCCGGCCCAGGCGGCGCTGGCCAGGTTCTGGGCCTCCAGCTTCGCCTCCGTCAGATCCGACCCCGGGCCGCCCAGGGCGGAGGCGTTCGCCCGCCCGCGCGCGCGCACGCGACGCTCCCAGGGGCTCGCCCAGCGCCGGGGCACCAGCGAGGCCAGCGCCCCGCTCAGCCCGCGGAGCCCTCCGGCGCGCCCGCCCGCCCGCTGGAGCGCGTCCAGGACGGCCTGCTCGGCCTCCACGCCCCCGGTTCGGGCCCCCTGGGCGCGCGCGTCCTGGAGCAGGGCCCCGCGCATGAGGGCGCCGCGCAGATCCGCCTCGGAGAGGTCCGCGCCGCGCAGGTCCGCGCCGCGCAGGTCGGCCTCGCGCAGGTCCGCCCGCAGGAGGCGCGCCCCCTGGAGCTTCGCCTCGGAGAGCCGGGTCTCGCGCAGGCTGGCGCCCTCCAGGCTGGCCCCGCTGAGGTCTCGCCCGTTCAGGTCCTGCCCGTCCAGCTCCGCCCCGTCCAGGCGGGCGCCGCGCAGGTCCTCGGGCAGCGTCGCGGAGGGCGCGGTGTCGGGGCTGGAGGCGCTGGGATCGGTGGGGCGCGGCACGCGCCGATGCTACCCCAACTCGACGGCGACGCGCATGGCGCGCGTTTTGCACTGGTGCGCCGCGGGCCGCAACGCCCGCGCCGAGGTAGGATAGGGGCGCCCGCTCCCTCTCCCGCCTCCCCGCCCCCTTCCCTCTCCTGTCCCGCCTGAGGTCTCCTCCATGGACAAGCTGATCCTCGAGGGCGGTGTCCCCCTCTCGGGCACCGTCGAGATCAGCGGCGCGAAGAACGCCGCGCTCCCCATCCTGATGGCCACGCTCGTGGCTCCTGGCGAGCACACCATCGACAACGTCCCCGATCTGGTGGACGTGAGCACCACCCTCTCCCTGCTCGGGCGCATCGGCTGCCCCAGCATGTCCGGTTGGGAGGGCGACCGCGGCTGGCCCATCGGGCGCGCGCGCATCCACACCGATCGCATCGCCTGGTGTGAGGCCCCCTACGATCTCGTGCGCAAGATGCGGGCGAGCGTGCTGGCGCTGGGCCCCCTGCTGGCCCGCTGCGGCGAGGCCCGCGTCTCCCTGCCCGGCGGCTGCGCCATCGGCGTGCGCCCCATCGACCAGCACCTGAAGGGCCTGGAGGCGCTGGGCTGCACCTTCGAGATCGAGGGTGGCTACGTCCACGGCCGGGTCTCGCACCTGCGCGGCGCCGAGATCGATCTCGACATGCCCACGGTGACGGGCACCGAGAACATCCTCATGGCGGCGGTGCTGGCCGACGGCGTCAGCGTCATCCGCAACGCGGCCAGCGAGCCGGAGGTCGTGGACCTCGCCCGCTTCCTCCGCGCCATGGGGGCGCGCATCCAGGGGGAGGGGACGGACACGCTCGTCGTGGACGGCGTCCCCGCCCTGCGGCCGGCGCGCGCGCCCTACCGCATCATGCCTGACCGCATCGAGGCGGGGACCTACCTGACCGCGGCGGCCATCTCCGGCGGCGAGGTCGTGGTGGCCGGGGCGCCGGTGGACGCGCTGGGGGCCGTGCTCGCGGCGCTCCAGGAGGCGGGCTGCGAGATCCAGGTGGTGGGGGACTGCGTCTCCATCCGCCGCGAGGGCCCCATCCTCCCGGTCAACGTGGAGACGGCGCCGCACCCGGGCTTCCCCACGGACATGCAGGCGCAGTGGATGGCGCTCATGACCGTCGCCAACGGCAGCTCGGAGATCCGGGAGAACATCTTCGAGAACCGCTTCATGCACGCCGCGGAGCTCATGCGGCTGGGCGCGCGCATCGACGTGCGCGGGAACCGGGTCGTGGTCCACGGCGTGCCCTCGCTGGTGGGCGCGACGGTGATGGCCACCGATCTCCGGGCCAGCGCCTCGCTGGTGCTGGCGGGGCTGGCGGCGCGGGGGCGCACGGACATGCTCCGGCTCTACCACCTGGACCGCGGCTACGAGCGCCTGGTGGAGAAGCTGTCGGGTCTCGGCGCCCGCGTCCGGCGCGCTGCTGACGATGTCCGCTTGCCAGAGGCGGCTCGCGCGGCAGTCTAGGAGCTTGCCCGGTTCTCGTCGCTGGTGTAGTGAACGGGTGTGCGGTGCATGAGCCTCGGCGCTCGCCGGGGCAAGCGCGTCCGCGCCGTTGGCGGATCAGCCTGGAAGCCTGAGAAACCTCGAAGGATCCAGGAAATGTCCGCTCTCCCTGCACGAACGGATCGGGCTGGTTAGTCAAGACCTAGATGGTCCAACGATCCACCATCGACGCCATCCGGGACAGGGCTGACCTCGTCGAGGTCGTCTCTCAGGTGGTGACGCTGAAGCGCAAGGGCAACACCTGGTTGGGGCTCTGCCCGTTTCATCAAGAGAAGACGCCGAGCTTCAACGTGGTGCCTCACAAGGGCATCTACCACTGCTTCGGCTGCGGCGAGGGCGGGGACGTCTTCCGCTTCGTGATGAAGACGCGCGGGCTCTCGTTCATGGAGGCGGTCAAGGAGGTCGGCGCCATCTGCGGGATCCAGGTGGAGGAGCGCCAGCTCTCGCCGGATGAGCAGCGGCGCCAGAAGGCGCAGGCCACCCTCTACGACGTCTGCGAGCAGGCCTGCAGCTTCTTCCAGTCGGTGCTGCTCACGCGCCCGGAGGGGGCGCCCGCGCGGGAGTACCTGGAGCGCCGCGGGATGACGGCGGAGACCATCCAGCGCTTCCGGCTGGGCTTCGCCCCGGACTCCTGGGACGCGCTGCTGGACCACCTCCACCGGCGCGGCATCCCGCCGGAGATGGCGGTGTCCGCGGGCATCGCCAAGGCGCGCGAGCGGGGCAAGGGCGCCTACGCGCTGTTCCGGGGGCGGGTCATCGTGCCCATCCAGGACGCGCGCGGCCGGGTGGTAGCCTTCGGCGGGCGCATCCTGGAGGGGGACGGGCCGAAGTACGTCAACTCATCCGAGAGCGAGATCTATCAGAAGTCGAAGACGCTCTTCGCCCTGCCCCAGGCGCGCAACGCGATCCAGCGCAAGGGCCGCGTGCTGGTGGTGGAGGGCTACTTCGACGTGCTCTCGCTGCACCAGGCGGGCTTCGAGGAGGCGGTGGCGGCCTGCGGGACCTCGCTCACCGCGGAGCACCTGGGGGTGCTGAGCCGGCTGAGCACGCGGGCCATCGCGCTCTTCGACTCGGACGCGGCGGGCGTGCGCGCGGCCGTGCGCTCGCTGGAGATGTTCCTGGCGGCGGGGGTGGAGCCGCTCCGCCTGGACCTGGGGGACGCCAAGGATCCCGACGAGCTCATCCAGGCCCGGGGCGGCCCGGCCATGGAGGCGGCGCTGGAGGGGGCCGAGCCCCTGTTCAACCTCGTGCTCCGGGACGCCGCGCAGCGAAACGGGTCCTCGCCGCTCGGGCGCACGCGCGCGCTCGAGGAGCTGGTCCCGGTGCTCATGCACTTCTCGCCGGAGGCGCGGGTGGCGACCTTCGCCCGGGTGGCGGGCTCGCTCTTCCTCTCCGAGCTGGTGGTGCAGGAGGCGGTGGTCCGGGCCGAGCGCGCCTCCCGGGACAAGGAGCGGGAGCAGCAGAGCCGGCCCCCGCCCGGCGCTCCCATGGCGCCCATGCCCATCGGGCCGCGCTGGAGCGGCACGCGCGAGCTCAACCACCTCCTGTGGCTGCTCATCCACCTCCCCGAGGAGTCGCTGCCGGAGTTCGCGGCCTTCGACCCGGACCCGCGCATCGTGACCGAGCGCCGCTCGGCCCTGGAGGCCATCGTCCTGCTCAGCCAGGGGGTGGCCCTGCCCGAGGTGCTGGAGCGGGTCACCGACCCGGACCTCGGCCGGGTGCTGCGACAGGCCGCCGCCCGGGAGGGACTCTATACATCTGGTCAGGGTGCCGCGGCGACGCGGCAGATCCTCGTGGGCATGGAGCTACGCCGCCTCGAGGAGGCTCTGGCCAGCGTCGGGCGCGAGATTGACGCTTGCGCACCCGGGGCTGACGGGTCATACTTCTCTGATTTGTTTCGCCGCCGTCAAGACCTTCAGCGAGAACGTAAGAAATTCCTGGATATTCAAGCAGGTCGGTCCGCCAGGGCGACCTGAGGCCATGTGCGCCCTCTGATCCCAAACATCTCACGCCGCTCCACCACGTTCGAGGACACCACGCATGCTCAAGCACAAGGAAGTGAAGGAGGAGATTGAGGCCCTCATCGAGATGGGCAAGCAGCGTGGGTATGTGACCTACGAGGAGATGAACAACTTCCTCCCCACGCACCTCATCTCCACCGATCAGCTCGACGACGTGATGATCATGTTCTCGGAGATGGATATCGAGGTTGTCAACGCCGCCAAGAAGCAGAAGGAGGCGGCGCGGCGCGGGGGGCTCCCGGTGGAGGAGCCGAAGCCGGTGGACAACGCCGCGGCGGCCACGGCGCGCAGCAACGACCCGGTGCGCATGTACCTGCGGAAGATGGGCACGGTGCCGCTGCTCAGCCGCGAGGGCGAGATCGAGATCGCCAAGCGCATCGAAGAGGGCGAGCAGATCGTCTACCGCAACGTGCTCACCTCCCCGCTGGCCCTGCACCTGGTCAAGGAGCTGGTGGACGAGGAGGAGGAGCGCTGCATCAAGGCCATCCGCGGGGGCAAGAAGCCGCGGCGCATCAAGACCCGGCTGGGCAAGACCCTCAAGGAGGTCTACGACGAGGTCGGGCAGCTCATCAACCTGCGCAACGAGCTGAAGAAGGAGCTCGCCCGCGCCAAGAGCAAGAAGCGCCGGGACGAGTGCGTGGCGGGGCTGGCGTCCTCGGAGGCGCGCATCCTGGAGCTCGTGGAGTCCGTCGAGCTGTCCAAGCGTCAGCTCGCGCTCTCCTGCGTGCGGGTGCGCTCGGCCTGGGATCAGGTGGTGCGCTGTGAGCGCGAGATCGAGTCCATCGCCCGTGAGGCGGACGTGCCGGTGCGCGACCTGCGCCGGATGATCCGCAAGGTCCGCCGCACCCCGGAGAAGGGCGGGCGGGACGTGGTGGAGACGACGGGCATCGAGGAGCAGCGCTGGGCGGACTTCGACAGCCGCGTGCGGCGCGAGCTGCGCAAGATCCGCAAGGTCGAGGAGTCGCTGCTGATCGAGCGCGACGACCTGCAGATGCTGGCCCGCGAGCTGCGCCGCGGCGAGCAGATGGCGGAGCTGGCCAAGTGCGAGCTGGTGGAGGCCAACCTGCGCCTCGTGGTCAGCATCGCCAAGAAGTACACGAACCGCGGCCTGCAGTTCCTGGACCTCATCCAGGAGGGCAACATCGGCCTGATGAAGGCGGTGGAGAAGTTCGAGTACCGCCGCGGCTACAAGTTCTCGACCTACGCCACCTGGTGGATCCGGCAGGCGATCACCCGCGCCATCGCCGACCAGGCGCGCACCATCCGCATCCCGGTCCACATGATCGAGACGATCAACAAGCTGGTCCGCACCCAGCGCCACCTCGTGCAGGAGATGGGCCGCGAGCCCACGCCCGAGGAGATCGCCGAGAAGATGGAGATCCCGGTCGACAAGGTGCGCAAGATCCAGAAGATCGCCAAGGAGCCGATCAGCCTCGAGACCCCCATCGGGGAGGAGGAGGACAGCCACCTCGGCGACTTCATCGAGGACAAGAACATCGCGAGCCCGGCGGACAACGTCATCAACAACAGCCTCGAGGAGGCGACCCGCAAGGTGCTGGCCACGCTCACGCCGCGCGAGGAGCGCGTGCTGCGCATGCGCTTCGGCATCGGCGAGAACTCCGACCACACGCTGGAGGAGGTCGGCCAGGACTTCGAGGTCACCCGCGAGCGCATCCGCCAGATCGAGGCCAAGGCCCTGCGCAAGCTGCGGCACCCCTCGCGCAGCAAGCGCCTGCGTGCCTTCATCGAGGGCTGAGCCCCGGGCGAGCCTCGGGCTCGTCCGCGGGTTATCGTGAAGCTCTCCCCAGGGGCCTATAGCTCAGTTGGTCAGAGCACCCGGCTCATAACCGGAGGGTCCCAGGTTCGAGCCCTGGTGGGCCTACCCTGGGGACGGGCTACAACATCGGAGGCGCTTTGCACGACGATCTTCAGGCGATCCTGACGCTGTGGGAGAACGACCGTGCGGCGCTCCTCGCCGAAGAGCGCCTCTCCGCCCTCGACGCCGCCATCCAGGCCGCCACCACCCGCCTGGCCGAGCTCGCCGCCGACCGCGCCGCCCTCGAGGCCCGCCGGACGGCCCTCAACACCGAGGACCGCGACCTCCAGCGCCGCCTCAGCGACGTCATCACCCGTCGCCAGCGCACCCAGGCCCTCATCGACGCCGGCAAGGCCACGGACTTCCTCGTCGCCACTCGGCAGGTCGAGGCCATGGCCGGCCAGCAGGACGAGCTCGAGACCCGCGCCCTCGAGATCATGGAGGAGCTCGAGACCCTCGCCGCCCGCGAGACGGAGCTCCAGCGCTCCACCACCCTCGCCGAGGCCCGCCACCGCGAGGCCCTCGCCGACCGCGACGCCCAGTCCCCCGGCCACCGCGACGAGCTCGCCCGCCTCGCCCAGGCCCGCGAGCCCCTCTGGACCCGCCTCCTGCGCGAGGACCAGAACCGCTACCGCAACCTCCGCGCCCGCGGCCAGATCCCCGTCTCGCGCATGGTCGACAGCACCTGCTCCGCCTGCCGCCGCGCCGTCCCGCCCCAGACCATCCAAGAGATCCGCCGCGCCATCAAGGTCCACTGCTGCCTCGGCTGCTACCGCTGGCTCTACGAGACCTGAGCTGGTTCCCCGATTCGTCCGGGCCGGCGACAGGATCCGGGTTCCGCGATTCGTCTGGGCCCCGGACAGGATCCGGGTTCCCCGACGGCGGCCGGGGCTTCGGAGACCGGTCCGGGCCGGGGGCCGACCGGGTTGGAGGGGGCCCACGGGGCACCGGGCGTTCCTCGCTGACGCTCGGCCGCCCTGCGCACTCGGGGCGCGTAACTGATCATGTCAAGATAGCGCGCCCCTCCGTGAGCTGCCCCTGAGGCCCCCACCAACCCGGTCGGCGCTCCGCTGCGCGACGGCTCCTATCGCTGGGTCAGCCGCCG
>CAZTOW010000040.1:0-93512 GCA_964615375.1 uncultured Enterobacterales bacterium
GTGGTCTGCCATGAGCAGACGACTCCGGCCCCCTCAGGGCGACGAGAGCGTGTTTGATCCCGTCAGCAGCCGCCGAACCCGGTCGGCATCCTTGTGGCTCGGGAAGGTTCGCAGCCAGCTCTCCAACATTGGGCGCAGGTCGGAACGCAGACCAGGGAGTCTCCAGAGAAGAAAGGCGCGTTCAAGAAACTCAGGAGCACCAGGGGCGGCACGAAGGGGAGCGAGGAGCTCAGCACTCTCCTGAGGAGAGAGCGAGGCATTGACGGACTGGAATGCTTCAACTGGAATAAACGAAGCAAGCTGAGCATCTCTCCCCTTGAGTGCCCTCAGCACCTGCGCGCGCAGGGTTGGATTGGCGAAGTCGGGACTTACGCCTGCACTCTGCAACCTAAACAGCATCACCGAGACATCGAACTCGCTACGGGCTGCCTCAAGACAACGCACGCCGAGACTAGCAAGTTCCGAGTCAACGCCTACCACAACGGCCAATTCGCTCCAGATCTCGTATCCTCCACTTTGCCCAGGATGACTACCCAGTGTGTCCATCCCTAGCTTGCGTAGCTCAGGATCGCCGGGGCTGGTCGACCAGAGTGACTTCCACACGGAAACCCACGCGGCGGGAGGACTCGACAGGGTCCACTGAAGCCACCGACGCCCACGAGACGCGAGATCTGGCCCTGGACTGGTCGTCCAGAGCGATCGCCAGACCTGGGGCCAGCGGACGTTCAGATCCAACGCCAGATCCAACCAGCGCGCGCCCACATCGAGCGCGGCCTCTGAAGCCAGTTTTGGCTTCAGGAGCTCAAAGGTGTTCACCCAGCTATCGACCTGCACCTTACCGACCTTATCGTCGCGCTCCTCACCCAACAGACCCGCCGCCTCCGCCAGATCTGTTGCAGCCTGGGTCGGCTGACGCTCCAGCACCCACAGATAGGCACGCCCGAGCAGAAAGGTTATGCGCGCAGTGCCCGAGAGCTCCACACGGGGTGCTCGCAGCACAGGGTCTGCACACAATGGCTTGAGGAGCCTTTCGAGCCGATCTCGTCGCGATGCCTGTTCGCTAGCGTACCAGCCATGCTGTAGAAAAGCGAGAAGGGCTCGGTGATGGTCTTCCAGGGTCGTTTCCTGTGACCTGAACTTCACAGACCGGACAACTGCCGGTTGATGTGACCCTAGCCCAAGCGACTCTTGAACACCCCGCCACACGATACTCCCCTCCTCCTCCCCATCCCGCAGCAAAGCCATCGTGCTACCTGGCATCTCTGGGAGCCAGGCCGCCCAACGCAGCAGGCGTTGCTCCTCGGGTTCCCGCCCCACGAGCATCTGTCGCTCCAGGCGCTCCAGGCTCGGATCCTCGGCATCCAGGTGTCGCCCCTCCACCAGCGCCAGGAGCGCGCGCCGCTCGGCCACCGGCCGGGAGCGGATCTGCAGGTGGACGCGCCCCACCACCGCCTGACGTGCCGCGAGCCCAGGCTCCAGGCCCGCCCGTTGTCCGTCCACGAAGGCGTCGACCAGGCCCACCAGATCGGACGGCGAGTACCAGCGCTCCAGCGGCTCACCCAGCGCGTCGAGGTCCGGTGCCGACAGACGCAGCTCGGACACCATCTGATCGTACAGCTCTTCCAGCACGCGCCAGACCGCGCGCCCGGTGGCCAGCAGCGGGCCCAGCGGCTCTCCCCCGCCGGGCGCGGGCGAGACGACGACGAGGTTGCGGAGCCCGAGCAGCGCGGGCTCGATCATCAGCTCCGGGAGCTGGCTCGCCTGGCGGAGGCGCACGACCACCATCACCCCCCCCTCCCCCGCGCGGGCCCGAGCCCACCCGAGCCCCGCGCGGGTCGCCTCGGGGAGGCGCCCGGTCCAGCTCAGCTCAACACGAGGGAGAGGGCGCGGAGCCAGCGCCATCTGGAGCAGGTTCAGCGCCTCCTCCTGGTGCGCGGGGAGCAGCAGCCCGGGGAGCACATAGGGCCAGGGCCCCTCTGCAGGCGGGACGCGCAGCCCGAACAGGCCTGCCGCATGCAGCAGGCCCATCAGCGTTCCCCCTGCCGCCTCACCGAGGGTCGGAGGAGATCCAGCACAGGATCCAGGCGCAGCCCGCGCTCTGGCAGAAAGACGTCCCGGGGCACCAGGATCCCATACTGCATGAGCTGGTCGATCTCGCGCCCGCTGAGACGTGTCCCGTCCTCACCATAGGCGGTCTTGACGTGCCCACGCTCCAGATCCTCGCGCATGCACCAGTCGCGGGGGCCCGAGGAGCATCGGTCCACCACCACGGCGGCCCGCCGCAGCAGATCCTTGTCGGGGAGCGGGCAGACGCGCGCCACGACGCGATCGGCGTATTCCCGTGTGAGCGCCTCCGGGGGCCAGGCGAGGCGCAGCGCCTGCTCCAGCCACTGCAGGAAGGCGTGCGGGTTTCCGTTGACCCGGGCCAGCTCCATCGCCAACGACGCGACGCGCGGATCCAGCAGGCGGGCCCGCTCCTGCTCGCGCTGCTCCCCGGCAGAGCGCTCCTGGTAGAGCCTGACCAGGTCCTCCGCGGTCATCGGCCCGACCTCGAGGGTCTGCGACTCCCGCCGCAGATCGTCGTAGAGCACCTCGGGGCGCACGTTCACGATCTGCAGGCAGGGCTCGAGCTCCACCAGGCGGCCGAGCCCCGCGCGAAGGGCGTCGGGATCCTCGCGCGGCAGCGTCTGGTCCAGGTCGTTGAAGAAGAGCAGGACCGGGATGCCGCGCAGCGCGAAGGTCGCGAGCAGCTCCCGGATCGCGCCGTGCAGCAGCTCGTCGGTCACGCTGAAGCTGCGGGTGATCCCTGTGCCGCTCTGACGGGTCTCGGTCCAACGGAAGAGCGAGCGCCCCTGCAGCAGGCCGAACAGCCCCCCCTCGATGCCAGCGTCCGCCCCATAGGATCGGGCGATGGACTGCGAGTCCGCCTCCGTGATCGTGTCTGCCATCCCCAGGCGACCGACCTCCTCCAGGAGGCGCGCCAGCGAGGGCTGACCGGCCTCGCGCGCGTCCCGATCGGGGAAGGCCCGAAGCCATGCGCTCCCCTCCGTGGCCAGACCCCGGGCGAGCTGTTTGAGCGAGCCCCGGTAGCCGCCGCCACGCCCCTCCAGCTCGACGACGACCAGCCCGCCCTCCAGGCGCTCCTGTAGCGCGGACACGGCGCGGCGGCTGGCGATGGTCTTGCCGATGCCCTTCTCCCCCACCAGCACCACGCGCAGCGAGGGGTTCGGGCTCAGCGCGTAGACCTCCAGCAGCTCGACCAGCTCGCTGACCAGCTCTTCGCGATTGACGAAGCACGCCGGATCTGCCCGGATGGGATCGAGCGCGGCGGTGATGAGACGAGCCACAGACACCTCGTCCCCGTCATAACGGCTCCGTCCGGGGCTCGCGACCTGTGACCGTTCAAGGCGCGCGGACGCTCGGTGCAGGAGAGATCGATTGAGCCAGTCACTATCGATTATCTATTTTATACCCACATACACCACCCCCGGCACCTCCGGCAGGCTCATCCCCGGCAGCTCCCGGGCCGGGAACATGAAGTCCCCCGCATACGAGAGCCCGATCTTCTCCATCACGCGCCGCGAGGCCAGGTTGTCCGGCATCGTGCGCGCGCTCACGACCTCGAAGCCCAGGTCATTCCAGGCCCGATCCCGGAGCTGGCGCGAGACCGCCGTGGCGATCCCCCGCCCCCACCAGCGCCGGGCGAGCCGGTAGCCGATCTCGGCCCAGGCGGGCTCGAAGGTGTCGCGGCGGAGGTGGGCCCAGCCCAGGAAGGGGTCCTCGTCGGTGACGATGGCGAAGAAGCCGAGCCCGGGCTCCGCGGCGGCGGCGAGCATGCGCGGCAACAGCAGGTCCTGGGCGAGCGCGCGCGGCGTGGGCCGCCCGCCGTTGATGTAGCGCATCACCTCGGGGTCGCTGTCCAGCAGGACGAGGGCGTCGAGGTCGTCGGGGGTGATGGGACGGAGCTGGAAGGGGATCATGATCTTCTTTACACCTTCACTAAAATCGATAATCGATAACCCCTGTCACCTGCGCGCCCGCCTCCGCACCAGGGCGCCCAGCGCCAGCGCCCACGCCCAGGGCGCGGCCTGACCCCCGACCCCGCAGCTCCGCCGCCCGTCGGCGTGCTTGCGGGCGAGCTCGTCCACGGCGCCACGGCCGGACGCGCGGAGCTCCACGGAGGGCTCGCGGGCGCGGTCCTCGGGGAGGGCCACGTAGACGAAGGCGCTCTTCGCGGCGTCCTCGGGGTCGCAGCGGTGATCGCCCCCCTCGGCGGCGCCGGCCTGGAGGGCGGCCACGAGGCGCTCGTCCAGCGCGCCCTCGGCGGCCTCGAAGGCGGCGGCGCTGGCCTCGACCACGGCCTCCGAGGCGAGGGTGTTGCCCTGGACGGACCAGCGCTCCCCGGACACGATGGCGGCGGGCGCCTCCACCTCGTCGCCGGTGAAGCCGACGGGCGCCCCGTCCAGGCTCAGCACGGCCCACTGGCGGAGGGCGTCGTCGTCGTCGGCCTCCAGGACGGCGGACAGCACGTCCTCGGGGCTCTGACCCTGCTCCAGCAGATCGACGGCCTGCTTCCTGCCCTTCACCCAGGTCGCGTACTGGGCGGCGACGACGCCGTGGCCAGGGGCGAGCCCGGCGATGCCCCAGACGAAGGGCCCGCAGGTGGCCCCGGCGATGCCGACCTCCTCGGTCTCGGGGTCCACGGCCACGATGGACCAGGTGGCGGAGGCGACGGGCAGGAGCAGCAGCGCAAGCACAGGTCAGCCCGCGACGTCGAAGACGAAGGGCACCACGTACACGGTCTCCGTGCTCTCGCGGGTGAACTGCACCCACATCTTGTGGGGGCCCGCCTCCTCGAAGACGTAGTGGAAGGGCAGGTAGGGGCCCGAGTACTGGTGCGGCATCTCCATGCTGGGCGTCATGTCGCCCATGCCGGGGAACCAGGCGTGGGTGTGGGTGCCCTGGTCCACCGCCTCGTTGACGACCGCGGCGTGGCCGTCGGCGCCGAGGTACTGGGTCAGGTCGGTGACGTCCTCGCCGTCCGCGGTCTGGATGTCCAGGCTCCAGGCGCTCTCGATGCCGAGCGTGGCGGGGACCTCCCAGGTGAGCGTGACGTTGAGCCCGTCCACCTCGGCGCTGGTGGTGGGGGTGGTGTCCGGCGCTTCGGCCTGGGCGGGCTCGCCCGTGACGACGAGCTCGCCCGTGGTCTGGAGCCAGGCGTCCTGATGGGCGTAGTCGAAGAGCACGAGGTAGCGCCCGCCGTAGGGCAGCGTGACGGGGAAGTGGAAGGTGGCGTTCCGCAGGTCGTCCGCGCTGAGCTCGGCGAAGTCCTCGTGGTGCAGGTGCTGGAAGGTGGACCAGTCGTCGCTGACCAGCACGGTGTGGACCATGCGCTGGTGGTTGACCTGCAGGTTCTCGATGGGGCGCCCGAGCTGGTCCACGACCTGCAGCGTCAGCTCTCCGGTCTCGCCCGCGACCAGGGGGTCGGGGCTCACGCTCCACAGCACCTGGTAGCCGGTGACGCCCACGTCGCTGGTGTCGCCGGTCTCGGTCTTGTCGGCGCCTCCGGCGCAGGCGAGGATGAGGAGCAGCATCGGGACCTCAGATTCCGAAGAAGTACAGGCGGCCGGAGAAGGATCCCCCGGCGTCGCTGTCGCGGGCCCCGACCACGATGTCCGGGTCGCCGTCGCCGTCCCCGTCCGAGAGCGTCTCCAGCGCCGCGCCGAAGGTGTCGTAGTCCTGCTCGCCGAGCAGCGTCTCCCCCTCCCCTACCCCGATGACGCCCGCGCCAAAGGGCCCGAAGAAGATCGTCGCCGCGCCCGCGTCGGGCTCCTGCCCGTCGGCCTGGGGCGAGCCGATGACCAGGTCCAGCACGCCGTCCCCGTCGAGATCGCGCGGGGTGGCCACGCCAAACCCGAAGAGGTCGCCCTCCGCGCCGCCCTCGAGCCAGGTGTCGGCCTCGTCCAGGCTGCCGGTGACGCCGCGGCTGGGGCGGGCGATGGTGACCCGCCCGGCCTCGAGCCCGTCCGAGGAGACCAGCAGCTCCGGCAGCCCGTCGCCGTCCAGATCCGGGGCGACCACCACCGGGCTGCCCGTGTACGAGGCGGCGGCGGGACCGTAGAGCGTGCTGTCCGCGTCGGAGACCAGCGCGTCGCCCGGGTCCAGCGGCCCGAAGAAGAAGGCGACCTTGCCGGTCTCCGGCCCCAGCGTCCCGTCCCCGGTGGCGCCCAGGGCCAGGTCGGCCGCGCCGTCGCCGTCATAGTCCGCCTCGCCCGGGATGGCGTCGCCCACGAAGTCCCCGGTCCCCAGCGCCCCGTGCGGCGGGGGCGGGCCCTCGGCGCTGGAGCTGAGCCCGGTGACGGAGGCGAAGGAGAGGTCCAGGTCCTGCTCACCGGAGAGGAGGGGCCCCTCGAAGATCCAGGCCCGCCCGCCGCCGCCGCCCTCCCCGTCGAAGCCGGGCGCGCCGACCGCCAGGTCCACCTCCCCGTCCCCGCTGAGGTCGCCCACGGCGAGCACGGTGATCCCCACGTAGTCGAGCAGGTTCTCCCCGGACCAGCTCGCCACCGCCGCGTCCCCCAGGCCGGCGCTGCCCGCCGTGACCGGGCCCAGCACCAGGTAGGCCTTGCCCGAGTTGGCCCCCGCCGCCGAGTGCCCGGGGGAACCGACCATCAGGTCCCCATAGCCGTCCCCGTCCAGATCGCCCGCCGCGCCGAGCCCGAAGCCGGCGTAGTCGAAGCCGGCCTCTCCGTTGAGGCAGCCGGTCTCCCGCGCGCTGATCGCGAGCTCACCAGGGGCCAGCGGGGGGTACAGCGCGCAGAGGCGGTTGCCCAGGTAGGCCGAGACGAGCAGCTCCTCGTCGCCGTCCCCGTCCAGATCGCCGCCGGCATGCACGCGGCTGCCCAGGGCCTCCCCGGGCTCGCCGTTGGCGGCGCCCCAGGGCTCCAGCACGTCTGGAGCCTCGCCGGTCTCCGCGGTCTCCCCCGTCTCGGGCGCGCCCTTGTCCGGGCTGTCACAGGCGATGAGCCAGAGGGCCCACATCACTTGGACCGCGCGCTCACGGCCTCCGCGATCTCGTTCAGCGCGGGCGCGGAGAGCGCCTGCCCCAGCCGGGCGCGCTGATCGGTGTAGCGGTTGCGCCCGTCATCCCCGATGCGCACGGCGTTGGTCCCGAACTCGGCGTTCATGCCCTTGGCCTTGATCTTCTCCACGAGGGCCTGGGACTTCTGCGCGTACTCCACCTCCAGCGCCATCGAGCGGCTGTTGACCTCCACGATGGTCTGCATCAGCGGCTTGTTCTCCAACATGGAGTTGTAGACGGAGGCCTCGTTCTCCTTGGCGAAGCGCAGGTACTCCAGCACGTAGAAGCGCATCTCCTGAGCGGCGAAGAGGCTGGTCTCCACGCCGCTGAAGAGGTCGAGCCAGTTGGCGGCCGAGAGCCCGGCGTCCTCCCACCCGCAGTTGAGCAGGTCCACCGCCACCCGGGCCTCGTTCAGCGTGCCCACCATGCGGTCGGCGAGCCCGTAGATCCCCTCCTCGCCGCCCTTGGAGTCCGATCCGTCCACGAAGCGGAAGCGGCCGAAGTGCAGCTCCGCCGGGATGCTCATGACGATCGCGCGGGTGGAGAAGCGGGGGCCGTCCGTGACCAGGATCTGCTTGTCGACGCCAAGATAGAGATTGCGGTAGGTGCGGTTGAAGTCCACCTTCCCGCCCTGGTCCTGCAGCGCCTGGTAGCCGGTGCGGTGGGCGTAGCTGCGGGAGACCTCGTTGACCGCGATGGGCAGGGTGCGCAGGATGTCGATGGGCCGGTTGCCCTGGACATGCTTCATGATGTCCTCGGGCTCGCCCACGTTGATGGACTGCCCGACGGCGAGGCCGCCCGACCCGTAGAGGCTGTAGTTGTACTCGTTGGGCGCCGCCTGGTTGCGCCCCACGAGGTCCTTGCCCGTGGGCGTGCAGGTCGCCAGCATCTTGATGGCGTAGTTCTTCGGGTTCTCCAGGGTGCGCTCGATGGGCGGCGGGGGCGGGGCGTCGGCCTCGGCGGCGACCTCCTCGGTCTTCGCCGGCTTCTTCGCCAGGGTCATCGCCACCAGGAGTCCTGTGATCCAGCGCATGCCTGCCTCCGCGTCCGGCCTGAGCTCAGGGAGAGCCCGCCGACCTGCCCTGCCCCTTATCCTGTTCGCAGCAGCCCGGGGCCTGGGGCTTCTGCATGGCGCGGCTCGCCTCCAGGAAGCTGCGCACCGTGTCCTTGGACACCCCAGCCTCCGCTCCCTGTCCCTGAATCCAGAGATATGCGCACTCCTCGCAGACGGGCTCGCCCTTGCGCAGGCCCTCCCCGCATGCGCAGCCGCCGGCCAGGATGGCGCAGTGCGTGCAGGGGATCTTCACGCAGCAGTCGTAGCGGCCCACCGCCTCGAGATCCTGGACGAAGCTCCGCACCGTGGCGTAGAGCGCCTTGCGTTTGCGCTCGACCACCAGGCGGTCCGCGCTCGGCCAGGGGTCGGCCGCCGGCTCCACCGGGGGTGGAGTCGGCTCCGTTGAGGCGCCCTCGCCGCCGCAGCCGAGGAGCCCGAGGAGGAAGAGCTTCGCCAGCAACGCTCAGGTCGTCTCGGGGTGGATGAGGATCCACATCGGGACCTCCTGGAGGGTGGCCTCGCCCACCTTGATGAGCAGGGTGGCGTAGTAGAACTGGTCGTCGTCGGTCAGCTTCGCGCTGGTGGTGAGCACGACGTTGAAGGTGATGGTCTCGCCGGGGATCACGCCGGGGAACTCGGTCTCCGGCCCGACCTCGGTGACCCAGCCGCTGGGGTCCTCGCCCACCTCCAGGTTCAGGTCCAGCGACTGCTCCTCGATGAGATCCTCGACGGCGTCCACGACCTCCGAGGCCGCCGGCCAGTCCCAGCTCCCCGAGATCACGGCCAGATCGTCGTTCGTGTCGTCGCCGTCCTTGTCGATATACGAGCCCGTCGCCTCGGCCATCTCCTCGAGCTGCTGCTGGAGGGTGTGGTCGGAGGACTGGTACTCGTAGACGTTGATCCCGAGGAAGCGGGCGCCCATGTCGTTGATCGACCCGAGGGCCTCGTCGAAGCCGGCCGGGAGATCGCAGCTGTCCTCGGGCACCGCGTCACCGGCGCGCTCGTCGCGGATGTCGTTGTCGGCGCCGGCGATGATGATCTTGACCGAGGCCTCGCGCCAGCCGGTCCCCGGGACGTCGCCGGTGCCCTCCACGCTCGGATCGTAGGTGCCGGTCACCGCGCCCATGAAGGCGTCCGAGGGGTCGGGGATGAAGGGCCGGACGTCCGTGGTGGCGTCGAATTCGCCGTCACAGGTCATGTCGAAGCCCTGGCCCGTCATGGCCTGGAAGATGGCCTCGTAGGTCGATCCCTTGTCGTCGCCGCCGTAGGTCATCGAGGCGCTGATCGCCTCCGCGCTGACCAGGCTCTCGTCGGTGGTCTGCTGAACCTGCAGCTCGTAGGGCAGGCCCCCGGCGCTCGCCCAGCTCCCCGAGTTGTAGTCGTCGTAGGTGGCGAAACCAAAGGTGGAGTCCTGCAGCCGGGAGAACAGCTCCTCCGCCAGCTCTGGGATGAAGCTGGAGTGCGTCGGGTGGTAGCAGGAGTAGGAGTAGGCGTCGTCCGCCAGCAGGAAGACGTCCACCGGGATGCCCTCCAGCGTGTACTCTCCCGAGGTCTCGATGCGCTCGCGCGGGCCGGCGGAGAGCACCACGCCCTCGGGCATGCTGCTCGGGTTGTTGGCGTTCGAGCCCGCGTAGCTCTCCAGGCCGTCGGTGTAGCCGTCACCGTCGGTGTCCTCGTCCCGCGGGTCCGAGCCCTGGGCGTCCTCGGCCTCGTCGGTGAGCCCGTCGCCGTCCGTGTCGGGGTCCACCACGTCCAGGTTGCCGTCCCCGTCCAGATCGCCCGGGTCCTCGCAGGCGCCCGCGGCCTCCTCCTCGTCGCCGGTCCCGTCGTCGTCGGCGTCCGAGTCCAGGTAGTCCGCGCTCCCGTCCCCGTCGGTGTCCAGGGCCGGGGTCTCCAGGTCGGTGTCTCCCGCCTCCACCGCGTCGGGCAGGCAGTCGCCGTCGCTGTCCGTGTCGTTCCAGGCCGGGATCCCGTCCCCGTCCGGGTCCACCGTGCCCTCCTCGAGGTCGGAGATGTCGTCGCCGTCGTTGTCCAGGTCCATGAAGTTCGGCGCGCCGTCCCCGTCGTTGTCGCTGGGGCTGTCGCAGTCCCCCGCCTCATCGGCGTCCAGGCGGCCGTTGTTGTCGCTGTCCGTGTCCAGGTAGTTGGGCGTCCCGTCGTTGTCCGTGTCCGCGGGCAGCCCGCCCTCGGGGACGTCGCCGCGCTCCACGCTGTCGGGGATGCAGTCCCCGTCGCTGTCCTCGTCCACGAAGTCGGCGAGCCCGTCGCCGTCGGAGTCCAGCTCGCCCTCCACGCCGTCCCCGATGCCGTCGCCGTCCTCGTCGGGGATGAGGATCTCGGTGTAGCCCTCAGCGGAGTCCCCCGTCTTGTCCCCCTTGCAGGCGAAGAGCACGAGCGAGCAGGCGAGCGGGGCGAGCATGGACCTGAACATGGGAGAGACCTCCAGATGTCGCATAGTTTACGAGACCCCAGAGAGGTCGGCAACGTCGAGTTACAGGACCCTGGAGACCGCGCGGAGTCGACCATGCCCCCTACGATGCACGTCGTCGCCCCCGTCCCCGACGGTCCCGCCTGGGAGCTCCTGTTCCGCCCGATCCGATCGCGGCTGGAGGAGCTGATCGCGCTCCTCCCGGCGCGCCCGGCGCTCCCTGTCCTGGCCGGGCCCGAGGCGGGGCCCTGGGCCAGCCTGGGGGAGACCGGCGTCCTGCTCTCCAGCGCCCTGCTCCAGGGCGGGCTGCGCGCGCCCCCGGATCAGGCGTGGGCCGAGGCGCACCCCGAGATCGGCGAGCTGGCGCCCGACCGCTGGCGGCGAGCCACGAGCGCGCTGCTGGAGGGGCTCGCGCAGGCGGCGCTGGCCGAGCAGGCGCCCGCAGGCCCGGCGTGGTGGCGGGAGGCGCTGGCGGCGGAGCAGGTCGACGCGCTGGCCCCCGAGCTCGGCGGGATCTGGACGGAGCTGGCCGATCTCCGCGAGCAGGGATGCCCCGGGCTGCAGAGCCACCCCCGCCAGGGCGCCTGGCTGGCCCGCTGGCTCCACGCGCGCGGCCAGCCCCCGAGCCCGAGCGCGCCCCCCGAGCTCACCGACGCCGATCTCGCCGCGTTCGGCGCCTGGATCCGCGATCCGTCCGGCCCTGTCTCCCGGGCGCCGCTCCCCCTCCCCCTGGGCCCCTCCTCGCGGGAGGTGGCCTGGGTCGCGCCCCCCTGGTCCTGGCGGGCGATCACGCTGGAGGCGGGCCCCGCCGGGCTGCGCGCGCTGGCGGGCGGGGCGGCCCTGCACCCCTCCCGGGCGCTGGCGGGCGGGGAGACCGCGCAGCTCGTGGCGGGCTCGGCCGAGGGCGGGCTCGTCTCGCTCGCGCTCCTCCCCGCCGGGCCCGTGGGCACCTGGAGCCTCTCCACCGGGGTCGTCCACGAGCGCGTCGGCGCCGCCCGCGGCGTGGAGCTGGAGCTCGCCCCCGACGGTCGCCTGGAGATCATCCTGGCCGACGGCTTCATGGGCCTGCCCACCGTCGACATGCTCTCGCTGGCGGAGAGCGTCGGCGTGAGCGGCTGGGCCAGCGGGCGCTGGCGCCTCGTCTCCGCGGAGCCCGGGGGCGACGCCGGCGAGCTCCTGTTCGTGCAGGTCAGCCCCCGCGGCCTCACCCTCCACCCCCGCGGCGGCCACGCCTTCGCCGTCCCTGCCGCCTCGATCATCCGCCCCGCCGAGCAGATCCTCAGCGCGCTCAGCGGCGTGAGCTTCCGCTGGCGGCGGACCGAGGAGGGCCTGACCCTCACCGGGCGGGTGACGGGGGTGGGGGTGGAGCTGCGTTTCCGTGGCGCCGCGGAGCCAGGGCGCGCCGCCGGCTGAGGCGTGCGCCCCGCGCCGATCCAGCCTATACTGGTCCTCGCACGGACCAGGAGATCCCATGAGCGCACGCACCTACGCCCTCACCCTCGGCCTCGCGCTCAGCTCGATGACCGCCCGGGCGGACGATCCGCCGCCCGCCATCCCCGCCGAGGAGCCTCCTCCGGCCATCCCCGCGGCGCAGCCGGCTCCGCCCGTGGGTGGGCCCGCGGCCATCCCGGCGCCAGGTCAGCCCACGGCTCCCCCGCCGGATCGGACCTACCAGCAGGGCTACACCGACGGGAAGGGCGCGGCCAACCGGGAGCCGATGGGCGGCTGGGCCGCGACGGGCGCGGTGGGCGGCTGCGTGGCGGGCCCTCTGGGCTGCCTGGCGGCCACCGGCGCGGGGGCCTTCATCGAGCCGCGCTACAACCCCGCCTATTACCAGGGGCAGGGGCAGGTGGGCCAGCAGGACTACTGGGCCGGCTACAACGAGGGCTACAGCGACCGCCTGAAGGCTCGGCGCGCGACCTCGGCCTTCGTGGGCGGCACGGTGGCGACCGTGGCGCTGACCGTCACGGGCATCGCCCTGCTCTCGGGCGCCATCTTCATGCCGATCTACATCGACTGAGTCATCCCGTTGCACACCGGACGGCACGCGCGACGGCGCCTGTGCGCTGCGCTGAAGCGCTGCTCCAACCCGATGAGACGCGCGCGCCCCGCGCGGCGTTCGACGGGACGCGCTACGATCGGCCCATGATCAGCCTGCTCCTGCTCCTGGCCTGCGCGAAGCCCGTGACCACCCCCCCCGAGGCCAACCCTCCCCAGCCCGCCGCGGAGCCCGCGAGCGCGGCGCCCACCCGGCGGGTGATCACGCTGGACCCGGCCGAGACGAGCTGGGACGAGGCGGCGGGCAAGGCGACCTTCGAGCCGGATCGCGACCGCCAGAAGGCCGACTACGAGACCTACGTGCTTGATCTGCCCAGCCTGACGGCGGCGCTGGGCGGGCGGCCGGAGGCCCCGGTGAACGTCGAGATCGAGATCCTCCGCGAGAGCACGGAGACCTATACGCCCTCCGACCCGAACCTCCCGAGCCCCATGGGCGGCTTCCGGACCACCACCTACGAGGCCCGGGTGGTGGGCAAGGGGCCCGAGTAGGGCGGCTCAGCGCTTCGCCTGGGAGATCCCGCGCTTCGTGCCAGTGTTCAGCTTCGTGAGCAGCTCGCGCCGCGCCCGCGCCGGCACCCTGTCCCCGTGCGCCTCGAGGAAGGCGCGCAGGGCCTCGGGGCCCCAGGGTGCGAGCTCGCGCAGGGCCCAGGACAGGGCCTTGACCACCATCTCGTCCCGGTCGTCCACCAGGGCGGCGCAGACCCGGAGCGTGCCGGGGACCTCGCCCCGCCCGCCGCGGCTGCGCAGGTTCCAGCCGATGGTGCTGACCAGGGCCGCCCGGCGCCACCAGCGATCCGGCGAGCGCGCCCAGTCCAGCAGATCCGGCTCGGTGATCCGCCCCTCCCGGAGCGCGCGGCCCGAGAGCAGCACCCCGAAGGTGTCCACGCTCACCCAGTTGTCCAGGCCCTGCCCCAGCGCCTCGAGGGTGGGGCGGTCCAGGAGAGGCGAGCTGTCGCGCTGGGCCCCGAGGAGCTCGTAGGCGACCAGCCGGGCCTCGTGGACCCCGGTGGCGCGGAGCGCGAGGGCGAGCTGCAGCGCCTCGGCCGGCGGCGACCCCGCGAGTTGGCGCCCGAGCCCCAGGGCGATCTCCCGGTAGACGGGGACAGGCATGCCGAGCAGGCGCTCTGCGGTGGGGCGCTCGCGCAGACAGGCCGCGGCGCGGGCCGGGTTGGCCGCGGCCTCGAGGGCGGAGAGGGTGGCGCTCACCTGAGGGTGCACGCGAGAGCCTTAACGCGCGGCGCTCCGCCGTTGCTCCCCCCACGGGCAGCGGCTACGGTCGAGTCGTGAGCGCGCTCCCCAACCAGGCCTTGGCCCACCCCAGCGATCTCGCGGTCCACCGGGACCGGATCTACGGCCTGTGTCTGCGGCTGGTCGGCCAACCCGAGCGTGCGGAGGAGCTCACGCAGGAGACCCTGCTCATCGCCTGTGAGCGGATTGGAGAGTTCCGGGGTGACTCGGGTCTCTACACCTGGATGCACGGCATCGCGCGTCACCTCTGCCTGCGCGCGCGCGACCGGAAGCGGGAGCTG
The DNA here is from genome assembly GCA_964615375.1 of uncultured Enterobacterales bacterium. GTDB lineage: Bacteria > Myxococcota_A > UBA796 > UBA796 > CAZKWG01 > CAZKWG01. The sequence continues at coordinate 14,148 of CAZTOW010000040.1, forward strand.
TTGGGGGAGGAGGGGCTCTTGGACCCGGAGGCCCCCGCCGCGAGCGTGATCGCGGCGCTGCGGGTCCACGAGCGGGACACGCTGCTCGACGAGAGCGTCCGCGCGGCGCTCGACCCCACCGAACAGGAGGCTGTCTACATGCGCTACACGCTGGGCATGGGCTACGACGAGATCACGGGGCTGCTGGGCCTGACCGAGAGCTCCGGCGCCCGCGGCGTGCTGCAGCGCTGCAAACGGAAGCTCCGCCGCGAGCTGGAGCGGCGGCTCGTCGAGCTGGGCCACGGCAGCTCGCTGGTGTTCGGGAGCATCGGCACGGACCTGTGACGAACCCGAGCGCCCACCCCCCGCTGGCGGCGCTCGAGCGCGACCCGCCGACCCTGGAGCTCGCGGCGCACCTGGAGGGTTGCGCGGCCTGCCGGGTGGAGCGGCGGCTCCTGCTGGCCGGGCCCTCCGAGGCCGCCGCCAACCCGACGCCGCCTGAGGAGCCTGAGGCGCCCCCGGTCGCTCCGCCCGCGGAGGATCTGCCGCCCGCGCCCCGGTACAGGCTGGGGCCCCTGCTGGGAGCGGGCTCCAGCGCCGAGGTGTTTCGAGCCTTCGACCCTCAGCTTCACCGTGAGGTGGCGTTGAAGATCCTCACCCGCCACGGTCCGCGGGCGCGGGCGCGCTTCCTCGCCGAGGCGCGGGTCACGGCGCAGCTCGACCACCCGAACATCGTGCCCATCCTCCACCTGGGCGTGACCGAGGACGGGCGGCCTTATGTGGCGGAGCGCGAGGTGCGCGGGGTCTCCCTGGCCGAGGCGGTCCGCTCCGGTCGGCTGGCCACCCTCGAGGCCCGGGTGGACGCGCTGCGCAAGGTCTGCTCCGCCGTCGCCTTCGCCCACCGTCGCGGGGTGCTGCACCGCGATCTCAAGCCGGACAACGTGATGGTCGGCGATCTGGGCGAGGTTCAGGTCGTGGACTGGGGGCTCTCCGGCCACCTGGAGGGCTCGCCCGAGGCCGGCGCCGAGGAGGAGGGGGAGGCCCCGGCCTGGCCGACCCGCGACGGGGAGGTGGTGGGCACGCCGGCCTGGATGGCCCCCGAGCAGGCGCGCGGCGAGCATGCGGACGCGCGGGCCGACGTGTACGCCCTGGGCGCGATACTGCACTTCCTGGCGGTCGGGCGTCCGCCGGTGCTCGCCGGGGATCCGGCGGAGCTCCTGGCGGCCCTCGCCGAGGGCGGGGTGCCCGGCCCGCGAGACGTGGACCCGCGCGTGCCGCGCGAGATCGACGCCATCGTCCGCCGGGCGACGGCGCCGGACCCGCGGGATCGCTACGCCGAGGTCCGCGCGCTGCTGGAAGATCTGGACGCCTGGATGGAGCGCCGGCCGCTCCCGCACGTCGGATCCCGGCCCGCCGAGCGCCTGAGCAAGCTGGTCCTCCGATATTGGAGGGCGCTTTGGGCCTTGGGGGGCATGCTCAGGCTGGTCGTCCTGGCGGCCGGCCTCGGGTCTCTCGACGACGGGCTGTGACGATCGCGCGCCTCGCCGGACAAAGAGGGTAGAGGCCCCCACGAGGGGCCCGACGGAGGACGCGATGCGCAGCCTCATCTCTCTCATCGGAACCTTCTCTCTGATCTTCTGGTTGCCTGCCTGCGATGGCAAGGACCCGGACTGCGAGGACGACCTCTCTCGCCAGCACGAGGGCGACATCGGCGAGGCGGAGCTCGCGGGCCTCTGCGACGACGGGTGTGAGCGCACGGTCAACGGCAGCGTCACGCTGGACAACACCGCGCTCACCAACCTGGACGACCTGAGCTGCGTCACCGAGATCACGGGCGATCTCTACATCCGGCAGAACGAGGCGCTCAGCTCCATCGCCGGGCTGTCCGCGCTCAAGACCGTGGGCGGCCAGCTCTCCGTGGGCGAGTATTCGTGCGAGTGGACCGACCAGTGGGTGTGCACGGGCTCGGGCAACCCGGCGCTCGTCTCCTATGACGGGCTGCAGAACCTGGAGTCGGTGGGCGGCTGGCTGTTCCTGGCGGACAACGACCTGGTAGGGGACCCGGGGGTGAGCTTCGACCGACTCGCGAGCATCGGCGATTCCGCTCCCTCGGACTTCGCCATCCGGATCGACGGTCACGCCAACCTGACGACCCTGCCCGAGCTCCCGCTGATCACGCATCCGATCCCGGGCATCGAGATCTGGGGCAATGACGCGCTGGTCGACCTCGCGGGCCTCTCGGCCTTGCAGGAGGTCCTGTTCCTCAACGTCCTCAGCAACCCCTCTCTGGAGGCGCCGCTCGGGCTCGACGCCCTCCAGCATGCGGACAACCTCATCTTCGCCGCGAACGGCAACACCTCGATGCAGGGCCTCGAGGCGCTCGAGACCGTCGACGCGGCGCTGGAGTTCTGGACCAACGACAACCTGATCTCGTATGAGGGCCTGAACAACCTCGTGTCCATCGGCTACTGGATGCACGTCATCGACAACGACGCGCTGACCGACCTGCGCGGGCTCGACTCGCTCACGACCATCGGGATGGAGCTCAACATCTTCGACAACGACGCGCTGGTCTCGGTCGATGGCGTCGAGTCGCTGACCACCCTCGGCGGGAGCCTCCAGATCATGGGCTACGTGGAGGAGGGGAACCCCTCGCTCACGGACCTGAAGGGGCTCTACGGGCTCGAGTCGGTGAGCGCCGACGTGACCATCCGGGGCAACACCGCCCTGCCGGACGCGGAGGCCTGGGCGCTGGTCGACGAGATCGAGACCATCGGCGGCGCCGTGACCATCGAGGGCAACGGCGGCTGAGCCCGGACCCCGCGGGGGCGCCTCAGCCCGGCCGCACCCAGCCGGGGATCTGGTCGCCGTAGGCCTTGCGGATGGTCTCGCGCCGGATGAGCGGGTCGAAGCCCATGCGACACATGCGGCGGACGAGCTCGTCCTTGGAGATGTGCAGGGTCTCGGCGACCTGCTCCAGGCGCCAGCCGTGGGCGGCGCAGCGCTCCAGCATGAGGGCGCGGGTGACCTGGGCCGCGCTGAGGCGGAAGGTCTTCAGGTACTGGAGCTCGCCGTCCTCGCGGTGGATGGCCTCGCCGATGTGGTTCTCCTCGGCGGGGGCGAGCCGGGTCAGGAAGCGCTCGAGCTGGAAGGGGCCGGCGCTGTAGACACGCTCGGACTGAATCTCGCGGTCCAGCAGCCCCTGGGCGAGGTTGGCGTGGATGTCCGCCCAGTCGGCGCGGGCGCGGGCCAGGACCCCGCGGAGATCGGCGAGGCTGGCGCCCTCCTGGCCGAGGGGCTGGCGGAGATCGGGGAGCCGGCCGGGCAGCCGACCGTAGTGGTAGAGGGTCTCGCCGTAGAAGTCGAGGAGGAGCGTGCGGTGCAGGGCGCGGTAGTCGTCGGGGTGCGGGACGACGAAGGCGGAGCCCAGGGCGTCCGCCACGTAGAGGACCACGCCGCACTGGCCCTCGTGGATCTCGAAGTGGCCCAGCGCCTCCTCCAGCCCGGTGATGGCGCGGGCGCCCAGCACCCGCTCGGAGCGCGGGCTCAGACCGTGGGAGAGGGCCTGCCTGGACCAGTCGCTCCAGGTTGTGTCGGGACCGCGGTAGTGCAGGGCCAGGAAGCCCTCCATCGCGAGGTGCAGGGGGAGCATGCGGAGCGTGTCCTTGCTCTCCCGGCGGACCAGGCGGTGGCGGACCCCCAGCCCGTTCGCCCAGACCTTGAGCCCGCTGCCCGCGCGGCGCTCCGTCAGCTCCCCGCCCACCGAGCCCACGGCCTCGCCGTCCTCCGTCCAGCGCACCACGAGCCCGTGGGGGATGAAGGCGAAGTATTTCTCGCCGCGCAGCTCGGGCTCTCCGCCCAGCCCGACCATGGTGAAGGGCTCGTCGTAGGGGCGGCTCCACAGGCGCAGGTCGGGGCGCACGCGCTCGCGGATCAGCGGGACGAGGCGGATCTGACCCCAGCTCTGCGGCGGGGCCACGCGGAGCCCGCGCAGGCGGATCGCGTCGAGCGGGGGGCGGCGGCGGCTCATGCCGGCCTCCCCAGCAGGCGCGCGCAGCGGGCCTCCAGGTACTGCTCCAGCTCAGAGAGCGGCGCGGAGCCGTCGGCGAAGCGGGCGAAGCCCAGCAGCACAGGCAGATCCTCGGCCTCGCGGATGCCGAGGGTGGGTAGTGCCGGGCCGAGCGCGCGCGGGGCCAGGCTCTCGGCGTCGAAGGCGGGGTTCAGGTGGACGAAGCTGACGCGGCGGGCGCGGTCGAGCCGCTCGCGAAAGAGGCGCACCAGGGGCGAGACGGCGCCGGGCGGGTCGTTCTCGAAGCCATCGGAGACCAGCACCACCAGGTCCGGGCCCCAGTCCAGCGCGTCCAGCAGCGGGGTCGCCAGATCGGTCTGGCCGCGGGCGTAGACCTGCAGCTCGTCGTCCGTGGGGAGCGTCCAGAAGGCGCGGTATTCCTGGCTCATCGCGCGCAGCAGGGCGGAGACCCCCAGCGCCACCCCCAGCGGCCGTCGCCGCCGCGCCTCCGTCCCGGAGCTGGAGAAGCTGCGATCCAGCACCGCCGCCACCCGCCCCAGCCGGGTCCGCGCCCGCGCCAGCGTCCGCTCGGCCGAGCCCTGGAGCGCGCGGTGGAGCTCCTCGCTCCGCTCCCTGCGCTCGGCCGCGGGCAGCGAGAGCAGGTAGAGGCAGAGCTTCGTGAGCGGGGCCCGCTCCAGGTCCACCGACAGCTCTACCTCCTCCCGCTCCGCGGTCCCCAGCAGGCGCATGCGCTCACCCGCGGTCATGCGCGGGGCGATGTCGCGCAGGAAGCGCTCGCGGGGGATGCCGCGGCGGGCGGCGACGCCCTCGGCGATGGTGTAGGGCAGCTCGAAGACGGCCTCGTCCGCGTATTGCGCGCGGCGGAAGCTCTCCAGGAGGGGGAGCGAGAAGGGCTCGGTCTTGCGCAGGCCCTCGAAGAGGAAGCGCGCGAGGTCGGGGTGCAGGCGCAGGTGGGCGTGCGAGGCGATCCGCTTGACGTGGCCGCGGTATTTGACAGCGTCAAAAGCTGGATCGCGGCGTTGGTTCAGGTAGTCTCGGGCGATGGCGCGCGCGCGGCGGTTGTTGATCCGGCGCGTGCGGAGCTCGCCCAGCAGCTTGAGGGCCCGATTGGCGGGCAGGTTGCGCAGAGCGGCGGCGATGAGCGCGCCCTCCTCCCGGCGCTGCTCCGGCGAGAGGCCGCGGGCGTCGCCCAGCAGACCGAGGATGATCAAGCCCTGGTTGAAGTGGTTGATCCCCGCCGCCAGGGTGCGGGCGTAGAGTCGCCGGTAGTTGACCCGGGCGTACTCGTGCAGGAAGTGGATGCTGAGCCGCTGGCCCTCGCTGTCGCCGTAGAAGTCGCCCTGACCCGTGCAGGCGAAGCAGGCGTTGACGAAGAGGACGAGATCCTCGCGTCCGATCTGCTCGGGGGTCCAGGTCATGGGAGGAGGGGCTCGGTGAAGGGGAGGGGAGGAGGTGCCGCCCCGGGGAGTAGCGACGCGACCACTATTGCAGTTCCCATAAAACCGTTTTCGGAAGTCGAGCCAGAGTCCCGCGGGCGGCCTGGTCAGGATAGCACGGAGGGCTCCACAGGAGTCCCCGTGCGCGTCGTCTCCCTCCTCCCCTCCGCCACCGAGCTGGTCTGCGCCGTGGGCGCCCGCGACACCCTCGTTGGCGTCTCCCACGAGTGCGACCACCCCGCCAGCGTGGTCGGTCTGCCCACGCTCACCCGCTGCCGCACCTCGCTGGGGCGGGAGAGCCTGGCCATCGACCGCTCCATCCGAAACCTCCTGGAGAAGACGGTGGCGGTCTACGAGGTGGACGTGGACGCGCTGGCCGCCCTGCGCCCGGACATCATCGTCACGCAGGATCTCTGCGATGTCTGCGCGGTCTCCTACGATGACGTCTGCGCGGCGGCGCGCACGCTGGGCAACCCGGATCTGGTGATCGTCAACCTGCACCCTACGGTGCTGGCCGACATCTGGGAGGATCTGCGCAAGGTGGGGCGCGCGCTGGGCCGCGACCCGGAGCCTGCGCTGGCGGAGCTGCTGGCGCGGGTCGACGTGGTGCGCGCACGCGCCCAGGGGCTGCCGCGGCCTCGGGTGCTGACCATCGAGTGGCTGGAGCCGGTCATGGTGGGCGGCACCTGGATGCCCGAGCTGGTGAGCCTCGCCGGGGGTGAGCCGATGGTGACCGCGCCGGGCCAGCACGCGCCGACGTTGTCCGACGCCGCGCTCAGCGAGCTGGACCCCGAGGTCGTGCTCATCAAGCCCTGCGGCTTCGACGTGGCGCGCACGATGGAGGAGCGGGCGCGGGTGCAGGCCCTGGCTGAGATGTTCCCGAAGGCGCGGACCTGGGTGGCCGACGGCAACGCCTACTTCAACCGGCCGGGGCCGCGGATCGTGGAGAGCCTGGAGATCCTGGCGTCCGCGGTGCACCCCGAGGTCTTCGGGCGACACCCGGAGCTGGTCGCGGTGTCCTGATCGGCGATCGTTCGCACGGGAGTGCGTGAGGGCCGGGTTCCCGATCGCCCCTCGGAAGGCGAGGCTCAGTAGTCTCCAAAATAGGAGATGAGGTAGGCCGCGCCGGCGTCCGATCCACTGGCGTCCTGGCTGTTCGCGCCGACCGCCACGTCGTCGAAGCGGTCGCCGTCCACGTCCCCCACCCCGGAGACCCACCATCCGGCCTGGTCGCCCGCCGCCTCCGCCATGAGCTTCTGCTCGGCGCTCGCCAGGGCGAGCGTCCCCGAGGCGTCCTGGAGGGCGCCCCCGCCCAGCAGCAGGTAGGCCGCGCCGGACTCCTCGCCGAGGCTGGCCTCCCCCCTGGCGCCGACCAGCAGGTCCTCGAGGCTGTCGCCGTCCACGTCTCCCGCCCAGGAGACCGACCATCCGGCGTAGTCGCTGCTGGACTGGCCCAGGAGCTTCAGCGCCGCGCTCGCCAGCTCCAGCGTCTCCGACGTGCTCTCCAAGGTCCCTTCCCCAAGCCACAGGTAGACCGCGCCCGCGTTGTTGGCGGTGGTGTCGTCGTGACATGCGCCGACCGCCAGGTCGTCGAGGCCGTCGCCGTCCAGGTCCCCGCCCCCGGCCACCGAGTAGCCCGCGGAGTCTCGGTTGTTCTCCCCGACCAGCTTCAGGTCTGCGCTCGCCAGGCCGAGCGGGCTCGAGGCGCCCTCCAGGGCTCCGCCGCCCAGCAGCAGATACGCTGCGCCGGCATCGTATCCACCCGTCTCCTCATCGGGCGCCCCCAGCAGCAGGTCGTCGAGGCCGTCGCCGTCCACGTCGCCGGCCTCAGCGGTGGAGAAGGCCGCGTGATCCCCCTCGGCCTCTCCCGTGAGCTTCCAGTCGGCGTCCGCGAGGTCGAGCGAACCCGATGAGCCCTCCAGGGCTCCGCCGGCCAGCAACACATAGGCCGCGCCCGCTTCTTCTTCGACGCTGCTCTGCTGATGGGCGCCGACCAGCAGATCGTCGAGGTCGTCCCCGTCCAGATCTCCTGCCCTGGACACCGCGTATCCAGCCTGGTCGTCCTCAGCCTCGCCCATGAGCTTCAGGTCCGCGCTCGAGAGGCTGAGCTCTCCCGACGCCCCTCCTCCCAACAGGAGATACGCCATGCCGGCGTTCCTGCCGTGGGTGTCCGCCCAGTAGGCGCCGACCGCCATGTCGCCGAGGCCGTCGCCGTCCACGTCCCCCGCTCCGGAGACCGCGAATCCAGCGTAGTCACCCGGCTGCTCGCCCGCGAGCTCGAGGTCGGCGCCCGACAGGTTCAGCTCGCCCGTCGCGCCCTCCAAAGCCCCCCCGCCCAGGAGCAGGTAGGCGGCGCCGGCCGCCGAGCCGCCGCCATCGTCCCCGTAGGCGCCGACGACCATGTCATCGAGGCCGTCGCCGTCGACGTCCCCCGCTCCGGAGACCGCGCACCCCGCGTAGTCGAATTCGGCTTCTCCCGAGATCTTCAGGTCCGCGGTGCTCAAGCCGAGGACACCGCTGGGTGTACAGGCCTCCAACGCGGCGCTCTCGCCTTCGCAGCCGTTCACGACGCCGTCGCCGCAGATCTCCTCGGCGCCCGGGTAGGTCGAGGCGTCTCCGTCGTCGCAGTCTCCGGGCTCCGCCACATGTCCGACCGGCTGACTACAAGCTGTGGTTGTGGTTGAGTCGTCCCCGACGCCGTCGCCGTCCGCGTCGGCGTACCAGGTGCTCGCGTCCTCGGCCTCCCCCTCGTCGGTGCTGCCGTCACAGTCGTTGTCGAGCCCGTCGCAGCGCTCGGCGGCCTCTGGGCTCACGGTGGCGTCCGCGTCGTCGCAGTCCGCGCCGCCGGCGGCCACGGCGCCGTGCCCGTCCCCGTCCAGATCATCGTCGGGCGTCGCGGGGTCACAGTCGTCGTCGAGGCCGTTGTAGGGCTCCTCCGTCGCGCCGTCGCTCGTGTCGACGCAGCCCTCCTGGACCTGGGAGTCCTGCTCGCCCGAGTCGATCGCGCCCTTCTCCGCCGAGGGGCCTGGGCAGCCCGCCAGCAGGAGCAGGGCGGCCCAGCGCGCCAGCTCAGTAGAGGCTCGCAGACTCATGGGCGGAGAGGTTCAGCGCGCAGCCAGGCCGCGATCCACCGGCGTCGCCCGAGCCAGCGCGTTGCGCAGGTTCTGCGAAGCCCAGAAGGGGGCGTTGCAGGGGCGGTTCACGTAGCGGCCCCAGCCGGGCTCGGCCGTGAGCTGGCCGTTCTGCCACAGCATGCGACCGCGCGAGAGGGTGACCGCCGGGTTGCCGATGGTCTCCATGCCCTCGTAGATGTTGAAGTCGATGCGCTGGTGGTGCGTGGCGGCGGAGATGGTGCGGCGGCGCTCCGGGTCCCAGACCACGAGGTCGGCGTCGCTGCCCACGGCGATGGTGCCCTTCTTCGGGTGCATGTTGAAGATCTTGGCGGCGTTGGCGCTGGTGGCGGCCACGAACTCGGCCGGCGTCAGGCGGCCGGTGCGCACGCCGTGGGTCCAGAGCACGGCCATGCGGTCCTCGACGCCGCTGGTGCCGTTCGGGATCTTGCGGAAGTCGCCCCAGCCCATGCGCTTCTGGTCCACGCAGAAGCAGCAGTGGTCGGTGGCGGTGGTCTGGAGCACGCCCGCCTGGAGGCCGCGCCAGAGGGCCGCCTGGTGCTCCTTCGAGCGGAAGGGCGGGCTCATGACGTAGCCGGCGGCGCGATCCCAGTCGGGGTTGCGGTAGACCGAGTCGTCGATCACGAGGTGCTGGGCCAGGACCTCGCCGAAGACGCGCTGCCCCTCCAGCTTCGCGCGGGCGATGGCGTCCAGCGCGTCCTGGCAGCTCGTGTGGACCACGTAGAGCGGCACGCCCAGCACCTCGGCGATGCGGAGCGCGCGGTTGGCGGCCTCGCCCTCCACCTCGGGCGGGCGGGAGAGCGGGTGACCCTCGGGGCCGTGGATGCCCTGGTCGTAGATGGCCTGCTGCAGCCGGTAGACCAGCTCGCCGTTCTCGGCGTGCACCGTGCAGAGCGCGCCCAGCTCCTTCGCCCTGAGGAAGGAGTTCACCAGGACCTCGTCGTCGCACATGATGGCGTTCTTGTAGGCCATGAAGTGCTTGAAGCTGTTGACGCCGTGGTCGCGGCAGAGCACGCCCATCTCGTCGCTGACCTGCTGGCTCCACCAGGTGATCGCGACGTGGAAGGTGAAGTCGGCGGCGGACTTCTCCGCCCAGCCGCGCCAGAGGTGCCAGGCCTCCAGCGGCGACTGCTGGGGGTTGGGGATGGCGAAGTCGATGATCGTCGTCGTGCCGCCCGCCGCCGCCGCCGCGGTGCCGGTGAAGAAGTCCTCGCTGGTCACCGTGCCCATGAAGGGGAGCTGCATGTGCGTGTGCGGGTCGATGCCGCCCGGCATGACGTAGGCGCCGCTCGCGTCGATGACGGCCGCCCCCGCGGGGACCTCGCCCGAGATGTCCGCGCCCACCGCCGCGACCTGCTCGCCCACCACCAGCACGTCGGCGCGGGCCTCGCCCTCCGCCGTGACCACCGTGCCGCCGCGAATCCAGGTTGCCGCCGCCGAAGCCGAGACGCTCATGAGACCTCCGAGGATGCGAGCGATCAACGTGCCACGCGCGGGGCCTGCGGGCAAGCGGGCGGGCAAGCGGGCGGGGGGCGGATCAGAGGGTGGGCGTCACCGGGCGTCCCCGGTCCAGGAGTTCGCGATTTGGTGCATGCTGTCGCGAGAAGGAAGTTGGAACCGCCAAGGCCGCCATGAGCGCCAAGGTCGGCGCGGCGAGAAGCCCTGGAGGGGCCTGCCTCCGCGCCGCGCTCAGACGCGCTCCCGAGCCTCCATCCTGCCCATTCGACGCCTCCGCCGCGGAGGGGAGGCCCGGCTCTCCTCCGACCTCTCCCGCGCGCCGACCTTGGCGCTCATGGCGCCCTTGGCGGTTCAACCTGTGCTTGTTGTGCCCACGGAAGGCTGACGCACACTCCAGGAGTGTCAGCTCCAGGCGCGGCGGTCAGGCCCCGCGCCGCTCAACGCAACACCATGCGGAGCATGATGCCGACGAAGATCTGGGCGACGAAGCCGTGCCCCGCTCCCTTCTTCGTGTCCTCTCCCTTCGCGATGAGGTGGACCAGGATCAGCCCGATGCAGCCGCCGAAGAAGCCGACGGCCTCACGGCCCCCACCGGAACCGCTCCCCGCCCGCCAGGAACTCCTGGGCCTTCCGCCGCGCCCAGGGATCCCCGTCCGCCTTCGCCACCTCCGTCAGCACCGCCGTCGCCTCCTTCCCGCCCGCGCGGCCGAGGAGCTCCAGCACGAGGCGGCGGGAGACGGCGGTGGGGAAGGCGCCCTGGCGCCAGCTCTGGAGCAGGGCGGAGCGCACACTCTCCGGGGGGCGGGCGAGCAGGGCGGAGGCGGCGTTGAAGCGCACCATCACGCTGTCGTCCCGGAGGAGGGCCACGAGGCGCTCGGGCGAGCCGCCGGCGACCCCCAGGGCCGAGGCGGCTACGGCCCGGACGCCCTCGTCTTTGTCCTGCAGCAGGGTGTCCAGCAGCGGCGGCGCGATCTTCCAGGTCAGCAGGGCGGTGGCGACGGCGTTGCGCAGGCGGGGGTTCTCGTGGGCGGCCAGCGGGGTCAGGGCGAGCGCGGTCTCCTGGGGTTGGAGGCCGAGCTCGGCGAGCCACAGCACCAGCCAGCGCTCGGCGGGGTAGGCGGGCCCGGCGCGCAGGTGCTCCAGCAGCAGGGCGTGGAGCTTCGGATCGTTCTCCGGCGAGCGCAGGGCCTTGAAGATCGCGTCGAGCGTATAGCTCTCCTGCAGGATGTCCCGTTGCAGGGCCGGCAGCAGGCGGGCGAAGCTCTCCACACCCCCCGCGACCAGCGCCGCCCGCGCCGCCTCGCAGGCCGGCGGGTCCTGGCAGCTCACGCTGTCGGCCTTGGCTAGATCAGCTAGTGCCTCCGCCGTGGCCGGCGTCCGCCCCGAGGGCGCCTCCGGTCCGGGCTCGCGCAGGGGTTCCATCGGCGGCAGGGGGCTCAGCGGATCGGGCTCAGGCAGGGGGGCGCTGTCGTCTATCGCCACGCCCCAGGCCCAGGGGCGCTGCACGATCCCCTCGCGCATCCCGGCGTCATAGCTGTCCTTTCCGCTCACGTCCATGAAGACGCCAATGGAGCCCATGCCGCGGTCGAATCGCCCGTCGCCCCGGCTCTTGGGCTGGCGCGCCATGTAGGCGTCGTCCCCGCCCGCGTCCAGCAGGAAGGTGACGCTGTTGGTGAGCGAGCCCCCCTGGGCGGTCGAGTTGCCAATATACAGATCGTCCCCCGCCCGGTCCACCTGCCAACCGACGCTGAGATCGTGGCTGCTGCCTTGCAGCAGGTTGCCGCCGCTGTAGGTGTCCTTGCCGTCCAGGTCGAAGAGCGCGCCCACCGAGAGGTGGATGCCCGAGCCCTGCCCATACTGGTAGGTGTAGTAGCGGTCGTTGCCCGCCCGGTCCACGAGGTAGCCACGGGAGAACCAGTAGGAGCAGCCCTGCGCGAACAGATCGGCCTCATACGCGTCGTTCCCGCGCTCGTCCACCAGCAGGCCCATGCCGCCGCCCGCGTCGGGGCGCACCCCGATGGAGAAGCCCTGGCTGAGCGAGAGGGTGTGGTCGGGGTAGCGGGTGGGCATGTCGGGGAAGAGCCCGCCCGAGCGGTACAGATCGTCGCCCCCGCCCTCCCACAGCGCGCCCACCCCGTGGAGCCCGGCGTAGGCCTGGGCGTAGGCCCCGGCGTCGTAGGTGTCGCTGCCCGCGTGGTCCAGCAGCAGGCCGATCCCCACCAGCCCGGCGCCCTGGGTGGTGGCGAGGCCGCGGTAGCTGTCGTCTCCGGCCCGGTCCACCAGGACGCCGACGCCGCCCACGCCCGCCCCCAGGCTGGCCCGCCGGGCGCGGTAGGTGTCGTCGCCCGCCACATCCACGAGCAGGCTGACCCCGCCCACGGTCCCGCCCAGCGCGCCCTCCTCGCCGGTCCAGGTGTCGTCCCCGCCCAGGTCCAGGTGCAGGCTGAGCCCGTCGTTCTCCGGGTCCTGGTGGTGGTCGTCTCCGCCCGGGTCCAGGGTGAGCGGGGCGGTGAACGTGTCGGCGCCGGGCGAGCCCAGCTGCACGACCAGCGCGTCGAAGTGGAGCTCCATCGCCGACGCGGGCCAGCTCGCCCCGACCAGGAAGCTGGTCTCCAGGAGCTCGAGCGCGTCCAGCGCCGCCTCCGCCCGCCCGGCGCGCGCAGCCAGGTCGATCCCGCCCTGCGCAGCCAACAGGGCCCGCGTCCGGCGCTGGCTCTCCGTGGGGTCCCAGGCGTCCTCGCCGTCGGGGGAGAGCAGGGCGCGCAGGGTCTGCTCCTCCTCGGGCGAGACCCAGCCGGCGCCGCCGCGTCTGGGGGTGGATCGGGCCTGGGCCACGACCACGCAGACCGCCAGGCGGAGCTTCGGGTCCAGGCGCCGCCAGGCCCGCCGCTCGGCGGGATGACAGGGGGTCTCCGGCTCTCCCTCGGGGCTGGCGAGGCCGAGCCCCATGGCCTCGGCCGCCAGCCGCAGCGCCGCGTCGGGCGCCCCCGCCGCCGCGCTCAGGCCCCCGCTCCAGCGCGTGGCGTCCTCGGGCACCGTGAGCGGCGCGTGCAGCAGGCCCTCGACGCCCGGCAGACGCCAGGGATCCCGCCGCACCCCGTCGGCCTGCACGTAGTCCTTCTGGAAGGACAGGTCGGCCACGGTGACGTCCATGGCGGAGAGCGCCTGGAGGACGGCGCGCGCGTCCTCCGGCCTCAGCAGGGGCTCCGGTTCAGCGGCGAGGGCGAGCGGCAGGGCGAGCGGCAGGGTGAGGGGGAGGGCGAGCATCCGCCCCCATTATCGTGCCCCTACTCGCAGCCCCAGGCGTAGATCACGCCGTCGTCGCCCGCCGACCACAGCCGGGTGCCCTCGGGGTCGGCCGCCAGGGTCCGCGCGCCCTCGAGGGTCCCCAAGGTGTAGAGCGCGGCGCCGTCGGTGGCGACCAGGGCGCCCTCGCGGTCCAGCGCCCAGGAGAGCCGTGCGTCCATCGCCAGGGCCTTGGGGAAGGCGAAGGGGATCTCCACCGCGCTCACCGTGCCCGCGGCCAGGTCGGCGCGCTCCAGGAGGCCCACGGTGGCGTCGAGGTAGGTCGCCGTCAGCGCCTCGTCGCCCAGGACCTCGAGCTCGCCAGTCCAGGGCATCTCCCCGCGGAGCGTGAGCTCCTGGGTCGGCGCCCCGTCCTCCAGCACGAGGAGGCGCCCGGTCTCCTCCCCCGTGAGGGCGGCGAGGAGGCGCCCGTCCTCGGCGTACTCGAAGGACGCGGGGTAGCCGGACACGCCCAGGTCCAGCTCCAGCTCCTCGCCGGTCTCCAGGTCGATCACGCCATAATCCACGCCGCAGGACATGATGACGAAGGCCACCTCGGAGCCGTCCGGGGAGACCGAGCTGTCCCCCCAGGCGTAGGGCACCTCGCTCCAGTCGGTGAGGGCGTCGCCGGCGCGCCCGACCTGGGCCACGCCCGCGTCGGCCACCAGCCATTCGCCGGTCCCGTCCAGAGACGCGCCGGCCTCGCCGATGGCGCCGAGATCGCGGATCTCCCCGAGATCCTCCCCGGAGCCGGCCAGGAGGTGGCCGTCCTCGGTCAGCGCGTAGAGGGTGCCGTCCGCGCCGAGCTCCAGCGCGACGATGCCCGAGCCCCAGGCCTCGCTGGCGTCCTGGGCGACGAAGGCGCCCCCCTCGGCCAGGCAGCTCCCGAGGACGACGGCCTCGTCGGGGGCGTCGGCGGTGTCGGTGCTCTCCGAGGTCTCCGTCGAGGCCGTCGGCAGGGGAGAGGAGAGATCGAATTCGCAGGCCAGCAGAAGAAGCGTGATCATAGGCACCTCCTGGACGAAAGATGCTCCGCGCCAACCCCCTTGTGAATCTGAATGATCTGAATGATATTGTTCAGATGAACGACATACTCCCCGAGCTCGAGCTGCTGCGCACCTTCGTGGTCGCCGCCACCACCCTGAACTTCCGCCTGGCCTCCGAGCGGGTCCACTGCTCGCCCGCCGCGCTCTCCGCCCGGGTGCAGGCCCTGGAGGAGCAGCTTGGCGCGAGCCTCTTCGAGCGCAGCACGCGGCACGTCGCGCTCACCCCGGCCGGGCGGCGCCTGCTGCCGGTGGCGCTGCAGTGCCTGGAGACGGCGCGGGCCTGCCGGGCGGCGGTGCGCGAGCGGGAGGAGGAGATCGCGCTGCGCCTGGGGACGCGCTTCGAGCTCGGGCTCTCCTGGCTGGCGCCGAGCCTCGGCCGGCTGCGCGCGACCCGCCCGGAGCGCACCCTGCACCTCGTCTTCGGCGACAGCCCCGACCTGCTGGAGCGCCTGCGCCGGGACGAGCTGGAGGCGGTGGTGACGAGCTACCGCCTGCCTGGCGGCGAGCTGGTGGGGGTGCCGCTGCACAGCGAGGGCTACGTCTTCGTGGGCGCGCCAGACGCCCTTCCCAAGGGCGGGATCCACGGGCCGCTGGACGTGGTGGGGATGACGCTGCTGGACGCGAGCCCGGAGCTGCCGCTGTTCCGCTACCTGCTGGACGCGCGCGGCGAGCCGCTCTGGCCCTTCCGCCGGGTCGAGCACCTGGGGGCCATCGCCGCCATCCGCCTGCGCGCCCTGGAGGGGGCCGGGGTGGCGGTGCTGCCGCGCTACTTCGTGGAGCCGGACCTGGTGGCGGGGCGGCTCTGCGAGCTCCTGCCCGAGGCGCCGATGGTGAGCGACCAGTTCCGGCTGGTCTGGCGCGCGGGGCACCCGCTGGCCTCACACCTGCTGGCGCTGGCGCGGGAGCTCGCCGAGATCCCGCTCTGTTGAGGCGCGGGAGGCCCGATCTCTTCGGTATGGACGATTTCCCTTGTGCGGGGAGCCCAGGAGCAGGAATGTAGTAGGCAGGAGGTCAGAATGCGCTCGCTGCTCCCCGTCGCCCTCCTCGTCGCCTGTGAGGAAGGTCCCGTTGAGAAGATCTCGGATGACAACTGGGACGTCCGCGGGCACGAGACCGGCAGGACCGACGAGGACACGGACACGGACACCGACACGGACACGGACACCGACACGGACACGGACGCCGACACGGACACGGACACCGACAGCGGGGAGACCGGCGAGACCGGCGAGACCGGGGACACGGGCGAGACCGGGGACTCGGGCTCGGAGTGGACCTACTACGACTGCGACGAGCTGCCCGACGAGGCGGACGAGGACAATCAGATCGACTGGGCGCGGGCCTACCACGGGCTGGTGATCACCGAGGACGGCTACCTGGTGGGATGGGACGGCAGCGGCGCGCTCCAGCGGGCCACCTACGACGGGGATCGGGAGCTGTGGCTGCCCGGCTACACCTACGTCGAGCAGATGGACACCCTGCCGGACGGGGACATCGTGCTCTACAACGGCACGGAGGGCGTGCTGGAGCGCATCACCTCGGACGGCGGCTCAGAGGTGATCACGTCCTCGATCTATGGGATCTATGGGGTGACCACCGGCCCGGACGGGAAGGTCTGGGTGGCCAACGGCAACGTGTACCGGGTGGACCCGGACTCCGGCGAGGTGGACGAGATCTACGTCAAGCCCGGGGCGGGGATCGGCGCGCACTCGCTGAACTTCAACCTGGACAGCACGGTGCTCTACATCGGCACGACCGGGACCGCGCTGTACAAGCTGGCGCTGGACGAGGATCTGGAGCCGGACGGCGACCTCGAGCTGCTGGCCAGCGTGGGCAGCGGCTGGCTGGACGGCATCGAGGTGGACAGCTGCGGGAACCTGTATGTGGCGGCCTACTTCAGCCACACGCTCTACCGCGTGGACCCCGATGACGGCAGCCAGCGCCGGCTGGTGGGGGGCAGCACCAACCTCTACGGCCACGGCGTGCGCTGGGGGAACGGCGCGGGCGGATGGCGGCCGGACACGCTCTACCAGCCCCAGCCCTACAACGGCTCGAAGGTGCGCGAGGTGGTGCTGGGGATCTCCAGCGCGGACACCGTGCGCACCTGGAACGGCGAGCACGTCCCCTACTGAGGGCTCGGGCGCGGCGGGCGGGATAGGGCGCAGGCTCGGAGGTGCTCGTGCGCCTGTCTCTGCCTCGCCTCGCGCTGATCGGCCTGCTCTCGCTGCTCCCGGCGTATGGGCGCGCGCCCGCCCTGGACACGCTCCAGCTCGCCGAGCGCCCCCGGCTGGACGCCTACGTGCGGGAGGCGATGGAGGTGCGCTTCGCGCTCAACCCCGATCTGGCGGCGGCGGCGGGCCTGATGGAGGACGCCGTGCGCGTCCCCAGCTACGCGCCGGCGAGCGTGGACCGGCTGGTCGCGCGGATTGAGGCGGATCTTCGGGCGATGTCCCGGCTGCCCTGGCGGCGCTGGTCCATCGAGGAGCAGATCAACCTGCGGTGGAGCTGGACGCAGCTCCTGGAGAGCCGGCGCCGCCTGGTGGCGGAGCGGATGTGGGAGCGCCGGCCGGGCGAGTGGCTGGAGCCGGTGGCGAACAGCTACCTCTCCATGCTGACCTACGCGCCGGAGCGGCCTGAGCTGCGCGCGGCGTTGACGGCCCTGCTCCCGGGGATGCTGGCCGAGCTCCGGCGGGAGCTGACGCGGCCCACGGCGCGGGACGTGACCATGGGCCTCGGGCTGCTGGACGCCATCGCCCAGACCGTGGCCCTCGATCCGCCGAGCCCGGAGCGGGAGGCGGCGACTCGGGCCCTGGCGGAGACGCGGGCCTGGATGGAGGCGCTCCACGACCTGCCGGAATTCGGCGTGATCGGGGCGGACAACTACGCCTGGCGCTTGAAGCACGCCCTCCTGCTGCCCTGGACCCCCGACGAGCTCCTGGCGCTGGCGGAGCGCGAGCTGGCCCTCGTGGACGCCGAGATCGCCGAGCTGGAGGGCCGGCTGGAGCCGCTGCCCACCCTGAGCGAGGCGGAGCGGGCGCAGGCCGGGGCGCTGGACCAGGCGGGGCTGCTGGCGCTCTATGACGGCGTCGTCGAGGACTTCACGGCCCACATCGCCGCGTCTGGGGCGCTGACGGTGCCCTCCGAGATGGGGCCCATCCGCGCGCGGCCCACGCCGGACGCGCTGATCCCGCTGACCGGGGACGGCGGGAGCATGAACCAGGCGCCCACCTTCGGGGCCTCCAACGTGGGCTACTGGAACGTGGAGCACGTCGGCGCCGACTGGAGCCTGGCCGACCGCGAGGACACGCTGGCCCGCTTCCGCTTCGCCAAGGTGTCGGGCATCGGCCCCTACGCGGTCCACGAGGGGGTGCCCGGCCACCACCTGCAGCTCTCCATCGCCCGCTTGAACCCCGACCCGTTGCGAAGCGTGCTCATCGACAACGTGATGGCCGAGGGCTGGGCGCTCTACGCCGAGCAGCTCTTCTGGGAGACCGGGGGCTTCGGCGACAGCGCGCGGGCGCGGCTGAACATGCTCCGATCCTGGCGGGTCCGCATCCGGCGCGTGATCTATGACGTGAACGTGGAGACCGGGCGCTGGACCTTGCAGGAGGCGGCCGACTTCAAGCACAGGGCCGCCCCGGGGCAGGGCCTGGTGGACGAGGACCTGCTGCGCACCATCAACTGGCCCACGCAGCTCATCTGCTATTTCAGCGGCAAGATGCAGATCCTCGCGCTGCGCGAGCGGGCGCGGGAGGGCTACTCGGAGCGGGCCTTCCACGACACGCTGCTGGGGACGGGCTCAGTGCCGCTGGTGATGGCGGAGGCGCGGCTCTTCGGGTCGCCGCTGCCGGATCTGGAGCCCCCCGAAAACTGGTAGGTCGGCTACCCGTTGACGCTGCCCGGGGGCGGGGGCAATGTGTCAGGTATGTGGCACCTGCTCCTCCTGCTCGCCTGCACCCCCAAGGACCCCGCCGATGACACCGCCGACTCCAAGGACTCCGAGGAGCCCGGGGAGTCGGGAGAGACCGGGGAGCCGGCGGAGACCGGCGACACCTCCGGCTACGACGCGGAGACCGTCCCGCTGGACGGGATCTGCGCGGACGAGGTCCATCAGGGCGAATTCCGCATCGACGCCAACGAGGACTACGCCTACGTCACGGGCTCCGTGGCCAACGGCGTCGTGCCCGCCACCATCCTGACCGAGCTGGAGAGCTCGGGGGGCTGCACCATCTGGCGCAAGGAGAACCCCTTCTGCGACCCGACCTGCGACCCCGGCTACACCTGTGACTTCGACGGGACCTGCGTGCGCTACCCCGAGGGCCAGGAGCTGGGGACCGTCAACGTGTACGGGCTCCTCGAGCCCGTGAGCATGGAGCCGGTGGTCCCGGGCTACGAGTACTTCAACACCTCCGTGCCCAACCCGCCCTGGACCGCGGGCGGGATGGTCCGGCTGAGCAGCACCGGCGGCGTCTTCGAGCCGTTCACGCTCTACGGCGTGGGGCCGGATGACCTGACCATGGCCAGCTCGGAGTGGGTGGTCACCTCGGGCGAGCCGCTGGCGCTCTCCTGGACGCCCCCGACCACCACCACCCGGACGCAGGTGCGCGCCACGCTGCAGATCGACCAGCACGGGACCACGCCGTCTACGGTGGTCTGCTGGTTCGAGGACGACGGCGAGGCGGAGATCCCGGCGGAGATCCTCGAGGTCATGACCGATCTCGGCATCTCCGGCTTCCCGAACGGGAGCGTCATGCGACTGACCGTGGACTCCACGGAGGTCGGCGAGGGCTGCGCCGACCTCTGGCTCACCTCGAGCCGCGTCCCCACGGTCTCGATCACCGGCTACACCCCCTGCACGCGCGACGGGGACTGCCCAGAGGGGCAGGAGTGCAACGAGGAGATGGAGCGATGCGAGTAGCGCCGATTCTGCTCCTGATCGCCTGCGAAGGCGACAAGTACGTGGAGACGGGCAAGCTGGGCTTCGACGACGAGCTCCCCGACTCCGGCGAGACCGGGCCGTCGGTGGACTCGGACAGCGCCAGCGGCGAGACGGCCGAGACCGCCGAGACGGGCGAGACCGGCTACGGCATCGACAACACCTACGAGCCGGTGGACTGCGAGGCCGAGCTGCCGGCCCTGCCCACCGAGAGCATCTACATCAACCTGGGCAGCAGCGAGGACTTCGCCTTCGACGCCGAGGGCTGGGTCTGGCACGTCGACGACCGCGGCAACCTGGTCAAGGATGACTACCTGGGCAACCGCGAGATCATCCGGCCCTCCGTCGGCAGCGTGGCCGGGACCCGCTTCCTGCCGGACGGCGATCTGGTCGTGGCCAACGTCAGCACCGGGAGCGTCGATCGCATCACGCCCGAGGGCGGCAGCAGCACGATCATGTCCGGGCTCTCCTACCCGAACGGGCTGGAGGTGGGCAAGGACGGGCTGGTCTACGTGAGCGACCAGACGCAGGGCAAGGTCTTCCAGATCGATCCCGACAGCGGAGCGTACACCGCCATCGCCGAGGATCTGTACTCGCCCAACGGCGTCACCTTCAGCCCCGACGGCGAGACCCTCTACGTGGGCAGCTTCGGCGGCGGCGTGGTCTTCCGGGTGCAGCGCGACGGGGCGGGGGGATGGAAGCCCGCGGACGCCTACGCCGGGCTCACCGGGACGCTGGACAAGTACGCGCCCCCCTGCGACGGCCGGGCGGAGGGCGATCTGTGCTTCAAGACGGGTGACGGAGGCCCCGGGATCTGCTCGGCCTCGGAGACGGACGGCGAGCTGGAGTGCGTCCACGAGGTGGACACGGCCGCCTGCGAGGGCCTCTCCGAGGGGGACGCCTGCACCACGAGCCTGCTCGACGAGAGCTACCTCAGCCAGTGCGTCGAGGGGGACGAGGGTGAGATCTTCTGCCCGGCCACCGAGGCGGAGCGCCTGGGGACCTGCGACGACACGCTCTACGAGCCCTGCCGAATCGACGGGGATGATGGGTACTGCTACGAGAGCTTCGAAGACGTGATGATCTGCATCACGAACGAAGAGGTTTACGACATGTATTACACCTGTGACGGCATGTCCGAAGGGGACAACTGCATCACGGGCAACCCCGCGGTCCCGGGGGCGGGGACCTGCGTGGACTACTCGGAGTACGGCTACACGGAGATGCTCTGCCTGCCCTCGTCCTACTACACCTCCCCGGACGGCGGAGGCGGCTTTGACGCCATCGGCACGGACGAGTGTGGAAACGTCTATATCGGCGAGTACGTGACGGCCAAGGTCTACCGCTGGGTCGAGGGCGGTGAGGACTACGAGATCGTCATGGACCTGGACAGCGGCTGGATCCCCAACATGCACTGGGGCGTGGGCGTCGGCGGCTGGCAGAAGGACTATCTGTACATCATGGACCGCGGACGCGGCGGACTGTACGGGCTGGACATGAATCTGTACGGGCACGGGGAGCCGTACCCGCCGGAGGAGTAGGGGTCAGGCACACACCGCCGGCCGGCGGTCAATCCACGGCCGGGTGGCCTCTATCTGCGCCGCCACCTGCAGCAGCCGGCCCTCGCCCCCGTGCGGGGCGGCCAGGTGGACGCCGATGGGCAGGTTGTCCTTCGTCATCGCGAAGGGCACGGAGATCGCGGGCTGGCCCGTCTGGTTGAAGAGCTGGGTGTTCGGCGTCTTCTCGAAGTTGTTGCCGGCGAGCGCCTTGAGCACGCCGCGCAGCAGCGGCCCCGCGGAGGCGACGCGCAGCACCGAGAGGCCGGCGAGCTCCCAGGCCTTGGGCGCGAGCTCGCCCAGACGGATGGGTGGATACGCCAGCGTGGGCCCCAGGAAGAGGTCATAACGCTGGTGCCAGGCCGCCATCAGGCGCCCGGCCTCCTGGACCGTGTCGCGGGAGTGTTGCAGGTCCAGCCCGCTCATGGCCCCCCCGCACTGGGCGAGGAACCAGGTGATGGGCTCGAACTGGTCCGAGCGGGCCTGGCGCCCGGTCCAGCGCTCGAAGTCCGCGATCTCGCTGGCGGTGCCGACGCAGACCTGGGTGAGGTAGGCCCAGGCCAGCCTGGCTTTGTCGACCGGCAGCGTGGCCGGCTCCACCTCGTGCCCGAGGGAGGCCAGCAGCCGGCCCGCCTCCTCGGCCGCGCTCACGCACTCGGGGTGCGTCTCCTTGCCCAGCACGGAGCTGGTCACCAGGCCGATACGCAGCTTGCCAGGATCGCGGCCGGGCTCCTCGCGAAAGGGGCGCGGGGGTGTGGGGGCGGCGTAGGCGTCGCCAGGCATGGGGCCGGCGAGCACGTCCAGGAAGGCGGCCGTGTCGCGCACGGTGCGGGTGAGCACGCCCCACTGCACGTAGCCGCCCCAGCCCTCGCTGTGGTCCGGGCCCAGCGGGATGCGCCCGCGGGTGGCCTTGAGCCCGACGAGCCCGTTGGCGCTGGCCGGGATGCGCAGGCTGCCGCCCCCGTCGCCGCCGTGGGCGACCGGCACCGCGCGGCTGGCGACCAGGGCCGCGGAACCGCCGGAAGAACCTCCGGTTGAGTGCTCCGTGTTCCAGGGGTTCCTCGTGGAACCTCGCCACGCCGGCTCCGTCGAGCCCAGGATGGCCAGCTCCGGCAGGTTGCTGCGGGCCACGAAGACCAGCCCCGCTCGGCGCAGGCGGGCGATGGCCTCCGAGTCGTGGTCGGGCACGAAGCCGTCCAGGAAGCGGCAGGAAGCCGTCCAGGGTTTCCCCGCCTGGAAGCCGTCGAAGTCCTTGATCGCCATCGGCACCCCGCGGAAGGGCCCCTCGGGCAGCGGGCCGCGGGCGGCGGCGCGCGCGTCGTCGTACATCTTCAGCACGACGGCGTTCAGCTTCGGGTTCACGGCCTCGATCGCCGAGATCGCGGCCTCGGTGAGCTCGGCGGGGCTGACCTCGCCCTCGCGCACGCGGCGGGCGAGCTCGGTGGCGTCACAGGAGGTGTAGTCGTTCATGAGGGCATGTCACCCGGCGGGGGGGGAGTGTCCAGAGCGTCGCGTCGGTGGCGGATCCTGGTTATTTCAAGGCTCCCCTCGCAGGAGCCCACGATGGACGCGCCAGAACGGCTGGAAGGCGAGCTCGTGGGCTTCACGTTCCGTGCGGGCGACGGGGGCTTCGCGGTGGCGCGGCTGCGGCCGGCGGAGGGGGGCGAGGTCACGGTGGTCGGCCCCATCGGGCACGTGGGCGAGGGGCAGCATGTTCAGCTCGAGGGGCGCTGGACCACGCACGCCACCTTCGGCAAGCAGTTCAAGATCGCCCGCTTCCTGGTCGAAGATCCGCGGACGCTGTCCGGGCTGGAGCGCTACCTGGGCAGCGGGGCGGTGCGCGGCCTCGGCCCCGCCTTCGCCAAGCGCGTGGTCGAGCGCTTCGGGCTCGACACCATCCGCGTCATCGAGGAGGAGCCCGAGCGCCTGCGCGAGGTCGCGGGCATCGGGCCGAAGCGGGTCGAGGAGATCGTCGCCCACTGGCAGCGCGACCAGGAGAACCGCGAGCTCTACGTGACCCTGGCCGGCTTCGGCGTGGGCGCGGGGATGGCGGCGCGCATCGTGTCGCACTTCGGCAAGGACGCGCTGGCCGTGGTCACGCGCGAGCCCTACCGGCTGGCGGCGGAGGTCAAGGGCATCGGCTTCCGCAGCGCCGACGCGCTGGCCCGCGCCCAGGGCATGGCGCCGGACGACCCCGCCCGCGCCGAGGCCGCCGTGCAATTCCTCCTGGGGGAGGCCGAGGACGACGGGCACTGCTTCCTCCCCGAGCGCGAGCTGCTCGGCCGCGGCCAGGCCCTCGAGCTCCCCCCGGAGCGGCTCGCCCCCGCCCTCGACGCGCTCGTGCAGCGCGGGCGCCTGGTCCGCTACCCCTCGGCCGACCCCGCCCAGCGCCCGATCTACCTGAAGCGCATGGACACCCTGGAGAGCCGGGTGGCGCTGGGGTTGTTGCAGCTCGGCGCGCGTCGCCAGCACGCCGGGGAGGGCACCGGGGCGGAGGTCGAGGCCGCGCTGGGCATCACCCTCAACCACGACCAGCGCCGTGCGGTGGAGCTGGCCCTCTCCCACGGGATGTCCGTGATCACGGGCGGTCCGGGCACTGGCAAGACCACCATCGTGCGGGTGCTGGTCGCGCGGGCCGAGCGCCGGGCCGAGCGCTGGCTGCTCGGCGCCCCCACCGGGCGGGCGGCGCGGCGCCTGGCGGAGGCCACCGGGCACGAGGCGAAGACGCTCCACCGCCTCTTGGAGTACAGCGTTCGGCTCGGGCGCTTCACGCGCGACCGGGACAACCCGCTGGTGGCCGACGGCGTGCTGGTGGACGAGGCGAGCATGCTCGACCTCGCGCTCATGGACGCCCTGCTGGCGGCGGTGCGGCCGGGCACGAAGCTCGTGCTGGTGGGCGATCAGGACCAGCTCCCCAGCGTCGGTCCCGGGCGCGTGCTGGGCGATCTCATCGACAGCGGCACGCTGCCCGTGGCCTCACTCACGGAGGTCTACCGCCAGGCCCGGGACTCCGGCATCGTGCGCAACGCCCACCGCGTCAACCAGGGCGTGATGCCCGTCTCCTGCGAGCGCGAGCCGGAGGAGGGCGGGCTCCCCGACTTCTACCTGCTGGAGCGGGACGAGCCTCCCCAGGTGCTCAGCACCGTGGTCAAGGTGCTCCAGGAGCGGCTCAGCGCGCGCGGCTTCGATCCACTCACGGACGTACAGGTGCTCACCCCCCTGCACGGCGGGCCGCTGGGCACCGAGGCGCTCAACGCCGCCCTCCAGGACGCCCTGAACCCCCGCCGCGAGGGCCCCGCCGTGGACCTCTTCACCAGCGCGCGCGGGTCCGAGCTGGTGCGCGGCACGCGCCGCCTGCGGGTGGGCGACCGCGTGATTCAAACAAAAAACAACTATGATTTAGACGTGTTCAACGGGGACACGGGCGTGATCGTCGGCGCCGACGCCCAGAGCCTGGAGGTGGACTTTGACGGCCGGCGCGTGGCCCTGGTGGGCGAGCAGCTCACCGAGGTGGAGCTGGCCTGGGCCATCTCCATCCACAAGAGCCAGGGCAGCGAGTACCCGGCGGTGCTGGTGGTGCTGGCCCGCGCCCACCGGATCATGCTGAGGAGGAATCTGCTGTACACGGCGATCACCCGCGCGCGCCGCTTCTGCTGCGTGGTGGGTGATCGCTGGGCGCTGGAGCAGGCCACCCGCCAGCGCGGCGGCGACGAGCGCTGGACGCGGCTGGGGGAGCGGCTGGTGGGGTGAGCGTCTCGCGCGGCGGGGGCTTCGCCCGGTTCCATGGGGGCGGCTCGTGTGCAGCGCAAGAGAGACGCTCGGGGGCGTCCGAGAGTATGAATCTTTTTACAATAGGCATAGGTCGGGTGATCACAGGCGCTCCGTCTCGCGCCATGGCTGGATATCAGCGGATCGCTCAGTGCTCGAGCGCTCGCGCTATGAACACGTCGTCTGCTTCTCACTCGCGATCGGAACATACTGATCTTATTATCAGTAAATTTGCCTCAGGATCCGCTCCCCTCATTCGTCTACTATGGGGAGCACACCCCCGTCGCCAGACCACCGGGACCCGCGTCTGGGGGTGGCCTCGCCGGATGATGATATCGTGAAGGCTCCCAAGGACATGCCCATGCTTAGTAAGGATGGAGACGATGCACCAGAACCCGGATGTTGTGGCCTCGCCGGCGTTGAGCCACCGGCTGGCAGAGCTGCTGTCCTCGCTGTTCACTCCCGATGAGTTTCAACGGTTTTTCCAGGAGTTCCTCGTCACGGAGAGGAAGAACAGCGCGAAGAGGGTGATCGCTGCGCTCCCGCCGCCCGGGTCGGGAACGCCTGTCAGCTACTTCGACGCCGTCGCGTCTCTGCTCTCCCGCCATGGGCTGGACAGGGTCTCCGAGCTCTACCGCGCGCTGGGGGCGGAGCGGGCCGACAGGCAGCACGAGATCTCGGAGCTCGCCAACGTGCTGGGCGCGCCTCTGGCGGGTCGAATCGAGAAGAAGAACCCCTACGCCACGCTGGACGCCCTGGCGGCGCGCCATCAACTGCCCCGCACCGTCCCCCGGCGGCTCGTCGCGCACGACAGGGACGGGAACAGGGCGGAGCCGCGCGACGCGTTCACGGCCATCTCCGAGCTGCTCGAGGCCGGAGCCCCAGGGGCGAGGGGGCGCTCGTTCATCTGCCTCGCGGGCGAGCTCGGGAGTGGGCGGAGTCGGCTGGCCTACGAGTTCGCGCAGGCGAGCCGTGATCGCTACGGCGCGATCCTGATGCTGAGCGGCGTCGCAGATCGGATGCGGGTTCGGGAGCCCGCGCCGCAGGTGGGAGAGCTGGTGGACGCGCGCTTCTTGACCGGCGCGGCGGACATCGCCAGCCAGGATCAGGGTCCCATCCTCCAGAAGCTGCGCGAGCTGGCGGTGTCCTGGACGCTGAGCAAGCCTGACGCGACGCCCGAGGTCGCCGTCCGCGAGCTGGGCGAGTACCTCCGGGCGGTGCGGGTTCGGGCGCTCATCGTCCTGGACGACGTCCTCGTGCCGAGCGGCGCGGTCCACGCGATCCCGCAGGATCTGGACGCCGACGTCATCGTCATCAGCGAGCTCGGGGACCCCTGGGAGCGCACCCTCGCCCTGCATCCGCTGGAGGAGGAGGAGGCGCTCTCGCTTCTGCTCTACCGGAGACCCGGCCGCAGGCCGGATCCCGACGACCGCAGGTATGGCATGCAGCTGGTCCTGCGCTTCCGGGCGCACCCGCTGGCCATGGCGGTCCTGAGCGCCCTGCTCGTGCGCTCCACGCCGCGCAGGCTCTTCGAGCAGATCGACGAGCGATCGCAGCGTCACGACGAGGCGGAGATCAAGGGTGGCAGCGCGCGCGCGCTGCTCGCGGTGACCCGGAACAGGCGCGCGGAGGTCGTTCGGGCGGCCTTCGGTGAGGAGGCGGTCAGGCACGTCTCCGACACGCTTCAGCCCATGGAGGCGATGCGCGAGCTGATCG
This sequence comes from uncultured Enterobacterales bacterium, assembly GCA_964615375.1. GTDB lineage: Bacteria > Myxococcota_A > UBA796 > UBA796 > CAZKWG01 > CAZKWG01. Next base: position 40,489 of record CAZTOW010000040.1, read on the forward strand.
GAACGCTGCGAGATCGCGCGGGGATCGCGAGCAACGACGCGGAAGAGCAGATCTGCTGGCTCGTGCTGCGCGCGCTGGCCTGGGTTCAGCCCAACGAGAGCGTCAGCGAGGATCTGCTGGATCTTCTCATCCTGGCGATCTCCGAGGGCTCGCGCGCCCAGGAGCGCGCCAGGTTCCGCACGAACTACCTTGCCAACGCCGTCCTCTTCCTCAAGGCGTCCGGCCTGATCGTCCCCGAACCCGGCACCCGGCTGTCTGTTCACCCGCTGATCCAGCAGGCGATACGCGACCTCGACCCGCGGAAGAGCGCCGAGGACGCGATCCTGGTGCTGGATGCGATGCGCGGCATCGCGCAGAGACACAACGTCGGAGAGCTCTCCTACTGGCGCAAGGGCTGGGAGACGTTGGAGGAGAGTACCTTCCTCCACCTCCTCGCTGGCGCCTGGAGCCTCGGCCACCCCTTGCTTCGGGACCAGGTGGAGCCGGGTCACCTGGAGCTCTGCTGGCGTCTGGTCCGCCAGCTTCAGCGCTCCGGGCAGACGCGCGAGGCCGTCGCGCTGGGTTGCGCCACCGAGCTGCTCGCGACGCGCGCCTCAGCGCGCGCGAGATCGAGCCTCGATCGGGTCCGGCTGCTCACCGAGCTCGCGGCGGCGCTGCGAGAGATTGGCGGATCGTCCTATGGGATCGATGAGCAGACCTGCCTGGACGACGCGGAGAGGGTCCTCGCCCAGGTGGACGAGACGGTCGAGAGTGCAGAGAAGGCCAGGCTGAACCTCCACATTCAGTACCGCCAGTCCGAGCTGCTGCGCGATCGAGGTGGCCCCGAGAGCCTCGCCGCGGCGCTCGAGCGCCTGAAGGGCGTCATGCCGGACGCCGACCGACTGGCGGACGACGACGAAGACTGGGAGTGGAGCTTCGAGGTGCGCAAGGGCCTGGCCCGACTGGGCCGGCTGGAGGCGGACCTGTGCCCGACACCCGCGGAGGCTGGCGAGGTCCTGACACGGACGCTCGGCCTCCTCCAGGAGGCGATCGATCGGTGCCTGCCCCACCTGGCGAGGTCTTCGCGGCGGGAGCGCGCAGAGGAACGTCACGGTGTGCTGCTGAGCGACCGGGCGGCTGCCGCCCTGGCGCGCCGCGTCGTCGATCCCCACGGCGCGCCCTCGGCCCAGGACATCCTCAGGGACCTGGAGACCTCCAGGGAGCTCCTGGCGCGCACGAGGGAGGAGCATACCTGGCTGGGAGACCTCGCCCAGATCCTGGCGCGTCTGCATCTGGAGCAGGGCGCGTTGGAGGAGGCCCGCGCCCACGCCGAGCACGCGCTCGACATCGAGGAGAAGGCGGGGGCCGAGGGTCGTACCCTCGGGCTGGCGTACCTGCTCCTCGGGAGGGTCCACCTCCAGCGCGCGCTGAAGGCCCGGGACGAGACCAGCCCCGAGGAGCTGAAGGACGCGCTCGAGCAGGCCTCGCGGCGGCTCGACGAGGCCCGGGCGCGCTTCAAGGCGCTGGTGCAGGATCCGAGCATCTCTCGGGACGGCCGGCTCTGTTCCTTCTACGAGCTCGCGTTGGATGCGCTCCGGGCGCAGGACCTTACGAGAGCGTGCGCTGATCTCCGCGCGACCCTCGACCGGCTCCGCGATCCAGAGACAGGCTACGGACCAGGCAGCGCGGCGCTCGCCGAGGCAGTCCGCACCTTCACGCAGATCACCGGACAACATTATCCATGACTCAACATATCTTGAGGGTGCCATGTTCCAACCTCAGCGAGTGTCCATCTGGACTCGCCTGATGGGCGAGCGCGAGCACCTCGCGTCTCGATGCCTCGTGCTCGCCCTCCTCTGTCTGTTGCTCGCCTGCGCTCCAGTCGTCCAGCCGCAGGAGGACTCGGGTGGACCGCTCGCGACACCTGCCGCCGCGCCGTCGCCGAAGGAGGAGATCGCGAGCTCGGAGACCAGCCCTGACCCCAGCGACGGCGGTGCGCCCGCGCGTGTGCTGGTGCGCGTGCTGGACGAGCGGGGGAGCCCGATCCCGGACGCGCGCGTGGTGGTCGCTGGGCGAGGAGAGCGCGCCGATCTCAACGGAGACGTTCGGGTCCTGCGCGTGCCACCAGGCGCCCTGGTCCTCGAGGCGCAGGCCGAAGGGTACGCCTTCGCGACCCAGGGCCTGGAGGCCAGCGAGGGTGGGCAGCACCGCCTGACGCTGCGCCTCGCGCCGACGAAGCTGGAGGTGTTGGCGTCGGACGGCGCCGTCTCGGTGAGCCACGCGCGCTTCCTGTTGACCGGCGCCGCGGGCGCCCTGGCGCGCATGGACGGCGCAGCCCCGTCCCCGGGCGCCTACCTGACCTGGGCGCGTCCCTCGGGCCAGTCGGGCCCCTCGACCGCCTTCGCGCAGCGCCGCGACGGGCAGACGGGGGCGATCTCTCCGCTGGCGGTCCTCCAGCTCACCGCCGCCGACGTGGACGGCTCCGCGCTGCACGTGAGGTCCGACGCGCACCTCACCTGGACGGAGATCGTCCCTGAGCCTGAGCTCGATTCAGCCACGGACGAGCTCTCCCTCTGGTGGCTCGACGCTGCCTCCGCGACCTGGGTGGAGCAGCCCGCGAGCCTGATTCAGCGCGTCCGATCGCACCCGCAGGAGACCTTCGTCGCCAGGCTCCCGCAGACCGGGACCTGGGCCCTGGCGCGCGCGGAGCGAGCCGGCTGCCTGAGCGTGCGGGTGGACACCTGCGCCGGGTTGGAGGAGCTCCCGCTGGAGGTCGCCCTGAGCTCGGCGAACCTGGACGAGCGACGCGCGGTCTCCGCGCTCGATCCGGCCCCCTGGTGGGAGCACCTCCCCTCGGGCCCGGCGGAGATCGCGCTCCTCGCCAATGGGCAGGTGCTCGACCGCGAGCGCGTCGAGATCCCGGCCGGAGCGCGCTGCGCGGAGCTCAGCCTGGAGCCGCCCCGCTGCGAGGGCGTCGCCATCGCGACCCGCACGAGGGGCGCCTGTCCTTCGGCGCCTGCGCGGGTGCGGCTGCGCTCGCCCGAGCTCGCGGTGGAGCGGACACTCTCGGTGGAGGGCATCCGCGCCCTGCCCACGCTCCCCGCCGGACCCTGGGTCGCCGAGCTCCTCGGACCCCGCGGTGAGACCCTGGACCGCGAGGCGGTCACGGTCAGCCCGGGCAGCCTCGCCGGCGTGATCCTGGAAGGGGCGCCCGACGCGGGGGAGCCCCCACCCGGGGGCTGTATGCTCCCCCCGTGCCACGGCTGGAGCTGCGACGCATGCGTCTTGCTGAGCGGTCAGGACGCCCTCGGCGAGCTGGTGTCCGACGCGACCGTGAGCGTCTGGGGCCCCATGGAGGGGGAGCACAGCACGGACGGGAGCGGAGAGCTGTGCCTGAACGTGCCCGACGGTGTGGGCCAGGAGGTGCAGGCGAGCATCGAGGGTGGACAGATCGTGGCGGTCCCGCTGCGCGCCAGCGGGAGCTGCGCGACACCTGCGCGCTGCGCCTATCGTGTGCTGAGCAGCTCGGCCCTCCCACCTGTCCCGGAGGGGTGGTACCTCGCGGACAGCGTCCCCCGCCTGCTGAGCTGGGCCGAGCCAGGCTGGCTCGAGGAGCTCCCCGCAGCGCCGCTTCGTGAACAGCCCGGCTCCTCGCTGCGCCTGTCCCTGGAGGGGGCGGCGCGCTCGCTCGCGGCGGGCGGCACGCTCGGCTGCGAAGACAACGTGACCGCCGCCATAGAGCTCGTGGAGGACGCGGTAGGGATGCTGAGGCCAGGAGACATGACGCTTCGATGCAGCGCCGGCGCCGCTGGCGAGCTGACGGTTCGCCTTCGGTGGGTGAACGAGCCGGAAGGTCCCACCCAACTCAGCGTCCCCGAGGACCTGGGCGTCACGCTGACGCTCGGGCCTCCGGGGGGAGCAGCGGTGGAGACCTGGGAGGCTCACGGCGGCAGCGCGACGCTGATCTCACGGGGGGGAGGCCGGCTCGACCTGCGGCTCTCGCTGGAGATCAACTCGGACGGCGGGCTGGAGACCGGGCTCGCGAAGGGCTGGCTGAGCGCGCCGCTCCTGTCTGCAGCGGACACGCCGCGCACCGTGGCCGGGCTCGCCGCGCGCACGCTGACCGGCCACTTCACCAGCGTTCGCGATCTGAGCACGGGCGAGCGCCACATGTTCGGCCCCAGTGGCTCTCTGCTGATCCGAACGGCCGGTCCGGGAGACGGCCCCATCAAGGGCGCCAGCTACAGCCTCCCCTCCACCAGCGTCGCCTGGACCCTGGGCGAGCTCGCCGCGGACGATATGCCTTCCTCCTCCATCCTCCTGCTGCCGCTGATCACGCGCCCCGACGCGCCGGACGCCGATGTCGTGTCGAGAGCCGACGCCGATCCGGACCTCTGGATGGCGCGCGATCTCGCCGAGACCCTCGCCGCGCGATCGGGAGCCCCCGCCTGGTCCCTGGACACAGGTGGACTCGTCTTCGGGCGCGCGCAGCGCTGGGATGAGGCCCTGGGCGCCCTGGTGCCGACGACGGGCTTCGGCGAGGTGCGGCTGGAGCGGACGGACGGCGCGGCGCTCCTCGGCACGCCGCTGGACCAGGCGCTGCGCCCCGTCCCGGCCGCGGAGGCCTCGCTCTACGTCTTCGTCGGAGTGCCGCCGTCCACGGAGGATGCTCCCTACACGCTGCGGCTCATCGACGCGAGCGGCGCCGAGGTGGAGGGCCACCGGCGCACGCTGGTGGGCGCCGCAGGGCGTGTCACGCTGGTGGGCTGGGAGGTGGAGTGAGCCCGCCGCGGCGCCTGGGGGCGGCCTTTTCACGCTGGGCGCCAAACCCGCGCTCCGCGCGCCGCGGGGCCGCGACGGGCCGCTCGTCGCTGGATTAGGGCAGGCTCGATACCCAAGGAGCCCCCATGGAGAAGCCCGACGCCGCCACCATCGCCTGGTACACGGGGGCCGTCCCCGACGACGCCCGCGTCATCCGCAGCCAGATGTTCGGCTTCCCCTGCTCCTTCGTGAACGGCAACATGTTCTTCGGGACGTTTTCCACCAGCCTCGTCGCGCGCGTGGGCGCGGACGCGGTGGCCGCGCGCGTGGCCGCGGGTCAGGGCACGATCTTCGAGCCCATGGAGGGCCGCGCCTGGAGGGAGTACGTGCAGATCCCCACGGGCTCGCTGAGCGCCGAGGAGATCGCCGCCGTCGCCCGTGACGCGCTCGCCTTCACCGTCGCCCTGCCGCCCAAGCCGGAGAAGAAGAAGGCGAAGAAGGGGAGCTGAGCCTCGCCGGGTCCGGGCGGTCGAGGGCTTGCTTTTTCCCCCGTGAGGCTCCACAGTCGGCGCAAAGGAGCCCCCCATGCCCGAGACCCCCTCCCGCGAGCAGGCCATCGCCCAGGACATCGAGGATCTGCGCAAGCTCGGCTACGCCCAGCAGCTCATCCGCGAGATGGGGGGCTTCGCCAACTTCGCGATCAGCTTCTCCATCATCAGCATCCTGACGGGCGCGGTGCTGCTCTACGGCTACGGGTTGAAGTTCGCCGGGCCGATCATCAACACGGTGGGCTGGCCGGTGGTCAGCCTGTTCACGATGGCCGTGGCGGCGAGCATGGCCGAGCTGGCCAGCGCCTGGCCCACGGCGGGCGGGCTCTACTTCTGGGCCTGGAAGCTCGGGGGGCGGGGCTGGGCCTGGCTGACGGCCTGGCTGAACATGGTGGGCCAGGTCACGATCACGGCGGGCATCAACGTGGCGGCGGCCATCTACCTGATCGGGGCGGTCACGCGCATCTTCGGGCTGCCCGCCGACACCACGGTGTGGGGCTTCGCGCTCACCGACTGGTACTTTCAGCTCGGCGTCATGGTGCTGATCACGATCCCCCAGGTCCTGCTGAACATCTTCGGGATCCGCGTCGTCGCGCTGCTGAACCACCTGAGCGTGTGGTGGCACATCGGCGGGGTGCTGCTCATCGCGGGCGCGCTCACGCTGCTGGGCACGCACCACAACGAGCTCAGCTTCCTGTTCTCCACGGCGAGCGTGGTGAACCCGCTGGACGCCTCCTCGGCCGCGCTGAGCGAGGGCGCAGACGCGGTCCCCGCCCTGGTTTTCGGGGACTTCAAGCTGGCCTCCCCGCTGTTCGCCCTGGTCCCCGGGCTGACGGAGCTCTACCGCGCCGCGCCGTTCGCGCTGGTCTTCCTGCTGGCCACGCTCCAGGCCCAGTGGACCTATACCGGCTACGACGCCTCCGCCCACGTCGCCGAGGAGACGGTGATGGCGCGCAAGAACTCGGCCTGGGGCGTGTTTCTGTCCGTCGCGATCTCGTCGGTGGTCGGCTACCTCATGCTGCTCATCCTGACCCGGGCCATCCCGCACGGGGACGTCGCCGCCACGGCCAACGACGCCTACCCGGTGTTGTACATCGTCTACAACAACCTCTCGCCCTTCCTGGCGAACCTCATCGCGGTCATCATCGGCGGCGCCATGTGGCTGTGCGGAGCGGCCTCCATCACCAGCATGGGCCGCATGTGGTACGCCTTCGCCCGGGACGACGGGATGCCAGGCTCCGCGCTCATCAAGCAGATCCACCCCACCTGGAAGACCCCGGTGTGGTCCATCCTCATCACCACCGCGCTGGCCGTCCTCATCTGCCTGTACGCCGCGGCCTACTTCGTCATCACCTCCATCAGCACCATCGCGCTCTACCTGGCCTACATCATCCCCATCTACCTGAGCTGGCGGAACCGGCGGCGCGGGCAGGGGGAGTGGGCGAGCCCGGAGACCGCGCCCTGGAACCTGGGCTCCTGGTCGAGCGTCATCAACGTGGTGGCGATGTTCTGGGTGGCGGTCATCACCGTCATCTTCTGCCTGCCGCCGAACGAGCTCGTGCTGTGGAGCGTGCTGGGCTTCGGCGCGACCTTGACGCTGTACTGGTTCGGCTACGCGCGGAGCCGCTTCCGGGGGCCGGAGCTGGCGAAGGAGTCGGAGGGCTCCTGAGCGCGCCGGCTCAGGGTCGCGCGCTGCGCAGGGCGGCGAGGGTCGCGCGAGGAGGGAGCGCGGGCAAAGGCGAGTCGCGGAACCCTTCGGCGTCGCGCGTGGCGATCAGCGCGCAGCCCGCCGCCTCCGCTGCGGCGACGCAGACCGCGTCCTCGAAGTCGGGCCAGCCGAGGAGGGCGGCGCGCTCGAGTACGGCGCGGTCCACCGTGGCCACTCCGAACACCGAGAGCACGTCGCGTACGCAACGATCCGCGAAGCCTCGTCCGCCGGAGCGCGTGGCGAGGTAATGCAGGGTCGTCACGTTGTGCGCGGCGAGCAGGCCCTCCGCCTCGCCACGCTCGATCGCCGCCCAGAGCTCAGCAGCGGCCTCGACGTGGGGCACCCGCCCGATGAGCACGTCGAGGACGAGGTTCAGGTCCATCAACACGCGGGCCTTCAACGGTACTTCTCCAAGGTGTGCTGCCGATAGTCTTCCAGGTCCACCTCTCTCATGGTGCCTCGCAATCGCGCCAGCACCGGGGGGAGCTCCGGTGCTTCGTCATCTTCGGCCAGCGCGGCGAGGTAGCGCTCCACCAGCCTGGACACGGAGGTCCCGGTCCGGTCGGCGTAGCGCTTCGCCGCGTCGATGACGTGCGGGTCTACGCTCAGGGTGAGCTTTGCCGTCATGTACGTATTCTCCACAGGTAGATTATACGTGCATCAGCGCCCCAGCAAGAGAGAAGGACGCCCCCACCCCACGAGCGTGTTATCGCGTGGAAGGAGGTTCCATGCGCGCTCTGCTGATGCTGTCCGTGCTCGCCGCCTGCCAGCAGGACGACAAGGTCCGCCGCGGCCCGGCCGAGGAGGCCCCCGGCGAGGACTTCCTCAAGGACACTGACGTCCGGCTGCTCTCACCCGCGCGCGGCGAGACCGTGGGCCTGGCCACCACCGTCTCCTGGGAGGCGGGCGCGGACGTGAGCGAGGTGCAGCTGGAGGTGGGGAGCGAGGTGGTCTGGGGACCGAGCTCCGCGGCGGCGGGCTCGGGCGAGATCGCGCTCAGCCTGGACCAGGGGCGCCGCACGCTCACCCTGGTCGGGCTCGACGCGGACGGCCAGGAGCTCTCCAGCTACGCCGTGCCCGTGCTGGTGGCGGGCGAGGACGCGACCTGGGTGAGCATCCTGAGCCCGTCCGACGGCGCCACGGTCACCAACCCCGTGACCTTCGTGGTGGACGCGAGCGATGACGTCGAGGAGATCACGATCTCCGCGGACGGCTGGGAGCTGGGCACCGTCACCCCGGGCGAGCCGCTCACCTACACCTTCACCGGCGTGGGCTACGCCCGCGAGATCACGGCCGTGGGCGAGGGCGAGGAGAGCGCCGCCGACGCCATCGAGGTCACGGTGGAAGAGGGCAGCTCGCCCGAGAAGTCCAGCTTCAATGAGCTGGTCGTCGAGATCCTGGAGACCTACCCCCGCGACGGCAGCCACGACTACTACTGGCCGAGCGGCGGCGACTGGTACGGCACCACGCGCGACGTCTACTACCAGGACGAGCTGGTCGCGGAGGGCGACCCCTACGGCCGCTGCTACTGCGTGGGGCTGACCTGGGAGGTCTTCATGCGGGCGTTCGAGGAGGCCGACGCCATGACCGGCGGGGACGGCAGCCTCAACGGCATGGAGGTGGACGACATCGACGACTTCCGGGTGGACTGGTTCGTGCGCGATCTGTGGGGCGACGGCGTGGGCATCGCGCTGGACAACTACGGGCTCGGGGACGCGGTCACCGACCCGGCCGACCTGGAGCCGGGCGACCTCATCCAGTTCTGGCGCTACTCCGGCAGCGGGCACTCGGTCATCTTCATCGACTGGGAGCTGGACAGCGACGGGGACATCATCGGCATCCAGTACTGGTCCACGCAGTCCAGCACGGACGGCATCGACTACAACGCCGAGTATTTCGGCACGGGCGGATCGAGCATCGACCCCAGCTACTTCTACGCGGCGCGGGCCCGGATGCCGGAGGACTGGGCGGCCTGGAGGTAGGCTACCAGTACCGCTCCGTCGTGACGTTCCCTGGCCGGGTGCGGCGGTTCCGCGCCATCCCGCGCGCGGCGAGCAGGGCCTCCACCTCCTCGACCATGCCTGGGTTCCCGCAGAGGAGCACCTGGCTGCTCTCCGGGCTCAGGGTCACGCCGGCGCGGGCCTCCAGGGCCTCGAGGTTCGCCGGGATCCGGCCCTCCAGGCTGCCGTCCCGCGCGGGCTCGCGGCTCACGACGGGGACGTAGACGAGCTCGCGCCCCGCGCCGAGCCGGGCGATCTCCTCGCGGTAGCCGAGGTCCTGGTGGAGGCGCACCCCATGGACCAGGACCACGCGCGCGAAGCGCTCCCACAGGCTGCCCTCGCGCAGCATGGCCAGGTAGGGCGCGAGCCCGGTGCCGGTGGAGATGAGCCAGAGGGCGGGCGCCGAGGGGACGTGCTCCAGCGTGAAGTGGCCGGCGGCCTCTGTGCTCACGGCCAGCGGATCTCCGGGGCGCAGCGCGTGGAGGGCGGGGGTGAGCTCGCCCTCGGGCACCAGGGCCACGTAGAAGTCCAGCACCAGCCCGTGGGGCGAGGCCACGGAGTAGGCGCGGCTGACGAAGCGGTCCTCCTCGGGGAGGCCGAGGCGCAGGAACTGTCCGGGGACGAAGGGCTGGACCTGGGCCTGGACGCGGAGCGTGAAGAGCTCGGGCGTGTGGTCCAGGCGCGTCTGGACCCGACCCACGGTCCAGCCGTCGGGGAGGAGCTCGGCGAGGGTGGCGGCGGGGTCTTCCATGGGCCTCTGGGTCTGGAGATAACGCGCTCCGCGGCCGGGCGCCGCGTGGGTTAAGGCTGGGCGATGCCCTATCCGCGCGTCCATGGCCCCGGGACCGGCCCGGACGACTTCGCCTCGCTGCGAAGGCAGGGGCACTACTATGTAGACAAGTCCAGGTTCATCGCCGAGGTGTTGCGGCAGCCGGATCAGGTGCTGCTGATCCCCCGCCCCCGCCGCTTCGGCAAGAGCCTGAACCTGAGCATGCTCCGGGCCTGGCTGGAGAAGACGGAGGAGGATCGCTCTCTGTTGTGGGACGACCTGGAGATCGCCCAGGCCCCCCCCGAGATTCAGCGGCACCACCAGCGTTATCCGGTGCTGTCGCTGACGCTGAAGGAGGCGCGGCGCCTGAGCTGGGAGGAGACCCGAGGCGCGCTCTCCGGCGTCGTGCAGCGGCTCGCGCCTGAGTACCTGCTCACGAGCCCGCGGCTGAGCCCCTTCGAGCGGGAGGCCCTGCGGCGCCTCCTGGACGGGAGCGCGTCTCTGAGCGAGCTGGGCGACGCGCTCCAGAACCTCTCGCGCTGGCTCTACGCCCACCACGGCGAGCAGGTCGTCATCCTCATCGACGAGTACGACGCGCCCCTGGAGAGCGGCTTCGAGCGAGGCTTCTACGAGGAGGTATTGGGCTTCCTCCGCACCTTCCTGGGCGGCGCGTTCAAGAGCAACGACGCCCTGTTCCGCGGGGTGCTGACCGGGGTGCGGCGGGTCAGCAAGGAGAGCCTGTTCAGCGGCCTCAACAACGTGCGCGTCTGCTCCATGCTGGAGGCGCCCTTCGGCGACGCCTTCGGCTTCACCGAGGCGGAGGTCCTGCGCGTGCTGACGGCCGTGGGCCGGGCTCATGACATGCCCGCGGTGCGGGACTGGTACAATGGATACCTGTTTGGCGGGGTGACCATCTACAACCCCTGGTCGTTGCTCTGTCACGCCAGCGCGGGGCTGTTCAAGCCCTACTGGGTGAACACGAGCTCGGACGAGCTGCTGCAGCGCCTCATCCCCGCCAACGCCGCGGGCCTGCGCGGGGGCTACGAGACCCTCCTGGAGGGCGGGGAGCTGGAGGTGGAGGTGGACGAGCACGTCGTCCTCCGCGACCTGGAGCGCGACCCCTCCGCGCTCTGGAGCTTCCTGCTCACGGCGGGCTACCTGAAGGCGGTGAGCGTCACCTGGACCGAGACCCTCCCCCGGGTCCGGGTGGCGCTGCCCAACCGCGAGGTGGCCGGAATCTGGCGCCGCTCCTTTCAAGTGTGGATGGATCTCGGCGCCGGCACCTCCGAGGACGCTCGCGCCCTGCTCCAGGCCCTGCTCCGGGGCGACGCGCTGACCGTACAGCGTCACCTCGGCGATCTGGTGCGCAACGTGCTCTCCTACCACGACACGGCCTACGCGCAGGGCTGGGTGCCCGAGCGTGTCTACCAGGCCTTCGTGCTCGGCCTGCTCGTCGCGCTGGAGCGCACCCACCGCGTGAGCTCCAACCGCGAGAGCGGCTATGGTCGCGCCGACGTCCTGGTCATCCCCCGCTCGCCCGGGCAGCCTGGCGTGGTCCTGGAGTTCAAGCGCCTGCTCTCCGACGAGGGGGAGCAGGTCGAGGACGCGCTCAGCAGCGCGCGCGAGCAGATCCGCGCTCGCGCCTACCGGGCCGAGCTCGAGGCGGCGGGGGCCTCCCCTGTTCACGAGCTCGCGGTCGTCTTCGAGGGCAAGCGGGTGTGGGTGCGCTAGCCCACCTTCCCCGAGGGATCGAACACCAGCTTGTGGTTCGCGCTCACGGCCTTGAGGATGTCGAAGCGCGTGATCGCCCCTACCAGCTTCCCATCGTCCACCACGGGCAGCCGGCGGAAGCTGTGGTTCAGGAACAGGCCCGCCACGTAGTAGATGTTCATGCGGCTGGGGATGGAGATGACCTTCTTCGACATGTAGCTCTCGACCGTGCCGCTGGGGCGGTCGTTGTCGGAGCCCAGGGCCAGCACCATCAGGCAGTCCTTCTCCGTCAGCATGCCGACCAGGGCACCCTCGGCGTTGATCACGGGCGCGCCGGTGACGTGGTGCTCGACGATGAAGTCGATGGCCTCGAGGATGGGGGTGTCGGGGGAGAGCGTGGGGACGTTCGTGTCCATGTACTCGCGGACGCTCGGCAGGCGGCTCATGGAGATGCTCCTCACGGGAGCCATAGCCGAATTCTCCGCGGCGCGCTCGGAGCCCCGGGATGATCGCGGGCGAGGCGCTTTCCGCGGTATCCCCCTGGCGCGGGTATGACATTTCGAGATACTTGCCCCGTCCCTGTTCCCCCGGAGAAGGAAGACCTCATGACCGCTGCCTGGTGGAGCGCGCTCGGCTTCCTGGTCGTCGCGGCGCTGGTCGTGGGCGGGATGCTGCTCGGGGCCGCGCTCCTGCGCGTGCGCGCGAAGCAGGTCCCGCCGACCCGGGCGCTCACCTATGAGTGCGGGGAGGAGCCGGACGGGCTGGCCTGGGTGCGCTTCCACCCGCGCTACTACGTCGTCGCCCTGGTCTTCGTGGTCTTCGACGTGGAGACGGCCTTCCTCCTGCCCTGGGCGGTGAACGTCGGGCTCGGGTGGGCGGCCATCCTGAGCATGTTCGTCTTCCTCGGGATCCTCATGCTCGGCTGGCTCTACGCCGTCCGCAAGGGGGCGCTGCGATGGCAGTGAACGAGTCCAAGGAGAGCTTCAGCCACCCGCTCTACGAGCTGCTGGAGCGCATGCCGGGCGCCGACATCGGGCTGACCACGGCGGACAAGGTGCTGACCTGGGGCCTGTCGAACGCGCTCTGGGCCTTCCCGATGGCCACCTCCTGCTGCGGCATCGAGTTCATGGCCACGGCCTGCGGGCGCTTCGACACCGACCGCATCGGCACCATCGCCCGCGGATCGCCCCGGCACTCCGACGTGATGGTCATCGCCGGCACGATCACGGTGAAGATGGCGCCGCGCGTGAAAAAGCTCTGGGACCAGATGCCCGAGCCCAAGTGGGCCATCGCCATGGGATCCTGCGCGATCTCCGGCGACTTCTACCGGGACATCTACAGCGTGGTGCCCGGCGTGGACACCTTCATGCCGGTGGACGTCTACGTGCCCGGCTGCCCGCCGAACCCGGACGCCCTGCTGATGGGCTTCCGGCGCCTGCAGGAGAAGATCCGCAAGAAGCGGGCGGGAGAGTTCGTGGAGCCGGAGCTGCGCCCGGACATGAACGGGCTGCGCGCGCCCTCGCTGGCCCGCGTGGGTGACCCCAATCGCGACCCGGCGCTGGATCAGGCGCAGATCGACAGCGTGCTCGGGCTGGATCCGGGCGGTGGCCTGCGGCGGGGTGCCCCATGAGCTGGCCAGACGACGTCGTCGCGCTCTGCGCGCGGCACGGGATCACCGATCTCCCCCCCGAAGGCCCGGAGATCCCCCGGGAGAGCCTGCTCGCCCTGGCGCGCGAGCTCAAGGGGCTGGGCTTCGGCTACTTCACGGGCTGCACGGCGATCCACTACCCGGCGAAGGACGAGGCGCCCGACCGCACGATGGTCTGGTATCGGGTCCGCCGCGTCCCGGGCGCGGAATTCGCGTTCCGGGTCTGGTGTCCCACCGGCGAGTCGGTGCCCAGCCTGGCCTCCATCTGGGTCGGAGCCGACTGGCAGGAGCGCGAGCAGCTCGACCTGGTGGGCACGGTCTTCGCCGATCACCCCGATCCGCGCCGGCTGATGATGCCCGAGGACTGGGAGGGTCACCCCCTGCGCCGCGACTACGCCATCGAGACGAGGCACGCGCCATGGCGATGAGCGCTCACGAGGGTCACGGGACCGCGCCGGTGGCGTTGCGCCCCACGGTCGGGCCGCCGCGCCCGGACCCCTACCTGGACATCGAGCAGTACGACCCCGAGGGCGACCTGCTGGTGCTCAACCTGGGGCCCCAGCACCCGTCCACCCACGGCGTGCTGCGCGTGAAGCTCTACCTGGACGGCGAGGTCTGCATCAAGGCGGTGCCCTACCTGGGCTACCTGCACCGCGGCGTGGAGAAGCTCTGTGAGAAGCTGACCTACGTGCAGATCACGCCCGTGGTCGACAAGAACGACTACGTGAGCCCCTTCACGAATGAGTGGGCGATCAACCACACCTTCGAGAAGCTGATGGGGGTGGATCCCCCGCCGCGGGCCCAGCACCTGCGCACGCTGGGCGCGGAGATGCAGCGCGTGGCCAGCCACCTGCTCTTCCTGGGCACCTGGAGCCTGGACATGGGCGGCGCCATCGGCGGCGGCGCGACCATCTTCATGCACACCTTCCGGGAGCGCGAGACGATCCTGGACTGCTACGAGATGTGGACGGGCGGGCGCTTCCACTACAACACGCTCACCGTGGGCGGCTGCCGCCACGACCTCCCGGCGGGCTTCGCCGAGCAGACCCGTCAGGTTTTCCTGACCATTCAGGAGCGCATCCAGGAGTACGAGGACTTCATCCGGGAGAACAAGATCTTCCTCGCGCGCACCCGCGGCGTGGGCGTGCTGGACGCGGGCCTGGCGATGGAGCTGGGGATCAGCGGGCCGAACCTGCGGGCCAGCGGGGTGGACTGGGATCTCCGCCGGGATCAGCCCTACGGGATCTACGACAAGCTGGATCTGAAGGTGGCGACGGCGAGCGCGGGCGACTGCCTGGCCCGCTACGAGGTGCGGCTGGCGGAGCTGCGCGAGAGCGTGCGGCTGGTGCTGCTGCTCCTGGACGGGGTGCCCGAGGGCCCGATCTGCGCGTTGAAGCCGGTGAAGCTGCCGGGCGCGGTCAAGCCCAAGGCGGGGATGGCGTACTCCGCCATCGAGAGCGCGCGCGGCGAGATCGGGACCTGGGTGGTCTCCGACGGGACCGACAAGCCCTACCGCTGCAAGATCCGGCCGCCCTCCCTGCACGCGGTGGCGGCGCTGCCCTACCTCGCGCCCGGGAACAACGTCTCGGACATCATCGTCACCCTCGGGAGCCTGGACCCCATCCTGGGAGAGGTGGACCGATGAGCCCGGAGTCAACGCCGTTCCTCTGGGGGATGCTGGTCGCCTTCGTCATGCTGAGCGTGCTGATGGGCATCGCGGCGTACTCGATCTGGTTCGAGCGCAAGTTCGCCGCCCGCATGCAGACGCGCCCGGGGCCGACGGAGGTGGGCTGGGCCGGCTTGCTGCAGCCCATCGCCGACGTGCTCAAGCTGATGCAGAAGGAGGACATCGTCCCGGCGAACGCCGATCGCGCGCTGTTCAACCTGGCGCCGCCGCTGGGCGTGACGGTGATCCTCGGCTCGCTGGCGGTCTTCCCCTTCTGGCCGGGGATGGTGCCGGCGAACCTGGACATCGGGCTCCTGTTCGCGCTCTCGCTCACCAGCCTGGGCGTGATCCCGGTGTGGATGGCGGGCTGGGCGAGCAACAACAAGTACGCCTTGCTGGGCGGGATGCGCGCGGCGGCCCAGGCGATCTCGTTCGAGGTCCCGCTGCTGCTCACCGCGCTGGTGCCCATCGTGCTGGCCCAGAGCTTCAGCATGGACGACATCATCCGGGCGCAGCAGGGCGGGCGCTGGTTCCTGTTCTGGCCGCCGGGCATCGGCATCGTCTCCGCGGCCATCTTCTTCCTGACCTCGCTGGCGGAGGCGAACCGCATCCCCTTCGACATCCCCGAGGCGGAGAGCGAGCTGGTGGCGGGCGTGACGGTGGAGTACACCGGCATGAAATTCGGCCTGTTCTATCTGGCCGAGTACGTTCACACGCTGATCAGCAGCCTGCTGCTGTCGGGCCTCTTCCTGGGCGGCTTTGACGGGCCCGGCCCGGACGGGATGCACTGGCTCCTGCTCAAGGCGCTCATCGTGTTCGCTGGGATCTTCTGGATCCGCTGGACCCTGCTCCGTTACCGCGCCGATCAGTTCATGGCGCTCTGCTGGCGCGTGCTCGTCCCCCTCTCTCTGGGGCTCGTCGTGCTGAGCGCCCTGTGGGTGCACCTGTCATGAACTGGCTCTCCGCCAACCTCCAGAGCATGGTCGTCGCGTTCCGCAACGTGTTCCGGCCGATGAACACGGAGCCGCTGCCGTGGAAGGCGGAGCGCCCGCGGGCCGAGCGCTACCGGACCAGCTTCGCCCTCGTGCACGACGAGCACGGGGACGAGGCCTGCATCGGCTGCAAGATGTGCGAGAAGATCTGCCCCAGCTTCATCATCACGGTGGTGGCGGGCGGGCGCGCGGCCTCGGAGAAGACGGGCAAGCAGCGCGGCTGGTGCAAGGACTTCACGCTGGACCTGAACGCCTGCATCCACTGTGAGCTTTGCGTGCAGGTCTGCCCAACGGACGCCATCGTGATGCTGCGCGAGCAGGCCCCGCCGACGTATTCGCGCGAGGACATGGTGCTCACGATGGAGCGCCTCTACCAGAACGAGTCCAAGGTCAAGAGCTGGGGCACGGGGGCGCGGCTGATCGGGATGCAGGAGCAGCCCAAGGCGGAGAAGCCGAAGCCCGCCGAGAAAGCCGCCGAGAAGGCTGCCGAGAAGCCGGCTGGGGAGGCCTCGTCATGACCGGGACCTGGATCGTCACGGGGCTGGCCAGCGCGGTCTCGCTGCTGGGCGCGGCGATGGTCGTGCGCACGAAGGACCTGGTCCACGCGGTGCTGTGGCTGGCGCTGACCCTGCTGGGGACGGCGGCGGCATACGCGGTGTTGGACGCAGGATTCCTGGCCGCTATTCAGGTGCTGCTGTACACGGGCGGCGTGATCACGCTGATGCTCTTCGCCGTGCTGCTGGCGCGGCGGTCGTCGGGCGCGATCCCGGCCGGGGAGTCGGTGGGCAAGGGGGCGGGGGCGGTCTTCGCGCTCCTGGTCTTCGGGCTGGTGGCGAGCGGCGTGCTGCGGTCGGAGCTCCCCACGGAGACGGCGCAGGGGCCGGACGCGAAGGCGCTGGGCGCGCTCTTCCTGGGCGAGCTGATGCTGCCCTTCGAGACGCTCTCGGTGCTGCTGCTGGGCGCGATGGTCGGCGCGATCGTGCTCGCGCGAAAGAAGGATGAAGCATGATGGGCCCTGGTCTGGCGCTCTGGCTGCTGGTGGCCGGGGCCATGTTCTCGATCGGGCTCTACGGCGTGCTGACGCGCCGGAACCTGATCGCCGTCATCCTGGGCGTGGAGCTGATGGCGAACGCCGCGAACCTGAACCTGGTGGCGTTCTCGCGCTACGGCGGGCACCCCTGGGGGCAGGCGCTGGCGCTCTTCGCCATCGCGCTGACGGTGGCGGAGGTGGTCGTGGGGCTGGCGCTGATCATCCTGGCGGCGCGCACCCACAAGGACATCGACACGAGCACGCTCGGCGAGCTTCGGGGGTAGACGATGATCTTCTACGCCGCCGCCGCGATCCTCGTCCCGCTCGCCTCGTTTGCGCTCATCGCGCTGGTCTGGCCGCTGCGCCACGCTGGAAGGCTGGCGGGCGCGCTGTCCACGCTCGCGGCCGTGACCTCGTTTGCCTGCGCGGTGGGCGCCTACGCGACGCTCGACCCGGCGGAGCCCTCCGTGTGGGCGGTGCGCTGGCTCACGCTGGGCGGCGCGCCGCTGGCGGAGATCGGGTTCAGGGTGGACGCGATCTCCAGCGGGATGCTGGTCGTCGTCACGCTGGTCGCGGCCTGCGTGCAGCTCTATTCGATGGCCTACATGGCCGACGAGCCGAAGCCGGACATCGGGCGCTACTACGGGTGGCACTCGCTGTTCATCGTGGCGATGGGCGGCCTCGTGCTGGCCCCGAACCTGCTTCAGCTCCTGCTGTCCTGGGAGCTGGTGGGGCTCTGCTCCTACCTGCTCATCGGGCACTACTGGCGGAAGCCGTCGGCGGGCAAGGCGGCGGTCAAGGCGGTTTGGGTCACGCGCTTCGCCGACATCGGGCTGATGAGCGGCATCGTGCTGCTGTACGCGAGCACGGGCGGCTTCTCCTGGGAGGCGGCGGAGGTGCCGACGGCGGTGGCGGCGCTCCTGTTCATCGGCGTGATGGGCAAGAGCGCGCAGGTGCCCCTGCACGTCTGGCTGCCGGACGCGATGGAGGGCCCCACGCCGGTCAGCGCGCTGCTGCACGCGGCGACGATGGTGGCGGCGGGCGTGTACCTGATCGTGCGGGCCTGGCCCATCTTCGAGGCGGCGCCCGAGGTGCTGAGCGTGATGGTGTGGGTGGGCGCGATCACGGCGCTGGTCGCGGCCTGCGTGGCGACGGTGCAGACGGACATCAAGAAGGTGCTGGCGTACTCGACCTGCAGCCAGCTCGGCTACATGGTGGCGGCGCTGGGCGGCGGCGCGATGCTGGGGGGATACTTCCACCTCACCACCCACGCCTTCTTCAAGGCCCTGCTCTTCCTGGGCGCCGGCTCGGTCATCCACGCGGTCCACTCCAACGAGATGACGGAGATGGGCGGGCTGGCGAAGAAGATGAAGCCGACGGCGCTGCTCTTCGTGGTGGGCTCGCTCGCCCTGGCGGGCTTCCCGGGGCTCGCGGGCTTCTTCTCCAAGGACCTCATCCTGGAGGAGCTGGTGGCCGCCGGTCAGTGGGGGCCGCTGGCGCTGCTGCTGGTGGGCGCGGCGCTGACCCCCTTCTACATGACGCGGGTGGTGTGCCTGACCTTCCTGGGGCAGCCGTCCGAGAAGGCGGAGCACGCCCACGAGAGCCCGGCCGCCATGGTGGCGCCGATGGCGATGCTGGGGATCCTGGCGGTGCTGGCGGGCTGGGGCGGGGAGAGCTTCGCCAAACGCCTGGGCCTGGAGTACGCCTTCCACTGGACGCCGGTGGGCGGGGTGGCGACCTTGCTGGCGCTGGGCGGCATCGGGGTCGGCTATCTGAAGTACGGGCGCGGTCAGCTGGACGGGCTCGCGCTCCCGGGGCTGGCGAGCTTCATCCGCAGCGGCCCCATCGACAACCTGTTCACGCAGGGCTGGCGGAGGGCGCTGCTGCCCTTCGCGGGCGCGATGGGCTGGTTCGACCGCTACGTGGTGGACGGCCTGATGAACCTGATCGGCGTGGCCACGCTCCAGGGCGGGGCGAGCCTGCGGCGCATCCAGACAGGGCAGGTTCAGCACGTGCTGATGGGCGTCGCGCTGGGGCTGGTGGTCTTCGCCCTCTGGGGCGTGGTGGGAGCGTAGGATGGACTTTCCCTGGCTCTCGCTGATCGTGCTCGCGCCGCTGGTGGCGGCGGGGCTGCTGCTCGTGGTCCCGGGGGACAGCCGCGGGACGGTGCGCACGCTCTCGGTGCTCAGCACGCTGGCCTCGCTCTTCGGATCGCTGGTGGTGGCGGCGGGCTACGACCAGGAGGCGGGCGGGCCGCAGTTCCGGGAGGGCTTCGACATCCTGCCGGGGCTCGGGGTGCGCTGGGATCTGGCGGTGGACGGCTGGGGCGTGAGCCTGCTGCTGCTGACCAGCATCATCATCTTCGCCGGGACCTGGGCCACCTGGACGCTCGAGGACCGCGACAAGGACTTCTACATCCTGCTGCTCACGCTGGTCAGCGGGGTCTTCGGGGTCTTCGTCAGCCTGGACCTGTTCCTGTTCTTCCTCTTCTACGAGATCGCCGTGCTGCCGATGTACCTGCTCATCGGCATCTGGGGGAGCTCGAAGAAGGTGGAGGCGGACGGGCCCTTCGCCTTCGCCTACCGCATGCTGGACGTGGGCGGTCGCGAATACGCGGCGATGAAGCTCACGCTGATGCTGCTGGTGGGCTCGGCCCTCATCCTGGTCGGCATCCTCGCGCTCTACCAGGCGGGCGGGGGGCAGAGCTTCTCGATGGAGCACCTGGCGACGATTCAGTTCGACCCGGTATTGCAGAGCTGGGTCTTCCTGGCGCTGTGGATCGGCTTCGGCTCGCTGGCGGGCGTGTTCCCCTTCCACACCTGGTCGCCCGACGGGCACGCCTCGGCGCCGACGGCGGTGAGCATGCTGCATGCCGGCGTGCTCATGAAACTAGGTGCATTTGGTATCATGCGCGTGGGCATGGTGCTGCTGCCCGAGGGGGCGGAGCGCTGGGCGCCCATCGTCGGCGCGGTGGCCGTGATCAACGTGGTCTACGGCGCGCTGGGCGCGATGAGCCAGAAGGACCTGAAGTACGTCATCGCCTACAGCTCGGTGAGCCACATGGGCGTGGTGATGCTGGGGGCGGCGACGCTCTCGCCGGAGGGCTGGAACGGGGCGGTCTTCCAGATGTTCGCCCACGGGCTGATGACGGGGATGATGTTCGCCCTGGTGGGCCTCATCTACGGGCGGGCCCACAGCCGCGAGATCTTCGAGATGGGCGGCTTCGCCCGGGTGATGCCTGGGATCGCCGTCTGCTTCACGCTGGCGGGCCTCAGCTCGCTGGGGATGCCCGGCTTCGCCGGCTTCGTGGCGGAGTTTCTGGTCTTCCTGGGCGCGTGGCGCTCAGGGCACGAGATCTGGGCGGTGGCGGGCATCGTGGGCGCCTGGATCACGGCGGTCTACGTGCTGCGCGCGGCGCGGGCCATCTTCTGGGGCCCCGGCCCCAGCGAGCGTTACCATGACCTCTCCGACGCGCGCGGGGTGGAGTGGGTGGCGCTGGTGACCCTGGGGGCGGGGCTCATCCTGTTCGGGGTGTACCCGGACCTCGTGCTGGCGCCCATCGACACCGGCACCTCCGAGCACCTCTCGGCCTTCGTGGCGGAGGGCCCATGAGCATCTCGTTACTGGTCCCCATCCTCCTGGCCGCGCTGGCGGTGATCGTGCTGCTGGCGGACATCGCGCCGGCGGGCGGTGGCAAGCGCGGCATCGGGGCGCTGACGGCGGCCGGGCTGGCGGCCACGGCGTTCGCGGCCTGGTTCGTCCCCACCAGCGACGCCTTCGGCGGGCGCTGGGTGGCCGACGAGTTTACGCGCTACGCGCAGATCGTGGCGCTGCTGGCGGGGGCGCTGGGCGCGGTCGGCACCATCGACCACGCCGACGTGCGCTTCCCCACGCGGCAGGGCGAGTACTACCTGCTCTACCTGACCAGCGTGCTGGGCATGGTGCTCCTGCCCGGGGCCCGGGACGTGGTGCTGCTGGCGGTGGCGTTTGAGACGATGAGCATCCCGCTCTACGTGCTGGCCGCCATGCACAAGGATCAGCGCCTGGGGATCGAGGGCGCGACCAAGCTCTACCTGACGGGCGCGGTGAGCGCGAGCGTCACGATCTACGGGCTATCCTTCCTGGTGGGCGCGGCGGGCGGGACGACGTATGCGGAGCTGGCCTCCGCTGGCCCGAGCCCGCTTCTCGCGCTGGGCGCGATGTTCACGCTGGCGGGCATGGCCTACAAGCTGGGGGCGGTGCCCTTCCACTTCTGGATCCCGGACACCTATCAGGCGGCGCCAGGGCCCTTTGTGGCCTTCGTGTCGGTGGGGCCCAAGGCGGCCACGGTGGCGGGGCTGCTGCGCGTGCTGGTGGAGGCCCTCGGGCCGCTGCGCGACCGCTGGGCGCCGCTGCTGCTGGCGGTCTGCGTGGTGACGATGGTGGTGGGCAACCTGCTGGCGGTGCCGCAGAAGAACGTCCGGCGCCTGTTGGCGTTCTCGGGCGTGGCCCACATCGGGCTCGTGCTGATGGCGATGAGCGTGGCCAACGCCGAGAGCGCGGGCGCCATCCTGTTCTACCTGGCGACCTACGTGGCCTCGAACATGGGGGCCTTCTTCGTGGTCGAGGCGGTGGGCTCCAAGGTGGGCGACGACATCCCCGCCTGGGCCGGGCTCGCCCGCCGCAGCCCGGCGCTCGGGCTCTTCCTGCTCATCGCGCTGCTGTCGCTCGGCGGGATCCCCTTCATCGCCGGCTTCTGGGGCAAGATGATCCTGTTCTGGGCGGCCTGGCGGGCAGGGCTCGAGGGCCTCGTGCTGCTGGGCGCGCTGCTGAGCGTGCTGGGCCTCTTCTACTACCTGCGCGTGGCCCGCAGCGTGTACATCGACGCCCCCGCCGACCCGAGCCCGGTGCGCGTGGGCCTGCCGACCTGGGTGGCGCTGGCCGTGGCGATGGCGGGGATGCTGGGGATGGGGCTTTATCCCCGGCCTTTCGTCAACGCGGCGCTGGACGCGGGCGCGGCGCTGGTGCCGAGCCAGGTGGCCCGAGCGGAGTGAGGGGGCGCGCTACGCGCGCTTCGGCCTCAAGAACTGGTAGTGCGCCGTGAACTCGGCCACCAGCTCGCCCCGGCTGTCGGTGAGCTCCACCGGGATCTCCGCGCTCGCCTTCCCCGTGGTCGTCACGCCCCACAGGATGGTGCGGGCCAGCTCGGGGCTCACCTCGCAGCGCGCGGTGACGGCGCCCACGGCGGCGGTGCGGTACTGCACCGTGAAGCCCCTGGCCATGAGCTGATAACCCTGGAGATCGGGGTGCGTGGCCAGGGCGGCCGAGCCCGCGGTCTCGGCGAGCGTGAACAGCGCGCCCGCGTGCAGCGTGGCGGCGTGGTTCTGGTTGCTCTTGGCGTCGGGGAGTGAGAGGGCTACCTTTCCGGGAGCAAACGCCTCACAGCGCACGCCGACCTTCGCGACGAAGGGGATGCTGTCCAGCACCGCCTGGATGGACATCCGAACACTCCTCCCTGGCGGCGCGCGCGCCCCAGCCGCACCACGATAACCCTCTCGGAGCCCCCATGGCGAGCCCCCCCGCCGTCCAGGACGGCCGCGTCGATATCAAGAGCCTGGACCGCGCCGGCCTGGAGAGCTTCATGGTCGGCGTGGGCAAGGAGCGCTTCCGCGCGCTGCAGGTCTACAAGTGGATGTGGCAGCGCGGCGTGGGCAGCTTCGCCGAGATGAGCAACATCGCCCGCGAGGCCCGCGAGGATCTGGCGGGGAAGGCGGCGATCACCTGGCTGAAGACGGACGCGGTGCTGACCAGCCGCGACGGCACGAAGAAGTTCCTCTGGCGCACCTACGACGGGCACGCCATCGAGAGCGTGCTCATCCCCGACCCCGACCACCCGGGCGGCCCGCGCCTCACCCTGTGTGTTTCCACACAGGTCGGCTGCGCCATGGCCTGCTCCTTCTGCCTGACCGGGGACCTCGGGCTCAAGCGCCACCTGCTGCCGAGCGAGATCGCCAACCAGCCGCTGCAGGTCTCGGCCACCCTCGCCCCGGGCGAGCGCATCACGAACCTCGTCTTCATGGGCATGGGCGAGCCGCTCCACAACTACGACAACCTGGTCATCGCCCTGCGCAACCTGCTGGACGGCGACGGGCAGAACTACTCGCACCGCAAGATCACGGTGAGCACGGTGGGCCTGGTCCCGGCCATGAAGCGCCTGGCGAACGAGCTGCCGGTGAACCTGGCCGTGAGCCTGAACGCCACCACCGAGGAGCAGCGCCGCCACGTCATGCCGCTCACGCGACGGTACTCGCTCGACGAGCTCATGCAGACCTGCCGCGAGCTCCCGCTCCCGCCGGGCAAGCGCATCACCTTCGAGTACGTGATGATGGCGGGCTTCAACGACAGCCTCGACGACGCGAAGCGGCTGGTGAAGCTGCTGCACGGCATCAAGTCCAAGGTGAACCTGATCCCCTACAACGAGAACCCCGACCGCGACATCCGGCGTCCGAGCGCCGAGAACGTCAAGAACTTCCAGCACTACATGGTCAACCGGGGCGTCCACACCTCCGTCCGCACCACCCGCGGCATCGACATCTCCGCGGCCTGCGGGCAGCTGGGGAAGGCGGCGGAGGCCCGGGCGGCGGGTTGAGCGGGCTCAGGCCCCGAGCGTCCGCACCACCAGCGAGGCCCCCGCCAGCAGCAGCAGCGCGAACACGCCGAGCCGGAAGCGCCGCGGGTCCAGCCGCACGTGGAGGCGCTGTCCCAGCGCGAGCCCGACGATCAGCGCTGGGACCAGCGCGGCGCTCTGGGTGAGCGAGCTGGCCGTGATCGTCCCCGCCAGCAGATAGCGCAGCACCAGCAGCAGGTTCAGCGCGGACCAGGTCGCGGACAGCGTGGCCCGAAAGCGCCCCTTGTCCGGCAGCTCCCGCCCCACGACCCAGACCAGCAGCGGCCCCCCGCAGGAGAACAGCCCGTGGATCACGCCCGCGCCCAGCAGGGCCGCGATCCGCGTCGCCTCCGGGAGCGGCCCGGCCCCCTGGGCTCCCCACAGCATCCGCCCCAGCTCCAGCGCGGCGAGCGCGACCACCAGCGCGCCGAAGACGGCCTTGATCCACACCTGCTCATGCAGCGAGAACAGGGCCAGGCCCACCAGCACCCCCGGCAGCATCCACCGCGCCACGCTCTGCCTCAGCACGCGGTGGTCGATGTGGGCGCGGTTCCGCCAGCACAAGAGCAGCGAGAGCGCCAGGTTCACCGGGACGATGGCCGCCAGCACCTCGTCCAGCGGCAGAAAACCCGACGCCAGGGTGAGCGTGATGACCGTGGCGCCGAAGCCCGCGGTGGCCTCCACGGTGAAGGCCAGGGTCACGATGAGGACGAGCGCGAGGAGCGGTGTCACCTGCACCTGACCCCTTAGCTGCTGCCGAGGCGCACCAGCCGACCGGGGCGCTCGCCCGTGAGCTGGTCCTGCTCCAGGATGACGCGCCCGCCGACCACGGTGGCGCGGTAGCCCTCCGCGTCCTGGAGCAGCCGGCTCCCGCCCGCGGGCAGGTCGCGCACCAGCCGGGGCGCCCGGAGCGAGAGCCTCGCGTGGTCGATGACGTTCAGGTCCGCCCGCATCCCCGGTCGCACCAGCCCCCGGTCCTTCAAGCCCAGGTGGAGCGCGCCCGCGGCGCTGAGCTGACGCACCGCCCAGGCCAGCGGCAACCTGCCCTCGGCCCGGTCGCGCGTCCAGTGGGTGAGCAGGAAGGTGGAGAAGCTGGCGTCGCAGATGGTGCCGACGTGGGCCCCGCCGTCCGACAGGCCGGGCAGGGCCAGCGGGTGCGTCATCATCGTCGCCACGTTGTCCAGGTTGAACTCGCTGTAGTTGAAGATCGGGAAGTAGATCAGCGCCCGCCCCTCGTCGTCGAGCAGCGCGTCCAGGATGGCCTCCAGCGGCGTGACCCCGCGGGTCCAGGCGTCGGCCCCCAGCGAGGCCATCCCGGAGGGCTCGTAGTCGGGGCGCTCGCCCAGCCGGAACATGCGGAAGGAGATGCGGTCGATCATCGACAGCAGCAGGTCCACCAGGGGTGGAATGGAGGAGCCCTCCCCGGAGACGCGGCCGATGGGCTCGGTCAGCAGGCGCTGGCGGAACGCCGGGTTCCGGAGCTGCGCGACCCGCTCGGCGAGGGGGAGGTGGGCGATGGCGCGGTAGGAGGGGTGACCGACGAAGGGGTGGAAGGTGGCGGTCAGGCCGAGGATCACGCCGATCCCGCGGGGCGCCACCTGCACGCGCATGAGGTGTCCGGCCGCCGTCGCCGCCTCCACCCGGGCCAGGATGCGCCGCCACTGCTCCGGCTCCTGGTCCCGCTGGGAGAGCGAGATGGAGAGCGGGCGCCCCGGCGCCGCCTCCGCCATGCGCTCGATGAGGTCGAACTCCCCGTCGAAGGGCTCCGGTCCGCGGGCGATGTCGAAGTCGGAGACCACCTGGATCACGCCGTGGTCGAGCCCGTCGAGCGCGCTCGCGATCCCGGCGAGCTCGGCCGCGCTGGCCTCCGACGCCGGGGTGGCCGCGCCGGAGCGCGCCCGGTGGTTGTCCGAGCGCCCGGTGGAGAAGCCCGCCGCCCCGGCCTCCAGGGCCCGCCGCAGCGCCCCGCGCATGGCCAGGATGTCCGCCTCGGTCGCTGCCTCTCCGCGCAGCCCCCGCTCGCCCATGGCCCAGACCCGGAGGCAGTCGTGGGGCACCTGCAGGGCGAAGTCCAGGGTGTGCGGCGCCGCGTCCAGCGCGTCCATGTAGGCCTCGAAGCTCTCCCAGCCCCAGCGGATGCCCTCGGCGAGCGCCGAGCCCGGGATGTCCTCCACCCCCTCCATGAGCGCGATGAGCGCCTCCCGGTCGGCCTCGCGGCAGGGGGCGAAGCCCACCCCGCAGTTCCCTGCGACCACGGTGGTCACCCCGTGGGCCGCGCTCGGCAGCAGGTCCGGGTCCCAGGAGAGCTGCCCGTCATAGTGGGTGTGCAGATCGACGAAGCCCGGCGTCACGATGGCCCCGTCCGCGTCGATCGTGCGCTCGGCGCGCTCGCCTCGGAGATCGCCCACCGCGACCACGCGCGCGCCACGAACGCCGACGTCCGCGCGCCGGGGCGCCTCGCCGGAGCCGTCCACCAGGATGCCGTCTCGGATCAGGAGCTCGTAGGACATGGCACAAGATGGCATGTTTTCTGCGCGCACGCCGCAAGCCCGCGCGCCCTCCCGGCGGGATCGCGGGCCCTCCACCCCCGCGCGCCTGTCCTGTGCCACAATCGCCTCCCGGCGGCTCCCGGGCTAAAGGGGCCCGTCACGTATCGGAGGCATTCATGGCACTGCGAATCGGGGTGATCGGCGGCAGCGGGCTCTACGCGATGGAGGGCCTCGCGCACCTCCGCGAGGAGCGCGTCACGACGCCGTTCGGCGACCCCTCGGACGCCTACATGATCGGCGCGGTCGACGGTGTCCATCAGGTGGGCACCGGCGAGCCGGTAGAGCTCGTCTTCCTGCCCCGCCACGGCCGCGGCCACCGGTTCACGCCGTCCGAGGTGCCTTATCGCGCCAACATCTTCGGCATGAAGAAGCTCGGCGTGAGCTGGATCATCAGCGTGAGCGCCGTGGGCTCGCTGCGCGAGGACGTGGCCCCCGGGCACGTCGTCGTCATCGATCAGTTCATCGACAAGACCCACGGTCGCGCCCAGACCTTCTTCGGCGGCGGCGTCGTCGCTCACGTCGCCTTCGGCGACCCGGTCTGCCCGACCCTGCGCACCATCCTGCTGCAGTCGGCCCGGCACGCGGGCGCCGTGGTCCACGACGGCGGCACCTACGTCTGCATGGAGGGCCCGGCCTTCTCCACGCGCGCCGAGAGCAACCTGCACCGCTCCTGGGGCGCCACCGTCATCGGCATGACCAACATGCCGGAGGCGAAGCTGGCCCGCGAGGCGGAGATCTCCTATGCCACGCTGGCGATGTCCACCGATTACGACTGCTGGCACGAGGAGCACGACGCGGTCACGGTCGATCAGGTCATCGCCGTGCTCAACGCGAACGTGAGCCTGTCCAAGCGCATCATCCAGGAGGCGGTGCCGCGCATCGCCGCCTACGACGGCCCCTCTCCCCAGTCCAGCGCCCTGCGGAACTCCATCCTCACCGCGCCGAGCGCGATCAGCGCCGAGGCCAAGGAGCGCCTCGCCTTGCTGATCGGGAAGTACGTTTGATGACGCCGCTCCTGCTCGCCCTCGCGCTGGCCTGCGTGGGGCCGAAGAAGCAGGCGCGGGCCGCCGCCCAGCTCGAGCTGGGCTCGGCGTACCTGGAGGAGCGGAACCCGGAGGGCGCCATCGAGGCCCTCCGGGTGGCCGTCAAGCTCGACCGTCGCAACTACGCCGCCTGGGAGAAGCTGGCGCTCGCCTACATGGCGCGCGGGGCCTCCGACGAGGCGCGCGACGCCTTCCGCCACGCCCTGCGCATCCAGCCGGACAGCGCGCAGATCCTGAACAACTACGGACTCCTGCTGCTGAGCGAGGGTGAGCTCGAGGAGGCGGTGACGGCCTTCGAGCACGCGCTCGAGGACCTGACCTACCGGAAGCCGGCCCTGGTCCTGAACAACCTCGGCTTCACGCTGTTCGAGCTCGGGCGCAACGACGAGGCGCTTCGCCGCCTGGACGAGGCCGTGGCCCGCTCGCCGAGCCTGTGCCCTGCGCGCTTTCACCGCGGGCTGGTCCACCAGGCGCTGGGCTCGCTGGACGCCGCGATGAGCGATCTGGACGCCGTCATCGAGCAGTGCGGGGACGAGGCGCCCGGCGCCTACTACCACGCCGCCCAGGTGCTGCTGGCCCAGGGCAACCGCGTGGCGGCCGAGGCCTACGCGCAGAACGTCCTGCGCCTGGTCCCCGACGATCCGAAGCTCCGGGACGCCGCGAAGGCGCTGCTGGCCGAAGCGGGGGACTGAGTGCGCGACCTCAAGCGCGAGCGGGAGCGCCTGGGTCTGAGCCGCGAGGAGGTCGCGGCCCAGACACGGATCCCCTTGCGCTACGTGGACGCGCTGGAGGAGGCGCAGGACGCCGCGGCCAACCCGCCGCCCTTCCTGTTCGGCTACCGCCGCCAGTACGAGAGCTTCCTGGACAGCCTGAGCGACGGCGCCGTGCCCACCGCGGAGAGCGGGCCTGCGCCCTACGTCCGCGCCGAGGTCCCGCCGGAGGTGGAGGCCGAGGTGGAGGCCCCGCGCCGGGTGCCGGTGGCCCGGCTCGTGCTGGGCGGCTTCCTGGCGACGCTGATCATCGCGCTGGTGGGCAAGCTCTCGGTCACCCTCGCCGATCGCCCGGCCGCCCCGCCGCCCGAGCCCGAGATCCCCGTCCAGAAGCTGGAGCTCCGCGCCATCGAGCCCACGAAGGTGACGGTGGAGGCGGACGGGCAGACCCTGTTCACCGGGACGCTGGAGCCTGGGGCCGCCCGCACCTTCGAGGGGCGCGAGCGGATCTCGGTGGACGCCTCGGATCTCACGCGCCTCGCCGTCCGCCACGAGGGCCTTCGGATCGAGCCGCTCGGCAACCTCTCCTATGGCCGGCGCCTGGTGTTCATCCAGGAAAAACCCTGAGGTCCCCATGGCTGGAAGCCCGCTTCAGTCCCGGGTGGAGGCGATCCGCCGCCTGACCCGTAGGTCCGCCGGGCCCGCGCTGCGCCGCGCGCTGGGCAAGAGCCGGCCCGAGGACATCGCCGAGGCGCTGTCCCACCTCGCGCCCGCCGAGCAGCGCCTCCTGCTGGGCAACATCGAGGACGACCAGCAGGCCTCCGACGTGCTCGTGCAGCTCGAGGACATGGACCTTCACCGCGTGGTCCACCTCTTCGACTTCCAGCGCCTCGTCCGCCTCTTCCAGAAGATGGAGGCTGACGACGCCGCCGACCTCATCGGCCGCCTGCCCGACGAGCTCCAGAGCCGCGTGCTCTCGGCCATCAAGGGCGAGGAGAAGGAGCAGGTCGAGGACCTGCTGGCCTGGCCCGAGGACTCGGCGGGCCGAATCATGCAGCCGGTCGCCTTCCGGCTCAACGACACCCAGACCTGCCGCGAGGCCATCGAGGCGCTTCAGCACGCCGAGAACGTAGAGATGGTGTTCTATCTCTACGCCGACAACGAGGCGGGGCAACTGGTCGGCGTGACCAGCCTGCGCAACCTGCTGACCCACCCGCCCTCCACGCGCATCGCCGACGTCATGACGCCGGACGTGATCACGGTCCCGCCGGAGGCCGACCAGGAGGACGTCGCCAAGATCGTGAGCCGCTACGGGCTCCTGGCCGTCCCCGTCGTGGACGAGGGGCGGCGCATGCTCGGCATCGTCACCGTCGATGACGTCGTGCACGTCATCAAGGAGGAGGCGGCCGAGGACATGATGCTCATGGCCGGTATGGGCGACGAGGTCGACCCCAACGCCGGCACCGTGATCCAGGCGGCCAAGACGCGGCTGCCCTGGCTCTTCGTCACGATGGGCGGCGGGCTCATCACCTCCGAGATCATCCAGCGGGTCCAGCCCATGCTGGCGGGCGAGGCCGTGCTGGTGGCCTTCATCCCGGTCATCATGGGCATGGGCGGAAACGTCGGCATCCAGGCCGCCACCATCGCCGTGCGCAACCTGGCCACCGGGGCGGCGTCCTCAGTGGGCATGGGCACGGTCATGTTCCGCGAGATGCGCGTGGGCTTCCTGGTCGGTATGGCCTTCGCCCTCTGCGTGGGGGGCTTCGCCGCGCTGCGCAACGCCGATCCCACGCTCGGCGCCGCCATCGCCATCGCCGGCATCGTGCAGCTCACGATGGCCGCCACTTTCGGCACGGGCATCCCGGCCCTGATGGCGCGGCTCGGAGTGGACCCGGCGGTGGCGACCGGGCCCTTCGTGACCACCGGCATCGACATGCTGGGGATCGCGGTCTACTTCTCGACCTGCCTCCTCATCCTTCAGCTCTGAGGCCCGCCTGTCGCGCCGCCCGCCCGAGTGGGAGCCGGCCATCCTGGTCGGCGCCTCCGATTATGGCGACGCCGACCGGATCGTGCGCCTGCTGACGCCACGCTGGGGGAGGGTCTCGGCGCTGGCCCGGGGGGCGCGGAGGCGGACGCGGCGCTTCGGCGGGGCCCTGGATCTGGGCAACCGCCTGGACGCGGCGCTGCGGCGGGGGACGGGCTCGCTCTGGCACCTGGACGAGGCCAGCCTGGTGGACGCGCGGCTGGGGGCCCGGCGGGATCTGACCCGGCTCGGGCTGCTGGGCTACGCCACCGAGCTGTGTGCCGCGCTCGCCCGCGAGGATCACGAGGAGCCGCGCCTGTTCGGGCTCCTGGACACGGCGGGCCTGCTGCTCTCGGCGATGACGGGCCCCCCGGGCGCCCTCTTCCGCCTGGGGCTGGAGGCCAAGGCGCTCACCTTCGCCGGGCTCCAGCCCGCGCTCGTCCGCTGCGTCGGCTGCGAGCAGGCCGCCGGCGAGCCCATGGTCTTCGTGCCCGCCCAGGGCGGCGCCTGGCACGTCCGCTGCCACCCCGGCGAGGGGCTGCCGGTGAGCCTGGCCTGGCTGGAGGCCGTGGAGCGCGCGCGCCGCACGCCGCTGAAGGAGCTCATCGACGATCCGGCGCCCGACGGCCCCCGGGAGGCCCTGGCGGAGGCGGTGGAGGCGCACCTCTCGGCGCCCCTGCGCAGCCGCGGCGTGCTCGCGGCTCTGACGAGCGTCGGATAAGGTGGGGAGAATGAGCCGCCTCCCGCTCGCCCTCGCTCCCCTGCTCGCCGGCTGCGAGGTCCTCCTCCCCTACCTGGAGGAGCAGCGCACCGAGGCCAGCTATGTCTACTGGACCGGCACCGTGCTGGACGGCCCCTACGCCGATGACGCGGGCGTGTTCTCCGGCGGCGTCATCACGCTCACCGACATGGGCGGCCAGGGCCTGCTGAACGCCCAGGGCGAGCCGCTGGACGAGCCCTACGAGGTGGAGGGCAGCGAGGGCTCCTGGGTGCTCACGGTGCCCACGAGCACCGAGGTCCTCCTGCGCCTCTCCGGGGACGACTTCGTCAACACCGTCTGGGCCGCCGAGACGCCCTCGGGCCGCGCCTACTGGTTCACCGGCGCCCTCTTCGCCCGGCGCGCCGAGGACGTGAGCGAGACCCTGTCTGAGCTCGCCGGGGGCGGGGTGCTGGGGGGCGGCCCCGCCGACCTCAGCGAGGGCGAGCGGGTCCACCTCTGGGCCGAGCCGCTCTACCCGGAGCGCTGGGTAGGCGCGAGCTACGCCGTCGTGGACGCCGAGGGCCTCGGCGAGGTGCTGCCGTTCACGGTGGACGACGACGGGACCGTGCGCGCCGCGGGGGCCGAGGATCCGGTGGACCTCATCCTGGCCGTGGACCTCGCGCCCGGCGACATCACGTTCGAGGCGGCCACGCCGGACGGGAGCCACGTCCTGCTGGCCTGGCCCGCCCAGGGTGGCGACCTCCTCAACGCCAGCTTCCTCGAGCTCTCGGGTGACCCATGACCGCGACCGCGCTCCTCCTCCTCTCTGAGCTCGTCGGCTGCGTGGGCACCACGCCCGTCGCCATGACCGGGCGCGTCTTCGACCAGCCCAGCGAGACCGCCGGGGTCGTGGCGGACGCCACCCTGGAGACCCGCGACGTCTACGCGGAGGTCTTCGACGAGGCGGTCTCCGAGAGCGACGGCGCCTTCTCCGTAGACGTCCCCGCCGGCCAGTTCTTCACCGTGGAGATCTCGGCGGAGGGTCACGTCCCCACCAGCCTCAGCGGCAACGCGGGCGCCGGGCCCTTCGCCGCGGGGGACGGCCGCATCTGGACCATGCCCCAGGACGAGTACGACGCCCTCTTCGAGACCTGGGCGGGCTGCCCCTCGGTGGGCGAGGAGGGCGGCGTGGCGGTGGGCCAGGCGCTCCTCTACCTGGGCGACGTCGAGCCCGAGGAGGACGATTACGCCATCAACAACGGCACCGTGGAGCTGTACAGCTCCGAGGGCACCACGCTGGACGCCTGCTACCTGGACGGCGAGGGCTCGGACGGCAGCTCGGGCAACGTGACCGGGGCCACGGGGCGCTTCGCCGTCTTCGGCGTGCCCGAGGGGGCCAGCTCGCTGCTGATGACGTTCACGATCGACGACTACACCTACGGCCCCTACCAGTGGCCGGTGTGGGTGCCGGGGGACGGCGTGGCGCCGCTCTATCCAGCCTATATCGAAGTGGACTGATCCGGCGTCGCGGGCGAGACAGGCGGAATGAGCCGCGGCGCCTTGCGAGGCGGGCGCACGGGGCGTAACCTGCACCGACTCACGCTTCGCACAGGAGGTCCGCCCATGGGGCAGATGATTCGCAACCCTTCCGTGAGCCCGGGTCTGGCGGCGGTCCTCAACGTCCTCGGGTTCTTCCTCCTCAACCTCTGTGGTGCTGGCTACCTCCTGATCGGCCAGCAGAAGAAGGGCCTCATCTCGCTGGCCATCGGCTTCGTCGGCGGGATCCTGTCCTGCGGGCTCCTCTACTTCGTGTGGCCCTTCGTCACGGCCTATGACGCCTACCTGCTGGCCCAGCGGCTGCAGCAGGGCGGGACCATCGGCGAGGGGGAGAGCGCGGTCGGCTTCCTGAACAACATCTACGGCAGCTTCTTCAAAGACTGAGGGCCCCCATGCAGCCCGCGATGCTCACGCTGAACGAGCCTCACGCCTGGCTCATCCGCGGGCTGGTGGAGTACGGCTGGAAGGACATCACCGGGCGCGGCGGGGTCGTGCCCCCGGGCGCCGTGGGCGGCTTCGACGTCTCGCGCCTGCCGGGCAGCGGCGGCAAGGACGGGCTCACGCTGGTCATGGCCCCGGAGGCCGACGGGCGCCGGGCCGAGGACCCGAACTACGAGTTCGAGGTCAAGATCACGGGGCGCGCGCCGGACATCAAGGTGGTGGCGCGCTGCTCGGACTGCAACTTCCTCGAAGAGTACCCGTACGACCTCAAGAACCCCTCGCACGCGGCGGGCTACCTGCACCAGGGGCTCACCCGCCACGTCCCCGAGTTCGTGCGCTGGCGGCTCTCGGGCGGCGAGCTCACCTGGTCGCAGCGGGCGGGGGTGCCCGAGGTCCAGGGAGATCCGTGCTCGGGGGACATGATCCGCTTCGTGCAGATCCGCCTGCGGACGCCCAACACCTCCTTCGAGCAGGGGCCCGCCGAGGGCTGGTGGCTCTCGGGGGACTACAAGCCCTGGGGCTCGGGCCCGGTGGCACGGGAGGGCGAGGGGGCCGGTGAGCCCGTCTACATCTCGGCGGAGGGGCGGGCCGAGCTGGCGGAGATGGGCGGGGCCGGGGCGAGCGTGGAGCGCGTGGCGGCCCTGGACTACGTGGACGGGGTCGCCGGCTGGCTGTCCATCGCGATCTGGTTCTGTATGGCGCTGGGCGTGCTGGCCTTCATCAACAGCGTCGTCACGCTCTACTTCTTCGGGACCGGGCGCATCACCGCGCTGGCGATCAACGTGGTGCTGGGCGCGGGGGTGCTGGGCGGCGGGGTGCTGGCCCGTCAAGGGCTGCGCCGCTATCGCGAGGTGCGCGAGCACTGGTCCGTCTACTTCCTGCTGGCCTACGTGGCGCTGACGCCCGCCTGCTGCGTGGTGGGCTTTCCCCTGGCCGGATGGGGGCTCTATACGTGGATGAGGCCCGAGGTGCGGGCGGGGCGCATCCGCGGCTGATGGGGATGCTCACGCGGCACTTGACGGCGCCCGCTGGCCATGCAGGATATGGAGCAGCGGGTCGGACGGGTTCGGAGTCGCGATGACTACATATCAGCTCCAGGGGGCAGCGGGTGGACTCCGCGCCGCTGCGCTGCTCTTTGCGGCGCTGGCTGGCTGTGACGGGGACAAGGGGGACGACACCGGAGATCCCTCGGAACGGCCCACGCTCACAGACAACGACGGCGACGGCTACGGCGCGGAGGCGGACTGCGACGACGCGAGCGCCGCGGTCTCGCCGGGGGCCCCGGAGGTCTGCAACGGCATCGACGACGACTGTGATGGGCTCTCTGATGAGGCGGGCGCGGTCGACGGCACGATGTACTACCCGGACGCGGACGGCGACGGCTTCGGCGACGCGCTGGGCGGGGCGCTGGCCTGCTCGCAGCCGGACGGGACGGTGACGGACGGGACCGACTGCGACGACGCGACCGCCGCGCGCTCCCCCCTCGCCGAGGAGGTCTGCGACGAGCTCGACAACGACTGCGACGACGAGGTGGACGAGCCCGGCGCCTCCGGCGGCCTCTCCGCGCACCCGGACGCCGACGGCGACGGCTACGGTGACGCCTCCATCTCCCTGAACGTCTGCGCGTTCGGCGACGGCTACGTGGCCAACGACGACGACTGCGACGATGACGACGCGGACGCGCGGCCGGACGCCGTGGAGGTCTGCGACGAGATCGACAACGACTGCGACGGCGGCGTGGACAACGACGCGCGCGACGCGGACACCTACTACGAGGACGGGGACGGCGACGGCTACGGCCTGGACGACGTCACCACCGAGGCCTGCGACACGCCCGAGGGCTATGCGCGCAAGGACGGCGACTGCGACGATCGCGACGCCCGGGTCAACCCTGGCGAGGACGAGTACTGCGACGGCGAGGACGACGACTGCGACGGTGCCATCGACGACGATCCGGTGGACATCTCCACCTGGTACTACGACACGGACGGGGACGGCTACGGCGCCGACGAGACCGCGCTCGTGCAGTGCGACTCTCCGGGGACGGGCTACTACACCGACGGCGGCGACTGTGACGAGGACGACACCTCGGTCAACCCGGGCGCCGACGACACCTGGTACGACGGCTGGGACACCAACTGTGACGGCGCCAGCGACTACGATCAGGACGCCGACGGCTACGTCACGACGGACATCGCCGACGCGGACGCCCCCACCTACGACCCCGGCACGGGGGAGGTGGTCGAGGACGGATCGACGACCGAGGCGGGCGACTGCGACGACGAGAACAACCGGGTCAACCCGGGCCGCGAGGAGCGCTGCAACGACGTCGATGACGACTGCAGCGGCGTGGTGGACGACGACGCGGTGGACGGTCGCACCTACTACACCGACGAGGACTCCGACGGCTACGGTGACGAGGAGACGGCGATCACCACCTGCGACGCGCTGACCGGCGACTACATCCGCACGGGCGGCGACTGCGACGACTCCGACGCCGAGATCAACCCCGACGCCACCGAGAGCTGCGACGACACGGACGGCAAGGACAACGACTGCGACGGCTCCGCGGACGAGGTCTGCTATTATGGGACTCTGAATTACCAGTATGGTTACGGCTCGGATCCAACCGAGCGCGACTGTGATCTGTACTGGACGGGGACCTGGGAGATCTCGGAGGAGGCGTGCCCGGACTGCGAGTACGGCTTCACCGTGGACTTCGCCTACGAAGAGGACATCAGCGACAACACGGGTCGCTGCGTCAGCCCGCGCTCGCCGGATCTGGCGTGGCGGCTGGCCATCGACGATGACTACGACGGGAGCGGCGAGCCGGCGGTCTGGTACGCCTACTCCTGGGACTACTACGAAGGCTACGAGGACGACGTAGACTACGGCGTGGCCGGCGCCCCGCCCGCCGCCTACTACTGGTACCCGCGCTTCGACGCCACCTGGGATCCCAGCACGGGCGCCCTGACCTTCTGGAGCGGCCGTTACGAGTACCCCGTCGAGTACTACTACGACTATGAAGATTATGACTACGGCGTCGTCGCGGACACGCCGCCAGACGCCGCCTACTACTGGACGAGCTGGTGGTACGGGACCGCGGACCTCGACGGGATCGGAGGCTGAGATGCTCACCTACAACACGCGCACCACCCTCCTGCTCGCCCTGCTCGGCGCGCTCGCCACCGGCTGCCCCGGAGACAAGGAGACCGAGGAGACCGGCGGTCCACCCTCGGTGGACCTGGACAAGGACGGCTACGGCGACTCCATCGACTGTGACGACCAGAGCGCCAACATCTACCCAGGCGCCGACGAGCGCTGCAACGGCATCGACGACGACTGCGACGCGGAGGTCGACGAGGCCGGGGCGGTGGACGGGATCCCCGGCTACCCCGACGCGGACGGCGACACCTACGGCGCGGACGGCCCAGGGACCGTCTGCCCGGGGACCACGGGCTACGTCAGCTCGGGCGGCGACTGCGACGACGCCTCGGCGGCCATCAACCCGGCCGGCACCGAGGTCTGCGACACGGTGGACAACGACTGCGACGGGCTCACCGACGAGCCCGGCACCGCGGACGGCACCACCTACTACCTGGACCAGGACGGCGACGGCTTCGGGCACCCCATCCTGACGGGCGTGGCCTGCGCCCCGGGCGACGGGTACTCCGAGGACAACACCGACTGCGACGACCAGGATCCGCAGCGCAGCCCGGGGAACACGGAGATCTGCAACAACCGGGTCGATGACGACTGCGACGGCACCACCGACGAGGCGGACGACGCCGAGGCGCCCACCTGGTACACCGACGCGGACGGGGACGGCTTCGGGACCGCCGACGGCCCGACGGTGCAGAGCTGCGACGAGGTGGACGGCTACGCCGACAACACGGACGACTGCGACGACTCGAACGAGGACATCAACCCCGACCAGAACGATCGCGACGACGGCCTCGACAACGACTGCGACGGGGAGATCGACGAGGGAGGCGGCTCCGTCCTCGAGGGCGGCGTCGGCTACGAGCTCGACGCTTCGGGCGAGCCGGTGACCTCCGGGATCTACTACGTCACGCACAGCGGTGAGTGCTTCGCCATCTACTACGCCTATGGCTACGAGGCGACGGACGAGCTGACCTGTGACGGGTGCTCCTACTCACTCTACGTGAGCGCGAGCTATGACGAGTCGCTCGCGGACTATTTCGGCGTCCCGAATTGCGAGTGGTCGGACTTCTCGGTCTGGCCGGAGGTGGAGGAGTTCGGCACCCTGTGGAGCTTCATCGGCTCTCGCGGGGAGTACGAGACCGCCTACTACTACTCGGTCGAGTCGGGTGAGTGGTACTACTGGCCGGAGGCCTACCTCTACGTGGGCCGCGGGTACTCCTACGGCTACTGGTACTTCTTCTATGAGGAGAGTGACCGCGACTATGAGGCCGGCATCTTCTTCCTGAGCCCGTACATCTTCTACTACGGCTACTACTACTACGGGTACGACTACGGCGACACCGGCTACGCCACGCCCGACACGGGCTGGTAGTCTGCGGACGCGCTCGCCGCGCCTGCCGCGTGGCGAGCGTGGACAACGGACGGCTTTTGTCGGATAATCCCGGCAGATGGACCTCTCCCTCGCGCGCGTGCTGGTCAGCGTCGCGGGCGCCTACGCGGCGCTCGGGGCGCTGTTCGCGCTGCCCTTCGTCCTCCGGGGGGTCCAGCGCCTGGATCCACAAGCGCAGGGTGGGAGCTGGGGCTTCCGGCTGATCATCCTGCCGGCCTCGGCGGCCCTCTGGCCCTTGCTCGCCCTTCGCCTGCTGCGGCGCGCTGGCCCGCGCGAGGAGCGCAACGCCCACCGGGACGCGGTGCGCGCGTGATCCGCTCCCTGCGCCAGTGGCACGGACGGATCTGGGCGCTGCTGGCTCCGGGGGCGCTGCTCGGGCTGGGCGCCACCGTGCTGACGCGGGCGCCGGAGGGGGACACGCCGCGTGAGGCGCGAGGACAGGCCCCCGCCGTGGTCTGGGCCGCGGAGGGGAGCGCCCCCGGCCCGAGCCCCGCCGTCCTGCCCACCGAGACGCCCATCTACGAGGAGGAGCGGGTCTTCGGGGACGCGGGCGGGACCCTGGCGATCTACCAGCGCGGAGAGCGCTTCGTGGTGCGCCTGGCCTGCGAGCGCTGCGCCGCCGACCACCCCGACCCCGTCGTCTTCTGGGCCTCCGCGCCCGTGGGGGAGGGGCTGCCCTCAGACGCGCGGCTGCTCGGCGGGCTGCCGCGTGGAGAGAGCAGCTTCGAGCTCCCCTTCGAAGGTGGCGATCTGCGCGGGAGCCTGCTGCTCTACAGCCTCGGCCACGCCCGCGTCGTGGGTCAGGTCCAGCTGGGAGGTGCGCGTTGAGCGCGGGCTATCGCGCGGTGGGCTGGAACCGCCAGAAGTGGATCTACGACGCCCTGCTGCTGGGCGGCGTGCTGCTCTACCTGGGGGTCTTCCTCGGCGCCGGCCTCGCGCTCCGCCCGGATCTGACGGCGGAGACGCTGATCCTCCGGGCCCTGGGCTCAGCCGCCTTCCTGCTGCTGCACATCACGCTGGCCACCGGGCCGCTCGCCCGCCTGGATCCCCGCTTCCTGCCGCTGCTCTACAACCGGCGGCACATGGGCGTGACCGTCTTCGGGCTCGGGCTGGCGCATGCCGCCTTCAGCCTCGTCCAGTTCCACGGATTCGGCGACGAGAACCCGCTGGTCAGCGTGCTGACGGCGACCCCGCGCTGGGGCGACCCGAGCCAGCTCCCCTTCGCGCCCTTCGGGCTCGGGGCGCTGCTCATCCTCGGGTTGATGGCGTTCACCAGCCATGATCTGTGGCTGTCCCTGCTCAGCGCCCCGGTGTGGAAGCGCCTCCACATGCTCGTCTACGGGGCCTGGGGGCTCCTGGTCCTGCACGTCGGCCTCGGGCTGCTGCGCAGCGAGCGCAGCCCGCTCCTCCTGGGGGCGGTGGGGCTCGGGGTGCTGTGGGTGGGCGGCCTCCACCTGCTGGCCGCCCTGCGCGAGCGCGACGGCGACCGGCCGCACGCCGAGCTCCCCGAGGACGACGGCTTCGTGCGCGTCTGCGACGCCGAGGACGTCCCCGAGGGCCGGGCGCGGGGCGTCTGCCTCTCGGGCGAGCGGGTGGCCGTCTTCCGCCACTCCGGGAAGATCTCCGCGATCTCCGGCGTCTGCAAGCACCAGAACGGCCCGCTGGCCGAGGGGCGGATCCTGGACGGCTGCGTGACCTGCCCCTGGCACGGCTACCAGTACCTCCCGGAGACCGGCGCCTCGCCCCCGCCGTTCACCGAGTCCGTCCCGACCTTCCGTGTGCGCGTGCAGGGCCGCGCCGTCTACGTCCACCCCGAGCCGCTGCCGCCCGGCACCCGGGTGGAGCCCGCCGTCGCCTCGTCGGACGAGACCACCCCCGACCTCCACCCCGACCCCGGCTTCTACATCGGCTGGCAGCCCCGGATGCCGCCCCGGATCGCCGCCTTCCTGCGCGGGGTCGTGCTGCGGCGCCTGGCCCTGGCGCTGGGCGTGGCGCTGCTCTTCGCCAGCGCGCTGGGGCCCACCCTGCCCTCCCGCTTCGACTTCGGCGCGCCCCGCGAGGTGGAGGGCGTGGTCGCCGCCTTCCCGTACCCCACGCTGCTGGTGCCCCGGCCCGGCGCCGGCCCCTCGGATCCGCCCTCGGTCTGGATGCTGGTCCGCCCCTTCAAGTTCGGCGCGGACGAGCTCTTCTCCGGCCTGGACGGCCACCGCGTGCGGCTGCGCGGCACGCTGGCCTGGCTGGACGAGCGCACCCTGTTGGAGGTCGAGCCCGACACCCTCCAGGACCTCGGCCCCGCCCCGCTGGACCTGCCCGAGCAGCGCCTCGGCACGGTCACCCTGCGGGGCGAGATCGTGGACAGCAAGTGCTACCTGGGCGTGATGAACCCCGGGAACCTGAGCGTCCACCGCGACTGCGCCGCCCGCTGCCTCTCTGGCGGGATCCCGCCCTCCTTCGTCGTCCGCGAGCCCGGCGGCGCCCGCCGCGCCCTCCTCCTGGTGGGGGCGGGCGGCGAGGCCGTGGGCCAGGCCGCGCTCGCGGTGGTGGCCGAGCCGCTGGAGATCACCGGCGAGCTGGTGCGCCGCGGAGAGCTGTATGTGCTTAAGGCGGATCCGGCGGGGTGGCGGCGGTTGTAGGGCCCCACCACCCCTGGCCCCCCACCCCCGATCCGCGCTATGTCTCCCCCCATGTCCTCCCTCCCCCCCGACCAGCTCCTGCGCCAGTGCCCGCTGTTCCGGTCCATGGACCGCAAGGCCCAGGACGACCTCGCCGAGGTGCTGGAGTTCTACTCCTTCAAGCAGGGGGAGCGCGTGATTGAGGCCGGGACGCCGGGGCACGCGCTCTACATCCTGCTGGAGGGCTCGCTGGACGTGTACCTGCGCGAGGGGGGCCAGCGCCTGCACGTCGGCGTGCTGAGGCCGGGCGAGCTGCTCGGCGAGATCGCCTTCCTGGCGCCGGACCAGCTGCGCACCGCGGACGTGCTGGGGCTGGAGCCGGGGCTGCTGGCCGCGCTCACGGTGGTCTCCTACGAGGAGCTCCGCCAGATCAACCACGGCGCGGCGACGGCCCTGGAGAAGGCCATGCTGGAGGTGCTGGCCGAGCGCATGGCCGAGACGCACCGCCGCATGGGCGAGCTCCTGGAGCGCTACCGCAACGGCGGCGTCGGCTCGGCGATGAGCTGGCTCCGCGGCGTGCTGGGAGGTGCAGGGTGAGCGCTGAGCTGAACCAGACCATCGACGTCCTCCGCCGCCTCCCCGGCCTCGAGCGCGCGCGCGAGGAGGTGCTGGCCGAGCTCGCGCGGCACTTCCAGCGCCGCGTCTACAAGAACGAGCCCATCTGCAAGGAGGGCGAGCCCGCGGGCGCCGTGTGGGTGCTGGCCGAGGGCGAGGCGGAGGTGGTGCGCACCCCGAAGCTCGGCCGGCGCATGGTCGTGGCGAAGCTGGCGCCGGTCTGCCTCTTCGGCCACGCGAGCCTGTTCGGGAACACCGGCCGCACCGCGTCCATCTACGCGGCGGGCAGGGTCGAGGTGCTCCAGATCTCGCGCACGCAGGTCTTCCTGCTCCTGCGCTCCTCGCCCTTCGAGGTGGCCAGCGAGTTCCGCCAGGCCCTCATCGTCGCCATGTCCCAGCAGCTCGCCGCCAGCACCCAGGCCCTCTGGAACCTGGCGGAGAGCGTGGGCGCGACGGAGCCGGCGGAGCTCGAGGAGCGCATCCTCGCTGCAGACAGCCTGGTCTGACCTTCAGCGCTCCTTCTTCTTCGGCGTGAGCTCGACGCTCGCCGCCGGGAAGACCGTCACGCCGCCGAAGTTCACCGGCAGGTCCAGGACCTCGGTGCGCGCGTAGCTGTAGGCCAGGTTCATCTCCAGCCGCACCCAGACCGGGTCCTTGCCCACCCCCAGGCCGCCCGTGCCGTTCACGATGGGGTTCCAGCCCTTCTGCTCTTCCACCGCCACGATCTCGGGCCAGCCGTAGTCTTCGCCGGTCAGGAACCAGGGCACCACGTAGCGGCCCAGCCGCGCCTCCAGGCCCCCGTAGACCTTGAGGTTCTCCCCCACCCGCGCCCCGGTGAGCCAGCGCGCCGCGAGGTCCCAGCGCTTCGGCTCCTGGAGCTCCAGCCCGGGGATGAGCGTGCTCACCTTCTGGATGGGGTTGAAGACGTCGAAGACCAGGCCCTCAAACTGGTGCTTGTAGAACGCGACGTCGAGGGCGTGCGCGAAGCCGCCGTCAGCACCGTCGCGGAGCCGCCACTTCGCGTCCAGGCGCAGGTCGGAGCTGCTCACCCGCGCGCCCAGGTCCAGGCCCTCCAGCACGCCCACCCGCGCCGAGAGCCCGTAGACCGTGCCCGGGGGCGAGAGCGCCAGCCCCATGCCCGCGCCCACCGCGCCCGTCAGGGTGGAGAGCTCCACCGGCTCGCCGCTCTGCCCGTAGTCGATGGCGCCGTCGGTCAGCCGCACGCCCGCCGCCACCGCCCGCGCCGTGGTGCCCAGCGGGAGCCCGGCGCCCCCCTCCACCGCCACGGAGAGCTGGCCCGGCGCGAGGGTCTCCGGGCCCTGGAGGGTCGCCAGGTTCGCGGCGCAGCCGCAGGTCAGCAGGGACAGGAGAGGCGCGCGCATCAGGGCTCCCGCAGCGTGATGGCCGAGCGCTCCAGAGCGGCCCGGCGGGCCTCATCGTAGCCGATCGGCGGCTCCTCCAGGTGGCGCAGCACCCAACGCCCGCCCACG
The DNA here is from genome assembly GCA_964615375.1 of uncultured Enterobacterales bacterium. Lineage (GTDB taxonomy): Bacteria > Myxococcota_A > UBA796 > UBA796 > CAZKWG01 > CAZKWG01. The sequence continues at coordinate 82,241 of CAZTOW010000040.1, forward strand.
ACCTCCAGCTCCGTGTAGCTCACGCTGCGGGCCTCGGGGCGCTCCATGGAGAAGCCGAGCTCGAGCTGCGCCGGATTCTGCTGGAAGTGGAGGTGGCGCAGCGCCTCGCGCCCCGGATCCGCCGCCCGCAGCGCGTCAAAGAGCCCGAGCCGGTGCGCCCGCACCCGCGGCTCGTCCAGCCCGGAGCTCACCAGCAGCAGGTCCGCCCAGGGGTGCTCGGCCACGGTCACGCGCGCCCCGTCAGAGACGTGGACCCACACGCCCTCGCCAGGGATGACCAGCACCGCGCGGAAGGGTCGGTACTGGCCCGCGTCCAGGGCGTCCAGCGTCGCCAGCGCCTCGGCTGGGCCAGAAGCGGCCAGCAGGGTCGCCGGGATGGCGCCGCGGCTGAGCGGCCGGATCGCGTTCGCGTCGTCCGCGGCGTAGTTGTTCAGCACCGCCGCCACGAAGCCCGCGCTGGAGGCCCCGAACCAGGTCCCGCCGGCCTCCACGTCCGTGGGGTGGGCCACGCGGCGCCCCTCCGCCTCCAGGAGGCGCAGGGCCCCTCCCAGCGGGCGGCTGCGCCGCTCGTCGCGGTTCATGGCGACCAGGAAGCCTTGGGGCTGGAGCAGGACGGAGAGCGTGCACATACTAGATTATTTAGCCTCTCGCTGCCGGAAGGCCCACCACGCCGAGACGATCTCGCGCTTCGAGGCGACCGGGGCCCCCGCCGCGGCGTTGGCGGCGCCGATGGCGAAGGCCAGGGCCCACTGCTCGCGGAGCACGCCAATCGCATACGAGAGCGGGTTCTTCGGGTCGTAGATGTGGACCGCCTCGCTGGTCACGCCGTTGAGCTCGAGGATGGAGAAGCGCCCGGCCATCAGCGCGTCCACGCTCTCCGCGCGCACGTCGAAGCGCCCGAAGTGAAAGCCCCCCTCGAAGCCCTGGCAGAGGGCGTCCACCGCCTCCGTCAGGGCCTCCGTGCGCACGGCGCTGCCGTCCAGGAACACGCTGCCCTGGCTGTGGGTGCCGATCTCCACGAGGCGCACGCGCTCGCCGGCGGCGGGGACCTCGCCCAGGCGCTCGGCGTGGCGGCGCAGGTGGGTGGGGGCCATGCAGACCGCCCGATCATCGCCGAGGATCAGCTCCTCGAGCGTGTGGACCCCGTCGCCGGTCACGTCCAGCGGGCGCTTCTCGGTCATCGAGAAGAGCTCGCCCCGCGCGTGCCCCGGGCGCCGCACGTAGAAGAGGCCGTACTCCACCCCGGCGACGTGGCCCTGGATCAGCGTGTCCAGCGCGCTCCCGGCGAGGTAGGCCCGCACCTGCTCGTCCGAGCGCGCCACCAGCACCCCGAGGCCGCGCTGGCCGGCGTCCGGCTTCAGCACCACCGGCCAGCGGCCGAGCTCGCGCTGGAAGGCCAGGGCGGCCTCGACCCGGCGCTCGGCGCTCCAGTCACCCGGCAGCAGGCGGGTGCGGGGGATGCGCGGCTCGCGGTCGCCGCCCAGGCGCTGGAGGATGTCCCACTTGCTCTCGCCCACCAGGCCGCCCAGCGGGATACCAGGGTTGGAGGCCGTGAACACCGTGAGTGAGCGGTAGCGCAGGCCCAGGCGCAGGATCTCCAGCACCACCGGCGGGTAGACCCGCCACATCGGCCAGAACTCCCAGCGCGTCTGCCGCCGCCACCAGCCGAGCGCCAGGCGCCGCCCGCGCCAGGTGAACAGCGGGATGAAGGTGCGCAGCGTGATCACCAGCGCCACCGCCAGCGCCAGCCCCAGGCCCAGCCCCAGCTGCGTGCGGTCCAGGAGGGCCTGGACGCGCTCGCCCACCAGCGCCGCCCCGCCCACCAGGAGCGGGGTCCACAGCAGCCCGGCCAGGGCGAACCAGCCGGCGAAGCGCAGCACCGGCGTCTTCAGGATCCCCGCCGCCACGTAGAGCGGCAGGCGCGCCCCGGGCATGAAGCGGCTGGACAGGATCACGGCCGGGCCGTTGCGGTTGTACCAGGCGCTCGCCCGGTCGACCTGGGCCTCGGTCACCCACCAGCGCAGCGGCGGGAGCCTCAACAGGGGGCGCCCGAAGACCCGCCCCGCCAGGAGCAGACCGAGGTCGCCGATGAAGATGCCGAGGAAGCAGGCCAGGGTTCCGGCTAGATAACCTAGTCTTCCCTGGCTCACCATCAGGCCCGCGGTGATGCAGGCCAGGTCCTCGCTCACCAGCGTGGCGGCGGCCAGCAGCCCGCCCACCACCAGCAGGGTGGGGCCCTGGGCCCGGGGCAGGGTGGCGGGGTCGATGGGGAGCCTTGAGGCCGCCACCCGCGCCGGATCGGCCTCCGCCCGCTGGCGAGCCTCCCCAGACTCCACCCGCGCCAGGAAGGCGTCCACCCGGGCCGCCACGCGCTCGGGCTGGACGAAGAGGTCGAAGTGGTCGCCCTCGGGGTCGATCTCCAGCTCGCTCTGGGGCACGAGCCGGGCGTGCTCGCGCGCGGCCTCGACCGGCACCAGGAAGTCGTGGGCGCCGTGGAGGACCAGCATGGGGCCGTCGTAGCGCTCCAGGATGGGGCGCAGGGGCCGCTGGTCGGTGTCGTAGAAATTGCGGGCGTAGGCCAGGGAGAAGGGGCCGTCGTCCAGGAGCCCGAAGTGCGGCAGCCCCCAGAGCCCCAGCTGGACGAGCCCGAGCTGCAGGCCGTGGACCGCGTGGTTGGCGGCGTAGCTGCCCAGGAGCTCGTACTCCTGGGCGCCGATGGTGGCGATGAGCGTGATCGAGGCGACCCGCTCCGGCGCCTGATCCCAGAGCTCCAGGGCCGCGCCGCCGCCCAGGCTGTGGGTGACGAGGTGGGCGCGGGCCACGCCCAGGTGGTCGAGGAGCTGCAGCAGGTAGTCGGCGTAGGCGCGGACGGAGTAGTCGGGCACGCCCCGCGCGGAGGCGCCGAAGCCGGGCATGTCGGGGGCGACGGCGCGCCAGCGGGGCGGGAGCGCGCGCATCAGGCCGCTCATCGCCCCGTGATCGCCGGGGCTCCCGTGGACCATCAGGACCAGCGGGGACTCCGCCGTCTCGCCGGCCCGCTCCTCCCAGGCCAGGCGCGCGGGCTCGTCCAGCCGCTCCCGACCCTGGACCGCCCGGAGCTCGGCCGTCTGGAGCCCCTCGGGCTCAGGCAGGGGGCGGCGGAGGCGCACGAGGTTGGAGGCCAGCAGCAGCGCGAGCCAGAGGATCAGCAGCGCCCGCCTTCGGGACATGCTAGCTCTGGGAGCGGCGCCAGCCGCGCGTGGCCGGCGCCACGCCGAATTCCGGGGGCGGCGCGTAGCCGCGGGTCTTCAGCTCCAGCGCGATCACGCTGTAGTGATGGACGGCGTGCAGCAGGACGAAGTGCAGCTCGCGGTGGGGCGTGGTGGGGTGGTCGCCCAGGTGCTGGTCGGCCAGCTCGCCCGCCAGGCAGCGGATACGCAGCGGGCGCAGCAGCATGGAGGGCGGGAGGCGCTCCAGGTGGTCGGCCAGCGCGCGGGCCAGGGCCATCCCCACCCCCCGGTCCATCTCCACGGTCGCGTCGCGGCGGCGGCCCTCGTAGTGGACCAGCCCGCTGTCCAGGCCCTCCAGGAGGCAGAGGTAGTGGTCCAGGACATGGCGAAAGTGCGCGCCCACCGTCGATCCGTAGCGGGAGCTCGCGGCGTACTCGGAGAGGGGCAGGGACTCCAGGACGTCCACCGCCTCCAGCAGCGCGCGCACGTTGTCCTGGACGAGGCGGTCCTCGGTGTGCAGAGAAGGCGGGAGTTCCGGGGGACCCGGGGTGTGCGGCTCAGTCATGGGATCGGCTCCGCGGCTGGCCGCGCACCATAACCGGGTCCCGCGAGGGGAGTTATAGACATGGTCGGCACTGAGGAGCGGCTCCCCCCATGAAGGCCCGCACGTTGACGTGGCGCCGGATCCCGGCCTTCGTCCTGCTCGTCCTGTCCCTGCAGAGCGCGATCGGCCTCGGCGCGGGGGACGCGCATGCGGCCCTCGGGACCCTGCTGCTGGGGCTCTCGCTCATCCTGGTGGGCGCGAAGCTCGGCGGAGATCTCGCGGCGCGCCTCGGTCAGCCGCCGGTGCTGGGCGAGCTCCTGGCCGGCGTGGTGATCGGCAACCTCACGCTGCTGGGGGTGCCGGGCGTCGAGGCCGTGCGCGCCGACCCCACGCTGGCGATGATGGCGGAGCTCGGCGTCGTCGTGCTGCTCTTCCAGGTGGGCCTGGAGAGCACGGTGCGGCAGATGCTCTCCGTGGGCTTCGCCGCCACCCTGGTCGCCACCCTGGGCGTGGTGGCGCCCTTCGTGCTGGGCTTCGGGGTGGCCCACTTCCTGCTTCCCCAGGAGGAGATCTACACGCACCTCTTCGTGGGGGCGACGCTGTGCGCGACGAGCGTGGGCATCACGGCGCGCGTGCTGAAGGACCTGGGCGAGTCCCGGAGCCCGGAGGCGGGGGTGATCCTCGGGGCGGCCGTCGTGGACGACGTCATGGGCCTGGTCATCCTGGCGGCGGTCACCAGCCTGATCGCGGCGGCGGAGTCCGGTTCGGCGGTGGACCCGGTCGGGCTCGCCTGGATCGTGGGGAAGGCGGTGCTCTTCCTCGGCGGGGCGGTGGGCCTGGGGGTCGTGCTGGCGCCGCGCCTCTACCGCGGGGCCTTCCAGCTGCGGGCGCCCGGAGTGTTGCTGGCGGTGAGCCTGGCCTTCTGCTTCGTGGTGAGCTGGGCGGCGGGGGCCATCGGGCTCGCGCCCATCGTGGGGGCCTTCGCCGCCGGCCTCGTGCTGGAGGGCGCGCACTACCACGACTTCGTGGCCCGGGGCGAGCGCGAGCTCGAGCAGCTCATCGAGCCGGTCGCGACCTTCCTCCTGCCCATCTTCTTCGTGCGCATGGGCATGGGCGTGGACCTGCGGGTCTTCGGGGACGTGGCCGTGATGGGCATGGCCCTGGCGATCACCGCCGCCGCCATCCTGGGCAAGCAGGCCTGCGCGCTGGGCGTGCTGGGCCGGCGGGACATGCGCGGGCTGGCCGTGGGCCTGGGGATGATCCCGCGGGGTGAGGTGGGGCTCATCTTCGCCGCCGTGGGCGCGAAGATGACGCTCCACGGGCACCCGGTCGTCTCATCCGCGCTGTACTCCGCCATTGTGGTGATGGTGATCCTCACCACCGTGATCACGCCGCCCGCGCTCACCTGGGCGCTCCGGCGAGGGAAGGGGAGCTGATGCCTCGCTTCGTCATCGAGAGTGACCGCAAGCCCACCGCGATGGCGTCCTCGGTCTGGGGGGGAGGGGACCTCGCCCGCGGGGCGGTGGTCGCGGTCATCGGGGCCAAGGGCGGCTGCGGCGCCACCACGCTGGCGATGCACATGGCGGCCTCCCGCGCGCGCACGGGGCGGGTGGCGCTGCTGGACTTCGACTTCCACCGGGGTGGGGTGGCTGGCGCGCTCGACCTGTGGGTGGAGCGCTCCGTCCAGCAGGTGCTGGAGCACGGGCCGCAGCTCGACGTGGGCGGGCTGATGGAGAACCTCATCGAGCACCGCTCGGGCATGTTCGTGCTGGCCCAGCCCTTCGATCTGAACAACCTGGTGGAGGCGCGCGCGTCGGACGTCACGCACCTGCTGGGCGTGGCGGCGCAGGCCTTCGACCGCGTCTTCGTGGACGGGGGCAGCCGGGTGGACGAGGCCATGCTGGGCCTCTGCCTTCGGGCGGACCTGATCACGCTGGTCTGCGACCCGAACGTGGGCTCGCTGCGCGACGCCCTGCGCCTGGTCCGGCTCCTGCGCAGCCTGGATATCCCCGAGGGGCGGATCCGCATGGTGTTGAACCGGCTGGACGAGGATCTGGCCTTCTCCCTGCCCGAGACCGCGCAGTCGCACCTGCAGATCCCCTTCATCGCCACCGTGCCCCGCGACGACGCCTCCTTCCGGCAGGCGGACTTCTCCGGCCGCCTGGTCTGGGACGTGAACCGGCGCAGCCCCACCTCCAAGGGCCTGGAGCGGCTCTGGGATCAGGTGGGCGGCGAGAACGAGGAGGTGCTCCTGCGCGAGCTCAGGACTCCAGCGCGTCGGTGACCTCACCCTTGGGCCGCGCCACGAGGTAGAGCAGGCCGAGGAACACGATCACGCCGCCGGCGATCATCGGCGCCCGCGGGTCGGCGCTGGGGTCCAGCACGCGCGCCACGATGAGCGCCCCGCAGACCAGGGCGCCCAGCGCCGGCACCAGCGCGGGCACCTCGAAGGCCCCCTTCGGCTCGGAGGGCCGCAGCTTCAGGACCAGCAGCGAGAGGTTCACCACCACGAAGCTCGTCAGCAGCAGCAGGCTGGTGGACGCGGCGAGCTGGTCGATGTCCGCCAGCAGCATGAGCCCCACCACCACGCCCAGCAGGGTGAGGATCGCGACGTGCGGGGTGCGGCGCCCCTCGTGGACCCGCCCCAGCGCGGCCGGCAGCAGGCCCTGGCGCGCCAGCCCGTACAGCAGGCGCGAGCCCATGATCAGGTTGATCAGCGCCGTGTTCGCCACCGCGAAGACCCCGATGGCGGTGAACAGCGTGGACGGGAAGGCTGGCGCAGCGCGCGCGACCACGTCCACCAGGGCCGCATTGGAGGCCCCCAGCTCGGCGGCCGGCACCACGCTCACCGCCCCGATGGCCACGGAGAGGTAGACGGCGGTGGTCAGCGCGAGCGCCAGCACCAGCGCGCGCGGCATGTCCCGCGTGGGCTCCTTCGCCTCCTCCGCCATGTTGAGAAGGTCCTCGAAGCCGAGGAAGGAGAAGAAGGTGAGCACCGCGCCCTGCAGCACGAGCGCGAAGAGCAGCCCCCCGCTGTCCAGCGGGCGATCGGGCGGCCCGGCCAGGAGGTCCACCGAGCCCCAGTGGGGCAGGGTGACGGCGATGACGATGAGCAGCCCTGTCACCTCCACGCCCGTGCAGACGGCGTTCAGCCAGGTGCTCTCCCGGATCCCGCGGAAGACCACGCCCGCGATCAGGCACAGCACCCCGATCGCCAGCGGCGCGGTGGGCAGGTCCAGCCCGGCGCGCTGCAGGTAGCCGGCGATCACCCGCGAGCCCGTCGCCATGGACGTGAGCCCGGAGGCGGCGATGGCCAGCCCCACCACCCAGGTCAGCCAGGGTCGCCCCCAGGCCCGGTGCGTGGCGAAGGCCGCCCCCGCCGCCCGCGGGTAGCGCCCGCCGATGTTGGCGTAGCTGAGCGCCGTCAGCAGCGCCGCCACCATCGCGCCCAGGAAGCCCAGCCAGACGAGGTTCCCCATCAGGCCCGCCGCCTTCCCGATGAGCCCGTAGATCCCGGCCCCCAGCATGTCGCCGACCCCATAGACGACCAGCGCCGGCAGGCCCATCGTGCGCTTCAGAGAGGTGCTCATACCCGCCAGTATGGCACAGGCGAGCTTGCCGGTCCCACGCGGGGTCACTACCTTCCTGACATGACGCCACTCCAGAACCCCCACGTCCTGGCCCCCGGGGAGGCCCTGGAGCGGCTCGGGAGCGGCGACCGAGGGCTCACCCGCGAGGAGGCCGCGCGCCGCCTCGCCGAGGTGGGTCCGAACGAGCTTCGGGCCACCCCGCCCACCTCGCCCTGGAAGATCCTGCTCGGGCAGCTGAAGAACACGCTCATCGTGATCCTGCTGGTCGCGACGCTGCTCTCCGTGGCCCTGGGGCACGGGCTGGAGAGCCTGGTCATCGCCGTCATCGTGCTCTTCGCCGTGATCCTGGGCTTCGTGCAGGAGTACCGTGCGGAGCGCTCGCTGGACGCCCTGCGGCGAATGGCCGCCCCCGCCGCCACCGCGCTGCGCGACGGGCTCGAGCTGCGGGTCGCGGCGCGCGAGCTGGTCCCCGGGGACGTCATCGTCCTGCACGCGGGGGATCGCGTGCCCGCCGACGCGCGCGTGCTGGAGGCCGTGAACCTGAAGCTGGAGGAGGCCGCGCTCACCGGCGAGAGCCTGCCGGTGGACAAGAGCGCCGACGCGCTGGCCGACCCCGCGCTGCCCGTGGGTGACCGCAAGAACATGGTCTTCGCCGGGACGCTGGTGAGCTACGGGCGCGGCCGGGCCGTGATCGCGGCCACGGGCATGGGCACGGAATTCGGGCGCATCGCCGGGCTGCTGGAGGAGGTGGAGACCACGCGCACCCCGCTCCAGAAGAACCTGGACCGGGTGGGCTCCACCCTGGCCCGGCTCTCGCTGCTCATCGTGGCCGGCATCGTGATCCTCGGCCTCGTCCGCGGGCAGCCCTTCGTGGAGATGTTCATCTTCGGCGTGGCGCTGGCGGTGGCGGTCGTGCCCGAGGCCCTGCCCGCGGTGGTCACCATCTCGCTGGCCATCGGCGTACAGAAGATGGTGAAGCGCAACGCCCTGATCCGCCGGCTCCCCGCCGTGGAGACCCTCGGCAGCACCACCTTCGTCTGCTCGGACAAGACCGGCACGCTCACCCGCGACGAGATGACCGCCCGCCGCGTCTACGTGCTCGGGCGCCGCGTCTCGATCAGCGGCACCGGCTACGAGCCCCGCGGCCACTTCCAGGAGGACGGGCGCGAGATCGAGCCCGACGCCACCCTGCGCGCGCTCCTGGAGGCGGGCGTGCTGGCCAGCGACGCCGAGCTTCGGCGGGAGGAGGAGGGCGGGGCGCCGCGCTGGGGCCTGGTGGGCGACCCGACGGAGGGGGCGCTCATCGTGGCGGCGGCCAAGGCGGGGCTGCACAAGGCCACCCTGGACGCCACGTGCCCGCGCATCAAGGAGATCCCGTTCTCCGCCGAGACCCGGCGCATGAGCACGCTCCACGAGACCCCCGACGGCCTCCTGCTCTGCGTCAAGGGCGCGCCGGAGGTGGTGCTGGAGAGCTGCGCGGGCGTGCTGACGGAGGCGGGCGTGGTCCCGCTGGACGAGGCTGGGCGCGCGCGGGTGCAGGCCGAGGCCGCCGCCATGGCCGACGACGCGCTGAGGGTCCTGGCCCTGGCCCGGCGCCGCGACGCGGGGCTGGAGGGCGCCGACCACGGGCTCACCCTGCTCGGCCTGGTGGGCATGATCGACCCGCCGCGCGAGGAGGCCATGGACGCCATCGGGCGCTGCAAGGAGGCCGGGATCCGCGCCGTCATGATCACGGGCGATCACCCCGCCACCGCCCGCGCCGTGGCCCGCGAGCTCGGGCTGCTCGCCCACGACCGCGTCGTCACGGGCGCCGAGCTGGAGAGCTGGGACGAGGCCCGCCTGGAGGCCGAGGTCGAGCGCATCGACGTCTTCGCCCGCGTCTCCCCCGCCCACAAGCTGCGCGTGGTGAGCGCGCTGCAGCGGCGCGGCCAGGTCGTGGCGATGACCGGGGACGGCGTGAACGACGCCCCCGCCCTGCGCAAGGCCGACATCGGCGTCGCCATGGGGATCACCGGCACCGACGTCAGCCGCGAGGCGGCGGCCATGACGCTCACCGACGACAGCTTCGCCTCCATCGTGGCCGCGGTGGAGGAGGGCCGGCTGGTCTTCGGCAACATCAAGAAGTACTTGATGTACCTGCTCTCGTCGAACATCGGCGAGATCGGGCTGATGGTGGGCACCGCCCTGCTCGCGCTGCCGCTGCCGCTCTCGGCGGTGCAGATCCTCTACGTGAACCTCGTCACCGACGGCCTGCCCGCCCTCGCCCTGGCCGTGGACCCGCCCGAGCGCGACCTCATGCGGCGCCCGCCCCGGGACCCGAAGCTGGGCATCTTCACGCGCCCCGTGGTCGCCCTCATGCTGCTGGGCGGCGGCTGGAGCACCCTGGTGAACGTGAGCCTGTTCGGCTGGGCTCTGCATTCCGGGCGCCCGCTGGAGGAGGCGATGACGATGACCTTCGTCTCGCTGGTCCTCCTGCAGTTCTACAAGGCCTACGGCTACCGATCCGACCACCTCAGCGTGACGGTCCGCCCCTTCGCCAACCGCTGGCTGAACCTCGCCATCGTGGCGGAGCTCGGCCTGCTGCTGGCCACGATCTACGTCCCGCCGATCCGCGCGCTCTTCGGCGTCTACGCGCTCACGCCGATGGACTGGGTCGTCGTGCTCGGCGCCTCCGCCACCATCCTCCCCGTCCTGGAGCTGGGCAAGCTGCTGGCGCGGCGCGGCAGGCTGGGCGCGGTGGACTGAGGCGCGGAGGGGATTAAGATCAGAGGGGAGGTCCCGCGTGAAGAGGCTCGCGCTCAAGGTGCTGCGCCGCGTCGTGCTCGGGCCGCCCGAGCCAGAGGAGAGCTCTGGCCTGCGCAAGCTCGTGGATCGGGTGAGCGGCATCGTGTTCCCGGTCAACAAGAGCGGGAACAACATGTCGGTGCGATAGTCTGAGCTCCTGTCTCCGAGGGAGCTCATGTCCAGCCGTCGCCGCCTCTCGTTCGCGCTCCTCTCCCTGCTCCAGGCCTGGGCTCCCGCGGCGCGCGCGCAGGCTGTCCCCAGCGAGGACGCGCTCTACCAGCGGGCCGTGGCGCTGCAGGCTCAGGGACAGAGCGACCAGGCCATCCAGGCGCTCACGGAGCTGGTCCGCACCTACCCGGACAGCGCGCGCCTCGACTGGGCCTACTACGAGATCGGCGAGTACTGGTTCGCGCACAACGCCGCGTTCAAGGCGCTCACCGCCTACAGGCGGGCGACCCAGGTCACGGGATCGACCTACCAGCTCCCCGCGAGCTACAAGCTGGCCTGGTGCTACTACAACCTCGGCGAGTACGAGAAGGCCATCTCGACGCTGGAGGAGATCCTCGCGCCGGGGATCGCCTCCTACTCGCTCCCCGAGCAGCGCCAGGTCGCCGAGCTTGCCCTCCAGGATCTCGTGCGCTTCTACGCGGACGCGGGCGACATGGCGCGCGCGGAGCGGACCTTCCGGGCCCAGGGGCGCCTGGACCTCCTGACGCAGGCCCTGGTGCGCCTGGCGAAGACCTACGAGGAGATAGGAAAATTCGAGCCCGCCATCCAGACCTGGCAGCGGCTCATCGAGCTGGACCCGAGCTCACCGGAGGTCGCCAGCTATCAGGCGGAGATCGAGCGCATCCGGGCGAGGATGAAGTAGAGCGTCAGGCGGGCCGGGCGCGCGCGAGCGCCAGCATCGGCAGCGCCACCATCGCCGCCGGCGCCACCAGCGGCTGGCTCAGCGCGCCGGTCGCCGAGAGCGCCGACAGCACCAGCAGCGCCAGCGCCCGCGCCGCCGCGTAGCCGCGCAGCCTCCGCGCCCCCAGGAAGGGCAGCAGCAGGTCGGTGGGCCACAGGACCAGCAGGACCTCGTTCCACCGCAGCTCGGGCAGCGCCGTGGCCACGGCGAGCCCCCAGAGCAGCGCCGCGAGCCC
>CAZTOW010000041.1:0-88618 GCA_964615375.1 uncultured Enterobacterales bacterium
CGGGCCTTGCGGGGCATGGACTCTCCTGAGGTGACCACCAATCTAATCAGGGTGGTGGGAGGAGTCAGGTCCCGGGGGAGGCAGTACAGGCGCGGCGTCGCCCTCCTCAGACGGCGCATGGAAGTTGTTCCGGCTGTGCTTGACCTTCCTATCGCACCGCCTGCGCGTGTTTCCCCCGATGGGCCACGCTGGAGCGCTCGGGGCCCGGTGTGCTCGCGTGCCGTTCATCCAGCCCGCGCGCGACCTTCCGCGCGCCACGGCGCGATCACCCCCTCCCGCCGCCCCAAACATCGTCGATGCCGTGGTGGTCGATGTCCCCGTGGCAGCTCCAGTCTCCAGCTTCGCGAACCGAGCCCACAGTCATAGAATCACTCCGGGTACCCCACCCCCGGAGGCTCGTCATGTCCACCCAGGGTCGAAGCAGCGACCATCCCCAACAGACCCCGCAGCCCGAGGCCCAGACCTCACCGCCCGGCGCGAGCGGGAGCACGAACCTCCTGCACCGCTGGGTGCGGCTGCTCCAGCAGAGCGGGCTGTGGGGCAACGACGCGGGGCAGCTCCGGCTGGAGGCCCTGGCGACGGGGCCGAACACGCCTCCGATCCAGACGCTCGAGGAGGTCCGCGCGGCGCGCACGGCGGCGGTCGCGGCGGAGGAGGCGACGGAGAGCTCGGACGGCGCGCCCTGGTGGGAGGACGCGGTGTGCGAGGACGCAGGCTCGGACGACGAGGTCTGCGAGCAGGAGGGGGCCACGCCCCCGGTGGAGGAGTCGCCGACCTGCGACCTGGACGGCGAGCCCGGAGGACGCAGCGAGGACGCGGCCGAGTTGAGCCGCGCGGAGATGCCGCCGGTCTTCACGCTGCCGCCGCTGGTGACGCGCCCCGCGCCGTCGCCCACGGTCCCGCCCGCGTTGCCGGCGGCGGGAGAGGGGCTGCTGTCGCGGATCTTCAGCTTCGGGGCGCGCTGGCTGGGGCCGGTGGTGCTGGGGATGTGGCCGAAGGAGACGGCCTCGCCAGAGCTGACGGATCGGCGGTACACGGGGCCAGAGGGCGGGGTGAGGCCAGAGGCCGAGGAGCTGCCGAAGGACGACAACCGGTGTGACGTGGAGGCGGTCAAACATCTGGGTGGAGATGGAATTCATGACGCCTGCGCCGACTCCCTCCCGGGCAACCTGATCCCCGGGAAGGATCTCCTCGTCACCACGCCGGAGGGGGTGGACAAGAACTTCGACGCCTACACGCCCGCGGACCACAGCGTGTGGGAGGTGAAGACGCACAAGCTCGACGACAAGAGCGCGCGTTCCTTCAAGTTCCTCGCGGGCAAGCAGATCGGCGAGCTGATGAACGAGCAGGAGATCGCCCGGCGCTGTGGGTACAACTTCAAGATCTCCGTGTCGGACCTCCGGCAGTACGAGCTGCTGCGCGACCTGTTCGACGTCGTCTACCGGCCCGAGTGCCTGCACCAGGAACCCGAGGCTCCGCCCGAGCAGGGGCCTTAGGTCAACGGGGGTTCGTCGTGGGACCGAACCTGTGGGCCGACGAGATGTCTGTGTATGGCGCGCCGCCGGTTCGTGGGGACGCGCGCGTCCGTTCCGCGATCCGGGTCATCGAGCGACACCTCGCCTGCGTCCTCGGCCTGCAGGTCACGCCCAGGCCGCCGCGGGAGCCGATCACGGACGTCCTCGAGGCCTTCGATGCCGCCCTGTTCGAGCTCCGGTGGAGCGAGGAGCGCGTGATCTTCACGACCGCCGAGCCTTCGTGGGCCTGGGTGATCTTCGCTGGGGTGAACGCCAGCCTTCGGCGAAGCGGACCCTCCCTGGAGCCCCGCTACGAGGCGCTCCACTGCGCGCTGCTGCTGGAGGAGCCGGTTCCGGGCCTCGACCCTTTCGCGCTGCTGGCGGACCTGGCCGACAGCCTTCAAGCGTGGCACGGGAGCGCGGGTCCGTACCCTGCGCCAGGCGAGGTGGTGTTCTCCACCAGGGGAGAGGCGGCCCTGGTCCCTGCGCGTCTGGGATGGTTGAACTACTGGTCCGACCGGAGTTGCACGCTGCTGGGGTTCCCCTCCGAGGAGGGGGACGAGGCGTGGTCCCCGCCCTCGGCTCCGCTTCGGTCGCCGGGCCGGCTGATTCGGCTCACCGACGAGCCCCTGGACCTGGCCCGACCCGACCACCAGCGGGCTGCAGCGCGGGCTGAGCGCCGCTTCGTGCGTATCGGGCAGACACACCGGCTCGTGAAGCTGCGGGACGATCCCGATCAGAGCTGATCGAAGACCATCAACCACCCCGCCCCGTCGCCGCCGCTGGTGCCGGGCGCGCCGATGATCAGGTCGTCCCAGCCGAGGCCGTTGGTGTCCCCGGCGTTGGCCAGGGTGGCGCCGAAGCGGTCGCCCTCAGCGGTGCCGGAGAGGCGATAGTCGGCCTCGTAGAGGGTGTCGCCGGCCTCGGGCTGCCCGTACCACAGGGCGACAGCGCCGGTCTCGTCGTCGTGGCCGGGGGCGCCGACGACGAGGGCGGGCTGGTCCTCGACCTGGAGCCCGGTCAGCAGGCTCGCGCCGAGCTCGTCGTCGGCCTCGCCGCCGTAGAGGGTGAGGCTCGCGCGGTCGGCGTAGATCTGGGACTCCGCGTCGAGCGCAGCGAGCGTCGCGCCGTCGAAGACGTACACCGCGCCGGTCGCCGCGCCGTCCTCGTCGAGCGCGCCGGGCGCGCCGAGGTAGAGGTCGTCGTAGCCGTCCCCGTTCGGGTCGCCGGCGAAGGCGACCGAGGCGCCGACCTGAGCTCCTTCGGTAGCGCCGTAGATGGCCAGATCGTCTCTCGCCTCGTAGCTCTCTTCGCGCGTCAGGTCCGCAGTCGAGGTGAACAGGAAGGCCCCGCCCAGCTCGCCGAAGAGGGTCCCGGTGGGATCTTCACCTTCCACCTGCGACGCCCCGACCAGCAGGTCCACCTGCCCGTCCGCGTTCAGGTCTCCGAAGGCCATGGCCAGCCCGAAGGTCCCGTTGGTGTAGCTGGTGCCCTCCAGGACGCCGTCGTACAGCTCGTCTGCGCTCCCACCTTCGGTGAGCGGGCCCTGGTAGAGCGCGACGAAGCCGGCCCCGACCAGCAGATCGGCGTCGCTCGAGCCCACATAGTCCAGGTCCGTGAGGAACGCGCCGCCCCCTGTGCCTGCGAGGATGATGGCGCTCGGATCCTCGTTGAGGATGATCTCGCCGGTCACCAGGGGCCCAGGGAGGATGTAGGTGGAGTCCCCCTGGTACATCGACCAACTCGCGTCGGCGCCGACCACCAGGTCGCGCTGCCCATCTCCGGTCAGGTCCGCCGCGGCGAGCGCGGAGCCCAGCTGGATCGACGCCTCCTCTGGGTAGGTCTCTGCAGCGCTGAGCACGAGCTCGGCCGAGCTCGCGTCCTCAATGGCCTCGGTGGGGCTCAGGTACACCTGCGCCGCACCCCAGGGGTCTGCGAGCGGGGCGCCCAGGCCGACGTCCTCCAGCCCGTCGCCGTCCAGGTCTCCCAGCCCGGCGACCGCCGAGCCGAGTGCACCCCCAGGCTCCCCGTAGAATCGGGTCGCTGCGACCTCGACCACCGCCGCCGCTCCCGTCGGGAGTGCGCAGTCCGGGAGCGCGTCGCAGTCCTGGTCGATCCCGTCCCCGCAGATGGGCTCCAGACCAGGGGCGCGCGCGTCGTCCTGGTCGTCGCAGTCGCCGTCCTGATCGGAAAAGTCGGCAGCGCTCGCGCAGACCTCAACGGCGCTCCCCGCTCCGAAGCCGTCCCCGTCCTGGTCTGGCCAGAGGGTGGCGTGCTCCCAACGGGAGGCGTCCAGATCGTCACAGTCGTCGCCCACGGAGGCCGTGCTCCTGGGCTGCTCGCAAGCCTGGCTCGCCTCCGAGGGATCGCCGTGGCCGTCGCCGTCTTGATCGGCGTACCAGGTCCGGCGGTCGGCGTCGTCACAAGGGTCGGCCGCGCGTTGACACCGACCGTTGCAGGCGACGATCAGGGGGAGGCACCAGACTCTCATCGACGCGCCCTCACAGGATCAGTGTAGCTCTTGAAGCCTCAAAAGGCATCCATGTAGACCACGGACACGAGGCCCGCTCGGGAGAAGCCGGAGGTGTTGGGGGGTTGGGGTGAGCCTCCGACGACCGTATCGACGCGCCCGAGGCCGTTGAGGTCGACGCCCGTGACGGCTCGTCCGACCATGTCGGCGTCTGCGCTGCCCTCGACGCTGAGCCAGGCGGACGCGGTCCCCACGGTGCCGCTCATCGCGTCGAGGAAGAGGAGCGCGGCGCCGCGTGTGCCCGCCGCGCCCGGGACTCCCACGAGCACCTCCGCGCGACCGTCGTCGCTCATGTCCGCCAGGAGCGCGACGCTGGCTGCGAGCTGCGCTCCCTCCTCCGCGCCTACCAGGGTCGCCACCGCGTCCTCGGCGGACAGGGCGCCGTCGGCCGCGGTGACCGTGGCGCCGGAGTACAGGGTGAGCCTCCCTGCCTCGGGGGTCTCCAGGTCCCAGTAGGGCGCGCCGACCGCGAGATCGTCGTACCCGTCTGCGTCGAGGTCGCCGGAGGCCGAGAGCGAGAGACCCGTGCCGTCCAGAGCCGCCCCCTCGATCCAGGTGTCGGCCAGCCCCTCGGCGTCGTAGGTGCCTGGAGGGACGTCGTGAATCACGTAGACGCGGCCGGTCATCGTCGCGTGGCTGCCGATGGTGCCCTCGTCCACGCCGTCGGTGCTCGCCCCCAGCGCGAGGTCCGCCATGCCGTCCGCGTTGAGATCCCCCATCGCCAGGGCCGAGCCCAGCCGCTCGGCCTTGCTGGAGCCCTCGACGGCCAGCACGGAGGCTGCCGCCGCTGACCCGCCTGCCAGCCCCGGCGGGCTGAGCAGGTAGATCGCCCCCGCCTCCTTGAGCCCCGCCTGACTGGTGAGGGTCGGCGCGCCGACGAGGCAGTCCTCCGCGCCGTCGCCGAGCACGTCTTCGCCGCAGGCCAGCGTGGTCCCGAGCTCGCCCCCGTCTTCGCCGCTGAGCGCCTCGACACCCCAGGCGTCACCCGCGCTCGCGCTCGGCGCGAACCATGGCCCCATCGCGACGTAGAGCCGCCCTTCACGCCCGCCGGAGCTCCACACGCCGCCAGCGCCCACGGCGTAGCCGACCCCACCGCCGCCTACCCAGGGGGCGCCGACCACCAGGTCCGCACAGCCGTCGCCGTCTACGTCCACGTCGCCCGCGACGGCCGCGCCGAAGCCCCCGCCCTCGACCTCGCCCGTCAACACCGCCACCCCCTCCCGCTCCTCCCCGAGCGTCCAGCTCAGCCCCGCTTCCGCCCCATAGGCCAGCACCACCGCGCCCTCGCCCTCGCCCGCCCCCGGCGCCCCGACCAGCAGATCCTCCAGCCCGTCGCAGTCCACGTCCCCGGCGGGGGCCAGCGCGGCGCCGAGCTGCGCGTCCTCCGTCCCCAGCAGCAGCCAGTCGGCGTCCGAGCCGGACAGGGCGCCGGAGGGGAGCTCGCAGTCGGGGTCCACCTGGCCGTCGCAGTCGTTGTCGTCGCCGTCACAGCTCGTGGGGGCGCCGGGCCAGGCGCCGGGATCGTCGTCCAGGCAGTCCCCGGCTTGGAGCGCGTAGCCGACAGCCTCGCTGGCGCAGAGGAGCACGCCGGGCTCGACCCCGTAGCCGTCGCGGTCGTTGTCCAGGAACCACGTCGCCTCCTGCCAGATGTGGAGGTTGTCGTCGTCGCAGTCGTCGGCGACGGTGGACAGGCCCGTCTCGCCCTCGCAGCCCACGGTGACCTGGGGCGGCACGCCGTGACCGTCGCCGTCCCAGTCCACGTAGAGCGGCACGCTGCCGATGGTGGCGTCCTGCTCGTCGCAGTCCTCGCCCAGCATGACGCCGTCCTTGTCCTCGTCGAGGTGGTCGAGCATGGCCCGGATGCCGCACCCGCTCCCCAGAGTGAGCGCCGCCCCGAGCCCTGGCCCGAGGAGAGACCGCGCGCCGCATCGCCCGCGCGCCCGCCTGCCCGCCTGCGCCGCGATCTCGTCGTCACCGCCGATGTCCATGATCTTCTCCGGCTATGTCCATCGACAAGAATCGTACGCTACGGGAGCGGGTTTTTCTGGGGAGGTGCAGGTGGATGGCGCGACGAGGACGGTGGGCACGAGGAGATCGCGCGGAGGGATCCTGCTGGCGATCGGGGCGCTGGGTTGCGCGCTGGCGAGCTCGCGGTCGGCTGAGGCGGCGTGCGACGGTGGAGAGGCCGAGCTGAACGAGGCCATCGGCGCGGCGCTGGGGGCCTGGACCTCGGCCAACCGCGCGGTCTACACCCGGGCCCGCGTGCAGGTGGAGGCCTGCCTGAACGAGACGCGCGAGGTGCTGGCCCCAGAGACGGTGGCGGCCTGGTTCCGCTTTCACGCGGTAGACACCCTCTTCCAGCGGAAGGACGTGCCGGGGGCGCGGCTGGCGCTGGCGGCCTCGAACGCGGTGGCCCCCGACTTTGCCTGGGACCAGAGCGTGCTGGCGGGCAACTCGGACCTGCCGCCGATGATCGCGGACGCCAAGGCGCTCCCCGCGGGCGAGCCCGTGGCCCTCGCCCAGGACGAGGGGCTGCGCACCTACGTCAACGGGCAGGCGAGCGAGGTCCGCCCGGCCCTGCTCCCGGTGCTGCTGCAGGTGGAGGCGCCCAGCATCGGCGTGCTCCAGACCCGCGTGCTCGCGCCGGGAGAGGACTGGGCGCCCACGGAGACGCCCGGCTACGCGCTGGCCCGCGCGGCCTGGACCCGCCGGCAGGAGCGGGGGCGGAGGGCGGTGCGGGCGGGCGGCGCGCTGCTCGGGTCTGCGCTGGTGGTGGGCGGGGGCGCGACGGTGGGCGGGCTGCTGCTGGCGGGGCAGACGGAGGCGCCGGAGTCGCTCACGCGGGGCGTCGTGCTGGCGACCGTGGGCCAGGTCGGCGCGGGCGTGCTGGCTGGGGCGGGGCTGGCGACCCTCTCGGTGGGCGTGGGGATGCGCTGGTGAGCGGGGTGGGGCAGTACGAGATCCTCGGCGTGCTCGGCCGAGGGGGCTTCGGCGCCGTCTACCACGCGCGCTTCCACGGGCGGCACGGCTTCGTGCAGGACGTCGCCCTCAAGGTGGTGCTGCCCGGCTCGGCCGACGAGGAGCTCGCCGCCCGCCTGCGCGACGAGGCCCGCGTGCTCGCGCTGCTCCAGCACCCGAACATCGTCTCGGTCTTCCGCCTCTCGCTGCTCGATCAGGGCTGGGCCGTAGCGATGGAGCGGGTGCGCGGCGCGGACCTCGCCGAGCTCGTGGACGCCCGCGGCCCGCTGCCCGCCGGCGCGGCGCTGGAGATCGTGGCGCAGGTCGCGGGCGCCCTTCGCTTCGCCCTCCACCACCCCGGGCCGGACGGCCAGCCCCTGCGCGCCGTCCATCGGGACATCAAGCCGGAGAACCTGCGGCTCAGCGAGCACGGCCTGGTCAAGATCCTCGACTTCGGCATCGCCCATGCCGTCTTCGCCGCCCGCGAGTCCCAGACCGCGCAGGATCGGGTCCCGGGTACGCTCCGCTACATGGCGCCCGAGCGCTTCGAGGGGCAGCAGGGGCCGTCAGGCGACGTCTACGCGCTCGGCTGCGTGCTCTACGCCCTCCTGGCCGGCGAGGCCCTCGGCGCGGCGCGGGACGAGGAGGAGGCCCACGACGCCTGGGCGCGGCGGCGCATCGGCCGGCTCGCCGAGGCGCGCGACGTGCTCGACCAGGACGTGCTCCTCCTGCTCTACAGCCTGCTCCGCTTCCGGCCCGAGGATCGCCCCGACGCCGCCGAGCTGGAGCGCGCGGCCCGGGAGCTCGGGCGCGCGCAGGGGGAGCCCAGTCTGGGCGAGCTCGCCCCGCGATGGCTCGCGACCCTGGGCGAGCGGGGACCCGACACCGAGGACCCCGCGGTCGGCGCGC
Source organism: uncultured Enterobacterales bacterium (assembly GCA_964615375.1). Taxonomy (GTDB): domain Bacteria; phylum Myxococcota_A; class UBA796; order UBA796; family CAZKWG01; genus CAZKWG01. The sequence goes on from CAZTOW010000041.1 coordinate 7,912, forward strand.
TCCTCCGCGAGCTGAGCGCGCCGGCCGTCGTCCAGACCCCGCGGGTGGACCCGGAGACCGTGTTCGCGCCCGTGGCCCTGCCCCCGCCGCTCGGACGGGTACAGCGCGCGCCCCTTCAGCCCATCGACACCGGGGAGCGCGCGCGACCGACGGGCGCGCCGAGCCTGACGGAGCGCGTCACCTGGGCGCATGCGGCTGGGTTCGCGGCCCTCCTGGCCCTGGGTTTCGGGGCGGTGGGGGCGGCCCTGCTCCCCGAGGAGCCGGTGGCTCCGGTCGTGCCGACGCTCCCCGTGGTTCAGGCCGCTACACCCGCGGAGGCCGCGCCGGACGAGGTCGCCGCGGCCCTGGTCTCGACGGAGCCCGCGCGGGAGACGCCCGAGACCGTGCTGGTGCAGGTGAGCGGGGACGCCGAGCAGGTCGAGCTCGTCCGGGGGGAGCGGCGCGCGCGGCTCCCGGCGCGGGTGAGCCCGGGAGAGTGGCAGGTAGAGGCGCGCTTCCCGGGCGTGGAGGGGAGCCGGGACAAGGGGACGGTGCAGGTGAGGGCGGGGCTCAAGATCCGGTGCGAGGGGGAGTTCATGACCTGCGCGTGGTGAGGTGCCTGGGGCGCTCTGGGGACGGGTGCAGAGAAAAGGATCCGGCGCCCTTGACAACCGCCACCCGCTGGCATGTTTGTTGCAACCGTCATTTTGGAGGGCTTGACCCCTCCAGGAGACGGGCCGCGCCCCCGCTCCCCGCCGGGGTCGCGCGCGACGAACCGCGGGAGCGAGAGGTCCCTCATGATCGACACGACTGCCTTTCAGCGCGCTGAGCTCGACGTCACCTTGCGGCAGCTCCAGAGCTTCGCGTTGAGCGCCCCGCCCGCCGCCGAGCACGCCGGCAGCAAGCTCCTGGCCTTCGCCCAGGCCGCGTCCTCCTTTGTCGAGGCGTTCCAGGCCGACCCCGAGGCCAGCCCCGCCGCGCTCCTCCTGGCGGCGGGGGAGGCTCACGCGCAGCTCGAGGCGCTGCAGCGCACCTTCGACGGCGCGATGGACCAGATCGACCGGCTCCCCTTCCGGTTGGAGGTGGGGGGCGGGGAGGCTGCGGACCTGGGCTGATCCGGGTTTCCCGCGCCGCGGACCTTTCCCGGCGCGGGAAACACCTGCTCTCAGCGGGTGGCGCGGACGTCGTAGTGGAGCACACAAGGAAGGACGGTGAACGTCATCTTGTCCGCCGAAAGCTCGCTGGTCCACGTCACCAGCTCACGGCTGCCGACCAGCCCGCCATTCACAAGACTCAACCGGATGTCCGTCCTAGGTAGGACCGCGATCATCTGTCCTTCCGGCGTCCCGACGACCTGAGAGGGGTCCGGCACTCCGTTCAGGTTGGCGCTTCCTCCCACAAAGAGGACGCCATCCCGGATGGAGCCACTCAGCTCGCCGTAACTGGTCTTTCCCTGCACGGAGACAGAGACACCACCGTCAGGAGATGTGGAGATCAGCCATGTGTAGGCGAACGCACCCCCCTGAAGCTGCGGCGGACATGACCCATCCCGGTAGGTGGCGGTAAGCTGCCAAGTGCCTGCAAGGAGGTCTGCGGTGATCGGAGCCGTGACTCCCTGCTCGCTGCTTACGCTCGTCCCCTCGTCCATTTCCTGTTGTACCGACGAGGCAGGGGCCTCGAGGAGGCCCCTCAGCAGCTCGTCATGGAGCTCCTGAGAGATCAGTTTCTTCGCCAATTTCAGGCAGAGTGTATGCTCGAACCAGGCCCGCGCCGCTGCGTCCTGGCTGAGCGTGGTCGTCTCATAGTCGGTGCGCGTCTCGACCGTGGTGGCCAGGCTGCCGGCCCCTGTGCCGACCACCCGCGCGTCGATGGCGGCATCTACGGCGCGCTGCGTCTCCCTGGGCACAGCGAAGGGCGGGGCCTTGCACGCGCTGGCCCTGCCGGCGTGGGCGGGTGCGGATGAGGTGAGAGCGGCGAGGGTCAGCAGGAGCAGCGGGGCGCGGAGGGACATGAAGACCTCGGGGGAAGCGGGGAGATAACCCCGTACCCCCAGGTCTTCAATCCTCACGCCGCCTCAATCCCCAGCTCTCCGTACTGCCCGAGCGGGATGGCCTTCCTCATCCCTGGCCGCAGGGCGATGGCGAACTCGACGACGAGTCCACCGTCCGAGCCGCGCGCGGGGCGAGGTCCGGCGGCGCGCCTGGCGGCGATCTCCTGGGCGAGCTGCTCGCGCATGAGCTCGCTGAGGGCGGTGGGGAGGATGAGGACCAGGTAGCCGCGATAGTTGCGGAAGCCGAGTTCTCCCCAGCGTTTCACGGGGATGGTGATGCCCTCTCCGTCGGGGATGGCCAGCGGGTAGACCTCGAGCTCGGCGCCCTGTTCGTTGCGACGGGTAAACGGCGGGGCGGGCATGAGGGGGTCGAGGATCTGCGCGAGCGAGACGCCGAGGAGGGCCTCCAGGCCGTCAAAGCTGAAGGGCCCGAGGCGGACGCGGGTGCTGGGCAGGCTGAGGTTGCAGCGCAGCGCCCCGGGCTGGCGCGCGAGGGCGGGGTTCATCGGTCCCCCGGCTCGGCGTCAGGACCCTCGGTGGCGGGGACGAGATCGCCGACCAGGGCCTCCCGCTCAGGGTCCGGTGGCGGGGTGGAGCGCGGGGGGGCCGACCGCGGGGGCTGGGGGCGCTCGACGGGCGCGGCGCGACGCGAGTGGCGCGGGGGCGCCTCGGCCTCGGGGATGGTGTCGTAGATGACGTCGGGGTCCTGGGCGAGCTCGTCGTCCTCGGGCGGCTCATCGTCTTCCCGCTCATCCTCCTCCAGATCCTCGTCGTCCTCGAAGCCGTCGACCGCGATGAAGCTGGGCTGGGCGCTGCTGATCTCGTCTAAGGCTGCACGGATGGGGGCGAGGTGCTTGAGCGCGGAGAGATCCGGGCTGGCGAGCTCGGACATCCGCTGGTCGATGCGCTCGAGCAGACCGTGGACGGACTCGATGCCCTGGACGAGGCGGAAGAGCAGGTGGGTGTCGTGGAAGGCGCGCTCGCGCTCGGGGAGGGTGACGTAGTCGTTGAGGGCGTCCTGGAAGGCGGCGCGGGAGCGGATGTCGAAGATGGGGTCGTAGAAGAGGTGGACGGCGCGGGCCCAGCGGGGGCCGGAGGTCGGCTCGGGGGGCTCGGCGCGGGGGACGGCGCTGGCGCGCGGACGACGGGGCGGGGTGGTTGGAGGCATGGTCTCTCCCGTTGGGGTTGGGGTTCAGGCCGCTTGCGGCGGGGTGCCTCCCCCCGAGGTTCGGGAGGCGGCGAAGCGGAGGATGTGGGTGAGCTCCTTGCGGGTCTCCTCGTTCTTGAGCAGCGCGCGGACCTGGGGCTCGCGCAGGGCCTCGGCGAGCTCGGGGCTGCTGGCGACGAGGTCCCCGAGCTCGGCGAGCTCCGGGGAGAGGCCGAGCTTGCTGCTGGCGAGGACGCGCCCGAGGCTGCCGAGCTCGGAGAGGAAGGTCTTGCCGAGCTCCTCCCGGACGCGGAGCTGGCGCTCGTCGACCTTCTGCTCGGACTCGTCGGCGGCCTGGACCTGGCGCGCGGCGAGGAGCTGGGTGGCGAGGCTCTCGATGAGGGCGTTGCTCTTGTCGAGCTGCGACGCCTGGTGGAGCACCGTGCGGGACTGCAGCTCGATGATGTTGCCGTAGGCGACCCCGGAGCGTCGGAGCAGGTCCTCGGTGGCGAGGCCGAGCGCACGCCAGACGCGCGCCTCGGGGATGGTGTCGGGGTCGAGGAAGATGAGCTGGCTCTGACCGTCGCCGCCGAGCGCGATGGCGACGGCAGGGGTGCTTCGCGGCGGGGGAGGGGGCGGCGGACTGGGGGCCGGGGCCGGGAGGCTCAGCGCCAGGGGGAGCGGCGGAGGCGGCGCGACCACAGGGAGCTGGGGTGGCGACGCGGGGGGAGCCGGGGCAGGCGGTGTCGGCGGTGGTGGCGCGGGCGCCTCAGCGGTCGGTCGGGCAGGTCTGTAAGCGTCGTTGTCCGCGCGGAAGCACTGGGACTCGATGTGGCCGCCCTTGGGGCCGTGCATGCGCAGACGAAAGGAGCAGCGGGGGCGGTTGCGCATGACGACGCGCACCTCGTCGGCGACCCAGAGCAGCACGGCGCGGCAGAGTCGCCGGCTCGGGGCATCCTGGTCATCTTCCTGGTCATCTTCTTCATCGTCCGCGCTCGGGTCCTCGGCGGCCTCCGCGAGCGCCGAGCGCTGGCCATAGGGGTGGGTTCGCTCCGTCGTGGTCGCGTCGCTGATGTCCTCATCTTCGTCTGTGTCGTCTCCCATCTCGTCGAGCGCGTCGCCGAGCCGGTCGAGTTGGCTGCTGAGATCGCCGGGCGTGAAGTTGATCCGGGCGACCTGGACCCGGCGCTGGCGATGGATCACCTCGTCGAGCGCGACGTGGTCGAGCTCGTCCGCATGCTGCAGGAGGAGCGCGTACAGCAGATCGAGCCCGCTGATCTGGATGCCGTCATGCATGGGGTGATTCCTTCCGGGACCGCCGGCCGAGGAGCGACCTGACATGAAGCTACCTGGGCGGCGAATACCGCGCATGGATATTCGCTTGTCGCGGCTGGGGAGGGGTGGGGTGAGGCCCTCTTCCGGGCCCGTTCCGAGCCTCCGAGCCATGTCCTTGTCGCGCTTGTCGCATGGTGGGGTGGAGGTGTCCGTTTTCGCATGTCGCAAAACTGCGTCGTATGTCGCGGTCGCATGTCGCATTTGCGTGTTGCGAAAACGGAGACGAGCGCCATGCCCTGGCCTGGAACGCCCCTGATCTCAAGGTCAAAGCTACACTTGTCGCGTGGAGAGGGCACCGAAGACCTCCACCGAGGAGCGCGACATGCGGCGACAAGCGAAAAGAGCTGTTCGACGTCGCGATGGGTGCGTACATGGCTCTGGACGGCCGGAGCGTCCGGCCAGCGACGGGACAGCACAGAGGAGGGTGAGGCCGTGGTGGCCCCGACCCAAGGCAGGGCTGCGCCCGGCCCGGGGAGGGGCAGCTCTCTCCGGTCTTCCACCCCCAGGACGAAGCGAGGAAGGCATGGCACAGGAGACGGCACTGGCGAAGGCCATGAACGGTCAGGAGCTCTCCGACCGTCAGACGAAGGGCGCGCTGACCGAGGCGCTGGAGAAGCTGGGCAAGGAGGGCGGGAGGCTCTCCAAGCTGAAGGAGAACGTAGGCAACCTCGGCGAGGCGATGATCCACAGCGGCGAGACGCAGGGGACGGTGTTCCTGGCGAGCTTCGCCGAGGGCTACCTCGGAGAGGAGAAGATGGACATCGGGCCGGTGGACCTGCGCATGGCGGGTGGGATCGCCAGCGCGGGCTACGGCTTCTACAACTTGATGACCGGCAAGGGCGGCGAGCACGCTCTGGCCGTGGGCAACGGGCTCCTCTCCACCGCCATCGGGCGCGTCGGCCGCAACGCGGGCAAGGCGCTCGCGGAGAAGACGGAGAAGGACAAGGGCGCGAAGAAGGCCGAGACGCCTGCTCCCTCGCCGGACCCGAAGGCTGATGGCAGCAAGGCGCTGCCCGATGGCTCCGCAGGCAAGGTAGACGCCGCCGAAGGCGACATCGGCGACTTCGTCCGCGACATCTTCCTGACGCCCGACGGCGACGCGACCGAGGGCCGCCGGGAGCGTCGGGGGGATCGCCCCGAGCGCCACAAGCCGAGCCGCTTCATCCGGGCGACCGTCACGCGCTGAGCGTCGGCTCCCCGCCACACCCACACACCGCCGACCCCCACTCCAACCATCAGAGGAAGGCATGTCAAAGCACAAACTGAAGCCACTCGGCCTCGCGCAGGTCTTTCGGGACGACCGCGGCCGGATCATCGTGGATCGGTCCACCATCCGCCCGAAGAAGAGCCGCTTCTCGGGCGAGGACGAGGACGTCGGCGAGGACGACGACGAGGACGACGAGGACGACCTCGGCGACGAGGATGACCTCGGCGACGAGGACGACCTCGGGGACGAGGACGACCTCGGGGACGACGACCTCGGCGAGGCCGAGGAGATCAGCGGTCGTCGGGGCCGCAAGCGCCGCAAGGCCCGCCGGTCCAAGCGCAAGAGCCGTCGCGCGAGCCGCCGCTCCGAGCGGCAGGGAGGGGACGAGGTGAAGTGGGGCAAGACCGCGCTGTCTGGAGAGTCCAACACGCCCGATGACGTGGGCGACCAGATCACCATCACGATCCGGCCGCAGCACTGGTTCAAGGCGCAGGACATCACGTTCACCGGCGACTCCAGCGCGAAGATCGACACGATCTTCTTCGGCGAGCGCCCGGTGTGGAACAACTCGTCCGGCGTCCCGGTGAGCGTGTTCAGCTCCACGGGCATGCTGCGCGGGCTGCTCTCGGGCCAGAAGATCCGCCCCGGCCTCGACATCGTGATCAAGGGCACCGCCGGCACGGCGAGCTCGACCACGACGGCCACGGTCATCGGGTACAAGCCGCTGAACACGAGCTGCTGAGGGGGTGACCGTTGTCGTCGTCCACCCGGCTGTCTCGCCGGAGTCACCAGGAGCCGCTGAAGGCGTACACAGGGACCACGAAGCTCGTGGACACCCTGGTCGCCGAGGCGTGCCTGGGGACCTGGCGGATCGTCGAGGTGGTCAGCGGCAGCGGCGGCCCCTTCGAGCTGGTCGTGGGCTGGTCGAGCGGCGACGGCGCCGGGCAGGAGGCGAAGATGACGGTCGCGCGGGGCACGCGCTTCTGCATCTTCGCCGCCTCGCTCAAGGTCCGCACCGCCAATCTGTCGAGTCGAGACAACCGCGTCACCGTCATGGTCTCCGAGGGCTACTGCGTCTCGGAGAACCACTACGAGGTGCGCGGCGAGGGCGGGGCCAACGATCCCGTCCCCATTGAGATCCCGCCCTTCGCGAAGGCCGTGCGTCTGGACACCAGCCCGGCGAGCGGCCTGATGAGCAGCACGCTGTACGTCAACGACGGCCTCGGCACCACGCGGGCCGAGGTCCTGGGCGACGCCCAGCCGGCCGGCGGGCTGCCGCTCGCGGGGGCGGGCGCGCTGCTGGTCGAGGTGCCCACGGGCACCAGCTACCGCGTCACCTTCACCCTTTCGCTGTGAACCCGAACACTGCCGGATCAACCGGCCGGAGTCCCTGATGAAGTTCTACAAGAACATGGCGACGCTGCTCGCGGTCACCACCGCGGTCGCCACCGACCAGACCGGCACGACCTACCGCATCGAGACCAACAGCGAGGACGGCATCCCCGACACGGAGCAGGACTTCCAGTTCTACTTCTACTGCAGCCAGTCGGGCGGCGCGTCGAGCCCGACCAGCCAGCTGAAGATCCAGACCAGCCCGGACAACGAGAACTGGGCGGACCTCGTCGAGAGCACCCAGCTCACGGCGGACGGAGACCTCGCCGAGACGAAGAGCCACGCGACGCTGCCGCTGCTCAAGTTCGTGCGAGCGGTGACCGTGCTCGGGGGTGGGACGAACCCGAACCACACCTGCGAGGTGCGCATCGTCTCCAACGGCTCGTTCCGCTGCAAGACGGTGGGCTGATCATGGACATCACGGTGGCCCTGGCGTTCTCGGAGCAGGACGCGGTCAGTCTGCTGAACTGGCTCGCGCGGGTCAACGCCCGCATTCTGCGCGAGAACCCAGGGCTGCCGGGGGTGTACGAGTCCGGCGTGGTCTACAAGCGCGAGACCACCGAGACGTGGTCGGACTACATCAACCTCCTGGCCCAGGGCTGGGAGGACTGCGACAGCCTGGCGGCGGCGCGGGCGGGCGAGCTGCTGGCGCGCGGTCACCGGGCGCTCTCCCGAGGAGACGGCGGGTACAAGGCGGCGCGGCGCCTCAGGCTCCGGCGCATCCCCGCCGAGGTCTGCCTCCGCACCCGCGCGAAGCCGGATCAGCCCGGTCTCTACCACTGCCTCGTCCGCTACCGGGTCGGCGGGCGCTGGTACTTCGACGACCCTTCCGCGCGCCTCGGCATGTTGGACCGGCGACTGTCCAGCGCCGAGGTGCAACAGCGACTCACGCTTCAGACGCAACCCAGCACGGGCAGGAGGGGCTGATGTCCCGGTTCACGATGGCCATCGACATGGAGGACTGGCGCGCCACCCAGCGGCCAGGTCGGACGCGCCGCCGCAAGGCGGACAAGAGGCGGCGTCGGGAGGAGGGTCGGCGTCGGGAGGACGGCCGGCGCGGAGAGGACGGCCGGCGTCGGGAGGCGTCCGCGCCACCGCCCGCGCGCCCGGCTGCGCCTTCGCGCCCCCGAGGCCAGGAGTCGCGACCCGAGGCGGAGCTCCCCGAGGACGAGCTCCCCGAGGACGAGCTCCCTGACGATGAGCTGGAGGACGAAGACTTCGCCGCCGAGCCCGCGCGCGGCTGGGGGCGGGGACAGCGTCGGGAGCGTCGAGAGCAGGAAGGTGCCCGCGCCTGGCAGCGCCCGGTGAGCCTCGGGGAGCGGATGCGCCTCCAGACCCGCCCTGGCACCCGGGCGGCGGTGGTGGAGGTCAAGCCGGGTCTGTTCGTGGTGGCCGAGGTCCCGGTCGAGAGCGTCGAGTTCGGCTTCGGGCCGATGTTGCTCGCGCCCGCGCTGATGAAGACGCTGGGGCGTGCGCTCCAGGGTCGGAGGTCGGCGGGAGGCGCGGGGCGGGCACATCGGCCCGAGCTTTCGACCCCAGCGCCGAAGCAGCTCCCGGGCCCCACGGCCGACGCGCCAGAGACCAGCGGCCTCGCCTCCTGGCTCGACCGTGACCTCGCCGCCGAGCTCGGCTGCCCTTGCGAGCTGCCCGTGAAGCGGAGGCGCGCATGACCTGGGCCGAGCTGAAGAGCGCGTTCACCGCGAACATCGAGAGCACCTACCAGCGGGCCGCCACCTGGCTCGACGAGGCCCTGACCGACCGTCCCGAGGACGTGAAGCGGGCCGTCGCGGCCACGCTCTCGGCGCTGCAGGCGGCCGGGCGGCACCTGAGGCGCGCCCAGGCCCTGCTGCCCGCGCACCCGAAGAGCCGGGCCGAGGCCGCGCTCGTGGTCCGCTACGCCGAGATGAAGGGCATGCACGACGCCATCCTGAGCGGGCTCGGGATCAACGCCGTGCAGCTCGACGCCGAGCCTGAGCTCGAGACCGGCTTCATCCCAGCGAGCGTGGTGCTGACCATCGGCGCGCTCGGGCTCACCGCGGCGGGCGTGGCCTGGGCGGTCGCCAACTACGAGTACGCGACCGCGCTCCGCGACCAGGCGGCCTTCCTCACGAAGGAGCTCGAGGCCCGCGCCGAGGCCATGCGCGCGGGCAAGGAGCTGCCGGCGGCCACCGGGTACGCCAACGGCGCCCAGCCCGGGAACGAAGACGAGAAACCCAAGGACAAAGACAAGGGCGGCTGGGGCTGGCTCTGGGCGCTGCTCGGGGTCGGGGGCCTCCTCGGCGCCGCCGTGTACGGACCCAAGCTGTTGAAGGGGAGGTAGGCCATGGCTGGACGTGAACAGTTCCGTCTCCACATCGAGGGCGCCGACGAGGACGTGCCGCGCCTGCTGCTGGTCTACGGCAAGGGCTGCGGCGGCGAGGTCGCCTTCGTGCTCCGTCCGCGCGACGGCGAGGGCCTGCTGGTCCACCAGATGAAGGGCCAGCCCGCGCAGGTCTGGGTGAGCAACCTCGCCCAGCTCCCCGAGGGCGTGCGCCCGAGCAACGCCGGCAAGCTCCAGACCGACGGCCCGCAGAAGCCCGCCTGGGCTGTGGGCTCCAAGGAGGCCGTGGCGCTGGTCAAGCGGCTCAAGGCCAACGCGCCGAAGGCCGGGCCTGCCACCCTGCGCGGCACCTGGAAGGGCACGCTCTCGTGCGTGGACCTGCGCCCCGTCGTCCACCTGGAGCGCAAGGTCGCCAGCTACGGCGTGCTGCACATCGACTCGGACAGCAGCGGGCGTTGGACGGCCCTCTTCGAGCGCGCCGAGAAGTGGTTCAGCACGGCGAAGCAGGAGCGCACCCCGCCCTACGACAGCCTCGGCGAGGCCATCCAGCGCGGCATGGTGCAGATGACGGGCCTGGTCTCGGAGGCGTGCAGCTTCCGCGACACCCGCCGCCGCAACACGGTCGATCCCACCTACGCCGAGGCTCACCCCTACAAGCCGCCGCGCGAGGTCCAGGACCCGACCGAGAAGTACAACCCACGGGCGAAGTACGCCCTGAGCGAGAGCGCGGCCGGCTGGAACGTGGTCAACGACGCGGGCGCCGTCGTCGCCGCCTTCGGCGGGCGGGAGAAGGGCAAGGCCCGGGACTACGCCGCTGCGCTCAACCGCGGGGAGCGCCCTGCGCTGCCCGAGCCGACTCCGCCGCCCGAGCCGAAGGACCGGCCGCCGCGGGAGCCCCGGGCGTCGAAGGCGCCGAAGGAGCCGAAGCCGCGCGCCACGGGCGAGGATCTGCCGCTGCTCAAGGACGTGCCCGCGCCCGAGCCGCCCTCCTGCCCGACCAGCGTGGCGAAGATCGCCTCCGCCACGCAGAAGGAGGCGGACGCGCTCGAGGATCTGTCCGGGTCGCTCTGGGGCACGACGGAGGGACCCGAGCTGCTCCGGCGCGCCGCGAAGCTCATCCGGCACGCCGAGAGCCTGGTGCGCAGCCCGCTGTGCAAGGGCGCCGAGCAGAAGAGCGCCTGGGAGAAGCTCAAGAGCGCGGCCGACGCCTACGCCAAGGCCCGAGACGCCGTGGCCGCCGGACACCCGAAGGAGGCCATCCGCGAGCTCAAGCACATCGCCGAGAGCGTCTCGCTCGCGGCGGCGCGGGCGGCGAAGGCGTGCGGGCAGGGCGGAGCCGGTGGGGGCGGCGGGTCCAAGCCGGAGCGGCGCGCGAAGGTCGAGCCGACGTCCACCCCCGCCGAGACCCCGAAGAAGGGTGGGAAGAAGCCCAAGGCGGAGGAGAAGACCCAGGCCGAGAAGGACCAGCTCCTGATGAGCGCCTTCTCCAGCGCCATCGCCGCCGCCGTCCAGCAGGTCAACGCCGGGGGTGGGGCGTGAAGAGCTTCCTCCTGCTCGGCCCCCTCCTGCTGGTCCTCGCGCTCGTCAGCCAGGCCCTCGCCCAGACCGGAGGCGGCGTCGATCCCGCCCTCGGGGGTGCCCCCACCCTCGACTACTTCCTCACGCTCGGACCCTACGGGGCCCTCGTGTGGGGCGCCTACCTCCTGGGACGCGGCGTGAAGCTCACCATCCAGGTCGAGCTCTCTGACCGCGACCGTGAGCTGCTCGCCAAGGCGCGCGAGAAGGTCTCCCCATGACCCACACGACACGCTACGTTCTCCTCCATGAAGCGACGCTGGACGCGAGCCCTGGTGGTGCTGCTGCTCGGCTTCGGCTGTATGGCCGGAGTCGGGCTCGGCTCCAGGGGGGCGGACTTCGGTCACGGCGGAAACAGTTGGGCTTCCTATGGCCTCTTCGGAGAATGGGTCGTCGTCGAGCGGACCATGCAGCAATCCTTGAACGACGAGTCCGGGAGCGCCATCTACACGGGATATGCCATCCGCTCCGTCGAGCCTGGGCGGGACGTAGCGCTCGGGCTGAAGATGTGTCTGCTCAGCGGACTGCTGTTCGTCGGGCTGGACGAGGGCATCCGCCGCATCCGCGCGGGCAGGTAGCCCACCGACCTCCGGTCACGAAGGCATGCGGGGGGCAGCCATGACCCCCGCCCACTTCCTCGACGTGATCGTCGGCGTCGTCCGCCAGCACCTGCCGTCCGGGGTCTCAGCCCGCGATCTCGACGGCTTCCTGTCCCGCAACCGCAGGTTCATGGAGTCGCACATCGAGCGCCAGCTCGGTGGGGTGCTCGCGCGCCTGCCGGGACCCGGGCCGGGGCTGGACGCGGGCGAGGACCCGGAGCTCCCGGAGCTCTGGACGGTGGCGAAGCGGACGGCGGCGAACCTCGCGGCGATGGCGTTGGCGGCCCGACTCGAGTCGGAGCGCCGCGCGCCCACCGCCGAGGAGCGCCTGGTCCTGCGGGCCTACTCCGGCTGGGGTGGGCTCAGCATCGAGGGCGCCGCGTCGAGGTTCCCCGAGGGATTCCCCGTCCCCGAGGCCCGCGGCCTCATCCACGAGTATTACACGCCGTCCAAGGTCGCCGCCGAGATCGCCCGCGTCGTCCGCGATCTCCTGCCCACCCTGCCCGGCGAGGAGGGCGTGGTCCACGCGCTCGAGCCCTCTGCCGGCATCGGCCGGATGCTCTCGGCGTTCTCGGGCCTCGGCTTCGAGGATCTGGTCTGGCACGCCGTCGAGTGGTCGGAGCTCTCTGGCAGCATGTTGCGTGCGCTGTACCCGAAGCTCGATCTGTACCAGGGCCCCTTCGAGCGTTGGGTGCGGGAGCGGGGCCCGTCCTGGCAGGGCCGCCTCAACCTCATCGTCTCGAACCCACCCTACGGCGCGCGCGGGGCTGCGCTCACCGAGGACCCTGACCGCGAGTACCGCGAGAAGCGCGCCTACGCCTACTTCCTCCGCCGCGCCCTCGATCTGCTCGCCCCCAACGGCCTCGGCGTCTTCCTGATCCCCAGCGGCTTCCTGACCGCCCGGACGGGCGAGATGCTGTCGCTCCGCGAGAAGGTCCTGAAGCGCCACCACCTCGCCGCCGCCTTCCGCCTCCCGAGCGTGCAGCCGGGCGGGGGGCGTCGGGTCCTGTTCCCGGGCGCCATGCTGGTCACCGACCTGCTCTTCTTCCGCGCCCGCGGCGGTGAGCTGCCCGAGGTGGACGGGGCTGACCGCGGCATCCTGGAGGGCAGCTATTACCGCGCCTTCCCCCGCCACATCCTCGGCCGCGAGCTCGGGCAGGACGCGGGCGAGGACGACCAGACGAAGAAGCCCCGCTACGGCTACCAGGTCGAGGGCGAGCTCCCGCGTCTCCCGCGCCTCCTCGAGCGCCCCATGTGCGCCGAGTGTCGGGTCACGCCCCTGCTGCACGAGGTGGACCCGAAGCTCGCCCGCGCGCTGCGCATGGGCGTGACGCGGACCAGCCTGGACCTGGACGGAGCGGCCCTCGCCCCCGATCTGGCCAGCGCCGTCGCCCTCGGCCTGCGCGTCGACCGCTACCTCTCGCTCGTCGCCAGCGGCGAGACCGAGGAGCCCACCCTGCTCTGGAGCGAGCTCCACGAGGCGTTGCGGGCTTGGGTGAGTCGCTACGGCAACCCGCACGTCCACCTTGGGCTCGGCAAGCTCGTGCAGCGTGGGAACACGGCCGCTGAGCGTTTTCTGAGCGCGTTCACGAAGACCGGCACGCTCATCCAGGGCCTGCTCTCGGCCCCATCCCGACCCGCGCCGCGCTACATCGGCCGTCTCGACGACGTCCCTGCCCAGGCCGACTTGCTCGCCCGAGGCGGGCGCGCGCTCACCGTCGCCGATCTCTGGACGCTCCACGAGTCGCTCGGTGGGCCCTTCGACAAGCCTGAGATCCTGCGCCGCGTGCTGGCGGCGGGCTGGTGTTTGGACGGTGAGAGCTGGACCGAGCTCGTCCCCGCGAGCGCCTACTACACGGGTGATCTCTGGCCCAAAGTGGACCGCGCGCAGCTCCGGGCCCACCGGCCCCCTGCCCACCCGAGCCCGCACTACCCGCCTGAGGCCTACCAGGCCCAGGCCGCCAAGCAGGTGGGAGAGCTCCTGTCTACCCTCGCGCCTGCGGTCTTCGAGGACATCGACGGGATCAGCCCGCGCCAGCCGTGGGTGCCGCTCGACCTCGTGCAGAACTGGATCAACGAGCGCCTGAACCGCGACTACACCCCTGTCGAGCTGTACCGTAGAAACGGCCTCGTTCAACTTGTAGGCTGGGACTACGACGACACCAGCAAGAAGAGTACGCACGGTGAGATCCACCCGAACGTCATCCTGGTCATTGGCTGGATGAACCACGACAAGACCCTGTTCAACCCGGGCAAGGACAAGGACAGCGACGAGGAGAAGGACATCGACAAGCGGCGCATGGCCCTCGCCGCTGAATGGGACGCCGCCTTCAAGGGCTGGGTCGCCGCCACGCCCGAGCGGAAGAGCACGCTGGTCCACGCCTACAACCGCAAGTTCCGGGGCTACCTCGCGCCCGCGTACTCGTCTGAGTCCCTGCCCATCGCCCGCTGGAAGAAGGACGGCCCGCGGCTCCACCCCCACCAGATCGCCGGGGCCCGGCGCGTCCTGTCGAATGGCGGCGGCCTCGTGGCCTTCGACGTCGGCGTGGGCAAGACCTACACCGGCATCGCCATCCTCGCTCGCGCCCGGCAGGAGGGCTGGGTCAAGCGGCCCGTCGTGCTGGTGCCCAACTCGATCGTCTGGAAGTGGTACGCCGACCTCCGACGGGTTCTGCCCGACTACCAGATCGGGGTGGTGGGCTCCAAGCAGAAGGTGATCAGCCGGGGCCCCCGGAAGGGTCTGCTCACCAGCGAGAGCGACACGCCGCAGGAGCGCGCCGAGACCTGGAGCCGCTTCCAGGCCGGCGAGTACGACGTCGTGCTCCTGACCTACTCCATGCTCGGTCGTACCCGCATGAACGAGGGCGCCGTGCGCGCCTACGCCGAGCAGGTCGAGGCCATCCAGCGCGAGATCACCCTCAAGCAACGCAACGCCGCGAAGCGCAAGAAGCTCACCGAGCGCGAGCAGGCCATCCTCAAGGAGGGCGTTGCCGGCTGGGTCGCCCAGCAGATGGAGCTGCCCGGCGACCAGGCGTATGACCCGGGCGTGGCTTTCGACGATATCGGCGTGGATCTGCTGATCGTGGATGAGGCTCAGAATTTCAAGGAGCTACAGCCCCTTGGCAAACAGGAGCGGGCTTCGATGACGACTTCGTCCCAAGGCCCCTCCGCTTTGGCGTCACGCGAGCGTGTCTCGCGGCGGCGAGCCTCGGCTTCGCCTTCCCACGTCCCGCCGACACCCCCGCACCGGCGTTCGGGTCCCCCGCCTCCGGCTCCACCAGCCCGAGCAGCGTCACCATGTGGATGGTCCGCCCGCGCGTGTCCACCGTCACCTCCTCCACCAGATCGTGCAGCAAGGCGCGCCGCTCCTCGAAGCTCAGCTTGCCCAACCGGGGCGCCAGCTCGGCCACCTGCGCCTCGATGGCCTTGAGTCGGGTCGAGCGGTCCACCTCGGTCTGCTGCGCCAGCGCGAGCAGGTCCCGACGCTGCCGCAGGGGCGCCCGCTGGGCGTCGAGCTCCGCCGCCAGCTCGGCGAACTCGTCCTCGCTCACGAGCCCCTTCGTCATCGCCCGCAGCCCGCGCGCCCGCGCCTCGTCGAGCCCGGCGAGCTGAGCGTCGATCTCCTTCATCGCGCCCGCCGCGCTGGGCTGCCTCCGTTGCTCTTCGCCCAGCACCCGCTCGATCTCCGCGCGCAGCAGCCCAGGCTGCGTGAGCAGGCGCGTGAGGTGTCCCCAGACCGCCTCGTCGACCGTATCCGCACGGACGAGCTTCGAGGCGCACCGCGGCTGGTTGATCCGCTCCTGGTTGTTGTTGCAGCGGTAGTACTGGTAGGGCGTCTTCCCGCGCGCCGACGTGCTGTGCTGCGTGTGGACGCGGAAGCAGGCCCCGCAGTCTGCACATCGGGCGAGCCCCTTGAGCAGATACTCCTGGTTGTGGACGGTCTCGTGTCGGCGGTAGTTCGCCGCGACCACCCGGTTGGCCCGCTGCCAGAGCTCCTCGCTCACGATCGGCTCGGCCGGCACGCGGTGACCGGGCAGCCAGGTCGGGTGCGCCTCCCAGGCGCCGAGGTAGTAGACGTCGCGCTCGACCACGATGCGCACCAGCGCGGCGGTGACGTGCTTGTTCTCGCCGTGCTTGCGCCGGTGCGTCAGCACGCCGGCCCGCTTGAGCCGCTTCGCCGTGGAGCCGACGCCCAGCCCCTCATCGCCCACCAGCCGGAAGATCTCGCGCACGGTCGCGGCTTCCTCCTCGACCACCGCCAGCGATCTCGTCTCGTCCACCCACCGATACCCGAGCGGCAGGTCCGCCAGCGGCCGCCCGCCCTTCAGGATCGCCGCCTTGCGCCCGCGCACCGTGCGGTCCTTGATCTGGTGGCGCTCATAGCTGGCCAGCGCCGAGAGGATGTCCTGGTTGAGCCGATCCTCGGGCCGGTCGAAGTTGAGCACGCCCTTGGGCGTCGCGAGCTTCACGCCCCACTTCATCAGGTCCTTGCGGACGAGCGCGAAGTCCACGTTGTTGTCGTCGCGGGCGATGCGGTCGATGGCGTAGACCACGATGACGTCCACGACCTTGCGGCGGGCCTGATCGAGCACCCGGGCCAGGGCGGGGCGCTCCCACGGCGCGATGGTGCCGGTGAAGCCGTCGTCGGCCTCGACGGCGACGATGGCCCAGCCCTGGGCGTTGGCGTAGGCGATGAGCGCGTCGCGCTGAGACTCGATGGTCCCCATCTCGCGCTGGAGGTCGGAGGAGACGCGGCAGTACAGGATCGCGCGCATGGCGGTGCTCCGGCGGGTCTGTTGGTGGGTCAGGGAGGGCGGCCGCCCTACCATGCAAACAGAATGCCAGGGCGCCCGCCTGTCAAGGGCGATTCGGTCGATTCGTGAGATTCGCGCGTGGAGGGCGGCTTCAGCCTGCCTTCTTCGTGATTCGGTCTGATTCGCAGACCGAATCCTCTCCTGCGTTGGCCTCCGCGACCACCGCGAGGCAGGTGCGGGCGGCGCGGGCCAGGCGGGCTTCGGCGTCGGGTGGGCGACGGTGGATGGTGACGACGGTGAACGTCTGGATCTCGGGGGCCTTGCGCCGACGGGGCTTCGCCATGGGCGTCCTCTCTCTGGGCCCGGCCACCGGTCGAAGGGGCGGCGTGGGGATGAACACAAGTATAGCGTGGTCCAGCGTGTTTTCGGAAAGTGAAAACGCCGAAAAATCGCTGGAGATGGCGAGTCTGCGCGTTAAGGACGGATGGACGTGGAAGAGCCATATGGTGCCAAATTCTGGCTCTTGGTGGGGGCAAGAGCGGACACCCGTCCGGCGTGGAATCGCGCTGGAACAACGGGGTGATTCGCGTTTTCGAATCTGCGCGGTGAACCGAAAATCGCGGAGCGCTGGCGTTGCAGGCCGCGTGTGTAGTGTCCACACAACACAGGGCTGATTCGCAGACTGTACACAAAATCGATCACGGCGGGCGCCGTGGGCTGAAGGGCCAGAAGGGCGGGCTGCGGAGCGATGCAGCAAGTGCGGTTAGTGATGGGGTGAGGCCGAGATCTCGGGTCCAGAATCTCGCAGACTCGGGCATCCAGGCCAAACAGCGCGACAAGCGCGACAAGGAGCCGGTCAACGCCGGGGAGTCGCCGCTGGTGAAGGCGGATTCAGGCACGCGGTCGGCTGCCAGCCCACCCGGACGCGACAAGCTGCGGTAAGAAAGGGTCCAGGCGTGGAAATCGCTGGGCCGGCAGGACCATGTCATGTCTGCTGGGCCCGCATGTCATGTCCGCTGGTCCTGACATGCCTGGGGGACTCGGGCGCAGGAGGCTCGGTAGGGCACCTGTCCGGTGGAGCTGGCGATGGCGACGCCTGGCCATCGGCCCCGGGAGGTCCCCGAGCACGGCCGAGCGCCCCGCGGACGAGCGGCCCGCCGTCCCCCGCGCCCGCGCTCACCGGCGCTTGAGCGCAGCGCGCCATGCCCCTCGTCTGGCGCTCCGCTGGCGGTGTTGGTCCGCGCGCCACCCAGCGCGCCGCCGCGACCGCCGCAGGCCACATCCAGCGTCGTCCTCCTCCGCTCCCGAATTCGCCGCCTACAACCGCGTCCGCCAGCCAATCATGTACAGCGACCTTCGCCATCCCCTTGGCGCCCCGTTGACAGCCACACCCCCTGGTATGCCTTTTGCAAAGCAGGTTCTCGGGGGTCGCCGACCCTCAGAACCTTCAGGGCCACGCCCTGAAACACGCGCGGTTCGCTCGCCGCCGCGCGTGAATTCCTCGCGAGCATGGAGACCCGATGACGTCCCTCGATCCCGTCCCCCGACCCTCCTTGGAGCGGGGCACCGCCTTGTCCACCATCTACACGACCGCCGAGCAGCAGCGGCAGGCTGCGGAGTCCCTTCGCCGCGCCGCCGAAGATCACGCGCTGACCGTGCACGCCTTCGTCACGGCCATCGCCAACGGCGAAGAGCCGGACCCCGCGCCGGTGCTCCGGTCCCGTGGGCGAGTCGAAGCCCTGGTCGAGGAGCTGCTCGACGAGCACACCGGCGAGGGCGACGCCTTCGCCGAGCTGCGCGTGGTCCTGGCCGATCACCCGGACGCGGACCCGGCCCTGGAGGCCACCGCCATGGCTCACCTCCGCGCCCGCTTGGGCAAGGTGAAAGCAGCGACCGACGCAGACGCGCCGGCCGCCGGTCCCGAGGGTCTGGAGTAGCGGCCGACCCGACGAGACCTGTTCCCATAGCGCGCCCGGAGTCTCCATGCTCCGGGCGCGCTTGCGCTCAGGCGCTGCTGCCGACCCGCCAGCCTCGCTGTCGTGCCACTGCCGATCCCGGATCCGAGGCAGGGACAACCCGATGAATTTCGCGAGCTGCCGGCCCGCACGACTGCCGATCATAAGCTGCTCTGCGCCTCCACGGCAGCCGGTCGCCACCGAGCCCAGGCACCTGGACACCTTCCGCGCGGCGCCCCTGTTGCCTCTGTCCCCTGTGGCGCGCTCGGCATGAGGTCCACGAGGATCCAAGCCCGCCCGGGACGCCACCCCAGGCGGTCTCCCAGCCCGAGCCACGCCCACCCCACGCCCCAGGCTACCCGACCCAGTCCTCACGCCGCAGCGTGTAGAGCACCCCCGCCACCTCGGGCACGACGAGCCCCGGCAGGACTCTCCCCGGGAACACGAAGCGCCCAGCCTCACTCAGCCCCACCTTCTCCATCACGCGACGCGAGGCCAGGTTCTCCGGCATGGCCCGTGCGCTGACCACGTCGAAGCCGAGATCCTCGAAGGCGCGTCGGACCAGCAGCCTCGACGCCGTGGTCGCCACCCCCTGCCCCCAGAAGCGTCGGGCCAGGCGGTAGCCGATCTCCGCCCAGGCGGGCTCGAAGCTGTCCAGGCGCAGGTGGACCCAGCCCAGAAACGCGCCCTCAGGCGACTCGACGGCGAAGAAGCCGAGCCCTGGCCGGACCGCCGCCGCGAGCATCCGGGGCAGCAGGAACTCCTCCGCCAGCGCGCGCGGCGTGGGCTGGCCGCCGTTGATGAAGCGCATGACCTCGGGGTCGGCGTCGAGCGCTACGAGCGCGTCGAGGTCGGCGACGGTGATCGGGCGGAGCTGGACGGGGGGCACCGCGGTCTCCTCTGGCTGCACGGCTATCGGCTCCAGCGCGCGTCGGCTGCCTCTAGGTCGCCCCGTCGCCGTCGTCGCCGGCATCGCGGGCGTCGTCGCGCCAGCCAGGCGGACCTCGCGAAGCCAATGGCCCTGCTGGAGTCGCGCTGAGGCGCTGGCTGGCTCGCGCGGGCGGCGGGCAGGCTCGCTGGGGGGCGCCTTCTGCACCTCGGCGCCCGACCTGGCGGCGTCGCCCGTCGCGATGACCGGCGGGACCAGATGCGCGGACACACGAGAGCGAGCTTCAGACCCACCGCCGAGCCACTGCCGATCCCTTCCGAGGCGCTGGCGCCCTGCTGACGATCCCATGCGAGCCACTGCCGATCCCTGATCCGAAGTACCTGTAACGCCGTGAAACAGCCCAGCTGCCGATCCGTGCCACTGCCGATCCCAAGCTGCTCGCCGGCACGTCGCCAGCCCCTCGGCACCGTGCCGCCAGCAGGTGGCGATCCAGTGCCGGACAGATTCTGGTCCAGACCCTCCAGAGGGGCTGGTCAGCGCTCGACTGGCGATTACAGACCCCCTGATCCCATGTTCAAGTCACACCACACCCGGCCCACGTCAGCACCGCCCTCGTACTCGCCGCCCGAGCGCGAGGATGGCGTGCTGGTCTTCACGTCGCGGGACCAGCTCATCGCCTGGAACACCGCCATACACGAGCGGCCCCGCCTCCTGCGCGAGGTGGATCCCCAGCACCTCGGCGACGTGAGCGGGAACCTGACCCTGCTCGCCGCCGCGCCGCACGGCGGCACTCTGCTCATGCTGACGCCCCCAGGCTCGCGCGGCCTCCACTGGCTCCGCGATGCACGCGAGGAGCACGCGCCCAGAGCGCTCCGCGGGCCATTCAAGGTGCGCGTTGAGGGTCAGCCTGGCGTGCTCATCGGCGTCGCGTCGAACGTCGCCCCGACCTTCTGGGATCACCTGGAGCCCGACGGGTGGCCCCTTCCGGGCGCTGCCGATGCCCGCTTCGACGATCGCCGCATCGCGAAGCTGATGCAGGCCGGGCCCTTCGCCGCGCCCGTCGGGTGCTCGGAGCAGGAGCACCGCGCCCAGACCCTGTTGGACGCCAGCGCGCGTCGCTGGTTCCGGGGAAAGATCGTGCCCACCATCGCCGGCCTCGTCGCGCTCGGCGATCAGCCTGAGAAACACCTGCCCGGCTGCGCGATCGCGATCCGTCGGCCGGGCTGGTCGGATCAGCTCCACCGTGGGTCGTTGACCTGGCTGGCCGAGCGGGTCGCGAACGAGCGCAGCCTGTGGGGCCAGATCCCGAGCGACATTGCGCGGGCGCTGGTGGTCCTGGCCCTGGCCGAGCGCGCCTGGACGGGCCCGGACGCGGCCACGCCGATCACCCTCACGGTGGAGGGCGACCGCGTGCGCCTCGCCGTGCCGACCACCGCCGCCAACGCCAGCGAGCGCGAGGACCGGGCCACCGCCAACCCACGTCTGCGTCACCTCCTGGTCCGGTGCGGCGATCTGCCAGCGCTGCCGGATGGCGCGATCATGGACAACGACACAGTGCTCGCGGTGTTGGGCCGGCGGTACCCAGGGGGCCGCTGTGACTTCGAGTCCGCGGTGACCTGGCTGACGATGCCGCTGGTGCCTGAGGCTCGTGTGGTGCGGGCGGGCGGTCGCCCAGCCGTCCGTCTCACAGCCGTCGCCGTGCCGATCGCCCTGCCGCCAGTCGCCAGTTCACCCGTGGAGCCTGAGCCGCCAGCGACCCGGTCGGCAGCGCCAGCACAGGAGGATTCCCACACCCCGCCAGCTCCCAGCGTCACGCCTACCCCCACGACGCCCGTGCCACCGCGCCAGCGCCGACCCGGCCCGCCGCCGATCTTCCACCCACGCCCTGCGCCGGCCGCTCGCGCGACCCACCGATCGCCTGACCCGCCGCCAGCCGCCTCCGTGTCGGTGCAGCCCGCGCCAGCGCCGCAGCCCGCGCCCACGCCCGCCCCTGCGCCTCCGCCGCAGCCCGAGCCCGCCCCTGCCATCGTCGCGCCGCCCCCCGAGCCCACGCAGCCTCCGGTCCCTCTCGCACACCCCACAGGCCCCATGTCCATCGAGGAGCGCAAGGCCCAGCTCCAAGACCTCTTCCGCGCCAGCGACCGCCCCCTCGGCAAGAGCGCGATCGCCGCCCTCCTCGGCGTCCACCGCGACACCCTGCGGCACGCGATGAACGCGCTGGTCGCCGAGGGCTGGCTGGAGCCCACAGACACGAACCTCCGCTCCCCCGTCCTGCGGTACCGGCGGCTCAAGCCATAGCCGGACCTGGTGCGCCTCCGACCGCATCGCACCGGTGGCCCACGCTCCGCCCGACTGCGCGCCCGGTGTTACCTACCCGAGCAAAACCGCCCTCTCTGGCCCCTCGCATGACCACCCGCAGCATGGACGTCTTCTCCCTTCGCGACACCGTGGTGTCCGAGTACCAGAGCTTCGCCCGCTCGTTCACGACCATCGCCGCCCTCGACATCCGTCAACAGGTCGAGGCGATCTACGCCGAGGATCGCTACTGGCCCGAGCCGCTCATCCAGATCAACCCGAGCTACAAGCGCGGGCGGGACGTGGCCTCGCTCGCGGACGAGGGGCTGCTGGACCGCGGGTGCAAGGACATCTTCCGCTCGCCGCCGCCAGCCGAGCAGCCCGATGGCGCTTCGCTCTCGCTCTACCTGCACCAGGAGCGGGCCATCGCGACTGCGGCGGCGCGCGAGAGCTTCGTCGTCACGACGGGCACGGGCTCGGGCAAGTCCCTGTGCTTCTTCATCCCCATCGTGAGCGCCGTCCTGGCGGAGAAGCGGCAAAGCGCCGCGAGACGGACGCGGGCCATCGTCATCTACCCGATGAACGCGCTGGCCAACAGCCAGATGAAGGAGCTGGAGAGGTACCTGCCAGAGCGCGCGGGTGGCAGGCCAGTGACCTTCGGCCGCTACACCGGGCAGGACGAGCACGCCGAGCGGCGCGCGATCGCAGACGATCCGCCGGACATCCTGCTCACCAACTTCATGATGCTCGAGCTGCTGATGACCCGGCAGGACGAGCTCGACCGCAAGGTCATCGGCAACTGCGCGGGCCTCTCCTTCCTGGTCCTGGACGAGCTGCACACCTACCGCGGCCGGCAGGGCGCCGACGTGGCGCTGCTGGTCCGGTGGGTGCGCGAGCGGCTGGCGCCCGACGATCTGCTGTGCATCGGGACCTCGGCGACCATGAAGAGCGAGGGCACCGTCCAGGACCGCAACCGCGTCGTCGCTGAGGTGGCGTCCAAGCTGTTCTCCGTGGAGGTACCCCCCAGCAACATCATCGGCGAGACGCTGGAGCGCGTCACCGACCGCGCCCAGGACCACGTCAGCGTCCGGCCCGCGCTGGGCGCCGCCATCGATCAGCCCCTCCCGGCGGACATCACTGACGCCGCCCTGCACGACCACCCGTTGGGCGTCTGGGTCGAGACCCTCCTGGGCGTGACCTTCTCGGAGCCCGATCAGCGATGGATCCGGTCCGCGCCGCTGACGCTCAGTGAGGCCACCGCCGAGCTCGCCCGCGACGCGGGACGCCCGCCCGCGGCCTGCGAACAGGCGCTGCGTCAGCTCCTCCTCATCTCTGGCAAACCGGAGCGCGAGCGCACACGCAACCCGGAGGCGGGCGGTCGCAGCTTCTTCCCCTTCCGTCTACATCAGTTCATCTCAGGCGCGGGCTACGCCTACGCCACCCTGGAGCCGCCCGGCCGGCGCTCCGTGACGGTGGAGGGCCAGCAGTTCCTCCCCGGCACCACCGACGACCGACGCCTGTACCCCACCCACTTCTGCCGCGAGTGCGGGCAGGAGTACCACCCGGTCCGCATCGCGAGCGGCGAGGGACGACGCGAGCACGTCGAGCTATCCGGCGCGCTGGGGAAGGGCGCTCCTGCGTGGTTCCTGCCAGGCCGCGCGCGAGGGGGGGGAGCGGTGAGGGGCGCTTCGAGGAACTTCGAGACAACGCCCTCGTCCCGCGGCGGTGACGATGGCGCTACGGTGTGTCCTGATCGCGCCGACCCTTGGCGTCCTTGGCGCCTTGGCGTGGTCCGCCACCGCGGTTCCACCCATTGCGGTTCGATTCGTGTGGCCGGAGAATTCTGGTCTCATCAACGCATTGATGAATCGTCGCGGTTCCCTCACCGCCCGGACCGCCCATGACCCAGCCCGCGACCACCCCCGGCGAGCTGATCCTCTACACCGACGGCGGCGCCACCCGCGTGCAGGTCCGCCTCCACGACGGCTCCGTCTGGCTCACGCAGAAGCAGATGGCGGCGCTGTACGCGGTCACGGTGCAGAACGTCGGCCAGCACCTCCAGCACATCTACGCGGACGGCGAGCTCTTGCGCGAGGCAACTGTAAAGCATTACTTTATCGTTCAAACAGAAGGAGGGAGGTCGATTTCTCGGCAGGTAGAGCACTATTCGCTCCCCGCCATCCTCGCCGTGGGCTACCGCGTCCGCTCGACCCGGGGCACGGTCTTCCGTCAGTGGGCCACCGCTGTGCTTCAGGAGTACGCCGTCAAAGGCTTTGCCCTCGATGACGCCCGACTGAAGTCGGGCAGCCGGGAGGGGCCGGACTACTTCGACGAGCTGCTGGCCCGGATTCGGGACATCCGCTCGTCGGAGCGGGTCTTCTGGCGCAAGGTGCTGGACATCTACGCCACGAGCGTCGACTACGACCCCCGCGACGAGGCGTCTCGGCAGTTCTTTCGCACCGTACAGAACAAGATGCACTGGGCCGCCCACGGGCACACGGCGGCCGAGGTGATCCGCGCGCGCGCCGACGCCGACCAGCCGAACATGGGGCTGAGGACCTGGACCGGGCACACCGTGCGCCGGGCGGATGTCGAGATCGCCAAGAACTACCTGAACAGCGAGGAGATCGACGCGCTGAACCGCATCGTGAACGCCTACCTGGAGTTCGCCGAGCTGCAGGCGCTGAACCGCAGGCCGATGACCATGGCCGCCTGGATAACGAAGCTCGACGACTTCTTGCGCCTGTCGGATCGTGAGGTACTGCAGCACGCGGGCCGAATCTCCCACGAGTCCGCGACCTCGCACGCCGAGGCCGAGTACGCGCGCTGGGTGCAGGCGCGCGCCCTGTCAGAGCCCGTGGACCAGGACTTCGAGGAGGCGATCCAGCAGACGCGCGCCATCGAGAAGACCCGCGCGCCCCGGCGGGCGCGGAAGGACGGGACATGAGCCCGTGATGATCCTCTCCCCCATCGCCCGCACCCGCCTGGAGCAGGCGGCCGAGGACAGCGGCTTCGACCTCGCGCGCCCGGCCGAGGGCGGCTGGCTGCACTTCGGAAGCAGCCAGGCCCCGCTGCTCATCTGGCTCGGCGCGGTGGGCGATGGGCTGTACCTGGCGGCGCTCTCCCAGCAGCCCGTGCTGCGCGCGCTCGGCGAGCTGGGCGCGAGCTTCACCCACCCGCTCCCAGCCGGGGCCATCGGCGCGCGCAGCGCCACCAGCATCCCCGCCCTGCACGCCCTGCTCCGGCGCGCCTGGCAGCTCTCCCGCTCGCTGCTCGACGAGCCGCTGCGCACCTTCGAGCAGCGCACCGCCACGATGCCGAAGAGCACGGAGGCCGAGCGCCTCGTCGTGCAGCGCGTCGGACAGGACATCTTCCGCGCGGGCCTGCAGGACTACTGGCAGGGGCGCTGCGCCGTCACAGGGCTCGCTGTGCCCGAGCTGCTGCGCGCCAGCCACATCAAGCGCTGGGCAGACTACGAGTCGGATGCTGAGCGGCTGGACGTCTACAACGGGTTGTTGCTGGCGCCGAACCTGGACGCGGTGTTCGATCTCGGCTTTGTCACGGTGGAGGACGATGGGCGGGTCGTGGTGTCGGCGCGGCTGGGCGAGGAGGATCGGGGCAAGCTGGGGGTGGATGGTCCGCTGCGCGTGCGGGGGCTGGCCGAAGGGCACCAGGGGTACCTGCGGTGGCACCGGGAGCGGTGGTTCAGGGGGTGAGCCGCGCGGGCGCTCAGCTCTTCGGATCCTTCGGCTTCGGCAGCACCAGCATCGCCACCCGACTCAACACCTTGCCCAGGCCGGTGAGGTGGAGCAGGAGGAGGGCCACGATCACGCCGAGCCCGGCGATCCCAGCCTGGACGGCGCCTGGGCCCACGTCGAGCGTCTCGGCGATCCGTTCAATCCACCCTTTGCTGTCGCCCTCATCGGATGTCGTGCCTCCCGTGCCTGGCTGAACCTCCACCACCCTGTCCGCGACCACCAGATCCTTCTCCAGCAGCACCGCGAGCTGCACCACGAACTGGGCGTAGGCGTCGATGGGCACCAGCGCCCGCTCCCGACCCGCCAGCCGGGGCTCACGGACCAGCGCGCCGGCGCGCAGATCGGCGGAGAGCACGAAGCGGGTCTGCGCCTCGAGCGCGTCGGGGTCTTTGGGAGGAGGCGCGGGCGGTGAGGTTGCGGCGGGGGCCTGCCCGGCGCTCGTGCCTGTCGGGAGGGCGCCCTGCCCGGCGAGCTGGCTCACCTGGTAGAGGGCGCTGAGCGGGATCGGCGCCCCAAGACGCTGGGCGGTCGGCGGCAGCTCCCGCTGGAGCTGGACCGAACCCACGCGCGTGTTCACGTCGGCGTAGGCCGAGGCCAGCCTCCAGCCCGCGGGCGGGTCGCCGAGATCGAGGGGGTTGGGCCCGTCCCCCTCCAGCGCGCGCTCCAGGAAGCCCACCAGCCCGGGATCCTCGTCGCCGTGCATGCGGGGGATGGCGAGGCCGTGCCGCGTGGCGACCACATCGACCGCCTTGATGACCGCGCGCTTCTCGTCTTCACGCAGGACCTTGTCCCAAGATTGGATGCGCGTGGTGAACCCCACCTGCCAGGTGGGCAGCCCGCCGTCTCCGTCCGTGCGCCCGATGCCCGTGGGCAGGTCAGGCACGGGCTCGCCGTCGCGGATCTGCTCGGCCAGCAGGCGCAGCAGCCGCGGGTCCTCGCTCAGCTCGCGGGCGCTGTAGCCGGACCAGAGGCGCGGATCTTCGGGGCTGGCCAGGTTGGCGCTGGTCTCGTGGCCGAAGCGACCGCCCTCGCCGATCCCGCTGCCCAGCAGCAGCTCCCGGTTCTCGTAGCGCCTCACACCCGCGTTGGTGTGCAGCGTCACGACGGCGTAGTAGTATTGGATGCGCTGATTCGACGCGACCGTCAACGGTCGGTCTTCGAGCTCGATCCACTCAAGCTCGCCATAGCGCACGCGGTGCCCCTGCTCCTGGTCGAGCAGGCCCTCCACCTTGTCTCGCCAGGTCTCCTCGCCGCGCTTCCAGGGCTGGGAGACGTTCACGCTGAGGCCGGGGAGGCCGGTGCTGGCGCCGTCCAGGTCCAGGTCGTCGAGGGTCTGGCCCACCAGCGACCACCAGGCCACCCCCTCCCCCTCGGTCCGGGGCAGGGCCTCGCCGCCGCGCAGCGCGCGCAGCACGGAGGGGGTCAGGTCCAGCTCCCAGTCCTCGTGGGGAGCGGGCCCGCGGAGCTGCGCTCCCCGCGTCTCGTTGTCCAGCAGGCGCCAGACCTCCCAGGAGAGGATCTCGACCGGCGCGCCGCCCGGTCGCTCGCGCACCAGCACGGTCAGCAGCGTGCCCTTCCCGATCTCCTCGCCGCTCAGCTCCAGGCGCAGCGCGGGCTGGGTGGTGTCGACCAGCCCGCGGTCGGGCAGCGCGGCGGCGCGGCTCGGGTTCCCCGCGTAGAGCCGGATCCGGTCGCGCCCCAGGTCCGGCCAGGCGCCCCGCCACTCCAAGACCACTGGATCGTCGGGAGCGGCCCGATAGAGCAGCCCGCGGCTCTCATCACCGCCGCCCATACAGCTCGTGCAGGTGGCCTGGGGCAGGGCCAGGGCGGGGAGCGCGAGGAGCAGGAACGGGAACATGGAGCCTCCATGGGCGCCATCGATGCTATCATCATGTCGGTCCAAAATACCTTGTATCGCCAATTATGCTAATATGTTAGGCGATCTAAAGAGGCATAAAAATGTTCAGTATTCCTGTACGCTTCGCGCCCCTGCTGACCCTGGCCTTCGCCTGCGGTTCGGACCACGCGCCGCCCGCAGAGCCCGGCAGCGTGACGGGCGCGCCCTCGCCAGCCTCTGCGTTGGCGCCCGCGGGAGAGGCTCCCCTGCCGCCGCCCCTGGCGCTCGCCTGCGACCTCAGCCGGCCCGCGGTGGCGAAGGACGGGAAGCGCCGGCTGGCCCTGCTGGTCGGGGTGGGGGAGTATCAGAGCGACATCATCCCCGATCTTCGAGGCCCCACAAAGGATGTCGAGGCGGTCTATCGGCTGTTGACCGACCCAGAGACTGGCTACGGCTTCCCCGTGGAGAACGTCTGCGTGTTGCGCGACAGCGAGGCGACGGTCGCGGCTGTGAAGAAGGCCTTCGAGGAGGCGCTCATCGCGCGCGCCGAGCCCGGAGACACGGCGGTCTTCTACTACTCGGGCCATGGCACGCAGGTCCCCGACCGCAGCCGGGACGAGCCCGACGAGCGGGACGAGGCCTTCCTGCTTGCGGACTCCTGGACACCCAACGTCGGAGTGCTGAGAGACGACGAGCTGAACGCGATGCTGGCGCGGCTGCACGAGAAGACCGACGACATCACGCTGCTGCTCGACGCCTGCACCTCGGGCGGGCTGTCTCGAGGCGTCGGCGCGCGCGAGAAGCAGGTAATCCGCCCGGATCTGCCGGACGAGCCCGCCGAGACGCCCGGCGGTGATGGCGACTACCTGACCCCTGCGAGCCTGCCCGGCCTCGTCGTGATGAGCGCGGCGCGAGACGGATCGCTGGCGCTGGAGCCGCCGGACGGGGGGCTAGGTTACTTCACGAGCGCGCTGGTGGACGTGCTGGGCGCCGCCGAAGGGCCCATGACGTGGGGTCAGGTAGGTCGCCAGATCCCGCGCCGCATCGAGCAGATGACAGACCGCCAGCAGTTCCCGCTGGCCCAGGGCGCGCTCGACCGCGTGGTCTTCGGGCAGACACGGCGGGGGCGACCGCTGAGCTGGGAGGTCGTTGCCGCCGGGGACGTGATCAGCCTGGAGGGAGCCCCGCTCCCCGGCTGGAGCGTGGGCGCCGAGCTCAGGGTCTACCCGGGAGGAGCCACCCGCGAGGACGCGCGCGATCCTGCAAAGGCGAAGGCCACCTTGCGCGTCGAGCGCTACGACGGGCTCCACGCGAGCGCGCGGCTGGTGGGGCCGAGCCCGACGACGCCGCTTACGCCAGGCGACCTCGCGGTGCTCTCGCTGCCCGGCCCGGAGAGCTGGCGGCTCGCGGTGGCCTTCGACGCGAGCGTGCCGGCCGCGACGCGCGCCGCGATCATGGCGGCCATCGCTGGCGATCCCGAGTCCGCCACCACGCTGGTCTGGCAGGACCGCGCGCCGTTCACGCTGCTGCAGGGCAAGGACGGCGCGCTGCGCCTGCGCGGCCCGGAGGGCGTCACGCGGAACGTGTTCACGCAGGACGCCGCCGCGCAGGCCGGCCAGGTGCGGACCACGCTGGTCCAGCACGCGCGCCAGCAGGCTCTGCTCGCGGTGAGAGGGAGCACCGCGGGCGTCTTTCAGGACGACACCACCTTGGAGGTGCGCGTCGTGCCGCATGGCGACCCGTCGGGCTGGGTGCAGAGCTGCCCCAATTTCGAGCAGCAGATCCCTCGGTGCGGCCAGTGGGCGGTGGAGGTCCGCAACACACACGCCTCGGAGACCCTGCGCGTAGGCGGACTCATCCTGTCCAGCGACGGCGCTATCCTGGCCATGCCCCAGGATGGTCGCGCGCTGGAGCTGCCGCCGGGCGGCAAGTGGATGCCGCTCGACGCCGGCCAGATCTTCCAGGCCGTGCCGCCGCTCGGCGCGGTAGAGGACATCCTGGTCTTTGGTGCGCTCCGCGACACGAACATCAACTGGAGCCTGCTGGCGGCGCCCGATCCGACCCGCCCCGGCGCGAAGGGGCTCGGGGACGCGCTCGAGGCGACGCTCGCGCGCTACCTCACCGGGGGCGCGAAGGCCGTCACCCAGGTGAAGAGCGCCACCAACCCCTGGACGCTCTCGCACCTCCCCTTCCGGGCGGTGGCCAACGTGACCGCTGACGCAGACATCAGCAGCTGCGACGCCGGCGCCACGGCCCGCGAGTACACGGTCGCGAATTTCGACATCACGCCTTATCTGCCAGCGGACCAGGACACTGCGCTCTACAAGGTGCTGAAGCAGGCCGAGTACCTGACCCACAAGCGCGAGACCGATGGTGTCCCGTACCGCCAGCACAGCTGGTCCGAGGCCACCGACGCCGAGAACCTGGCCTACGGGATAGACTGCTCCCGGGCCATCTGGTTCGCGTTCACCCGCGCCGGGTTGCCGTACACGTCAAGCACATGGCAGCAAGGCTTTCAGCCGACCGCGCAGATGTTCGACGAGGCTCGTGGCTCCTGCAACGAGGCGTTGACCCCGGACAGCACGCTCATGAAGGAGAGCTTCGTGAGCTGCCTGGGCGAGCCCTTCCAGACGGGCGATGTCCTGGTCTGGCAGGGGATCCGCCCCAGCACCAACGAGTGCGTCGGCCACACGGTCATGGTCATCGATCCAGACGAGTTCATCGGCTGGGGCAGCCACGGCTGGGATGGCTCGAAGAGCGACGAGGGCAAGCGGCTCAACGACACGGGCGTCGAGTACCAGCGCATCCTGGCGAGGACCTGGGCGAAGTGGGATCGCAAACAGTACGAGCTCAAGGCGTGCTGGCGGCACAAGCAGTTCATCGCAGAGGCCGCACGTGCGCAGCCGGCGGAAGACCTGTACCTCGGCTATGGGTTCGCGTGTGATGCGGCGGGCGTTCAGCCATGAGCCTCGGCCGCGCCGCGCTGATCCTGTGGGTGGTGTCGCACGCCTCCGCGCGAGCAGAGGACGGACCGGAGGACCTGGAGCTCATCCCCCAGATCGCTGTCGAACCTGTGTTCTCGACGTTGGCGTTCTCAAGTGATGGCCGGCAGCTCATTCAGGCCACGGAGAGCCAGCGTCGGGTCTGGGACATCGAGAGCGGACTGCTTCTCGAGGACGAGACCCAACAGAGCTCCCCGGGTGATGGCGTGCCGCGCGAGTGCGCGGAGGATCTCGAGCCCTGCGATGCCCGCGCCGGGCACGTCGCGCGCGTCTCGGACCGCACGCTCGTCGTGTCGCGCGGGGGGCAGGAGGTGCTGCGCTGCGCCATCGATGTGGGCGTAGGTGGCGTCGCGCTGTCGCCTGGTGGCGATCGACTCGCGATAGCCGCCGACGACTGGCTCGGGATCTTGAAGACTGGGGCTCATCAGCAAGCAGGCGGGCGTTGTCTCGACATGCTGGTGACCCGCAGGCCACTCCCCTTCGGAGGTGCACGGCTCGCGTTCTCACCAGACGGGAGCTTGCTCGCGGCCGGGCTTGAGGGGGGGGTGTACGCAGGGGCGCGCGAGCAACGCCGCTGGGGGGCGCCGCTGCAGCTCCTGGTCGCGTCGGATCTGGGCGTCGGACGATCACTGGGCGTCCGCCTCGACGATCAGGGCGATCGACTGCAGATCTCTCCAGACGGGCGGCACGTCCTGGTGTTCGGGCTGGGACTGGACGGCGCGCGGTGGGACCTGGGCACGGCGACCTATGGGCCCGCCACCAGCGGCCTGCTCCCCGTCTCAACAGGCGCGATGGCCGCGGATCAGCCCGCGCTTCTGGCTGGAGTGATGGGCCGATGGTTCGCCGCTTTTGACGGTGCGGGACTGGGCATCCTGTCGCATGATGGCGCGCGGTTCGGGGTCGCCTTGAACACAGCGCATCGGGCCCAACTGCCAGCGCGCGGCGGTGGCTGGGAGGCGGACGCGGCTGGAGACCTGCTCGCCGTGGCCGGCAGATGCGCGTGGACCCCGTCGCCGAGCCCTGGGTTGTGCAGCTCGGGCGGGCCGCCGTCCGAGCTGCTGCTCACCGACGTGCGCAAAGGCGAGCTGGCTCGCTGGATCCTGCCCGAGGGCAGTCTGTGCCAGCTCGCTGACGTGGCTGTCGAGCCGCGGGGCCGGTCGGTGCTCGCGATTCGAGAGTGTGGCGACAGCAGGGACGATTGGAAGCGGACCCGCGAGGTAGTCCGACTGCGCCCAGGCCGTGTCAGCCCCGATCCACTGAGCGCGGCCGAGCTCCCTGTCGACGCCGAGGGGCTGAGCTTCGAGCGGATCGCCGTGGCTCCAGACGGCACGGGGCTCGCGCTCGCGACCAGCGATCGTGTGTGTCTGTCCATCCCCGACGAAGACATCGATCCGGTCATGGATACGACCTATGGTACCTGCTATGGCGTATCGCCCAACAGCGACAGCCGAATCGTCGACATCGCTCTGACGCAAGGCAGCAAGCGACTGTTCATCCTCCTGGACAGCGGCGCCGTCGAGATTCATGGCGCGCGCGGCTGGCACGAGCACATCGGTACCCTCTTCCCCGTCGGAGCACGCGACTATGCCGTTGTCCTGTCCGATGGCATCTACAAGGCGACCCCCCCGGGGCTCGACCTCCTGGCGTTTCGCGAGGCTGACGGCGCCGTGCTCCCTGCGTCCTGGTTGGACCCCTGGCTCCACCAGCCCGGCGAGGTGCTGGAGAGGCTCGGGTACGCAGACGGGGACTATGTGGAGCGCGTACGCCAGGAGACCGAGGTCTGGCGTGACCGCATGGGGCAGACCTGGGTCGACGCGTCCGAGCGACCGGAGATAGTCGCCGCAGGGGCCGCGTTGAACGGGCATGATCGAACACTTCGGCTCGATCCGATCGAGACCGGTGGTGTGTCGGGCCCCTACAAGCTGGACGTGCGTGTCAACGGCGTCCCGTGGCGTGGGGTTGAGTCGTTGAACGTCTCCGGCGCCACCACCGGACGCTGGGGTCCCCTGGATGTGCCGCTGCGTGTCGGCTCGAACCGGGTGGACGTCGTCGCGGTCGACGCGCTCGGCCGCCGCTCCTTCCCGAGGCGCTTCGATGTGCTCGTACCCGGCGTCGTGGGTCGGCGCGTCTGGTTCCTCGGGGTGGCCGTCGAGTCGTACGATGAGCTGAAGAAGCTGAACTGGACCGTGGAGGATGTCCACGGCCTCTGGGCAGCGATCAAGAGCTCTACCAACCTGCCCGAAGACAATCCTGCACCGGTCTTCCTCGAGGGGCCAGCCGTCACCCGGGAGTCCGTGTCCGCGCTGGCGGAGGGGATCGCCGAGGCGGGACCGGATGACCTCGTCATCCTAGCGGTGTCTGGGCACGGGCTGAGCGACGCCAAGGGCACCTGGTATTTCGCGCCGAGCTCGCTGCGACCTGATGACCCAGGTGCGACGGGGATCTCCTACGCGAGCCTGGAGGCCATCTTCGCCAGGACTCCAGCCCTGCAGCGTCTCCTGGTGATCGACGCGTGCCACGCGGGTCCTGGGTCCGCAGCAGGCGTCAGTCTTGGCGGCGAGGGTGGTCGTGGTCCCAGGGCCACGAGGCAGGTGTCCGGGGCGCGCCAGGCCGAAGCGCTGCCCTTCTTGGAGCATGATCGCGGTCTTGGAGTGCAGGCGCTCGTCGCCTCGGCCTCGTGGCAGGCGGCCTGGGAAGACGACGACATCGCCGGTGGACTGTTCACGTCCGCCCTGGCTGCCGGACTCTCCAGCTTTGCTGCGGACCTCGACGGGAATGGTGATGTCTCCCTCAACGAGTGGCTGGACCAGGCGCAGCGTGAGGTCGAGGTCTTCACCGCTGGAACGCAGCGCCCCACCGCGCGGGCGCTGAGCCGCGAGGGAGATTTCGTCGTGGCGACCGGCGTGGCCCCCTCCACGCGACGCGATCTCTGCGTGGGCCAGCTCCAGACCCTCTGCGGCGATGGTGGGGCGGTGGTGGCGATCGATGGGGAGCGCGACGAGTTGCTCATCGCGCATCCCAACCACGTCGACTCGCTCTCACGGGTCGGCATCGACGGACGGATCCTGGAGTTGATCACGTCGCCGAGCCTCGATCAATCGGTGGCGGCGCGTCAACCCCCCACCCTGCATGATGGGTTGTTGCGATGGGGATGGCTCTCGACAGACGGAGATCTCCGTCTGTTGGAGCGTGCGCCGAAGGGTATCTGGGGCGAGACCGAGTGGGCAGGGCAGGCTTTCGATGAGGATCGTGTGGTCTGGGTCGGGCACACAGTGGTAGTGAGCTGGCCTGGTCGCTCATCCGGTTGGGGCGAGGTCCATGACCGTGGGGGTAGGCTCGTCGCCCGTTGGCGGATCTCGTCCGTGCCGCGGGCGGTGATGGCCAGCGGAGATCGCGCGGTCATCTTGGAGAGCGATGGTCGGCTGATCGTCCGGGCGCTCCCGTCTGGTGCGGAGCTGCTCTCCGTTGATGGGCCGTTTGTCGCCTTGTTCGCGCTCAGCGGGAGCGGGCGCCGCGCGATCGTGGAGACGAGCGCTGGAGGGACCATCGAGCTCAGCCTCGACGCTGGGCCGCCAAAGCTGCGCGCCAGGCCGCTCGATCTCGGGGATGCCCGCTGGATCTACCCCATCTCTATCGATGACGACGGGTCCATCACGGGGGTATTCGAGGGCACGCTCTTGTCATGGGGGCCATGGTAGATGGCAAATCCACCTGGAGTAGGAGCTCTCACGGGCGCTCTGCTGACCGCGCTGACGTTGGCGCTGAGCCTTGCGTATGCACAGGGGTCCGACGACGCCCGCGCGGTGGTTGCCGTCGCGACCGAGGCGACGCCGATGATGGTCGAGGACAGCCCCGAGCTGCGCTGGGCGCTCCTGATCGGGGTGGACGCCTACGACCACGATGGCATCCGCGACCTGCGCTACGCGGGCAACGATGTGCGCGCCGTCGCGGAGCAGCTCATCAGCAGCGGGACCTACCTCCCCGATCACGTGGTCATGATGACCACCAACCCAGACGCGAACAGACCGGACCTGCTGCCGAGTCGCAACAACATCCTCTTGAAGCTGGCGTGGCTTCGCAGCCTACCGGAGTCGCAGTCGCTCCTGTTCTACTTCTCGGGGCATGGGCTCGCCGAGGAGCACAAGGGTGAGCGGAGAAACTACCTGCTCCCGATGGACGCCTTGGATGAGGATCCGATCTCGACTGGCCTCGATCTCGATGAGGTCCTGCGCAAGCTCGGCGCTGTCCGCGCGCGCCAGCGACTGGTAGTGCTCGACGCCTGTCGCAATCAACTCCTCGAAGACGGATCGCGCGCGATGGAGCAGGCTTGGGCGAGCCGACCGCTGTCGCTGGCCGAGGGCACACAGGTCATTTTCGCGACGAGCCATGGTGGGCGTTCCTACGAGGACGACACCTGGAAGATGGGGGTTTTCACACACACCTTCGTCGAGGGCCTCAAGGGCGCTGCGGACGGATCCGGGAAGAAGGACGCTGCGGACCAGCTGGTGACCGTCCGAGAGGTCTTCGACTATGCAACATCCACGCTCGAGGTGCATGGGCAGAAGGGGCGTATGCAGATCCCGACCATGGGCGGGGAGAGCACGGGCGATTTCCTGTTGGTCAAGCTGCCGGGCCCACCTCCGCCGCTCCCGCCGCCCCCGATCACGAGCGTCGCGGAGCCGGGACAGGAGCGTCGAGGTCTCGTGCAGGTCGAAGCCGGCCTGGCCCGCTCGGTCACGCTGCGGGCCCAGGACGGCACGAGGTTTGCTCCGGGCCAGGTCCCGGCGGGCACCTACGCCCTTCGTGCGCAATTCGACGGCTTTCACGAGGGGCCGGTCGGCGAGCTCACCGTGCTGCCCGGTGAGACCACACAGGTGCGGTGCAGCGCGGCCTTCGTCGCCTGCGACGTCGTGCCCGCCGGCGAGGGGGGAGAGTGACCCCGCTGCTGGCATGGATCGCCGCCCTGCCCGGGGCCCTGGCTGGCGCGCCGCCCTGCATCCGGCCGGTGACCGCCGCCGAGTTGGATAAGGTCATCGCGACGGTGGTTGGCCGCTTTGACGCCAGGGATCTCGACGGGTTGCACGCCGCTGGCATCGAGGCCGAGACGGCCCTGCGCTGCGTCAATGAGCCGCTCACGCCCGAGCAGGCTGCGCGCTGGCACGCCGCGCGGGCGCTCGTCGCGACCAGCCTCCTGGACGCCGAGGAGGCGCTGCGCGAGCTGCGCGCCGCGCTCGCCAGGACGCCCTCGGGCCTGGCGCCGGTGCCGCTCGACAGCTCGCCGCTGCTTACCCAGGAATTTACCTTGCTGGCGCGGGACCCCACCGCAGATGTACCGCTTGTGGACGTGAAGCCTCGGCGGGGCGAGATCCTGTGGGTGGATGGCGAGGAGGGCGCCCCGCTCCCGCGCGCGCTGCCTGCGGTGCTTCAACTACAGCTCGACGGGGAGGAGGGGGTCGTCACCCGGCCGTGGACCGGCGAGGCCAGACCGGCGGCGTGGCGGGCGGCGTTTCGGCCCGAGGGCGGCGCGCGCCGATGGGTGCTGGCGGGGAGCGCTGGGGCGCTCGCGGTGGGCGCCGGGGCGGTCTATGCGGTAGGGCTGGTGAACGTGGCCCGCTTCGAGGACGACCCGCCACGTCAGGAGATCCCGACGCTGTACGCCCGCAGCCACGCGCTCACCTGGGTCGCGGCAGGGGCCGGGGTGGGGGCGCTGGGGCTGGGAGTGACGGCGGTGGTGATGTGGTAGGAGATCAGGGGGAGGCTGGGCCGCCGAACAGGAACCAGGCCTCGCCTGCGTCGGCATCCACGCTGGGGGCGCCGGACAGGATGTCGGCGTAGCCATCGCCGTTGAGGTCGGCGAGCTGGGCGAGCGTCAGCGGACCTTCGTTGGGCCACACGGCTCCATGGAGCAGCACAGCCCGCGCGGCCTCCGTGGTCACGGCGCTCTCACCCTGCAGCTCCGCGCCGAGGAAGACCCAGCGTGCCTGGTGTCCATCTTTGTCTGTGCCGCTGATCACCACATCCGGCGTGCACATGCTGTCGCTGTCCAGGTCGCCCCCGCCCGCGACCTCACGTCCGAGGTCAGTGATCTCCTTGCCTTCTTCTGGTATGAACTTGACCCAGAGATCGTCGTCAATCCCCATGTTGCCGCCGCGAAGGAGCCGCGCCTCGCCGCCCCCGCCCTGCTCGTGGGTGCCGACCAGCACGTCGTCGTAGCCGTCTCCGTCCACGTCCCCCGCTCCGCTGACGGCGTATCCGACCAGCGACGTATCGCCTTCCTGATCCTGCCACACCACGTCCAGCGCGGAGAGCGTGAGGGCGTGCTTTTCTGCGAGACTCTCCCCTGGGATGAGGAACGCGCGGCCCATGTCATAGTACCCTGGTGTCCCGAGCAGCGCGTCAGTCTTCCCACTTCCATCGACGTCCCCGGCGCGCGCAACGGTGGCGCATCCGAGGTGGCTGGTCGTCGTCCCGTCCTCGTAGTATGTCTGGCCAGCCGTAGCGGACCAGCTCTCGCTCCCGATCACTCCTTTCTGGAGCTGGTCGCCCTCGAAGAAGTAGACGGCCCCCCGGGCGGTTCCCACGCACCCGTCCGTCTCCGAGGCCGCCATCAGCAGGCCCGTGAAGCCATCGCCGCCGTCGTCGCCACCATCCGCGGGCTCGCTGAAGGCGACCAGGCGCAGCATGTCAAAGGCACGTACTTGATCTCCCAGGGCGCCTTGGAGGATCGGATCGTCGGGGAGGCTCGGATTTTCCCAGTTCGTCTCTTCGCCGCTCAACAGATACACCGCCAGCCCGGAGGCGTCCGTTGGATCAGCGGTCGTGGTGTACACGAGCAGGTCGCGCTCGCCATTCCCGCCCAGATCACCCGCCTCCGCGGCGCCAACATAGAGCGTCTGGGCAGACGACGGGAGGTTGGCGACACTGTGCCAGCGACTCTCCTCAGCGGTCGCCAGGGCGTAGCGGCTCGTTGGGGGGTTGCCGTAGCCAAGCAGCAGCGCGCTCTGCCCTCCGACAGCCCACCTTACCCCGTTGTTTCCGTCGAGGTCGTCGAGCGTGACGACGTCGCGGCCCAAGGCCATCGCGTCGTCCCCCACCAGAGAGCCCCCGCCGACGTCGTCAAGCCCCGTGTCGTCGATGTCACCCCGGATGGCAAGGTCAGCCGAATCGACCGCGAGCTCCGGATCGCAGCCCATGGCCTCGACGTAGTCCTCCTTGGAGATCCAGATGCAGCCGGCGAGCACGGGCAACAGGCCGAGCAGGTGCGTCGGAGCAACGGACATGGAGGGCTTGGGCGGGGTGTTGGAGCGCACATCCTGACGGTAGCACGGCGCTCCAGGGCGCGGGAGGATGAGCGCAGCGCCACACAGGATATGGCTAAACATATCTACCTGTTATATGTGTAGTTGCAGGAATGGTTTTCTATAGTCCATGCAAAGACTATGGTGGAAAAGTAACTGAATGCTTGACACCCTTAGGTGCGCGGGCCGAGGCTGACGAAACCGCATGGGGGGCCGATATCGGCGCCCTCTCCGGGGGGGGGAGCATGGCTTCCAATGCAGAGATCGTCGTCCGCAAGCAGGCGTTGTTCATCCTGGTCGGCTACCTGCCCAACGACTACCCGACCTCATCCTCTCCCGACCCGCAGTGGGAGGCGATGATCGGGAGGCGCTACAAGGACGGCGATCAGTATTGGACCTCGGCGACCGGGGAGCCGGGCACAACCGAACAGGTCGTCGCCTGGACGCGAGGCGGGACGGGGACGACCTGCGCTTACCTCGCCCACTGGCTCCTCTGGGCGCTCGGCTGTCGGGACTGGGAGACCGTGAACCGCGAAGATGACGTATGGAACGGCGCGCTCTACGACGCGGGGAGGGGGAGTGAGGCGATCCATGCCATACCCAGACTCGGCCCGTCGAAGCTGCGCTACGACCACCCCGCTGGCAGCAGAAGCACGACGGGTGCGACCTCCAAGAAGTCCCCCCTGTGGGTGACTCCGAAGGTGGGCTCCCTGCCCGATCTCGGGGACATCGTCCTCATCCATGACTCCAGCAGCGGCGACCACCACATCTTCGTCTTCCTGGGCCTCAGCGCAGACGGAAAGGCGTGGCTGACCGCCGAGGCGGGGCAGACCAGCCTGAAGGGGATCACGCCAGGCTGCGCGTCCCGCTTCAAACTTCGGAAGCCGAATATGTCAGGCGGTGTGCTGACCTTCGATGGCGATACCAAGAGGACGGCGCAGGGTT
Source organism: uncultured Enterobacterales bacterium (assembly GCA_964615375.1). GTDB lineage: Bacteria > Myxococcota_A > UBA796 > UBA796 > CAZKWG01 > CAZKWG01. The sequence goes on from CAZTOW010000041.1 coordinate 46,249, forward strand.
GGCTCTCACTGAGAATACTTCTACGCAAGCACCTGATGGGCTGGAACATTCCATCTGCGCCTGTCCCTACGCTCTCGTCTGGAGTTGCGGCCGGCGCGACGGTCAGCGGCTATCCGCCCTCAGCGAACGACAAGAACTGGGACACGGGCGTCTGGAGCGAGCTCTCCAGGCTGCTGATCTACGAATTCGCGGATATGTGCTTCGAGAGCGATGCGGTCTACGACGCCCTCTGGGAGCAGGCCCCGAAAGCGGTCTGGAACCTGGCGTCTGAGCTCTGGGAGAAGGCGGGGTATCCCGACCCATGGTCCTACTACGTCGGAGCGACCGGCCTGGGGCTGAGCCCGGAGCAGCAGCGGCAGCGCAGCCTGGCGGTCGTCGAGGCGCAGGCACGCTTCAGCCGGTCCCGCGCGGGAAGCCGGCCAGAGGCGGCAGTGACGCTGAACAGCGCCGCCATGCGGGCGCAGCTCTCGACCCTGAAGGTAGCGCTGAGCCAGCGGGCCTCGGAGCACCTCGATCTGAGCGGCATTGTCGAGGACGCTCCTGCGATCCTCTCGCTTGGTGCTGACCTCGAGCGCTGAGGAGGAACCATGGCTACCTTTTCGATCACGCTCGCCGAGATCCGGGCCCGCGTCCAGGCGCAGCTCGCGCAGGGGCCGCTGGCGCCCGCGGTGACCTGGGTGGAAGGGGAAGATGCGGTCACGGTCGAGCCGCTTGGGGCGCAGGTCTCGCTGAGCAAGGGCTGGCTCGTTGTCGGTGTGCGGCTCACGGCGCTCCTTCCTGCGTCGGGCGCGCTGCCCGCGCAGACCTGCGTGGACACGGTGCAGGTCGTGACCTTTCTGGGGCGGACCGGGCAGGGGAGCGGGCTCGCGGCGAGCAGCACCGTGTCAGGCGCGACCTGGCCGGCCCTGGCTGAGCGCTGGGGTCCGCTGGTGCAGACCGCGGTGTGGGAGGCGGTGCTCGACGTCATCGACGCGAAGCTGAGCGCCAACCGGGATCCGAAGCTGCGCGGCTTTCGGGTGGGATTGGACAGGACCGGGGCTGAGTGCCTGCTGGTCGAGACGGCCTGAGGAGGCGCCATGAACGGGGCAGGCGTGCTGGTTGAGCTGGCGAAGGCCCTGGGCCTGGGGAAGACCTCTGGCGCTGTCTACGGGCAGGGGAACCTGGACTGGGGCTGGATGGTGGATCCGGTCGGCACGGCCCGGTCGAACCTGAACGGCGCGGGGCGCGACAACGTCGTGATGGCGCTGAAGGATCTGCTGGGCGTAACAGGCGCGCGCGCGGCCGGTTGGTACGGGATTGGGGGTGGAGACACGGCGTTTCTGGTGGTAGATCCGGCGTGTGACGAGATCGCTTGGGATGCGAAGATAGAGGCCCCCTTCGACAATGCTGCCCTCGTGCGCATCGGCATCGGGGCAAAAGTCAGCAGCGATCCCACAATATCCGCCCGATGCTGGCTGCTGGGGCTCGGCGAGGACGCGGGCCTAGGGGCAGGTCCATACACTCCCGGCTCCCCCGCGCTCGGCCCCGAGCTGTCGGTACTCTGCCTGCCCTCCTCGCCCGTCCTCGGTCTGAAGGAGCTGGGCGTGGTCGCGGGATCGGATGGTCAGAAGCGCCTTCAGCTGATGGACTTCGCGAACTTCGTCTGGCCTCCCGTCAAAGCCGACGTCGCGCAGCTCGATCCGCTGGCCCTCGCGCTGTTTGTGCTCAAGACCTATGTGCGATGGTGTGCGTCCAAGGACGAGCCCTGGGCCTTGGACTTGACCGACCACCTTTTCGTCGCTTTCGGGTCACGATCAGATGGCGGATACATTGCGCCTCGCCATCAGAAGGCGAACCCCGTGCCTCCCTTCCCGGGACTCTTCGACGCCGAGTGGCCCGAGGTGCCGGGGGGTGACCTCTCGCAGCCCGCGGCCATCTCGGGCGCCAACGTCGGCGCGTGGTTGCTCTCGCTTGCGCCCGACGCAGACCTGAACGGGGTCGACGCGGACGCGGCGGCCACGTTCCTGTTGCAGCTCGTCTGGTACATTACCGGCAAGCAGCCGGACCTAAGCACAGGATCGCGGATCGTCTCAGTCGAGGGAGCACATGTCCTCCGGCTGAGCGGCCAGGACGTGGTGACGCTCAGTGCGTGGAGCGACGGAGCGTGGATAGACGTGCTCTGCTCCTCACCCTCGGAGGGTGTCGAGTGGCTCTGGGGCGAGGCGACCTGGCAGACAGGTCGTGAAGGCGTCTCGTTGAGCTTCAGCTCAGGGGGGCTGTCGCTTCAGCTACCGGTGGGCGAGCTCGGCACCGTCGAGGTTCGGTATCGTATACAAGAGAAGCGCTGGGAGGTCCACCGTAATGGCGTTGGGCTCGCGGACACGCTGGGGGGGCTGCTGAAGGAACATCTGATGCTCCCATTTGATCCTCTCAGCGGCGAGCCTGCCGACTGGTTGAGCTGGATCCTCGAGCGCGTACCGGAATTCGAGCTGACCAGCGGCGACGGCACGAGCACGCTCACGAGGTCAGTGACAGGTGAATTCACCCTTTCGGCAGAAATGAAGCGCCCAACGGGGCCCATCTGGAGCGCCGAGAGCGCGGGCCTGTCGCTGCGCTCGGCTCAGCTCACGCTCAACGTCCCTTCGCTCTCCTTCGCCACGCCCCCCGCGTTCCCTCCCGCGGGCACGCTCAGCTTGAGGGGACTGCTCCTGCCTTTCGACGACTCCAAAGGTGGCACTCCCCTGACCGCGGCGCTGCTGCCTGATCCCGGGGACACGAAGGCCGGGATCGATCTCGACCTGGCCTGGGACGGCGGCTTTAACAACCCCAGGGTGCAAGAAGGAAGCAAAGTCATCCCCGTCCAGGAGAAGCTGGGGCCCGTTGAGCTCGACAGCATTCGCGTGGGGCTCAACAGCGCGGAGCCCTGTCTGGACATCGACTTCGATCTCTCGCTGAACCTCGCCGGGGTCTGGATCCAGCCCGAGGGGCTGGGGGTGGGGTTGCGGCTGCCGGTCGGCGACGAGACCCTGGAGGACTGCCTCTCCCCCCACCTGCGCGGGCTCGGCGTCGCCGTGGAGGCTGCAGGGATCGCGGCGAGCGGCATGTTCGTGGAGCACCCGACGGCGGACGGAGCCATCGACTACCAGGGGGCGGCCCAGCTCAATTTCTGGGGCTATCACCTGGACGGGGTGGGGGCCTTCAGCGGAGACGGCCTCTCCGATGCCTCCATGTTCCTCTTCGCGGGGGTGAGCGCCCCGCTTGGGGGCACGCCGGAGTTCTTCCTCACCGGGCTCGCGGGCGGCTTTGGGTACAACCGTGAGTTGAGGCTGCCCAAGATCGCCGAGCTCCAGGACCACCCCTTCCTCCGGGTGCTCGGCGGAGAGATCTCCCTCTCGACGCTATCAGAGAATCTATCCACCTGGTTCCCCATCGCCAGGGGGAGTGGCTGGTTCGCCGCGGGTCTGACCTTCCGCACCTATGGCGTCATCGAGGGCGCGGGCGTGCTCTCCGTGCAGCTCGGAGCGCACCCGCAGGTGGGCCTCATCGGGATGGCGGGCCTCGATCTCAGCCCGCTGGCGAAGCTGGAGCTGGCGCTCGTCACGGTCGTCGACCTCGGGGACGACCCCTCCCTCTACGTCGCCATCGGCCTTACCTCGAAGTCTGAGCTGCTCTTCGGGCTCATCCAGCCGCATGGGCAGGGGGCGTACAAGCAGTGGTTCGACCGTGGCTACGCGGTGCTGACCATCGGCGGCTACGACCCGGACTTCTCGCCGCCCGCCCCGTCCGCGCCGTCGGAGGCCTGGCCCCAGGCGGATCGCATCGGATTTCACGCAGGGTGGGGGCCGCTGTCGATCGACGTGGACGGCTACCTGGCCGTGCTTCCGCGCGAGATCCAGTTCGGGCTACGGGTCGAGGGTTCGCTCGACTTCGGCTGGGTCGGACTGTCCGCGTGGATCCGCGCCTACAGCCTGGTGCGTTGGGATCCTGTGTACGTCGACACGCGGGTCTCCATCGGCCTCAGCGTGTGGGTGGACACGGCCGTGTGGTCCGACTCCTGGGATCTCAGCCTGGACATGGCCCTGTGGGGGCCACCCTTTGGGGGGCGCTTCGAGATCGACCTCGTGGTCGATACGCTGGTCGTCAAAGTCGGCGAGAATCGGAGAGGCGCGCCGTTGCCATCGGTCGAGGACGTGCTCACCGAGCAGCTCGGTCTGGTGGTCGAGGGCAGCACGGTCAAGGCGATCACGGACGACACGGGGCGGGGCGCCTTTCATCTGGACGTGCTCACAGGGGGCGTGCTCTCGGACGCACCCAAGGAGCAGGCGCCGAGCACGCTTCGAGTCGGGCCGGAGTTCGCGCTGCGCCTGGACAGCGCACTCCCCGCGCATGAGTGCGTATGGGGTGACGACAAGGTCGAGGGCAGGGGCGCTTCGAGCCTGGAGATCGTACCCAGCGAACGCTCCGGCGTCCTCTCGACGCTGAAGGTCAGCCTTAGACCTTTCCTGTTCTCCACGACGACGGTGAACGCCGACGCGGTGCGCGCCACGGCCCGTGCCGCGCCCTTCCCCACCGCGCTCTTCGGCGCCGAGGGCCTGAGCCCGTCGAAGGGGGGGCAGACCATCCGACTGGACCGGGGGCTGCGTCTCGACGCTACGCTGGATCCGGCGGTGCTGGAGAGCCCCACCTGCAGGGCGACGCTCAGCACTGAGGTCGGCGAGGCCGTCGATGATCTACCGCTCGGCGCTGTTGCGGACATGGAACAAGCGGCCTCTGGCTTGCGGAAGGCTGGGCCGCCGCTGCGACGTTCCTGGGCCCGCGTGGCCCACGCGGAAGAGGAGGAGGCGCGCGCTCCTTGGGGGGTGGCGGTGCTGAGCCACCTCGCGGTCCCGCCGCTGCCGGATTCGGCGCCGCGGGGCCTCCCCTCGGCCGTGCATCCGCGGGCGCCGCGCCGGCCCGCGCCTGCTCCGGGCGCCCGCCGGGCCGCTCTGGCCGGGCTGCGGCTGGAGCGGGTTCAGGCGCCCCCTGTCGCGCTCCCCCAGCCAGCTCCGGTGGATCGCAGGGTGCTGCAGCGCACCCTCGGGGCCTCCTCACTGGAGACGGCGCTGCTGGGCGGCGGGCTGCGCCTGAACGCGGGCGAGGCGCTGCTGCTGGGGAGCACTGGCGCGGGCCTCCTCCGGGGCGAAGGCGCACAGTCGCTGCGCCTGCTCTGCCTCGGATCCGACGACCGCGCCCTGGAGGACGATGTGCTGAGTCCAGGGCGCTTCCAGCGCGCGCTCCCGACTGGGACGCGCCGGATCCTTGTTCAGGGCCTGGGGACACCCGACGGCCGACGCACAATGGCGCTCGGATCTGGGTTCACAGCCAATACGCCGCTGGTCCGCCTTGGAGAGCGCGGCTGGGCCGGGCCGGGCGTCGTGATCTGTCGGCGCGACGAGCTGGCGCGGCCCTTCCAGGCGGTGCCCGCCCTCCGCGCCGCGGAGCTGCTACACGGGAGCACGGAGATCGAGCTCGACTTCTCCGCGCTCTCAGGTGCGCTGGCCCTGCTCACGCGCGGCGGGGCAGCCGACGTCCGAGCCTTCGGCGCCGCGGTGGGGAGCCATGCGTCCGCCGCGACCGCCGACGCTCAGCTGGCGGTCCACACTGTCGTTGCGTCCCGGCGCTGGCGCCTCGCGGTCACGCTGGCGCCGGGTGTGGCGCTGCTGGGCGTCCTGGTGCGGCCCGGCGATCCCGCTGCGCTGCTCGGTCGGCTTCGGACGGGGCGGCCCGCGCTCGAGGACCCGGTCGCCTCGCGGGTGGGCTGGACCGATCTGAAGATGGAGCGCGCATGAGCAAGTTGAACCTAAGCTCTCTCGTGGCCACCGCGACCGAGCACGAGGTCGACCTCTACGATCACCTGGACCCTCCGGTGGATTGTGGCACCTACCTCTTGAGCGTCGAGCAGGCGTTGAGCCACGCCGACGACCCCCTGCTGACCGCCGGCGGGACGTTCACGCTCGAGGTCCAGGGCCCCCGCCTTCGGCTGCTGCCCGAGCACGTGCTCGGCTGCTTCCCACCGCCCGGAGCGCGAGACATCGCCTGGAACCGGCTGCCGCACATCGCGCTGACGCGCCGCACCCTGCCCTGGGAGCGAAATGTCGCGGACTTCACGGACACCCAGCCCTGGATGGCGCTGCTGGTGCTCCGCGAGGGCGAGTACGCCGGGGTCGGGCCTGTCGCGACCACGGTAGGCGCGCTGCCCGAGTTTCTGCGGCCCGCCTATGTAGGCGTGAACACCAACACGCAGCTGCAGATCATCCGCGTAAAGCAGGATCACCTCGCCGCGATCCTGATCGAAGAGCTGGACCTCAAGTTGTCCTGCCACGCCCGGCGCCTACCTGTTGGAGATCAGGACGCTCGCGGCGATGAGGACGGCTTCATCGCCATCGTCATGTCCAACCGCCTCTGCGCGCCGGGAGTCCGCCACCTCGCCTGCCTGGTCTCGTTGGAGGGGCAGACCGCGGCGATCAAGGACCGAGACTTCGAGACCTTCCCGCCAGCCCAGTCTCAGGTGATCGGATGGGAGGCCACGCACACCTTCGTCGTACTTCACAGCTGGGAATTCACGACCGGCACAGACGGAGACTTCGAGGCGCTGGTTCGAAAGCTCGCGGTCGGTCGGCTCGGCGGTGAGACTGGCGCCGCGCGCTTGCCCTTGGATGCCGCAGACGCGAGCGCGCCGCGAACGGTCGCCTGGCAGGGGCCGCTGGCGCCCGAGCCTCCTCCTCGCGCACCGCTGATCGACACGGCCCAGGATCTGGCGAGCTCCGCGTCGGAGGTGTCGAGCGCTGGTCAGGGCTCGGATCGGGCATTTTCGTTCGCTACGGCCTTCGAGCTGGGCCGGATGCTGACCCTCGCCAACCAGCCTGCGCTCTCGGCGCTGCAGCGCTTCCGCGCCGTGCCCTGGGATCTCCACCTGGATGTCGCGCTGGCGCGGGGCCTGCTCGCCGATCATCCCGAGCTGGATCCCGAGTTCCTGGAGGATCTCCGCGCCGCGCTCCGGACGCACCACGAGCTCCCAATGCCCGATCTGGCGACGCTGTCCATGGCGGACCTCAGCGGCGTCGCGCGCCTCGACGCGAGCGTGCTGGCAGCGTTGACGGCCGCGCGCGGCGCGACGCAGGCTACCCGCGCAGCCGCTCTGGCAGCGCGGGCAGGGCGGGTCCGCCGCCTGGCCCCGACCCAGGGGGCGGACGCCGCCGAGGCCCCCTTCTCCGCCCTCCTGTCCGCGGTCGCCCACCGCGACGATCCCTAGGAGCCGCCCATGGCCGACGCCATCCACCCGGCGGAGACCGCTCCGACCACCCATATGAAGGCGGCGGTCACGCTGCCCTTGCCCCAGGAGGCCCTCGCCGATGTCGCCCAGCTCCCCGGCTCGCTGCTGGACTGGCTGGTCGATCTCGCGCTTCTCAAGCCGCTGCCGCTCTCGGCGCTGGTGCCGGACGCGGCCTGGCTGCCCCCCGAGTCCCTCCGATTCTTCCACGTGGACTGGCGTTGGACGGAGCGCCTGCTGGACGGCGCGCTGGCCGCAGGCAACCTGGGCCTCCAGGACGAGGTCTTGCATCGCCGGGTGATCGCGGACCTGCGCGGTCAGGTGGTCGCGCGCCTGCGCGAGCTCGCGGGAGAGCCGCTCCAGGAGGGCGAGGTGCCACTTGCGGCCTTCCCGATGACCGGCATGCTCCTGCGCTCTTCGCTGGTCCGGCGCTGGCCACGGATGGCGATTCGTGCCTACGCAGACGCGGAGGGGGCGCACAAGGTCCGCCTGATGCGGCGCGAGCAGCTCTCGCAGAGCCTGGTGCTGGTGCTGTTTCCAGGGACGCCTGCCCGGGTGGAGATCCAGGAGCCCTATGAGGGCGTGCAGTTCGGGCTGGAGCCGAGCGGGGACCCCGTCATGGTCTACAGCCTGACCTTGCGCGAGGAGGACGGCACCGCGCCGCCGGGTGAGGGCAATGTCGGCGCGTTCGTGAACGAGCTGGGGCGGGTGGAGCTCGCAGAGACGCACCAGAGCGTCATCGCCGGCCTCTGTGCCGCCCATCAGCGCTTCGTCGAGGTGAACAGCAGGGGGCCCGCACTCCTGTCGCTGAACCTCCAGCAGCTCCCCTACGTCCAGATCTACGCCCGCTGAGGTCCCCATGTCGAATGCGCTCCTGGTCCCCGTGCAGCTCGACGCCCTGGTCATCGACGACGCGAGCCCGATGTTCTCGATCGGGAAGAGCGGCCCGCTCACGGGGACCCCCGAGGCGCTGAAGAAGGGCGTACACCTTCACTGGGCGCTGCCCGACGGGCTATGTCGGACCCATACCGTGACGGAGCGCGACGCCCAGGGCGAGGTGGTTCGCACGGCCCTGCAGTTCGAGTCCCTGCCCGACCAGTGGCTCGTGGTGCGCCTGGAGGCACCCAGCACGGCACCCTGGGAGCGGACCCTGATGACGGCCCTGCTCGACCGGCGGCGCCGGCTCCACGCCTGGCTGGGCGACGCTCGCGCCGGGACGTGGACCGCGCTGTCCGAGCTGAGCGCCTGGCAGGGTGTCCCAACCGAGGCCGGCGGGCGCGAGCCTACCTGGCTCACCCTGGCGGGGGTGCTCCCTGGCGGAAGGATCGCCAACCCTGGGGGGACCGAGACACAGGCTGGCTTCAACCCGCTCGGCGCGGGCTCACCCGGACTGGCTGCGGCCTATTATCCGACCAGCCGATTCCGGTTTCACGACGATCTTTCGGGCGTGACGCGGGGCCCGTTGACCTATGTGGTGATCGGCTGGTATGCAAGCGTGGCGGATTGCGATCCGCTCTATCGTTCGAAATATCTCACGGATGAGATAGTCTCACCCATCCCCGAGCTGGCGCGCGCACGCTGGGCGGAGGAGCGCGGCTTCCGCGTCAGCGCGGGAAGCGCTCCGGCGGCGACCACGCTGGTGGATCCCGTCACCGGCACGACCTCGACCTTCGGCGGGACATCCGCGTCCTTCCCAGACCATCTCGTGCTTCACGGCCAGGTCTACGAGGTCGCCTGGGGTGGAAAGGGGGGGCGCTACCAGGGATCGGGGCAGGGGCCGAGAGCGCCGCAGGTGGGGGTGTTTCAGACCGGGCAGGCCGCGCTGGCCACCCTCGTGGGCGCCGATGGTCACCCAGCCGGGCGCGCGCGGGCCGAAGCCGTGGGCGCGGGCCTGCTGCGAGAGCTGCCGCCGCGCGCCGATGGCGGAGGGGCGCTCTTCAGCCAGGCCGCGCGCACGCTGGGGGCGGGGCTGGTCCAGGAGCTGCATCGGCGCGGCTTTCGAGTCCTCGCCGACGACGGAGACGCGGAGCCTGGGCGAGCCTGGGCACGGCCGGTCTCTCCGGTGCTGGCTGTGCTGGGCGGAGGACGAAGCTTCCGACATGGTCATGATGGCCGCCACCAGCCAGACGGCGGCCTGCGTTGTCGTTGGCACGCCACGGGCCTGGTCAGCGCGCTCCTGATCGCGCAGGACCCAGGCGTCGAGGTCATCGGCGCGGACCTGCTGGAGGCGTTGGACCCGAGCGCGCTCTCGACCGGCGGCACGCTGGCGCTGGTGCCCGGGGAGCTCACGGCGGTGCTGGCCGAGCAGGCGCTGCTGGACCCAAGCAACGCGGAGCTGGCAGCCTGGGCCTGGGCGAAGCGCGCCCTCGCGGGGAAGACCGAGGCGGAGATGGTCGCCGCGGCAAAGGCTGCTGTCTCTGCCTTCCGCGTGCAGGCCGAGCTGGCGGCGGCCCAGGCCGACCCCGTTGCGGGTACAGTCGCCGAGGAGCTGTTCCTGGGGTTGGGGGTGTTGCCCAGCCCGATCACGCAGAACCCCTGGTGTCAGCCGTGGACGCCGCTGTTCGCGGACGTCTCCGTCAGCTTCTTTCCTTCGAAGGGGACGCCGCCCGCGCTGCTCCCGTTCTGGCGCCCCGGGCCGGTCGAGTACGGCCCCCTTCCGACCACGCTCTCGATGGACGCCAGCGGCGCCGTGAGCTGGACTGAGCGCGTTCCGCTCATCCCCGAGCTGGTGCGGCGGCCGATGGCGGAGCTGGAGCGGGGGGCGGAGCGGGGGAGGATCGCGGAGCGACTGGCGCTCGCGGACGGTCTGCGCTCGCTCGACCTGCTCTCTGGCGGCCTTGGCGCTTTCTACGAGACGATCCTTGCGAAAGGCTGGCCCGTCGCAGCCGGGGCCTGGAAGATCGGGCGGCTCCGGCTCGTCGACACCTACGGGACCTGGTTCACGCTGGTCGGGTCCAATTCGAACCCAGACCCAAGCCCTGCTACGGCGCGCTGCACGGAGCGCGCCATCGGGACGGTCGTGCGCTCCGCGGCTGATCGCGGCCTGCTGGAGCAGAACCCGCTTCGACCGCACGCGATCTGCCGGCCACGGCTCTCGGACTGGGGGCGCATCCACGCGCGCTGGCTCCCGGGACTGGACGACCCGGACCTGGCCGGCGACGGCACGGCGCTGCCTTGCGGCTTCCTGCTGCCGGATCACGTCGATCACAGCCTGGAGCTGTTCAGCGCGCTGGGCTTTCCGCTGGGGCAGGTCCGCGCGAAGCAGGGGCTGCCTCAATGGGAGCCGGGTCCTGGGGAGGTCTCTGGTGAGTCCCCGGTTCGGAACGCGGCCATGGCTGGACTGCGCGCCTGGCTGCTTCGGACCTCCGCGACTTTGCGCGAGCCCGCGCTCACCTCGTTCAGCCGGCTCGTCCAGCTCGCAGGTTTCACCATCCAGCGCGGTGCCGCCGGCACGGAGGCGCGCGGGCTGCTTTTTGGGCGGCCGCTCGCGGTGGCCCTGCTCGCGCTGCGTCTCGAGCTCAGGCGTGGCGCGCCCGCGCTCCCGTGGGGCATCCCCGTCTCGCTCGGTAGCCTCGCCCAACCCAATGACGGGCTCATCGCCTGGGGGCTGCCCGACGCAAATGGGGCGCTGAGCGCACTCTACAGTGTGCACTCCTCACTGCTGGCGGACGAGACCCTCGCCGCCGCCGAGCAGGGTGTGGCTCAGGGACAGCTCTTTGAGGGACTCTCGAACGGCGGAAGTGTGACGCTCTCCGACAAGAAGTGGACAAAGATACTCTTGATCTTCGATCCCTACTCGGTGGTGTACCTCAGCTCGGGCCTGCTCCCACGCCTGCGGCTGGCACCCCAGCAGGACGCAATCTACGCTTCCCTTGGACGACTCTGCCCGGCCATTCGGGTGGGTCCTGTCCTGGTGGACCCGGAGAAGCCACGGCTCGCGGTCCCGGCGGTACACGGCTGCACATGGGTCTGGCAGGCCGACGGGGTGGACGGACGCAACCCCTACGCGCTCCCCGTGATCGACCCCGTCACGCCGCGGGCGACACTGCCGTCCGGTCAGCGGCTCCAGTACGGGTGGATGCGTCTGCTCCCGCCGCGCGATCCCGTCGCCTGGGGGGGGCTGGATCCAGACGCGCAGGCGAGAATTCAGGCACTCAGTCTACTCGTTTGAGTGGAGCGGACTCATGAGATCGATGGCAGTGCTTCTGTTGGTGATTCTCGTCGCCTGTACCTCCGCGAAGGACGACGCCACCGACACCGCCCAGCGCGACCTCGACGGCGACGGCGACCCCGAGACCACCGACTGCGACGACCGCGACGAGGACGTTCACCACGACGCAGTGGAGATCAGGGGAGACGGAGTTGACAACGACTGCGACGGCCTCGAAGACGGCTACGACGACCGCGACGGGGACGGCGTGCTCTACAAGTTGGACGGGATTACGGTAGACTGCGACGACGAGGACGCCAGCGTCTACCCCGGCGCGCCCGAGCTCTGCGACGGAGCGGACCAGGACTGCGACGGCGTGGCCGATGACGGGGCGGAGGCGGTCGAGCTGGACGAGGTGTGCGGCAACGGGATCGACGACGACTGCGATGGCGAGGTGGACGGCTGTGAGCGGGAGGGGGAGATTGGGGCCGAGGAGGCGGACGCCTGGTTCCTGGGGAGCACGGCGGGGTCCTTCGCCCTCGGGGGGCTGGGGCCGCCAGGGGACGTGACCGGGGACGGGATCGGCGACGCGGTCGTGCAGGATGGCGTCCTGGACGCCGATGGTGAGACCTGGACGACGCTGGTGTACGTCTACGCTGGCCCGGTCTCCGGCTCGCTCAACGATCAGGCGGCGGCGGCGGTGCTCAGCGATCTGGAGTCCTACTACGACCGCTCGGCGAGCGGCGATCTGGACGGGGACGGGCTCGCGGATCTGGCCTTCGGGAGAATGTATGGCTCAGGGTCCGCGTCTATCGACGTCTTCGCCGGCCCTGTTGCAGGTACGCTGGCTTTTGGTGACGCGGACGTCTCGCTGGCCAGCGAGGAGCCCGACACGCTCACCACGATCATGTCGCTCGGGGTGGGAGATCTGAACGGAGACGGTGCTTCCGATCTGCTCGGGTCCGTGACCTGGCAGGACGCCTCGGATGCTTGCGCGCGGGCCGACCGAATCGTGGTCCACTACGGCCCCCTCTCGTCAGCGTCATCGTCGCTCGCGGACGCCGACGTGACGCTGGAGGGCGACAGCGACCATTGCTTCAGCGTGGCCACCTTCGCGGGCGACCTGAACGGGGATGGCGCGCGGGACCTCGCGGTGGGCACATCCTCTGCGGCCCTGAACTTCGGCGCGACCTACGTCCTGCTGGGTCCAGTCGCTGACACGCAGCTCGACGACGCCGATGTGATCCTCTGGGGAGACGAGCTCGCGGGGTACCTGGGCGCAGACGTCGAGTCGGCGGGCGACATGGACGACGACGGGCGCGGCGACCTGTGGGTCATGAGCCTGGCGCGATCCTCCAACGGCGACGAATCGGGCGACGCCCAGCTCTTCCTGGGGGCGCGCGGAGGCGTCGAGACTAGCGCTACGGCCATCGTCTCGGGAAGGGAGGCGGGTGGTGCCACGGGGCTGGCGACCGGCGACCTGGACGGCGACGCGCAGCCCGATGTCGCCCTGGCCAGCGGGGTGTTCCCTGGCGAGGTCGGCGTGCTCTATGGCCCCCTGGAGGGCACAGCCACGCTGGATGACGCGGATCTGCTCATCCGCGGCGAGGAGGACGGCTGTCTCGGCTACGTCTATCTGTTCACGGGCGACACCTCCGGTGATGGCCTCGCGGATCTGCTGGCCTCGGATTACTGCCGAGACGGCTACGCCAGCGGCGCCTATCTGTTCACCATGAGCGGCTGGTAGGAGTTCTCCATGTGGCTCACCCTGCTCCTGCTGGCCTGCGGCGATGACGACACGCAGGTCCTGCGTGACGAGGACGGCGACAGCGTCGCCAACGTCGAGGACTGCGCGCCCGATGACCCCTCCGTCAGCCCCGGACGGTCCGAGGACGCCTATGACGGTCTGGACAACGACTGCGATCCGTCCACTCCCGACGACGATCTGGACGTAGACGGCTTCCTCCGCGCCGCGGACTGCGCGGACTCGGACGCCGACCGCTACCCCGGCGCGACCGAGATCTGCGACGACAAGGACAACGACTGCGACGGCGCCGTCGACGACGAGGCCAGCGACGCCAGCACCTGGTGGCGCGACGACGACGGGGACGCCTACGGCGACGACGACGCCTCCTACACGGGCTGCGAGGCCCCAGTGGGCTACGCCGAGCAGTCCGGCGACTGCGACGACGACGACGACGCGGTCCACCCGGGCCGCTCGGAGGTCTGCGCCAACGGGGTCGATGACGACTGCGATGGGAGCAGCGAGAGCGACGACGGGATCTGCGCGTTCGAGGGCTTCATGTTCGCGGACGAGGCGGCCGACGCCTGGCTGTACGGTTCGGCTGTGGACGAGAGCTGCGGATATGCGGTGGCCGGGGTCGGCGATCTCGATGGCGACGGCGACGAGGAGGTCCTGATCGGCTGTCCGGGGCAGATCGTCGACGGGGCCTGGCAGGGTCAGGTCTGGCTGGAGGAGGGGCCCGTCTCGGGGGAGCGCTCGTTAGAGGACGCGGACGCCGGCGTCCACGTCGACCAGGACTTCGCCTCGCTCGGGGAGCGCCTCGGGCCCGCCCCGGACCTCGACGGGGACGGCTACGGCGGCGTCTGGATGGGCGGCTCAGGCATCGACGGTCACGGTGGGGCGACGCTGGTGTTTCAGGCGCCGCTGAGCGGCGATCTGGACGAGCTGGACGCCGACCTGTGGATCAGCGGCGTGGGTGCCGATGTCGGGCCTACCACCTCTGTCTCCGACCTGGCCTGGCCGGGCGACTGGGGCGGCGACGGGATCGAGGACGTGCTGGTCGGCAGCGGCGGCATCAACGACGTCTCGCACACATCCGACGCCCACGCCTGGCTGTTGAGCGGCCCCTTGTCGGGCACGATGAACGTCTCGGACGCCTCGACGGCATTTACGTCGAACCTTGGGGATACCTACGAGACCCCGAGCTGGTTCGAGGACGGGACGCGCGTGGGCGCGCTCGAGGGCGCCGACGGCGTGTCCGGCCTGCTCATCGCGCAGCCCAGAGCCGACGGCGACGGCGTGGACTCCGGGGCCATCTACCTCGTCACTGCAGCCGCGACGGGCGAGCAGGATCTCACCGACGGCGCCGCAGATGGGGTCTGGGTGGGCGAGCGGGCCGGAGACTGGGCAGGGTACGGTGGGGTCTCCACCGGGGACGTGGACGGAGACGGCCACACCGATCTGCTCATCGCCGCGCCCGGCGTGGACGACGACGGGATCGATCAGGGCGCCCTGTATGTCGAGCTCTCGCCCTGGAACACGGACGGCCTCGTCCGAAGCCTCAGCGACGCGGACATCCAGCTCAGCACAACGCGCCAGTATGCCGGGTGGCACCACGCGATCGTGCCGGACGTGAGCGGGGATGAGGCGCCTGATCTGCTGATCGCCGCCGATGCTGGTGCGCCGTTGGTGTGGCTGGTCGAAGGGCCGCTGGAGGCGGGCGCCTGGGATCTCGATGATCTGGCCGGCGCGACCATCTGGGGCACGACCGACCCGCCGGAGCGCCGCGTCGAGAGCGTGGGCGCCGCTGACACGGACGGCGACGGGATCGCGGATGTCCTGCTGGGGCACCCCAACAACGACCTGGAGCTGGGCGACCGGGCGAGCGGGGACAACCGCGGCGGTGTGTTCGTGCTCCTAGGGCGACCAGGATACTAATATATAAAGTATAATCGGAGGAGAACGCATGTCCCTCGACCCCGCCCTCCGCGCCCAGCTCGCCGAGCTCGGCGCGCGCCTGCTCGCTCTGCTCGACACCCCCCAGGCACGGCGAGGCGAGGAGCCTCGCGAGCCCGTCTACGCCCTGCTCTCTGCCTATGGTGACGTCACCACCCGGCAAGGCGCTGAGTCGGCGTTTACCGAGGCGATCGCCGATCTCGCGGCCCGCGGCGGCGGGCTCCTGATCGTGCCGGCGGACACCACGCCTGAGTTCCGTCCCCGCAGCTCGACCGATGGCGTCGCGCTGATCGACACCCGCGGCGGACAGATCCGCGTGCTCGTCGGCGAGCGCGCCCGGACCTGGAGCAACCTCAGCGGCGCGCCCGAGGGCGGGCTCGTGGTGCAGGGAACCTTGCGCGAGCCCCGCTACCGCTACGGTTCGCAGAGCCCCCTGGCCGTGCAGCAGGTCAATGTGCACGGCGGCAACTCCGCGCGCTGCCGCCTGCTGGAGGACGTGGCGCCGGGTCCGGCCGCGCGCTGGTACCCCAACGACCCCGAGTCGATCTACGTCGGCCAGGAGCTGTACAGCGAGGGCGCGGGGGACTGGATCCGGGTGAGCGCGCTGGGCTGGGACGCTGCGTCTCAACGCATGTACTTCGAGGCCGACTGCCCGGCGCCGGCCGCCGCTGGGACGGTGATCGGACACAAGAGCGACCTCGGCGCGCTGGCGCTCCACGTGCGCGACCAGTGCCGGAACCAGGGTCACGGCGTCTCCGTCACGAAGCGACACTACGCGGACGGGGACACCTTCCCCTACGTCGGCCTTCTGTACTTCCAGGGCAACATCGCCTCCTGCGAGGGCGATGAGGGCGGCCACGTCTTCGCCGCGGACATCTTCCACGATCTCCAGAACTTCCGCGCGACCGTCGACCGGTGGGAGCCGGAGACGCGCGCCCTGTGGTTCACCGACGCCCGGCGGGGCTACGCGCTCGCGGAGGGCCGGCCGCTCATCAACCTGAACCCCGCGCGTCACCTGACCCAGGGGCGGGTCCGTGTCTACATCTCCTACACCTATGATCAGCTCGTGAACCACCAGCCGGACGGACAGACGCCGGTGGGCGGCTCCAACGGCGTCGTGCTGGGCATCGGCACCTCCTGGGGACCCGAGATCGTGGGCCGATACCTCGCCATCGACGATCCATCCGAGATGTTGGATCCGGCGACGCTCCCCAGCCACGTCGTGATCCAGGCGGACGCGCTGCTGTACCGCTGGATGCGGATCGTCCGCTTCGCCATCGACCCCAACAACGGCAACCAGCTCCTGTGGATCCAACACTGCAACGGCAACAGCTTCCCGGCCGCGCCCAGGCTGGTCCACAACAAGAACTACTTCAACTACGGCGGCCCCGAGCTCGCGTACCGCATCGCGCCCGGCGCCAGCGTCGCCGATCTGCGCGGTGGCTGGACCGAGGACGGCGATCCGAACCAGGGCTTCGTCCTGCTCACGCCAGGACCTGACGAGACGTCTGCGCAGTCCTGGCAGCCCGGCGATCCGATCGAGCAGGCCATCGGCCCTCAGCCGCACAACCCGACCGCCTTTCGGGCCAGGCACTTCAACAACCTGCCCAGCATCTTCACGGACAGCTCCTTCTACAGCTCGAATCACGGCTCCGTAACGGTCGGGGCTGGCCTGTTCATCAACGGCCACGACACGCTCGCGGCGAGCGCGGCGCGCTTCCCGCGCGGCGGCGTGGACTACGAGCACGCGGTGCTGATCCGTGGGACCACCGAGTCGTCGATCTGTATTCACGGCGAGTCCCGGACCGGCAACGCGCTCCTGCTCGAGCAGTACGCTGGCGACCGCAAGTGGATCGCCTGGAGCTCGTCCACGGACTACGCCCGGATCGGCTACGATCCAAAGGAGGACGCCTTTGCCTTCGCGCGCCGGGACGGCGGCGGCTTCAGCGTGCACTTCGGCGGGGCGCAGCTCCGTCGGGTGGCCGGGATCTCCGCCACCAGCACGCCCACGGGCAACCTGCGCGGCATCCTGGTGCCGGTCCCCGCGGGCGCCACGGAGCTCGACGTGGCCTTGCCCATGCCCGAGCCGGACCGCGCCTACGCCGTGACGGTCACGCCCTCGTGGCCGGTCGCCGTCGGCGTGTCCACGCGCGGGACCGAAGGCTTCACAGTGCGCTTCGGGGAGGCGGCGCCCGATGGCGCGACGCTGGACTGGGTGCTGGTCCGATGACGCGTGGCATCACCACGCCAGGGCCAGGCGGGTGATTCTGGTGCGGACGGCGCGCGGGCCAGATCCCTTGTGCTAAGGTTGCGTCGTGACAGCTCGATCTCCTCCGACAACCCTATGTGATGACCGGGGCCGGGTGTTTCGCCTGGTGCCCGGGACGCTTCGGTCAGGCGGTCAGGCCGACGTGTGGCGCGCTGAGGCCCCAGAAGGTCGCGCGGTCGCCGTCAAGATCTACCGCGAGGACAACGCCGCGGCGGCGCGCGAGCGCGCCATGTTGGAGGACGTGCAACGCCGCGATCCCGAGGCTGGCGCCTGGCTGGTCCGGCTGCTCGGGCATGGATCGCACGAGGGCCGCGCCTTCCTGGTCCTGGAGTGGATGCCCGAGACCTTGGCGAGCTGGTGCGCATCGCGTCCGCTGCCGGCGCGCCTGGTCGCGCTGGAGCGCGCCGTCGAGGCGGTGCTGCGCCTGCACCGAAGCCCGAGCGATCTCGCGGGATGGCATGTACACCGCGACATCAAGCCAGCCAACCTGCTGGTCGCCGAGGTGGGTGGCCAGGTGATCGTGAAGATCGCGGACCTCGGCACCGCGCGCCAGAACGCGGGCACCCTGGAGGGGGCGAACACGGGGCACCTGACGCCTCGTTACGCGCCACCCGAGCAGGCGCTGCCGCTGGACGCGCCGCCGCAGGAGAGCTGGGACGTCCACGCGCTGGCCGTCACGGTGTTTCAGGGCATCACCGGGCGCTTCCCCTCGGCGGCGCGACAGGCGCAGGCGCTGTTCACCGACGACGGGCTGCGCCTGCTGGATCTGGCGGAGCGCGCCGCGCGAGGGCTCCTGCTCTCCGAGGGAGAGCACGCCGCGCTCGCGGAGCTGCGCGCCCGACCGGCCGAGTCTTTGCTGGACATCAAACGCGGCCAGGCCTGGCGCCCGGAGGACCAGGAGGCCCTTGAGCGCGCGATCGGCGCGGACGTGGACGATCCGGTGCGTACCCAGGCTGCGGCCCAGCTCGCCCTCGCGCTCGCGGCGAGCCTGGCGCCCCACCCGCGGCACCGCGAGCAGACCGGCCGCCCGCTGCTGCGCGCGCTCCGGGGCGTCCGCGTCGCGATCCTCGGCGAGCTGGGGCCGGTCGCGCCGCCGTCCCCAACGCCTACGCAGGCAGCGGGGCGGCGTTGGATCGTGCTGGGGCTCGGCCTCTTTTGCGCCATCGCAGTGCTGCTCATCGCAGGGATCTCTCTGGCGCTCTGGCGCCCTTGGGCGGCCCCTCCCGCCCCGGAGCCGGCCCTCCCGCCCCCCGTCGCTGCGCCGGTCGCGACCCCTGAGCCAGCGCCGACCGCGACGCCGGCCGCTGAGCCCGCCCCGACGCGCCGCGCCAGGGCAACGCCGGTCGTGACAGCGGCGGTCGAGCCGGTCTGGGTCGACGTGACCCTGCTCGCCTGCCCCCTCGGAGACGTCGCCGTCCGCATCGATGGCGGCGAGGCCCACCGGGTCCCCCCCGATGGCCTCTCGCTTCGCCTGCTCGAAGGTGAGCACGCGCTCAGCTGGAGCCTGCCAGGGGTTCCAGCGGCCCCTTCGCGGGATCAGACGGTGCGCGTCGCGCCGGATGGGGCCCGCTTCTGTGAGGATTTCACCGACGGCCTCTGCCCCGAGCGGGACTGCCGATGAAGGTCAGGACGACTCCAACCGCTACGGGTTCTCTTGGAGGTGCCGATGTCTCGGTCTGTGTGGCTGCTTCTCCCCGCCCTCTCGGGCTGCTTCCCCAACGTCGCCTCCGATGATCGCGTGGATGGGGTGGACGAGGATCTCCTGGCCCTTCGCGCCGACCTGACGGCGCTCCAGGCACAACACGAGCAGGACATCAGCGAGCTCCAGGGCCGGGTGGGCACCCTGGAGGAGGAGGTCGCGGCGCTGCGCGCGGACGTGGACGAGCTGACCGTTCGTGTGGACGGGCATGACGATGCGCTCGCAGCGCACGAGACTACCCTGTCGGAGCACACGACGACCTTGTCGGAGCACGACGAGACGCTCGCCGACCATGAGGATCGTGTCGCCGCGCTGGAGGAGACCGTCCCTCTCCTGCAGGAGGATGTCACCGAGCTCATGGACCGCTTCGACGGCCACGACAGCACCCTCTCCGACCACGAAGATCGCCTCGGCGACCTGGAGACGGACCTGGGTACGCTGTCCGACGGCGCGGTCACCGTCATCGACGCTGACACCACCTACGCAATCACCAGCACCGCCGAGCTCACCAGCGCGCTGGACGAGCTCGCGAGGGCGCGCATCCTGCCCGGCGCGACCGTGACCCTCGATCTGGCGGACGGCGTCTACAGCTTCACCGATGCGCTCCAGATCGATCACCCGGACGGCGGGCACATCCGGCTGGTGGGCAATGAGGCCAGCCCGGACCTGGTCATCCTGGACTTCGCAGGTAGCAGTGGCGTCGTCGTGCCGCCCAGCCGCAGCCTGGGCGCTGTCGCCGGCTTCACCCTGTCCGGCGACGGCACCTCGGGCTCCGTCGGGCTCGACGTGCAGGCCAACGCCACCACGACCTGGGGGGCGCTCATCGTCTCGGGCTTCACCTTCGGGGTCTATGTCTCGTATGCGGGCGTGCTCCTGCCGGAGGACCGCTCCTGTCCGGACGCCATCGAGCTGTCGAGCGTCAGCTACGGCGTGGTCGCCACCTACAGCGGGCTGGCCGACGTGTGCAACGCCAGCGTCGATGGGGCGACCGGGGCTGGCTTCTACGCGACGCTCGGCAGCCTGCTGCTCGCGTCCGGCGGGTCCGCCACCGACAGCGTCTACGATGGGTTCTACTCGGCGTACGGCGCGACGCTCTATGCACCCTACGCCAGCGCGGAGGGGAGCGGTGATGTGGGCTTCGAGGCGCGGTTTGGCGGCGTGCTCGGCGTGGACAACGCCAGCTCGACCGGCGATGTCTACAGCTACTACGCGGCGAACGGGGGCACGCTGTGGGCAGCATACAGCACCTCGGACAGCGTGGGAGGGCACGCCTACACCAGCTCCATGAACAGCTATGTCTACGCCAACCGATCGGCGGTCACCAACGCGAGCGGATACGCCTATGTCGCGAGCGGGACTTCGTCGATCAACGCCGAGAACGTGAGCATCTCCGGCGCCAGCTCGGCGTTCGCCACCAGCGTGTTCAGCTACATAGACGCCAGCGGCACGGTCGCAGGGATCAGTGGCTATGTGCTCGCGCCCAGCCACGCAGGCGGGGTCGCGGACGATGGGGGCCTGAGAGTCACCGACAGCAGCGCGTACGCGACGCCGACCTACTCGGCCAGCACGACCGGCTACCTCTGGTGATGGCGATGCTCAGCCTGGTACTCACCTTGTTCGCTCCTGCGCTGGCCCAGGAGCCCGCCTGCCTCCCCCTCGACCCGGCCGAGTCCACCCGACACGCCTGGGAGATCTGGCGCGGCAACGGCGCGGCCATCGCGCTGGCCCCGCTGGAGGAGACCTGGGCGGCGCGCGACCGCGCCTGCACGCCCCCGAGCCCCGAGCAGCTCGGGCGCATGGCGCAGGTGGCGGGCACCATTGCCAACATCGCTGGCCTCGACGCCGAGACCGAGCGCTGGTATCTGCGCGCGCTGGCCGTCGCGCCCGCTCTGCCCTTCGGGGCGGACCTCGGCTCGGAGTCCCGCGCGGTCTACGAGGCGCTGCGGGCGCGCCCGGCGCCTGCGCCGCTGGTCGAGGCGCCGCCTCCGGTGGTCCGTCCCGCTTGGGTGGCGCCCGTCGCGTTCGGCGGCGCCGGGCTGGCGCTCGCGGCGGCGGGCGGCGCGCTCTGGACGTCAACCTTGGACGGTCCCTTCCTGGACTGCACCGACGCGGGGTACAATTTCGGCGACGGCGGCCTGCGCGCCTGCGACGACGACCTCGGCGGGCACGTCACGGCCCGCTGGCTCGGAGGGGTGTCCCTGTTGGCGCTGGGCGGGGCGAGCGCGGCGACGGGAGCCGGTCTCTACCTGCGCGCGTCGGCTCACGAGACCGGGGTGACGCTTCGCGTTCTCTGGTGATCGCGCTGGAGGGACCCCGCAGGCTCGCCTGCCCACTGCCGGTTCACGGCCCGCGTGTGTAGCTCCTGGCCAGCGCAAGCAGCGCCTCGGGCGGCGCGACACGGTCGCTGTGCGACATGAAGATGAAGCCGATCGCCGGCTCGCCAGGCAGGTGGATCGAGTGCATCACCGATATCCCGTCTGGCCCCTTAATGGCGACCCAGATGCGCACCGCCTCGCCCGCGTGCAGCGCTTCCCGCGCCCAGCCCTTGTCGGTCAGGGTCTGACCCGCCGGCACATGGCTCGCGGCCCTGGCCAGCAAACGCGCCGCGTCGGCGTCGGACATCTTCGCCGGCGACGAGCCTTGCGGCAGGATCCCGAGGCGGATCTCTCCGCCGGGGAGCTCGCAGAGGGCAGATCCGTAGAGGGGAGCCACCGCGAGGAGGCCGTCCCGGATCGCGTCCGGGGGGACGGGCTCCAGTCCCGCGGCGAGGGTGACCGTGAGGATCAACGCGGACAGCATGGCGTGGGCTCCTGGTCGTCGTTGCTCATGGGGGGTTCCGGGCGCGTCGTTCGGCCATCGCGGCGTTGTAGACGCAGACCGCCTGCCCGAACGCGCTCTCCGCCCCGCCGTCCAGGCGCTCCAGGTTCTGCCACGCCGAGCCCGCCTGATCGGCGTAGGCGGCCGCGCTCGCTGTACCTCCCACCGCCGCGCCCGCCACCCCACCCGCCAGCTCCAGCCGCGCCTGGCTCTCCGCCTCGGTGTTGCTCCGCCAGGCGAGGATCTGGTCCTGGCTGGCGGGATGGTTCTCCAGGATCGCCACAGCCGCCTTGCCGCTCATCACGCGGCCGCGATCATCGTAGTAGAGGTCGTCAGGGCTCACCT
This sequence comes from uncultured Enterobacterales bacterium, assembly GCA_964615375.1. Lineage (GTDB taxonomy): Bacteria > Myxococcota_A > UBA796 > UBA796 > CAZKWG01 > CAZKWG01. The sequence goes on from CAZTOW010000041.1 coordinate 68,517, forward strand.
CGTGGTGATCAGCGTAGCTCAAAGGGAACAGGGCTGCTGGAAACACACCCTCGACGATCTCCTGGTAGATCACCTTGTTCTTGACCTTGTGGCCCTCGGCGGGCGGCGGGATGGTCAGGTCTGAGCAGAGCATGCCGCGCGGGCCGGCGTGGGCGGGCGCGAGCAGCGCGAAGACGGCGAGCGGCACCAGCGTAGCGCGGAGTGATCGCAAGGAGCACCTCCTGGTCGGCCGGAGCTTAGCGCGTCTCCGGCCCGGGGATCAAAAGTGGTATCAAGTATTCGTGTTTATTCGCTTGATGAACCAGTATGAATTAGATTAACAGCAACCTCCGGTTTGGAGCTGACCCATGCTCATGCCCCTGCTGCTCACGATCCTCAGCGGCGCCGCGAACGCAGGCGAGCCCCAGTGCCAGGGCGCGCTCGACCTGAAGGTGATGGACGTCCCGCTCACGACCTATGGTGCCGGCGTATCCTACACCACGCACACGACCACCTGGGCCGTGCAGAGCGTAGACCAGCGCACCCTGGACACGCTCAGCCTGGCGCGCGCGCTCGGGGACACCGGGGTGGAGACCGAGCTCGCCCGCCGGCAGGCGAAGGCGCGGCGCGTCGGCTGGATCGTGACGGGCGTGGCGATTCCCGCGACGCTGCTCGGCGTGGGAGCGCTCAACGCCGGCGTGAACGGAGACGGCGGGGACGGGGCCATCGTCGGCGGCGCGACGCTGCTCAGCCTGGGCGGCACCGGCCTGATCTTCGGCCCCGTGTGGCTCGGGCTGCGGCCTTGGGCGCTGAAGAACAACCCGGCCGCCTTTTACCCGCTCGACGAGGTGCGGGAGAAGCTGGAGATCTACGATGACGCCTGTCGGTCCTGAGCGCCGGCTCCCGCGGGCCGCGATCGCCCTGCTGGCAGGCTGCACCGGGCCTGGCACCTGGCAGATCGACGGGCTTGAGGACGTGGCCGAGCTCGGGTCTGCCGTCTGGATCGTCGAGCAGGGCGAGACGTCCACGGAGCACCGCCTCCTGCTGTCCAGCGCGCCCGACGCCTGCGACGCCCTGCAGGAGGGTGCCCGTGCGCTCGCCGATCTGAAGGGCGAGCCCGACGATGACTGCGCGGCCTTTCAGACCGCCATGGCGGACGCGGGAGAGGCCCTCGACGGCGTCGTCGGCGCTGGGGCGGTCGCGCTGGAGATCCGCCTGGAGGGGGCCCCGAGCGCTGGGACCTGGAGCACGGCGGATCCGGACGGCGAGGACGTGGGGCCGACCTTCGAGGGCACGCTGAGGCGCTTCGACGAGAACCCCTACGCCTGGGCCGCGACGGAGTACGACTGCTTCGACCCCGATCCGCTCTCGGAGTACACCGCGGAGCTGATGGAGGAGGAGCGCCTGGAGCCCGCGACGCTCACCCTCGAAGACGTCCGCGCCCACACGTTGGAGGGGTCGCTCACCGGGATCGTCAACGCCGACGACGACGGTGATCTCACCGAGGTTGGCTCGGTCGAGGCCAGCGCGCGCTGGAGCCGCTGCGAGGTCGAGGCCGCCCTGAATCCGGTCTTTTGAGGTCGTACACCGGCACCGGAGACGCGAGGCGTGGCGCGCCGCGTGAACACCATGGCGCGCGCCGCGTCGCTCCAACGGGGTCTGCTACACTCCCGCTGTCACGTCCAAGGGGGGCGGCATGAGCGGAGCGACCTTGCAGTGGAGGACCATCACGCGGCTGATCGCGCCGTGGCTGCTCGTGATCGCCGTGGCGGGACCCGGCTGCCAGAGAGGGGCTGACCTCAAGGTGGACGACACAGGCGAGACCGACGCCGATCAGGACGGCTACGTTCTCGGGCCGGACTGCGACGATGTTGACTCCGCCGTCAGCCCCTCGGCCGAAGAGCGCTGCGACGGCGTGGACAACGACTGTGACGGACGGACCGACGAGGACGCCGTGGACGCCGCGTCCTGGTACGTGGACGCCGACCAGGACGGGTTCGGCGATCCCGCGACCGCGGCGAGTGACTGCGAGCAGCCCGAGGACGCGGTCGCGACCGCCGGAGACTGCGACGACGCCGACGCGACCGTCTGGCCAGGCGCCGCCGAGGTCTGCGGCGACGGCGTCGTCAACGACTGCGACGGCACCGAGAAGGACGCCGCGGCGAGCTGTGCCCTGGCGGGTGAGTTCGACCTGAAGGAGGCCGATCTACGGCTTGGAACAGATGGGATCGAGGACGCGCTCGGAAGCGAGGTGGCAGGAGCTGGCGATGTGGACGGCGATGGCCTCGCCGACGCGCTCATCGCCGCGAGCTCCGCGGACGAGGGGGGCGTTGACGGTGGGGCGGTCTACCTGCTGGCCAGCCCCATCGGGGGAGACCTGCTCACGACGGACGCGACCGCGCGCCTGCTGGGCGCCGAGGACCAGGGGGTCGGCATCTCCGTCGCCGGGGACCAGGACAACGACGCGGACGGCTACGATGACGTGCTGATCGGCTCCGTCGGCGGCTGGGACTGCAACGGCGCGGTCTGGCTCGCGTCGGGACCCCTGGTGGGTGTGACGGCGCTGGCGGTGGCGGACGCCACCCTCGACTCCGATGGGTGCATGAGCGCCGATCTGGCCTTTCTGTCCGATGCGACCGGCGATGGCACCCCTGACCTGCTCATCACCTGGGCCAACGACGGCGCCGCCGCGCTCTATGACGGGCCCGTCCTTGGTACCGTGGATGAGACGAGCGCGACGGCGACCTTCGTGTCGGGCGCCGAAGACGACTATGGAACGGGAATCTCGCTGGATGGCGCGGGCGATCTCGACGGCGACGGGGTCGAAGACGTCGTAATCGGCGGGGGGCACGAGGACGATGGCGACGTAGGCGTTCGCGTCTACGTCGTCCTCGCGCCGGTCTCGGGTGCCTTTGACCTGCGCGACGCGGAGGCGACCCTCGACACGGAGCACTTCACCGACTCCGCTTTTGGGATCGGTGACTTCCTGGCGTCCGTGTCCGGGGCGGGCGACTTCGACGGCGACGGGCTCGACGATCTCGTGCTGGGAGCGGCGCTCTTCGGCGCGACCCGCGAGGGGGGCACCGTGTGGGTCCTGCCGGGGACAGTCGAGGGGGCGCTGGATGTCAGCACGGCCGCCGCGGTGTTCGAGGGCACCGACGAATTCGACAGGGCTGGCTGGTCCGTGGCGGACGCGGGCGACGTCAACGCCGACGGCCACGCCGATCTCCTCATCGGCGCGCCGGGCGCGGCGAGCGCCAGGGGCGTCACCTACGTTGTGTCGGGTCCAGCCACGGGGACCTACGACCTCGCGGACGCGGCGGGGGCCATCCAGGGGGAGCGCGCAGACGACGAGAGCGGCGCGTCCGTCGTCCGCGCGGGCGACCTGGACGCGGACGGCCGGGACGACATCCTCATCGGCGCGCCGCAGGCCAGCTACGACGGCGAGGAGCACGGCGCGGCCTATGGCGTGTACGCCGCGACCAGCTACTGATCCAACGCGCGGGGGGCGCCGAATCTGTCGTCCTGAGTGCGGGAGGGGCCAGATCAGCCCCGCCGTCGGCATTCTTCAAGGGGACCGGGCCCTGTCGGGTTCAATGGCGGGGCCGTGACCTGCTCTCGGCTGTGGACCTGGCGAGAGGCCGCGCTCACGCCGATCTGGTCGTCCGACACGACGGTGACATGCGGCTTGTCGCTATGTTGACCGTAAGCACCACGTGATGGCGACAAAATGTCGTAACCTGCTGCCTCGGAGCATTCTCCAGGCTGTCAGGGACAAAAAAGGGGTCGAACACCCTTCCGTGATTCTGTGGCGCGTTTCTTGCTAACTGCGCCCACCATGCCGACGCCGCCCCGCACCGTCCTCGTCATCGCCGCGCAGATCGAGTCCACCGCCACCCTGATGAGCTACCTGTCCCGCCACGATCTGAGCGTGATCAGCCGACGGCAGCTCGACGCGGTGGACGCCTCGGAGGGGGCCGAGGCGTGCGTGCTCCTGCACGACGGGTTCCGGCTCATGGACCTCGTGGACGCCGCGCGCCGCTGGATCGCGCGCAGCGCGGGGCCGCTCATCGTGATCACCGCCGAGATCCCTACGGTTCGGATGGCGATGGGCACGGAGCACCCCCGTGGAGCGGCGCGCCTGCTCCCCCGCCAGACCTTCGCCTGGACCGTCTACGACCTGCTGACCTCCCCCTCCGACTCCCCCCCGACCTGGTGACCCGATGCCTGCCCCTGGCCCCGAACGCTCTCCCCGACCCTCCATCCCCATCGCCGCCGCGATGCGCCGCGCCCTGGCTCGCGGCTACGGCGCCGCCGAGCTGCGCGCCGACGTGTTGGCCGGCGCGGTCGTCGGCGTCGTCGCGCTGCCGCTCTCGATGGCGCTGGCCATCGCCGTCGGTGCCCCTCCCCAGCACGGGCTGTACACCGCCATCTTCGCCGGCGCGGTGACCGCGCTGCTCGGCGGCTGCAAATTCCAGATCACGGGCCCGACCGCGGCGTTTGTCGTGATCCTGGCGCCCATCGTGAGCCAGCACGGGCTCTCCGGGCTGCTCACGGCGGGCTTCATGGCGGGCCTCATGCTGGTGCTCATGGGGCTCGCCGGCCTGGGCAACCTCATCAAGTTCGTGCCCTACCCGGTCACCACCGGCTTCACCACGGGCATCGCCACCGTGATCGCGACGCTCCAGATCAAGGACGTGCTGGGGCTGAAGGTGGGCCCGATGCCCGAGCACTACCACGAGAAGGTCGAGGCGCTGTGGGCGGCGCGGGCCACCGCGGACGGGCGCGAGTTGGCGGTAGCGGCCTTCACGCTGGCCCTGCTGCTGCTGATCCCGCGCGTCGTGAAGCGGATCCCCGCGCCGCTGCTGGCGATCACGGCCGCCGCGGGTGTCGCAGCCCTCGCTCACGCCGTCGATCCGAGCTTCAGCGTCGCGACCATCGGCAGCCGCTTCCACACCGTGGTCAACGGCGTAGAGCTCGCCGGGATCCCGCCCGTGCTGCCGCACCCGTCGCTGCCCTGGTCCGACCTGCACATGGACTTCCAGCAGCTCCGCACGCTGCTCCCGGCCGCCTTCGCCATCGCGCTGCTTGGGGCCATCGAGAGCCTGCTCAGCGCGGTCATCGCCGACGGCATGACCGGCACCCGCCACGATCCCAACGCCGAGCTGGTCGGTCAGGGCCTCGGCAACATGGTGGCCCCCATCTTCGGCGGGATCGCGGCGACGGGCGCCCTGGCACGCACCGCGACGGCGATCCGGGCCGGAGCGCGCTCTCCGCTGACGGCAGTGACCCACGCGCTGGTCGTACTCGCGGCGATGCTGTTCCTGGCCCCCCTGGTGGCCTACGTGCCGATGGCGTCGCTCGCCGCGCTCCTGCTGCTGGTCGCCTGGAACATGTCGGAGATCAAGCACTTCCTGGAGGTGCTGCGCATCGGACCCAAGAGCGACGTGAGCGTGCTGCTCACCTGCTTCCTGCTGACCGTGATCTTCGACATGGTGTGGGCGGTCAGCGTGGGCTTCGTGCTCGCGGCGGTGCTGTTCATGCGTCGCATGGCGGAGATCACCGAAAGCCGCTTTGCGGTGGAGGGGGACCTCGTCGAGCGCGATCTGCCGGCGCTACCGCCGGGCGTGACGGTCTATGAGGTCAACGGGCCGCTGTTCTTCGGCGCCGCCCAGCAGGCGATGGAGTCGCTGCACGCCGCGCACGGCGACGCCTTCCGCCTGCTGATCTTGAACCTGGGCCGGGTGCCCGTCATCGACACGACGGGGCTGGTCGCCCTGGAGAGCACGCTGCACAGCCTGAGGAGGCGGGGCAAGGTGGTGCTGCTGGCGGGGCCGCTGCCCCGGCCGGATCGTATCTGGGAGCGCGCGCGAGCCGAGGGCAAGCTCGACGGCGTCGAGGTGTGTGAGGACCTGGAGGCGGCGGCCGAGCGGGCGCGGGAGCTGTTCGCTCCGGCGGCGGCCTGAGTCAGGCGAGCCGCGCGCGACGCTGGAGGGTGCGCGGGCTGATGCCCAGCCGCGCCGCCGCCCGCCCCTGGTGCCCGCCCTCCAGGGCCAGCGCGGCGGCGATGATCTGCTCCTCCAGGGCCGCGAGCGGCAGGTTCAGGTCCACGGTCAAGGTCTGGCCGCGCTCGCGCCGCATCTCCAGAGGCGAGGAGAAGGGGAGATCGGCGCGAGCGACGGTCACTCCCTCGCGGAGCAGGCAGACCGCCTCGATGACGTTGCGCAGCTCGCGCACGTTGCCTGGCCAATCGTGCTCCCGCATCGCCTGGCGGGCCTCACGCGACCAGCGCGGCGGCCGGGTGGCGTGGCGCGCGCTCATCTCGGCGGTGAATTGCGTCATCAGCTCGTCGAGGTCGGCCGCGCGCTCGCGCAGCGGCGGCACCCGGACGGTGATGCCCTGGATGCGGTAGAGCAGGTCTGCTCGGAAGCGCCCGGCCTGGGTCTCGGCCTCCAGCGGTCGCAGCGTGGCGGTCACCAGGCGCACGTCGCTGGTGATCTTGACGTTGCCGCCCACGCGCATGAAGCGGCGCCCCTCCAGGTAGCGCAGCAGCTTGGCCTGCATGGGCAGCGGCAGCTCCCCGATCTCATCGAGGAACAGGGTGCCGCCCTCGGCTGCCTCGACCTTGCCCTTGACCCGCTCGGTCGCGCCCGTGAACGCCCCGCGCTCGTGGCCGAACAGCTCGCTCTCGAACAGCGCCTCGGGGATGGCCGCGCAGTTGATCGGCACGAACGGCCCGGACCTCCGTGGGGAGCGCTCATGGATCAGCCGCGCCAGGACCTCCTTACCCGTCCCGCTCTCGCCGATCAGGGTGACGGTGACCTCCTTGGGCGCCACGCGGTCGATCACGCCCCGCGCCGCGCGCATGGCGGTGGAGCGCATAACGGGCTCCGTGACGACGACAGAGGAGGCGCGTGGACGAGACATCGCCTGCTGGTAGCCGGCGGAGGGGGTGGCGTCGACAGAAGACGGCGACAGCCCAGGGGCCGACTCGGGGGCAAGCTCCGACACTCAGAACACCAGCACCTCGGATCATGCTCCCTCCCTCCTCAGCGTCTCGCGCATGCGCAGGATCACCAGAAGCCCCGAGCCCGCCGTCAGCGCCGCCACCGCCCAGAGCGCAGCGCCGATCCCGAAGGCGTCCGCCACGAGGCCGGCGAGCAGGGCGCCTACGGCGTAGCCCAGATCGCGCCACAGCCGGTACGTGCCGACCGCGCTGGCGCGCCAGCTCGGGTGGGCCACGTCGCCGATGGCGGCGAGCAGGGTCGGGTACACCATGGCCGTGCCCAGGCCCAGCAGGACCTGACCGAGCGCGAACACGGGCACAGTGTGCCCCGTCGCCACCGCGGCGATGCCCGTGGCCTGCACGATCATGCCGCCCGCGATCAGGCCCTTTCGGCCCACCCGATCCGAGAGCGCCCCGGTCACCAGCTGGCAGGCGCCCCACACCGCGGGGTACAGCGCGGCCAGCGCGCCGGTCTGGCCCAGGTCCAGGCCGGCGGCGGCGAACACCAGGGGGAACAACCCCCAGGCCATGCCGTCGTTGAGGTTGTTGACCAGCCCGGCCTGCGTGACCGACGACAGCTCGCGATCCCTGAGCGTGGTCCGCCAGAAGACCTCGCGCTGCGACGGCGCGCCGACCGCGGGCAGGTCGCCGGTCAGCCTCGCCTCGTGCGCGACGTGGGGGTGGGTCTCGCGCACCAGGGTCGTGGAGAGGAGCAGGCCCAGCGTCACGTAGACCACGCCGAGGTAGAAGGGCTCCGGCCGCAGCCCCCAGCGCGCGGCGAGATAGCCCGTGGCGAGCGCCGATCCGGCCACGGCGAAGTAGCCGGCGAACTCGTTGAGGCCCATCGCCAGGCCGCGGTTCTTCGCCCCTGCGAGATCGATCTTCATGATCACGGTCGTGGACCACGTGAGCCCCTGGCTCACCCCGAGCAGCGCGTTCGCGAACAGGATCCAGGCCCAGGAGGGCGCGCCCATGAGTAGGAAGGGCACGGGGGCGGCAACGAGCCAGCCGGCGACCAGCACGCGCTTGCGGCCGAGCGCGTCGGCGAGCCGGCCCGCGAGGTAGTTCGTCAGCGCCTTGGTCACGCCGAAGACCACGATAAAGCTCAGGATCGCCGCCTTCGCCTCGAGGTGGAATTCAGCGTCGGCGAGGGCCGGCAGCACGCTGCGCTCCATGCCGACCATGGCGCCGACGAGGGCGTTGACCACCACCAGCAGCGAGAACTGCGCGAGGTTGGCGCGCAGGCCGAGGGTCGGCGCTTCGGCTGTTGATTTTATAATCAATAGATTACTTGATCATCCCTCCAGCGGCAAGCCCTGTGCCCGCCAGTCGGGCGGGCCGTCCTCCAGTCGGTGCGCGATCACGCCGTTCGCCCGCAGGATCTGGACCGCCTCCATCGCGTAGACGCAGTAGGGGCCTCGGCAGTAGGCGACCACCTCCTGACCCTCGGGCAGCTCGCTCAGGCGGCGCTCCAGCTCGCCCACCGGGATCGAGCGCGCGCCTGGCAGGTGCCCGGCCTCGAACTCCTCGACCGGCCGCACGTCCAGCACCGTGACCTCGCCCGCCAGGACCCGGCGCCGAAGCTCGTCCCGGTCCACCTTCTCCAGGGCGCCCATCGACGAGAGGAAGGCCCGGCGCGTGGCCTCGACCTCGGCGAGGCGGCTCTCTCCGAGCGCCCGGAGCCGCATCCAGAGCGCGGCCACGTCCTCGTCGGCCAGCCGGTAGCGCACGTAGAGCCCATGCTTCTCGGTCTCGACGAGGCGCGCCGCGCGCAGGACCTGGAGGTGCTGGCTGGCGTTGGCCATGCTCAGGTCGGCGGCCTCCGCCAGCACCTCGACCGTGCGCGGGCCCTGGCCGAGCAGATCGAGCAGCTCCAGGCGCTTTGGGCTGGCCAGGGCCTTGCCGATGCGCGCGAACTGCTCGTAGATCGTGTCCTTGAACTGGCGCTTGGGGGTGGGGACGGGGAGGTCGAGGGGGGATGGGGCGGTCTTCATGATCAAGAGATCACTTGATCAAAGGGTGGGCGCAAGCTCGACCGCTGGACCGCGGCGAACTTCAGCGCGGGGGTCAGGAGCGGATGTCTGGACGCGAACGGGCCCGGCGAGGCAGTCGCCCATGAGCTGGCGCAGGCGGATACGGGCGCGCTGGAGGCGGTTCTGGAAGGAGGGTCGGTCGGTGCCGACTTCGTGTGCGGCGGCGTGGAGAGAGCGGTTGGAGAGGTCGAAGAGCAGGATCGCGCCGGACTGTTCTGGCGTGAGCGTGGCCAGGAGGGGAGCGAGGGAATTGGCCAGGGCGGCGAGGTCGGCTGCGGTCGGGGTGAGCGATGGTGGCGCGAGGAGCTTGGAGGACCAGGGGCCGGACCCGAGCGTCGCGTTGAGGATCTTGTGGAGCCAGGGGCCCAGGCGGGTCTGGCGTTGGCGAGCGCTCACCGCGGTGTGGAGGCGCGTGAGGAGGGCCTGCGCTGCCGCGGCGATGTGGTCGGCGGGCACCCAGGCTCGGACAAGGTCTTTGATGGCGTCGGTGAAGGCGGGGAGCAGAACGCTGGGTAAGGCGCGGCGGCGCGGGGGGCGGGTGTCTGGCCACGGCTCGGTCGGCGTCGACGGGTCGGTGATGTCCGGCGCCAGGAGTCGAAGCCCAGAGAGCACGATGCGGCGAAGGGGACGGCGAGCAGAGTGGACGCGGGACTTGAGCGCGGCCAGCGGGATCCCGAAGCGCGCCGCAGCGGCCTGCTGGGTAAGCGAGCCGTGGTCCGTCAGCCTGAGCACCTCGGCGTGCTCGGGCGGCAGCAGGTCCAGGAACGGGAGGAGGGCGTCGGCGATCTGGTCCTCGCTGTTCGCAGGCGTCGACGGACCTGCGACCTTGCCCATCACCTCGGCCATCCACGGCGCGAGCTGCTTGTTGGGGCGCAGATGCTCGACCCCGACCCGCAGGCGCCCGAGCAGTCGCAGGAGCGCCCCCTCCACGGCGTCGGCAGGCAGACGCTCGGCGAGCAGCGCGCGCAGGGCCTGCATGAGCGGCGCAACCAGCGCCTCGCTGACAGTGGATCCGACCTCTTCGGTACGCTCCTTGGACGGCTCACGCGCATCCTCGGCCGCTACCCTTTCGTTTTCCGCGGTGGCGTCCATCGGCAACTTTGCCGGAACCCGCAAGCTCCAAAAACCTCTATCTCCCGAGTGAAAGAGAAGGGGGTACGCCCAGGTTCATCGGGAACCCCGGAGACGGCTCCAGGCGCGCCTGGCAGCTCGACTTCCGTTGCGCCGCGATTCGACGCAAGACAGGCGGGCGCGGGATCGTGCTCCTGTCGGCGACACCGGCCAAGAACAGCCCGCTGGAGTTCTACAACCTCATCCAGTACGTCGATCCGAACGCTTGGACGCGACTCGGCATCACGGATCCCGAACAGTTCATTGATCGGTATTTGAAGATCGAGATCAAGCCCATCGTGAACCCCAAGCTCGAGGTGGAGGACCGGGGCGCGGTGACGGGCTTCCACAACCTGCACGAGCTCCGGGACGTGATCTTCCGCTACAGCGACTTCAAGACGGCCGAAGAGGTGGGCTTGAAGCTGCCGGAGCCGAAGGTGGAGATGGTCGAGGTGGACATGGACCCGATCCAGGACGCCAAGTACGACGCCTACGTGTCGCAGATCGAAGCGGCGCTCAAGTCCACGGACCCGCAGGAGAAGCGCGCGATCCTGGGCCTGCTCGCCCGCCTCGCGCTCGTCGCCATCCACCCGGCCCTCGACGAGGGCTACGACTGGGACTCGGCGGGTCAGATCGACAACCCGTCCAGCCCCAAGTTCGAGGCCCTGGCCGACCGGGTGATGACCAACCGGGTCTGTGGACACATCGTCTTCGTGGACAACGTGGCGGCGCATGCCTGGGTGCGGCAGGTGCTCATCCAACGCGGCATCCCCGCCGAGCGGATCGCCATCTTGAACGCCGAGGTCGCCGAGGCGAGCGCCGACCGCCAGCGCATCGCGATGGAGTTCAACGGCAACGCGGAGGAGGGCCTGGCGCCGAAGTACGACGTGGTGATCGCCAACGCCATCGCCTACGAGGGCATCGATCTCCAGACGCGGACCTGTGCCATCCACCACCTGGACCTGCCCTGGGAGCCCGCGACCCTCCAGCAGCGGAACGGGCGCGGGGTGCGACAGGGCAACACGCTCGGCGCCATCGCGATCTACTACTACTTCGCCCGGAAGTCGCAGGATGGGCTGCGGTTCAACCTCATCCAAGGCAAGCGGGGTTGGATGACGCAGCTCCTCCAGAGCCAGGACCGGGACACGAACAACCCGGGCGCGCAGATGGACATCGGCCCGGAGGAGACGCTGCTGCTCATCAGCCGCGACCCGCAGAAGACACGCGAGCGCCTGAACGCGGTACGGGCGCAGCGTGAGGCCGAATCGAAGGCCAAGGTCGCGCTCGAAGCCAGCCGACTGCTCCGCTCGATCAACGCCCGCTTCCGGCAGGCAGAGCGCAGCCGGGACGCCACGGAGGCCGCCCGCCTGCGCGGCGAGGCGGAGGCGCGGCTCAAGGACCTGTCCCGCACGAACCCGGACGCCTGGCCCTGGATGGCGCACGCCACCATCGTCCGCGAGCGCCCCGTGGTCGTGCCCGAGGGCGGCGGGCCTCTCTACGAGGGGCTGCGGGTCGCGATCCCTGGCACCTGGGGCGGCGCAGATCGGCTCGACCACATCGAGTTCGGCCGCGTGACCCGCGAGGGCGCCATTGGGCTCCGCATGGCGGGCGGGGGAAGCTGGCAGGCGGCGGAGAGCTCGGACCCGCGCCTGTCGCTCATCCAGCCCGCGCACCGGAGCGCCGACTGGCCCGAGGACGACGACGCGCGCACGGTGAAGGCCACCCGCGAGCGGCTGAACCAGGGGCTCCGCTTCACCGGGGACTGGGCCCAGCTCGGCTGGCACCTCGCCCCCGACGCCTGGGCCGAGCGCCTGTGGGGGCTGGTCGGCGCGGATGTCCTGGCTGCCCTCGGCGCCACGCCGAGCTCGGTGCAGGCGCGGGTGACCCTGCCCGTCGTCACGCAGAGCGGGCTGCGCATCGTGAACGGACACGCGGCCCGCCAGGCGGGCCTCACCGTCCTGGCCCCGACGCAGACTGGCTGGGCGACCTTCCTGGCGATGGCGCCGAGCGCGGGGCTCACGTTCACAGGGCTGGCCTACGCGGCCCGCTACTGGTGGAACGCCAACCTGCCGCGCGACCTGCTCAGCGCGAGCCGCGGCGCGGCTAACGCCGAGACGATGGAGGAGGCCGCCTGATGTCCGATCCACTCGCCATCCTCCGTGGCCTCACCGTCACCGACCAGGCCCTCCTCGCCGCCGGGCTCGACGAGGACCAGCGCCTCGCGGTCTGGGGCGCGACCTTGGACGCGCTGATCGAGCAGACGTCCTACAGCGACGTGGACCTCGGGATCGCCCCTCTGGTCCTGCCCGGCCGTTACCTCCTCCTCGAGGGGCGTGACGGGCAGCCCGAGCGGGTCGAGGTGGGCACGCCCTTCGTCACCGTCGGCCCCGAGACGCTGCGCGTGCCGCTCCGGCGCTTCGGGTCGGACACCTGGGACCTGGACGGGGGATCCTGGGCGCCGGGCTGGTGGGAGCGGGTGAAGGCAGCGATCCACGCTCCCCACGAGTGGGACATGGGCGAGGACCACCGCCAGGTCGTCCAGAAGGTCGCGCAGGGCTTCGAGCAGGTCTGGCGGGAGGGGCGCTGGCCTCAGATGGGCTGGTGGCGGGCGCGTCCAGAGTGGGTGGAGTGGGTCTTCCCGGCGTGTCACGACGCAATGAAGCGCGGGCTCCGGCGCGCGCTCGCGGACGCGAGGAGCGGCGACCCCATCCTCCACGTCCCGGTGCTGGCCAACGGGACCCAGCTCACCCGGGTCACGAAGCGGAACCTGTCTCTGTGGGAGACCACGCTGTTCGCGCCGTCGGAGGCGGGCTATCGCGCCTTCCTGGAGAACGTGGTCGAGCAGCGCGTCCCCCGCGCCACGGCGATGTCCATGGCGTTCTCCTGGTGGGAGCGGATCTACGACGGAGAGCGGCCGTGAGGCGCGGGATCGCGGGTCCGGCGCTGCTCGCGGCGGGGGGGTTGAGCCTGCTGGTGCTCGCCCTGAGCTCGCCGCGCGCGGAGGCCCGGGTGGAGGCGCCCGCGCGCGCCCCGGAACCTGACCCAGGGCGGGCTCCCTATGCTCCGCTCCCCGGTCACCCGACGGCGGGCTCGGGCTTCGGCTGGCGCACCGATCCGTTCACGAAGCAGGCCACCTTCCACCGTGGGTTGGACATCCCGGTGCCGGTCGGCACGCCGGTCTACGCGCCCTTCGCCGGCACCGTCGAGCGCATCGACCGGGCCGGCGTGGGGCGCGGCGTGACGAACGGCCACGCGGTCTTCCTGCGTGTGGACGGCTACCTCTGGGCCTTTCTACACCTGTCGGCGGTGGAGGTGAGCGTAGGTGCCAGGGTGCAGAGAGGCCAGCGTCTTGGCAGGACCGGGCAGACCGGGCGCGCGACCGGGCCACACCTCCACGTCCAGGTCTACGACCCGGGCGGGCGGCTCGTGGACCCGCTCAGTGTCTACCCGAAGGACACGTTCGCCAGGAGGGGAGCATGACGCGCCCCGTTCAAGCCCTGGGCCGCTTCGGTCTGGAGTTCGTGGCGCTCCTGCTGGGCTACGACGATCCGGGCCGCGCGTTCGAGCTGCGCGCGGCGCTCTCCGAGACGGACGACCGACACGCGGCCGAGCAGGTCGAGGCCCTCGCCCGCAGACACCGGAAGGCCTACGCCGACCACCAGCGGCTCGTGGGGCCGTCGATCCTGGCGCTGCGGGAGGAGTACCTGCCTCCCGATATGGGCAGGCTCCTCGGCGCGACAGCGCTCCACGCCCTGAACAGCTCGCCGGGCAGCTTCCCCTGGGCCGCCGAGCTCCGGCGTGGACCGCTCGCCGATGCCCTCGACGACGCCGTCCGAGCCAGCCAGCGCGAGGACGCGCGCAGTGTGACCCGGGCGCTGCACTCTGACGTGCTCCGCCAGGCGGCGCCTGAGCTCGCGGCGATCCTCCGAGGGGTAGTCGAGGTCTACGGCGACGACGACGGCGAGCTCGTCGAACGCCTCCCGGCCTACGCGCGGACCACGCCACCCCTGGGCTTCGACCTCGACCGAGGCCGCAAGGACCGCGCCGATCTCGTCCTGGCCGTGCTCCGCGCCCACGACGTCCAGCTCCGCGAGCCCGAGCGGGGCCGGGTGCGCATCCTGACGCGAGACGACCTGGCCGAGGCCATCTTGCGGGATCCGTTCTGGGATGACATCGACGCCTCTGTGCAGGAGCAGGGTGTCGTCGCTGGCATCCTGGACAACCGCCGCCCGAGCCCAGCCATCGACGGCGCGACTTTCGGGCAGAAGCACGTTTATATCAAGCGGATCGTGCGATGACCCGTGTCCTCCCGCTGGCGCTGATGCTGGGCGGCGCGCTCGCGGGCGCGGCGCTGGTCGTGCTCGCGGTCTCGGGACCCAAGGTCGGGGGGCAGGCGCCCCTCGAGGCGACCAACACGGAGCCGAGGAGGACGGTCATGGACATCGCGGCCCGGGTGATCGACTATGTGGCACGGGGCGAGTCGAGAGGCCGGTTCTGGGCGCAGAACCGGAACACCGACGGCCAGGGGCTGAGCTACGGGCTCCTGCAGTGGACGCAACGAAGCGGAGCGCTCGGCAAGCTGCTCGCGAAGATGAACACCGCCGATCCGGTGACCTTCGCGGCCACCTTCGGCCTCGACGCCGGCCTGCTGCTCCAGACGACCCGCTCGCCCACCGAGGCCGTGCGCATGAGCCTGCCCCTCTGGCAGGAGCCCTGGACCAGCCGCTTCACCGCGGCGGGCCACGTCCGGGCCTTCCAGCTCGCGCAGGCCGAGGCGGCCAAGACCGGCGCCTCCTGGCAGGCCGCGCTGGACATCGCGGAAATCTTCGGGGTGAGGACGGAGCGTTCGCTGGTGTTGTTCTTCGACCGAGCCAACCACCACGGGGGACAGGGGGCGAGGAAGCTGGCCAACGGCCTGAAGGCCGAGCTGACCTCGTCTGGTCCTGTCCGCGTAGCCTACCCGGAGCTGCTGTCCCGCTACGCGCGGGCCTGCGCGGTGCCCTATCGCCGGACCACGGCGCCGGCTGAGACCACCACGTCGAGCGGCAAGACCTGGAAGAAGGTCGGCACCGAGTGGCACCTGTTCGCGGGGCAGGCCGATCTCTACGCGATCATCGTCCGCCGCACCGGCGAGATCCTGGCCGACCCGGCGCTCGGCGACCAGGCCCTGGTGCTCGCGTGAGGCCCGCGTCGTGTCGCCCTACACCTCTCCATGGCGCGAGGGGGGGCGGTTGTGATCGGTTTCAGTCTGAATCCCAGCGCGCCGCCTCAACCTGTGGGTGCGTCCGAGCGGATCAAGGCGTTCACGCGGATGAAGTTCACCGGCTCCATCTCCACGGGGCTGGTCCCGGGCACCGGCCGCTGGCCGCCCATGAAGACCTCGGCGGGCTGGTCGGCGCGAACGCGGAGCGTGGGCTGGGCCACCAGCTCCTGGACCTTCTTCCGCCCTTTGTGCGCATCCCGCGAGATCGTGAGCGTCAGATCGTAGGCCGGCGCGCCCTCCATCGTGGACTCGGCGAGCGTGAGGTCCACCCGCATCGCGCGGCCGTCCGCCCCGGGCAGCTCGACGCTGGGCAGCTTTCCCGCGGACACGTCCCTCAGGGTCACGGACACCGGCCCGATGCCGTCGCTGGTGACGGTCAGATCGAGGTCGGCCGCCTGGGCGGCGGGCAGGGCGAGGAGCGCGGACAGCGCGAGCGTGGAGCAGAACATCGGACACCTCCTGCGACGATCTCCAGCATAGACCATGCCGGCCCGGCGGGCGAGGGGAGAGGCCGATCTCGGGTGGGGCGTTGGACCGTCTGTCACAGACCGGGATCGCGGTCGGTCTCCCGCGCGACGGTCTGTCTCACCGAGGAAGGACCAGGAGCGCGCCCATGATCCTCGCCGCCACCATCGGCCACGCCGGGCGCCCGTCCCGCTGGAGCGACCGCGGCGCCGCCTTCGAGGGCGCCGAGGAGGTCTCGGTCGTGCGCCGCTACCTCGACGCCTTCGACCGCGAGGCGCGGGCGCTCGGGCACACCGTCGTCCTGCTCAGCGATGGTGAGTACCCCTCGCAATGGGCGCGCGCCGATCTGTACAAAGCCGGCGTCTACCTCAACTGCCACGTCAACGCGGGCGGCGGCGACCGGGGTGAGCTGTTCTACGACCACCGCTCCGCGCGCGGCCAGGCCCTCGCCGAGGCCGTCGCCGCCGAGCTGGGCAAGGTCGTGCCCTGGCCCTGCCGTGCCCGAGCGTGCCGCCCGGACACCAACGGCATCCCGCGAGACGGCGACTACTCGGAGGCCTTCGGCTGCATCGCCGGGGTCAAGGCGGTGGCGCTCTGTGTGGAGCCCTACTTCCTCGACGGGCCGCGCCGGGCGTGGTTCCTCGCCAACGTGAACCTGATCGGCCAGGGCCTGGCTCAGGGCGTGGACGGTTGGTCACACGGAGAAGGCCGATGAGCTCCTTCGCCGCCGCCATCCCCCTCGAACACCAGATCGTGGAGACCCCTGGGGTCTTCGTCCTCGGGATCCCTCGTCAGCAAGCCGATCCTCACGAGCCCCGGCCTGAACGGGTCGTTTGTGAAGACGAAGACCGTCACGGTCTGAGCATCCGAGTAATTGCGAAGGACGTCGCGTCCGTAGGTCCACGCCTGACTGCGGACCGCTCCGCGCTTCTTGTTGCGCGAGGTGCGCGCAGTCCGACCTCCGAACAAGCTGGGCAGCCACTTCACCTCGACGACAGCGAAGGCGCCAGCGCCATCCGTGAACAGCAGGTCGCCACGCCCCCCGTTCGTTGCACCGGGAAGGACCTCCCACTCATCGTCGATCAGCATGGGGAAGGGCGCCAGTTCTGGCAAGCCTTCCCGGATCAGGTCGCGTTTGAGCTTGAACTCGGCGTTGCTATCCCAGGTTCGGCCGTCGAACCAACTGCGCATCACACGGTCACGGTGGACATAGTCGCTTGTCATGGAGGGGCCTCGTCGTCAGGAAAGGTGGAAGAGCGATGTCTACCCGATATGACGCACCAGGCCGAGCAGCTTGGACAGGTGCGCCAATGATCCGGGCCACCGTGCTGGAGCTCTTCGCCGGCACCGGCGGGGCCTCCCTCGGCCTGCACCGAGCGGGGTGGGCGCCCCTGGCCTGCGTCGAGCGAGAGCCCGCGGCGGTGCGGACGCTCCGCGCGGCGGGCCTGCCGGCGGTCGAGGCGGACGTGAACGCGCTGGACTTCTCGGTGTGGGCTGGGAAGGTCGATCTGCTCTGGGCCTCGCCGCCCTGTCAGCCGGGCTCCATGGCCGGGAAGCGGAGGGGAGGGGAGGACACCCGTGACGGCTGGCCGGCGACGTTGAGGGCCATCGACGAGGCGCAGCCGGCGTGGTTCCTCGCGGAGAACGTGCTCGGCTGGAGCTACCACGCGGACGCCTGCGCGCTGGACCGGGGCGGCTGTCCGGCCTGCCACTACACCCACGTCCTCGACCAGATCAGCCTGCGCTTTGCGTTCTCCGGGGTGTGGCGGCTGGACGCGGCGAACTTCGGGGTGCCTCAGCGGCGGCGGCGGCTGATCGTGTGGGGAGGTCCACTCCCCCTGGATGAGGAGGGCCCTCGCCCTACGCACGCCGCGCCCGCCGAGGCCGACGGGCTGGGGCTCCCGCCCTGGGAGACGCTCGGGGAGGCGGTGGGCGACACGCTGAACCGCGAGCGCTGCAACGCGCGGGCCTGCTACCCTTGCGACGGGAGCCACGGGCGGGCGTGCAGCGAGCCCTGGCGCTTCGAGGCGCCCTCTCCGACGCTCACGACGACCGAGGTGAAGGGCACCCGCGCCAGCGCCCAGACCGCCTGGACCTTCCACGGAGGACCCGACCGCGCCTCCGACGCCGCGTTCCTGGCCGCCGGAATCCGCCGCGTCACCGTCCGCGAGGCGCTGACGCTGCAAGGCTTCCCCGCCGACTGGCCGGTACAAGGCACGGTGGAGGAGCAGTACACCCAGGCCGGCAACGCCGTCCCGCCGCCGCTGGCCGAGGCCGTCGCGCGCCTGGTCCTGGTCGCGCACCGGACCTGGAGCGCGCTCCGGGGCTCGGGCGTGGACACGGCGGCGCTCGGGAGGCTGATCCGCCAGAAGGGGCTGGTCGTTCCGGGACATCTGGGGGGGAGGCCATGAGCTGCGGGCTCTGCGAACAGGTCGAGACCCTCGTCACCCACGGCACCTCGGCGCGCGCCTCCACGCCGCTCCAGGTGGACCGGGCGGCGCTGCGCAAGGCGCTCGGGGGGCGCGGGGAGATCGTCGAGCGTGCCGAGGCCAAGGCGAGCGGGCGTCCAACGGTGAACACAGGGCGGATCTGGGCTCTGATGATGAGCAGCTTGTACAGTTCCGGCGACCTGCCCGTGCTGGCGGTGAGGGAGGGGTGCCAGAACGCCATCGACAGCATGAAGGCGGCGATTCGCGCGAGACAGCTCCGCCAGGAGGATGCGCGCTTTGAGGTCACCTGGACGCCGAGCACACGCAGCCTGACGCTCACGGATGTTGGTCAGGGCATGGATGAACGCACGATCCTCGACAAGTTCTTGTCGTTGGGCGACTCCGGCAAGCGCGACGTGGCCGACTCGGGCGAGGCGGCGGGCGGCTTCGGCATCGCCAAGGCCGTGATCCTCGGCGTCAGCAAGTCCTTCCGTTGGGAGCTGCACACCCGCGACAACCTGGCCGTGGCCCGTGGCGCCGACCAGGACGTGGCCGTCTTCCCGGCCGAGCCGCGGATCGGCACGAAGCTCACGGTCCACGACCTCGACGAGGAGGGCTACTGGCACTGGGACCGCGCCCGCGGCGCGTGGGTGGGCCTGGAGGACCGGATCCGGGAGATGCTCGGCGCCAACGACCTGCCGGGCTTCACGCTGGTCTTCAACGGGGTGGAGGTCCAGCCGTTGTTCAGCCGGCGCGGCGGCAGCAAGGTCAAGGTCGAGGGGGCGTGGGGGAACGGCACGACCGCGACGGTGAAAGCCTATCGGCGTCCCGTGGGTGACCGTTCTGGTGCGTACTACATTCGGTTGGGTGGACTGTTTCAGTTCAAGCATTCTGCGTTTCGAGGTGGCCTCAAATCGGACTTCGTGATCGATCTCGTCTCGACCATCAGACCCGCCGACCCGGGCTACCCCCTGAACGCCGCCCGGGACGGCTTCCAGGGTCCGGCCGCCCACACCTTCCGAGACCTCGCCGACGAGATCGAGCGGGAGAGCGAGAGCGCCGGCCGCGACCTCGACGACGAGGTCTTCGACCCCCTCTCCGACGACCCGCACGAGCGCGCGGGGGCCGAGGCCTTGGGTCAGCAGCTCGCGAGCGCGCTTCAAGATGAATCGGTCCGACGCGCGCTGGCCGCGGCGGCGGGCGGGCTCGTGGACTTCTACGCGGAGCAGGCGAAGAACCTGCCCGAGCCCGAGCCCGCCACCTCGAAGGCTCCGGCCGGCACGAAGGCGGCCCGGGTGGCATCCATCTTCGACCCCGTGCTCCCCGGCGGCTTCAAGGCGGCGGTCGCCGTCGCCGATCGCGGGGCCACCACGGACCAGAACCTCGCCACCGTGATCCGCACCTTCCTCCAGGAGGCCGACGAGGCGGTCGCCACCGCGACGCCCAACGCCGACCGCACCTGGGTCGGTCGCCGCGAGCGCGGGATCCTCACGCCGGCCATCGAGCTCGCCCTCGACCGGGTGGTGTCCGGCGAGGCGAGCCCGCAGGACGCCTCCGACCTCGAGCTCGCGCTCGAGCGCGCCTTGGACGCCGGCCTGAACCCAGGCGGCGCCGGGCTGTTCCAGGTGGCCGCCGCGCCCAAGGTTCTGGACGCGCTCGACCGGGCGACGGGCCAGAAGAAGGTCAGGAAGAACCCCTTCGGAGCCTACGCCGGCCTGCGGATCTCGAAGACCCACTACGACCGCGGCAAGGCCCGGCGCTTTGTACATCCTCGCCCTGCCCCCTTTTCCGTCCTCGGTGCCCGGTCGGAGGGCACG
>CAZTOW010000042.1:0-87436 GCA_964615375.1 uncultured Enterobacterales bacterium
TGACATGATCAGTTACGCGCCCCGAGTGCGCAGGGCGGCCGAGCGTCAGCGAGGAACGCCCGGTGCCCCGTGGGCCCCCTCCAACCCGGTCGGCCCCCGGCCCGGACTGGTCTCCGTAGCCCCAGCCGCCGTCGGGGAACCCGGATCCTGTCCCCGGCTCAGACGAATCGGGGAACCCGGATCCTGTCTCCGGCCAGGACCAATCGCAGACCTCGGAGGGACTACTCGACGACCAGGCGGTCGCCGTCGGAGCGGCCGAAGGTCTCGGGGCTGTACATCTCTTCGGCTTTGGCGGGCGGTACGACGAAGTCGCCGGGGGTGGTGGCGCGGGCGACGTAGGTGTACTCGTGAACGCCGTCCCAGAGGAGGGAGGTGAAGGCCTCGACGCGCTCGTCACGCAGGTTCTCGTGCTCGAACCAGGGGCGGCTCCACCACCACCAGGGGTCCTTGTTGGCGGTGGGGTCCTCGGGGAGGGCGCCGGTGCCCTTGAGCTCGGGGTTCAGGACCTCCAGGCCGGCGGGCAGGGGGTCGACGAGGGCGACGTGGTAGCGGCGCATGGGGTTGACCATGGTCAGGCGGACGCGGACGCGCTTGCCGGCCTTGACGTGCCAGGTGCCGTCGGCGTCCTGGCGGACGTCGGCGGGGTCGTCGACGGCCTCGTAGGTGCGGAGCACGGTGAAGCCGTAGTCGGCGGCGGGCGGGTCGAGGTCGAGGGGGGCGTAGCGCAGGCCGAGGCGGTAGTAGAGCCGGCCCTTGCCCTCGTGGCCGACGACGAGGTCCTGAGGGCCGCCGTCCTGGAGCCAGGCCATGGGGACGTCGATCTGCACGCGGTCGGTGCTGCGGCCCTGGAAGCGGTGGTCACCGGCGAGGCCGTCGCCCAGCCAGACGCGGGCCACGAAGTCGGGCGTCACGCCCTCGTAGACCCGGAAGTAGCGGTCGAGCGCCAGTAAAACAAAAGCGTTTTCTGTTGTGTTCGACCAGCGCCCCTGCTTCTGGTGGGCCAGGAGGCCGTTCACCAGCTTCGGCACGAGGTCGTTCTTCGGGTCGGTGCGCAGCAGGGCCTCCAGCCAGACGCCGTCCACGCCGCGGTCGGAGTGCAGGAGCACGTAGGCGCCGTCGGAGTAGCTGGTGGTGAGGTGCGCGCCGGCGGCGGACTCGGTGATGTGGTTGTTGAGCCACAGCGTGAGGCTCTGCGCCTCCTTCGTGGCCTTTCCGTTCACCAGGATGGGCAGGATCCAGCCCTTGGCCTCGGCGGGGAGCCTGTCCACCCCGGCCTCGCTGAGCAGGGCCTTCGCCCTGGCCACCTGGTCCCGCCCGGAGAGCGAGAGCACGTGCAGGGCGTAGCCGCGCAGATACCACTTCGCCTCCTGGGAGTACCAGCCGGGGATGTGGCTGCGGATGTTGTCCAGGTAGGCCAGCGAGCGCGCCTCCAGCGTGGGATCGACGGTGTAGCCCTTCAGCTTCGCGCGGACGATGGCGTCGGCGACGTGGACGCTCACGTAGGGCCAGCTGGGGTCCCCGCGCCGCCAGAAGGAGAAGCCCCCGTCATAGTTCTGCCGGCGCCCGAGGCGCTCCAGATCGGCGGCGACGATGGCCTGGAGCTCCGCGTCCGAAGGCAGGGACTTGGACCCGAAGGCCGAGAGCACGTCGCGCAGGGCGGCGATGCCGACCAGGCGCGAGGAGATCTGCTCGTTGCAGTCGTAGGGGTAGCGCGCCAGGTACAGGAAGGCGTCGGTGAGCGCCTGGAGCTGGGTGGAGCTGAGCGTCACCTCCAGCCCGCCGTACTGGCGCCAGACCTCGGGCGGCGGCGCCACCGGCTGGAGGACCGCGCCCTGGTCGAAGGTGCCGTAGGTGGCGAAGGCCTCGGTCGTGGCCGGGGTCCAGACCGGGAGCTCGATGTTGGCGGCGTCCGCGTAGGCGCCGCTGGCGACGGCGACCTGGAAGCGCGCGGTGCCGGCCATGGCGGCGGCGGCGGGGAAGCGCAGCTCCACCCGGTCGTTCGCCGGGACGCTGACCCGGGCGCCCACCACCCCGCCGCCCTGCTTCGAGGGATCGGGGATGGGATCGCTGACCTTTCCGATCCAGCTCGCGTTGAGGGCCTTGACCGCCACGTTCACGGTCATCGCCGCGTCCGTCTGGTTCTGGACGACCACGGGCAGCTCGAAGCGGTCCCCGAAGTTCAGGAAGCGCGGGGCGCTGGGCCGAACCATCAGCGGCAGGCGAGCCGTCACGTCCGCCTCGCCCGAGCCGAACTGGCGCGCCCCCGCCACCGCCACCACCATCACGCGGTAGCGGGTCAGGTTGTCCGGGAGCTTCAGGTCCACCCGCGCCTTGCCCGCGGCGTCCGTCGTCACCGAGGGCGCCCACAGCGCGAGCGCCGAGAAGTTCGTGCGCACCTGGATGGCGGGGCCGTCGGGCACCGCCACGTTCGCGACGTCGAGGGAGTCCGCCACGATCTCACGCTCGGCCGAGGCCTTCTTCCGCGCCACGGTCGCGCCCGTCATCGCCGCCGCCGCGGAGGGCGCGGGGGCCGCAGCCGCCTCCATCATCGGCTCGGCGGGCGCGTCCTTCATCAGGGCGCGCGACTCCTCGTTCTTGTCCCCTCCGAAGCCGCCCCCGCCGCGGCCGTAGCCGCTGGCGCCGAGCCCGCCCATGGGACCGGCCACGGCCCGCTCCGGGTTGGCCAGGGCCAGGAACTGGCGGAGGTGGTAGCTCGCGACGCCGTCCCCGCGCGCCGCGTAGAAGATCGCGAGCGGATCGGGCAGCCGGTAGCCGGTGAGCGAGAGCACCGCCTCGTCCACGGCCACCACCGCCAGCTCCGCGCCCGCGACGGGCCTCTGGGCCGCGTCCAGGACCAGGAGGTCCACCGTGGTGCCCTGGCCGGGATCCAGCCGCGCCTGGGCCGGCGTGACCTGCACCGAGAGGGTGCGCTCCAGCGGCGGCACCTTCAGCGTCACGCTCCCGCCCGCAAAGGCCGGGCGCTTCGCCAGATCCTCCCGCGGACGCCCGTCGTCGCCAGAGCGGGTCCGCGCGCCGACCAGATCCACCGCCACCACCAGATCCGGGATGTGGGCGTCGGTGATCGGGATCTCCAGGCGCGTGCTGGCGCTGTCCATGTGGAAGGCCCGGCTGCTCAGCAGGCCGCCCGCGCGCAGGGTCAGCACGCCCTCGGCCGGGAAGAAGGGAGCCTGGACCAGGATCGCCGCGGTCTCGCCGACCTTCCACTCCTCGCGCTCGGGCACCAGGGTGATCCGCTCCTGCTCCACGCCGCGGTCCGGGCTCAGGTCGCCGCCGGCCACCCACAGGCGCAGCTCTGTCTGGTTCTTGCGGCCCTCGCGGTCGTGGACCACGGCGACGATGGCGTAGCTGCCGCCCGCGTCGGGCTTCAGCGTGCTCTTGCTGGCGGCGCCGACCGTGAGCTTCTGGATGGTCTCGGGCACCTCCGTCCAGGTCCCGCCCTTGCGCTGCCAGGTCAGGCGCTGGAGAGAGAGCTCGACGTCGGCGCTCGTGACCTCCTTGCCCTCGCGGTCCACGACCAGGCTCTCCACGTCGATGGGCTCGCCCTTCTCCACGTAGGTCTTCGCGCGCAGGCCCACGTACCAGCTCGAGGGGTGGACCAGGAAGCTCTTGGACGACGACCACGTCTGACGATTGACGTCCTGCACGCTGGCCTCGGCGGTCACCGTCATCGGACGCGCCGGGCTCAACGACTGGAAGTGGATCCCGAGGTGCTGCTCTCCCCCGCCGTCGGTGGTGCTGGTGAGCGTCTGGGGCTCGCGGTAGGGCTCGGGGTCCGTCCACCAGCGCCACCAGGGAGCCCAGGGCCCGAAGCTCCAGTCGGAGCGCCCCGGCGGCGTGAAGCTGGCCGGGCTGGCGCTCACGCTCCAGGTCACGGGAGCGTTGGGGAGCACGCCGCCGGCGTAGTAGGCAGCCTTGACGTCCACGAAGGCGTCCTCGCCCAGCGCGTAGAGGCCGTCGCCGCCCGAGGTCGTGACCTCGAATTCCGGCGTCCGGTACTCCTGGATCTCGAAGGTCTGCGTGGTCGCCGCCCAGGAGCCGCCCAGGAGCTCGAGATCGAAGCGGGCGGTGCCCAGGTTCGGGGTGTCGGGGAGCGTGAGCGAGAGCTCGAAGCCTCCGAGGCCGGAGACCTTGACCTCACCCTCGCCCAGCGGGTTGTTCTGGCTGCTGTAGGCCCGCCAGCGGACCGAGCGCCCCTGCCCGTCGAAGCCCTGGAGCTCCCTGGCCTTCCCCGCGGGCATGGTTCGGATCCAGCCGCGGACGTGGACGGTCTCCTTGGGCTTGTAGAGGTTCTTGTCGGTGAACGTGTACCAGCGCTGCTGGTCGATCTGCTCCACCCGGTACCAGCCGCCACCGTAGGCGTAGGTGTTCTGGGGGAGCATGACGGTGTCGCCGCCCACGCGGGCGACCACGGCCTGCGCCTGCTGGCTGGCCAGCTTCAGCCGCCCGAGCCCGTCCTTGCCCGTGCTGGCGGGCTCCAGCTTCACGCCCACCGCGCTGAGCTCGGCCCCGGAGACCGGCGCCCCGTCGGCGAGGCCCGTCACCCAGGCCGTCAGCTCCTCGTGGTCGGAGAAGACCGTGAGCCCGAGGCCGGAGACCTGCACCCAGCCGATCCACTCCTCGCGCGCCCAGCGCTCGCGGGGCTGCTCGGTGGGCTCGACCATGACGATGAACTGACCGGAGCCCTCCTTCAACCAGGGCTGGAGATCCAGGGCGGTCTCGGTCATGCGATCGGCCTCGCCCTTGACCGGCAGCACGGCGCTGCTCACCCGGCTGCCGGGCAGCGGGGCCTTGCGCACGTCCTCCCAGCGGTAGCGCTGGTTCCACTCCACCCAGGCGGGCCAGTCGTCGGGGCTGACGCGGTGGACGGTGGCGCGCAGGCCCTTGTGGTTCACCGTGAAGAAGGAGACCGCGGGGGGCGCGTTGGGGTCCACCACCACGAAGCCCTGGGGCGGGCCAGAGAAGGAGCGCTCGGCCGGGCCGACGTGGACCGTGAACGAGGCGGACTTCGCCGTCTTCTGGCCGAAGATGTCGGGGACGCCGGCCGCGACGCCCACCGTGTACGTGGTGCGCGGGGAGAAGGCGCCCTGCAGGACCACGCTCTGGCCGCTGGGCAGGATCTGGAGCCCGGGAACCGCGGGCGTCACGCTGATCGAGGTGGCGTCGAACTTCTCCTCGTCGATGGGGTTCGTGAACGTGATCATCCACGGGTAGGTGGGCGGGCAGGGGTCCTCGCCGTAGCAGGAGATGCCTGCAGCGAAGAAGGGCCCGTAGGTGCGGAAGCTGAAGCCCTGCTCCTTCGTCGTGGTGAGCGGGCCCTCGGCCGAGGGCGTGCCCGCGGGCACCGCGACCTGCCAGCCCGTGCCCAGCGCGAGATCCTGGGCGGGCTTGAAGACGGCGCTGCGGCCGGGCTCGCTGGCGGCCACCCGCGCCTTCATGTCGGCGCTGGCGTCGATCTCCTCGGTGGTGGCCAGGCGCACGGGCACGGTCTGGCCGGCGCCGCGCAGCACGATCTTCTGGGCCAGGGCGGCCGGGTCCACCGCCTGATCGAAGCCCACGAAGATGAGGGGGTCGGCGGGCTGGGGGTTGCCGTAGACGCCGCGCCAGTAGCTGCCGTCCTCGTAGGGCCAGTAGCTCTGGAGCGTGGGCGGCGGGGTCTCGAAGGTCCAGCGCTCCTCGGCCGCCAGCGCGCCGCCCGTCTCGCCCTTCGTGCCCGCGGGGACGACCACGGTGTAGCGGGTGGCCATGGGGAAGCGGGGCTTCGGCTCGAACTGGAGCGTCTTCGTGCCCAGCCAGCGCCACTGGCCGGGGGGCTCCGGGTCGAGCTTGACGGGCACGATCTTGGACGCCTCGGTCTGGCTGGTGAGCGGGACCATGGGCTGGGAGAAGGTGACCGAGAGGTGCGGGGCCATGGGCACCGCGCCGGTGGGGGCCTTGCGCAGGACGCTGAGCGGGCCGCTCTCCACGGCGGGGGCCTGGGATCCGTCCTGCGGGGGCGGGAAGCTCTCCTGGACCGTCTGGCCGGTTCGAGGCGGGGGCTGGGGGCCCTTGCGCAGGGCGAAGGCGACGGCGTCGTCCTCCTCCCCCTCCAGCTTCGGCAGGCGCGCGATGAGGCCGGCGGCCTCCTGCTGAGACAGCGGCGTGGCGCTGGCCAGCGGCGGGCGATCGACGCCCTGATCCTGGGCCTTCGCCTCGTAGAGCCGCATGACGAGGCCTTCGGCCTTGGGGTCGTCGACGAAGTCGACCTTCATGGACGCCACCTCCTCGACGGCGGCGGGCTCGGCCGCGGCCTCGACCGGCGCCTTCCCCTTCCCGCACGCGACCAGCAACCCGAGCCCAGCCGTCCACCAGGAGCGCATCCAGCACCTCGCCTCCCGGCCTCAACGCCGGGAGCGCGAGCAGCTTACACCTTCTGGTGTGTTTTTTGGGCGGAGCGGGTCTACTCGACCGTGACCACCGCCGAGGCGTCGCCCGCCTCCACCGTCCACTCGCCCGCCGTCAGCCCGCTCACGGTGAAGCTGTAGTCGTAGGAGCACATGCAGTCGCAGGGATCGCCCGAGCTCGGGTACTCGATGGTCAGCGTGGTCCCGCTGATGGACGTGGCGACCTCGTGCTCCACGCAGCACTCGTCGGGCACGTTCTGGTGCAGGACCTGGACGGTGCCGGCGCCCGAGGCGGTCACGGTGAGGGTCTCGGGGCCCGCGGTGTCGCCGCTGTCAGGAGACAGGCCCTCGGGCGAGGGCGCGGAGGGCCGAAGCTCCTCGTCGCCGCAGCCTCCGACGACGAGATCGCTGACGGTGAGGCCGTCCCCGGACTTGCCGCCGTCACAGGCACAGACGAGCACGAAGAGCAGCGTTGCGCTGCGATGGAGCGTCATGATGTCCTCCCCCCGTCCAGGCACCAACCTAGCACGGACCCCGCCGACCCGCATCACCAGACGATGACGCGGTCGGCCGAGCCGCTCCCGAAGGTCTCCGGCGCGTAGATCTCCATCGCGCGGGCGGGCGAGGCCACGAAGTCCCCGCGGGTGGTGGCGCGGGCCACGTAGCTATAGGTGCGGGCGCCGGGGGGCAGGCGCGCGCGCAGGGCCTCGGCGCGGTCGTCGCGGAGGTTCTGGTGGTCCGGCCAGAGGTCGCCCTCGGGCTCGGGCAGGTCGGCGGCGGCGGTGAGCGCGGGGTTGAGGATCTCCAGGCCCGCGGGGAGCGGATCGACCAGGATCACCTGCTCGCGGAGCGCGGTGTTCACGACGCTCACCAGCACGCGCACCCGCGCCCCGTGCCGCACCCGCCAGCTCCCGTCCTCGAGGCGTCGCACGTCCGCCGGGTCGTCCACGGCCTCATAGGCGCGGACCACCTCGAAGCCGTGGTCGACGGGCGGGCCGGGGTCCATGGGCGCGTAATCCAGGGCCAGCCGGTAGAAGAGGCGCCCCTGCCCCTCGCTGGAGAGGGTGAGGCGCTGCGGCCCCTGCTCCGCCAGCCAGCTCATGGGCACGCTCACCTGCGCGCGCGTGAGCTCCCGACCCTGGAAGCCGCGCTCCAGGGCGATCCCCTCCCCCAGCCAGGCGCGGGCGAGCAGATCGGGGGTCGCGGCCTCGGAGACCTGCCAGCGCCGCGCGAGGGCCAGGAGGACCAGGCAGCTCTCGTGGCGGTTGGACCAGCGCCCGCCCGGCCGCGCCTCGACGAGGGCCCGGGTGAGCTTCTCGGCGAGCTCGTCCTGGGGAGCCACCTCCAGCAGCGCCGCCAGCCAGAGGGCGTCCGCGGTCCGCGACCCGTGGAGCAGCAGGCGCTCCCCGTCGCCGAGCCCGGTCACGACGCGCGCGCCGCCCGCGGTCTCGGTGACGTGGCCCTCGAGCCAGCGGCGGAGCTGCTCGACCTCCTGGTCGCGGCCGGCCCGGTGGAGCGCGGGCAGGATCCAGGCCTTCGCGGCGGCGGGGAGCGCGTCGAGGCCAGCCTCGGCGAGCAGGCGCCGCGCCTCGGCGCCCTGGTCTCGCCCGGCGAGATCGAGGACGTGGACGGCGTAGGCCCGGATGGTCCAGCTCTCCGGGCCGCGCTCGCCCAACAGCCCGCTCAGGCCCTCCAGGTAGGCCAGCGCGCCGCGGAGCGCGCCCTCGTCCACCGGATAGCCGGCCTCCTTCGCCGCCACGAGCGCGTGGGCGACGTGGACGCTGACGTAAGGGTCCGAGCGGCCGGACCAGGCCTGCCGCCAGAACGGGAAGCCCCCGTCCCGGCGCTGAGCGCGGCGGAGATCCTCCAAATCTCGCTGGATGGCGGCGGCGAGCTCGCCCGGATCGGGCGCACCCTCCCCGCCCAGGGCGCCGACGACCTCGCGCAGGGCCACCGCCGAGAGCACCCGCGAGGCGATGGCCTCGTGGACCTCGTAGGGGCTCTTCCAGAGCTCCAGCCAGGCGTCGCTCAGCGCCTGGAGCTGGGTGCTCGCCAGCGAGATCGTGAGCCCTCCGCTCTGGGAGAAGACGTCGTCAGGCGGGAGCACGAGCTGCGCGGTCGCGCCGCCCTCCAGGCTCCCGTAGGTGGCGAAGGTCTCCGAGCGGGTGGGCAGGCGCACCGGCAGCGTGAGCGTGAGCGCGTCGGCGTAGGGGCCGGCGCTGACGATGAGGTCCAGGCGCTGCTCGCCCAGGGCGAGGGCCTCGACCGGGAGGTCCACCCGGGCGGTCCCGCCCGCCGGCACCGCCACCCGTCGCCCGGCGGGCTCGGCCAGGAGGCCCACGGAGCGCAGGCCCACCGAGACCAGCAGCGGCGTCTCCCCGGAATTCTGCACGAAGACCGGCAGCTCGGCGCGGTCGCCCAGGCGCAGGAAGCGGGGCGGCGCGGCGCGCACGGAGAGCGGTAGCACCGCGGAGATCGAGCTCTCCCCCGCCCCGAAGCGTCGGGCGCCCGAGACCGCCACCACGCCCACCCGGTAGCGGGTGAGCCCGTCGGGCAGGGTGAGCTCCACCCGCGCGCGGCCCTCGGCGTCGGTCCTCCCCTCGGGGGCCCAGAGGGCGAGGCTGCGCAGATCCTCGCGGGCGTCCACAGGCTCGGCGGACTGCAGGTGCTGAGGCGGCGGCGGGCCCCCGCTGGTGCCCGAGGTCGCGCTGAATTCGCGGCTGAGCAGGGCGAACGAGCGCCCCGTCGCCTGAGCGGAGGTCTTGATCACGCGGAGGAACCGATCCCCCTCCTCGCTGATCAGCACCTCCGACGGGCCGACCGGCCGAAGCTCTGCGCGCGCGCCGGGCAGGGTCCCGCGCAGGTGGCTCCGCAGCTCGTAGGTCCCGATTCCCGGGTCGCGAGCCCGGTAGAAGGCCGAGATGGGGTCGGGCGCCTCCCATCCGCTCAGCGCCAGCAGGGCCTCGTCCACCGCCCACACCGCCAGCTCCGCGCCGCCCACGGGGGCGCCCTGGGCGTCCAGCACGCGCAGGTCGAGCGTGGTCTGCTCGCCCGGGCTCAGGCGCGCCTTCGCGGGCGTCACGGCCACGGTGAGGGTGCGCTCCAGCGGCGGCACGCTCAGGCTCAGGGAGCCCGCGGCGAAGGCCGGTCTGGACGGGATCTCGGCGGCGGCGGCGCGGGAGCCCGACAGGTTCACTGCGACGCTCAGGTTGGGGATGTGCGCCTCGGTGATCGGGACCTCCACCTCCTGGGTGGGGGTGGTCAGGGTGAGGGGGCGGGTCTCCAGGACGCCGCCAGCGCGCAGGGTCAGCACCCCATAGGCCGGCACGAAGGGGGAGATCACGGTGATCCGAGCCGTCTCGCCCACGCGCCAGTCCCGGGGCTCGGCCACGAGCACGGCGCTCTCCCAGCCCCCGCCCCAGCCCGGAGACCCGGCGCTCGGACCGTCCTCCCCCGCGACCCAGACCAGCACGGCGCTGTAGCTCTCGCGGCCCCGCGCGTCCCGACCGAGGGCGCTCACGCGGTAGAGCCCGCCGCCCGGCGGGGTGTAGCGAAGGCGGCTGGCCCCGGAGAGCCGCTCCTCGTGCGCGGGGGCGCCGGGATCCTCGGTGAGCGTCGTGCCCTCGCCGCGGATCATCCGGCCGACCCGCACCTGGACCTCGGCCTCGGGCTGGGCGTGGCCCTCGGGGTCCACCGCCAGGATCTCCACGTCCAGCGGCTCCCCCGCGGTCACGAAGCGGCTCCGCGGTCGCAGGCCCACGTAGACCTGCCCGGGGTGGAGGAGCAGGAGCTCGCGGGTGGAGAGCTCGCGCTCGCCCCGATCGCCCACGGCGAGGTGCGCGGTGAGCGCGATCGGCAGGCGCGAGGCGCCGGCGGGGAGGTTCACGCCGATCCGGGCGCGCCCCGCGGCGTCGGTGCGCCCGTCCAGGGTGGCCTCCTGCGGGCTCCGGATCCAGCCGACGCTGGCGTCCGCCGAGGACGGCTCGGCGCCGAAGGTGAAGGCCTCCCGACCCGGGGGCACGTAGCGCGTGGTGTTGGCGTAGACCCGCCAGCGCGTCGTCCCGCCCTGGAGCGCCCCCCCGGCGTAGTAGCGGGCCTCGGCGTCCAGGGTGAGCGGGTCGCCGAGGGTGCGGGCCTCGCTGGCGCGCAGGGAGAGCGCGTAGTCGGGCTTGCGGAACTCCTGGACCCGGACCTCGTGATTCGCGTAGTCCTTGCTGTCCTTCCGGGGGTCGCGCAGCTGGACCCGGACGCTCCCCAGGTCTCCGTCCTCGGGCAGATCAAACTGAAGGTGGAACCCGCCCAGCGCGGACAGGGGCACGGTGCCGCCGCCCAGCTCGCGCCCGCGGCTGCTCTTCGCGGTCCACGCGATCTCCCGGAGCGCCGAGATCTCCAGGTCCGCGCCCGACGCCAGCCAGCGGTGCCACCCTCGGATGTGGACGGTCTCGCCCGGCGCGTAGAGGCGCTGGGGGTCGAAGACGAGCCAGCGCGGCGGGGCGGGGCTCGGGGGGTACTTCCAGCTCTCCTCGCCGTTGTAGCGCGCGTCCGGCGGGAGGATGGCGACGTCCTCGCCGCGCCGCGCCAGGATGGGGGCCTCGGAGAGCAGGGCGTAGTCGAGCTCGGCCAGCCCGTCGGCGCCGACCGTCCGCGTCGCGTGGATCATCCCCGCCCAGCGGAGCTCCGCCCCCTCCAGAGGCGCCCCGGTGCGGAGATCGCTCACGTAGACCCGAACCTTCTCCCGGTCGGTGAGCGCGGTGATCCCGACGCCCGTGGCCTGCACCCAGGCGGTCCACACCACGCTGTCGTCGTCCTGCCAGCGCGGCCAGGGCCGGACCTGCACCACGAGGTGGCCGCGCCCGGTCTTCAACCAGGGGTGGAGATCCACGGTCGTGTCCACGGTCTCGTCCAGCCCGCCCTCCACGGGCACCACCACGCGCGCCAGGCGCTCGCCGGGGAGCTCCAGGCGCTCGAGCGTCCGCCCGAAGTCCCGGAGGTAGGCTCGCCAGAGGCCCCACTGGTCGGGCTCCACCCGCTGCACGGTCACCTGCAGCGCGCTGTGGCCGCGGGTGCGGAAGGGGAGCTCGAGCGGGCTGTCGGGATCCAGGACCACGAAGGGGGCGCGCAGGCCCTCGAAGACCTGCGAGAGCTCACCCGTGTGGACCGAGAGCGTCTGCTCGCGCGCCGCCCGCTGGCCGTAGACGTCCACCAGCCCGGCGCCGACGGTGACGACATAGCGCTGATCCGGCGCGAAGGACCCCTCCAGGCGAAGACCGGCCTCCACGACGCGGGCCGTGAGCCCGGGGACGGGAGGGCTCACCTGGATCAGGGAGGCGTCGAAGCGGGCCGGGTCCAGCGGGTTGCTGGTCTGCACCACCAGGGCGCCCGCGTCGGCGCAGCGGCGACCGCCCTGGCAGACGAGCTCCTCCACCTCCAGCGGCCCGTAGGTGCGGAAGCGGAAACGCTGGGCCTCGGTGGAGCGCAGCGGCCCCTCCCGCGAGGGCAGGCCCGGCGCCAGCTCCAGCACCCAGACCTCACGTAACGTGAGGTCTTCCATGGGGACCAGGGCCACGCGGCGCTCCGCCCCGTCGGCGCCGATCTGCTGGAGGCGCAGCTTCACCGCCGGATCCTTCGCGGCCTCCGCGATCTCTTCGGCGCTCGCCACGCGCGCGCCCACCCGCCGCGAACCGCTCTCCAGGCTCGCCAGGGCGGCGACGGCGACCGGGTCCACGCGCTGATCGAAGCCGAGCAGGATCAGGGGGCGCGGGCCCTGGCGCTCGCCCGGGTCGCGCTTGATGTCCTCCTGATCCTCCGGCCAGTAACGGCGCAGGGAGGGCGGCGGGGTCTCGAAGCTCCAGCGCAGCGGCTCGGCGAGGGTGGCGCCCGAGAGCGCCCGCGTCCCGGCGGGGAGCTCCACGGTGTAGCGCGTGGCCTTGGGGAGCCCGCCCGGCAGCGTCAGCGCCAGGGTCTTCGCGCCCAGCCAGCGCCAGCTCCCCTCCACGGCGGGGCTGAGCCGCACGGGCACCTCCGCGGCGAGGGCGCGGTGGCTGCTGAGCGGGACCATGGGCTCGGAGAAGCTCAGCGAGACGCCGTCCGCGGCGGGGACGGGACCCTCGGGGGAGCGGCGGGTGACGCGGAGCGGGCCGCCGTCGGCGCTCGCAGGGGCGGGCTCGCCGGGGCGCGGGGCGGCGAAGGGGAGCTGGGCCTCGTCCCCGGACCGCGGGAGGGGCGCGGTGGACTCGCGCAGGGTGAACGCCGACGCCTCCTCCGCCGGGAGGGCCGGGAGCCGGCTCAGGAGGGCGGCCAGCTCAGCGGCGGGCAGGGGATCGGAGGGGCTGCGCGCCGGCTCCTCCAGCGCCGGATCCGCGGAGGGGAGCTCGGTCAGGCTGAAGAAGGGCGTGCGCGCGGGCTCGGGCAGCGCGGGGGCCTCCGCGACGGGGATGGCGCGGGGCTCGGCGGCGGAGGTCGAGGGTGCGCGACGGCAGGCGAGCGCGAGCAGGAGCGTGAAGAGGGTGCTTCGCATGGCAGATCCTGGAGTGTACAGGGAACCCGCCGAGCTCACCTCCCGCCCGTTTTCGATACCGTCCGTTACGGGCGCGCCCCTACTCCTCGCTCACCTCGCCGGAGGCGCTCACGACATAGACGCGGTCCCCTCCCCTCACCCCGGACAGCGTGACCTGGATGCTGTCCTCGTCCACGCGCTCGAAGGAGAGGGTCGCCACCTTGCCCGCGGGGGTGGTGAGCGTGTACGCGCCGGCCTGCGGGACGGGGTCGCTGGGGCGGGCCTCGACGCCCTCGATGTCCAGGCTCCACAGGTCCGCGTCCTCGACGAGCCACTCGCGGGTCCCGTCGATCTGGATGCCCTCCCCGACGCCGGCCTGCGGGTCGAGCAGGGTCCAGGTGCGGTCGCCGGTCGCCAGGTAGCTCTGCCCGACGCGCTCCCAGGCGAGCTCGTGCTGGACGTGGCGGCTGGGGTCCTCGCCGCCCACCCAGCTCACGTCGGCCGTGCCGTCCACGGTGGACTCCCCGTTGGTGAAGGCCAGGAAGCTCCAGGCGACCTCGACGCCGGCCTCCTCGGCGCGGGCCAGCGTGATGGTGGCGGCGCCGCCGTAGGTGTGGCCGTTGTATTCGCACGCATCGGCCAGATCTCCGAAGTCCACGGTGACCGTGGCGCCCTCGCGGGAGACCTGAGCGCAGGGAGCCTGGCTGGCCCACCAGGCGCGCAGCTCCTCGGCGGCCTCCTCGGCGGCCTGGCCGAGGGTGAAGTCCGTGCTGACCTCGATGACCTCGGTGGTGGTGGTCTCGCCGCGGGCGGAGCTGACGGCCTGGGTGACGGCCTCGCGGGCCTCGGCGGCGGTGAGCTCGACCGGGCCGCAGGCGGCGAGGAGCGGGAGGGAGAGGAGCGCAGGGCGGGACATGGGACCTCCAGGAGCAGGAGTGCGGAGAGAGGACCCGCGTCGCCCGAGGGATGGGGGACAGGCGGCTCAGATCGAGAGCGCCTCGGCCCGCAGGTATGCCAGGGCGGGCGGCGGGCTGGCCCGGTCGTCCGCCAGCCACATCCGGTAGAAACCCGCGCCGCTCGCGCCCCGACCGTAGCGGCCGTGGAGCAGGCAGGTGTCGTCGGCGAGGAGGACGCAGGGCTCACCCCAGCGCTCGACGTAGAGCTCGCCCGGGAAGTGTGCGTCCATCCAGGCGAAGAAGGCCGGGATGAGCTCGGTGATCACGGGCGTGTTGCCAAGGATCCGGGCCGCAGTGATGATCTGCCCGAAGTCCGTGAGCGCGCTCCAGGGGTCCTCGTCCCCGTCCCGGACCAGGGCCACGTAGGCGCGCATCGCCTCCACCGGCACGAGGTAGCGGCTCATCAGCAGCGGGTCCTCGGCGTAGGTGCTGAGCTTCGGCTGGCTGGCCTCCCAGGCCTCCGCGCTCCCGCGCAGGGCGGCGCTGAGGAAGGCGGCGACCTCGGGCTCGCGCGCCAGCGGGAGGAAGTAGGTGCTGGCGTTGGCGCGGGCCTCCTCGGCCCAGAAGACGTTGAAGCGGCGCGGATCGCCGGGCCGGTGGGGGTGGTCCTGGTGGGGCGGCTGGGAGTGGAAGCTGCGCGAGACCTGGGTGTCCAGGGCGCGGAAAGCGGGCACCCGGGCCCGGAGATCCGGGGGCACGGGTACGCGGATCAGCGGGTGCTCGTCGAGGGCGCGGCGCAGCGGGGAGGCGGGCTCGGCCTCCAGGATCCGGTAGGGCTCGTCATACTCGGCGAGCTCCAGGGACAGGACGCGCAGGCCGGCGAAGAGGGAAGGATCATAGGGGAGCTCTCGCGGGCTGCAGCGCATGATCGAAGCCCCAAGGCCCCTCGCGGGCGGCGAGGGGGTCGGGCGAGACGGTACCTCTGTTCACCCGTGGTCGTCCACGCTGAGCTGCGATTCAGGCTCACCAGCGCCCGTAGTGCTCCTCGGCGACGCCGGTGAGGCCGTCGAGCTCGCGCCAGGCGCCGTCGATGCGGACCCGGCCCTCGACGTCCACGAAGAGCTCGTTGTGGTGGACGTCGTAGAGCAGCCCGAGGCCGGGCGGGACCTGGACGTGGTCGCGGTGGACCTGGCGGGGGCGGACCTGCAGGTCCATGTCCACGCTCGTGACCCGCCAGGGGGCGAGCAGACTCGTGGTCTCGTACTCAAAGGCCACGTCCTCGCTGAGCCGCACCCAGCGGCCGTCGATCCAGCACTGGGTGTAGCGCTGCGCGCAGGGGCCGTGGTTCGTGAGGCTGGCCAGCGCGACGCGCTCGTCCTGGACGGCGATCCACTGCCAGCCGGTGCGCCGGGGCACGCGCCCCGAGCAGTGATCCGTGTAGCAGCGCCGGGTGTTCACGGTGAAGCGGCGACCGTCCAGCCTCAGCTCGCCGCGGGCCTCGTTCCCGAAGTGGTGCAACAGGGTGTAGTGGTGGACGAAGGTGTTGTCGCGCCGCGTGAACGCAGGCCAGCGGCGGAGCAGCTCGAGCTCGAGCTCGTGCCGATCATCCCGGTAGTGGAGGCGCACGCGGTCGGGCTGCTCCTCGAGCCCGGTGTAGGAGACCTCGTAGCCGCGCCCGCGCCCCGCCAGGTCCAGCAGGCCCGGCCGCTGGCCCGGGTCCAGGAAGAGGCGGCGCTCCCCGCTCCAGGCACCCCGCTGGCCGTCCAGCTCCAAGGCCCAGAATCGGAAGCTGTCCGTGGCGAAGGTGCGGATGAAGGACCAGGAGAGGTAGACGCCCGCGGCCGGATCGTGGAGGCAGGAGAAGTACCACTCCTTCTCGCGCCAGGCGCGCCAGAAGGGCCAGCGGCTGGCCAGGACCTTCTTCTCTTCCTCCCTCATGGCCTCACAGCTCCACCACGCGGTAGCCCGGACGCTCCTCTCCTGGCTTCGGGCTCTCCAGCTTCAGCACGCCGCGCGGGCAGACGTGGGCGCACACGCCGCAGCCCACGCAGGAGGCCCGGGTGAAGCTCAGGTTCCGCTGCGCGTAGGAGCGCACGTCGATGCCCATCTCACAGTAGGCCGAGCAGTTGCCGCAGGAGATGCACATGTCCTTCTTCACGCTCACGCGGAAGCGGCCGAAGCCCTGGATGATCCCCAGCATCGCCGCCATCGGGCAGAAGAAGCGGCACCAGGAGCGCGGCCCCAGCAGCGGATACAGCCCGGTGCCCACCACCCCCGACAGGATCGATCCGACGAAGAAGCCGTACCAGCCCTGGATGGTGAACGCGAAGCTGGCGAATCGGGGAAAGCGGTCGCCCACTGCCCAGTTCAGGTTGACGATCAGCGTGGCCAGCAGCGCGAGGCCCAGCACGAGGTGGATGGAGCGCCGCTCGAAGCGCCAGGCGCGCTCGGACCGATCGCTGAGGTGCCGCCAGGGATCGCCAAAGGTGTTGGCCAGCCCGCCGCAGCCGCAGATCCAGCTGCAGTAGAAGCGCTTGCCGAAGCGCAGCGCGAGCAGCGGGAAGAGCACCAGCGAGCCCAGCACGCTGTAGAGCACGATCAGAAATGGATAATGGATAATGTTCGACACATAGAGATAGTCGATCTTCAGCGGCCACAGGTAGGTGAAGTAGAAGTCCCTGCCCTGGAAGACCATCATGAAGAAGGGCAGGAGGAAGGCCAGGATGACCTGCACGCCCACGTTGACCGCGATCCGCGCCCGGTTGTAGCGGCTGTTGCCGTGGCGGCGCAGGTAGTACACCCCGCCCCCCACCATGGCCAGCGAGTAGACCAGCCCATACAGGTACCACTTGCTGCGCAGCCCCAGCGCCTCCGCCGCCGGCTGGAAGAGCTCGGTGAAGTAGAGCAGCAGGTACGCCGTGATCAACAGGGAGGCGATGATCCAGGCCCCCGGACCGCGGGTCCGCCAGCCTTCGCGCCAGGTGCTGAGGAGCCCGTTCTGGCCCTGCAGGTTCATGGGCGCGCCTCCGGGAGCTCGAGCGGCGGGACGAGCTCGGTGTCATAGCTGGCCCGGGTCAGGTTCGCGCGCGCCCAGGAGAGCGAGCGCTCTTCGGCGATCCAGCGGGCGATGAGCTCGTGATCCCAGCGCCGCCCCAGCGCGTTGAAGCCCACGAGGCGCTCGCCCTGGGCCACGAGCCGGGTCAGGCTCCGCACGCGCCCGCGCTCCTCGTGGGTCCAGCTCCGCTCGCCCGGGAGCCCGCGGCCCACGAGCCCGACCGTGGTGTACTCGAGGTCCAGGAACTTCGCCGAGTTGTACCAGACGCCGCGGCGGTAGGTGGCGTCCTCGCCCGCCAGGCGTCGGCCCGCCACGCGCCCCTGGTCGCGGCCGGTGTACCACAGGGGCTCGGGGGCCTGGCGCCCGTCGGCCCAGGGCACGCTGGCGCAGTCCCCGGCGGCCAGCACCTCGGGCGCGCTGGTCCGCAGGCGCTCGTCCACGAGGATCCCGCCGTCCTTGTCCCGGGCGATGGCGCTGCTGGCGAGCCAGTCGGTGTTGGGGCGCACGCCGATGGCGATCACCGCGAGATCGCAGGGGAAGCCGCCCTGGGTGGTGCGCACCGCCGAGACCACCCCGTCCCGCCCGGCCTCGAAGCCGGCCACCTCCGTCTCCAGGTGGACCTCCACCCCGTGCTCGCGCAGGTGCTCGGCGACCCAGCCGGCCTCCGTCGCGTCCAGGAAGGCGGGCCAGAACCACTCCTGCTTGATGAGGAAGCGGGGCTTCAGCCCGGCCGCCAGCAGGGTCTCCACCACCTCGCAGCCGATCAGCCCCCCGCCGATGACCACCGGGTGCTGGGGTCGCCTCCCCCGCACCGCCCGCGCCGTGAGCCGCGGCCAGTAGGGCGAGTCGGGCCCGGAGCTGGGGAGGTGGGCCTCGGGCGCGGGGGGAGCGCCGCCTCGGCCGGGGCCGCCGTGGAGCTCCGCCTCCAGCCAGGAGAGGTCCTGCATCGTCACGAAGTGGCCGATCCCGGGGAGCTCGGCGCCGGGCCAGGGGGCCGAGCGCGGGCGGGAGCCGCAGGCCAGGAGCAGGCGCGTGTACGGGAGGGGCGCCAGCCCTCCGCCCAGCAGCAGTCGGCGGCCCACCACGTCCACGCCCACGGCGCGGGCGCGCACCCGACGCAGGCGGTGGCGCGCGTACAGATCGCGAGGGTGGGGCTCGATGTCGCGGAGCGCGAGCTGGCCGGAGAGCGCGTACATCAGCGCGGTGCGGGAGAAGAAGTGCTCGGACTCCTCGCTGACCACGGTGATCTCCGCGCCCGGGTCGCGCGCCCGCGCCGCGAGCGCGGCCTCGATCCCGGCGACCCCGTTGCCCACGATGACCAGCATCCGCGCGCCTCCGCCAGGCAGGATACACCGGGAGGATGCGATCCTGGACGCTGGACGCGGGGCTGCCCCTCCGGGTGCTGGAGCTCTCCGAGGGCGGCGGCGCTGACGAGCTCCCCGTCGTCTGTCTGCACGGCTGGCTGGATCAGGCCGCCGCCTGGTCAGGGGTGGCGCGCGGGCGTCCGGGGCGCTGGCTGGGCCTCGACCAGCGCGGGCACGGTCAGAGCGGGCACGTGGGGCAGGGAGGCTACTACCACTTCCCCGACTACACCCGGGATCTGGACCGCCTCGTGGGCGCGCTGGGCGGGCGCGTGCGCCTGGTCGGCCACAGCATGGGCGGAACGGTCGCCTGCATGTACGCCGGGGCCCGGCCCGAGGCGGTGGAGCGCCTGGTCATCGTCGAGGGCCTGGGCGCGCTGGAGCAGAGCGACCCCAGCTACCTCTCCCGCCTGCGCCAGCACCTGGACCAGACCCGCTCGCCCCCCGCGCCGCTGCGGCTCAAGAGCCCCGAGCAGGCCGCGAGCAAGCTGCTCCAGCGCAACCCCGGGCTCGACCCCGACCACGCCCGCCTCCTCGTCGAGCACGGCACCGTCACCGACGAGCGCGGGCTGCGCTGGTCCTTCGACCCGCTGCACCTCACCCGCGCCCCCTACCCCTTCCGCGAGGAGCTCTTCGGGGAGTTCCTCCGAGAGATCGCGGCGCCCACGCTGATCGTCTGGGCCGAGCAGAGCTGGTACCCGGCCGAGATCCAGGCGCGGCGGGCGGCGATGATCCGGGAGGCCCGCCAGGTCGTGCTGCCCGGCGGCCACATGCTGCCGTACACGAGCCCGGAGCGGCTGGGAGAGGTGATAGAGGGGTTCTTGTGGCGGGAGGAGCGGCAGGGATGATCCGCGGATTTCGAATTCAAGGGTTTCGCTGCTTCAAGGACCTGGAGCTGCGCGATCTCGGGCGGGTGAACCTGATCGTGGGGGCGAACTCGGTCGGGAAGAGCACGGTGCTGGAGGCGCTGGATGTGTGGTCGGCGCCATACCATTGCTGGTACGTGGCCTGGGCAACACTGGCTCGGCGCCAGGAGCTCGGCACCGCAGGGCGAGGTGGTCTGACACGCAACCTGACCACCGCGAGGCGCCTGTTTTGGAACTCCGACCCACATCATGTCCCGCGTGCATGTACGCTGACAGCCACCTCTGCGGGGACCCGCCTTCCGCATCAAGTTCTAGAGCTATCCATATCCCATGAGGAGCGAGTCGGGCTGGCCGCGGCAATCTGGAGCGTCGACAAGCAGCGCTACGAGACGCAGAAGTTTAGCGAGGAGTTCTGGGATCGCTCCGTGCTGGACCTTGCTGAGACGGCAGGCAGCCGCGCCTACCTCATCCTCACTCGCCGGGACACGGCGAACCTGAGCGCCCTCTGGGAGCGCACCGAGCTCACCCCACGCAAAGATCGCCTCATCGAGGCCCTGCGCCTCGTGGTGCCCGAGATCATGGACGTCGCCGTCACCACCACCGGCGACACCTCCACCGTCAAGGTCCGCCTCAAGGGCGCGACCGCCCCCGTCCCCCTCCTCAGCCTCGGCGAGGGACTCCACCACCTCTTCTACATCGCCCTCGCCGCCGTCAACGCTGGTGGCGGCCTCCTGCTCATCGACGAGGTGGAGAGCGGGCTGCACTTCACCGTTCAAGAGCAGCTCTGGCGATTCCTCTTCGAGGTCGCCGCGCAGGAGGATCTCCAGATCTTCGCCACCACCCACTCCATGGACTGCATCCGGGCCTTCCAGGCCGCCGCCGCCGCGCATCCCGCGGAGGGCGCGCTCATCCGTCTCCATCGCGAGGGTGCGGACATCTTCGCCGAGACCTTCAACGAGTCTGACCTCGAGGTCGTCACCCGAGGCGACATCGAGGTGCGCTGGTGAGCGGGCGCCGGGTGTTGCTGGTCGAAGGACCAGACGACCGCGAGGTCCTGTACCAGCTCTTCAATGAGCACGGGATCGACAACCGCTCCTCTTTCGAGGTCAAGGCTGCGAAGCCCGAAGGGGTCGAGGGCGTCCTGCAGGAGTTCCCCGCTCTGATCCGGGCCGGGGTCCTCACCCTCGGGATCATCATCGACGCTGACACCGACCCCGAGAGGCAGTGGGCTCGCGTGCGCGATCCGCTCGTGCGCCTCGGCTATCCCGACTGCCCCAACGCCCCGCCCAGGGACGGGCTGGTGCTGGATGCTCGGCCTCGTCGGCCCCGCGTGGGGGTGTGGCTCATGCCGAACAACGATGCCGAGGGGATGATGGAGCATTTCCTCCTCCACCTCGCGTCCCCAGACGACCCGCTGCTGCCGCTGGCGCGCGACGCCGTCGGCCGGCTCCCATCCGAGCTGCGACGCTTCAAGGAAAGCTATCGCGTCAAGGCCGAGCTCCACACCTGGCTGGCCTGGCAGGAGGAGCCGGGCACGCGCCCCGGGCTGGCCCTCACACGCCGCTACCTGAGCCACGACCGCCCGATGGGCGACGCCCTGGCCCGCTGGGTGCGCCAGCTCTTCCAACTCGAAGCGGGTCCGCTACAGATCGGGTAGCGTGTCCGCGCGGCTCCGGTGTCCAACTCCCGAGCCCATCCCTACAGGAGCCCTCGTGACCCATCCCAGGACTGGAGACCGCGCGCGAGCGCTGTGGCTCGGCGCCGCGCTGAGCCTCGGCGTCGGGGCGCTGGTCCTCGCCCAGCCGCTCAGCGCCATGCCCCCCGGGCCCGCCACCTTCTGCGAGGTCTACCCCGACGCCCCCGCCTGCGCGGCGGGCGAGGTCGGCTGCACGACCTGCCACGAGGCCACGCCGAGCCTGAACGTGTTCGGTGAGGACATCCAGGCGGCGCTGCTCCCCGAGGAGGAGCGCCCGCTCTCCGAGGAGAGCTACACCCAGCACCTCCCCGACGCCCTGACCGCGGTCGAGGACCTGGACTCCGACGGCGACGGATACACCAACCTCGAGGAGATCGAGGGAGGATCCTCGCCTTCCGAGGCCAGCAGCGTCCCGATCCCCGAGGACTGCGAGGACCGCGACGACGACGGCTGGGAGCTCTGCGGCTACGACGTCCACTACGCCTACAAGAAGGTGATGCTGGACTTCTGCGGGCGCTCGCCCACGCTGTACGAGCGCGAGCTCTTCGCCGACGCGGACGACACCCACGAGGCGCTGCACGAGGCGCTGGACACCTGCCTGGACAGCGAGCACTGGCGCGGGCAGGGCGGGCGGGTCTGGAACCTGGCTAACCGCAAGATCGGCCCCTTGCAGGCCATCAAGTCCGGCAAGGACGTGGGCCCCATCCCGCTGGCCGACTATGACGACGACTACGCCTACTTCGTCTGGACGCAGACCGACGGCCGCGACGCCCGCCTGGTCCTGACCGGACAGACCTTCGTGAGCTCGCGCATCGTGGACGGACAGACCGTCTACGAGGAGTGGGACCGCACCCCCGACGAGGACTACACGCTGCGCGGCTACGACCGCTATCAGGCGGTGGACAAGGAGCGGCGGGCGGGGATGCTCACCCACCGCTGGTTCCTCATGAGCAACACGATGTTCACGGCCATCCCGCGCACCACCGCCGCGCAGGCCTACCGGGCCTACCTGGGCTACGACATCGCTCACCTCGAGGGCCTGAGCCCCGTGGACGACGAGCCCGTGGACTACGACAATCGCGGCGTCGGCGGCGAGGGCTGCGAGACCTGCCACTCCACGCTGGACCCGCTGGCCTACCCTTTCTCCCGCTACGAGGGGATCGGCGGCGGCGCGGCGCGGGCCGAGCCCTACTCGTACAACGCCAACCGGATGAACGGCTTCACCGACACCGAGGGGGACGCCATCGCCGACACCCCGGAGGCGGGGATGCTGTTCGGCGAGAAGGTGGACGACCTCGTGGAGTGGGCCTCCGTCGCGGCAAACAGCGACGCCTTCCTGCGGGCGACGGTCCTGGACTACTGGAAGATGCTGCTCGGCGAGCCCCCCCGCGCCAACGAGCAGGCCGAATTCGCGGAGGTCATCGAGCGCTTCGGCGGCCAACACGACTTCTCCGTCGAGGCCATGCTGCACGACCTCATCGACACGGAGGCCTACGGTGCGCCTTAGTCCACATCGCCCCTCGTGGGCCGCTCCACTCCTGCTTGTAGTCCTCACCCTCACGGGCTGCGGCGGGCCGGACAGCACCAGCTCCAAGTCCCGCGTGATGGCGAAGTCCGGGGCCGTCTGGTCCCGCGACCTCGCCCAGGGCCTCGGCCTGGAGACCTGGGAGCTCTGCTCCGAGCTCGGCAGCTACGACTGCGTCGAGGAGGCCCACCGCATCACGCTCGGCGGCGTGGAGCCCACGAAGCTGGGCATCGACGACCCGCTGCCCAACGCCTCGGTCACCGCCCCCATCGCCGTGGACCGCGTCGCCATCTCCGCCTGCGCGCT
This sequence comes from uncultured Enterobacterales bacterium, assembly GCA_964615375.1. Taxonomy (GTDB): domain Bacteria; phylum Myxococcota_A; class UBA796; order UBA796; family CAZKWG01; genus CAZKWG01. The sequence continues at coordinate 22,603 of CAZTOW010000042.1, forward strand.
GCGCTACGAGCTCGACCAGGAGGGCCCCGCCGTGGTCTTCGGCCCCGTCCTGGAGAAGGACAGCAAGCGCGCCCGCGAGGACGTCGCCGAGACCCTGGTCGAGCGCCTGCTCTCCCGCCGGGCGAACAAGGACGAGATCGAGGCCTTGGACGGCCTGCACGCCGAGCTCGAGGCCAGCTCGTCGGCCCTCACCCGCGACTGGGCCGTCGGCGCCTGCGTCATCGTCGCCACCTCCACCGAAGCCCTCTTCTACTGAGAGCCCCCATGCGCACCCGCCGAGAACTGCTCCGTCAGCTCGCCGCCCTGGGAGGGGTGGGCCTGGGAAGCACGCTGATCCGACCCCGCGCGCTCGCCGCGCAGGCCGAGGATCCCCGCTTCCTCATCGTGTTCAGCGGGGGAGGAGGGGGGTCCATCCTGGACTTCCCGCTCGCCATCAAGGAGAGCGAGTCGGCCAACCCCGACACGCTCAACACCTTCCCCGACGCCGACGTCACCACCTTCGACGGCTCCCCCTTCCGCGCCGTGGACATGGCGGGGGACAGCATCGGCCCCATCCCCGCCCCCTACTCGGTGAACCACTCCGAGATCCTCGGCCGCCGACGCTCTGATCTCATGGTGGCCACGCTGACCGGGACCAGCGTGAACCACGCCGTCGCCCAGCGCCGCTCCATCACCGGGAACGAGGCCTGGCGCGGCCGGACCCTCCAGGAGATGGTGGCCTGGCAGTACGGGGCGGAGGCGCCCATCCCCAACGTCCACCTGCTGGCGGGGACCGGCTACAACGACGTGGGCGGCGACGACAACGTCCCCAGCTACGCCCGCCGCCAGATCGTGGCCGACCCGATGATCTGGCCGCTGTCCATGGACGGCTCGCGCGGGCTGAAGAGCGGCCTGGACCCGGCCGTCCTGGCCGCCGTCCGCAAGCAGCGCAACGAGGCCTTCGAGCCCGCCACCCGCTTCTCCCAGATCTTCCAGAGCGCCCCGCGCCTCGACGAGTGGAAGGAGCTCCGCGGCGCCCCGCTGGAGCAGATCGAGGGCCTGGACCTCATCACCCAGCTCATGGTCGCGTCTGACGGCGCGGAGTTCCCGCTCGGGGACTTCGGGCTCAGCAGCTCGCCCTCGGCGGCGGCGGTGCGCGCGGTCTTCCCCGACATCGACACCGACCCGCTCCAGGCCCAGGCCGCCATGGCCTTCCTCCTGCTGAAGTACCGCGTCTCCGTCACCGTCACGCTGGGCCCCAGCTTCTCCTTCCTCTACAAGGAGGGGGGCGAGGTCACCAACGGCCTGCCGGAGAACAGCGTGCTCAACCCGCCGCTGGCCTTCGACTTCAGCCACCAGGCCCACCGCGCCGGGCAGGCCATCGTCTGGGAGCGCATCCTGAAGATGGTGGACGGCCTGATCACGCTCCTGGAGGCCGAGGACTTCGGCGACGGCGGCAGCTTCTGGGACCGCTCCATGATCTACGTGGCCACCGAGTTCGGGCGCGACAAGACGCGGCCGGCGGGGACCGAGAGCTGGGGCACCGGACACAACCTGAACAACGGCGTCTGCGTGTTCAGCCCGCTGGTCCCCGGCGACACGCTGCGGGGCGGGGTCAACCCGGACACCGGGCTGAGCTACGGCTTCGACCTGGAGACCGGCGACGCCGACGAGGGCCGCGAGATGGCCGAGTCCGAGATCTACGCCGGCCTGCTCGGCGCCCTGGGCATCGACACCTCGGGCAGCGGGCTGGACGACGTCCCCGCGATGCGTAGGAGCTGAACAGCCATGCGCTCCCATTTTCTCGCCGCGTTCCTGTTCATCGGTTGTTCAGCGAAGGACGTGGACCTGGACGGCTTCGGCGCCGACGAGGACTGCGACGACGCCGACCCCCTGGTCTACCCCGGCGCCCCGGACACCCCCGCCGACGGGGTGGACGGTGACTGCGACGGCGAAGATCCCGAGCTCGGCTGGACCGGCTACTGGTCGCTCACGTACCTCACCGCCACCTACTCGGGCGTCTCGCTCTTCCAGGACGACACGGCCCTCGGCGAGGCCACCCTCGAGGACGGCCTGGCCAGCCTGACGGTCGGCGGCACCCTGAACCCCGACGTCGTCGGCGCCGCCTACACCATCGAGGTGGTCCTGAGCGGCCAGACCTCGCCCGTGGACGGGGAGGAGAGCTTCGTCCTCTACGCCGAGGGCGAGAACTACGACGAGCAGATGCACGTCGACTGGGACTGCGCGATGGAGGCCGACACCCTGCTGTGCGCCGGCGAGCTCAAGGCCCTGGAGGTGAGCCTGGACGCCGACGCCATCTGGGAGAGGCCCGCGGCGCTCTGATTTTTTCGGAGCCGACCGAAGGGTGGGGCGCCCTGGCGACACAGAGAGGCAGACTCACCCGGAGGGCTCATGTTCCTCAGTCTCCTCTCGCTCCTCTCCCCCGCGCAGGCCGATCCGCTCGTGATCGGCCTCGGCGCCCGCCAGGTCTTCCGCGAGGAGGCCGCGCTGGACGCGCTGACCCTCTCCGTCTCCCCGAGCTGGGGGGCGCTCTCGCTGGAGCTCTCCGGCGCCTGGGGCCTCTCGCCGGCCGAGCCGAGCACGCTGGAGCGCGCCCTGGTGAGCGTGGCCACGAACATCGGCGCGGGAGAGCTGGACCTGGACGTGGCCGTGGACCGCGCTACCCTGGGCGCCGCGCTGGTGCTGTCACCGCCGCTGAGCGTGGGGATGCGCGGCGGGCCGCGGGCCATCCTGGGCGTGGAGGGCCGCCTGCTCTCGGTCGCCAGCCTGAACAACCAGGGCGAGGGCGCTGAGCTCTCCGACCCCGAAGGCTGGAGCCTGGGCGACCCGGAGGCGCGCCTCGGGTACGGCCCCGTCCTGGGCCTGGGCTTCGGCCTCTGCCCCACCCCCCGGGCCGGGCTCTCGCTGGACGCGCGGGACCGGATGCTGGTCCTCGGCGACGGCGACCTGCTCACCCTGGACGCGCCCTCCGGCAGCCTCCGCCACGACCTCTCCCTCCAGCTTCAGGCCACGATGGCCCTCGGGGGTGTGCGATGATGGCGCTCTCTCTGGTCCTCGGGGTGGCGATGGCGGCCGAGATCGGCGTGGGCCCGCGCGTGTCGGTCACGCTGGACGACCCCTTCCTGACGCAGGTGGGGCTCGGCGCGGCGGGGAGCCTCGCCCTGGACCGGGCGCCCTGGCTGGGCCTGGGCGGGGGCGCGATGCTCTTCCCCCAGCTCGAGGCGGGCTACCGCTGCCTGTGCCAGTCGGTGAGCGAGCTGGCCGGGGTCACCGCGGATCTCTCGCCCGTGCAGCGCCAGGGCTGGCTCACCTTCGAGCTGTCCACCCCGGCGCTCGGGCTCGGGGCCTGGGAGACGCGGGTGGGCCTGCACGGCGGGGTCGCCGGGATCCAGACGAAGGACGCCCTGGATCGCATCGGCGTGAGCGAGGACGAGGCCCCCGAGGGCACCGTGGAGCAGCTCCACCTGAGCCCGCTCTACGGCCTGCACGCCGAGCTCCGCCGGGGCCGGCTGGGCGCGCGGGTGGACCTGGACCGCGCGCGCTGGACCGAGCAGTTCCTGACCCTGGACGAGCGGCGGGACCCGCTCACGCTCTCCGCGAGCGTCCAGTCATGGTTTTAGTCGCCCTCCTCTGCGCGCCGGCGCTGGCGCTCTCCTGGTACGCGCCCACGGACCCGGAGGCCGCGGCCCTGCGCGCGGCCTTGGACGACGTCTGGCCGGGCCACGAGGTCCAGGTGATCACGGGCCCGCCCCTCCCCGAGGACCCCGACGGCGCCGTCTGGTGGGACGGTCAGGCGCTTCAGTTGAGCTGGGGCGAGGATCGGCGCGCCGCCCCCGGCGTCTCCGACCCGAGCGTGCAGGTCGCCCTGGTGCGCGGCTGGCTGGTCCGCGAGGCGCCCGCGGTCGAGGCGCCCCCCGAGCCGCTCCCGATCGAGGAGCTTGATCTGGCCCCGCTGCAGGACCCGGCGGCGGCGCGTTCTTCTTCGACCTTCTCGCTGGGCTCGGGCCCCACCCTGCGCCTCCCCGATCCGGGCCTCGCCTGGACCGGCAACGTGCTCATCGGCGGGCGGCGGGGGCGCCTGGTGGGCGGCACGCTGATCTCCCTGGAGCTCGGCGAGTCCGACACCACCCCGGCGGGCGGCGTCCGCCTGGCGAGCCTGTGCGCCGAGCTCGCCCCCGGCCTCGCCCTGGAGATCGGGCCGCGCGCGGAGCTCTGGTTGCTGGGCACCTTCGGCAGCCGCGGCACCTTCGGCTGGGCGCAGGACAACGCCGTCGCGCTCGAGGGTGATGAACGCGCCTGGGACAGCACCGGGACCCTGCTGGGCGGCCTCGGGCTACAAGTGCTGGTGGACACCGGCGAGGCCCGCCTGGGAGCGCGGGCGCGGGTGAGCACCACGCTGGGTCCCCAGGACGCGGCCTTGAATCTGGAGGATGTGTCTGTGCCCCTGCGCCCGGGCACCGTCGCGCTGGAGCTGGTCTGGGCTCCCGGGAGCCCCCGATGAGCCTGGACGCGCGGGCGGACGCCCTCTACCGCGATCACGCCGAGCGCGTGCTCTCCTGGTGCATCCGCCTCGGCGGGCCCACCATCGACCCCGAGGACGCCGCCCACGAGGTCTTCGTGGTCGCCCTCCGCCGCCTGGAGAGCTTCCGCGGCGAGAGCGCGCCGTCGACCTGGCTCTACGCCATCACCCGCAACGTCCTGGCCAACGCCCGCAGGCGCGCGGCGATCCGCCGCTTCATCGGGCTGGACAGCGCGCCCGAGCCCCGAAACACCCGCCCCCTGGCCGACGACGAGCTCGCCCGCCTGAGCGAGCGGCGCCAGGTGCAGCACGCGCTGGAGCGGCTCACCGACCGCCAGCGCGAGGTCATCGTGCTCTGCGAGCTGGAGGAGCGCAGCGCGCCCGAGGTCGCCGACCTGCTCGGCGTGCCCGTGGGCACCGTCTACAGCCGCCTGCACGGGGCCCGCGCCGCCTTCGCCCTCGCCCTGCGCGCCGAGGGCCTGGACCCGGAGGCCGCCCCGGCACCCGCCGCCAACGTCGTCCCCCTGCGGAGGGCCTGATCATGGCCGATCTTCGCGCGCGCACCTCCCCGACCTCCGACGAGCTCCGGCGCCTGAAGGAGCCCGTCTCCCCCGAGGCCCTGGCCGGGCTGGCGCGGGCCACGACCCCGCTCCCCCACGAGCTGCTCGCCCTGCGCCACCGCCTCGCCCAGCCCGCCCCTCGCGGCAGGCCCGCCTGGGCTCCCGCGCTGGCCGCCGCCGCCCTGTCCGCGCTGCTGGCGCTGGGGTGGTGGGGGCTGCCGGAGGCGCCGCCCGCGGTGGTGGCGTCGCCGGTGGTGTCGCCCGTGGTGTCGCCCGTGATGTCGAGCCCGGAGCCGAGCCCGCTCGCGGAGGCCCCGGCCGAGCAGGCCGCCTCGCCTGAGCCGGCCTCGACCCTGGCCGCGGCGGCCCCCTCCCCTGCTCCGCGCGCCGCCCCCGAGCCCATCGGCGCTCCCACGCCGCTGCTCCTGTCGGCGGAGCCCGCCGCCCTGAACCCCTCAATCACCTACACCGGCCAGGGTGAGGCCCGCCTGCTGGTGCGCGGGGCCGACGGGGCCGTGCTCGCGCTGGACCGCGGGCGGATACAACTGGAGGTGGACCCTCTCGGCGCCGAGCGTCACCTCACCGTGATCGCCGGGGACGTGACCGTGGAGGTCATGGGGACCATCTTCGCCGTCGAGCGCGAAGGCGAGCGCGTCTCCGTGGACGTCACCCGCGGGCGCGTGCGGGTGCGGGACGGGAGCGGCGCGCGCGAGCTCGGCGCTGGCGAGCGCTGGGCCAGTCACCCCGATCCCGCCGACGCACCTCGGATCTACGCCGCGCTCACCGCGCGCGCCGCCGCCGGGGAGCGCTCAGACGCCCTCTGGTCCGAGCTCTCCCGCTTCGCCGCGACCTACGCCGACTCTCCCCTGGCCAGCGAGGCCGAGCTCCTCCGCCTGAGCCAGCAGAGCGAGGCCCTCCCCCCTGAGCAGGTCGTCTCCGAGCTCGACGCCTGGCTCGCCCGCTGGCCCGGCGCCCCCGGCGCGTCGGAGGCCCACTGGCTCCGCGCGACCCTGCTTCGCGGGAAGCTCGGCGACTGCCAGCGCGCCGCCCCCTCCTACGCCGTCCTGGCCGGCGGCCAGGGCCCGCGGGCCGAGGCGGCGAAGGGGTGGCTCAGGGTGTGCGCGGGGGGGTGATCAGGGCAGAGTCGAGGCTCATGACTGGGTGGCTGGGCCCCGGGGATACATCGTTCTCGCTGCCGCCATTGACCTGACCGCCCCCATCATCCACCATCATCACATGCGCACCCTGATCGCGAACCGACCACCGTCGCGCCACGGAACTGTGGCGCAGAGATCCGAGCATTCCCTGCTCAGAGGGCCGACAGGTCACCGAGGGGCTGGCCCGCGCGTTCCCGGCGGTGTCCAGTTCTCGTTCTCCGAGATACAGATCTCGCGCGCGGAGCTCGGCCCTCAACGCGCGCTGTCCGTCGGCTCGGTAGACGACCCCTTGGAGCGAGAGGCGGACCATGTGGCAGACCACGTCATGCGGTCCGCGAGCGCAGGCGGCCCGCCGATTCCAGCGGCGGGTGGCTCGTCCAGGGCCTCATCGATTCCGCTCTCTCCAGCGCTCTCAGCTGCGATCGACGCCGAGCGTGGGCGTGGAGACGCGCTGAGCCGACCCGAGCGAGAGCGCTTCGAAGGGCGCTTCGGTCACAGCTTCGAGGGCGTCCGCATCCACCGCGACGCGCGCGCCGCGGCTCTGGCGGAAGAGATGCATGCCCGCGCGTTCACGCTGGGGAGTGACATCTTCCTCGGCTCCGGGGAGGGACGAAACTCCGGTTCGGGGCATGATCGTCTGCTCGCGCACGAGCTCACCCACGTCCTCCAACAGCGGAGCGGGCGACTGCCACAGAGCCAGGCCGCGAGGGCCGATGACGAGGAGACGTGGGAGGAGTGGTACGCGCGGCAGAAGAAGCGGGTGGACCGCGGGATCGAGCGCGGCGAAGAGCTGGTGGACTGGGGGCTGAAGAAGGGGGAGCGGGCCATCGAGAAGGGCGAAGAGCTCGCGAACGAAGCTGTCGCAGAGGGTGCACGGAGCTACGCCACAGGGACTGGCTCCATCACCAGTCTGTTCTTCGACGGTTCGCAGCTCACCGTAAGCGGGCCGACGCCTTATAGCGTCAAGGCGATCTCTGGTCTTCTACCACACAACAAACACAACACGACCGGGTTGGACTATACCAAACCGGAGCATCAGTGGGTCCCCAATATGGGTCCCATACCCGAGGGGAGCTACTGGGTGGATCCATTGGAGGTGGAGACCTCTACTGGCGCCTGGGGGCCTTATCGCACCCGCTTGCACGAGGACTTGGGAACCAAGGCTGTTCGAATGACCTCCGATAGAACGGGCGGGTTCTATCTTCATGGTGACGCCTACAAAGACGGCACGGCAGGATGCATCGGTATCTGGGAGAAGGCGGACTGCGTCCGTGTGCTGAAGGAGATCAAGGCAGACACGCAGCGGATCCCCGTCACGGTGGACTACCCGGATCCGGTCCCCCCCGCGCCGACAGGCGCCGCTCCCGCGACGTCGGGTGCTCCACCCCCAGGGACCGTGCAGCGCACGCCGCTGGACGAGCGCGTGCGCGCTCCCGTCGAGCAGCGCTTTGGTGTGGACCTTGGCGGGATCTCGGTCCACATGGGGCCGGAGGCAGGCGCCGAGGCTCGCGCGCTGGGCGCCCGGGCGTTCACGAGGGGATCCGACATCGTGCTCGGATCGAACATCGATCTGGGACAGCCACGGGGTCAGCGTGTGCTCGCGCACGAGCTCGCGCACGCAGCGCAGGTCCGACTCGGACCCACCCCCACTGTGGGCATCGGAGCCCCCGACAGCACGAGCGAGCGGGAGGCTGATTCTGCGGTCGCTGCCCTCGGCTGGGGAGCGTTGCGTAACCGTTACAGCGCCGTCTCCGAGGCCGAACAGCCTGCCGGACCACGCCCGCCGATCCCGAGGATCCATCTATCGGCCTCTCAAGCTCAGATTCAGCGAGTCGAGCTCAGCTATGACGACGGACCGGACAGCGCAGGGAACACGCGGGCGGTGCTCGATGCGCTCAAGGCTGCCGGAGCACGTGCGACGTTCTATCTCGTTGGCAAGCGTGTTGCCCAGGGAGACAACTGGCGCGTCGTATTCGACATCGCGGCGTCCGGCAACTGGCTTGGGAATCATGCCTTCGATTGGAATGACAACACGGACAATCACATCTTCCTCAATGGCACGCCCCAGGAGCGCGCAGAGAAGATCCTCCTGACCGAATGGGCCATTCGTGACGCGCTCGAGCAGGGCCGCTCCAACGCCAGGGCTCAGAACACCTGGGAGAGCATCCCCGCAGACTATCGAGCCTACATCGAAGACGTCATCGCGCATGGGACAGGTCGATTCCGAACCCCCGGTTTTCGAAGTCACTTCTGGACTTCGACCGGCCTGGACACCACGGCGGCCCTCGCCTCGGTCAACCAGACCCTCGCGGCGAGCGGCATGCGACCTCTGGCCATCACCAACACGGACTCCTGGGGGATCAGCCGCGAAGGCGTAGACATCGATCCCAAGGACTGGGAGGCTGGGAGGACCAGCGATGAGCTCACGTCATCCGTTCAGGATGAGCTCGAGAGCAACGATCAGTCGATCCTTCTGCATTCGCGATTCGCTGCGACGGCGACTGCCACACCAGAGATCGTATCGGACATCAAGGGGCGCTCCTTCACCTTCGATGAGACGGCTCAGGGGCAGCTTGGCTCCTTGAGCCCCGGGGCGGGCTTTGCCGGGCTCGCGACGATCTCCGACCCGCCGACCTCGGCAGAGCTCGCCACCGCGCGCCGGTTCTTCTGGTCCCATGTCCCTTCCATCGGTCCAATCCTGGCCGGATCCACGGCTCTGGGGATCTTCCAGCTCGCGCAGCGTGCTGGCCCCGATGAAGTCACGCTCTTCACGGATGAGCTCAGGAGCCACAAGATCTCGACGGAGCATGGAGACGTTCCCATCGCCAACTGGATGATGGCCAATTCTGACTGGGCGCTCTTCGTGACCTTCTATGAGAATTTTGCCACAGACAAACCCTTCCCCAAGATCCCGGGCGTGACCCAGTGACCGCACGCGTCATCCTGATCGTCCTGTCCATCGCCGCCGTCCTCGCCATCGCCGCGCTGGCCTGGACCAGCCAGGGCGAGCACCGCTGTCAGGCCGCGTTGAGCGAGGCCGAAGCGCTGTTCTCGGGCGGTGACCCGCTCGGCGCGCTCCGCGCATTGGATGCGGCGGACGCCCGGTACCACTGTGGACGTCTCACGCAGGGCGACGCGCCCCCCGAATACAGCCTGGCCGTCGCATGCATCCGGCGTTTGAAGGCGATGGGACGGGAGGCCGAGCTCAACGCGCTCCTGAAGGAGGCACGGGGACCCATCCTGACCGATCTGGCGCGTAAGCTGTCCTCTATCGCACCTGAGGGGGCTTGAGCGAGGCGCTGACGTCGAGGGTGCGCCCGGGCGCGTCAGGCCCGACCGGCTCGGCGTCCACCAGGGCCCCATCGCGAAAGGAGAAGCTGAAGCCAGCGTAGCTTCGCGTCTCGCTCTCCTCGATCTCCAGCGTGGGGCGAATCCGGACCTCGATCAGTCCGTCACGCTGAACCTGGTCTTCGGGGCTGAGGCCCAGGCGCTGCGAGAACACCTCCAGCCTCGTCCCCAGCGGAAAGGTGAGGAGGATGCGCGAGAGCATCTCGTACTCCGCGGCCTTGGAGCGGTGGTAGGCCGCATGTTCGGATGCGCGCCAGGCGACGGCGCTCGCGGCCAGGGCCGCGACCAGACAGAGGACGCAGAACAGACCAACGACCATCTGCCTCATGCCTGTGCACCTCCGCGGCGTCGCTCGAGGCAGCCGCTCACATCGTCAGCCCGCCGTCCACGTCCAGGCAGCGGCCCGTGAAGTACTCACACTCGATGATGAACTTCACCGCCTGGAAGATCTCCTCGCTCTTCCCGGCGCGGCGCAGGGGCACGCCCTCCAGCATCTTCTCCAGCACCTCGGGCCGCATGCCCAGCAGGATGGGGGTCTCGATGAAGCCCGGGGCGATGGCGCCGACCCGGATGCCGTAGCGGGCCAGCTCCTGCGCCCACAGCTTGGTGTCGGCGACCAGCCCGGCCTTGGCGGCAGAGTAATTGGACTGCCCGGGGTTGCCGTGGCGGGAGACCGAGCTGATGTTGATGACCACCGCCGGCTTCGTCTTCGTCTCGATGCAGTGCGCGGCGAACTCGCGGGTGCAGAGGAAGGGGCCGGTGAGGTCGACCGCGATGACCTGGTTCCACTGGCTCAGCGTCATGCGCTTGACCGCGCCCGTCTCCTTGTCCGGCTTGACCAGCAGCCCGTCGCGGAAGATGCCCGCGTTGTTGATGAGCCCGTCCAGGCGGCCGAACGCGGCGGCGGCGTCCTTGACCAGCGCGACGACGTCCTCCTCCTTCGACACGTCCGCCACGAAGCCCTTGACCCGCCCGATCTTCGCGAGCTCGGCCTCGGCCTGCGCCACCGCGTCCGCGTTCAGATCGCAGAACGCCACGTCCGCGCCCGCAGCCGCCAGGCCCTCGACGAAGGCCCTGCCCATGCCGCTCGCGCCCCCCGTGACGAGAAAGCTCCTGCCTCGAATCTCCATGACCTGCTCCGTCCCTGATTGAAGGGGCGCAGGGTTAACACGTCGCGCGCGCCGGGGCAGGTGGGTGTAGAATAGCGGGCATGCCGCTCCCGCTGGCCCTGCTGCTCGCCTGTTCGGGCTCCTCGGAGGAGTCCGGCCAGACCGGCTCGTCCACCCTGCCCGACGCCGCCTGGGGCGCCACGGAGGTCGAGGAGCGCCTGTCCACGATGCTGGACACCGGCCTGCCCGACCCCGCGAGCCTGCTGGACGGCTTCATGGCGATGTTCGAGTACGGGGACCCGCGCTGCCCGGCCCAGGTCAACTACACGATGGTCAATTCCTTCGACGGTTGTACCTCCGAGCAGGGCTACGTCTACGCCGGGGTCTCCACCTATGGCCCGATGGACGACGGCTTCTGGCTGCTGGGCGACTGCTCGATCACGGACGACCAGGGCCAGACCTTCTACTGCGCGGGCGAGCTGGAGCTGGTCACCGAGGAGGCCGGCTGGCTCATCGAGCTCACCGGCACCTGGGGCTACGCGGGCTCCGACGTGCCCTGGATCGCGGCCGTCCCCGGGCTCGCCCTCTTCGTCACCGCGGACGAGAGCGGGCTCACCCTGGACGGCTCCTACGGCCTCGGCGACACCTACGCCTACTTCGAGCAGGTGCGGGTGGAGGACGGCGCCGCCACCGGCCCGCTCTGGCTGCGCGACGAGAGCGGGGGCTGGCACACGCTCGCGCTGGACGGCGCCTGCGGGGCGCTCAGCTACGGCGGCCAGGACGAAGGGGAGGCCTGCGTGGACCTGAGCGCGGCGGTGGCCGATCTACGCACGAGGGTGGAATGACTCCACTGCTGCTTTTATGGCTCGCCTGCGAGCCCCCACCGGAGGAGCAGACGACCGACGACGGCGCGGGCCTCGTCGCGCTCGACGCCCCCCGGCTGCTGCGGCGCATGAGCCTGGACCTCCGCGGCACGCTGCCCACCACGGACGAGCTCGACCGCGCCGAGAGCGGCGGGGACGAGGCCCTGGAGGCGCTGCGCGACGAGATCCTGGCCAGCCCGGAGTTCGAGGAGCGCATGGTGATGCTGCTCGGCGAGCGCTGGCTCACCCGGGTGGACGAGCTGCTCATCTCCTACGTGGAGTACCCCTCCATCGCCGACGACGAGACCAGAGAGTACGCCTGGGAGCGCATGATCGGCGAGGAGCCGCTGCGCCTCATGGCCTACGTGGCGGCCAACGACCGACCCTGGTCAGAGATCGTCACCGCCGACTACACGATGGCCAACGAGCTGATGGGCGAGCTGTGGCCCGTGGACTACCCGGAAGGCGGAGAGGGCTGGGAGAAGGCCACGTATACCGACGGGCGACCGGCGGCGGGCGTACTGGCGACCAACGGGCTGTGGTGGCGTTACTACACCACCGTCTCCAACTACAACCGCGGCCGGGCCGCGGCCATCGCCCGCCTCCTGCTCTGCGAGGACTACCTCTCCCGCCCCGTCTCGCTGAGCGGGCAGGTGAGCCTGGTGGACTCCGACGGCATCGAGAGCGCGCTGCGCAGCAACCCCTACTGCATGGGCTGTCACTCCAGCGTGGACCCGCTGGCCAGCGCGCTCTTCGGCTTCTGGGTGGCCAACGAGTACAGCGCGACCGAGATGGAGCGCTACCACCCGGAGCGCGAGCAGCTCGGCCGCACGCTGCTGGACCAGGAGCCCACCTTCTACGGCCAGCCCACCAGCGGGCTCGCCGAGCTCGGCCAGCAGATCGCCCAGGACTCCCGCTTCCAGCGCTGCGCGGTGGAGACCTTCGCCTCCCTGCTCTGGGGCCGCGAGCTCGAGGTGACGGACTACGACCGCGTCGACGCCTTGCGCGCCGACTGGGCGGGCACGGACGGCTCGCTCAAGCCGCTGCTGCGCGCCGTCACCGACAGCCCCATCTACCGGGCGGGCGGGCTGGACGCGGACGCGACGGAGACTCAGACCGAGGATGAGAACACCACACGCCTCGTGGACGCCACGCTGCTGCGCTCGATCTACAAGGATCTGGCTGGCTTCGAGTGGACCTATGAGGGCTGGGACATGCTGGACAACGACACCTACGGCTACCGCATCCTGGGCGGCGGCGTGGACGGCAGCGCCGTCACCTCCCGCCAGCGCACGCCCTCGGTGACCTGGCTGCTGACCACCCAGCGCGCCGCCGAGGCCGCCGCGACCACCCTGGCCATCGGCCTCGGGAACACCGAGATCGAGGGGCGGATCTTCCAGTACGTCACCGAGGACACCCCGGCGGACGACCCGGCGTATACGAGCGAGCTCGCCGCCCTGCGCTGGCGCCTGCACGGCGTCCGGGCGGACCAGGCGTGGCTGGACGAGACGACGGCGATGTGGTCCGAGATCGAGGCCCAGAGCGGCCCCCGCGAGGCCTGGATCGCCACCCTCTCCGCCCTGCTCCAGGACCCCGAGTTCACCACCTACTGACCTGCCAGCTACTGAGGCCGCCATGACGCTCAGCCGACGCCGGATCTTCGAGCTCGGGGCCGCGGGGCTCCTGCTCCCCAGACGCCTGATGGCCGCGCCCGCCGCCGGCGACCGCAAGCTGCTCATCGTCTTCGTGCACGGAGGCTGGGACCCCACCTGGGGCATCGCGCCCATGTACGACAGCGCGAGCGTGGACAGCAACCCCAGCGGCGAGCCGGCCGAGAGCGGCGGTATCCCCTACGTCGCCAGCGGGGACACGCCTTCGCTCACGACCTTCTTCGAGACCTACGCCGACCGCTGCTGCCTGGTCCACGGCTTCGAGGTGCGCAGCGTCACCCACGAGCGCTGCCGCCGCCTGCTCATGACCGGGAAGAGCACGTCGGAGGCCGACGACTGGCCGAGCCAGGTCGCGGGACACTCCAGCGGCTACCTGCTGCCGCACGTCGTGGTCTCCGGGCCCTCCTACAGCTCGACGTACACGAGCTCGGTCATCCGTCTGGGCGAGACCGGACAGCTCTCCGGGCTCCTGGACGGCAGCGCGCTCGACCACGCCGAGCCGCCCATCCCCAAGCTCCGCGACGCCAGCGCCGAGGTCGTCCAGCGTTACCTGGCCAGCCGCGCCGAGACCTACGCCGCCGCCGCCGGGGCCGGTCGCCAGCAGCGCATCGCCGCGGACCTGCTCCAGTCCAGCGAGCAGCTCGCCCTCATCCGCGAGCTCGACCTCGACCTCAGCGTGGAGCTGGAGGACATCACCCCCGTCCCCACCCTGCTCGGCCCCGCGCTCGACTGCCTGGAGCTGGGCTACAGCCGCGCCGCCATCGTGTCGCACCGCGGCCAGTACAACGTAGGGTGGGACAGCCACTCCGGGATCGATCAGCAGCTCTACAACTACGAGGTGTTGTTCGACGATCTGATCACCATCCTGGAGGATCTGGACAGCCGCACGGGCAGCTCCGGGGGGCGGCTGTCCGACGAGGTGACCGTCGTGGTGGTCTCGGAGATGGGGCGCTCGCCTCAGCTCAACGCGCTGGACGGGAAGGACCACTGGACGTTCACCAGCGCGCTCTTCATCGGGGCCGGCGTGGCCGGCGGGCGTGTGGTCGGCGGCTACGACGACGAGCTGGTCGGGCAGGCGGTGGACTTCACCAGCGGGGAGGTCTCGGAGGCGGGGGAGCTGATGGGCTCGGAGCACATCGGGGCGACGATCCTGGCTCTCATGGACGTGGAGCCGGAGGAGGAGCCGATCGCGGCGGTGATGGGGTGAGGGTTGGCGGGCACGCTGGCCCGGGATATGGGTGCCCATATGAAGACCACCATCGATATGGCTGACGCGCTCTTCTTCGACGCTCGGCGTCTGGCCGAGGAAGAAGGGATCACGATTCGCGCCCTGGTCGAAGAGGGGCTGCGCCTGGCGATGGATCGCCGCCGAGCGAGCCCGCCCTTCAAACTGCAAGACGCCTCCTTCGGCGGAGAGGGCCTGCAGCGGGAATTCTCCGACGTGAGCTGGGAGCAGATCCGTCAGGCAGCCTATGAGGGCCGAGGCTCGTGATCGCGCTGGACACCAACATCCTGGTCTATGCCCACCGCAGCGACGCGGCGTGGCATGCGCCCGCGGCCGCCTGTGTGCGCCAGCTCGCGGAGGGGCGCGATCCCTGGGCGATCCCCTGGCCCTGCGTCCACGAACTCTGGGCGATCGTGACGCACCCCCGCATCTACAGCCCACCGACGCCCATCGATCGGGCGATCTCACAGATTGAGGCGTGGCTGGCCTCTCCGACGCTCCGGCTCCTCCACGAGGGTCCCACGCACTGGCGGACGCTCTCCGAGATGCTGCGCGCTGGACGGATCCAGGGTCCGAAGGTGCATGACGCCCGAATTGCTGCGCTCTGCCAGCAACATGGGGTCTCAGAGCTCTGGACGGCCGATCGGGACTTCGGAGGGATACCGGGCGTTCGGACGAGAAATCCGTTGATCGCTGGGGCGTGATCAGAGGCGTGCCCTGCAAGACATATCGGGTCGAGCCTGACTCACGAGGGGTACATGTCAAGGACCCGGTCGCCTGACGAAGCGCAGCAGCTCACCGAGATCGGACAGCTCCAGCATACGATGAACCTCACCCGCAGGGCCCGCCACAAGGGCAACGGGACCGATACCGGCTGGAGGTGGTGTGTGAGCAGGTGAAGAGGCCGAGGGCGTGGGCGGCGTGACCGAACGGGGCCGACGGACGGAGATGTGAGGAACCCGTTCGTCACCTATCGAACCGTGTGATGGGCAACCGAGGGAAATTCCGTCAGAGCCCGGTCCCGAGTACCAGATACGCCGCCCCCGCGTAGGACCCTCCCTCGTCGTTGAACTTGGCGGAGACTATCAGGTCCCCAAAGCCGTCCCCATTGACGTCGCCCGCCTCCGAAACCGAGACTCCGACACAGTCCCCGGGTGACTCCGCAGAGTACCGCGCGGCAGCGTCGCCAAGATTGAGGTCGCCTGGCGACGCGCTCCCGAGCACCAGGTATGCCGCCCCTGCGTAGTCCCCGTGGCCGGGGGCGCCAAGCACCAGATCCCCGAACCCGTCCCCGTCGACGTCGCCGGCGGTCGACACCGCACTGCCGGCCGTATCGTCGGCCGCCTCTCCGGTGTACTGGGCGTCGGAGTCACCGAGGTCTAGGTCGCCTGGCGACACGCTCCCGAGCACCAGGTAGACCGCCCCCGCGTAGTGCCCATCATCGTTGTTGTACGGGGCGCCGACGACCAGGTCCCCGAGCCCGTCGCCGTTGACGTCGCCCGCGCCCGACACCGAAGCGCCGGCGGCGTCAAGGCCCCTTTCTCCGGTGTACTGGGCGTCGGAGTCACCGAGGTCGAGGTCGCCAGGCGATACGCTCCCAAGAACCAGGTACGCCGCCCCTCCGCCGCCGTCATGGCTCTCTGGGGCACCGACGACCAGGTCCCCAAAGCCGTCGCCGTCCACGTCGCCCGCGTCCGACACCGAAGCGCCGGCCTCGTCGCTGCCCGCCTCTCCTGTGTATTCGGCGTCGGCATCGTCGAGGTCTAGATCGCCTGGCGGCGCGCCCCCGAGCACCAGGTACGCCGCCCCTGCGCCGCCCCCACCGTCGTCGTTTTCCGGGGCGCCGACGACCAGGTCACCTAGACCGTCCCCGTTGACGTCGCCTGCGGCCGACAACGAGTAGCCGGCATCGTCACCGTCCTCCTCCCCCAGATACTCAGCGTCGGCGTCACTCAGGCCGAGGTCCCCCACCGACGCGCTCCACAGCACCAGGTACGCTGACCCCGGGGGTCCTTCGGAGTACGAGAGATTGCCGGGGGCGCCGACGAGCAGGTCTTCGAACCCGTCAGCGTCGACGTCTCCCGCCGACGACACCGAGGTGCCGGCATGGCCGTAGGTTGTCTCGCCGGAGTAGCGAGCGTCGGCCTCGATGAGGTCGCGATCCCCAACCGACACGCTTCCGAGGACCAGGTACGCCGCCCCTTCCTGGTCCGGGCCGTTTCCATAGGCGCCGATGATCAGGTCCCCGAGCCCGTCCCCGTTGACGTCGCCCGCACCCGACAACGACCAGCTGGCGTAGTCGCGCGGCTGGCCGATGTACTTCGCGTCCGCGACACCCAGACCCATCGAGGTTGGCGCGCAGTCGTTCGAAGTCCCGTCGCAGTCGTTGTCGATCCCATCTTCGCAAACCTCGGACGCTTGGGGGTTGGTTGCCTCGTCCGTGTCGTCGCAGTCCTCGTCGTTGTCGACCCAGCCGTCAGGCGGCTCGCAGTCATGGCGGGCAGAGAGCGGGGCGCCGTAGCCGTCCCCGTCGGCGTCCTCGTACGAGGTCTCCTCGACCCCCTCATCGATGTCTCCGTCGCAGTCGTCGTCCAACTCGTTGCATGCCTCGATTGCACCGGGATTCACCGCGTCGCTCCCGTCGTCGCAATCCCCCTCGACCTCCGTGTACCCGTCTCCATCGAGATCGCCATCATCTTCGCCCACGCCCTCGCCTTCAGGCTTGACGGTCCCCTCGGGGCAGCCCCACAGCGCCAGGGAAGAGAGAGCGCAAATCAAGAAGGTCATCTTCCTCCCCACGCGGCCTCCTTCCACACCTCGTCGGGATGATCGCATCGATAGGTACTCGCACAGCTCGACGATATACCTGCGCGCCTCTTCTGGGCAAGGAGCATGACCGCCCCCCGACTGGGAGGGGACGCTCGTTCCGCATGCGATCACGGGATCGATGTTGGGAGAGAAGGTGTTCGTCCACCCCACCGTTCCATCATGGTCTCCAGCTTCCTAACCCACGACCGGCAGCCTCCGTACCCGAACGGCGTCCTCTCGCACCGAGACCACTGCGCCCGCGCGCAGCTCGCGCTCGAACATGGGTACGAGCTCCTCGAGGATCGCCGCGCACGTCCTCAGGTCCATGGGCTGGATGCGCAGGTGGATCACGCAGGGCCCGCGCGGCGCCCGCCGGAAGGCCCTGATCGAGCAGGAGCGCGATCACGCAACCTGTGAGCTCGGCCGGGGGAGCGCCCGCATGTCCATCATCTCCGCGGCGAAGTACCGGACCTCCGGGATGTCCTCGCGCTCCAGCTCCGGGTACTCCCCCTGAAGCTCGTCCCAGTCACGGTACTGAGACAGCACCTCCAAGACCCGCTGCACGGTCAGCCTCATCCCGCGCACGCAGGGTTGACCCGACAGGATCTCGGGGTTGCACGTGATTCGGGTGTAGCCGGGGACGCGCTGCTCCATGTCAGAATCATAGCGCATCGGCCAGGATCCGTCAGGGCCCATTCCAGCCGAGGTCAAGCCTGGTCCTCGCTGATGAGGGCGCGCTCGCCTCCCCACGCCCACTGAGTTAAACTTTACTCACGAGGTGCCCATGGCCCGATTCCAGGCGCTCACCAACCCGCTGCTGGACGCGGAGCTCGAGCAGCTCCGGCAGGAGATGGGCCTCCGCGAGAACCAGAAGGCCGAGCTGCTGCGGGAGATGGCGGCCATCACCTCCTGGGTCTTCGCTCAGGCCCGCGCGGGGCGCTCCATCGAGGCGCGGGGCCCCGACCGCGTGGAGGAGCTCCGACACCCCGCCTTGCGGGCGCGCCAGGGGCTCGCCCATGTGGTCCTCTCGGCGGAGGAGGCCGAGCGGCTGATCACGTTGATGGACGCTGAGACCTGGCCGAACCCGCGGCTCGCCGAGACCCTCGCGCACCTGAAGGACCCCGAACGCGTTGCGCCGGAGCTCCGCTGGTCGAAGGAGGAGCGGCGCGCTTGAGGCCTGTCCTGGTCCGCCTGGGGCGCGAGCATCGACAGGCGCTGGACGCCTTCGAGTGCGACGCGCACGAGCTGGTCGTGTACCTGCGCCGCTGGGCGCTCCGACACCAGGAGCGGGACAGGCTCGGGCGGACCTGGCTGGCGATCACGCAGGAGGACGCCGAACCGCGAGTCGCGGGGTACCTCTCCCTGGCCGTCGCCAGCGTCGAGCGCTCCCTGCTGGTCGGGGTCGGTGAGCTCGACCGCCTTCCACGCTTCCCCGTGCCCGCGGTCCTCCTCGCCCGACTCGCCGTGGACAGCCGGGTTCAAGGCCAGGGGCTGGGCAGGTGGCTCTTCGAGGAGGCGCTGGCGACCACCCTCCGGCTGGCGACCGAGGGCCCGGTCGGGATCCGCCTGCTGGTCACGGACGCCAAGGACGCTCGGGCCGAACGTTTCTACGAGGGGCGCGGCATGGTGGGCCTCGGACCTGCGGGGGTGTGGCCGCGCCGGATGGTCCTCGACCTGGCTCAGCTCACCCCAAGACCTGCGCCACGCTGAACCCGTTCCCCTCTGGGTCCTGGGCCTCGCAGAGCAGGATCGGCTCCCCCTCCCGGGCCTCGGGCTCGCGCAGGATGGTCCCGCCAGCGCCCCGGATCGTGGCCGCCGCCGCGTGCGCGTCCTCCACCTCGAAGCCGAGCCCGGTCCGCGTGGGCCGCCCGTCGCCGCCGCCGTGCAGGGCTACGGTGACGCCGCCCGCGTCGAGCTCGGTCCAGTAGGGGTTGATGTCCCGCGGCTGCAGCCCGAGGGCGCGGTAGAACGCCACGGCGCGGTCCATGTCCTGAACCATGAGCATGAAGTAGGTCTTCGTGACGCGCATGGGGGGCTCCTGTTAGCTGAGCCCGCTCTAACCTCACGCGCCGGGGAGCCCCATGCCCACCGACCTGCTTCTGTCCAGCGGCTTCCTGGCCTTCGCGCGGCACGCGGGCGTGCTGGAGGCGGTGGAGCAGGAGGGCGTCGAGGTGGACGCCATCGTCGGCACCTCGAGCGGGGCCCTGGTCGGCGCGCTGTGGGCCTCCGGCATGAGGGCGGAGCGCGTGACGGAGGAGATCGCGGCGCGACGCCCGCTCTCGCTCATGGCCCTGCACCTGCTCCCCTGGCGCGGGCTCTTCCGTCTGGACCCGCTGGTGCGCTGGCTGGCCCAGCACCTGCCGCCGCGCATCGAGGATCTCCCGCGCCCCTTCGCCGTGGGCGTGATCGACGGCGCGCGCCGGCCCCTCCTGCTCACCCGCGGCCCGCTGCCCGAGGCGGTCGCCGCCTCCTGCGCCATCCCCCACGTCTTCCACCCCGTGGAGATCGAGGGCGAGACCTACGCCGACGGGGGCTTCGCCGACCGCCTCATGTACGCGCCCTGGCGCGCCTGGCGTGGCGAGCGCCCCGTGCTGGCCCACCTCGTGGACCGCAGCAAGGGCGTGGACCCCACCGACGATCTGTCGCAGGTGCCGGTGATCCGCACCCCACGCTCCGGGGCCAGCTTCTGGAGCCTGGGCGACGTCCACGCCCAGAAGGAGGAGGCCCGCCTCCGCGCGGTGGAGCGCCTCAGGGGCTGAGCGCCGCCACGGGAGCCCGCTCGACCCGAAGGCCCTCGTCCCCGAGCGTGTGCCAGAGGGCCTTCATCAGATCGCTCTCGACGTCGTCGTGGCGGGCGAAGTCCTCCACCCACAGTCGCACCACATAGCGCTGGGCGAGCGGCGTGAAGCCCACCAGCCAGGCCTTGGGGGCGGGCTCGCGGGCGAGGCCCTCGGTGCGGGCGGCGGCGGCGGCCAGCGCGCGGGAGACGGCCTCGGGGCTGGCCTCCAGGCGGACCAGCACCTCCAGGTTCCGGCCGGTCAGCGGGGCCGGGGCGCTGAAGTTCTGCACCCGGGCGCGGGCGATGAGGCTGTTGGGCACGGCCACGATGTCGCGGGTGAGCGTGCGCAGGTGCGTGGAGCGCCAGGAGATGCTGACCACCTGGCCCTCCAGTCCGTCCACCAGCACCCAGTCGCCGATGCTGAAGGGCCGGTCGAAGTGCAGGGCGAGCCCGCTGAACAGGTTGCCCAGCGTGTCCTGGAGCGCGAGGCCCAGCACCACCGTGACCACCGTGGACGTGGCCAGCAGGGGCACGAGGTTCAGGCCCGTGGCCGAGCTGAGCACGCTCAGGATGGCGGCCGAGTAGAGCACCACCAGCACGAGGTGGCGCACCAGCGCGGGGACCGGCGTGTCGCGGCGCTCGCGCAGCCAGTACTCGAAGAACAGCGTCTCCACCGCCTCGATCGCCAGGTAGGCCACCAGCAGCAGCTCGACCACGGTGACGGCCGAGCGCGCCGCGTCCAGCTCCACCCCGCGCAGCAGCAGGAGCGCATGCCCGGCCCAGAGCGCCACCAGCGCCCGCGCCGGGAGCCTCATCCGCTGCAGCAGCAGGTCGTCCACCTGCGTGGTCGTGCGCCGGGCGAGCCGGTGCAGGGCCCAGAACAACCCGTGATAGAGCAGGGCGCCCGCCGCGAGGACGCCCAGCGCCACGCCCACGGCGAGGGCCCAGGGCACGGGCGGGTGGAACCAGGCGCGCAGCGTGGGCGAGAGCAGGTCGAGCAGCGTACACCCCCGCCCCCGATCCTATCTCGGGAGCGGTTAGGTCAGGCAGATGCCGCACCCCTTCCCCAACCTCCCGCCCTTCCAGCGCGGCTCCGTCCACAGCCAGTGGCACGCGAGCCAGGCGCTGCGCGACAACCCCTGGGGCGACCCCAGCGAGCGCGAGCTGCTCCTCTGGCTCCCCCCCGGCTACGAGCACGAGGATCGGCGTTATCCCTGCGTGGTCTTCCTGCCGGGCTTCGCCGGGACCGGCGAGATGTTCCTGGCGCGGCGCATGATGGACCCCGCGCTCCCCAGCGTGCTCGACCGACTCGTGGAGGAGGGCTGCCCGCCCTTCATCGGCGTGATGCCCGACGTGATGAGCTCGGTGGGCGGCTCGCAATTCATGGACTCGCTGGGGACGGGCCGCTACGGGACCTACGTGGCTCGCGAGATCCGCGCCTTCGTGGACGGGCGTTACCGCACGACGGGGTCCTGGGGCGCGGTGGGGCACTCCTCGGGCGGCTTCGGCGCGCTCCACCTCGCGATGAGCTTCCCCGGTGCCTTTCAGGCCATCGCCAGCCACGCGGGCGACATGGGCTTCGACCACTGCTACCTGGGCGACGTCCCCCGCGCGGTCTACGGCGTGCAGGCGGCGGGCGGGCTGGAGAGCTTCCTGCAGCGCTTCTGGGACGAGCCGGACCCGAACGGCGACGCCTTCGCCGCGATCAACCTCATCGCCATGAGCTGCGCCTACAGCCCCGACCCCACGCTCAGCCCCCTGCCCGCCCGCCTGCCGGTCGATCTGGTGACCGGCGAGGTGGACTTCGAGGTCCTGCGGAGCTGGCGCGTCCACGACCCGGTCTGCATGGTGGACAACCCCGACCGCGCCGCCGCCCTCCGCGCCCTGCGCCTGCTCTGGCTGGACGCCGGCACCCGCGACGAGCACGGCCTCCACCTCGGCGCCCGCCGCCTCGCCGCCCGCCTGCGCGCGCTGGACATCCCGCACCACCACGAGGAGTTCAAGGGCACGCACCGCGGCCTGCAGCGCCGCTACGCGGTGAGCGTGCCGCGGGTGGTGGGGGCGCTCCTCGATCAGCCGAAGGACTGAAGGAGCGCGCGCTCTTCGGGCTCGAGGCGCTCGACCAGGGAGGGCTCCTGCTCGACGAGCGCGAGCGCGTCGGCCATGTCCCGGAGGCGCTTCGATCGGCGTCGGGCTGGATCGCTGCCGGCCCGCAGCTTCAGGCGCAGAAGCCCCAGGCTGGTCGCGACCCGCAGCGCCACCCCCTCGAAGGGCACCGGCTCGGCCTCGATAACGGCGGAGCTCATCCAGTCGTCATCGGCGAACTGGAGCGGCGTGCGGTCGGGCCCCTCCCAGTTCTCCGAGTGCGCGAACGAGCCTGTGCGCCGAAAGCCCGCTCCTTCGAGCAGGGACTGTGGGATCTGGGCCCGGTCGAGCACGCCGATGTCGATGTCCAGCGTCGTCCGCGGCTCATCCTGGCGGATCTGCATCGCCACGCCGCCGATGATCGCCCAGGGCACTCCGCTCTCGTCCATCACCCGGGCGAGCGCGAGGAGCGAGGTCCGCTTGTCTGCAGTCATCTCCCCTCTCAGCTCGTGCCAGCGCCGATCGAGCGCGAACCCGATCTCGAGTCGCCTGCGCGTGATGACGTCGGCGCCGACCATGAGGAGATCCTATACGCGGGCCCAGGTAGACGCCAACCGAACGCCCCCGCGATAGAGCATGCGCCCCTCCTCACCGCCACACCGCAGGAGCGCGCCCCATGATCGACCACCTGACCCTGCACGTCTCCGACCTCGACCGCAGCGTCGCCTTCTACGCCGCCGCCCTCGCCCCGCTGGGCTACAGCGTGCTCATGCGCTTCCCCGGCGCGGTGGGCATGGGCGTCAACGGCAAGCCGGACCTCTGGCTGGCGGCGGGGCCGCTCACGCCCTTCCACCTGGCCATCGCCGCGCCGAACAACAAGGCGGTCGCCGCGTTTTATGAGGCGGCCATCGCCGCGGGCGGCCAGGACAATGGTGGGCCGGGGCCGCGCCCGCAGTACCACCCCGGCTACTACGGCGCCTTCGTCATCGACCCGGACGGCTACAACCTGGAGGCGGTGTGCCACACGGGCGCGGCCGGCTGAGGGCGCTCACGGCCGGATCGTGACGCCCAGCAGGAAGAGGTTCCGGTCCCCGCCGGCCTCGTCCACGGCGTCGTCGGCGTAGCGCAGCAGCACCCGCTCGCCGGCCTCGACCCGCCCGAGCGCGCGCTGCCCGGCCTCCTCGACCCGGAGCGCCCGGACCTGCCCGCCGCGCTCGACGGAGAGGGTGGGCCCCTGCCCGGAGGCCCTCGTCCCGTCCAGGCGCAGGAGCAGCTCACCCGAGATCGGCGCGGTGAAGCTGGCCTCTCCAGCCGTGTAGAAGGCGATCCGGTCGGGCTCGCGCTGCACCGCCGCCCCGCTCAGCTGGAGCTCGGCCAGCGGCAGGGCGAGCTCCCTCACGCGCTCCAGGCGAGCCCGAGGCGAGAGCTCGGCCTCCAGCGGGTCCAGCGAGGCCGCCAGGCGCTCCCGGGCGGCGGGGTCCACGCACCAGATCACGGTCTCGAACTCCCCCGCCCCCTGCGGGAAGGGCGCCCAGATCCGCGCGATCTCCTGGAAGGAGGCCGGCGTCTCCCCGCCGAGCCATTCGCGGCCGGTGATCGCGAGCTGCACGCCGCGCGCCGCGAACAGGGCGTCCACCCGCTCCTTGGAGAGCGCACCCTCCAGCTTCATCGCCGCGATCTCGTCGGTCCCCAGGCCCACGACGTCCACGATCTCGGCGTCCGAGAAGAAGGCGAGCGCGCCGATGTCCTGCGCCGCCACCCGGGCCCCCGGCCACTCCGCCCCCACCCAGCGCGCCAGCGCCACGTTCACGTCGGAGAACAGGCGCGCCCCCGGGCCAAAGAGCCGGTTGGCCTGAGCCGCCCGCCACCCGAGCGGCAGCAGCAGCAGCGCGCCCGCCGCCAGCACCATCGGCCCCCGTCGCGCCAGCAGCAGCCGCGCGGGCGTGACCAGCAGCAGGCAGCCCCAGGCCATCAGCCAGGCCTCGTAGCGGAAGAGCCAGCCCACCCGCCCCAGCGTGAGCTGCGCCAGCACGCAGGCCGCGAAGAGCCCGACCCGACGCCGGTGCAGCGCCCCCGTCTCCAGCGCCGCGGCGGCCACGACCACCCCCACCGCCAGCGCCAGCAGGGGCGCGCCCTCGGACAGCGCCGCCCCCAGGGCCTCCCAGGGCCCCGACCCGCGCAGCGACTTGAGCAGCACGCTGTTGGGCAGGAAGAGCCCGCCCTGCGAGAGGCTGTAGAGCCCGAAGCCCCCGACGGCCGCCGCCCCTCCGCCCAGGATCGCGAGGGCCCGAGCCGGAGCCTCCCGGCGTTGTACCCAGGCGAGCGCCAGGATCAGCGCCGCGGACTCGTAGCGGGTCAGCGCGGCGGCGAAGGCGAGCGCGAAGCCCGTACCTGCGCTCCGAGTCCCGCGTGCCAGCAGCAGCGCGAGCGCGGCCTGGAGCACGTGCTCCATCCCCAGCCCCACCAGGAAGGGCAGCGGCGCGAGCAGCACCAGGAGCAGCAGACCGGCCGCCACGGCGCGCTCCGGCAGCCCCTCGTCGCGCAGGCTCGCCGCGCCGACCCAGAGCAGCAGACCCGCGGAGAGGATCGCCAGCAGCAGCCCGGCGTGCTCCCAGGGCCCCGTCACGGCGAAGACGCCCGCGATGGCGAGGGTCCACAGCGGCGACGAGGAGGCCGAGGCGTGCTCGCCCGGGTTCAGCCCCCAGGTCCCGTCCTCCACCAGCGTCCGGGCCACCCCGAGGTGGATGTAGGCGTCGTCCAGGGGCGAGCGGGGCGCGCCGCACAGCGCGCTCGACCAGGCCAGCAGCCCCAGCACGCCGACCAGCGTGAGCGCCAGCGCCAGGGCGGGAGCCTGCCAGGGGCGCGCGCGCTCGAACATCCGTGGACTCCTCCGCGGGAGTGTAGCCCACGCGGCGCTCCCGGGCGCATCCGGGATATGTTCGCCCCATGGACCGCATCGCCCCCAGCCGCCGCCCCGAGGGACCCAACGCCGGCACCCAGCGCTGGCGCGACCTGCTCTTCATCCACTGGCCCGTGCCCGAGGAGCTGGTCCGCCCGCTCATCCCCGAGCGGCTCTCGCTGGACACCCACGAGGGCGTGCTCTACCTGGGCATCGTCCCCTTCGCGATGTTCGAGGTCGCCCCGAGCTGGCTGCCCGGCAAGATGTCCTTCGACTTCCTGGAGACCAACCTCCGCACCTACGTCCACCTGGACGGCGACGACCCCGGCGTCTGGTTCTTCAGCCTGGAGGCCGCCTCCTGGCTGGCCGTGCAGGCCGCGCGCAAGGGCTTCGGCCTGCCCTACCACCACGCGGCGATGTCCATGCGCAAAGAGGGCTCAGAGACCGTCTACGAGACCGTGCGGCGTGGCGGATCCAACCCGCGCTTCTTCTGCCGCTACAAGGTGGGGGAGTACCTGGGGCCCTCGACCCCGGGCACGCTGGAGCACTTCCTGCTGGAGCGCTACCACCTCTACGCAATCCAGGACGGGCGTCTCAAGCGCGGGACCGTGAACCACATCCCCTACCCCGCCCACACCGCCACCGTGCTGGAGGTCCACGATGAGCTGATGGCCGCCGCCGGGCTCCCCCAGCCCCAGGGCCTGCCGCCGCTGCAGCACTTCGCCCCCGGCGTGGACGTGGAGGTCTTCGCGCTGCGGGAGGTGTGAGGGTCAGCGGATGATGACCTCCGCGATCTTTCCCCTCCCCTTGGCCACGCTGTTGATCGTCCGGTTGGCCATCACGTGGTCGACCTGGAAGCCGTCGCGGTAGAGCTCGAGGATGAGCGGCGCCGACGAGTTGCTCAGCAGGACGTGGACGCCGCGCGCCTTGAGCTCGCGGGCCAGATCGCGCAGCCGCTCCTGGTCCTTCGGGCCGAAGCCGTGCTCGGTGTACGCGGTGAAGCTGGAGCTCACCGAGAGCGGCTCATAGGGCGGGTCGAAGTAGACCAGATCGCCCGCCTGGGGCTGCTCGCGGAGCTGCTCGAAGCCCTGGAGCCGGATCTCCACCCCCTGGAGCCGGGCGGAGACCGCGCGCAGGTTCGCCGCGTCGCAGGTGTTGGGGTTCTTGTAGCGCCCCCAGGGGACGTTGAAGGTCCCGCGCCTCTTGTTGACCCGATAGAGGCCGTTGAACGCCGTCTTGTTGAGGTAGATCATCCAGGCGGCGACCTCGGCGTCGGTCAGCGCCGCGTCGATGTCGCGCTCGCGGAAGGCGTAGAAGAACTCCTCCTCCACGGGGTAGGAGCGGAGCAGCTCGATGACCTGCTCCACCCCGTCGCGGACGCCCCGCCAGGTGCGGACGAGGCGGGGGTTGCGGTCGGCGATCACCGCCCGCGGCGGCGCCAGATCCAGGAAGAGGGCCCCGCCGCCGATGAAGGGCTCGTAGTAGGTGCCGAAGCTGGCGGGGAGCCGCGCCTTGAGCTCCGGGAGGAGCTGACGCTTGCCGCCCGCCCACTTGAGGAAGGGCCAGCTCCCGGTCTGATCGGCTCTGCGTGGGGGCATGGCGTCCTACCAGAGCGTGCGGGCGGGGTACTGCTGCAGCATCGCATCCGAGGTCAGCAGCACGAGCCCGTGCGCGATGGCCTGGGCGACCAGCATCCGATCGAAGGGGTCGCGGTGCAGCGCGGGCAGGCGGCCCACGCAGAGCGCGGCCTCCTCTGAGACGGGCAGGGGGCGGAGGCCCATGGCCTCGCGCAGGCGGGGGACGAGGCGGTCGGGGGCGTCGGGCAGGGGGAGCTTGCCCAGCCCGTGCTTGACCGTGATCTCCCAGACGCTGGCGGCGCTGAGGAAGACCTCGGCGTCGGGGGTCTGGTAGGCGGCGCGCGCGGCGGCGGAGAGGCGCGGGCTGTCCCAGGCCAGCCAGAGGAAGGCGCTGGTGTCGAGCAGGAGGCCGCTCACGACGCGCCGCCCTCGAAGCCCTGGAGCATCCACTCCGGCAGCGGCTCGTCGAAGCTGGCGGGGAGCTCCCAGTCGCCGTAGAGGGCGCGGCCGACGCCGAGGGGGCGCGGATCCTTGCGCGGGCCGGGGAGGCCGTGAAGCTCGGCCACGGGGACGTTGCGGCGCGCGATGGTGACCACCTGACCCTCCACGGCCCGGTCCACCAGCTCCGACAGGTGGGCCTTGGCCTCGAAGATGTTGTACTCGGCCTTCGCCTCGGCGACGACCAGGGGCTTCGTCCGGCGGTTGTAGTCGTACTTCATGACCAACTATTAGTCCAACTACATGGTCATGTCAAGCACATGCCTTCCTCAAGCTGCCATCGCGCCGAGTCGCAGGCGCTTGACCGCCCCCCTCAAGCCCTCCACCGTCAACGGGTACATCTTGAACACAGCCCCGATGGCGCTGACCGTGGGGTGGTCCCAGAAGCGCTCCGGGTCGGGGTTCAGCCACACGCTGGAGGGGCAGCGCTGGTGCATGCGCTGGAGCCAGTCGAAGCCGCTCATCGCCCGCGTGTCGCCGTAGACGCGGGGAGATGCGCCCATCAGCTCCCAGGTGGCCATGCTGGCGTCGCCCACGAAGAGCAGGCGGTGGTTGGGGGTCCAGCCGTCCATCACCTCCTCGATGGGGGTGCGGTCCCAGCTAGCGTAGTCGCGGTAGAGCCAGCCCGTCGGCACGTTGTGGAAGTACCAGGCCTGAAACGTCTTGAAGCCGCGGGCCAGCCGGGCGGCGTTGAAGAGCTGCTCCACCAGGCGGGTGTGGGGGTCCATGCTGCCCCCGGTGTCCATCAGCAGCACGAGGTGGACGCGGTTCTTGCGGGCGCGCTCGAAGACCAGCTCGATGTCGCCCGCGTTGTCCGCGGTGCGGCGGATCGTGTGGTCCAGGTGCAGCTCGGGCATGCCTTCCCGGGCCAGGGCCCGGAGCTCCTTGAGGCTCGCCTGCAGGTCCCGCGCCGCCAGCGTGGTGTCCGTGCGGTAGCCCGCCCAGCGCCGCTCCTCCGCCATGCGCACCGCGCCCCGCCCGCCCCCGGAGGCGTCGCCCACCTTGATGCCGGTCTCGGCCCGCCCGCTGTTGCCGAAGGGGCTGGTGCCCCCGGTGCCCACCCAGTAATTGCCGCCGTCGTGCCGGCTCTTCTGCTCGCGGAGCCGCTTCATCAGCTCCTCGCGGAGCTGCTCGGGGCTCATGTCCACCGGCACGCGCTCCCCCTCGGGTCGCATGGCGGACTGAAGCCACTCGGCGAGCTTCTGCGAGAGGTCAGCCGGCAGCTCCACGCCGGAAAACGTCGCCTGGAAGGAGAGATCCCAGGCGTCGTACTGCGCCTCCGTCTGGCAGAGCACCGCCCGCCCGAAGCCGTAGAGCCCTTGCAGGTCCACCACGAGCCCGCGCTGCAACCCCTCCAGGAAGGCCATCCACTCGCCGAGGCCGACCTTGACCCCTTGCGCGCGCAGGTTGAACAGGAGGAGCTCGAACATGGGGCCTCCTAGGCGTAGCCACCCCGCCGCTTCGCCAGCAGCTCGAGGTCCTTCTCCTGCTTGATGAGGATCCCCAGGAAGGGCATGCGGTTGGCGATCTCGTCCGGGCTCACGCCCGCGCGCGCCAGCACGAAGAGCCAGTCCAGCAGCTCGGACGTGGACGGCTTCTTGCGCAGGCCGTCCACCTTGCGCAGGCCGTAGAAGCGCAGGATCGCGGCCTCCACCAGCTCCTTCTCCAGGTCCGGCAGGTGGGCGGCGACGATCTGGCGCAGGCGCTCCTTGTCGGGGAAGGCGATGTAGTGGAAGACGCAGCGGCGCAGGAAGGCGTCGGGCAGCTCCTTCTCGGCGTTGGACGTGATGATCGTCACGGGCCGGTGCGTGGCCCGTATGGTCTCGTCGAGCTCGGGGACGTGGAAGGCCATCTCGTCCAGCTCGCGCAGGAGATCGTTGGGGAACTCCAGGTCCGCCTTGTCGATCTCGTCGATGAGCACGACCACCTGCTCGGCGCTGGTAAACGCCTGGCCCAGCACGCCCATCTTGATGTAGCGGCGGATGTCGCGGACGTCGCCCTCACCGAAGCGCGCGTCGTTCAGCCGCGCGACGACGTCGTAGGTGTAGAGCCCCTCCTTGGCCGTCGTCGTGGACTTGATGTGCCAGGTGTAGAACGGCTTGCCCAGCGCCTCGGCGACCGCGTGGGCCAGCATGGTCTTGCCGGTGCCGGGCTCGCCGCGCACCAGCAGGGGGCGGCGAAGCGCGATGGCGGCGTTGACGTCGGCCAGCAGGTCGGCGTCGGCGATGTAGCGCGAGGTGCCGGAGAAGCGATCGAAGGCGGCCACGGGTGCTCCTGAGGGCGAGAACGTAGCGCGGGGCTCGCCCGGCCGCCCGCCTTGCAGGGCAGGTGCTCGGGCCCCCGAAGCTCCGCCTCCTTGTTTTCCTCGCGCTGAGCGGCTATGCCTGCACGTTCTCTTTCCTGCCTCCTGCCCTCCCCCGCCCGGTGCCCTCCATGGAACACAATCTCTGCGTACTGATTGACTTCGAGAACATCGCCGCGGGCGCAGAGAAGGAGGGACTGGGGCGCTTCAAGCTGGAGCTGGTGCTGCGGCGGCTCAAGGACAAGGGCCGCATCCTCTCCGCGCGCGCCTACGGGGACTGGGGCCGCTTCGCCAAGTTCAAGCAGGATCTCCTGCGGCTGGGCATCTCGCTGATGGAGCTGACCAGCTTCCGCGGCCAGGAGAAGAACCGCGCCGACATCGCCCTGGTCGTGGACGCGATGGAGCTGGCCTACACCCGGCCGCACCTGGACACCTTTGTGGTGCTCTCGGGCGACAGCGACTTCACGCCGCTGATCATGCGGCTGAAGGAGCTGAACAAGCGCGTGCTGGGCGTAGGCACGCGCCGCAGCACGAGCGCCCTGCTGAAGGACGCCTGCGACGAGTTCATCTTCTACGACACGCTGGTCAAGGAGCAGAGCGAGATCTACCCCATGGCCCGGCGCGAGCCCGAGCCGCGCGAGCTGCCCGAGGAGGACGACGAGACCTCCGACGCCGAGGAGGCGGTCAGCTCCCTGTCCAAGGAGGAGGCCTTCGCGCTCATCGTCGAGACGCTGAAGGGCCTGCAGCACGACACGCCCGGAGCCATCTCCGCGGGCCTGGTCAAGGCCAGCCTGATCCGCAAGGAGCCGGCCTTCAACGAGACGGAGTACGGGTACAGCAACTTCACCCGCATGCTGGAGGCGGCGCAGCAGCGCGGCCTGCTGTCCCTGCACCGCGACGAGCGCGCGGGCGGCGTGCGCGTGGAGATCGTGAGCGAGGGCGCCGCCCCGCCGCCTCCCCCGCCGGAGCCGGTCGAGGAGGAGGAGGCCGATCTCCCTGGCCTCAGCGGTGAGGCCGCCCGCCTGCGCCAGGTGCTGGCCGAGGCCGGCGTGGACCCCCTCCCCCGCGTCTACCGCCACACCGTGGTCTACGAGTTCGCCGACCACGTCCAGAGCCGGATGGCGCAGAAGAAGCGCAACACCCTGCTCTACACGGTGGGCGACATCGCCCGCCGCTGCCGCGACACCGTCCCCACGGTCCCGCCGCGCCACGTCCGCAGCGTGATCCAGGGGCTGGCCCAGGCCGGCGAGCTGCTGCACCCGGACGGCAAGCCCGCGCGCAACCCCACGGCCCCCTTCGTGATCCGCAAGGACGGCGACGGACTGCTGCTCTCGCTCTCCAGCTTCTACCTGCGCGCCCTGCTGGAGAAGGGGGAGAAGCTGGACAACTCGCTGGCGCTCTCCCAGCTCCTCTACGGGGATGACGATCACACCACGGTCATCGAGGAGATGCTGGCCTGGCTCGTCCACGAGCAGGCCCACGAGGCCGTGCCCCCGCCCGAGGTCCGCGAGGTCCGCGAGGTCCGCGAGGTCCGTGAGCCCCGCGAGCCCCGTGAGGAGCGCGGCGGGCGACGCGACGAGCGAGACGGCCGGGGCCGGGACGACCGCAACAACCGCCGCGACGACCGCGACGGCCGGGCCCGCGACGGCCGGGGCCGGGACGAGCGCCGCGACGGCCGGGGCCGGGACGACCGCAACAACCGCCGCGACGACCGGGAGCGCCGGGAGCGCCGCTCGGACGCCAACCCCTTCGGGACGGACCCCGCCGCCGAGGCGCCCTCCCAGGAGTTCGTCCCCGCCTCTGCCCCCATCTTCGCGCCCCCGTCCGAGCCGGCCCCGGAGCCGCGGCCCGAGCCCGCCGCGCCCCCCGAGGTCGAGGCGGGGCCCACCCCCATCGCCCCCGCCGAGTCCGCCCCGACGCTGCCGGAGCCAGGCAACGAGGGCGTGGTCCCGAAGAGCCGGCGCCCTCGCCGCAAGCCCGAGGGTGAGGCCGAGGCCCTCCCGCCCGCCGCGGACGAGACCGCCAGCGCTGAGCCCGCCGAGCGCCCCAGCCGCCGGCGCCGCAAGCCCAGGACGGACGAGCCCGCGGGCGGCGCCGAGGGCTGATCGCGCCTCGAAGTTGACACCTGACGTGGAACGAGCGACGCTGCAGGCGTGATCCGCCGAAGTCTGCCGGCTCGCGTCGCCCTGCTCCTGGCCATGCTGGCCTGGATGCTGGGCTCTGTCGGCGCCTTCGCGCACGTGCTGAAGGTGCGGCACGCCGTCTGCGCGGACCACGGGCAGCTCATCGAGCTCGGCGAGTCACAGCCCGACGGGCTCGCTCGCGGGCCGGAGCTCCTGGCGCCCTCCTCGGACGAGCACGACCACGGGTGCGCGCTCATCGTGCACGCGGCCTGCGAGGGCGACCCGCTCGGCGCGGAGATCGTGGCGCTCGCGCCGACCCTGAGCCCGGAGGAGGCGCCCCCGTGGGTCCCTCCGACGATGGCGCCGCTGGCCAACGCGCCCAAGACCTCTCCGCCGCTCTGCTCCTGATCCTGGAATCGAGCTCGCGTGGGCAATGCCCGCGTGTGTCCTCTTTCTTGTGAACTGGAGTCAAAAATGCTCATTCACCTCCTGGCGGGGTGGGTGGGAGCGGCCCACGCGCAGAGCGCGGAGGAGCCGGCTCCCGCCCCTTCGTCGGACACCCCTGCCGCTCCTGAGGCGCCGCCCGCGCCGCCCGCGGAGCCGCCGCCGGATCTCTCGGATCTCGACGACTTCCTGGCCAACGCGGCGCCGCCCCCGCCCCCGCCGGCCACCGTCCCCAGCAACGCCTTCAACCCGCGGATGACCGCCTTCGGAGACGTCTTCGCCACGCTCGGGCTCGACGAGCACGGCGTGATGCCGGGCTCCACCCTCTGGCTCCGCAGCCTGGAGCTGGACATCCGCGCCGACGTGGACCCCTTCGCCAAGGCGGTGGCCGTGCTCGCGCTCCACCAGGAGCCTCCGGCCCTCGAGGGGCACGCCCACGAGGAGGAGGAGGCCGCCGCGGAGGAGGTCGCGGAGGAGGAGCACGGCCACGACGCCTTCGTCGTGGCGCCCGAGGAGGTCTACATCGACCTCGTGGCCCTGCCCGCGGGGCTCTCGGCCCGGATCGGGCAGTTCCGTCAGCCCTTCGGCGTGACGAACCGCGCCCACCCGCACGACTGGCCCTGGCCGGGCACGCCGCTGCCGATGGAGGAGGTGCTGGGCGAGGAGGGGCTGGCTGACGTCGGCCTCACCGCGGAGTGGCGGGTGCCCAACCCCTGGCAGAAGGGGCTCACCCTCACGGCGGGGGCGCTCTCGGGTACGCCGCTGGACCCGGAGGGCGAGACGGCCATCCCCGCCTGGATCGGCCGCGCCGAGTACTTCGATCACTGGGGCCCCGTCGAGCTCGGGCTGGGCGCCAGCGCGTATGGGCTCCAGCAGAGCCGCCTTCAGGGCGCGGACCTCATGCTGCGCTGGCGCAAGAGCTCCTGGAGGAGCGTGGTCCTGCTGGGCGAGGCCTTCCAGGCGGTGGAGGCCGGCGAGGCGGGCGATCTGGGGTGGACGGCCTCGCTTCAGCTCCAGCCCACGCGGCCGCTCTACTGGGGTCTGCGTGTTGATGGGATGGGAGACCAGCTCCGCTTCGGCACCTGGCTCTCCGGCTACACCTCCGAATTCCTGCGCCTCCGGGGGGGGGTGCTCACCGACCAGGACCTCGCCGAGACCCAGGTCGATCTCCAGCTCACATTCGTCTGGGGCTCCCATCCGGTGGAGCCGTACTGGGTGAACCGATGAAGCGCCTGATCCTGGCCCTCGCGGCCCTGCTCGTCTCTCTCCCCGCGCACGCGCTCGGGGTCGTGTGCACGCTGCCCTGGCTCGGCGACATCACCCGGCGCCTCGCGCCCTCGGCCGAGATCACGGTCCTGGCGCGCGGCACGGAGGACCCACATTACCTCTCGCCCACGCCCGCCCTGATGGCGAAGGTCCAGCAGGCCGACCTCTACATCGAGAACGGCCTGTCGCTGGAGCTCTGGTCCGAGCGCGTGCTGGACGGCGCGGGCAACCCGAAGATCCGGCCCGGACAGCCCGGCTACGTGCGGGCCAGCGACAACGTGCCCCGGCTGGAGGTGCCCACGGACATCACGCGGGCCAAGGGCGACCTGCACCCCGACGGCAACCCCCACATCTGGACCGACCCCCTGAACGCCATCATCGCGGCCGACAACATCGCCGCGGGGCTGGGTCGGGTGGACCCCGCGCACGCCGCCGAGTACAAGCAGCGGGCCGCGGCCTTCCACGCCGAGATCGACAAGCGCCTCTTCGGCGCGGACCTGGTCGGCTTCATGGGCGCGGAGAGCCTGGAGAAGCTGGCGCGGGCCGGAAAGCTCCGGGAGTACCTGAAGAGCAAGGGTCTGGAGGGCCGGCTGGGGGGCTGGATGGCGGCGGCGACGCCGGGCACCTGCGTGGTCTTCTACCACCAGAGCTGGGCCTACTTCGTGGCCCGCTTCGGGACGACCGTGGGCGGCTACGTGGAGGACCGACCGGGGGTCGCGCCCTCGGCGGCCCACAAGGACCAGCTCGCCGCGGCCATGAAGGCGCAGAGCTGCAAGATCATCGGCCACACGAGCTACTACGACGACCGCATCTCCCGGGCCCTGGCCAGCTCCACCGGGGCGCGCCTGGCGGTGATCCCGGGCGACGTGGGCGGCGTCCCAGGCACCGAGGACTACTTCAAGTTCATGGACACCCTGGTTCGTGAGCTCGGGAGATGACCGATCTCACCTGGATGGTGGCGCCCGTCGTCGCCTGCCTGCTCGCGATGAGCGCGCTCGGCTGGTTTGGCCTGCACGTGCTCCAGCGCGGGATCATC
This sequence comes from uncultured Enterobacterales bacterium, assembly GCA_964615375.1. Taxonomy (GTDB): domain Bacteria; phylum Myxococcota_A; class UBA796; order UBA796; family CAZKWG01; genus CAZKWG01. The sequence continues at coordinate 56,871 of CAZTOW010000042.1, forward strand.
TTCGTCGATCTCGCGCTGGCGCAGTTCGCGGCGCTCGGCACCACCTACGCCGTCTTCCTGGGCCACGACCCGGACGATCCAATCGCGCTCATGATGTCGCTCGCGTTCACCGCGCTGGGGGCCGTGCTCTTCGCCGTCATCCGGCGCTTCGAGGAGCGGGTCCCCCAGGAGTCGCTCATCGGCATCGGCTACGCCGTCAGCGCGGCCCTGGGCGTCCTGCTCATCGAGCTGGCCAGCGACCCCCACGGGGCGGAGAAGATCCAGCACCTGCTGGTGGGCAACGTCGTCTGGGTGCAGTGGTCGGAGATCGGCGTGGCCGCGGTCGCCATCGGCGGCGCGGCAGTGGTCCACGCCCTGTTCGGGCGCCGCTTCCTGGCCATCAGCTTCGACCCGGAGGGCGCCCAGGCCCGCGGGGTGCAGGTCGCCGCCTGGGACCTGCTCTTCTACCTGAGCTTCGGCGTGGTGCTGACGGCCATCGTGAGCATCGTGGGCGTGCTGCTGGTCTTCTCCTTCCTGGTCATCCCCGCGGTCGTGGCGCGGCTGTTCACCGAGGGCGTCGGGCGGCGCCTGGCGGTGGCCTACGGGATCGGGTTCTTCGCCAGCGTGGCCGGCGTCTCGGTGAGCTACGAGCACTCCACGGGGCCCATCGTCGTAGCCATCCTGGGCGCGACCCTGGTGCTCTCGCTCCTGTGGGTGAGCGTCCGCCAGTCGGCCAGCCCGGGGCGGCAGATCGGCGTGATCGCGGCCAGCCTCGCGCTCATCGCGGGGGTCCTCTGGGGCTTCTCCCGCTTCCCCGCCGAGCATGGCCACGCGGACGAGCACGCCGAGGAGCACGAGGCCCTGCACGCGGAGGAGGCCGCGGCGACCCCGGAGACGCCCGAGGCCGCCCCCGCCGACCCCCTGGAGCTGCTGGGCGCCGCGGTGACCCAGGCGAAGCAGGGCGACCCGGCGGGCCTGGTCGCGATGGCCGAGCTGGTGCGCACGGCCCCGCCCTTCATCCGCATGGAGGCCCACGATCGGCTGGCGAAGATCGCCGGCGCCGGGGCACCCGCCTACGACCCGCTGGCCAGCACGGACGACCAGGGCCTGTGGGCCGCCTGGGCGAAGAGCCCGCCCGAGGGCTGGCAGGAGCTGGCGAAGACGCTCGAGGCGCCCTGACCGGGCTCAGCCAGGCTTAGCTGAGCCGGATCTGGCGGATCGAGCGGATGGCCGTCGGGTCGCCCGAGATCTCCTGGGCGGCCTGCACGAGGCGCAGCAGGGCCGCCTGGTCCAGCGGGCGGTCCAGGGCGGCGAGGTCATAGGCCACGCCCAGGTGCTCGAAGTCCTTGTGCGTAGACGAGAGGTTGCTGGCCCCGCCCTCGTAGATCGCCTCGTCGATCGCGCGCTTCGTGCCGCGGGCCGTGCTGTGGGCCACCGCCAGCAGCGCCGCGCCCTCCCCGCCGTCCTCGATGAGGCCCAGCCGGGTGCGGGGGCTGAACACGCAGTCGCGCACGCTGCCGAAGCGGACGAAATTGCGGAAGGTCTGCGCCACACGGCGGGCGATGCGGGGCTGGGCCTCGTTGGTCGCGGCGCCCAGGTGCGGGGTGACGGCGATCCGCGGCTCGTCCCGGTAGGGGTTCTGCCAGAGCTCCTTGCCGTGGGGCTCGTCCGGGTAGACGTCCACCGCCGCCCGGCGGATCCGCCGCGTGCGCACGGCCTCCAGCAGGTCCTCGGCCGTGTGCAGGAAGCCGCGGGCGAGGTTCAGGAAGAGGCGCGGGCTCGACTCCGGCCGGTCGGCGCCGAGCTGCATCAGCAGGTCGCGACCCAGGACCCCGGCGTTGGAGCGCCCATGCACGTCCTCGGCGGAGAGGTGGACCGTCACCGCGTCCGATCCGCGCAGCAGGTCGGCCACGCTGCTGGCCTGCTCCCAGCCGAATTCCTGACCCACCTCGACCGCCACCTCGCGGGTGTCGAAGAAGCGGATCTTCATCCCCATGGCCTCGGCCGCGCGCGCCACCTGGCGGCCGATGTTCCCGAGCCCCAGCACGCCCAGGGTCTTCCCCTGGATCTCGTAGCGCTCGGTGTTGGACTTGTCCCACTCCCCCGCCCTGCAGGCCACGTCGGTCTCGTAGAGCCGCCGCGACAGCGCCACCAGGTGACCGATGGCCAGCTCGACCACGCTGCGCCCATTGGAGACGGGATCGTTGAAGACCAGCACCCCGTGGTCGGCGCAGGCCTGCTTGTCCACCGAGTCGTCCCCGATGCAGCAGAGCTGCACGGCCAGCAGCTCGGGGCAGCTCTCCACCACCCGACGGGTCACCTCTACCCGGCTGCGCTTGAACAGCGCCTGCGCCCGGCTCTCGTTCATGAGGCGGATGAGCTCGTCCTCGCCGGGCGAGCCCGGGAAGCGGACCACCTCCACCCCGTCCTCCCGCAGGAGCTCGTCGAGCACGGGGTGAGGGTTCTCCACGACGAGCGCGCGGGTGATGGGCTCCAGCGTGATGCGTGCCATGCGGCCTCCGAGGCCGGGGGGCTTATCCTGTGGGGTCCGCGCGCGCCCTCACTCATTGTACGCGTTCCACCCCTGGTTGTAGTATCGGTCCAGCACCGGCCGATCCATCCGGTTCGGCTCCACGCCCGCGGGCGCCTTCATGTCCTCGGAGAACACGAACATCGCGGCCAGGGTCTCCGCGTTCAGGTAGCGGGTGGGCACGCTGGGGCGCAGGCTCTTCGGATCCACCGGCGCGCGTGAGGCCAGGATCCAGCCCCACTCACCGAAACTAGGCACATTCGTGTGAAAGGGGAATGTCTGGAGCGGGGGCTCCACCGCGGCGCGGAGCGTGGCGTCCACACACCAGAAGGCGTGCGGCGCGAAGAAGGGCGAGGTCGCGTGGGTGACCAGCACCCCGCGCGCGCTGAGGCGCCGGGCCAGCAGCGCGTAGAAGGATGTGGAGTAGAGCTTGGCCAGGGTGGGGCTGTGCGGATCGGGCAGGTCGGCCAGGATGACGTCGTAGAACGCCGTGTCCCGCTCGACGAAGAGCAGCGCGTCCTCGTTGTGGACGCTCACCCGAGGGTCGTTGAGCGAGCCGCCGTTCAGGGCCAGCAGCTCGGGCCGCTCCCGCGCCAGCCGGGTCATCTCCGGGTCCAGATCGACGAGGGTGATCGCGTTGACGGCGGGGTACTTCAGCACCTCGCGCGCGGCGAGCCCGTCCCCTCCCCCCAGGATCAGCACGCGCTCCGCCCGCGGCACGGCCTCCATGGCGGGGATGACCAGGGGCTCGTGGTAGCGGGCCTCGTCCGAGCTGGCGAGCTGCAGGTGCCCGTCCAGGTAGAGCCGCACGTCGTCCCGCCAGCGGGTGAGCACGACGCGCTGGTAGGCCGTGCTCTTGGCGTAGACGATGTCATCCTGGTAGTGGAGATCCTCCAGGAACCCGACCAGCTTCGCCGAGCCGACCAGGGCCACCAGCAGCAGGACCGCGCTCACCTGCACCGCGACCGTGAGCCCCCGCCGCCGCCCGCCCAGCAGCCGCAGGCCCAGGCCCGCCACGGCGAGGTTGGCCAGCCCGAACAGCACCGTCGCCCGCGCCACGCCCAGGTAGGGGATGGCCAGGAAGGGCACCAGCAGGCTCCCGACCAGCGCCCCCAGATAGTCCAGCGCCAGCGTGTCCGAGACCGCCTCGTTGAGCTCGGAGTCCTCGCGCAGGATGCGCACCAGCAGTGGGACCTCCAGCCCCACGCCCGCGCCGATGGTCACGCAGAGCCCGTAGAAGACCAGCGGGAAGAGGGGCTCCAGCAGCGCGCTCGTCGCGAAGAGCGCCACGCTGGACAGCCCGCCCAGCAGCCCGACCCCCACCTCCACCGCCACGAAGGTGTAGAGCAGCTCGCCCCGCACATAGCGCGAGAGCCAGGCCCCGATCCCCATCGCGCACAGGAAGGTCCCCACCACCAGCGAGAACTGCCGCACCGCGTCGCCCAGCAGGTAGCTGGAGATGGCCGCCGAGAGCAGCTCGTAGGCCAGCCCGCAGGCCGCCACCACGAAGACCGAGCCGAGCAGCAGCCCGCGGCGCAGGCGGGGGGACAATGGCTGGGTCACTTGGACTCCCCTCCCAGATCGGCCGTCCCTGGCTACCCGACTCGCCATCGCTATACGGCGCCGGAGGCGCCCGCGCGCAGCGCGCCGGGGGCGCTTGCGCCGCAGATCCCGAGCGGAAGCGAGGGATCGAAGGGGCAAGCGGGGTCTTACAGACCGTGTTGAGCCCCCACGAGAAGACTAGCTGATCGCGGCCGAGATGATGTGGGCCAGCCCGAGGATCAGCGCGCCCAGGATGATGGCCAGGGCGGTGTTGTGATCCTCCTCGATCTCCTTGCGGATCGAGAACGGGATGACCTTGGACAGCACGAAGAAGGCGCCGGCGAAGACGGCGAGCCCCACGGCCACGTAGACCAGGGTCCAGACGAGCTGCTCGGTGTGATCCATCGGTACTCCCTACTTTCCGCCGCTGAGGCCGCCGCCCTGGTGGGAGCGGGTCCTGTAGATGGTGAAGAAACCACCGCTCACGCTGTCCTGCCGGAGCGAGACCCCCTCCTCGTGCTCGACGTCGTCGACGCCCCAGCGCCCGTAGGTGCCAGCCACGGACAGCGCCGACAGCCCCACGATCAGGAGCGTGACCGGGTTGAGGATGAACCTCACGAGGCACCTCGCTCAGTCGTCATCGTCATCGTCCCACCCCTTCCGCGCCTTCATCGCGATCAGCAGGAAGATCGCCGTCAGCCCGCAGCCCACGGCCCCCATCATCGCCCACAGCGTGGGCCGCGCGTCGGTGCGCACCTTTACGTGCAGGGGCACGCTGGCGCTGTTGGAGACCTCGGTCTCGCCCGGCGCGTCCACCGCGTGCAGCAGGAGCTGGTAGTCGCCCCGGGTCGGCACCAGGAACAGGGCGCGCTCGTCCCGCGAGCCCTCCGACCAGCTCTCCCCGTCCTCCACCCCGTAGTAGTACTCCAGGTCCACGTCATCGACGTGGATGACGGTCTCGGAGGCCCCGACGAGGGCGAAGTCGATGGCCATCCAGGCGTTCGCCAGCGAGGAGGCGTCAAAGTGGACGGCCACCGCCGTCCCGTCCTCCGGCACGCGGAAGGCGTTGGTGAGCGCCTCCCCCTCGAGCTCGTAGGGCTGGAGCGTCTGCGAGAGCACCACCTCCCCGCTCTGGATCTGGCTGATGTACAGCACGCCGTTGAACAGGACCCCCATCACGCTGAGCGCCAGCAGGGCGCCCAGGGGCCAGCGGTCGGTGCCGCGCACCAGGGCCGAGACCTTCGGCGGGGCGCTGGCCTGGAGCTTCGGGTCGCCGGTGGCCTGGCGCAGCTCCTCGGGGCTCAGCGTCCGGCCATGGGCGACCTCCACCTCCCCGCCCTGCCGCTCGGCGTCGAAGAGATCGGGGCTGCCGTCCAGGGCCCGGAACTCGGCGTAGCGGATGCGGTCGCCCGCCTGCTGGATCCAGGGCAGCGCCCCGTCCACCCAGCTGACCGTGTACTCACCCTCGTCCGTGCAGGCCCAGCTCCGCCCGTCGCCGGTCTGGAGGCGGTCGCCCGCCTCGCAGGCCAGCGGGTCGCTGAGCGGCTGGACGTGGACATCCCACGAGAGCGTCCACACCCCCTTGTACTCGTCGAGGATGAGCGGGCTGCGCCGCGGGCTGTAGAGGTAGTAGAGCCGGGTGAGCTCGCTCGGGTCGCCGTCCTCGGTGAGCGCCAGGCGCGCCGTCACCCGGTAGCGATGCCCCTTCCACGTGAACGGCGCGTCCAGGGCCAGGGGGAAGCGTTGGGCCGCGCCGCGCCCGCCGCTCAGGATGGCGGCCTCCACGCCGTGCAGCTCCAGGCGCGCCCCGCAGGCCGAGCAGACCAGCTGCACGGCGCGCTCGTCGGCGACCTGCTGCGGCGCGCCGCAGCTCGTGCATTGGATGGTGCGCGGCTCGAAAGGCGGCCTCGGACGCCCGAGGGTGTAGCGCTGGAGCTCGCTCACCAGGCCTCCCCCTCGTCGTCGAGCGTGAGCAGATCATGGGGCAGCCAGCGCCCGCGGAAGGCGCGCACCCCGCCGGGCCGGTCCTCCAGCCCCAGGTTGTTCTTGCCGTCCAGCGAAGATCCATCGACGTATCGGAAAGTCTCACCCTCCGAAACAATCTCGGGCAGGCTCCCCTCAGCCCCCAGGCACACGGCCTCGCCGACCTCCTCCACCACCCAGGCGGTGTCGGCGAGCTCCAGCCGGCTGCCCGGGCGGAGGGCCCGGAGATCCGGGAGCTTCACCCCGGTCAGCGGCTGCTGGAGCGAGAGCTCGTGGTCGTCCTCGCTGAGCCAGCGGGTGGCGCCGCCCTGGAGCTCGACGAACCACTCGTCCCAGAAGCCGCGGCCGAAGCCGTAGCGCACCCGCCCCAGCACCACGAAGCGCCGCCCCTGGATGGCCCCGGTCGCCCCGCGGAAGAGCCGGGTGAAGCCCTCGGGCAGGATGGAGCGCTTGCCCACCGAGCGCACGGAGGCCTCGTCCCACCACACGGTGTTGCCGCAGTGCGCGCACACCGCCATCACCAGGCCCGGGTTCCGGGTCTCCAGCGGCGCGCCGCAGGCCGGGCAGGACAGCGGGGCATTCACGAGAGGCGGGCCCCCGAGTCGGCGTCGAAGCGGTAGACCTTGCGGAAGCCCACGCTGGCCCGGCCCGTCGACGGCGGGGCGCCCTCCACCCGGGCCACCAGGCGCTCGCCGCCCAGGCGCAGGTGGACGAAGCTCTCGAAGCCCATGGTCTCGACGACCTCCACCTCGGCCTCGTAAGGCCCCTCGCCCAGGCTGACGTGGTGCGGGCGCACGCCCAGCACGGCGCCCTTCTCCAGGCCGCCCAGGAAGCTCATGGCGGGGCTGCCCATGAAGCCGGCGACGAAACGGTTGCGGGGCTCCTCGTAGAGCTCCGCCGGGCTCCCCACCTGCTGCATGCGCCCGTCCTTGAGCACGGCGATGCGGCTGGCCAGGGTCATGGCCTCCACCTGATCGTGGGTCACGTAGACGATGGTGGTGCCCAGCCGCTGGTGCAGGCGCTTGATCTCCACCCGGAGCTGCGCGCGGAGCGCGGCGTCGAGGTTGGACAGGGGCTCGTCGAAGAGGAAGACCGCCGGGCGCCGGACGATGGCCCGGCCCATGGCCACCCGCTGGCGCTGCCCGCCGGAGAGCTCCTTCGGGTAGCGGTCCAGCAGCTTGCCCAGCTCCAGCATCTGGGCGGCTTCGTCCACGGCCCGCGCGATCTCGGCCTTGGGCGTGCCCTTGAGCGTGAGCGCGAAGCCCATGTTCTCGCGCACCGTCATGTGCGGGTAGAGCGCGTAGCTCTGGAAGACCATGGCCACGTCGCGGTCGCGCGGGGCCAGGTCGTTGACCACGCGATCCCCGATGCGCAGCTCGCCGCCGCTCAGCGTCTCCAGCCCGGCGATGCAGCGCAGCAGCGTGCTCTTCCCGCAGCCCGAGGGGCCGACCAGGACGAGGAACTCCCCGTCGCCGACCTCCAGGTCCACGCGCTCGAGCACCTGGACCGCCCCGTAGGACTTGTAGACACCGCGGAAGCTCAGACTCGCCATGCCGGACGCCCCTGGACCGGAAGGATAACCCATCCGGCGGCGCGACCTGCGCCTACTCGTCGTCGTCGGCCGTGCCCCGCAGCGCGCGCCGCTGAGCCCGGACGTGCTCCTGGAGGCCGTAGCGCTTCAGGATCTTGTTCAGGCGCGCCGGCTGGATGCCCAGCTTCCGAGCCGCGTCCCGCTGCACCCAGCCCACGCTCCGCAGCGCGCGGATCACCTCGCCCACCATCGACTGGTCCAGGCGCCCGCCGGGCTCGGTGCGGATGTCCCCCACCGACTCCTCCTCCTCGTCGAGCTGCTGGATGAGGCGCCCAAGCTCGATGTGGGAGAGCGTGCGGCCGAGGTTCTGGTACAGCGCCGCGGCGTTGGCCGAGAAGCTGGAGAGCTCGCGCAGGTTGCCCGGCCAGTGCCAGGTCGTGACCCGGTGCAGGGTCGGGGCGTCGAAGACCACCTCGGGCTGGGGCGTCCCGAGATCGTGCAACATGCTGGCCAGGTATCGGTAGATGACCTCCGGGCCGCGCTCGCTGAGGCTGGGCAGGTGGACGTGGACGCGGCTCATGCGGTACCACAGGTCCTCGCGGAAGGTCCGCGCCCAGCGCCCCAGCGTCACGTCCACGTTGGTGCCGAGGATGATGTAGAGCGAGCCCGGAAGCGCATGCGCCGTCCCGGTGAGCCCGCCGAAGCGCCGCTCCGGCAGGTCCAGCAGCGGCAGGAGGATCTGCTGGCCCTGCTCGTCGAGGTTCTGGATCTCGTCGAGGAAGATGGCCTTCTTCCCGTGAATCGCCTTGTCGATGGCGCCCGTCAGCCCGATTGCCCCGGTGAACTCGCCGCGCCTCGTGCCGGCGAGCTGGGTGACGAGCCACTGAGGCTCGCCCTTGCGCATGGCCAGGACCTCGACGCCCTGGAGCCCCAGCTTCTCCCGCGCCACCCGCTGGGCGAACCAGGTCTTGCCGGCGCCCGTGGGGCCGGTGATCAGCAGGTTGTTGGCCCGGCGCGCGTCCAGCATGTCCAGCGCCCCCCGGATGGCGTCGACGTGCTGTGGATCGCTCAGCAGGACGCCGAAGACGTCCACCGGCTCCACCAGCACCCGGCGGGAGACGGCGGTGCTGCTCATGATCCCGAGGATCCGGCCCACCGCCGCCGCCAGGCGCCGCAGCACCGCCACGTCGGACTCGGTGAAGCGCTCGGCGCGTACGAGGTCGTCCACGTAGAGCGCGCCGACCGCCCGCCCGTTGTAGGGGATGGCCACCGCGCACAGGCTCTTGAGCTCGAACGTGCGCACCGTGCGCGAGGTCGCCCGCAGGTGCGGGTCCAGGAAGGCGTTGCCCGAGAGCCAGTAGTCGTCCGGCTTCTGGATGTGGCGCAGCACCTCCTCGCTGATGCCCGCGGCCTCCACCCCGGAGAGCTCCTTGTAGGAGAGCTGCTGGCCCAGGCCCGGCAGGCGGAGCGTGATGAGCACGCGGTGGGCGCCCAGGGCCTCGGTCATGATGCGGGCCAGCGCCTCGGGGAAGGCCTGCGGGCTGTGCATGGCCTCGATCAGCGAGACGATGCCCTCCAGATCGGCGCCCGGCCCCTCCAGCAGGCGGTCGCGCAGGGTGGCCGCCCGCGCCGCCGCCGGGCCGCGCAGCAGGCGCACGGCCTCGTCCAGATCGCGCCGCCGCTCGGGGAAGCTCTCGGGGTCCAGATCCTCCCCCGCGACGGCCAGCAGGACCTCCCCCGTCTCGATGCGGACCATGGGGTCAGGTGCGTCTGGCACCATCTTCCGTGCCAGCGCCAGGTGCTGGCGCCCCTTGGCCAGGGCCACCCTCCCGCGCAGGGCCTCCAGGGTCGCCGCCTGGTGGGCCTCCACGGGGAAGTTGATCTCCCCCAGCACCTGCTCCGCGCGCGCCGGCAGCCCGAGGGCCAGCAGAGCCTGCGCCAGGTAGGTGTGGACCACCGCGCGCAGCGACGGGGACAGGTCGTCCTCCGCCAGCGGCCCCAGCAGGGCGACCACGCTGTCGTGCTCCCCGCGCGCGAGCTGGAGCTGCGCCTCCAGCAGGATGCCGCGGACGCTGGCCTCCGGCTCCTCCGATCGCTCCGCCTCCGCCTGGAAGGCGTGGACGTGGCGCTCGGCCGCCGGCAACCTCCCCGCCCGCAGCTCCAGCTCCGCCAGCGACCAGGTCAGCCGCAACAGCAGCTCGGAGGCGCCGATCGCCTCGGCGATCATCAGCGCCTCAGTGTAGACCTCGCGCGCCTCCTGCCCCTGGCCCAGGCGCACCAGGGCGTTGGCCCGGTTCAGGCGGATCCCCGCCGCCGTCCGCCGCGCCCCCTCCAGATCCGCCAGCGAGGCCGCACGCGCCAGGAGCTGCTCGCCCCGGCGCAGCTCACCCCGGCGCGTGAGGATGCGCCCGGCGGCCGAGAGCGTCGCCGCCGACATCCCCGGCCGGCTGGCCCGATCCTCCACCCGCGCCAGCAGGCGCTCCACCCCAGGGTGATCCAGGCCCTGGTCGATGCGGCGCACGGCCAGCACCACCTCCAGCGAGAGCACCTCCTCCTCCAGGCTGGGGTCGTGGTCCACCGCCTCGCGGCAGGCCGCCTCGACGCCGTCCAGATCGCCCAGGTGGAGCCTGCAGCGCGCCAGCTCCAGCCAGAGCGCGGGGGTGCGGTCGCCCGCCTCCAGGGCCGCGACCACCTCCACCATCGCCTCGGCGTTGCGCCCGTCCTGGCGCAGCGCGCGGGCCCGGAGCACGCGCTCGTCCCCGCTGAGATCGCCCTTGCCCTCCAGCAGGCCGGCGGCCTGGCGGGGCTCGCCCCGGTCGAGGTGCAGGCGCACGAGGGTCGTCAGCGCGTGGCGATCCCCCGCCTCGGAGACCCGGCGGACCAGCTCCATCAGCTCCTCGCGGCGGTCGCCCACCACACGCTCCGCCTCCGGCAGCCAGGCGGCGGCGATGTCGTAGAGCCCGAGCCGAGCGGCAACCAGGCCCGCCCACAACCCATCCAGGCCGGAGATCTGAGCCTCCAAGGCCATGGATAGCGCGGGGCGGATCAGCGCGGGGATCTCGGCGTCCGAGAGCGGGCGGTCCACCAGCAGCGTGCCGTCCTCGCCGTTACGGACGAGCCCGAGCTCGATCAGGCGCGGCAGCGGATCGCGCACCTCCCGCGGCAGCATGGAGACGATCTGGGAGGGGATGCCCGAGGGCAGCGAGGCGAGCGCGTGGATGGCCAGCTGCTCGGCGGGCCGCAGGGCCTCCGACTGCGCGCCGGGCGCCCCCAACGCGCGGATCAGCGGGCCGGGCAGATCGCCCACCCGCCGCGCCGCCTCGCGCAGGCGCGCCTCCCCGGGGACCCCGAAGAAGCGGCCGATGCTGGCCACCTCCGAGGGCTTCAGCGCGCCCACCGCCACCGTGTCGATCCCCGGGAGCGGCTCCCGGCTGGCCCAGAGCACGCGCGCGCCCCCCCGCGCGAGCCCGCGCGCGAGGTTGTCCAGCGTGGCGAGGCGCTCGAAGCTCAGGTCTTCGCGGCGCCCCAGGTAGATCACGCCCAGCAGCTCCCCGCCCCGCTCCAGCGCGTGCTTGACCTCCTCCGCCCAGCCCGCCCCCGGCGGCGCCGGGGAGCCCGTCAGCAGGGCCGCCAGCCGCCCCAGGGCCCGCGTCGGGTCATCCGCCCGCGAGAGATCCAGGGTCACGGCCCCCGAGCGATCCCCGAACAGGTGCAGGGCCCGCCGCGCCAGCCGCGTGCGACCGCTCCCCAGCGGCCCCACGAGCGCCAGCGCGCGCCCCTCCGAGGCCCCGAAGGCGCGGTGGAGCATCTCCATCTCCGCCGCGCGCCCCGCGAAGGGCGGCTCTCCCGCCCCCAGCGCCACGCGGACGCCCGACTCCTCCAGGCGCCGCGCCACCTCCTCGATCGAGGAGGGCCGGGCCGAGGGCTCTACCTCCAGCATGTCGTGGGCCAGCCTGGCCAGCACCGGCGGCACGTCGGAGGCTACGAGCCGCACCGGCACGACGTCCCCGAGCAGCGCCGCGGCGCGCAGCTCCTGGCCGACCAGGTCCCCGAAGGGCCGCCGACCCGTCAGGAGCTCGTAGAGGATGGCGCCCAGGCTGTAGAGATCGGAGGCGATGGAGGCCGCCTGCCCGGCCAGCACCTCCGGCGCGGCGTAGCCCAGCGTCCCCCCCGCCTCCCCCGGCCCCGCGTGCACGCTGCGCGCCGAGCCCAGGTCCAGCATCATCGGCCCGATCTCTTCGGAGAAGAGCACGTTGTCGGGCTTGAGATCGAGGTGGATGAGCCCGCGGCGGTGCAGGTAGCTCACCGCGTCCAGCAGCCCGGCGAAGGCGTCCAGGCGCTGCGAGAGCGGCCGGCTGCGCAGCCCCTCCGTGATCGCCACCCCGTCCACCCAGCGGGTGGAGAAGCCCGTCACCGGCTCGTCGCTCTGAAGCCCCCGCGCGCCGACGAAGCGGTCCACGACGTGGACCAGCCGCGGGTGGGCGAGATCGGAGAGCAGGAGCCCCTCCGCCCGGAGCGCCTCAGCCTCCGAGGTGCCCGCGGGGGCCAGCTTCAGGACGCAGAGGCCGCCCAGGACACGGTCTTGAACCACCACCGTGCTGCCGCTCGTCGCGGGCGCCGGAGGGAGCACGGCCTTGTAGCGATGCGCCAGCTTCACCCCTCTCCTCCTTCCAGCTGCGCCAGCATACGCCAGGCCTGACTTGGCGCCGAGCACGACACCGATCGGCGAGAGCGCCAATGCTCAGCCCACATTTCCACAGGGCAACAGCGTAGATCCAGAAATTGCTGGCGGGAAATCCGACACCCCCTAACATGCATGATCAAGCAGGGGGATTTTCGGCCTTTCTCGCGCTCTATCGACAACCTGTTCTCAGCCTCCGGGGGCTGGCACGACTCTTGCCTTCTCTTGTTGCGCAACCCCGCTTCAGGAGCAAGACCATGAGAACCTCTCGGACGATCGCCGCCACCTTCCTCGCCCTCTTCAGCTCTGTCGCCTTCGCCGCTCCGTGGGACTGGGACGAGGAGGGGGGCAGCCGCTTCTGGCGCAGCGCCTCGCTGTGGTGGGCCCAGGACATCCACCCCCAGCACCCCTCCATCTCCTGGATCGACCAGAACGTCGAGCCCCCGCCCCGCGAGATGTGGTGCATGCACCAGGGCACCCCGCCCTCGCAGACCGACTGCGACATCCACCACGGCCTGGTCGAGGACTGGGCGGAGGCCTACACCGGCACCTACGTGCCCTGGCAGGACCTCGACTACCCCCGTGAGTGCCCCTCCTCTTGCTACCCGTGAAGACCTTGCCGCAGGGCGTAGAAATTTCCGTCCCCAGAAATTTCCAGCATGGAAATTTCCATACGGAAACGCAACGCGAGACGACCGACCATCAGGCCGTCGAATTATACAGCCTGCTTGGCCAACAATCTCGGCCACCCTGGGAAACGGGTTCTGCTGGCACGGTGCTTGCACTATCTCATCGCGACGACCGCGAGGTCGTCCTCCTCTCCTCAAAAGAGTGTGTCTTGGAGCTGCCGCGCCCCCCGGGTCGAGCCTGGGAGTCGCTCCCGCACGTCGGAATCAGGGAGCACCGATCCGGGGGGTTTCTTTCTTCTCTCGAGGGGCCTGGATGCCTCTAAGGTAGCGTCTTCGAAGCGAATCGGGCGCGAAGATGACGCCCGTGCTGTGGAAGCACCGGCGAGACCTCGACAATACAGTGAAGTCCATCCTCGGACTGCACCACGCTGATCTGGTAGCCGTGCAGGAGCAGTCGCCACTCCGGGTCCAGGGCCTCCGGGGCCAGGCAGCGCCCGTCCTCGGTCCGCGCCTCCGCCGCCAGGCGCATCGCCAGCGCCCCGGTCTGTTCGGACTCGATGGCGTCCGCCAGCAGGGTGGCCTCCGCCTGGAGCGCCTCGCGCGCCGCGGGCTCGAGCTCACCCGGCCGCAGGCTCAGCCGCCGGTCGAGCTCCGTGGGCTCCACGCCCGCGGGGACCACCGCCGTCGCCGTGGGGACGTTGACGCGGAGCTGAGCCTGCTCCCCTTGCAGGGCGGGTTCCACGGGGAACTCCAGGACGATCTCCGGCCCCTCGGCGCGCGCGGTGGTCAGGACCGGGTCGGGGGTCATCCAGAAGGCGTCGTAGACGGCGACGCGGGCCCGCTCGCCGAGCAGCTGGAGGTCGCCCACGGTCTGCTCGCCGTCCAGCAGGAGGAAGCTGCCCTGCTCCCAGGCCCGGCGCTCCTCGTCGAGGCGGGCGCGGCTGGCCTCGGCGCGCGCGTCCAGCTCCGAGCTCGGGGGGACGATGTCCTGGCTCAGGCGGAGCTCGTGCTCACCCGCGCGCGCGCCCAGCAGCAGGGCCACGTCTCCGCGCAGCAGCCGGAGCGTGGCGATCCCCTCCCCCAGGCCGGTCTGGAGCGGGAAGCTGATCCAGAGCGTCTCCCCGTCCCGCTCGGCCTGCGCGGAGACCAGCCCCTCCGTCCCCCAGCGGGGCCCCCAGAGGCCCACGCGCAGCCCGCCGTCGCCGCAGCCGCCGTCCACGAGGATCGCGCCGCGGACCTCCTCTCCCGTGAGGCCGATGCTCGCGGGCAGCGGCGCCTCCTGCGCGCTGCAGGCGGCGGCGAGGAGCAGCGGGAGCGCGGCGCGACGAAACGACATGGTGCAGATGCTATCCCGTCGCGCCTGTTGTATGATCTTTCCACGGGAGGGTCGCATGCCGCCCCAGTCACGAGTCACCGACTACGCCTTCAACCCCGCAGACGCCCACGGCTGCCCCGCCTGCCCTCACCCGGTGCAGGGACCGGGCGTTCAGGGCTCGCCGGACGTCATCGTCAACGGGCTCCAGGCGCTGCGCATCGGCGACCCGGGCATCCACTTCGCCTGCTGCGGCCCGAACACCTGGAACGTCCAGACCGGCAGCGGCACGGTCTACTACAACGACATCCCCGCGGCGCGGATCAACGACATGACCACGCACTGCGGCGGCGTGGGCAACCTGATCCAGGGGAGCTCCGACGTCATCGTGGGCGGCTGAGGGGGCGCCCACCCTGGTCTGCCCGGGGTGTCGGCGCGCGGACGACGGGAGCCTGCGCGCCTACGCGCTGACCGGGCGGCCCGCGGGTCTGGGCTGCGACGGCTGCGGGCGGGTCTACCCGGTGGTGGACGGCGCGCCCATCGTGCTGCGCGACGTGGACGCCTGGCTGCGCGAGGAGGCGGTGAGCCTGCTCCGACGCGCCGATCTGCCGGGCCCGACCTGGGAGCGGATCGTCCAGGGCGCGGGGGGCCCGCTGCAGCGCGATCAGCGCCTGCTCGAGGTCTACGCGGCGAGCCAGGATGGCCCGCTCCAGCGCTGGACCCGCGAGCGGGTGGGCAGCCTGGAGGGGCTCGGGCTGGACATGGGCTCGGGCTCGGCGAGCTACGGGCAGCCCGCCTCGGGGAGCGTGGTGGGCATGGACCTCAACTGGAGCCTGCTCGCCCGCTTCCCCGGTCGCCGGCTGCTGGCGGACGCCCACGATCCTCCCTTCCTGCCCGAGAGCTTCGACGCGGTCCTGCTGCTGAACCTGCTGGACTCCTGCCGCGAGCCCTTCCTGGTGCTCCAGCAGGCCGACGCCCTGCTCAGGCCGGGCGGGCGCCTGCTGCTGAGCTGCGCGTTCGCCTGGCAGGACGAGATCACGCCGCCGGCCAGCCGCCTGGAAGAGCGCTTCCTGCTGGGCTTCCTCCAGCTCCGCGGGTATACGCTCGAGCCCCAGGGCCTGCTGGAGCTGGACTGGCCGCTCCAGATCGGGCCTCGCACCCGCCACGTCCACCGGGCCCTGGCGCTCGATGCGCGAAAGCCCCCGCCGGCCACCCGCGCCGCGCCGCCGCCATAGCCCGCGTTCTCCCCGGATCGGCGCTCCTTTCTGCCACCTCGTTGACCCGGATGACGACAACCCCTATACTTGTGATTCTGGGACGTTTACGCGCGGGAGAGCACCATGCCCAAAGTCACCGACCGTCAGGGCCGCCCCTTCTCGGGGCAGATGCCGGGTCTCGTGGAGGCCATCGTCATCGACAACGTGGACCCCGACCAGCTCGGCCGCGTGAAGGTGAAGTTCCCCACCCTGCCCGAGATGCCCGAGGGCTACTGGGCGCGCCTGGTCATGCCCATGGCCGGCAGAGAGCGCGGCTGGATGACCATCCCCGAGAAGGACGACGAGGTGCTGGTCAGCTTCGTCCACGGGGACATCAACCACGCCATCGTCATGGGCTCGCTCTACAACGGCGTGGACACGCCGCCTTACGCGAACGAGGACGGTGAGAACAACCTGCGCGTCTTCCAGTCGCGCTCGGGCCACCGCCTGACCTTCGACGACACCGCGGGCGCCGAGCGCATCGAGCTCATCTCCCACAACGAGGAGATCCGCTTCATCTGGGACTCGGCGAACAAGACGCTCTCGATCTACTCGGGCAAGGACATCATCATCGAGGCCAAGGAGACGGTCTCGCTGAAGTGCAAGGACTTCATCCTCGAGGCCGACAATTCCATCAGCATCACCGCCGGCACCACCATGGACATCGAGACCGGCCAGACGTGCACGGTCAACGGCGGCACGCAGCTCACGATGAAGGCGAGCATGACGCTCATCAACTGAGCGCGCGGAGGGTGTCATGGTCAACGGGATCGTCGTCGGCATCGTGCTGGAGAACCAGGACCCGGACGGGATGCACCGCGTCCTGGTCAAGTACCCGGTGGAGAGCGGCGAGGAGCTGAAGAGCTCCTGGTGTCGCATGATGTCGCCGATGAGCGGCAAGAACCGCGGGCTGGTCATCCTGCCGGACAAGGGCACCGAGGTCGTGCTGATGTTCGCCTACCGCTCGATGTCGCCCATCATCATGGGCGGCGTCTACAACGGCAAGGACGACAAGCCCGAGCCCTACCACAATGACGACAGCAACGACGACAAGCGCGTCTTCTGGTCGCGAAACGATCACATGGTCATCTTCGACGACACCTCCGGCGCCGAGAAGATCGAGATCGGCGCGCAGGCGTCCAGCCGCCTGGACGTGACCAGCGCGCCCATCTACCAGCAGCTGAAGTCGGCAGAGAAGACGATCAACGAGTACTGCGACAAGGACACGATCCACGAGGCGAAGGAGACCTACTCCATCAAGTGCAAGGACTTCAAGCTGGAGGCGAGCCAGACCGTCGCCATCGGGGCGCACCAGACCGCCAGCACCAAGTCCAAGACGTCCACGAGCATCAAGACGCCCTCGTCGACCCAGATCTACAAGGCCAGCCGCGTGGACATCAACCCCAGCGCGCCCCCGGCCGACCCGCAGAAGGCGCTCGCGACGCCGACGCACAAGCACCCGCCCACCAAGTAGCCAGCCCCTGGCCAGGAGAGGACCATGAAGTCCGCGCTCCCCACGCCCGAGCACAAGCACCCGCCGAAGAAGTAGGCGGGATCAGGCCCGCGAGAGGGCGCTGATCGCCGCAGCCCAGCCGTCGGCGTCCTCCACCATGACCTCCAGGCGCACCCGCGTGCTGCCTGAGGGGTGTGCGCCCTCCAGCACCAGGCGACCCGGCCCCGTGCAGGAGGCGCGCCCGGGGTGCTCCGCGTCGATCTCCAGCACGCGCCCATGGTGCGTGGCGGCCAGCAGCCCGCGGTCGGTGAGCACCAGATCGGTCTGCGCGCGGACGAATCCCCCCGCCCGAGGTCCGCCGACGATGGAGCTCTCCACGTACAGTCGCCCGTAGACCGCGCGCGCCACCCGACGCGGCGACTGCCCGGGGTTGAGCTGCGTGGCCCGGAGGCGCTGCCGCGCCCGCGTCGCCTTCACCACGGCGCCGGCGAAGACCATCGCCAGCACCAGGATCGCCACCCCTACGATGCCCGCCCACGGAATGTCCATCAGAGCAACTAACACCGTGACGCGCGGCCCGCGGGACAGGTTATCTGCCAGCGCGGGAGGATAGGGATGTCGCAGCGCCCATCAGAAGCCATGACTCGCCTTCTGCGCGAGATGATGCAGAAGAGGGGTCTGAACACGGCCTCGCTGGCGCGCGAGGCGAGCATCGACCGCGCCCGGCTCAAACACATCCTGGCCGGGACCGAGACGCTCACGGTGGACGACTTCGTGACGCTCGCGCAGGCGCTCGGCCTCTCCCCGCAGGACATGGGGCTCCCCGTGGGCGCGGCCCCGGACGCCGAGGAGGAGGACGAGGAGGACGAGGACGAGCCGGTCGTCCCCTTCCTGCGCGCGGTCTCCCGGCGCGAGCGCGCCCCCCAGAGCTTCGAGCCCGACCCCTACGGCAACCACGCCGAGCAGGCCTTGAAGCTCGGGTTTGCGCTCGGCTGCGACATGTTCTTCATCACGGACGCGAAGCTGCTCGGCGAGAGCGGCGTGCCCCGCACCGTGCTCGCCCGCTACCCCGAGCACCTGCCCATCCGCCTGGACGCCGCCTACCACCGGCACAACGACCCGCAGTTCCTCCCCACCGGGCTGCAGATCAACCTCTCCTTCGACTCGCTGTGCACCTGCACCTTCCCCTGGGCCTCCTTCAAGCAGGTGACCTTCTTCCCGCTGCCGCCGAGCGATCAGCCCGAGGATGAGCCCGAGGAGACCAAGAAGCCGGCGCCGCGCCGCGGGCACCTGCGCCTCATCGAGTAGGCCCTCGCCCGCCGATCGCGGCGTGAACCCGCGCCAGCGCGCGCCAGGTCGGGCTCCCGTGGACGGCGGCGAGCTCGGCCTTCAAGCGCGCGTTCTCCTCGGCCAGCAGGCGCTCGGGCGAGGCCGAGGGCGCCAGCCGCACAGGGTCCGCCACCCAGGCCAGCAGCGGCGCCGCGAGGCGGTCCGGGTCGTGTCGCGCCGCCAGGATCTCCTGGGCGTGGGCCAGCGGCCCCCGATCCCGGGGAGCGCGCGCCTCCTCCAGGATCACCTCGGCGAGGGCCTCGGGGTCCGCCGGAGGCACCGCCACCAGCGCGCCCAGGGCCTCGAGCTCGCGCGCGAGCGGGCTCAGCGGCGTCGCCACACCCAGCAGCCCGAGCTGCGCGAAGAGGAGCAGGCGCGTGCGGCTCCCCAGGGCCGGCTCGTGGCTCGGGCGGTCCAGGCAGAGCCCGAGGTGCGCCCCAGCGAGGGCCTCGTGGACCCGCGCCTCCGGGGCCCAGCCCAGCAGGCTCACCCGATCGCGTCGGGTCTCCGCCCAGGCCTGGAAGCGCGCCCAGCCCCGGGAGGCATGCCCCTCGACCGCCCCGCCCGCCACGATCACCCGCACGCGCCCGCTCCCCGCCAGCGCCCGCTCCAGCCCGCGCGCGAGGGTCTGGTCGTCCAGCCAGGTGTTGAAACTGCCGGCCAGCGCCACCACCAGCGGCTCCTCGGGGCCGCGGACACGGGGCGCGATCCGCGGCGCGAAGCCCCAGGCCACCGGCACCGAGAACGCGCGCTCCCGCCAGGGCTCCCCCTCCAGGCGCCCCAGCAGCCCCAGCTGCCCCAGGACCGCGGCCCGCTGGGCCTCGCTGATCGTGGAGATCGCGTCCGCGCGCCCCAGGACCGCCAGCGCCGCCGCCCGCGTCGCCGCCGCCCGCGCCCCGGCCACCTCGGCCTCCCCCGCCAGCACCGCCGCCTGGAGCTCGGCGAAGGGATCACCCGGCAGATCGGCCCACACAGGTAACTGACCCGCGGTCAGCACCGCCGCGCGCCCCGGGTTGTAGGGCCCCGCCGAGACCAGCACCTCCGCCCCGCGCGCGAGCCGCTCCAGGCGCTCCAGCCAGCCCGGCCCCTCCTCCTCCACCGGGAAGACGCCCTCCCAGGCCGAGGATCGCCCCTCTTCGACCGCGCCCCGGACCAGCGCGCAACAGCGGACCGCGTGCCCGGCGCGCTCCAGGGCCCCGCGGAAGTGGGCGAGCCTCAGCTGCGGAAAACCCGTGCGCTCCGCCCCCGGAGCGGGCAGCGGCCCCGAGCCGATCAGGAGGACGCGGCTCAGGGCGACTCCTCCAGGTGGGTCACGAGCCCCCAGGCGTGGTCGAGCAGGACGAGGCCGTGATCCTCGATCTCCTGCACGATCTCCACGTCATAGAGCTGGTTGTGCCAGAGGTGGGGCTTCAGGTGGTTCTGGTCGAAGATGGCGACGGAGACCCGGTACTGGCCCGCCAGCAGCGGGACCCGCCGCCACTGGAGGAAGAAGGTGTAGATCCCGTGCCAGGTGCCGTCCAGCACGTTGTCGTAGCGGGTGTTGGGGCCGTGGACGTAGACCCCGTCGTTGCGGAAGATCGCCACCCCGAAGATGGGCCGCGGCACGGGCTCCGTGGTGCGGAAGGTGACGGCGACGACGAGATCCTCGCCCGTGCGGAAGCGCGCCCGCGGCTGGCCCTGGGCGTCCAGGAAGAGCACCCTGAGGATGCGCACCTCCCCGGTCCCCTGGGCCACCGGCACGTCCCCGTCCGCCACGTCCACGGGCGTCGTGGGCGCGGGCTCGGCCCAGATGGCCGGCGCCTCGGGCAGCGCCGTGGCCCGCTCGATGGCCTCGCGCAGCCCGGGATCGTCCACGGTCGCCCGCCAGGGGGTGCTGGGCGCGCGCCCGGCCGGCATGGGGAAGGGCTCCGCGCGTCGCGCCCGCGGACCGGCGGCCCGCTCGCGCTCCACGTCCATGTAGCGCTCGACGATCTCCCGAGCCGGGCCGGTGGCGCGCACCCGCCCCTTCTCCAGCCACAGCACCTCGTCGCAGAGGTGGCGCACCGCGTGGAGATCGTGGCTGACCAGCAGGATGGTCCGCCCGGCCTCCAGGAATTCCTCGATCTTCCGCACGCAGCGCCGCTGAAAGTACTGGTCGCCCACCGCCAGCACCTCGTCCACCAGCAGGATCTCGCTGTTGGCGTGCGCCGCGATGGCGAAGCCGAGGCGCAGGTTCATCCCCGCGGAGTAGGTGCGCACCGGGTAGTCGATGAAGTCCGCCAGCTCGGCGAAGGCGATGATGTCGGGCATCACCTCGCGCACGCGCTCGTCGCTCATCCCCATCAGCGCGCAGTTGAGCCGGATGTTCTCGCGCCCCGTGAAATGCTCGTGAAAGCCGAGCCCGAGGTCGAGCAGGGTGGACATGGACGCGCGGATCTCGAGCGTGCCCGTGGTCGGGCGCGTGATCCCGGCGATGAGCTTGAGCAGCGTGGACTTCCCGGCCCCGTTCTGCCCGATCACGCCGAACGAGCGCCCCCGCCGCACCTTGAAGCTGACGTCCTGCAGCGCCCAGTGCTCCGTGTGGTGGCGACGGTCGCCGAAGAGCTCCAGCAGGCGGGCCCGGTCGCTCAGGTAGATGTCGAAGCGCTTGCCCAGCCCCTGCCCGGCGACCACCACGTCCTCTGCGCGCGACGGAGTGCGCGAGGCGGGACGCGGATCTTCGGGCTTGTCCAGGGGGGACTTCATGCGGCTCCTGGCGCGCTCAGCGGGCTCGCGCGACATCGTAGCATCGAGCGCGTGCGCGCGTGACGGGGTACACTACGCTCGCATACCTGGAGGTGCGCTCTCGCGTGGCGCGAGCCGGTGCGGAGATCGCACCCCCAGGTGGGCAAGCTCCACGGGAGGAGCCGGCTCGGCCCGCGTCGGTCCCCCCATCAGAGGTTCTGCAGTCGGATGAAGCAGGAGCAGCAGCGATGAACCAGGCGACCGTGCCGAACGTGCCGCAGCTTGTTGTGTCTCTGGAGATGGTCAAGCTCTGGCGCGAGGAGACCGAGGCCGAGCTCAACCGTCAGGTCAAGGAGATCGACGAGGAAGAAGAGAGGCTCAACGCCAGCATCGCGGAGCTCCAGCGCCAGCTCAAGGCGGTGTCCGCCCTGCGCGAGGAGACCCAGGCGCGCTTCAGCGACCTGAACGAGGACCAGATCGCGCGCACGCGCGACGCCGTGCTCTCCGGCCTGAAGGCCGAGGGTCCGCTGCTGGAGGAGCGCGCGGCCCTGTGGCGCTCCGCCGTCTCCGATCAGGAGGCCGCCCTCGATCGCCTGCTCCAGGACCCCACGGTCGCCGGGCTGGTCGAGGAGTACAAGCAGTTCGCCGAGATCGAGCCCACGCTGGAGATGCTCCCGGCCGGCTACCGCAAGGCCCTGCTCTCCCACCACGAGGAGGTGAAGGCGCAGCTCAAGCCCTTCATCGAGGCCGCGCAGGCCGCGCCGCCGGTGCTCTCGGTGGAGGAGTCGGGCTTCACGCTCATCGCCAGCCTCGATCCCGAGGAGGGCACGCCCGAGGCCCTGGCGGTCATCGTCCCGGTGCCCTTCGAGACCTGGTCCCGCTGGAGCGAGCGCGCGGAGGATCTGCACGCCCTCATCGGCTACCGCGTCGTGGGCGCCCTGGGCACCATGCTGGCGGAGATCGGCGCGTCCGAGGCCCCGCTTCAGTACGCCCCCTACGAGGGCAAGCTGGCGGTGCAGGTCTGGCTGGGAGAGAGCCAGGTGCAGGGCGACATCAAGAGCGCGCTGGAGCGCCAGGTCAGCCGCCTCAAGAGCCAGGGTACGGAGCTCAAGGTCACCCGCCTCGAGCCCTACCTCGTCTGGCTCGCCCCGGACGCCATCCTCCCCGAGGAGGTCGAGGAGGAGGACGAGCAGGACGAGGAGAACTACGATGGCTGAGGTGGACCTCTTCGAGAAGCTCACCCTCTCCCAGATCGCGCGCTGGCTGGACATCCACCCCTTCGAGATCGCGCGCGTGCTGGGACACGAGGGCGGGCTGCCCGCGCAGCTCCACTTTGACGAGTCCGAGGTGGACCGCGTCCGCACGCTGACCTGCGTGGAGACCTGGTGGGATGGCGGGCCCCTGCCCGTCAACGACGCCAACCGCCGCCGTGCGCTGATCCGCTCGCTGGCCTGGAAGCTGCTGCGCCTCCCCGAGGGCGGCACCGCCCGCGCCGACAACCTCGCGCGCGGACTGGAGGGCGACGAGCTCGTGCTCATGCGCCGCGCCGTCAACCAGCTCATCCGCGACGGCGCGCTCCAGGGCGTCAGCACGGCGCGCGGGCTGGAGGTGGGCGTGGCGACCAGTCATCGCGCGATGTTGCAGTCCGTCGCAGACGGCCGCGATATACCAGAAACGCTGGAGGCGCTGTGGGCCTGAGCTTGCTCGGGCCGGCTGGGACATGTAGAACGGAGGTCGGATCACGTCCCTCGTGGGATAGAGATCGTTCATGAAGGATCGGAAGCGCACCCCGGGCAACAAGCTGTCCCGCCTCTTCGGCGCCGGATCTGGCCGTCTGTTGCTCGATGAACACGGGATGCCGACCGTCCCGGACGAGATCACCGAGGATCAGGACACCGAGGCCTCACCCGTCCCGGTCAGCCGTCCCGCGGTGGCCCGCCTCGAGGCCCCGAAGCCCGTCGAGGCCGCCCGGCCCGTCGAGCCCCCGAAGCCCGTCGAGGCCCCGAAGCCCGTCGAGGCGCCCAGGGCGGTGGAGGCCGCGAGGCCCGTCGAGCCCCCGAAGCCGGTGGAGGCCCCGAAGCCCGTCGAGGCGCCCAGGCCCGTCCGCCCACCGGAGCCCGCTCGCGCCGCGGAGCCGCCTCGGCCCACCCCGCGCCCCGCGGCGGAGCCCCGGCCCGTCCGCCCGGTAGAGCCACCCCGGCCCGTCGAGGCCGCCCGGCCCGTCGAGCCCCCGAAGCCCGTCGAGCCCGCGCGCCCCGCGAGCCGCCCCGATCCGCTCGGCCGCCCGCACCGCGGGCCCGCGACGCTGGGGGAGGTCTCCTCGATGCCCGGCCCGATGGCCAGCTCGCGCCTCGGCCGCATGCTCCTCGAGGAGGAGGGCGTCGAGGACGAGCCCACCGCTCCGGCGGCGCCCAGCGCGCCCACCGGGCCGCGCCCGCAGAACCTCGCCCGCCGCTCCGCCGAGCCCGCGAAGCCGGCCAGCGCGCCCAGCCCCACCGGCTTCGCGCTGCTCCCCCACGAGGAGGAGAGCTCCGACGAGGTGCTCCCGGGCCCTGGACCGCGCCGCGGCCCGCCGAGCCTGGAGCGCGCCGCCCGGAGCTGGACGGACGAGAGCCTCTTCGACGAGCCGAGCCAGCCGACGCCCACGCCCAGCCCGCCCAGCCCCCCGCGTCGCCCGGAGCTCTCCGTGCTCCCCGGGCGCTCGGCGGCGCCCCCCGAGCCGCGGGCCCGCGCCGGCTTCCAGGTCATCTCCGACGAGGACATGGGCGTCGGCGTGATCCCGCCCAACAGCGGGCCGGCGGTCTACATCCACGATCGGGGCGACAACCTGGCCGTGGCCCCGCGCGCCCGCGCGAACCCCGAGCCGAGCCCGGAGGAGCGCACGGGTCCGCTGCGCGTGTTCCTCGGCGCGGCCGGCGCGGAGGGCCCCAGCGCGCGCAAGGCGCCGCCCCCGGACGTCTCTGGCCCGATCTGGGACGCCACGGTCGTCGCCTTCCGGCGCTACGACACGGACGACATGCTGGCGCGCGCCGATGAGGACGCCGCCACCGACGAGGCGTCCACGCCCGACGAGATCCGCGCGCCCGGTCAGCTGCCCCGCACCTGGCTGGACCCCGGGCGGCTCCCGCCCGCGCTGGAGCGCTCGCACGGCGCCCGGCCTCGCCGGGTGGGCGGCGTGGTGCAGCCCGTCCCCGGGACCCCCTCCGCCATCGCGATCGCGCGGGAGGAGGCGGAGGCCGCCCGGCTGGGGCCGCCGCCGCCGCTGACCAGCCCGCCCCCGCTGCTGATGTCGAGCTCCTGGGTCACGCCGGAGCCCGAGCCCCCGGACATGAGCACCCCCGAGCCCTCGGGGTTCCAGCTCCTCCAGGAGCCGGCCTCCTCGCCGCAGCGCGAGGCGCCCTCCATGGTCGTGGGAGAGGCCCCGCCCGCTCCCCGCCCCACGGAGCGCCCCCTGCCCCGGCCCGCGGCGCAGCGCTCGAACACGGTCGTCATCGTCGCCATCCTGGCGGCCCTGGCCGTGATCCTGGGCGGCGGAGCCTACATCTTCCTGAGCTCTGGGGATCTGCAGGGCTCCCGGGTCAAGCCGCCGAAGCCGGAGCCCTCGGCTGAGGAGCAGGTGCCCGGGCCCACGGAGATCGTGGCGCCCGAGGTGAAGCCCGCCGAGACGAAGCCCCCTGAGGCGAAGCCCCCCGAGGCCTCAACCGTGGTCGTGCCGCCGGTGACCCCGGAGCCGAAGCCTGAGCCCGCCGCCCCCGCCGGCAACCCCTGCGACGCGCCCGCGGGCACGGCGCTGACGGGTCAGCTCGACGTGGTCAGCTCCATGAAGGGCTGGGTCTACGTGGACGGGAAGCGCTGCGGACAGGTCCCGCTCTCCGGCCCCATCCGGCTGGAGATGGGGCAGCACACGGTCCAGATCCGGGGCTCGCGTACGCGGACCGAGACCGTGCGCATCGACGCGGAGCGACCCACCCGCGTCCAGTTCTGACGCGCGGATGTGGCTCCTCCTCCTGTGGGCCTGCGGCGCCTCGCCCGCGGATGACGTGGCGCGCTACGCGGAGCTCCTGGCGATGGAGCGACCCGGCCCGGGTGAGCTCGCCCGATGCCGCGGGCTCACCGACCCCAACCTGGCCGGCGACTGCGCGCTCGCCCTGAGCCAGCGCGTCGCCGCCAGCCGCAAGGAGTCGCTCTCCGCGTGGTGCGACGAGGTCCCCGAGGGGACCTGGCGCTACGAGTGCTGGTTTCAGTCCGCGGAGCTGGAGCGCCGTCGCGGGCGCGAGGCGGAGGCGGCCGAGCAGTGCCGCGCGTCCGGGCCCTTCCTCAACGACTGCGCCCAGCACCTCTGGCAGACCCGCGTCCACCGCCTGATCTCGTCGAACGGCAAGGCCCCCGACTTCGCCGGCAAGCTGAAGCGCGCCGAGGAGATCTACGGGGAGTGGGCCCCCTTCCTCGCCGAGAGCAGCGACCTGGAGACCCGCTTCTGGAGCAAGTACTACCAGAACGGCCTGGAGAGCGCCGGGCGGGTGGACCTGAGCTGGTGTGAGCCGCTGCCCGAGGTCCACCAGACCCGCTGCAAGAGCGCCGCGCGCGATCTCGTCATCCGGGAGATGGCCCCCAACCTGGACCGGAACTCCGCCTGGAGCGCCTTCTGCGCGATGGAGGCCCCCACCAGCGCCGAGGTGTCGCGCTGGTTCCGGCTCATCCCGTCGCCGGAGCTGGACGCGATCGTCCAGGAGCGACAGGCCCTGCTCTGCGTAAACTATAAAAATTAGTTTTAACCGAAAGGCGTGTACCAGGCGCTGAGCCCCAGCGCCCGGAGCGCCTGGACGGCGTCGTGGGCGCCGGCCGCGTCGGCCATGAGCGCCACCACCGAGCCGTCCCCGCCCGCCCCGGAGAACTTGGCGCCCAGCGCGCCCAGCGCGCGGAGCCGGGTGCAGGCCATCCGCAGCCCCGGCGCGGCCAGGGCGGAGAGGTGGCGGGCCAGCTCCTGATCATAGACGTTCTGCGCCCGATCCATGGCGGCCCCCAGGGCGCGGACGTCCCCGGCGGCCAGCGCGTCGGCGCCGCTCTCCGCCGCCGCGGCGAAGAAATTGATGGCCCTTCGGGTGGCGTCCACGGCCCGGCCGTTGTCGTCCCGGGCGAAGAAGGCCTCCTGCAGGGCGTGGAGGATGCCGGCGGTGTCTCGGGGGGCGGCGAAGGCGGCGATCACGAAGTGGAAGCGGGCGCCGGGGATCACGCGGCGGACCTCGCTCAGGCTCCTCTCGGCCCAGCACAGGTAGACGGCGGCGGGCCCGCCCTCGTCGGCGCGCCCGAGGGCGCAGGCGATCTGGTCGAGCCTCCCGCAGCCCACGCCGAGGAGGTCGTGCTCGACCTCGTAGGCCAGCTCGGCGAGCTCCAGGGGCGCGAGGCGCTGCCCGGCCAGGCGGGCGAGGGCGTCCACCGCCGCGACGCAGTAGGCGGCCGAGGACGAGAAGCCCCGGCCCGCGGGCAGATCGGCGCTCACCACCAGCCGGGACGGGGGCGGATCGATGCCTCGGCGCTTGAGCGCGAAGGCCGCCGCGGGAGCGAAGCGCAGGGCCCCGCCCGCCCGGTCCACGAGGCCGTCCTCGGGCCAGGAGCCCACCCGGGGCTGGCCCTCCAGCACGGTCTCCACGGTGAGCCCGCGCGGCGCGAGCTCGGCCTCGACGCGCACCCCGAGCGGCAGCGGCGCCGCCAGGCTGGCCGCGCCGTCCCACCCCACGGAGGCCCAGTCGCAGTGCTCACCCAGGAGCGCGACGCGCCCGGGGACCCACACGGTGACCCTCATGTCCCCTCCCCTCGATCCCGCGCGGGGCGACCAGAACGCACCTCAGACGCGGATCAGTAGCAGGTCTCCTCCCAGATGGCCTCCGTCTCCTCCTGGCAGGTCTGCTGCTCCGTCTCGTCCGCGCCCCAGTAGGCGTCGTAGCAGTCGTCGACGCTCTCCCAGCCGCGATCCGAGAAGCGGGCCTCCCAGGTGGTGTCGCAGGTGTCGATCCACCGCTCGTACTGCTGGCAGAGCGCGATGCAGGGGTTGTCGTCGCAGCCGGCGATCAGGGTGACGAGGAGCCAGAGGGTGCGGTGCATCGCCCTCGATCGTCGCCCAGACGCGCCCCGACGTCAAGCGAAGCTCGCGCTCACTCGCCTATCTGGAGGGTGACCCCGTCGAACCACGCGGTGCCCGAGAGGCCCGAGAGCAGGGCGATTCGCACGTAGGCGGCGCCGTCGGGGACCGTCCCGGAGACCTGGAGCGCCTGCCAGGTGTGGGTCTCGCCCGCGCCCACGTCGCGGATGGGCGAGCCCACTGGCGCGCCGGCGATGTCCTCGAAGCTCATCTCCAGGTAGAGATCGTTCTCCTTCTGGAGGAATTCCTTGCGAACCCCCTCGGTCTTCAGCATGGCGCGGGCGACCAGCGGCGTGTACGGCGCCACGGTCACGCGCTGGGCGACGATCATGAACTGGCGGGTGCGCTGGGTCGCGTAGAAGCGCAGGCTGGAGGTGCCGTCGATGGCCTCGCGCCCGTCCACCGAGACCTCGGCCACCGGGGTCCCGCCGCCCAGATCCGGCCCCTTCTCCAGCTGCCACTGGGCGCCCAGGCTCTCCGCCGTCTCGAAGGACCCGTCCTCCAGCGGCAGGGGCGCGCCCGCTCCCACGGCCCGCGCCGACGGGCGCGCGCCGAAGACCTTCGCCAGGGCGTCGCGGCTCTTCTCGTCGCGCTCGGGCGTTGACGGCCAGGCCATCTCGACGTAGCTCTGCTCGGCGCCGGCCACCAGGGTCACGCGCAGCACCCGGCTCTCCAGCGGCCCCGTGCTGACCGCCTCCACCTTCTTGGCCGGGATCTTCAGCGCCTTCGCCAGCGCCTCCACCGCGGCCAGCTCCGCCGAGCTCTTCTTCCACTCCTTCTTCTGCCGGATGACGGTCTCGCCGCGGCGGATGCGGTGGAGCTCGGGCGCCGGGACCGCGCCGAAGTAGTCCATCACCAGGGAGTAGGGCGCGACCTTGATCTGCTCGACGAGGCCGGGCGCGCGCGAGGCGAGGGCGAAGAGGCTGGCGTCGTCGAGCTCACGGGAGGCGAGCACCTGGTTGATCCGCCCGGAGGGATCGGCGGACGGCATGGCGAGGACGCGCTCGGCGTTGGCCTGGGCCTCCGCGGTCAGCTCGAGCCCGCGGCCGTTCTGTGCCAGGGCAGGCGCGAGGCTCAGCAGCGCGAGCAGGGGGAGGATCGAGCGGAAGCGCATTGGGGCCTCGACGAGGGGGGTAGGGATCCGCCACATTAGAACACGGCGCCCCCGCGCGCCATCCCCTTGCCGAGATAGGGTCCTCCCGTGGGCGTCGGCTGGCTCGCGTACCTGACTCCTTGCACCTGGGCCCAGGCGCCTGCCGCGCCAGAGGCCGGTGAGCTGCCCCCCGAGCCCGCGCTCACCGCGCCCACGTTGACGCGCGCGCCCGCGCTCGAGCCCCAGCCTGAGGTCCCCGAGGGTGGCGCCGTCCGCCTGCTCCTGCTCATCGACGAGCAGGGCCGGGTGGAGGAGGCCAGCCCCCTCGACGGCGACCCCAGGCTCCACGCCGCGGCCCTGGCGACGGCGCGCGCGCTGGCCTTTGAGCCCGCCCGGGAGGGCGAGGATCCCGTCGCCGTCGAGATGGAGTGGGTGCTGAGCTTCCCGCCCGCGCCGCCGGTGACACCGCCCCTGACACCGCCCGCGACACCGCCCGCGACACCGCCCGCGGTGTCAACGCCTCCTCCCCCCGCGCCCGACGAGGGTCTGATCGGCACCTTCTTCCGCCCGGGGAGCCCGCCTCGCCAGCGCACGCTCAGCCCGGAGCAGATCGCCACGCTGCCCGGCACCCTGGGGGACCCGGTGCGCGCGGCGGCCAACCTCCCCGGGGTGATGCGGACGCCGCTGGAGGCGGGCTGGCTGCTGGTGCGCGGCGGCGCCCCGGAGGACACCGGGCTCTACGTGGACGGCCTCCGCGTGCCGATGATCTACCACCTCGGCGGGCTCACCAGCGTCGTCCACCCCGCCTTCGTGGGTGAGCTGGCCTTCCTGCCCAGCGGGCAGCCCTCGCGCTACGGGGACGCGACCGCCGGCGTCCTGGACCTGCGCACCGCGAGCCCCGAGCCCGGGCTGCGCGCCTCAGCCAGCGTGGACCTCGTCTCCAGCGGCGCCTTCGCCAGCGGCACCCTCGGGCAGGACCGACCGCTCGGCCTGGAGGTGGCGGTCCGGCGCAGCTACCTGGACGCCGCCCTGAAGCTCCTGCCGGGGATCACCGAGGAGCAGGCCTCCATCGCGCCGCGCTTCTGGGACTGGGGAGCCCGCGCCACGCTCGGCCGCGGCTCCCTCTTCGCCTTCGGCTACGACGACCGCATCGAGGTCCCCAACGACGAGGTCGGCTCCACCGTGACCCTCAGCCAGGGGACAGCGCGGGTGCAGGGGGCCTGGTCGCTGCCGCTGGGGGACCGGGCGCTGGAGCTGAGCGGGCTGGTCGCGCGAGAGCGCGCCGAGATCCTGGCGGACGAGCTCACGGATCAGCGCCTCGCGACCCGGGGTGGCGGCCGGGTGGAGCTGTCGGATCCCGGCCAGACCCCCTGGGGCTGGTCGCTCGGGCTCGAGGGGCAGGGCGGGACCTGGGAGATGGCGGTCAACGACGTGAACGTAGGCGGACCCCTGGGCAGCCTGAACCCCTACGGCGCGCTGCGCCTCGGGCGCCAGAGCTCGCTGACCTTCGGCGGGCGCCTGGACACCCTCCTGCTCACCGACCAGCTCGCCCGGGTCGCGCCGAGCGGGACGCTGGTCGGCCGGGGCGTGCTGGGGCAGGACGGGCGCGGCGGGCAGTGGGTGGGCACGGCGGACCTCGGCCTCTACCACGGCTGGCCGCCTCTGGACGTCACCTTCGGCCTCCCCGGCGGCCCCTATCTGCCCTTCTCCCGCGCCTGGGGCGGGGGCGTCGGGCTCCGCCGCCAGGGCGCGCGCGTGCAGGCCGACCTGGACCTCTGGGGCCGCGCGCTGGACCGGATCACCGTCCTGGAGGACGACAACTCGCTCGGGCAGGGGCGCGGGGTCGCCGCGGGCGCCGAGGCCCTGGTGGAGGCCCGGCTCGGCCCCGTCCAGAGCCGCAGCTGCCTCACCCTCTCGCGGAGCCTGCGCCAGGACGAGCCCGGCCACCCCTGGGAGCCCTACCTCTTCGACCAGCCCGTCGTGCTCCAGAGCGTGCTGGCCTGGGCCATCAACGAGCCCTGGACCCTCGCCGCCCGCTTCCGCTACACCTCGGGCTACCCGCGCGACCCCGACATCGACAGCGCCTACGACATCCTGCTGGGCGAGGCCCGCGAGCTGGACGCCAGCGCCGAGCGGCTCCCCCCCTTCCACGCCCTCGACCTGAAGATCACCCGGCGCATCCCCGCCCGCCGCTGGGCCCTGGAGGGCTATCTGGACATCCAGAACGCCTACAACCGCCGCGTCCCCGAGCCCGCCATCACCGGCGTCACCTGGCAGCCCATCTTCTACACCTACGGCCTCCCCGTCCTGCCCATCTTCGGCCTCAGCGGCACCCTGCGCAGCGACTGAACCGCGTCGCCAAGACGCGACCCCCGGTCGCGCCTTGGCGCTTTCTTGCTGGTCGAT
>CAZTOW010000043.1:0-81639 GCA_964615375.1 uncultured Enterobacterales bacterium
CGTGCCCTCCGACCGGGCACCGAGGACGGAAAAGGGGGCAGGGCGAGGATGTACACCAGGGTCGCGCGCCCTCCCCTACCCTCCTCTCCCCTTCCCTCCCCCTACCCTCCCACCTCAGCTCCGCAGGACCTTCGCCAGCGGCCTGCCCCTCGCCAGCTCGTCCACCAGCTTGTCCAGGTAGCGGATCTTCTGCATCAGCGGGTCTTCCACCGCCTCCACCCGAACGCCGCAGACGACGCCGGTGATCTTCTGGGCGTTGGGGTTCAGGCTGACCTGGGCGAAGAGATCCTGGAAGGTGGTCCGAGCGGAGAGGTGCTCGGCCAGCCCGGCCTCGTCCAAGCCGGTCAGCCAGCGGATGACCTCGTCGAGCTCGGCCTTCGTGCGCCCCTTCTTCTCCACCTTGGTGAGGTAGAGCGGGTAGATCGAGGCGAAGCTGGTGGTGAAGACGCGGCTCATGGTTCTCCGGGCCCGCAGCAGAGGGTTCCTCTCGCTCCTAACCCGGGGGTTCCGCGACCGACAGAGCCCGCCCGCGCGAGCTACTGCTTCAGGCCCGTCACCGCGCAGACCGGGATCACGGCGACCCAGGCTGTCAAGGCCGGGTTGAAGCTGCCCTCGGGGCCCGCCAGGAAGAGCGCCCCCCGGTCGCGCGCCTCGACGCTCAGCTCCTGCTCGTTGAGGGTCTCCGACGTGACCTGGTCGTGGGGGACCAGCGTGAAACCCCGCTTGCAGAGGCCGGAGTAGCCCTGCTCGGCGGCGGACTCGCAGGTGCGAACCCGCTCCGGGGCGCCGTCCACCGCCACCTCGTCCACCACGGCGACGTGGCGGGCGTGCAGCCAGACCAGCAGGTCGCCCTGCTCGATGTCGGAGACGCTGGTGCGCGCGCTCGCCATGGCGCCCCTGGCGATGTCCGGCGGATGCGTCTCCGAGAGCAGCGGGGTGTCGTAGCAGTAGCCCTTCTTGACGGTGGCGCAGGTGCGCCGCTCCAGCCCGGCCGCCGCCGCCCACTGGCCGGCGAAGCCGTTGCAGTCGAGCCCGAAGCGCGCGGCGGCGAAGCGCTGGAGCATCTCCCCCCGGATGTTGGGATCATCCAGGTCCTTGCTCGCGTAGGCCGCGAACTCCGGGAGCGGCGAGCTGGTCGCCCCGCTGTCCAGGTCCACGAACTCGGTCACGCAGCCCTTCCGCGCGCTGTCGATGGCCACCAGCAGCGCGGCGAAGTCCTCGGGAGACGCCTTCCCGGCCTGCAGGCGGTAGCGGGCCGCGTCCGAGCCGAGCGCGCGGAGCTTCAACCACGCCGCCGCCTCGGCCGCCTCCGCCGAGATGCCCCGGCCCGTGCTGGTCAGGTACCTGATCGCCAGCGGGAGCTTCAGGGCGGTCCCGTCGTCCAACGTGACGGCCAGGGTGTCGTATCGCGCCTTGAAGTCCCCGGGCGCCTCGCCGAGCGAGCACGCCGCCCGGAGGCTGCGGGGTAGGAGGGCGAGGCCAGCCATGGAGGCCGTCATCTGGAGAAAGGAGCGCCGGTGGAGGGTCATGGGGCCATCCTGCGGGTTGGGGGAGCGAGGATGCACCTGTCCTAGCGCCTCGCCTCCCCGCGCGCCGTTCACAGAGCGTATACAACCCGGCGCGTCCCGCTCACCCGACCCACTCGCCCGACCCGCCTCAGGGGCAGCTCGCGCTGAACTCCTCGATCTCTACGGTGACGACGCGACCCTCGGGGTGCCGATCCCAGAAGCTGCGCAGCAGCTCCTCGAGCTCCACGTCGGCGTCGCGACCGGGCGAGACCGTGAAGCCGTCGCTGCCGGCGCCGGGGTAGGCGTAGTCCTCAGTCAGCAGGAAGACCTCGACGGAGCGGCAGGGGCCGGGGGGGAGGCCGACGTAGACCAGGCCGACCTCGTGCTCTTCCTGCACGATGGTGGTCATGGTCCTGGCCATGATCTGGGCCTGCGCCGGGCCAGCGAGGAGAGCGAACGCGAAGGCGAGAGCGACAGAGACGCGCGACATGGTGGACTCCTGTTGGGTTGAGCGCTTCAGCGGCAGCCAGGGCCGGACTCGGTGGCCGTGGACACGAGCAGGCGGCCCTTGGGGTGCGCCTCCCACATCTGGCGCTCCCAGCCCCAGCTCTCGCGCTCGCGGGCCTCGCCGATGACCTTCACCGAGAAGCTGGCGTCCGAGCGCGGGCTCACGAACTCGAAGTCCTCATAGACAAACCAGTACTCCACGTAGCGACAGGGGTCCTGGTCGGGCGGGACGTAGATCTGGCCCAGCTCCACGTCATCCTGGAGGATGGAGAGCTGAAGGCCGTCGATGATCTGCGCCCTCGCGGGCGCGGCGAGGGTGAGGGACAACGCGGCGAGCGCGGCGAGTCGGGTTTGCATCGGGCACCTCCGCTCTGGACAGTTGCAAGCTTCGTGCCCGCCATGGAGCGCGATCTGGTCCTCCTTACAGGCTGACAATCACCACATGTACAGATGCGCGCGCACTGCGCGCGAACGCGCGCGCCCTGATCGGCGGCGTGAGGTCGGACGCGCCCCCACCGGCCGCCCGGGATAGGGTGCCGCAGACCGCCCATCCCCGGAGGAGACCATGCGCCCGCTCACCCTCGCCCTGCTCGCCCTCGCCGCCTGCGGCGACGACAAGACCACCGACGACAGCGCCGCCGGGGACAGCTCCCCCGAGGACAGCGCCACCGAGACCGGCGAGCCCGAAGAGACCGGCGAGCCCGAGGAGACCGGCGAGCCCGAGGAGACCGGCGAGCCCGAGGAGACCGGCGACAGCGGCGACGGGGGCCGGGGCTGGACCACGGTCCCCCTGGCGGGCCTCGCCGAGCTCTCCAGCGATGACTGCCCTGACCTCTCGGCCAGCGGCACCAGCAGCTTCCTGTCCAGCGACGAGGAGCGCACGGTCACCGCCATCATCCCCAGCTCGGGCGGCGAGGGCGCCCCCCTGGTGCTCTTCTTCCACGGGCTCACCACCCCCGACGCCACGCCCAACCCCACCGAGTACATGGCCGAGGCCCTGGACCTGCAGAGCGTCGCCGACGCGCTGGGCGTGGTGATCCTGCTGCCGGAGGCCCCGCTGCGGGATCTGTTCGGGCTGGAGTTCTACCTCTGGGACGTGGAGAACATCGAGGGCACCGACCTCGTGCTCTACGACGATCTGCGCACCTGCGCCTCGGACAGCCTCGGGGTGGACCTGAACCGCGTTCACGCCTTCGGCTTCTCCGGTGGCGCGCTGTTCACCACGCTGGTCGCCGTCCACCGCGCCGACACGCTGGCCAGCGTCGTGGAGCACTCGGGCGGATCGGACGTCGTGCTGCCTCTCTACAGCTACACCCTCTCCGAGTACGCCACGCCCGCCTGGACCGTCCCCGCCCTGATGGTGAGCGGCGGCGACTCGGACGTCTGGCCGAACGAGAGCTACCCGCTGGTGAATTTCGAGGACGCCACGGAGCACCTGGCGGAGCAGCTCGCCGCGGACAGCAGCTTCATCGTGCGCTGTCACCACGACGCGGGCCACACCATCACCACCGACGGCTATCTGCTGACCATCGACTGGCTCAGCGCCCACACCTACGGCGAGCCGAGCCCCTACCAGGAGAGCGGGCTGGGATCGGACGCCGACTGGTGCGAGCCGATGGGGGGCTGAGCCTGCGGGCGCGCGGCGGCGGGGCGCGGGGTCCAGCTCAGCCCGACCCCGACGAGCGGGCGCTGGTGGAAGAGGCCGTCCTCGTCCTCCTCGTGCTCATGGACGATCAACCGCTCCCAGAGGGGGGCGGCGGCCTCCGTCCAGAGGGACAGCGTCGGCGCCGCGGTCCACTCGACGAGCCCACCCCCCATCAGGGCCCGTCGCCCGCCGTGGTCCTCGCCGTGCCAGCGCTCGGCGCTCTCGAAGACGCCCTCCAGGTTCGCCTGGAGCGACCAGCGCTTGCGGGGAGACCACGTCGGACCGAGGCGCGCGCTGAGCGTCAGCGGGGCGCGGTAGCCCTCCCCGCTCTCGGCCAGCGGGACGCGCGCGCTGAGCCCCCCTGAGGCCCGCCAAAGAGCCCTCACTCGCGAAACCGCGCCCATCTGGCGGTGCCCGTTTACCGCGTCGCTGGGCGGATGGGTCCGCCGCCGGTCAGCCACCGTCCTGGACGCGATCACGCCAGGACGAGGTCAGTCAGACGACTATAGCATACTGCGAACGGGACCAACTCCCGTTCACATGTGGGCTTCTGTATCGGCTGCCTGTGCGACCACCGACCTCACGGCCCCTCGGGTGGATTCTCACCGAGCAAGACCGCCAACTTCTGGATGAACTTCTGGAGCCGGTCTCGCAGCGTAGAACGACTGATCCCCAGCCGCCTGGCGACCTCCTCCAGCGATTGGCCGAACACATACACCTCGATGTACGCGTTCACGATCTCTTCGTCCTCACGCCTGAGTTGCTCGAGCGCATCAGCAACACGCCTGATCAGAACGCCCCTCGCAAACCGTGAGGGGGCTCCGAGTCCGTCCTCATGAAGCTGTAGATCAATCTGATGCTCGTCCAACAGGTTCTGACGGCGCTCCCTCTTGGAGATCCAGGCCAGAGCTCTGTTCTTCAAAACTCCACACATGTACGGAAGAAACGGCCGCGCAGGGTCGTACTGCTCGTAGTTCTCCAGCAGCCATACTAGGAACTCTTGTTTAATATCCTCCCGGTCACGCAGTCCCAATGCAGGGAAGTGCCGTCCAAGAAACTTCATCGCGGCAGTGGAGATCTCGCTGATGAGGACCTGGCTGTAGGGGCCCATACTGGCCTGATGACGGAACACCGTCTCAGCAAGGTCGCGCCAGGCGATCAGGCGAAGGGCCGCCAACGGACGCGAGTCCTTGCCTACCACGAGCCGCTGGTCAAACAGGTCCTGCAGGGCCTTTCGACTGGACTTGTTCACGAGCGCAGGGAGGGCCCAACCCTCGGGAAAGGGCTCCGAGAGCCAGCACGACAGGTCGTAAAGGACCATAGACCAGACGGCGCTCTCCTCCGTGTCTGAGAGCCTGTTCTCCATCGCCGCAACAATGAGAGCATCGAGGCTGAACACGCTTACCTCCTGGCGAACCGGATGACATTGGGTGCGATGATCCTGGGATGCATCTCATGGATTGCAGGATAGTCGAACGGCCCTGCCGGGTCTCCATCAGGTTCGAGCCTCCATGGAATTCCCTCCACCTCGACCGTGATTGCCGTCCCCTGCTTAGGTGCGTGCAACCACACCTCGAGCAGCTCAGGGAAGGCGAATTGTGATGGCTGGCCCGGAGAGCGAGACCTTACCGAGCGTCCATGTGGGAGCCTGACGGCCACATCCAGAAAAAGGACCGTACCACTGCCGCCTCGCACCTCCGCGACGCAGGACACCTCTGCGTCCGCGGCAGCGGCGCGGACAGCAGCTCGCCGCAAGGTCACCTCGAAATCCTTCGGGCTCGTGGTCCGCGCGTGGACGATGTTCGGCATCTGCGGCAACGCATCGAAGAGATCGCGCCCTGCACATGCATTCTGGCTCATCAGCAGGGTCGCCACCTGAAGCACAGGCGGAAGCGGAGGTGGCAGAATCTCCGACTCCTCGGACTCTGAACTTGAATTGAACATGGTAGACTCCATCGTGACAGGCTTCGTGTGTGGATTATAGACCAGGCACCGAGAATGAACCACCTTCGAGTCGCAGAACGGGGCCAGCGCCCGGCCCATCCAGGATAAAGAAGACGGCCTCCTTCTCTGATTGCTGGTTCTCGATGCTGTACCAGCCTGAGGGCAACGGGAGATAGACGATGAGCGACCGCTCGGAGGGCGGCTCAGACCAGATCCAGGTCAGTGGTCGCGCGGAGCTGGCGTTGCGCAACGCGCTTCGTAGCGCAGTGTTGGCGAGTGTGACGAGTGACCACTCAGTTGGGCTACTATTCGACGCCTGGGCTTGAATCCCCAAGGGTGTCCCCTGCGTGTGGAGAAAGCGTCGGCTGTAGGTGTCCGCCCACGCGTTCAAGTCCGAGACCTGAGGGGCGAGGACCCGGAACGCGCTAGGCATGGTCGTAGGGCCGCTGGTACTCACCGCGGCGGCATCTGGAGAGGCGTTGCGCCCTGAGTCCAGCGCGCTCATCCGGTCCCTGGCGAACGCGCAGACGCCGCGCGTTTGCGCGCTCTCCTCACGAGCCAGCAGTGATGCGCAGAGCAGATCGAGGCCGTCCCGTGCGACAACATGGGGGTCCAGAGAAGCTGTGTCTGGTGTCGGATGAATGCCATCCGCGCGGCGACGGAGGGCCGCGTCTACGCTCATGTCCACCCATGGAGGAATTGCTTCCGCCTGTACTCCAGCCCAGATATCAGGCACGGGCGCGGCGCCCTTCACATAGCGCTCCAGGTTGTCGATCAGCACCTGCTCACCCTCTAGCAATCCAATAACGGGGAGCGTGGTCGAAACCCCAACGTACTCCTTGGGCAGGACCTTCGGGCGCGCTGAAGGGTTCCGTTTCAGGCTCTCGATGAGCTCGGCCAGCGCCGCGCGGGTCGGCTCGGTCTCGCTTGCCTCAGGTGGGGTTCGCTTCAACAGATCTTCGGCGTAGGTAACAGCGACCTCCAGCTCTTCCAAGGTCAGGGACTTGCGGCTGACCCCATCGCGTACCACGGCGATAAACAAATCTGTCATCTCTCTCGCGCGGGCCCGCGACGCCAGGTTAGGGTCAGCGGCCTCCCCCCCTTCCCGCTTCACCGCCTCGTCATGTGCGACCGAGGCGAGATAGAAGGACTGAAAGACACCATCGTACGTAATCTGGACGATGCTGTCGGGCAGGTTGGCCCAGTGATCGGTCGAGAGAGGACTCGGGAGCCCACTGAGCTCGGCGAGCTGTAGTCCCCGCTCAGAGCGGGCTCGAGCCATCCAATCGCCGATCCGCTGCATCTCGGCGTAGCCTTCCCGCTTCTGGTCCTCCTCCTTTACGGTTCCCAGCTCGTACTGTCGAAACTGAGCGGCATTGCACACCTTGACGTTGATGAAATCGATGTCCTCTGGCTCGAGCTGCTCTCGATAGGTCAACACCTCGAGCCCATGGTAGAGTGTGCTCTCGAGCTTCTTCAGGTATTCGGCGCGACCTCCGAAAGCGTCAATCTTCGGATATGCGGACTCGAGCCGCGTCAACGCCAGCAGCGCGGCCCCCTTCGCGCGTTCGGTGCGGGCGCGGGAGATGGCGCGCCGATAGTATCGCTCAGCGATCTGGAAGTTTCTCTTAGCGATCTGCGGGTCCGCCATCTGTGCGGGCGGCAGGTTGCTGAGGAACACGAGCTCGTGAAACTGTCCAAGCTCGATGTCCATCGCGGCCTCGATCTCCTGTTCGGGGGCGATGGTACGCCGAGGACGATCCGGGTGACCCTCGGGCAGCAAACTGGCGAAGTAGTTCGCCAGCGGTCCGATATCCTTGCTCGGCACGAAGCCCTTTAATGTCAGCAGGGTGATGCTCTGTGCGAGCGTGATACGGATCACATCCAACCCCCGCTCGTCCCCAGGCTCTGCGGCTTGCTGCGCCACTGCATAGGCAGCCATATAGCTGAGGAGGAGCGGGGTGGCAGGCGGCTCCTTGGCATAGATTGCGTCGGTCCGCATCGCCAGCCAGGCTTCATAGAGGCGGCGGAGCTGAATGAGCTGCGCTTCAGCGGACACCGAAGCCTGTGCGCCGTCCACCGAGCTTTGGATAGCGGCGATCCAGTACAGCAGCACATGGGTCGGGTCAGCGTTCAGAGTTGAGAGCGCAGGTCGAAGCCGCGAGGCTAGCGTCTGACTTCTATTGGCGTTTAGATCCCCTTCGCGGAAGGCCTGAACATACTCCTTAGCAGCTGCCACAACGTCTTCCTGCTCAGGCGGCGACGTTTGGGAAACCTTTGCCGGGGGTCCCGTTGGCGCCTTCGCAGCTTGCGCGGTTGAGTTCCCCAGCAGCAGTAGCCAGGCCGCGATAGCTAACCTGGCGGTGGTGGACGCGTAAGCTCTCAGGAGGTGCATGGTGCGGCCCGCCTTACGATTGAAGGGAGATTGTCGAATGCCTCTGAATCGAAGCTCGTTGGCGAGATGGTCCAGTCATTGGAGCCCTCACGCGACATCCTGTAAGGCGCGTTCTCGATGTTCACCTTCAGGCAATCGGTGTTCAGGAGCGCTGCCCGGCTGTCCGCCGCCATCTGTACGCGACGCCAGGTCGCCTGCTGTGTAGGGTTGAGGCTGGAGAGCGAGACCTGGGCACCTGCCCTGCGGGCGGCGCCCACGTCGGAGGGGAGGGCCTCCCGCAGCGTCGAGGTGCGCGCAGATCCGTCTGTGCCGCTCAGCGCCCCGAGCATCGCGGACCCTGCCTGGCTTCCATGCTGGCCCCCGAGCCCCGACGCGCCAAAGCTAGCGCTCGGGGAGCCCCTGGCGGCACCGTCTGAGGTCGCGAGGGCGCCAATGGGCGGTGGGGACGAGGCCCCTGCCCCCATGAGCCCAGTCATGTCGAAGGTCATTGGGGAGCGGCGCTCGGCGCGCGAAGATTTCGGCGTCGCCGCCGTTCCAGCCCGCGCTTCAATGGGCGTTGTCGTGTGTACGCGCTTCGAGGGCGCGGGCGGCCGTGATGAGGCGGGAGGTGCCACCAGCACGACCTGACGCGCAAGGCGCCGCAGGGTCTGCTCCTCGGCTGGTGTCGGCGCGGACATGATCGGTGGCGTCGTCGTGTCAGGTGCTTCGGCGCGAGAGGAGGGCGGGTGCTCCTTCGCCCACATGAGCCCCAGCGCGACGAGGCCGGCGAGTAGTGCACCGCTCAGCCCGAGGATAGCCCTGCTGCGTTGGCGCTCGGTCCAAGGTGCGGGGAGGCGCGCCCAGCTCGGTGGCCGCACCGGGGTGAGGCTCAGGGTGATGGGGTGGCCCTGCCAGCTCAGCGCCACCGTCTCCCGAATCTGGCTCATCTTGAGCACGACGATTCCTTCGTCCAACAGCAGGCTGACCATTGCCTCGGGTCCGAAGCTGAGCGCCAGTACCTCGCCGTCGGACGGGGTGCGCAGCCCTAGCGCGAGAGAGAGCTGCCCGGCGCTCAGATCGTGCCCCCAGGGGACGAGCACCTGAGGGGGCAGGCGCTCATCTTCGCGCTGGATCAGCAGGGTCGGCCTCACCGTGTGCATCGCTCAGTCACCGACGATCACGAGCCTTGCGTCACCTGGCTGCCCCAGATCCAGCTTCCAGCGGAGCTCATACTTGCTGGACTCGAGGCGGCGCATCTGCACCCGCGGCTCACCGCTCGCCCACTGGACCGATAGCGCGAGCTGGCTCATCGCTTCCAGGTCGACCGCTCGCTCATCCCACCGCTCGCCGAGCAGACCCCCACGCCCCACGCTGATCGTTGTCGCGACGGGCAGGTTCAGCTCAAGGCGCAAAGGCGCACGCGTGCAGTTGATCAAGAGGAGCTCTCCTGGGTCATCCAGTTTTGGCGTCCCGACGCTGGTCTGAGCGGGCCTGCGGGCTCGCTCCTTTTCGCCCATCTCGAAGCGATCGTTCGCCTCCCAGATAACGTAGAAGGCGCGCTCTTCTGCTTTCTCAAAGCCCTCGGGGTCGAACTCCGAAGGACCCTGACCGCCCAACATGCTCTCGGCCTCGGTGAGCGCCAGCTCGTACTCGCTCAACCAGCGCTGATAGGTGTTATTCCGCTCGGTGGCCTCAACGCGGGCGTCTGGCCCTGAGACAGCCGCCATCAGCAGCACGACCTGCTCGCGCTGGCTCTGAATCAGGGCCGCGATCTCTCCTGCGTCGCCACTCCCGGTCGACGCGTCGGCCAGGCGTCGGAGCGTCGGCGCCAGGTAATACCACTGGTGCATATCTCGGACAGGCAGAGCAACGGTCGTGCCCCCGACTGGCGCGCCGTCGCTGGACTGGTCGACCAGGGCCCCTGAGATCCACCGCGCATCAGGATTGCGCTCCTCCGCGCGGCAGGACTCTCGGGTCACGGCGGCGGCCGGATCCGCCGCGCGCGCGTTCGCGCAGAGGGAGAGCGCCAGCAGCAGGCCAGCGCTCAACTCGTGATGCCAGGGCATCATGCGGGGCTTCATCGGGTACCTCCACCTTATATGTGCGCGACGAGGCTCATCCGTCGGACGCCGACGTGATTTTCTTTCCGGCGCGTTTGGAAGAGTCCAGGCGGGCGGCGTGTGGCAGGAGCCAGCGCGACAGAAGTGCCAGCAGGCCCCGCGCGACTAGCCCCCGCGGGGTGGCCGGGAGCAAGCTGGCGGTGTGTACGGCGGTCAGGGCCGCTCCGCGACGCGTCTTCGCGGTAGAGCTGCCGATCCCCAGCCACAGCTCCCGCACTCCCACGCGCCCGAGGCACCCGTAGGCTTCCCCACAGAGCAACCAGAAGTAGTCTGCGGCGGGGCTGCGGGGCTGACACACGATCTTGTAGAGCCAGGCGCGCTCCCCGCGAACCAGGAGCACCCGAAGGCCCCGCACATGATCAACCTCGTCGACCACGACCTGCACGTCGACGTGTTCGCGCGACGCGAGGCACATCACGAGCTGACGGCTGAAGGGTGGGTCGGCGCCGACGTGCCTGGATGCGAAGGACCTCCAGAGGCGCTCCACCGCCTCCCCATCGCTCGCGCGAAATGGCCGCATCGTGCGCGCGGCCTCGA
This sequence comes from uncultured Enterobacterales bacterium, assembly GCA_964615375.1. Classification (GTDB taxonomy): domain Bacteria; phylum Myxococcota_A; class UBA796; order UBA796; family CAZKWG01; genus CAZKWG01. The sequence goes on from CAZTOW010000043.1 coordinate 10,636, forward strand.
AGCGCCGACGGTCCAGAGTGATCCTTCGTCGAACCCGAGCGTTCACGTCGGCGGACTGAGCGTCGAGGCCCGACGCGCCCAGGCTGACTCGCGCCTCATAGAAGGTGGGAGACGTAGGGATGCCTGCGCCCGCACAGAGCTCCGCGAGGGTGGAACCGGGGGGAATCAGTGGGAGTGTAAGCCAGAGGCGGTGCTCCTGTGCGTGACGGCGGAGCGCAGACAACAGCTCCTCTCCCGCTCGTCGCGCGCCCCCCTTCACCAGGAGGACAGAGCGAGGAAGGCCAGGCCAGAGACCGACAATCGCCAGGTCGGGGCCTATGAGGCTCGCAGTTAGAGCCCCCAAGGACCTGCTCCAGGCGCGCAGGGTCTCGTTCTGGGTGGCGACCTGTATGATCGCGTCGAAGGGTGCGCACCAGAACAAGATTCTTGGATACCAATATTCAGCTCCCGTACCCCTGAGCTCCAGCAGCGGGAGCGCGGCGCTCATGCGCCCATCGCTCACCCAGACGGCGACACCCACGCGGGCTGAGCCGTCCGCCGAGAGTCTCCCGGGATCGCTGGCAAAGAGCTCCAGCCACCCGACATCCAGAGCCGGGTGATCGTCGTCAAGGGGGCGAAGCGGCACGTCCTCGCGCCGCATCCGCAGGACGAACTCAGCGACGTCGAGCCACTCAAGCATTCGCGGTCCGCGACCAGGGGTACACGAGTCGCTCTCGCTCGAGCCCCTCGGCCAGCTCGGCCAGCGCAATCTGCGCGCCCTGCAGCCCGACGCGCACGCGGCCGGGGGCACCGTAGAGCTCCCCTGGTGAGACCAGGACGTTCATGCTCTCCCGAATGCGCCGCGCGATGAGCACCCCCGAACCGCTCGCGGCACGCACCCAGACAAAGGGCATGGCCCCAGACGCCGAGGGGTGGAGCAGCCCCCGGCGGGCGAAGGGCTCGGATCTCTCCTGGTGCGCGCGGGCCTGACTCGCGCTCCAGGACGCGAGCTCCGGCAGCGTATGTCCCACCCACCGGATCGCCCAGGGTGCGGGGAGGCTCAGCGCCTGTAGCGCCGCGACGCGAGCGCGCCACGGTTGAACGCCCCGTCGGGGAGAGATGATCCAGCCCAGGCGAAGCCCTGGGAGCCCAAAAGCCTTCGACGCGCTCTCCAGGATCAGGACGTTCGGATGTCGGAGAGAAAGCCCCGCCAACGACGCTCCATAGCCTCGAATTCCGTCCGAGTAGACGGCGTCGATGACCGCCAGGCAGCCGCGCGGCCGCATCCGCAGCAGCGCGTCAAGCGCGTCCACAGAGAACACCCAACCGCTGGGGTTGTGTGGCGTGTTGATCAGCAGCAGGCGCGCCCCCATGAGGCTATGCCGAGCACGAAGTCCAGGATCCTCGAGCGCAGAGATGGGAACACGCCGCAGCCCGGCACTCGCAGCCCCGCACAAAAGCGCGTATCCCGGAAAGCAGGGGCCTGCGGTGACAACACGCGAGGGCGCCTCCGACAGGAGCAGCGCGCGCAGACCGTCAAGGGCTCCCGCCACTGGCGTGACCGAGAGCTCGGCCGCTGTCGCGACAGGCAGGCGAGCCAGCACGGCCTGAGTGAGCGCCTCCACCAGCTCCGGCGCCTCATAGCGCCGGAGATCCTCCCTCTGTGGCGCGCAGGCTCCAGGCCAGGGATCGGGGGTCGCGCCACTGAGATCCAATGGTGAGTCCGCCCCCGTGCGTCGCCCGTCCAACCCAGGCAGCGCCCAGCGCGCGACCGCGGCCATGCCCATCGTGGCGAGCGCGCTGAGTGATCGGGGGCTCAGGAGGCTCACGGCACGACACCGCGCTGACGAGCCTCGGTTCGCTCGAGGTTTAACGTGCAGAACTTGTTGACCTGGCCGTCGGCCATATACAGCGTGGAGCAGCGGGCCTGGTCCTCTCCCCCTCGCTCCGTCGGCCAGAGGCGGAGGGCGACCCGGAGGCAGCGACCTAGAGAGCCCAGCGCGCCGGGCGCGGGCATGCCCTTCCACTTCGCGCCGAGGTGGTGAACTGTGCTCCTCGCTCCAAGCGTGAGCGCAGAGTAGAGCGCATATCCGGCGCGGCTCCGCATGGCGCGCGCGACGGGTCCCACGCGACCTGTCCAACGGCCTAACGGCGCCCAGCCGTCTTCGGAGGGGAGGAGGTGGAAGTTGAGCGAGCATCGGCGGGGGAGCAGGTGAGCGGCGCCGAGATCGCGGTAGTATGTGTCCCGCAAGGCGATCTCCGAGAGGACATCCTGCTCGTCCAGCCCAAGCGCGTCGCAGAGTCCGGCGAGCAGGTCGTCCATCGTCATCGGCGGGTGGATGAGGTGTCGCCCGACCGGTGTGGACGCGCGCAGCCGCAGCTCGATGACGCCGGGATACCGGGATCTGGCCAATCCGGCAAGCTGACGCAGCGCCTCCCGGTCGTCGTTGAGGCCGGGCACCAGGGTCGCGCTCAGGCTCACGCGCAGCCCGGCCTCCGTCGCACGGTCCAGCGCGGCCAGCTTCTGATCGAGCCGAACCCCACCTGAGGTCTGCCTCAGCGTGCGCTCGGAGAGCGCGTCCAGGTTCAGCAGCACGGCGGTGAGCCCAGCTCGCGCCAGGGCGCTCGCCAGGCCCGGCCGCCCGAGGCGTCGCCCGTTGGTCGCCAGCACGACGTGGTTGTGGGCCGCCGCAACCTGCACCAGCTGAGGCAGCTCAGGGTGGAGCGTGGGCTCCATCCCCGCGAGCACGACGGTGCGCCCCCGCACCGCCGCCAACATGGCCCGCAACGCATCCACTGGCAGATGGACCGGGCCTGTGTGCGTCGCGTCTGCCTCGTAGCAACGCACACAATTCGCGTCGCAGGCGTCCGTTACCTTCACCACGACCCGGGTGACAGGATCCTGGCCCGGCCTCATGGGGTGGGCCCTCACGCGACTATCGAGCGTCTTGCTCAGCATGCCTCACCCTCGCCTCGATGGACGCGCTCCTCACGCCACCTCCAGTAGATCAACGCCGCGCCGATGACGGGTAGCCTCCAGAGCCACTCGTGGGCGAGGTCGAACCACATCCGCGACGGGCCGCGCTCCATGAGCCAGAGAAGGTGCGCGAGGCGCACCGCATTGTAGGCAAAGAGCAGCGCGCAACCCAGAAGCAGCGGGACGAGCGCACGCCAGGGCCGACGGGCGTGCCGGACGGCGAGGACGGCGATGAGGATCGCGAGGCCGCGCAGCGGCGAGCAGGTCCCGTCGACGTAGAGGCTCACCTGGGCGGTCCGTAGCACATGGGGGTCGAAGCTCGGCCACGGCGACATCCCACACCATTCCGCGACCTGGCGCGCCATCGAAGCTGAGATCACGCCGAGCGCGCTGCCGAACGCCGTGCGCGCGAGCCCGTCTGCTGCGTTCAGGAGCAGCGTCAGGAGCAACGTGATCGCCCCGATCCGGATGCCGGCCTGCCGAAGCTGCGGCCAGCGCGTCACGGCTGCCTCCCAGCGCCCACGCGTGAGGTCGAGGCCAGGGCCAGCCCCAGGGCCACGACGAGCCCGAGCACCGAGGGGCGCTCATCGCTGAACGGTACACAGGTGTAGACCTCCGGATTCAGATCGTCATCCGTCTCAATGATACCGTCGCCGTCATTGTCCGCGATCGTCACCCCGGCGTTGCACTGGTTCGCGATCTCTCGCATCACCCAATAGCAGCCGCTTCGCAGGGAGGTGCCCTCTTCGCACGCCCCATCTTCGAGAGGCTGACACAGCTCCGCCATCGAGGTGCACTGGTCGTCGAACAGGCCGACAAGACCTTCTTCTTCGTTGCACATGTTGTCGATGGAGTCCTCCCAGCAGTCCGGGTACGCCTCCACCGACACCAGAATCTCGTCCAGCTCCTCGTCGGGGATGGTGTCGCTGCACCCATAGGCGTCACAAGAGGTCAACCGCTCGACCATGTCTCTTGCCGCCGCTACCGACGACGTATAGCCCGTGCAGATGCTGAAGGTCTCCGGCTCGCAGACATAGGCGTCGTCCGTCCGTGCGCTCTCACCGGCGTCGCACTGGGAGAGGTAGCCACACTCGCAGGTCACCACCTCGGCCGCGCAGCAGGCCGAGTACGATGCCGGCGCCGTCGTCGCGTCACAGTCGTTGTCCTGGTCGTCCAGGCAGGTCTCCTCGGCCGTCGGGTACTCCGTCGGGTCGGCGTCATCGCAATCGCCGCTGGTGGTGACGTGACCTTCGGAGGGAGCTTCACAAGCGTCGGTGGCCGCGCTAGCGTCGCCCCATGTGTCCCCGTCGACGTCGGCGTACCAGGTCACCGCGACGGTGATCGTCGGGTCGTCGTCGTCGCAATCGTCATCGTTGGCGACCCAGCCATCGGGCTGATGACAGCTCTTTGTCGTTGAGCCAGCATTGCCAAAGTCATCGCCGTCCGCATCTTCGTACCAGTCCTGTGGATCCCAAACTGTCGGATCCTCGTCGTCGCAGTCATCGGACTCCTCCGCGGTGCCTGCGGGCTGATCGCAGGCGTCAATTCGATTGTCACTGTTCCCATGCCCGTCGTCGTCTGCGTCTACGAACCAGGTCCCGCTGAACTCTCCGACCCTGGTGTCGTCGCAGTCATCGTCGTTCCGCACCAAGTTACACTTGTGTTCACCAGACTCGTCACAGACTACCAGATCCAGCTCGTTGCAGGCCATGGTCGCGCAGTCGGGATTGCCACTTCCATCTTCGTCACAATCCGCGTACATCTCGACCTTTTCGTCGATCTCCTCGTCACAGTCGTTGTCGATGCCGTCTCCGCAGGCCTCGGCGACCTCTGGACCTACCGAGCTCGCCTCGTCGTCGCAGTCTCCCTCCGCGACACTGATACCGTCGCCGTCCAGATCCTTGTTGCTTAGGGACCAGTCGCAGGAGAGGAGGGCAAGCAGGCCCCACGTCGCCCAGCGTAGCCCAGGAGGTGACCTGGATGTCTTCATCATCCTCATGGTGTCCATCCAAACGAGAGGGTGAGCTCAGGCGTGGTCCGCAACAGCTCCGACTCGCGCGCGAGCAGGAGGTCAGGGCTCAGCGAGATCGAGAAGGCGCCGAGGAGGAGCGAGCCGCGCAGACCGACGGTCAGGGCGGGGCTGCGCTCCCAGTCCATGTGAGGTGGGTAGTAGCTCTGCTCCGAGGGAGGGTCTCGCAACACCAACCCTGCGCCCAGGGGGGCAGCCAGCGAGAACGTAGGCGCAGACCTCCCTTCCTCGGATACCCGCCGCATAAGGTAGATCTGGGGGCCCAGCTCTAACAGCGCGACCAGGACCGGGAAGGTGCCTACGCTGAACAGCCCCTCTTCGCTGGTCTGCTCCAGGCCGAGGGTGCCGATCCGTCCCCAGCGGCTGTAGCGGGCCTGCGCCCCAAGTGTGAGCCCAATCAGGTGCTTCGACGACGGATAGTAGCTGAACGCCAGCCCTGGAGCCCCCTGCGGGACCACCGCGTCGGCGCCGAGGTTCTGGACCACGGTGAGGGTAGTGCTCAGCTCGACCTGGCGCGCGTCCTGAAAGGGTCTGGGTTGCGTCCGGAGCTGGGTCGTGGGGCCGAAGCTCAGCCAGGTGCGCGACGCCATAGCCTCGTCGTCCGGCCCGCGCGCCGGCCGGGGATACTCCGCGCGGTGTAGATAGAGACCTTTCTGGGCGGGGTCCGCGAGGGGGTGCTCGGGGACTGGAGAAGATCGCCATCGCTGATCACCTACCGGTCGCTCCCACCAGTACCGGAGAGGCGGCCCCAGGCCGAGTTTTTTGGCGGACGCTGCTGGGGACTCCCGTGGAAGGTCCCCATAGGTCAGGCGCGGGAGCGCGCGGACGAAGCGCTGGTCTCTGGATTCACTATAGCGTGCGGTCTCTTTCACCGCGCCAGGGCGACCATCCAGGGGCCACCAGGCGAGTTCCACCGGTGTCTGGGGCACCGTGGTGCCGCCGGTCGCACTGACAGAGTCAGGCAGAGCTTCAGCACAGGTCGCGCCCTGGCTCGAACCCGCGTGATACCAACACGCCAGGAGATCGCGAGCGTGCCGGAAGGCCTCGATCACGTTCAGCTCCAGTTTGGTCTCCTCCACGACACGGACCAGCGCTGCGGTGAACAGGGTGCGCGGGCGATCCTCGCGCTTCGCAACGTCGTACTCAACTGGGTTCATCGTCTCCAACTGGAACGCACTCTTGTCTCGGTCGGCCGACGACAAGAACAGCGCGGGCCCGTACATGCCGCTGTACTCCAGGGAGCCTTCTTCGCCCTGGCGGGACTGCAGGGGCGACCAGACTGAACAAAGGACAGGATCCGCGATGTCCCGGTAGTGATCCGTCGGTATAGGGGACGACGCCGCGAGCGCACCCTTCTCCACCCGACAGGTGTCCAAGATGAACGTGACGCTCGCGAAGCGCCCCTTGGCGAAGAGGGGCTCGTTCACGCCTGGACACTGGCGGCGTGCCTGCCCCTGGTTGCTGCTGGCCCCGGCGTGCGCTCCTCCGTAGGCGTGAAACATGATGTAGTCGCGCAAGGCCCCAAACTGAATGGGGTGCTGACGCATCGATGGTGTGGTGGAGGCCCTGAAGTCCCTACGTGAGATCTTCACATCTGCGCCTACGTCCTCGGTGAGGTAGAGGAGCTGCTCGATCGACACATCATTCGATGGATCCGAGCTCAGCCGCGGGACCTCCTCCGCAGAGCCGTGTCCCACGAAGTAGAAGATGAAGTGATCGTTGGTGTCCGCGCGCTGCAGCGCGTAGTCCAGGCAGGTGTAAAAGGTCTCGGCGTCCACCACTCCGCGTCGGGACATGTCTGGAGCCCCCGCTTTGCCGGTCGGAACCCCCGGTGTCACGATGATGGTGGGCTTCTCGTCGCCCAGACTCACCGACCCGCGCGCCCGCGCCTCGAGCGCCCCGGCCAGGCCCTCCTGGTCCCAGTACCAGGTCTCATTGGGATCGACCCGTCGATCTCGCCCCTCAAGGAGGTAGGAGACTCCCACGATGTACCAGACGGTCTTGGACGGCTCATCCTCGGGCCTGCTCGCGCGACCCTCGATCGACCCGACGACCCGCTCCGAGCATCGTGGTGGCAACGCCGGGACTCCAGCGCTCACCGTCGTGGCGCGCGCGGTGGCCAGGAGCAAGGTCCACAAGGTGAGTAGGAAGCCGATCATGGGGTGGACAGCCTGTGGGCCGGGATGGTGAGACAGCGAGCGAACAGGTCTGCGCCGGTCCACAGCTCGCAGTCGGCGAAGTTGACCGAGCCGCAGGCGTCGCCGGAGATCGCGGGCGCGTAGCGCCACCCCGCGTACACGGTGGTCGGAACCGTCCAGGGTCCGAGTGCGCTGTCTGCAGGCAGAGGCAGCGGGTCCCGCGCCCGGCCCTCCGCGTCAAACACGCAAACTGCACCTCCAGGAAGGAGGTTTTGAACGATGAAGTGGGCCGCAGCGGAGGTCTCGTCGGGGGCAGGGGCGCTGTCCAGGCGCAGGCTACCCTCAGGGGGCCCTGCAGCCGCAGCCGCCTCACCGGGGGCACCAGGGCCGAGCGTCTTCATCCCGCTAGTTGCGCCGCCGGATGGACGCCGCTCCGATGGGTCGTGTGAATCCCGCCTGAAGAGGAGGACCCCGACCATCCCGAGGATGAAGACCATCAGCAGGACGAGCAGGTACATCGGCGTGTGCTCGGAGCCTCCCGCGAACCCGAGTGCCGCCGGACGAGGGGGGGGGGATCGCGCGGGACACCGATCGAGCTCCTTCAGACCTGCCAGCGCGTGAAGCAGCTCGCTCAGGCGCTCAACGTCCGGGAGCCTCTTGGGGAATCTTTCTGCCAGCGTGTCTAGCAGCGAGAGATCGTGCGTCCGGCAGATGTAGTCCACGAACGCGCCCGCGATCATGGAGACCGGGCCGACGACGCCAGGCAGCTGAGCCGCGATGTCTCTGCCGGAGGCCAGCGCGAGTTCATGGAGCAGGTGTCCTGTGTCGGCGAACGAGATCAGGAGCTGGATCGCCTCCTCACGGGTCCCCGGTGGCGGAGGCGGGGGTTTCTGGCGAGGAGCGGTCCAGGCAGGCGAGCGGGACATGGGCGACCTCTGGGCGAGCGTCTTGCATCTTGATGTGCGCAAGCGAAGGCATCTGGCGGCAGGATAGAATAATTTTCTTGATCTCCATGGTCCAGAGCTGGTACCGAGCCCAAATTGTTCCCCGGGGAACGATTCGGGCTTGCGCAGCTGAGAATGCCCAGAGTATATTTTATTACATCATGCGGTAGGGAGCCCAGGATGATGAGTCACTCGCAGGTGTCTGAAGCTGATCGTCTCCGGGCTCAGGAGATGGTCGGGCGTGGCCACATCGGCCGGTGGGCCGCGCTGGTCCTTGAAGTAGCCCTCGACCTGGGCACTGAAGCCGCCGAGCAGCTTGTACAAGATGCGATGAGCAAGGGTTTACCTAAGTTTGCGGCGTGTTATCCACCTCAACGAGCGCTGCACGGGCTTCGCCAGTTGCTCAGGCCGAGCCGGCATCCATCTGTCATGGCGCTGCTGCGGGTTCTCGATGAGCGCGCGGGTGACCGCAAAGCGGACGTGCCGTGGGCGAGCATTGCCTTCGCCGTCTCCTGCGAGCACGGGAGGACCGGGAGCGTGGGCGCCATCAGGCTCGCCGAAGTAACGGTTCAACCGTCGCACCAGCCGCGCGAGGACAAGCTCAGGCTTGACATCCCGGGGTCCGACTACCACAAGTGCCGGAACGCTCTACGGTGGATCACTGATGAGATATCGACCTTCGAGGGACGCTGTGGCCTTTCGAAGGCGCTGCTCGGCCACCTCAGCCTCCAGGTCCAGGGCCCGCCGGCGTCGGAGGTGGATGGCGTGAGCTTCGGCGGGGCCGTCTGGGTGCTCTTGATGAGCTGGCGGCTCGCCCTCGCGGAGCTCCTTGCCTCGGGTCGAACCGGGGTGCCGAACGTAAAGTCGTGGCTTCCGAGTGATGAATTCTTCTTCAGCCTGGGCGCCGAAACGACGGGCGGTCTCGGTGTCGTGGGTGCGACCGATCTGAAGGCGAAGATCGATGGTCTCACGGCCGACCTTTGCCACGCCTTCGCGCTCATCGTCGACGCAGATCAGGATCTGAGGGAGATCGACGCGTCGGTTACGCGCCACCGAGCGGAAGACCTGCCCGAAGGCTGGACGCCGTCTTCGGGTGGCGGGTCTGGCGCTCACCTGGTCCGTGTCAACGGCACGGAGGGCGTCATCACTCTGATGTGCAAGCTGAACCCGCGCTGGCGCGGGTTCTTCGCGAGGCTCCAGCTCGGCTCTTCGCCCGTCGAGGCCACGGCGTCAGCGGCGCCCCTGCTCACTCCGCCGACGCTGCCCTCTGGCGAGAGCCTGGGTAAAGCGCCGGCGCGGGCGGCGCGTGCACCGACTCCGCCACATCCGCCGCCTGTGCCGCTCGCCCGAGGGTCTGGCTCACCGCCAGGACGAGCTGAGTGGCTCCGCAGAAGCGTCTCGATTCCCACGCTCCTCCTAATGGTGGGAGTCGCCTTCGCGGCTGGGGTCGAGGCAGACTTCGACCCGGCCCCCGATCAAGACGCTGGGGCTGGGGACGCCCCCCCTAGGGGATGCCAGGAAGTCGTGGCAGACCGCGACCCAGCCACCGATCCAACGCCCGATGCGCGGCTCGCCTTGGTTCTGGATGTAAAGCCCCAGTCGAGCTCCAACAAGGAGGTCAGCGGGAGGTCAGAGGAAGTCATCGCGCAAGCGGGCACCCAGGATCAGGTGGGCACGAGCGCCTCGGCGCCGTCCCAGGGGGCCTCAGCGGTCGACAAGCGCAAGGTGAGTAGTAAGGAGCCAGCTCAGAAGCCCCAGCCCAAGTCCAAGCCAAAGCCACGCTCAGGCGGAGTACCGCAGCTTAAAACCCCAGACCGGCCAGATGGGACGCCGCCGAGCCAGTTCCAGTGCCGTCCCGCTGCAGCCGCAGCGAACTCCAAGAACGCCCAGCCAGACCCTCCCCCACCGGTCGCCGGCGCGCCCGGCTCCAACGCCCAGGCCGACTGCTGACACCGATCACCCAAACAACCCAACCTGCCGCCCCATCTCCGGCGCAAACATACTGAACAGACGCACCAACACCTCCGCGTCCAGCGCCGCGTACCCGAGCTGCCGCGCGCTAAGCGGCCGGCGGCTCCAGTCGCTGGTCTGCTCGCTCTTGTCCATCTCCACGCCCAGCTCGCGCAGGCACACCTCCTTGAGGTTGTGGCGCGGGTGTTGGCGGCGGAGCTGCCGGCTGGCGGTCAGCGTGTCGAAGACGTTCTCGATGGCGACGCCGTAGCGGCCGAGCACGCGGCGCTCGAAGGGGGCGTTGTGGATGATCTTGACGACGCCAGGGTCACCCAGGAGGCGCGCCAGCGGGGAGAGATCCTCGATCGCGAAGGGATCGACCAGGGCCACGAGGTGGGCGCTGGCGATCTGCACGAGGCAGAGGGCCTGATCGACCAGCGTGGTCTCGATGTCGAGACCGATCTGGTCAGCGAGCGCCAGCTCGGTGCAGACCGCCGCAAGCGCGTCGGCGTCGGCGATCCAGCGCACCTCGACCTCGGGCCGCCCCGGCACGCTGAGCCCGCCCGACGCCGGCGCGCCCACCTCGGGAGCCAGGGCCTCCACCACCGGCGCAGGGGCCTCGACCGGCGCCTTTGGCCGAACGAGCGCGACCTCGGCGACGCCCCCCGCGTCGAGCCAACGCCATGCGCCTGCGATGTCCAGCAACGCCTCGGCCAGCACCTCACGCTCCACCCAGGGTGGCATCAGGGGCTGAAACTTCGACAACCGATAGCTGGGCAGGCCCTCGGCCACCTCACGCCACAGGCGCTCGTCCTCCCAGAGCTCGCGCTCGCCGAGCCGGGCGCGGGCCGCCACAAGCTGGTCCCGCGTCCAGCCCCGGATCTTCAGGCAGAAATTGTCCGGGATGATCTTCGCGTCCGGGCCCGAGGCCAGCAGGGCGTGACGGAGCGTGAGGTTCACCCGCCCCCCGGCGAAGGTCCACCAGCGCAGCTCATCCCCGTCCTGCTCCACGCCGCCGCGCCGCAGGAGATCCGCCATGCTCGCCCGCAGCTCGGTGAGCGCCCGCGCGGCGTTCGGATGCAGCCAGGAGATCTCCGCCTCCTCCAGGAGCAGCGCGCCCATCCGCTGGCACAGCTCCATCTCCAGGAATTGCGGCGTGATCCCTCCCCAGGAAGGGCGGCGGCCCGTCGCGGCGGCCTGAACCTGGACCACCCGCGGCCCGTGCAGGATCCGGGTCGGCGTCCAGGGCCGCCCACCCAACAGAAAGCAGCTCCCGTCCTCTACGAGCCGGTCCACGAAGGCCTGCGAGAGCGTGCCGAGCGGGTTGCCGTCTGGGCCGAGCACCGCGTAGGACTCGGGCGTGGAGAAGACCGCGTAGAGCTCGGCGAAGTGCCGACGTCCGTAGCGGCGCTCGGCCTTCTCGCCGAGCAGCAGGCGGCCCGAGGCGCGCCGCAGGCTGCCGTCGCGTATCATCCAGGCGATCAGGCGATCGAATTCTGGTCGGTGGATCCCGCTGAAGTCGGGGACCCGGCTCAGGTGCGCCCAGGCGTCGTCGTCGGGCACGCCCGCCCGCTCCAGGCTCAAGGCCAGGAGCTGGTGGAGGAGCACGGCCCAGCGGCGCCGGTGCAGACGAACCGACTCGACCCGGCCCTCGCGCGCCAGCGAGACCAGCGCCGCGGCCTGCAGCACGGTCCAGGGCGAGCCGCAGAGGAAGGCCATGTTCGCGGTCTGGCCCTCGCGCCGGCCCGTGCGGCCCATCCGCTGGAGGAAGGAGGCGACCGTGTCCGGCGCGTCCACCTGCAGCACGCGGTCCAGATCGCCCACGTCGATGCCCAGCTCCAGCGTGGACGTGCTGACCACGCACGCGGCGCCGGCTGCCCGAAACCGCCCCTCGGTCTCGGCGCGCTCGTCCGCCGACAGCGCGCTGTGGTGGACCGAGACGTGCCCCCCGGCGCGCCGGACCTGGGCCGCCAGTCCCTCCGCGCCCGCCCGGCTCTGGCAGAAGAGCAGGACCTTCTTGCCCTCCGCCATCTTCGCCGCGTCCTGGGCCAGCGCGCCCGGCTCAGGTTGGTAGACCCCGAGGAGCTGGCGCCGCCGCGGCGCGGGCTCGATCGCGACCAGGCGCCGCGGGCGTCGGCTGGTGCCAGAGAGCCAGCCCAGGATGGCGTCGGGGTCACCGACCGTCGCCGAGAGCCCCACACGCTGGAGATCGCCTGGACAGAGCGCCGCCAGCCGCTCGATCACGCTGATCAGGTGCGCCCCGCGGTCCTGACCGGCCAGCGCGTGGACCTCGTCCACGATCACCGCGCGCAGGCCCGCGAAGATGGTGGCGGGATCGCGGCGTTCGGAGAGGAAGAAGCCCTCCAGCGACTCGGGCGTGGTCAGCAGCAGATCGGCCGGCTCGGCCAGGAAGCGCCGCCGCTCGCCCGCCGACGTGTCGCCGTGCCAGACGGCGGCGCGCAGCCCGACCATCTCCGCGTACTGCCCGAGCCGCTCGGCCTGGTTGTTCAGCAGGGCCTTGAGCGGCGCCACGTACACCGCGCCCACCCCCGGCGCCGGATCCTCCAGGAGCGTCGAAAGCACCGGAAAGATCGCCGCCTCCGTCTTGCCCCCGGCCGTGGGCGCCAGCACCACCGCGTTCAGCCCGTCCAGGATGACCTCCGCCGCCACGTCCTGCACGGGCCGCAGGCGGGACCATCCCAGCCGGTGTACCACGGCCTCCTGCATGCGCGGGTGCAGGCGGGCGAAGCTCACCAGACCTCCTCGCGCGCCACGAAGCCGTCGTCGTCGGCCATCACGAGGGGCGGCTCGCCGGTGAGCGCGTGGCTCTCTTCGGGCCCGAGCGGCGCGGGGGTGTAGGCGTAGCCAGGCATGGGGTCATAGTCGGGCTCCTGCTCGACCAGGTCGAGCTGCATCACCAGCTCCCGCAGGAACTGGCGCGGCACCACCCCCACGTCCCCCTTGAAGCCCTCGGTCACCATGGCGACCATCCTGTCCACGAGGCCCGCGTGCACCCGGTCCTCCAGCCGCTGGCGGTCGCCCGTGGGGAAGAGATCCCGCAGCCGCAGCGCCACCTCCCGCAATCGTTCAGCATTGAATGGTTTGAGCTCGAGCTGTGGCTGACGCAGGCTGACGAAGCCGCCCGCGCTCTGGAAGCGCACCCGGTCGTGCAGGGGGGCCAGCCCGGCCACCCCGTGCCGGCTGTCGAAGAAGTCCGGCGTGCCCGTGAACACCCAGAGCAGGCCCGGCCAGCCCGCCGAGGCGTCGCAGATCTGGCGGATGCCGTTGAGCGAGCGGTGCCGCGTGTCCTTGCGCATGCGCAGGATGGTCTCGGCCTCGTCCACCACGATGACCAGCCCCTTGTAGCGGGCGGCCTTGACGATCTCCAACACCCCGCGCAGGTAGTCCAGCGCGTCGCGGCTGCCGATCTCGCCCTTGACCCCCGCCCGCTTGCGGGCCGAGGCCGCCACGTTGGCGCTGCCCGAGAGCCAGGAGAGCAGCGCGCCCGCCTCGGCGAGATCGCCCTCCTGCTTGGCGTCGAAGATGGCCTGCACCACCCGCACGAAGTCCGCCGGGGCCCGCCCGCCCGTCATGCCCATCAGCCGCTCGTCCAGCCGCTGCCGCACACGCTGGTCAAAGTCCGGCGCCGCCTCGTCGGCCCCAGCGGCGATCATCGCCTGCTCCTCTACCGCCACCCAGCGGTCCAGCACGTCCCCCAGCGCGCCACGCGGGCAGCTCGGCGTGGACAGCTCGGCGACCACCTTGCGATAGACGTCGTCGAAGCGGTGAAAGTGCAGATCGTTGTCTGAGACCACCACGAAGCTGGTCGCGAAACCCCGCCGCGCCGCGTCCAGCACCGCCAGCCGCGCCAGGAAGGTCTTGCCGCAGCCGTAGCCGCCGCGCAGGAACTTCACCAGCCCCTCGCCGTCGGCGGCCAGGTCCATCTGGCGGTGCAGCTCGCCGCGCGGCCGGTCCACGCCGGCGGCGAAGGCCTCGAGCCCGCGCTCGGGGACCAGGCCGCCCCGCAGCTTCTCGAAGATGTGCTCCCGGTCGCGCCGGCTGAGATCGCTCACGCGCCGCCTCCTTCTCTCTCATACTGCTTCTGTGATCCGACCATGGTAACTCTTACTCCAAATGGAACGAGCCGGATCAGCGCCTCCCACTCCAACGCCAGCCGCCGCGCCGCGCGCGCCCCGCCCAGCAGGGTCATCACCTCAGCCTCGGTCGCCACGCCGTGGGTCGCCAGGTGCAGGAGCACGGGCCGGGCGAAGGCCGGCAGGCCGTCCAGCCAGCCGGGGGAGGTTGACGGTGTAGCCGGCGGTGTGGCCGGTGGGGCGCGGTCCTCGGCTCGCGACCGGTCCTCGCGCGTAACCACCGGGAAGAAGCCCGGCGCCTGGGCGGGCGTCACCGCGGCCTCGCCCGTGGGGTGAATGGCCTCCACGGCGACCCGGCCCTCCGTCCCGCCCACCAGCCGGAACCAGACCAGCACCGGCGCGTCCAGGCCGACACGCAGCCCACCGCCCTGCAGGGAGGCCCCGGGCGCGGCCCCGAGCAGCTCGACCGAGACGCCTGGGTGCGCCGCGCGCAGGCTCACCTCGACCGCCTTGCCGCTCCCGAAGCGCAGCCCCGTCTGGTCCAGCACCTCCAAGCGCAGCAGCAGGGCGCTGGCGCCGATGATCCGGGGTGCGTCCGCGGCGGGCTCCTCGGCGCGCAGCGCGTACCGCAGCGCGTCCCCGCCTGGGGCGGCGCGGGTCGTGATCGTCAGGACCGGGATCACCCGCTCCTGGAGGCTGGCGCCGCCGTGCGCGAACGAGGGCGGCGGGCGGGTGGTGTCGAACAGGCTCACCCCCGCGGGCGTGAGCAGGTGAAGGTCGGTCCCCGTGTAGCCCAGGGCGGCGAGCGGCAGGCGCAGCTCTCCCAGGGCGTCCGGGGTCAGCGGCGTCAGCGCGTGGCGCCGATCCGGACCGCGCACCCGGCAGTCCTGCCGCGGTGCCCGCGGGTCGAGCAGCAGGAAGCCGTGATCGGCGGTCATCACGGCGCGCCGCACCCCCGCCTCGCGCAGGGCGCGCCAGGCCCCGCGGATCCGCACCAGGGCCCGCTCGAACAGCTCCAGCCCCAGCCCGCGCTCACCGGCCGCGTCCACGTCGTCGCCGACCACGACCACCAGCTTCGCGCGGCCCACCGTCGCGCGGAGCGAGGCCCCGTCCCGCCGCCCGAGCTCGTCCAGGTCCAGCCAGGGCAGCGAGCCGCCCACCCGGCTGGCCAGCACGCGGCGCCGCTGGTCCGGGGTGACGACCTGAAGCTCTCGGCTGTGAAAGCCCTTGATCTCCCCGTCACGGATCACCGGGCTGAGGACGCCCTGCTCGGCCAGCGGCGTGAGCGCGTTCATGCCCACCGCTGTCGTCGTGGGCAGCTCGGCCAGGCACGCCAGGAGCCGCACCGCGCCGCCGCCCCGCTCCTGCTCGAGCGCGTCCAACAGCGCCGTCGCCATCTCGTAGCGGAAGGCGTCCAGCAGGAAGAGGGCGGTGCAGCCCGCCTCGGCGAGCAGAGGCTCGACGGCAGTGGGGAAGATCTCGCGTTGCCGCAGCGCGGGATCGGGAAGCGGCCCAGCGCGCTGCACCTCGGCGAAGCGCCGGTTCAGGTCGTCGGCCCAGCGCCACCAGGCGCTGCGCAGCGCGTCCACCTGGGCGCGCAGCGGTTCGCGGCTGGGCAGGGGGCCGGGCCAGACCTGGGCCCAGCGCTGCTCCAGGGCGCGGTGGGCGTGATCCACAGCGGCGCCCGTGGCCGTGTAGGTGTCGAGTGCGTCTTCGACCCGCATCCAGCGGTCCCCGGCCTGCGTCGCGGCCTCCAGCGCCGCGCCCAGGGTCGCCGCGTCCCGAATGAGCCCCCAGGCCGCCTGCCGCTCGGGGGCCGCCGCCGTCCAGAAGCTCCGCCCCTCAGCCCGCGGCGCCGCCCGCTCGAGCGCGCTCGCCCAACGGGCGACGCCCAGGTCCAGATCGGCGATGGCGCCCTCCAACAGCCGCTCCTCCTCGAAGCGGAAGGTGTCGATGCGCCCGAGATCGTCGGCGGTGGCCTGAGACACCTCGTCGGGCAACCACCCCTGGACCTCGTCCGCCGTGCGCTGATAGTACGCGGGGTGGCGGTCCCGCAGGTGCCCGCACAGCTCGCGGGCCGCCTCCACCAGCGCGGCGGGCAGCCCCACCAGCGGCGCCAGGCGCGGCGACGAGGGCGCGCGGCGGAGGTCGTGTACGTACTCCACCGCCAGCGCGAAGCTGGCGATGAGGAAGGCCAGCTCCTCGGGGCGATCCGGCTCGTAGAGCCCGCTCCGCCAGGCGGCGTCCAGCCCCAGCCGGGCCTCGAGGGCGCCGTTGAGTGCGGCGCGGTCCACCAACCAGCCCGCCCCCGCGCCGCTCAGCAGCTCGTCCATCATCGCGCCCAGCGGCAGGGTGCGCAGCAGGGCGGCGCGCCCGCCCTGGCCCGCCTCCAGCGCCTCGGTCAGCCAGGCGTCCGCCCGCCGCAGATCCGGCTGCTCCGCCAGGAAGGCGGTGACGCGCTCGGGCGACACCCGGCCCGCCGCGGCCCGCTCGACGAAGGACGACAGCGTGCGCAGGGGGAAGTTTCGCCCGGACTCGTAGACCTCGAGCAAGGGGGAGGCGCGCGCGGCCTCGGGCGTGAAGCCCGGCAGGTAGATCACCAGGGCCGGCGGGTCCAGGTGCCCCGTCCAGGGGTGGAGCGTGAACATCAGCTCGAGGAAGCTGCCCTGAAACGCGATCAGCGGAAAGGGTGCGTCGGCCCCCGCGGCCAGCAGCGCGCTGGCCAGGGGCTCGTAGGCGCGGGCCGGGTCCAGCCACAGGACCAGCCCGTGCTGGCGGACGAAGGCCGTCAGCTCACCCAGGATCAGCGCCGAGACAGGGCCCGTCATTCCGACTCCTCCTGGGCCCCGTCGGCCTGGTCTTCGGTCTCGCGGCGCCCACGCCGCGCCTTCTCCTCGATCTTCTTCGCCAGATCGGGGTTCTCGGCCAGCCAGGCGGCGCGCCGCTCGGCCGAGCCGGGCTCATCGACGCGGAAGTCGGGGCCGAGATCGCGGCTGAGGCGCAGCTCCCACAGGTACGCCAGCTCCGGGTGCAGCTCCCAGAAGCGGCCGTGGGCCACCGCCAGGCTGGGGTCGTCCACGCAGCGCCGTGCTACGCGGGCGGGGAAGTAGCGGGCGGCGGTGCGCGACCAGTCGTCGTTTTTGTCGTCGTCCGCGCACAGCTCCTCCCAGAAGCGCCGTGGATCCTTCCACTGCGGCTCGAGCAGGGGCCAGAGGCTGCCGGCCTGCACGCGCACCCCGTCGTCCAGCCAGGGGGCCCAGGGCGCGTCCCGCTCGCGCCGCGGAGCCTTGTCGTTGGCGGGCGGCGGCCCCTTCTCCATGCAGCCCTGAAGCTGGGCGGCGAAGGCGGAGAGCTCGTCATGGAGGCGCTGCACGCGCTCCAGCCGCCGCTCGGCGTCGCGGGCGCGGGCCCGGTCGGCGCCCAGCCGGTCCCGGTGCAGATCCAGGCGCTGGCCGTCCAGGCGCTGCAGCGCGGGGCGCACGCGGTCGGCCAGCAGCGCGGGCAGGGTGTCGGCGTCCATGCGGTGGAGCTGCACGAAGGCGACGAAGCTGCGCCGCTCGCTGCTCAGCGGCCAGTGGATGGGGCGGCTCTCGTACATGGGGCGGTGCACGTCGGCGAAGAAGCGCTCGCGCAGCCAGGCGCCCAGGCTCTGGCCGGGCGGGAAGTCGGCGCGGTGGCGCGCCCAGGCGGCGCGCAGGGGGGCGGCGGCGGGGTGGCCGAGGTCGCCCATCTCCTCGGGCAGATCGTCGGGGACCAGGAAGAGGATCCCGCGCGGAAGGGCGGTGGAGTGGTCGGCGCTGGCCGGGTCGAGGGCGCCCGTGCCGTCGGGCGCGAAGCGCCCCAGCGCCACGCCGAGGGCATAGGAGAGAGCGCGGGCCGATATTTCAACATCAAGATATTCTGGCTCGAACGGTTCGAGGGGCGCGCCCGCGGGGCGGTCCACGGCGCGCTGGGCCCAGCGCTGGGCGGAGTCCCAGGCGGAGGGGCCAGGGGCACGGAACTCGACGGAAGTCTCGCGGTGGGACTCGTGCTCGGTGAAGACGCGGTCGAGGGTGGCGACGATCTCGTCGGCGGAGGCGACGGGGAAAAGGGGGAGGCGGTCGACATCGGTTAGCTTGAAATTCACCGTTGGGTTCAGATCTTGGACGTACCTTCTCGCGTCTGTACGCTGCATCGAACAGATGAGTCCCGGAATCTCATTCGGTGCATTAGGATATACCGAGCACCCAGCGTCAGAGATGATGCTAGCGTATCGATGGCATCTCGCGTAGAAACTCACTCCGATTACGGAGATCGCAATGCCTTGGTGAAAGTAGCCATCGGCTCCCCGTCCAAACCTACTACCTGTGAAATGAGCCAATTCTGCACCTGCCATCTTCCAGGTAATCCTCTCGTCTGACCGATCAAACCACTCATCCCCAGCTCCACCCATTACAACCGGTACCCAATTCGCCCCGTCCCAACTCGCCGAGCAGGGGAACCTCCTTGCGATTGAGTTAGCAGAATTACACTCCCAGGACTTTCTGATGAATCGCACATTCTGACCTGTGGTAATACCTTTACGAGATCTGTAGCGTTCTTCGAGCTTTGGTGCGGCGGCATAGGATATCCGGTCTTCGTCCGACCACCAGTACACGATAGGTTGCCCCGAAATTCCTGAGAGCATCTTGCACTGAAATCTGTACAACCAAGTGCGAGCCAACAACCCCGCCCGCTTCCGGCTCGTGACCCCCACGCCCCCCATGTCCTCCGCCGGTGTCGCCCGCACGGCGTAGCTCTGGGCCTCTGGCGCGATCACGTTGCAGAAGACGCTCATCACCGAGGCGACCACGGCCCCGCCGATCTCCTCGAAAGCCCCCCGGTCTACGTCGCCCAGCCCCACCAGCGTGTGCTGCTTCAGCAGCGTCGCCCGCAGCTCGGCGAACTGCTGGATGAACATCCAGCCGCGCATGGTGATCATCGCGCTCAGCCCGCCCGGCCCGGCCAGCTCCAGCCCGCGCAGCAGGAACGCGGCGTAGAGGTCGTGCTTTCCCTCGGGATAGTGCCGCTCGATGTACGCCTTGGTCCGCTTGTCGCCCAGCTTCTGCAGGCCCTGGTAGGGCGGGTTGCCCACCACGAGGTGGTAGCCGCCGCGCCGCAGCAGGCGCACGAAGCGGGCGCCCTTGGCGAGCTGCTCGCCCCGCAGGCGCAGGCCCAGATCCTCGCCCGCGCTGTGCTGGACCAGGAAGCGCTCCAGGGCCGCCTCGAAGCCCTGGCGACGTGCGGCGCGGCGCTGCGCGAACAGGCCGGTCTGCCGCGCCTCCTCGGGGCTGCTCTGCTCGTCCAGCGCCTCCTCCAGCGCCGCGTCCACCTGCAGCAGGGCGCCCAGGTGGTCGGCGTCCCCCAGGCGCGCGACCAGCGCGTCCGCCAGCTTCGGCGCCACGCCCAGGGTGGACAGCTCGTCGCGCAGGGCCACCAGCGCCGGGTCGTCGGGCGGCAGCGCGCCCAGCCCCAGGTTCGAGGCCACCAGGTTCAGGCGCCCAATCTCCACGTCGGGCGCGGCGCGGCGGGCCTTGAGCCACAGCGCGGCGGCGGCGATCTGCACGGCGCGCGGGTCCAGGTCCAGCCCGTGCAGGTTCTGCTCCAGGATGGCGCGGGCGATCTCGGCGTCGGTCCAGCCGGGCTGGCCCTCCAGCCCGCGGTGGCGGGCCTCCTCCTGGTAGAGGGCGAACAGCAGGTCGAAGGCGACGACCAGGAAGTGGCCCGAGCCGCAGGCGGGGTCCAGCAGGCGCAGCTCGGACAGGGTGCGCGGCGGGGCCTCGGCGGCGCCCGCGGGCAGGTCCTGAGCCACGTAGTACCGCCAGCGCTCCTCCTGCTCGTCGTCCGTGCTCAGCTCGACCTCGGCGGAGATCCGGCCCGCGGCGAGATCGGCCCGCCAGGCGGCGCGCTTCTGGTCCAGGCGGGCCAGGGCGCCGCTGGAGACCGCCTCAGGGGTCCACCCCTGATTGTAGCACATGCGCAGCCAGAGGGGCCCCAGGCTGTTCTGCAGCAGCCACTCGACCAGATAACGCTCGGTGAAGAGCTGGGTCTTGCTGGCGATCTCGTCGTTGGCCAGCTTGCCGCCCTTCGCCAGCTTCTTGTCCAGCGCCTCGCGGTCGGGGTCGTTCCAGTACTGGTAGATCCACCCCAGCGCGGTATCGTCGGTCCAGCAGCTCCGCAGGGCGGGGTCGTCCAGGGCGTCCAGCAGGTGGCGCAGGGTGGCGGGCGGCACGGGGATGAGGCGGGTCAGGCCGACGTCGCCGTACACGCCGGGCAGGTCCAGCGAGAGTTCGTCCACCAGGGCCTCGATGAGGAAGCCCATGCCCTCGGTGTCGTCGCGGATGAGCGCGGGGGCGAGCTGGCGAAGATCCTTGTAGATCGTGCTCTCCCAGCCGCCGCTGACCACGCGGCCGCGGCGCAGCCCGACCGCCTCGAGGATGCGCAGGATGACCAGGCGGTGCAGCAGAGTGTAGGCGGCCTCGCGCACCCAGCCGACGATGAGGCGCTCGCGCAGGGCGGGGCGATCACGCTCGGACACGCCCTCGGCGCGGGCGGTCTCGGAGATCCAGGCCTCGACCCGCTCGCGGGCGACGAGGCCGGCCTCGCTGGCGCCCCACTTCTTCTTCCACAGCGCCAGGGTGTGGGCGTTCGGGTGCTTCGGCCAGTCGCGGGTCCAGCGCCAGTGGCGCTCGGCGCTGGCGCGCAGGTCGGCCTGCAGGCGATCGTGCAGGTCGCGGATGGTGAGCTGGAGCTGGCGGCGGGCGGTGGGCGTCATGCGGTCTCGGGGGGGATGTTGGACCCAGCTCAGAAGCGCTCCTGGAGCTCCAGCGGGCGCCGCGGCACGCGCGGATGGGCCGGCTTGAACGGGACGGTGGGGAGCGATTCCCCCGAATCTGTCAGCACTTATCGTTGGGCGTTGTTTGAGCCCTGTCCCCCAGGGTCCGGCCACCAGACGCACCCTGGAGGCGAGCAGCCTGGCCAGGTCATCCCAGAACGGCTCGCCTGAGTACTCTCGGCCGGCGCTTCGGACTGCCTCTATGCCCTGCCTCAAGAGGTGCCGCGCCGCGAGGTAGGACAGCGGCAGGTGCCAGGTGAAGTGCAGGATGTCGCCCCTGGGCTCCGCCCCGAGCCCTCGGAGCGCCTCGACGCTGGCGGGGCGAAGGCCGGCCAGCGGGAGGTCCCAGACGCTCGCGCTGAGCGCGGCCATGGCGGCGGCGTCCAGGCTGGGATCGGTGGGGATGGCCAGCACGCGATCCAGCAAGGTCAGCGTGTCGTCAGGCAGGCGCCCTTCAGCGAGGTAGATCGCGGCGATGATCTCGGCGAGGTACGGGGAGGTGATCTCCAGACGTCGCTCCACCAGGGCGCTCAGGGTCTGCTCGTCCAGGCCCCGCGCGCGGAGCAGGCGCAGCACAGCCGACTCTCCCCAGGGCAACGGCGCCGCGATGTCCCAGGCAGGAGGGAGGCTCAGGCCGGCGCGCCCGATGACCAGGACGCCGAGCCGCGGGTTCTGCTCACAGGCCGCCTCACACCAGCGCCAGAGCGCCTGCTGGCGATCGGCGCTCCAGCCGTCCACGTCGTCCAGCGCCAGGCGCAGGCGGCCCTCAGCGGCCCAGGTGGCGAGAAACCGATCAAGATCTATATATTCGAACTTGATCCATCGTTGAAGCGCTATTCCGAGTGGCTGATCCAGCGGGAGGTGCTCCGCGGGGCCCAGCAGCACCAGCGGCTCGCGGGGATCCACGAGCGCCCGCCGCGCCGCCCGCCGCGCCAGCCGCCGGACCTGGGCGGTCTTGCCGAGGGTGGTGTGGCCGACCAGGGCTCGCAGGCCGGGATCGCGGGTCCATGCCTCCAGGGTGGTGGGCAACCCGCCCTCCAGGCGCAACTCCAGGTCCTCGTCCGGCTCGGGCACGGTGAGGCCCTCCAGCGCGCCGCGGAGCTGGATGGCGCGGCGGGCGCTCCTGCGCTGCAGTTCGAGGCCGAGGGTCCGCCAGGCCATCACGTCCGCGGGGATGGGCGGGGTCTCGTCGACCTCCAGCAGCAGGCGCCGCCACTCGACGAGGTCCTGGCAGCGCCGGGAGAAGACGTCCAGCAACTCGCACGGGATCCACACCATATGAGTCGCCGGCCAGAGGCGCAGGCGATCACGCCGGTGGTTGAGGCCAACCAGCACGTCGGTGAGCTCGTCCTCTGGTACGTACTCCAGGCCCCAGGCCAGGACGAAAGGGTTGGGGTCCGTGGTCCCCGCCGCGGCGTCGTCCAGGGCCTCGCCGTCCTCGTGGAAGCGGTGGTACACGTGGATCCGGTCGGGTGCGAGTTGCCGCGCGAGCGCCTCCAGGGTCTCCTCGCCACGGTGAGATGGGCCCAACAGCAAGAAGAGATCGACCTTCTGGGCGAGGCTCAGGCTCCGCCCTATCCGCTCTGCGACTATCGAAAGGCGCTCACCCATCGGGCCATCACCCAGCCAGCAGGCGGGCGACGAGAGGGATAGGCGCCCACCAGATCTTCCCGTTGTCATAGGGAAGCACGTAGCTGCCGATGAGCAGCTCCAGCGAGGTCTGGTCTCCGCTGGGCATCCCGCTGTTCAAGACGTGCTTCAGCTCCTTCTCCCGCAGCGTGTTCATGGACGCGCTCAGCTCGCGGGCGAGCTGGGCAGTGGCGGCGCGCGCGTCCTGAAGCTGGATGCGGGCGCTGTCGCGCCCATGGGCCTCCTCGATGGCGAGCTGAACCAGACGGATGAGGGTACGGAGCAGGCCGCCGGAGCCGCTGATCAGCTCTTCGAGCGCGTCCAGGTCGATGGCGTCCTCGGAGCGGACACCGAGGTTCTCCAGGCGCGCCTCCACGACACGCCGCGCGACGTTCCGCCCCGTCTCGAGCCGCGCCTGCAGCTCTACTGTCATGCTCTTCCACTTCGGAGGGGTCACGAGCAGGTTGGTGAGGCGCATCTGCCGAAAGCGGTCTCCGGCGCTCTTCCACTCCGTGTCCACCATGAGCGTGATCGGCGCAGCGTAGACCGTAGGGGCGTCGATGGCCGCAAGCAGGTTGGTGTCGGTGAACAGGCCGCGGATGTTGTCGATGTCGTCCACCTTGTCCAGCCCGTCTACCAGCACCAGAGGGGCGCGCACGAATTCGCTGTCCAGGTGGGCCAGGATGGCGTTGACGGCCTGAGTCAGCGCCGTCACCTCCGGGTCTCCCTCGCGCAGATTGGCGCGGGTGAGCCCACCAAGTGCAGTTCGCGCCGTCGGGAGCGCGGGGCGTTTCAGCGCGCGCCGCAGGTTATACGCGCCCTCCACGAGCGCGGGTGCGTCCCCCGTACCCGCGCCCCAGGCGAAGAGGCCCACGCCCTTGAGCAGCGTCACCGCGTCCATGTCTGCCGCCCGCCCGGTCGCCACCCCGCGAAACGCGCTCACCAGAGCCTCGATGAGGGGCTGGGGGACCTTGTGGCCGAAGGTCTCGTCGGCAGCGCGCACGGCAGCGGCGCCGATCAGCACCAGCACTTCGAAAGGCTGCACCAACCGCGGGCTGTTCACTGAGGCGGGCAGGTCCAGCGCGACAACGAGGTAGCTCGCGCCCGCCTGGGAGGCGAGGTGGACCAGCTCAGAACTCTTTCCCGTGCCGGTGGATCCGCAGAAGATCCACTTCCCTTTGCGATACAGGCGGAGCTGCTTAAGAATCTGCTGGGAGACCGCGTCCGGACGCTCCACATAGAGCTGCTGCTGGTCGGCCTCGACGCGGTCCAGCGGCTGAAACGCAGTGATTATTGACTCCCAGTCCGACACCTTCATAGGTCTTTCCCCGTCATGTGATCCTCACCTTCGCTCCCTTAGCCACCTGCTCCAGCAGGCGCCTTCGGATCTCGACGACCAGGGCCTCGACCTCCTCGGCGCTGCTCACCTCGCGGTTTCGCAGCTCCAGGTCTACGCGCACGACCGGGCGGCGCTCGCGGCTGCTGCGGATCTCGTCGAGGTAGGCGACCGCGGACTCCTCGGCGCGGCGCAGGACGTCGCGGAAGCCCTCGCGCAGGCTGCGCAGCGGCGGCGCGCTGGCGTCGACACGGGTGTCGGTGATGGCCTCGAAGAGGGGGCGCAGGGCGCGGTGGGACTGGTCGCCGGTGAGGGTCTCGAAGCCCGGCAGCGCCTTGACCCGGGCCCGCGCGTCCTCGGACTGGGCCTGCTGGGCGTGGATCAGGGCGGCGCGGACCTGACGGTAGGCCGCGCGCAGACGCTCGGCGTCGGCCTCCAGCGGCTCCAGTTGGTCCCAGGGGGCGGGGCCGTGAAGGGCCTGCTCGAGCCGATCCCCCGCCTCGCGGACCTCGTCACGCTCCTCCCCGATCTCCCGGAGCTGGGCACGCTCGGTCGACAGCGCGCGTTGGGCCGCGATGAGGCGCTCCAGGACCTCAGCGGTGAGCGCGCGCCCCCACCGCTCCAGGCGTGCCAAGCCGTCGGTGATGAGGTCCAGATGGCGCCCCAGCTCTGCGAGGGTGGCCTCCGTGTGGCGGACCAGCCGAAAAACTGCCTCCAACGCAGCGAGCAGGGCAGACATCTCGGCGCTGCGGTCGGCGCCGGGGACCGCGCGGAGGCGCTCCAGCAGCTCGCGTGTGCGCTTGATGAGCCCGGGGAACTGGCGGGAGATGCCCTCGGCGATCGCGTCGGAGTCCCGATCGACGGGGTGGCCGAGCTCCTGGAAGAGGTGGACCATGCGGGCGCGGAGCTGAGGGCTCAGGCCGCCGGTGCCGACGGGGAAGATCACGGCGCGCCGCAGCGGGGCGTCCCGCTCGAAGAGCTCGCGCACGCCCGGGTCGCGGATGGCGACGATCTCGGCGTCGTCCTCGGTCCGCACGCGGATGCGCCCGCCGCGCAGGAGGCCGGCAAGGCAGGCCCGGATCACTGAGGCGGTGTAGCCGAAGGGCGGGCCGCCGAAGACCGCCAGCAGCGCCGCACCCGACACGCCGCGCTCCCGCTCGATGTGCTCGAGGATGCGGCGGGGCACGACGCCTTGGCAGTTCGCGACGTAGCGACCGCCGTCCAGCGCGAGGATGCCGAGCTCGGGCGGCAGGAACCTGGGCGAGACCCCGGAGAGATCCCCGGGCGCCAGGAGCTGGGCGAGCTCGGCGGGGAGGAGCTGCGTGTTGACCAGGTGCGGGTAGAGGACCGGCAGCGCGCGGGCGCAGGCGCCGTTGACCGCGGCGATCAGTGAGCCGCCGAGATCGCGAGGGCGCAGCTCGTCACCACGAAAGTAGACGCGCCCAGACATCAGGGCGGCCTCGCTGACCTCTCGCAGCCGCCGCTCGAGCTCGACACGACGGGCGCCCTCGGCGACCAGGAGCTGAGCGCGCGCGAGCGTCATCGACGCCTGTCGGGGCTGGTAGCGCTCGACCATGCGCAGGGATCGCGCGAGCTCCCGCGAGGCGTCCTCGACCGCGCCGACGTCGGCGCAGACCCAGATCAGGCGATCCCGCAGGTCCTCGCTGCGCTTGAGCCAGACGCTCTGGGTCGCCTCGACCGCGGGAAGCAACCGCACGTCGACCGGCACGACGGCGCGCTCGGTTGACGGCGTCAGCGGGTGATCGGCGATGCGCCGGCCGTCGGAGAGGGTGGCGACCACGGGGAAGGGGCGGCCCTGATAGCGGGGGTTCTCCTTCCTGTCCCCCAGCACCTTCGACATGGCGTCGATGATGAGGGGCGCGCGCTCCTCGTGGGTGGGGTGGTGCGAGGCGCGCTCGTGCTCCCACTCCTCGCCGGCCGTGGACTGGATGGCCCAGCCGTGCCGCTCAGTGAATATGACCAGCGCGCTCGCGCGCAGATCCTCGAGGGCGAGGCCGACGTCCTCGACCATGGCGCCCCGGTCCACGGCGTCGTAGAGGCACTGCGCGACAAGCTCGGTGGAGGTCGGCAGGCTGTCCTGGAGGAGCTGGAGCAGGGCCACCGCCCGCGCGGCCCGGCCGGCGAGCGGTTTGTTGTGCTCAGCGCAATGGTGCAGGATTCTACCCATGGTGGTCTGGAGGTCCGCGTCCAGCGCGGTGTGCTGGACCTCGTAGACCTCATCGAGAGTAACCAGTGATCCCAGTTTTCTGTCGGCCAGCCCCCGCTCGCGAAACAGCTCACCGAGGAGCTGGAGCAGCCCGCGGATGGTGTGGTCGTCCCCCTGCGAGCGGCTCGACCGGGTACGCAGCTCGCTGGTGATGCGCAGCAGCAGGTCAATCTGGCTCGGCAGCAGCGGGTAGACGTCGGCGAAGTCGTCGGCGCTGGCAGAGGCGCAGTCATAGGCGTAGAGCGCCAGCGCGGTGCGGTGGCGGGCGTACAAAGCGCGGAGCTGCTCGTGGGCCTCGGGGGTCTTCTGGAGCAGGCGACGGTGCACGACGTCGCGGATGTTCTGGTTGTCCAGGTGTACGCGCAGCCGAGGCGGGAAGCGGTCTTTTAGCTTGCCCAGCACGCTCATGTCGGCCTGGTCCTCGAGCTTCTGCTGCCCCGTGACCAGCAGCCAGACCCGCCCCCGCAGGCGGCTCCCCAGCTCGACGACCAGGGACTGCAGCGCGAGCATGCGGTCGGCGAAGGCGCCGACATACTGGGAGACCTCGTCCACGACCAGGAAGAGGGTGCGCCCAGGCGCGCGGCGCGCCATCATCTCCGAGATGGCACGAACCGCCTCCTCCACGGAGGTGGCGGCCATGCCCGTGCCGGCCCGCGCGTCCACCCAGCTCATGGGGTCCGGGAAGGTCTCGGGCATGAGCGCGGAGAGCACGCGGGAGAAGTGATCCTCGACCAGCGGGTCGGTCCGCATCTCCGACCAGGGGCGACCCAGCAGCGCTCCCGCCAGCGCCTCGAAGCGCGGCCAGTGGCCCGCCTTCTCCAGCTTGAGCTCGTAGTCGGCCACCCGCGGCTCGACGCTGTAACCCAGGCGTCTTTGCACCTGACGCAACAATGCGCCGTGAATGTGCTCGTCGTCGCGCGCGACCGCGCCGATGTCGAAGACCACGGCCATGGGGTCGACGCGGCGCTTCAGCTCTGTCCAGGCCTCGACCAGCTCGGCGGCGCGCGGCGACCGGTCTCGCGCCAGCCAGGCGTCGGCCAGAGGTCGCCCGTCCGGCAGGGTCACGCCGTCGAGAGACAGGCCCAACAGCTTGGCGAAGCTGGACTTTCCAGAGCCATAGAAGCCCGAGATCCAGCAGGCGGGGAGCTCGGGGCCGCCCTTGCGGTCCAGCGCGCCCGTGATGCCGGTCAGGAGGCGGACATACTGCTCGTGGATGCCGCTCGGGACACGCGCCCGCCGCGGATCGCCCTCGGGCCAGCCGCCCGTGATGATGTACTCGGAGACCTCGTCCGCGAGGCGCTCCGCGCTCTGCTCGTGAAAATACACGACGGGCGGGATGTCGCGGGTGATGTCGGACAGGAAGAGGGCGCGGATCGACATCGACCACCTATTCGTAGACGCGCGGCCTGTAGTCGCGGTCGCTCTTCATGCGGCCCATGAACTCGAGGCCGCCGTCCGCTGCGCGAACGCCAGGGTACAACAAGACCACGGGGATGTTGCGGGTGTGGCCGTCCAGGTGCTTGAGCAGCGCCGAGGTGCGCGCGAACGGGTAGAGCGCGCCGGCCCGCCCCAGCACGACCAGCATCCGGTCAACCCGATCCGGATCCCGCCTCGCGTGCTCTTCAATGACGCGGATCACGTCGGCCGCCAGACCCTGCGGACCCTCGAGCTCGCGGACCACCTTCTCCTTGACATGGGCCAGCGCTCTCTCGGGATCACGCGCGGCCAGCGAGCGCTCTCGGGCGATGTGGGCCTTGAGCACGGGCTCTCCCAGTGCGCGGAGGCGCTCGAGCAGGAGCTCCTCCAGCGAGATCGGCACCACGACCCAACCGCCGTCGCTGAGCTCGGCGCTGAGGCGCCCTACCGCGCGCCGAAGCGGGTACTCCTCCTCAGGCGCGTAGAGCAGCAGGGCGAAGCGGTAATTCCTCATGGTGCTGATCTGCGGTCCCTCCTCGCGCAGCAGGTCTCGACGCAGCGCGGCCACGGCCGTCGCCAGACGGCCTCGCGTGGGCAGCGGGAGCTGGCTCACGCGGCCCCCGAGGCGGCCAACATGCTCGCCCAGCTCCGCAGATCGGCGTGCCGCCAGCTCAGCTCGACGACGCCGCCGAGGCGGTGCAGGTGGACCTCCGAGGAGGCGCGCAGCCGCGCGTCGAGGGCAGACCCGCTGAGCCCCACGGAGCGCAGGTAGGGGTTGTCGAGCAGCGAGCCCTCGATGCGCACCCCCCTGAGGAGGTAGAGCAGATAGAACAGCGCGCGATCGGGCACGGTGGGCACGCCGAGAGGTCGCGGATCGCGGCTGGAGAGCACCAGCCCCGCCTCATGCGCGGCGCTCAGCAGCTTGCTGGCGAACTGCATGCTTGTCGCCACGCCCCAGGTGGGCGAGCCCTGCGCGCGGACCCACTCGACCACCGCGTCACGCTCGACGCGGGCGCCAGGTACCGCGCGCATCGACGGGAGGAGAGCCCCGGTGAAGGAGCGATACAGGGGGTCGGAGAGCTGGAGGTGCCAGTGGCAGACCAGCGTGGCCTCCTGCAGGTCGATGTCGTCCCAGCGCTGCAGGACGGACATCGACGGAGGGAAGGCGTCGAAGCGGGCCCGCATGTTCTGCATCAGCAGCTCGACGCGGCTGAGGCTGCGGTCGCCAAACCACCACTCGGAGTAGGCGCGCTCGGCGCTCACGCGCTCGCCCGTCGGGTCAGCGTGCCGCCACCAGGCGCGGCAATGATCGACCTCAAGCGCAGCTCGGAGAATACGAGTATGAAGCTGGGTCTCTTCGACGGGTCGGGGGTCCACCCGCAGGGGCTCCTCGGGCCTGGAGGGTGCCATCACTCCTCCTCAGGCTTCAACTGGAGGTAGGGCATCGGCCAGGCGTCGGCCAGCGGGAGCAGCGCGGCCGTGAGGCGCGTCACGCGCAGCTCGGGGGCCACCGGGGGCTCACCCAGGAGCCGACGGCCGATTGGGGTCAGCTCGTGTCTGGCGGAGCCCAAAGACTCCAGCCAGCTCGTGAATGCCGAGCGACTCCAGGGGCGCGCCGTGAGGGCGGCGAGCTCAGGCAAGGCCTCCTCAGGAGGGCGGCCGGAGCGCTTCAGCTCGCGCAGGTGGTCGTCGAGGCGCTCGTCCAGGCGATAGCCGAGGTGAAAGAGCGTGATGATCTCGTCGGGATCGGCGGAGCGCTCGCGCAGCGCCTCGTCCTGACGGCGCGCCGCCTCGCGAGCGCCCTGGAAGACCACCCATGGCCAGGTGCGCGGCAGGACATCGCGAAAGAGCGCCTTCCCCCCAAATTCATCCACCAGCGCCGTCCGCCACCAGCCCAGCCGAGGCGGATCGGTGTCCGCCTCACCCGCCCACGCGACGGCGAGCTGGTGCGTCAGAAGGGCGTCGAGGGTCGAGCGGGGGATCGAGGACATTCAGGGGGCCTCCGAGGTCGTCCTGTTCCCCTAACATGGCGGTGATCGGGCTGGCGCGATGGAGGTGGGTGAAGGCGGAGCGTGGCTGACGGGCTGGGCTACGTAGAGTCGCCGGTATGCGTGGACGTGGCGGTCGGTGTCGCGGCCCCCGCTGCCGTGAAGGTGGCGCCCCGCTGGCGGGCCACATGGGATCGACAAGGGGGTGCGGATCGGAAGTGCGCGTGCTTCTCAGCGTTCGCCGTACTTCGGGTCGAGGATCGGCAGTTGGGCTGATGGGCTCGGCAGTGTGGCGGCAGTGGCTCCCGAGCGTCGCGCCACTGTCGCAGCAGCGCCCAGATCGGGAGCGCGCCCGGGGCGTCGAAGCCCCGGGCACGCTATTGTGGGCAGGTCCTTTGGGCTCGGCCTCTACTCCATGCCTTCAGGACCGGCGACCGGCGCGTCTGCGTCGGTCGCTGCTTCGACCTTGCCCAGCCGGGCGCGGAGGTAGGCCATGGCCTTCGCCTCCAGTGCCGGGTCCGCGTCCGGGTGCTCGGCCAGGACGACGCGCAGCTCGGCGAAGGCGTCGCCCTCGCCGGTGTGCTCGTCGATCAGCTCTTCGACCAGCGCCTCGACGCGGCCTCGGCTGCGCAGGACGGGGGCAGGGTCGGGCTCCTCGCCGTTGGCGATGGCGACCACGAAGCGGTGGACAGTGATCGCATGATCTTCGGCCGCGCGACGGAGGGACTCCGCCGCCTGTCGCTGCTGCTCGGCGGTGGTGTAGATCGCGGACAGCGCGGTTCCGCGCTCCAGGGAGGGGCGGGGTACGGGATCGAGAGAGGACATCGAGACTCCATGCTCGCGAGAGGGTCGTCCGTGAGCGCGAGCGGGCTCGTGGACGCGGTGGCCAGAGGGCTGGACACCGAGATTCCACGAGGTGGTCAACCCCGGAGAACCTGCTTTGCAAAAGGCATACCAGGGGGTGTGGGTGTCAACGGGCATGGGCGCGGGTGGACGGTCGGCACGGGCCATAGCTGCGTGAGACATGGCGTTGAATAGCCGTTGTTGGGCCTTTGGCTGGCAGTTGGTGTCTGCACATGGAATAGCGGCGACGTGGTGCGCATGGTCAACTTGCGCGGCGCGCTCAGCGGGTTGGGGTCTCCTGGAAGCTGGCCACCGGACATGTCATGCCAGGTCGGTCCACTCCGCTGCGCGGTATGGGCCGCCTTCCCCGATCATTCACCCGACATGACATGGTCGGTGACATGACATGCCTGCCGACATGACATGGGGCCCGAAGCGGACATGACATGGCCGGCGCCGCCGTGAGCAGCGGGTTCAGTACAGTAAACGCCATGTTACTATTTTGGAACACGTTGTAATCGACAAGCCCGGCGCGCCATGGGATGCTCGGACCGTGACTACCGGAGCCCCCATGTCCCTGCCCACCCTCAACGCCGCCCTCAGCACGCTGCACGACCGGCTCGGCCCGCTGCCCTACCAGATCTACGACGCGCTCCCGGACGAGCTCACCGAGCGGCAGGCCGCGTTGCTCCTGCTCGCCGAGGAGCCCTCGGGCGGCCTGGCGATCTTCCGGCTGAGCGATGAGCAGGCCGAGCAGGAGGCCGCCGTAGAGAAGGTGCTCCGCGACACCGCGATGTCGCTCTGCCCGGGGCTGGTGCGCGGCTTCGAGATCGTGGCGCTCCAGGGAGGGTCCTGCGCGATCGTGTTGCTGGCGCCGATGCCCTCACTGGACCACTGGACGGGCGCGTGCGACCTGCGCCCCGTGCTCGGTACAGGGGTCGACAACTTCGAGCACTTCCTGCTCGACCATGCGCCTGAGGACGCCACAGATGACGAAGTTGACGCGATCCCAGACCTGTGGGACGAGCATGACCGGGCGCTGGTCTCGCTCGGCGCGCTGTTCCCCTGGCGCAGCGAGCTGCTCGCGACCGTGTCCGGGCTGCTGACCTACGGCGACGACGCGCACGAGCACCTGCCCGGCCAGCGCCTCGTGTCGCGGAACGGCCGAACCACGGACTCCAGGTTTGGCGACATCGGGAACCTGTGCGAGCACGGTCGCGAGGTGCTCCATTGGAACGGCGGGCTGCCTCGGCGGCTGGGGACCGCGCTCCTGGTGAACGCTTTCGCGCTGCGGCGCTGGAACCAGGACGATCCGGGCGGGCCCGTGGTGATCGAGGCCGACGAGGGCGCGATCTCCGTCTCCGCGCCGGGCACGACGCTGACCGACTGGCGGGCCCGCGAAGGGCGGCGGCCCAACCCGCACCTGGACGGTCTGCTACGGCGCCTGGAGATCTGGAAGGGGCCGATGCTGGACCTGCGCACGATCCAGCAGGAGCTTCGTCGCGTGGGGCTGCCGCCGCTGAGCGTCGAGGAGGAGGCGGACAAGGTGGTGTTTGGGTTGCGCGCCTCGGCAGAGGTAGTGGCGGCGGCGCGGGCGCTGGACGTGTGGCGGGACGAGGACGCGGGGCTGGTCGCGAGCGCAGCGGTCCAGGATCGTGGCGCGAAGACGAGCAAGGCGCTCAATGTGCTCCCGGCGAGCGGGCGCCAGGTCACGGTGGCGGCGGTCCGGCCTCGACCGCAGACGAGCGATGGCCTCGCAATGCCATCGCTCACGCCCGTTCCGGTCGTCGCGAGACCGACGAGCCCTGCCCCTGCGCGTCCTGGACGAAGCCCTGTACAGACCACTCGGCTGCGCGCCCCACCCCGGCTCTCCGCCGAGGCCCGCGCCGCCCAGCTCCTCGCGCTCCTCCACGCCGAGCCCGACGCGCTCACGCGCCACCAGATCGAGCACACCCTGGCCTGGTCGCGCTCGACGACCCGGGCCGTGCTCGCCGCCGTGGTCGCCGATGGGCGCGTGGCGCTGGAGGCCACCTCGCCGAGATCACCCCACCAGCGGTATCGGGTGGCGTAGATCCGTTCCATACCCTGATCCTTTTCAGTTCTACAATCAAATCATGAGGCCCCGATGTCCCTTCAATCCCCCCGGTCCCTGGACCAGCTCGACCCCACCTCTGAGTCCGAGGGCGAACTCCGCCCTCTCGGCGACGCCGCCTTCTACTGGCGCTATCGCCCCGAGTTCGGCGCCTGGCTCCGCGCTGCCCGCGAGGCCCGCGGCCTGACCCTGCGAGCCGCCGCCGCCGAGTTGGACATCTCGTTCACGACGCTGCAGAAGTTCGAGGTCTCCGGCCGGAACAAAGCTCCCTCGCTGGCGTTGCTCCAGCGGATCGCCACCCTGTACGGACGCCCGCTCGGCGAGGTCTTGGAGGAAGCTGGCGTCGAGGTCGCGCTGCCGCCCGACGTGTACGCCGACGTCAACCGCGATGACGCCTTCGCCGCTCTGGTCCTCTTCCCGGCGCTCCGGCCGACCCGCATGGATCCGGCGTGGTTGGACTCGTTCCCGTCTGTTCACAAACAACAGTGGGTGGAGTTCGCGCTGCGGCTGGAGAGCCATCTGGCGGCGGGCGGGGTGTCCGTGAGCGAGATCCTTCGGCGGGGGGTCAAGAGCCCCGAACACGAAGGCGAGGCAGGTGAGGGTAGCGAGCAGACCTGAGGGATGACCACGACAACGGCGAGGCCGATCAGGAGGACACCACCATGTTTGCAGCAGAGAGACTGGTTCAGAAGATGTGTGTAGAGACACGGGCGGGGCGATCGTGGATACTGACGCTCTCGAAGGAACAGTCTCCAGCGTGGCTGGCATTCCACGGGCCGCAGGGGGCTGGCGGTGAGCCACCCGTGATCTCGGCCAGTGCGCCAAGGATCGAGCTGTGGCCAGCGGGC
Organism: uncultured Enterobacterales bacterium; assembly: GCA_964615375.1. Taxonomy (GTDB): domain Bacteria; phylum Myxococcota_A; class UBA796; order UBA796; family CAZKWG01; genus CAZKWG01. The sequence continues at coordinate 43,979 of CAZTOW010000043.1, forward strand.
GGCGCGAACCGGCCCGTGGCAGCGTTGCCCATCGCCGCGAATCAGGACTTCCGAGGCGACCTGCATCGCCTGGGCCAGCGCAGGCTGGAGCCGTTCAACGGGTGGCTGTTGATGTTGGGCCTGATCCACGCCCTCGATGAGGCTGCCCGTGCTCGTCCGCGCATGCCCGTGGTCGGCGACGCGCTGACCGCTGCTGGGGCGCCCAACCTCGCTGACTGGGCCTCCGCGCTCACGTTGGCAGATTTTCAGTCTGCCCTCTTGCGTACCCGGTAGTGGTTATGTCAACTATACCCTGACCAATTCAGGAGTGCCCCATGCCCATGATCGGAGCCGCATACCTGCGGTGCAGCGACCCTCGTCAGGACAAGTCCATCGAGCAGCAGCGAGACGAGATCACCCGTCGAGCCCAGGCCGACGGTGTGATCATCCCGCCGGAGAACTGGTTCATCGATGAAGGCCTGTCGGGCCGGACCGCGAAGAAGCGTAAGTCCTACCAGGATCTCCTCCGCGTTGCCGAGACCCAGCGCGACCTGCTCCAGGGCAGGTCAAAGCACAAGACACAGCGCATCGACCGGCTCTACGTCTGGGCCTTCAGCCGCATCGCCCGGAACATGTTCGACTGTCTACGCGCCCTCGCGACGCTGGACGAGGCCGACATCGACATCCTCTCGCTCACCGAACCGGATGCGGGCGACAAGTCCTTCCGCAAGCTGATCCGCCCGATCCTGGCGTGGCTCGCCGAGCGCTACTCCGAGGAGCTGTCCCGCAACGTCCAGCGCGGCATGCGCTCCCAGGCCGAGCGCGGATTCTGGGTCTACGGCCACGCGCCCTACGGCTACGAGGCCGTGCCCGGCGACGGCGGCTCCCGCCTCCAGGTCACCGACAAGACACGCGCCGCCTTCGAGACCGTCCAGCGGATCTTCGCCGAATACCTCGAAGGCCGCGACGGCTTCAAGCGCCTCGCGGAACGGCTCACCCTAGAGGGCGTCACCCCACCCAGCCGCGAGGACATCCCCCGCGAGCGCCTGCAACAGACCTGGAGGAGCAAGCACATCTCTCAGATCCTGAGCAGCCCCACCTACGCCGGTCACATCGTCTACGACGGCGAGATCGTCGGCCGCGACGCGCACACTCCGGCCGTCTCTGACGAAGACTTCGCCCGCGCGGCGGCGATCCGCGCCCTCAAGGAGCGCCGCCTCAAGGAGGGCGAGACCGGCCACCACCCGATCCGCCTCGGCGAGCGGGGCCTGCTCACCCCGTGGCTCCGCTGCGGCTCCTGCGGCGGCCGAATGAACGTCACCGTCGGCGGAAAGTCCGGAGGCGAGGACTACTATTACTACGTCTGCGGCACCCGCACCCAGAACCGGCTGGCCTGCACCGGACTCTCCATCCGCGTGGACCGCCTGGACCCGGCGGTGCTCAACTACATCGAGACCCAGCTCCTGACCCCCGAGAACGTCCAGACCCTGATCGCCCAGGCCCTCCAGGATCTCTCGGTCGCCCCGGACGAGACCGCCGCCGAGCGCGCCGCCATCGAAGCCCAGATCGCCGACCTCGACCGCAAGATACGCCTCGTCGGCATGCAGGTCCTCGACGGCATCCTCGCCCCCGAAGACGCCCGAGCCCTCAACGCCCCGCTGATCGCCCAACGCGAGCACGCGAAGCTCCGCCTCGCGTCCCTCCCGTCCTCAGCCGCGCTCCCGGCCGCCGACACCATCGACGCCGAGACCTTCCGCGCCGCCATCCGCGAAGCCTGGAGCCAGCGCCCCATTGAATCCCGCCGCGAGGCCCTCGACCGCCTCCTCGACCAGATCACCCTCACCCAAGGCGGCGCCCACATCGACTACCGATGCAAGGACGCCGACCCGCGGTTTCGTCACCAACCTCCCAACGGCCCCCCACTCGCCGCCCCGCACGAGGCTCGCTCCCAGCAGGGCCAGCGGCAGGCCCGCCCCGAGCTGCGTGTGCTGGTGCCACTCGCCCTGCTCGGCGGCCGCGAAGGGATCCTCCTCCGTGCGTCCGAGCGGCAGGCTGAGCCCGAGCCAGGCGCCGGCCACGAGCCGCTCACGTCGGCCATAGCGGCGCAGCGTGAGCTCCCCGTCGGCGGGCCCCAGCAGCGTCTCGTCGCGGTGATGGATGTCGTCGTAAGGCGGGTCGTAGGGCGCGCCGTCCAGCGTGGTGTAGGTGACGTCGAAGGCGCGCAGATCGAAGGGCAGCTCCAGCCCCACCTGCCAGCCGCCCCCCAGCCCCAGCCCGGCGCCGAGGCGCATGCGCAGCCAGCTCTGGTCGAGATCGTGCAGGTGGTCAGGGAGCTCCTGCGCGACGCAGAGGATCGGGTCCACCTCCGGGCAGGCCGCGACGTGGCTGACCTCGGTGCCGGTCCAGGTGGCGCCCGCCTCGAGCCGCCATCTCCCCCGCTCCAGCGCGGGCGTCGTCCTGCTCCCTCCAACCTGGAGGTTCGGGTTGCTTCAACCGGGTCAGGCGAAGGCGTCTCGCCCGAGCAGCACCAGCAGCAGCGCCGCGCTCATCGCCGCTCCGACGCCGCGCGCAGGGCGGCCTCCAGGTCAGAGCCCTGGTAGAGGGTGCGCCCCTTCGCGCTCTTCACGACGAAGTGCGGCAGCCCCTCGGCGAAGCGGAGGTGCTGCTCGGCCGCGGGCAGGGCGAAGGAGACGTTGGCGTCCGCGCCCTCCAGCTCGACCACGCGCACGGCGAGGCCGGGATCGGCCGCGAGCGCCTGCTTCAGCCGCTCGGCGCCCGTCCAGCAGGGGGCGCACCAGGGGGCGCCGAAGTCGAACAGCGTGACCTTGCCCGCCGAGAGGTGATCCTCGAGCGAGACCGCCTCACCGCGCGAGATCACCCGCGCGTCGAGCCCGCCGGTGTCCTCCCAGGGGGAGCGCGGGCGCGCCGCGGACTCCGGGCAGCGCTCCGCCGACGTGGACGCGCGGATCGCGTAGCCGCCGGGCGCGAGCGCCGCCTGCAGGGCCGCCTCGTCCGCGGGGGCGCTCAGGTCCACGCAGGCGCGACCCGTCAGCGGGTCGGCCGTGACCGCGCGCACGAAAGGCAGGGCAGCGAGCGCGTTCCGGACGTTGTCCGCGCAGCATGCGTCGCCCATGCCCGCCACGTCGAGCACGAGCACGCTGGCCCGAGCGGAGGAGATCGCGAGGAGGAGGTGCAGGGTGAGGAGCGTCACCACCTGACCATAGCCCGATGGGCAGGGCCTCGCGAGGTGCGGACGCGCCCGCGCGCCGTTGACCTCGCGCCCCGCCCCGCGGCATCCTGGCGCCATGACCCTCCTGCTCCTGCTCCTGGCCTGCGCCGACCCGCCCGCCGAGACCGCCGCGCCCGCCGCGGACACGGGGCCCGTGGATCGCGACTGCGACGGCGTCCCCGCCGACCAGGACTGCGACGACCTGGACGACGATCGCGGCCTGGCGCCGACCTTCTACGCGGACGCGGACGGTGACGGCTTCGGCGACCCGTCCGCGCCCCTGAGCGCCTGCGAGCGCCCCGAGGGCGCCGTGCGCGACGCCACGGACTGCGACGACGCCGATCCGGCCAGCAGCCCGGAGGGCGTGGAGCGCTGCGGGGGCGGCGACGAGGACTGCGACGGGCGGGTGGACGAGGACGACGACTCGCTGTCCGACGCCGTCGCGCTGTGGGTGGACGCGGACGGCGACGGCTACGGGGGCGAGGAGGCGGTGGAGGGCTGCCCCGGCGAGGGCCTCTCGACAGAATCTGGAGACTGCGACGACGCCGACCCGGCGCGCCTCCCCGGCGAGGGCTGCCGACCCGAGTCCGACTGCGCGCACGCCGATGTGGACACACTGGCCGCGGTGGCCAACCTGAGCATCTCCGACATCCTCATCGATGACGACTGCAACACCTGGCTCCCCAACGTGGTGACCTACGACAGCGTCCAGGTGATCCACCCGAGCGGCGTTCAACTGGCCGAGTTCGACACCTGGGACGTCTGGTGCGACCTGCCCGCCATCGCCATGGACCCGGACGACGGCGACGTGTGGATCATGGGCACGGACAACACCTACGCCATCGTCGGCCGGATCGGAGAGGACGCCGTGGAGCACGTCGCCGACGGCGTGTTCACCCGCGGCACGAGCTGGATCGGCACCTACATGAACTGGGTTGCCCAGAGCATCGCCTCCGACGGCACCTGCCTCTGGGTTCCCAACTTCGCCGGGAACGGCAGTGTCGTGTGCGTGCTGGAGGACGGTTCCCAGTCCACGCTGCTCACGCTGGAGGAGCGCGTAGAGACGGTGGCGATCGACCCCGACGGCGCGCTCTGGGCCAGCTCGGGCGCGAGCGTCTACCGTCTCGACACCAGCGCGGGCGAGGCCGAGCGCGTGTGGACCTTCGAGGCCAACGTGCTGGACATGGTCTTCGACTACGACGGCAGCGCCTATGTCGAGACGACCGGCGACCAGCTCCTGCACGCCCAGACGGACGGGAGCTACACCGTCTTCGCCTCCGTGAGCTACGACGGGAAGCTGGCGATCAGCCCGGACGGCTGGCTGGTCCGCGTCATGCCCTACTGGGACGGCGGGCTCGCCGACGTCGCCAGCCGCTGGGAGGAGTGGCCCCTCGATGACTGAGAAGCTCTCCCTGCTCCTCCTGGTCGCCTGCGCGGGCGACAAGGACACCGGCGCGCCGCGCGAGACCGGCGCCGAGCCCGGCTGTTACGACGACGGCGACACGGCCAACCCGGACACGGCCCCGCCCGAGGAGACGGGCGAGCCTGGCGAGACGGGCGACTCGGGCGAGACGGGGACCCCGGCCTCCACCGGGCTCAGCCTGCTCGACCCCGCCGACGGCGACGCCTGGGCCATCGGCAGCACCCACGTCCTCACCTGGACCCGCGCCGCGCCGACCGACGAGGAGGACGCCGAACGCTGGCCCGTCGTGAGCCTGGAGTGGAGCCTGGACGGCGGCGAGACCTGGACCGCCCTGGAGGGCGAGGACGGCGCGTCCGGGCTCGCCGCGCTCTCACCCTACGACGAGGAGAGCACGTTCCGTTGGGAGCTCCCCGACGTGCCCGCCTCGGAGCTGCTCCTCCGCGTGCGCGACTACGACGACGAGACCGTCGCCGCCACCGCGACCGTACAGATCCTGCCCTCCCAGGAGAAGACCTACGTGTGGGAGGAGGTGACCAGCAGCGCCGGCTTCGCCGCCCGGGACGGCGCGGGCGCCCTGGTCTTCGACGACCGCATGTGGCTGCTCGGCGGCTGGAACCCCTCCGATCGGGTCAACTTCCCCGAGATCTGCAACAGCGAGGTCTGGGCCAGCTCGGACGGCCTCACTTGGACGGAGGAGGTGGCCGAGGCCCCCTGGGAGGGCCGACACACGGCCGGCTACGCCGTGTTTCAGGGTACCATGTGGGTGCTGGGCGGCGACCCCATCCAGGGCTACTACCAGCCGGACGCCTGGTCGAGCGAGGACGGGATCACCTGGACCGAGCAGGTGAGCGACCTGCCCTGGGGCCAGCGCGTGCTGCACCACACCGTCGTGCTGGACGACCGTCTCTACGTCATGGGCGGGCAGACCCTGCCTCAGTTCACCACCGAGGACGAGGAGAGCGCCTTCTACAACGACGTGTGGGCGTCTGACGACGGGATCAGCTGGACGCGGATCCTGGAGGAGGCGCCCTGGGCGCCGCGCGGCATGATCGGCGGCAGCGCCGTGCTGAACGGGCAGATCTTCCTGCTGGGCGGTGGGACCTATGACACGCCGGATCAGCCCACCCGGAACTACTACAACGACGTCTGGACCACCTCCGACGGCCTGAGCTGGACCCAGCAGGTCTGGCACGCGCCCTGGGCGCCGCGGCAGTACCACGACGTCGCCAGCTACGACGACCGGGTCTGGGTGCTGGAGGGCTATGACGGCACCGGCAACCGCTCCGACGTCTGGTACAGCGCCGACGGCGAGAGCTGGTACGAGGTGCCCGACACCCCCTGGCCCGCGCGCCACGCCAGCAGCCTCTTCGTCCACGACGGCTCGCTGTGGGTGGTGGCGGGCAACAACATGACGCCGGACGTCTGGCGCCTCTCGCCGGGTTGACGAGCCGCACCTCGCCGCGTGACGTTGACCGGAGGAGGTGAGGATGCGCGAGCAGCTCTACATCGGCGGCGCCTGGGTGCCGGCCAGCGGCGGCGGGCGTTGGGAGCTGGTGAACCCGGCGACCGAGGAGCTGATCGAGGAGGTGCCCTACGGCGACGCCTCCGACGCGCGGCTGGCCATCGACGCCGCGGCCGAGGCCTTCCCCGCCTGGTCGCGACGGACGGCCTACGATCGCGCCGCCATCCTGGATCGGGCGGCGGACCTGATCACCCAGAGGCTAGATCAGCTAGCCCAGCGCACGTCGGAGGAGTCGGGCAAGCCGCTGGCCCAGGCCCGCGGCGAGTGGGCGGGCGCGCCGAACTACCTGCGCGTCGCCGCCGAGGAGGCGCGGCGGCTGGGCGGGCGCTGGATCCCGGCCCGTGTGCCGGGGCGCCGCATCGACGTCACCTACGCGCCGCTGGGCGTGGTGGGCGTGATCACGGCCTGGAACTTCCCGGTCTACAACCCGAACCGCACGGTGGCCTCGGCCCTGGCGGCGGGCTGCACCGTCGTCCTGCGCCCGTCCGAGTACACGCCGCGCACCGCGCTGGACTACGCGCGGATCTTCGCCGACGCGGGCCTGCCGCCGGGCGTGCTCAACGTGATCAGCGGCGACCCGCACGGCATGGGCCAGGCCATGCTCGACGACCCCCGCGTGCGAAAGATGGCGTTCACCGGCTCGACCCGCGTGGGCAAGCTGCTGATGGACGGGGCCAGCCGCACGGTCAAGCGGCTCGCGCTGGAGCTGGGCGGCAACGCGCCGGTGATCGTCTTCCCCGACGTCGATGTGGAGGCGGTGGCCCGCGCCGGGCTCGTCGCCAAGACCCGCAACGGCGGCCAGGTCTGCATCGCCCCGCAGCGCTTCTACGTGCACCGCTCCGTGGTGGACCGCTTCGCCGCGGCGGCCACGGCGGCGGCCCAGCGCGAGGTGATGGGGGACCCGCTCGACCCGCGCACCACCATCGGGCCGATGATCAACCGCGCCCAGCGCGAGCGGATCGGGCGGATCGTGGACGCGACCCTGTCCGCGGGGGCCCGCGCGCTCACCGGCGCGTCCATGCCCGCGCGAAAGGGCTGGTTCTACGAGCCCACCGTGCTCACCGACGTGCCCGCGGACAGCCCCGCCCTCTGCGAGGAGATCTTCGGGCCGGTCCTGCCCATTGTGCCTTTCGACAGCACCGACGAGGTGGTGCGACAGGCCAACAGCACCGAATATGGGTTGGCCGCGTACCTGTTCACCCGCGACCTGAACACGGCCCTGCGCGTCAGCGAGTCGCTGGAGTTCGGCATGGTCGGCGTCAACGACTGGTACCCGGTGACCGCCGAGGCGCCCTTTGGCGGCGTGAAGCAGTCCGGGCTCGGGCGCGAGAGCGGGCTGGAGGGCGTGCTGGAGTACGTGGACGCTCGGACGCGGTATTTCGGCGGGCTGGGGTCCTGAAGCGCTCCTCCGAGAGGGCGCCCCTGTGCTACCCTCCCGGGATGACCGCTCCTGAGCGCCTGCCCCCCTATTCGCTCCGCCACCCGACCTGGGCGGTCCCGGCGCTCTCCCTGTGGGCGCTCGCGGCGCTGGCCTCGAGGGTGCACGCCCTCATGGATCCGCTGACCGCGAGGATCTCCTTCCAGGTCAGCCCGCTCGAGGACCTGGTGGAGGTCGCCCGCGTGAGCGTCGCGGTTCGCGCCTGGGGCCTCAGCTATATCGCGACGGCCCTGGCATGCTGCGGGGCGATGGCGATCGGCGTCAGGATGACCCTGCGCCTGAGCGCCGCGGCGGATCGGGACGCCCGCCGACACCGCATCGCGGGGCGCACGCTGGTCGCCCTCGTCCTCGTGGCGATGCTGGTGGGCGGGCTGGTGGACCGGTACGTTCAGGTCCCCCCACCTTACTGGGACTGGCTGCAGCGGGATGGGGCCGACGCGGTCCTCTCGAGGCCCATCCACGACGTGCTGTACGCCCTCAGCGCGCTCATCGCGGGGGGGATGGGCTCGCTGTTCGCGGCCTCGACCGTGCTGATCGCGCGGGTGGAGGAGGCGATGGCGTCGGCCGATCCGCGGGCGGCCCTGCAGCGTTTTCGAGACCAGCTCCTCGTGCTGGTGTCTGCCGGGGCCTTGGGGACCTCGCTGGCGGTCCTGCACTTCGCGACCTCTCACCGCCTGCCCGCGGCGGCGCTGGTCGCGCCGACCGAGGAGCTCCGCCAGGCGCAGGCGGCGGCGCTCGACCGGATCGCGGCCTTCGAGGCGCTGTACTGGGGAGGCTCCTACACGGTGGGCCTCGCCCTGCTCTACCTCGTGCCCACCGCCGTCATCGTTGGCGCGATGGCGAAGCTGGAGGCCGACGAGAAGGACCCGACCCCCGAGCCCGCCACCATCCGAAGCTGGTCGGAGGTCCTCGGCCCCGCCCTCCGCGCCGCGGCCGTGCTGGCGCCGCTGGCGACCGGCACGGTGGCGCCGCTGCTGAGCGGGCTGTTCCCGAGCTGAGACGCCGCCCTCACCGCGTCCGCTTCGCACGCCGCTCCCCCTCAACCTCACCTGCCGGTGAGCCCCGCGCGCTCAGCCCAGCCGATGACCGCGGCCGCCCAGAGCTCGGGCTGCTCCAGCGAGGGCAGGTGTCCAGCCTCCAGCACGACCAGCTCCGCCTGGAGCTCCGCGGCGAGCGGCTCGACCAGCGCGAGGGGCGCGAGGAGATCGTGACGTCCTTGGACGAAGAGCGCCGGGACCTCGAGCCGGGTGACGCTCCGCCCGAGCGCCTCGGCGCGGACCGCGGAGGCCAGCGCCGCGCTGCTCTCCGCCACACAGGGGACGTACCGGATCCGGTCCCAGACCGTGTGCTCGGGACCGAAGAGGAGACGGGGAAGGAAGGGCAGCAGGGCCACCGGCCGGTGTACGAGGTGCCCCTCTCGCTGGAGCGCGCGGCGCAGCCGCCCGACGTCCCGAGGGTCCACGAGCGGGGGGATCAGCCCGGTCAGAGCGTCGAGGGTCTCCTGGTCCCCGCGCGCGACGGCCTCCGCGCGCGCCACCTCCAACGCCACGCGCTCGCCCTCGGACACATCGACGACCTGACTCTCGCCGATCCACCCCGACACGCGCTCGGGGTGCTCCGCCGCCAACGGGAGGCCCAGCAGGCTGCCGAAGGAGGCGCCCGCCAGCAGGACCCGCTCCACCCCGAAGCGCTCGCGCAGCGCGTCGATGACCAGCAGCGCGTCCTCCCGCAAGGCGGTGAGCGTGGCGGGTCGGGGCTCCCCCCCGCACGAGCGCCCCGCGCCCGGCTGGTCCCAGTGGACCACGACGAAATGCTCCTCCAACGCCGCATGCAGCCGTGGGGCCAGGAAAGGGATGGGCACCCCCGGCCCCCCATGCAGGAAGAGCAGGACCGGCGCCTGACGGTCCGCGCCGCGCAGGAGGATCTGTTGAGGCTGGCCGCGGATGGAGACCACCTCCATCGCGTGGATCGGCGCGGGCCCGCCGCGCGGCGGCGTCCAGGCGGGCATGAGCAGCCAAGCCAGGGCCAGGATCAGGAGGGCGAGCCGCGAGCGCCTCACAGGGCTCGCCTCAGGACGAGCCCCAGCGCCCTGGACGCCGTGACCGACGACGAAAGCCGCATTCAGGCGCCTCCCCACATCACAAGCACAGGTGGATATGATCATCGTGCCCCGGCGCCCAGCGCGCCTGGGGGACGGCGCGCAGCGCGACCCGGTCGCCGATGAACAGATCAGTGACCGGCTGCGCCTCGACCACCCAACGCAGAAACGCGATCGTGAGCTCCCGATCATAGCCCCCCATCACGCCGGGCCGGTCGTCGGGCCGGTTCCACCAGGCCTCGTAGCGGGAGCCGTCGTCGCGGAAGAGCCGCACGTCCACGCAGGTCCCGGCGTGGTGGTCCTTGTGGCCGAGCGGGTCGGGGAGCACGTCCTCGAACCAGGCCAGGTCGCCGAGCTGCAGCAGGCAGGTCTCGGGCGCGGCGACGGCGTTGGGGCAGGCGCGGGCCCAGCCGGCGGCCAGGTCCAGGAGCTGGACGAGGGTGTCGGGCCGGGCCCAGATGTCGCTCCAGACGGGATCTGCGCCCAGGAAGTGAGCGTAGCTCGGCCGCCCCTCCACCTCGCCGCCCAGCCAGCGGACGGCCTTCTGTCGGCGCTCGGGGGTGTCCAGGCGCTCCTGTACGAAGGCCGCCTCCAGCTCCGCCTGGCTCAACGCGACCGGCAGGGGCAGGCCCACGAAGCCGCTGCCCGTGACGGGCACGTCGGCGAGGTTGAGTGGACCAAAGTGCGCCTCGTAGGCGTCGCGTACCAGCATCGCGTCTCTCAACATCTCCGCGCTCATCGGCTGCAGCACGCCCATCGCCGCCCGGCTCAGCGCCGCCCCGTCGGCTGTCCAGCTCTCGCAGAGCCCGCCCAGCGCCACGAGCTCTCCCCTGCGCAGCGGCCAGGCGTCCGCCTGGACCAGGAGCTGGTTCTCCGGCGGCCGGAGCGCGTCCGGCGCCACGCAGCCGCGCGCTCCCAGAGGAGGGGCGTCGAGGGTGGACGTGGACCAGCGCGGCACGGAGAGCAGCTCCACCGCCACGCTCCCGTCCGCGCAGGAGCCATCGGCCACCACCAGAGAACCTCGCGGAAGCTCCGAGCCCCGCTCCGCGGACAGCGCCACCGTGAGGGCCAGGTCCAGGGGGGCGATCTCCAGCAGCGAGCAGCGCATGGGTGAATCTATCCTCGGCGCGAGGGTGTCGCCCACTGCCGCGGCGCCATCGCGCGAGCGGCGCTCACGACGTCGTGGATGCCAGGCGCATTCCATCTCTGCCGACACGACGACCTCTTCGACGAGCTTAGGACACGGTAGGAGGGGCCGAGCAGGGGGCGTCCATCCACGCGGCGCGCGCACATCTGGGCGGCGCGCGCACGTCCGGGCGGCTCGGGTCCCGATGCATCAGGCGAGCCAGGCGCGGAATCACCACCTTATACACGGAGAATTCTCAATAGGCAGCCACGACGGGGCGCGCTCCGACGGCTGGCACGCCTCGTGCATCTGTGGCCCATGGGTCGGCCGTCCCTTCAGACGCCGCTCACAGTCACCATCTCCTCGCCATCACGAGGAGCAGATCAGGTCTCTGCGAGACCCACAACACGCAATCCACCCAACAGGAGACCGCCATGAGAACGAACACCCCCGATGCCCCGTCCCATCGAGACGCGCCCTCGCTCGTGCTGGATCAGGTCGTGCAGCGAGGAGGCTACTGGGAGCGGCAGTGCCGCCTCCTGCGCTCCTCCGGTCAGGAGGTCAGGTTCCGCGTCGCCAAAGATGCTACGACAGGGACGCTCTCAGCCTCCATCGTCGTGGCAGGTCACGCCATGGCCGTCTCGTCCGAGCGAGCACACGGCGGCCATCAAGAGCCCAGCCTGCGCGTCGGCGTTACCTTCGACGATCACGTCAGCGACTTCGTCATCGAGTCCACGCCACCGCAGACACGACAGCTCTATCGCCCAAGCTTCCTCCGCCTGCAGGAGGCAATGAACGACGCCGGGGTCGTCCAGGAGCTGAATCAGGTCCGAGTGGAGCTCGCCGAGGCCAGCGCTGAGGAGCTCTCGGACCTGCTGACCCCCTTCGTGGTGATCGCCCTCGCCCAGCAGCTCTCGTTCACGGACGAGGAGGCCGCTCAGGGTCCACGGTACCTGGGCGTACACGATCCCCTCACCCTCCATCGCAGCCTGGCAGCCGTGGTGCACCTGCTGCAGGTTGCGTCCGGTGGTCCGGTCATCGGACCAGCCCCAGCCCCCATTCCGGTCCCGGGCGATGGCCCCCCTCCCGCCGGCCCTGCGCTCGCGGCGCGCATCACGACGCTCACGCCTGCCGGACAGACGCTCGTGTCCTCGGCGTTCACGACCTACGGTCCGGGCTCCAACTTCAAGCGCGCCGCCTCCTTCACGCCCGCTGGATGGGCCCCCACCGGCGTGGTCAATGGGCTAGGAGCGCTGACGTATTATCAGTATTCGCGCTCCGTCTCCGTCACCATCGAGACCTGCGCGTTGAGTGAGCTGTGCGTCGTCTATCGCTGTCCGGGATCCTGCTGGGGGACGAACGACACAACCATCTGCGAGACCTACGCCACAGTGGTCGCGACGAAGACCGTGACGTACACCGAGCTCCGCATGGTGTGGGCTCCCGATTACAGCCCCACAGGGACCAGGTTCCCACCCGTACCCCCCCCACCCAACGCGGTCCCCGTGCTCGCGAACCTCTCTCCGGCGCCCTGACCCCGCCCCGTCCCGCGCGCAGGCTCGCTCCAGGGTGTTACCGGAGGCCGGTGAGGTGCGAGGATGGACGAGCGGAAGCTGCGCGCGTGGTGGTGGGCCCGGCAGGGCCTGGACGGCTCGCTGGAGGGCGCCTCGGCCGCCGCGGCGCTGGAGCGGTCCGGCTGGATGCGCTCGGTGGGCGGGGCGGGGCCCTACCTGGGCCTCTTCGCTCGCGCCGGGCTCGGACGGGCGGCGGTGGACGAGGCCGCCTCCCGGCTGGAGATCCACGAGCTCCCCAGCGCCCGCGGCTGCACCTACGTCCTGCCGGCCCGGGACTTCGAGCTGGGGCTGCGCCTCGGCCAGCCCTTCGGCTCCGCCGCCGAGATCGCCACGGCGAAGAAGCACCTGGGGGTGACCGAAGAGGAGCTCGCCCGGCTCAACGCCGCGGTGCTCGCCGCGCTGGAGGGCGGGCCGCTGGACCCCCGGCAGCTCAAAGACGCGCTGGGCGACGCGGTGCGCGGCCTCGGGCCGGAGGGCAAGAAGCGCGGTCAGACCACCACCCTGCCGCTGGCGCTCGGCTGGCTCCAGTCCCAGGGGCAGATCCGCCGCGTGCCGCTGGACGGTCGGCTGGACCGGCAGCGCTACGCCTACGCCCGCTGGTCCGAGGCGCTGCCCGCCCGTGACCCGCAGGACGACCTCCGGGACCTGGCGGGGCGCTACTTCGGCTGGGTGGGCACGGCGACGCTGGCGCAATTCCAGGCCTTCTCCGGCTTCGGGGCCAAGGCCGTGCGCGCGGCCCTGGAGTCCCTCGGCCTCGGGCCGCTCAGCCCTGGAGACCCGCGGCTGATCCTGCCCGAGGACCGCGCGGCGCTCGAGTCCTTCGCGGTCCCCGAGGCCCCGCGCCCGCGCTTCCTCTCCAACCTCGACGGCCTGCTGCTGCACCGGCGCGAGGTGGCGCCCCTGCTCGACCCGGCCGACCGCGAGCGCCCGATATGGACGGAGAAGGGCAGCCAGGCGGGGGGCGCGCTGGTGGACCTGTCCCACCAGGCCATCGTCGACCGCGGTCGCCTGATCGGGCTCTGGGACTACGACGGCCTGAGCGGCGAGCTGGTCTGGGCCACCTTCGACGCGCCCGACGCGGCGGTCCGCGCGGAGGCCGAGCGGGTCGAGGCCTGGATCCGGGTGGACCTGGGCGACGTGCGCTCCTTCAGCCTGGACAGCCCGGAGTCCCGCAAGCCCAGGCTGGACGCCATCCGCGCCCTGCGTTGAGGGGGCCTGTCGAGGCCCTCCTCAGCCGCCGACGTCGAACAGGTACACCGCGCCGGCGAAGCCGCCCCCCAGGCGGTCGTTGCGCGCGCCGACCACGAGCTCCGGCCCGCGGTCACCGCCCAGGTCCGCGGCGAGGTCCACGGCGCTGCCGAAGGCGTCCCCCTCGACGGCGCCGAGCGCGGCGCGGGCAGCGCTGGCCTCGACCACGCCGGGCTCGAAGGGGCCTGAGAACAGCCAGACCCCGCCGGTCTCCTCCCCTTCGCGCTCGGCCCAGGGGGCGCCGATGGCCAGGTCCACGGCGCCGTCCCCGTCCACGTCCATCGGCGAGGACAGGGCGTAGCCGAAGTTGTCCCCCTCGGCGACGCCCTCGAAGCGGACGCGGCTGGCCTCGGCGACGGAGCCCAGGGGCACGGTCGGGCTCAACAGGTAGACCTGCCCCGCGCCGAGCGTGTCGGCGGAGACGAGCAGATCGTCGCGCCCGTCGCCGTCCGCATCGGGCACGCCACGCAGGGGGCTGCCCGTGTACGCGCCCTCGGCCTCGCCGTAGAGGGTGCTGTCCGCGTCCGACACCGACCAGTCGCCCTCGGGCACCGGGCCGAAGAACACAGCGACCTTCCCGGCGTTCAAGCCCATGGTCTGGTCGCCGCTGGCCCCCAGCGCGAGGTCAGCGAGGCCGTCGCCGTCCAGGTCGCGATCTCCGGACATGGCGTCCCCCACGAAGTCCCCGGAGCCGAAGGCCCCGTGCGGCGGCGGCGGCGGGCTGACCGTCCCCCCCGTGTCGGCGCCCGTGTCCTCGGGCAGCGCGGAGCTGCCGAGCCCGGTGATCGTGGTGGCCGCGTCCGCGAGGCCGTAGCGCTCGCCGAGGATCGGGCCGGCGACGACGTAGACCCGCCCGCCGCCGCCCGCCGCCCCGTCGTAGCCTGAGGCGCCGATGAGCAGATCGACCTCGCCGTCCCCCGTGAGATCGGCGGCGCTCTCCAGGGAGACCCCGGCGTAGTCGCCCGCCGTCTCGCCCAGCCACACGGCGTCGGCGGCGAGATCCAGGCGGGTCGAGCCCGGCGTCAGCGGGCCCGCCAGGAGGTAGACCTTGCCCGCGTTGGCGCCGACCTCGGAGCTGCCGATGGATCCGACCAGGACGTCCGCCAGGCCGTCGCCGCTGAGGTCCGGGGCCGCGGCCACGCCATAGCCGGCGTAGTCCGTGTCCAGCTCGCCCGTCAGGCAGGCGGCCTCGCGCGCGTCCAGGGCCGCCGTCTCCACCGTGAGTGGACCGAACAGGGCGCACACCCGGTTGCCCAGGTAGGCGGCCACCAGCAGGTCCCCGTCCCCGTCCCCGTCGAGATCGCCCGCGGCCCGCGCCGCGTTGCCCAGCGCGTCGGCCGGCGCGCCGAGGACGCTGGCCCAGGCGACGAGCCCGGTCGATGGGGCCGTGTCGTCCACCGGCTCGGACGGGCCCTTGTCCCCCACGCATGCCAGGAGCAGGGCCAGCATCAGGGGTCGATCCGGTACACGCCGGAGCCGTTGTCGATGACCCACAGCGCGCCGTCCGGCCCGATCTCGACGCCATACAGCCGCTCGGGGCCGAAGCCCGTGTCGAGCTGGCGCAGGATGTTGCCCTCCAGGTCCAGCTCGTACAGCATCCCCGTGCCCCACTCGCCCACGATCAGGCGGTCCTCCCACATCGCCAGCGGGCCGGGCCGGTCGAGGCCCGAGATGAGCACGCCCCAGTCGGCGCCCTCCCACTCCTCGTGGACCACGCCGGGGTCGTTGGCCCGCAGCTTGTCCCCTGCCTGCCCCGAGTCGATGTCCAGCCAGAGCACCCGCCCGTCGCCCGTGTCCGCGGCGTACAGGACGCGCGCCTCGCGGTCGATGACGAGGTGACCGGGCGCCTCCTCCACCCGGGTCATGACGGGCTCGACGAAGCGCGCCACGATGCCGTCGTAGTGCTCGTCCATGCCGATGCCGTGGTCCCGCTGGAAGTCGTGGCGCACCAGCGCGCTGTTCTCGCCGTCGAAGACCCAGTAGATGTTCTCGTCCTCCCAGGCGATGCCGACGCAGTACGGGCTCTCGTGCGACATGTCCAGGTGGCTGCCCAGCCCGATGGGGTTCTCCACCCCGAACACGTTGAGATCCGTGGACCACAGGACCGGGCCCATGTACCCGTTGCCGCGCGTGCGATCGTTGTAGGTGTTGTTCGACTCGCCGCAGCTCCCGAACTGCACCCCGTCGTCGAAGGAGAGCGCGGCCGTCTCCTCCATGAAGTGCGAGGCGTAACCGTCCTTCAGGCGGTCATGGCTCTGCTCCTCCGTGCCGGGGTCGAAGATGACGAAGGTGCGATCATCGTCCCGATTGGCGACCCAGAGGTTGCCGCTGGCGTCGAAGCCGAGGTCGCGCGGGTCGTCCAGGTCGTCGTCCGGCCCGAGGACGAAGGTCCAGCCGACGGACCCGGGCGTGCCGTCCCCCGTGCCGATGGGGGACCAGGGCGGCGCGGCGCTGTCGCCGGTGTCCGCGGTGTCGGCGGCCTCTTTGTCGGCAGTGGGTCCGGTACAGGCGGCGACCAGGAGGAGCAGGGCTCGACAGGGGAACATGGGGACTCCGTGGGCAGGTTGGGGCTGGGGGCGTGGTCGCATGCGCGACGGCGGCGTCGTGTGGGACGGGTGGACGGGACGTCGAGAGGCGACTCGACGCGAGCGCCGCTCGGTGGGAGCGCTCACGCGGCGCTCGAGCAGAGACCGACCAGGGCGCCGGCGGCGCCCGCCTCACACGGTGGCGTTCGGAGGCGGCGTGGGGGGAGCAGCGGCCCAGATCAGGGGGGCCAGCGGCTCCGTCGGCCGCGGGTGGTCGGTGGCCGCGTCCGAGACGGCTCGGCCCGGGATCGCCCAGGGCAGGCCCTCCAGGAAGCAGGGTTGCTCCACCATCAGGCTGATCGCCGTCACGGACGAGCTGGGGTGACACCCGCAGGCGTGCTGCGCGGTCCCGCAGCCTCGCTCCACGCGATCCGAGGCCCCCTCGACCGCATGCGTCGTCGCCCCAGGGTGGGCGAAGGAGGCCGCCTGCTCGACCAGCGCGGACAGGCCGGGGACGAGCCCGAGCGCGAGCACGAGGACGAGCAGGGTCTGGAGCGCGCGCCGGATCACGGATCGGGCATAGTCCAAGGGGCGGCGGGGCGCAACCCGCGCTCCGTCAGCCTTCGCTCACACAAGGCGGCGATAGCGCCCATGCCGTCGAGCCCGTGCGCGCGCTCGACGTCGCCGTTGAAGTTGGTGTTCATGTTGATGTCATAGGTGAAGCGCCGGCCCTCCGCGTCCTCCACGAACTCGATGCCCGCGACGTCGATACGCTGGTCCTGGCAGAAGCGCAGGTAGGCCTGCACCAGCGGGTCCTCTGCCGTCAGCGGAGAGAGCGAGAACTTCGAGGTCTCGCCGACGGGGCAGAAGGCGTCGTCGATCTGGCAGGCGTCGGCCGGGCAGAGCAGGAAGCCGCCCTCCGTGCTCGCGCGGATCGCGTAGAGGAAGCGGCCGTCCACGATCTCCACCCGGGTGATGAAGGGCTCGGCCGGCGCGATGTAGGCCTGGAGCAGGCTGACGGCGTCGAAGGCGGGCTCGAAGTCGGGCCCGTCGATGTAGCGGTCGAAGGCGTCGAGATCGTTGAACAGGCGCACCCCCAGGCCCTTTCCGCCCTGGTTGTGCTTGATCAGGAAGGGGAGCTGCATCTGGCGGGCGGCGTCCCGGAGCCCGGCGGTGCCGACCACCACCCGGGTCCGGGGGGACTGGATCCCCGCTCGGGCGAGCGCGGAGAGCTGGCGGACCTTGCTGACCTCCAGGGCGAAGGCCGCGCTCCCGTTGATCACAGGGCGATCCCACCGCTCCAGCACGGCCAGCAGCTCGCGGACCTGGTGGACGCCGTCGCCGTTGCCGCGGGTCTGCGCGGAGGGGCTCATGCGGTTCAGCCACACGCCCTCGGCGGGTGGATCATGGAGGTCGAAGCTGCCTCCGTCACAGAGGTGCTCTGTCCAGGGGAGGCCGCGGGCCTCCAGGGCGCGACGGAGGGGAGGGAGCCAGTCGTGGTTCTCGTAGAGGATGTGAATCATCCCGGCGGGCTATCGCGACCGGAACCTCGGGCAAGAGAGGTGGCGCTCCGACGTCCCAGAGCGCGTCGATCTTGACGGATCCCATTATATGCATATATGTGCATATATACACTCACGGAGCTCCCCCATGCGCCGCCTGCTCTACGCCCTGCTCCTCCTCGTCACCGTCGGACTCGCCCTGAGCGCCTCCACCCTGGGCCTCTCCCCCGGCCCCGCGCTCACGCTCGCGCTGCTGACCTTGTTCGGCGTGATCCTCGGCCTGGAGCGCCTGATCCCGCACGCGCCCGACTGGAACCGCTCGGAGGAGGCCGGGCTGGACGCGGTCCACACGCTGGCGGCCCTGGGCACGGATCGGCTGGTGCGGCTGCCCTTCGAGGTGGGGATCGTGGCGCTGGCGGGGGCTGGCGCGCTGTCCGCGCTGCCGCTGGGGGCGCAGGTCCTGGTCCTGCTGCTGGTGCCCGACGCGCTGAAGTACGCGATCCACCTGCTGTCTCACCGCTGGGACCCGCTGTGGGGCGTGCATGCGGTCCACCACCAGCCCGGGCGCGTGGTGCTGCTGAACGGCCTGCGCATGCACCCGCTGAACGTGGCCTGGAACGTCGCCCCCGACGCGGCCCTGGTCCTGCTGGCGGGGCCCTCGCCCACGGCGGCGCTGGTGGCGGGCGCCCTCCGCGGGGCGGTGGCCCTGCTGCAGCACGCGAACGTGGCCCTGGACAGCGGCTGGCTCTCCCCCTGGCTCAGCACGCCCGAGGCGCACCGCTGGCACCACGTCCGCGACCGGGCGGCCTCCGACGTCAACTTCGGCGCCACCTCGCTGATCTGGGACCGCCTTTTCGGCACCTTCCGCGCGCCCGAGCCCGCCCCCCTGGACGTGGGCATCGACGAGGCGCTCCCGCGGAGCTATGCGGGGCAGATGCTGTGGCCGCTCTGCCGCGACCGACTTCGGACCACCTGCCTCACGGCGCGGGCGCGGGCATGGCTGGCCTGAGCCTCCCGCAGGTCCCGGCCGCGGTCCCCTCCCCGCTGGACGGGCTGCCGCTGGCCCTGCTGCGCGCGCTGGCGGAGCCCACCCGGCTGGAGCTGGTGCTGGCCCTGGCGGCCTCGGGCGAGCGGGACATCGAGGCCATCGCCGCCGAGTTTCCCCAGGATCGCTCGGTGATCTCGCGCCACCTCGCCGCCCTGCACGCGGCGGGGGCGCTGCGCCGGCGACAGGAGGGGCGCCGGGTCCTCTACCAGCTCGACGGCCCGGCCCTGCTCAGCTCGCTGGACGCCCTCACCGGCCTGCTCCGCGCCTCCATGGCGGGCTGCTGCGGGCCGGAGCAGGCGCGCTGAGGCTCCCGCCTCAGCCCAGGGTGACGCCGTCCGCGGACATGCGGGCCGGGTCGGCCGGGCCGGGCACGGTGCCCGGCGGGTGCTCGTACCAGCCCTGGGGGTCGGCGCTGGCGGGGTCGTCGCGCACTTTGAGGATCGTGAACATCCCGCCCATGTCGATGTAGGAGAAGGGCCCGGCGCCGCCCTTCATGGGCAGGCTGTTGGGCGGGATGGGCATCTCCATCTCCCCCATGCCGCCGCCGCCGGTGGTGCCCATGCTCATGTAGGCCGGGAGGATGCGGCTCATGCGGCGATCGACCTGCGAGAGGTCCGCGCCCAGCACGTTGGGCAGCCCGTGGCCCATCTGGGTCATGACGTGGTGGGTCATGTGGCAGTGGACGCCCCAGTCGCCGGGCTCCTCGGGCGTGAACTCGATGACCCGGGTGGCGCCGGTGGGCACCAGCACGGTGGTCTCGGGGAGCTGCGCAGAGGGCGGGACGAGGCCGCCGTCGGTGGCGGTCACCTGGAAGCGGAGCCCGTGCAGGTGGATGGGGTGGTGGTCCATGGGGCTCAGGTTGCCGAGCCGGATGCGCACCCGCTCGCCCGTGCCCACCAGCAGGGGCTCGGTGGCGGGGAAGGCCTTGCCGTTGAAGGTCAGCACGTTGAAGTCCGACATCTCGCCGGGGTCCGGGCGCGAGGCCCCGACCGGGATCCGCCAGGTGTGGGTCATGAGCGCGAAGTCGTGATCCACCGTGGCCTGGGGTCGCCGGGGGTGGACGACGAACATGCCCATCAGCCCCAGCGCGATCTGCGTCATCTCGTCGTAGTGCGAGTGGTACATGAAGGTGCCGGGGTCTCGGAGCGTGAACTCGTAGACCCAGGTCTGGCCGGGCGGGATGGGCCGCTGGGTGAGGCCCGCGACGCCGTCCATCCCGTTGGGCAGGACCAGCCCATGCCAGTGGACGGTGGTGGGCTCCGGCAGGCGGTTGGTGACGTAGAGGCGGAGGCGGTCGCCCTCGACGGCCTCGATGGTGGGGCCGGGGGTGCCGCCGTTGTAGCCCCAGGCCCGCGCGCGGAGCCCGGGGGCGAGCTCATGATCGAGCTCCTCGGCGACGAGGTGGCCCACCTTCACGCCGCCGACGAGCCGGAGGGGGAGGCTGCTCCCGTTGGGCGTGACGACGCCGCGCTGGCCGCCGGGGGCGACGACCGGGCGCGGGGCCGACGCCGCCTGGGCGGTGGCCGGGGTGGTGAGGGCGGCGCTGGCGGCGACGACGCCGCTCCAGGTGAGGAACTGTCTGCGGTCCATCAGTGAGCTCCCGTGCGATTCTGCGTGTTCTCGGTGGGGCGGGCGGCGCGCGGGGGCTCCACGCGCGCGCCCAGGAGCAGCGCCTCCAGGGCGGCCTCGGTCGTCCAGGCCTCGCGGCGGAGCTCGGCGAGCTGGGCCTCGGTCGCCACGCGGGCGCGCCAGGCGGCGAGGAGCTCGTCGAGGCCGAGCTGCATCGCGTTGTAGTGGAGCAGCGTCTCCTGCAGCGCCCGCTCGCGGGCGGGGAGGAGCACCTCCTCGACGTGGTCCGCGCTCAGGCGCAGGGAGGCGAGGCGGGCGGACAGCTCGCGGGCGGAGGCGCGGAGCTCGCGCTCGGCGGCCTGGCGCGCGGCCCTCAGGCGGTCGATCTCGGCGCTCGCCCGCAGGGTCTCGCCGCGCCCGTAGGCGAAGAGCGGGGCCGTGAGCTCGAGGCCCACCCGGGTCTCCCAACCCTCGGTCTGCCGCTCGGAGGCCAGCCTGAGGCCGAGCTCCGGGGCCAGGCCCTCGACCCGGGCGGCGGTCCGGGCGCGCTCGGCGGAGAGGATCGCGGCGTCGAGGGCGCGCAGCGCGAGGCTGGCGGAGACGGCGCGCCCCTCCAGATCCTCGGGGAGGGCCAGGGTCGCCTCCGTGGAGAACGGCGCGAGATCGCCGGGATCGCGCCCGAGGAGGCGGGCGAGGCGCTCGCGGGTCCCGACCAGCTCCCGCTCCAGCGCGGCGGCGCGGATCCGGGCCTCCTCATAGGCGATCTCGTCGTTGATGAGGTCCAGGGTCGGCGCGTTGCCGGCGGCCGTGATCGCGCGCTGGGCGTCCCTGCCGGCGGCGAGGGCGTCCAGGCCGCGCAGCGCCGCGCCCCAGGAGGCCAGCGCCGCCTGGTGCTCGAAGAAGGCGGCCTTCGCCTCGTAGGCGACGCGGATCCGGGCCTCCTCGAGCTGGAGCCGGGCCAGCTCGACCCCGGGGCGCGCGGCGGCGGCGGCGAGGCGACCGTGCAGCAGCTCGCTCAGCTCCAGGCCCAGCTCCACGTCGGGCGAGGCGCGGTCGATCCGCCCCTCGTCGAGCTCCCACAGTCCGAGCTCCAGGTGCGGGTTGGGGAGGGCGCGGGCCGACCTCAGCTCCGCCCGGGCCGCGTCCACCTCGGCCTCCAGGGCCCGCAGCTCGGGGCTGCTGGCCAGCGCGAGCGACACAACCTCCTCCAGCCCGAGCGCGCCGGGCGCCTGGGGACCCAGCGCCTCCCAGCCCGTGATCGGCTCTCCGGGGAGCGGTGGATCCTCCGTCAGGACCCGCGAGGCCGGACCAGCGGCGGCCGAGAGCGGCAGGAGGAAGGCGAGGAGCAGGGCGGTTGCGCGCATCGGTGCGTCTCCTTTGCCCAGGCTGACGCGCGCCCCCCGAGGCCATTACACCCGCAGCCCGCTGTAATGAAGACGACCTCCCCGCGTCTGCCTGGTCACTCAAGGAGGTCCTGATGCGCACCCTTCGTCTCTACGCTCCCCTCATCGCGCTCCTCGCGGTGACCGCCGCCTCGCTGCTCCACCCCGTCAACGCCGAGGAGCCCCCTGCCGCGGCCCAGGTCGCCGCGCGCGTGATCCCCATCACCGTCCAGGGCGGCTACCACCCCGACCGGATCACGGCGGTGGAGGGCGAGCGTCTGCGCCTGGAGATCACACGCCAGGAGTACAGCGGCTGCACGCTGGAGATCGTCTTCCCCACGCTGGGCATCCGGCGCACCCTGCCCCCGGGGGAGACGGTGGTGATCGAGCTGGGCGCCGTGACGGCCGGCGAGATCCCCTTCCACTGTGGGATGAACATGACGCATGGCGTGATCGTGGTAGCTTCCAAGGAGGAGTGAACATGGACGCCACGCCCATCTCCCCCGAGGTCCAGCGGGTCCTCGTCGAGAACCACCGGGCCTTCCTGGCCTTCCTCGAGCGCCGCGTGGGCAGCCGCGAGGTGGCCGAGGACATCCTGCAGGAGGCGTTCACCCGCGGGCTCGCGCGCGCGGACACGATCCGCGACGAAGAGTCGACCCTGGCCTGGTTCTACCGCGCGCTGCGCAACGCCGTCATCGACCACTACCGTCGAGACGACGTGAAGCGGCGCGGGCTGGAGGGATTCGCGCGCGAGCTCGACCCCGTGACCGCCTCGCATGAGACCGCCGACGCGGTCTGCCGCTGCGTGCTCTCCCTCGCCGAGACGCTGAAGCCCGAGTACGCCGAGGCGATCCAACGCATCGACGTGGAAGGCATAGCGGTCAAGGACTTCGCGGAGCGCGTGGGGATCTCGGCCAGCAACGCCGGTGTCCGGGTGTTCCGCGCGCGGGAGGCGCTGCGGCGTCAGGTGTCGCGCTCCTGCGGCACCTGCGCCGAGCACGGCTGCCTGGACTGCACCTGCGGAGCGCCGTCCAGGCCGCACGGGTGTCAGCCGGCCAGCTCGGCCTCGTAGCCGGCCTCGGCCAGCGCGCGGGTGAGCTCGGATGTGTCGAGAGGCATCCGATGCGTCACCTTCACCGTCTTCTCGCGCAGCCGCACGTCCACCGTCTCGACACCGTCGATCTCCTGGAGCGCGGCGGTGATGTGACGCACACAGGACGGGCAGCTCATCCCGGCCACGTTCATGGTGGTCTCGTGCATGGGGGACTCGCTCATCTGCGTTGTGTTCAGTTGGGTCGCGTTCATGTTCTCTCCTGAGGGAGGCTTCGTGCCTCTCACCCCGGCAGACGCGACGGGTGGAGGATCATTACAGCGGGCGATGGCTGTAATGGCGACGGGGCGCGCGCGTCAGCATGGGCGAACCCTGGAGAAACCCCATGCAGAACTACCCGACCGCTCTCTCTCGCATCGAGCTCCCCATCACCGGAATGACCTGCGCGAGCTGCGTGCGGCGCGTGGAGAAGGGGCTGCGCGCGGTCCCCGGCGTGCAGTCAGCCAGCGTGAACCTGGTCACCGAGCGCGCGACCGTGGAGCACGACCCCGCGCTCCCCGTCGAGCGCCTGGCCGAGGCCGTGCGCAAGAGCGGCTACGACGTGGCGAGCCTCGAGGCCCCGCGCGCGTCGGAGGCCGAGGCCCGCGCGGGTGCCCAGCGGGAGGCCGAGGACGCCCAGGTCGCCTCTCTGCGTCGGGACGCCGTGAACGCGATCGTCCTCACCGCGCCCCTGCTGGTCCTGGCGATGTCGCACGGCGCCATCCCCGGCACGGACGGACCCTGGGTGCCCTGGGTGCAGCTCGGGCTGGCCACGCCGGTCGTCTTCGGTCCGGGCCTGCGCTTCCTCCACCTGGCCTGGAAGGCGCTGCGCAACCGCAGCGCGGACATGAACACGCTCGTCGCGCTGGGCGCGCTGGCGGCCTGGGGCTGGTCTGCCGCGGTGGTGCTGGTCCCCAGCCTCTCGCCGCACGCCGAGCACGGGGCCATGCCGCACCTCTACTTCGAGGCCGCCGCCGCGATCATCAGCTTCGTGCTGGTGGGCAAGCTGCTGGAGGGCCGGGCGAAGAAGCGCCTGTCGGACGCCGTGCGCGGGCTCGTCGCCCTCCAGCCGGACACCGCCACGCGCCTGCGCCTGGACGGCGAGCAGGAGACCGTGGCCATCGGCCAGCTCCAGCCCGGCTGGCGCGTGCTGGTCCGCCCGGGGGAGCGCGTGCCGGTGGACGGCGAGATCGAGGAGGGCAGCTCCACGGTGGACGAGTCCATGCTGACCGGCGAGAGCCTGCCGGTGGACAAGGCCGCGGGCGGCGCGGTCTTCGCCGGGACGCTGAACGGGGCCGGGGCGCTGACGGTCCGCGTGAGCACGACCAGCGGGGGTACGGCGCTGGCCCGCATCATCGAGGCCGTCGAGGAGGCCCAGGGCAGCAAGGCCCCCATCGCCCGCCTGGCCGACCAGATCAGCGCGGTCTTCGTGCCCATCGTGCTGGCGCTGGCGCTGATCACGGGGATCGTGTGGTACGCGCTGGACCCCACGGGCGGCGGGCTGGCCGCGGCGATCCAGCAGATGGTCGCGGTGCTGGTCATCGCCTGCCCCTGCGCGCTCGGTCTGGCCACGCCGGCGGCGGTGGCGGTGGGCACGGGGCGCGGCGCGGAGATCGGCGTGCTCATCAAGGGCGGCGCGGCGCTGGAGGCGGCCAGCCGCGTGGACACGGTGCTGCTCGACAAGACCGGGACGCTGACGGCGGGCCGCCCCGCGCTGACCGACGTGGTGGCGACGACCGGCTCCGATGACGATCTCCTGCGCCTGGTCGCCTCGGCCGAGCGGCTGAGTGAGCACCCGGTCGCGCGGGCCATCGTGGACGGCGCGGCCCGGCTGGGCGCGCTGCCGCAGGCGAGCGGGCTGGTGGTCGAGGCGGGCGCGGGCATCGCGGCGCAGGTGGAGGGGCGGGACGTCCGCGTCGGCACCGGCGCCTGGCTGGGCGCGGCGGGCGTGGACGCGAGCCCGCTGGAGGCGGAGGCGGAGCGTCTGGCGCGGCTGGGCCGCACGCCCTCCTTCGTGGCGATCGACGGGGCGCTGGCGGGCCTGGTGGCCATCGCCGACCTGCCCACCGACGCCGCCCGCGAGGCGGTGGCCGGGCTGCGGAAGCTGGGGCTGCGGGTGGTGATGGTGAGCGGAGACCGGCGCGCGACGGCCGAGGCGGTGGCGCGAGAGCTGGGGATCGACGCGGTCCACGCCGAGGTGAAGCCGAGCGACAAGCGGGCCGTCGTCGAGCGCGAGCGCGCCGCCGGCCACACCGTGGCGATGGTGGGCGACGGCATCAACGACGCCCCCGCGCTCGCCGCAGCCGACGTCGGCGTGGCCATCGGCTCGGGCACCGACATCGCGGTCGCCACCGCGGACATCGCCCTGCTCGGCCGCGGCGTCGGCTCCCTCCCCGACGCCCTCGCCCTCGCCCGCGCCACGCTGCGCACGATCCGCCAGAACCTGTTCTGGGCCTTCGTCTACAACGCCGTGGGCATCCCCATCGCCGCCGGGCTCCTGTACCCCTGGACCGGCTGGCTCCTGACGCCCGTGTTCGCCAGCGCCGCGATGTCGCTCTCCAGCGTGTCCGTGCTGGCGAACTCCCTGCGCCTGCGCCGCTATACGCCGGCTCCCCAAGGCGCGACCGGGGGTCGCGTCCTGGCGACCTGGTAGGGGCCCCCGCTCACTCCGCCTGGATCGCGGCCACCATCTGGTCGATCACGATGTTCCAGCCCACCTGGAAGCCCATCTGCTCGTGCTGGGCCCGCGTGTCCGGGTTGCCGTGGCGGGCGATGGCGATGTAGCGGGTGCCCTCGGGGTGGGGCTCCAGGATCAGGATGGCGGAGAAGAAGGGCTTGTCCGCCGGGCGGAAGCCGGGCAGCAGCGCGTCCGTCCAGACCAGGCGCTGGTTCGGGACGATCTCCAGGTAGCAGCCCGTGTTCTCGAAGCGCTCGCCGTCGGGGCCGTGCATGACGGAGCGGAAGGCGCCCCCCGGCCGCAGGTCGATCTCGACGTCCGAGACGAACCAGGGCTTCGGGCAGAACCACTGCTCCAGGTGCTTCGGCGTGGTCCAGGCGCGGAAGACCTTCTCCGGCGAGACGGGGACGACGCGGTCGATGATCAGGTCGAGGTTGGGATCGAAGTCGGGGAGGATGCTCATGGGGGGTCATCCGGCATGGTGAGGAGGTACTGATCGAGCTGGTCACAGCGCCGCTCCCACAGCGAGCGCTGCTGATCCAGCCAGTCCTGGACCGGTGCGAGCCGATTGGGGACGAAGGTGCAGGTGCGGACCCTCCCTCGCTTCTCCGTGCGGATCAGGCCCGCCTCCTCCAGCACGCGGAGGTGCTGGACGAAGGTGGGCAGCGAGACCGGGTGTGGGCGCGCCAGCTCGCTCACCGCCGCCGGGCCGAGCGCCAGCCGCGCGAGCACCGCCCGCCGGGTCGAGTCGGCGAGCGCGCGGAAGACAGCGTCGGAGCTGGAGGACGGGTCGAGCATGGCAACACTTAGGTAATTTTCTAAGTGTTCCGCGTCAAGGATCTCTTCGAGAATCGACGCCGGATCCCGCTCGCCAGCAGCGCTAGGAGCGCCCAGGGCGCGGGGGCGCTCGGGCTGGCGCCGCATGTGCAGCCCTCCGTCTTCGGGCCCGGCGCGGGGGTGTCGGAGTCGGTGGTGGCCTCGTCGGAGTGCTCCGGGGCGGTGTCCGCGGGGGCCGTGTCTGCGGGCACGGAGTCCGGGGAGCTGGTGTCCGCCGGGCTCGTGTCTGGGGGGCTGGTGTCGCCGGGGCTCGTGTCCCAGGGCCCGGTGTCGATGAGCTCGCCCGTGTCCCCTGTGTCCTCCTCCTCCAGCTCCTCCGCGGTCCCGTAGGCGCCGATGTCGGCCACGGTCCCGTCCTCGTCCAGCGTGCTGGGGTCCCCGGCGTCGATCAGGGGCGAGCCCTCCAACAGGTGCAGGTCGTCCGAGCAGTCTCCATCCAGGGTGTAGGAGACCAGCATGGGCTCGGCGACGATGTTCCCGTCAGAGCTGGTCGAGAAGCTGGCGTAGCCGCCCGCGTCCGCGGGGTCGTTCTCATACCAGGCGTTGTAGGCGAAGGTGGAGGCGAGCGCCGTCTCCTCGTCGTAGAGGTACACCGCCGACCCGCCGCTGCCCCAGGCGACCAGGTTGTTGCGGAAGGTGATCGCGCTGGTCTTCGCGTACAGCGCGCTGCCCTCCTCCTCGGTGTCGTCCAGGCGGTTGCCGACGAAGCTGTTGTTCTGAATCAGCACGGCGCCCGACTGGTAGAAGTACAGTGCGCCGCCGTCGCTCTTCGTGTCCGAGTTCTCCACGAAGCGGTTGCGCGTCCAGGTGTCGGTCGTGTTGTGGGCCGAGGTCGCGACGCCCCCCTCGCCCCCCTTGGCGTAGTTGGTGCAGAACAGGTTCCCGGTCACCTCGACGTCCTCGTTGCTGTACAGGAACAGGGCCCCGCCGTCCGCGTAGGCGTAGTTGGCCTCGAAGGTGTTGTCCTCGATGGTCAGTATGTCCACGTCGTTGACCACGATGGCGCCGCCCCAGTCTTCCCCTGAGGTGCTGCCGTTGAGTCGAAAGGTCGAGTCGTGGACGCTCACGGTAGACTCGGCGGCGTCCGTGTCGTCATAGCCCCAGGCGACGATGGCGCCGCCCCAGTCGCTGTAGGTCAGGTTCTCCTCGAAGGTGCACCCGTCCACCTCCAGGGTGTGCGCGCCCACCGCCTTGAAGTACATCACCCCGCCGTAGAACGTGGCCACGTTGCCCGTAAACGTGCTGTCCGTGATCGTCGTGTCGGTGTCCACGGCTCCCAGCACGGGGTAATAGCTGGCCTGCATGTTCATGAAGGTCGAGTCGGTGATCGTCAGCACGCTGTCCGAGGCGTAGATCCCCGTGGAGTCCGCGAGCCCCGTCGGTCCGTCCTGCACCAGCACCCCGTCGAGCTCGAGCGTGGACTGGTCCAGACGGATGGCGCGCAGGTGTGGGTTGTAGATCTCCAGGTCCTGGACTGAGACCTCCTCGCCCCCGTCCACGGTCAGCGTGGCGACCGTCTTGCACACGCCCGTCCCGTCCAGGGTGGTCGCGTCGCTGCCCGCGCCGAGGATCGTCAGATCCTTGCCCGAGGGGTCCACGCACTCGACGTAGCTCCCCGCGGCGACGCTGATCGTGTCGCCGTCGCTGGCGTCCTCGACCGCGGACTGCACCGTCGCGTAGGCCGAGGGGTCCGCGGGGTCCACCAGGAGCGTGGCGGCGGTCACGAGCGAACAGAAGAACAGGAACATCATGGACTCCTTCGCGGGCCTCGAGGCAAGGGGCGATCAGAGGCTGGCCAGGTTGAGCACGAAGCTCGTGTTGTCGGCCTCCTCCAGGACATAACCGAAGACGCTCCCATCGCAGACCACGACGACCTGCCCCTGGTCCACCTCCTCCGCGGCGATCACCGTGGCGTCCTCGTACACGCCGACGGCGGCGCCCTCCCCCGGCTCTACCTCGGCCGCGTAGAAGAGCGTCATGGCGCTCACCCCGTCCGTGAGCGGGGCGAGCGAGCTCAGCTCCAGGTCCAACTCGCCCGTGATGGAGCGCTCGACGGGGACCAGCGTGCTGCCCAGGCGGGCCAGGTACTCGGCCGCGCCCTCGTGGTCCCCGAAGCCGCCGTGCTCCGTCACCACGACCAGGCGCCCGCCGCCGGCCAGGAGGGTCTGTCCTGCGGAGACGAGGGTGTCGTCGAAGCCGGACGGGCTGAGCAGGATCAGCACGCCGTGGTCGGCCTCGAAGTCGGCGGGGATGGTGTCGGTCAGGGTGACGGGGATGTCGGCGGACTCGTAGAGGGCGACGAGGTCTTCTTCGTAGATGTCGTAGGCTCCCCCGCCGGAACCGTTGTAGAGGAGGACGCCGGAGCCGACGGTGGGGAGGGGCTCGCCTTCGCCTTCGCCTTCACCGGAGTGCTCGCCTTCGCCTTCGCCTTCGCCGGGGTTGGAGCCCTTGTCGGCGCTGGGGCAGGCGATGAGGAGGCAGAGGAAGAGGGAGCGCACGGGGACCTCGGGGGTGTGGGGTTGGGGGGAGAAGGTAGCGCGTCGCCGGGGTGACCATGGAGAGCGGTGGGGCAGAGCACCGTGGGCGGCCAGGCCAGCAGGGTGAAGACGCAAGATAAATCACCTTAGATAGTTAGAAATTTACTACCCCCAGGCCCTCCGCATGTGACGTCGGAGGAGCTGAACCGGTAGGGTAGCGGGGGGTGTCCCGTGCTGGTCGTCGAGCCCCTCGAGCCCCGAGGTGGGCGCGTTACTCTACGGTCGCGATGCCCGACCAGTACGAGGTATAGTAGTAGTCAACGCCCCCAACCGTGTAGGGGTAATCGAGGTGGCCTCGGTAGAAGTAGAGGGTGCTGTCGGACATGTGCGCCTGAAACACGGGGTACCAGGCTGTGTAATCGACACTGTAGTACCAGAGGATGCTGTAACCGTAGTCCAAGAAGTCTTCGTCGAAGCCGAGCAGCCACGTGAAGTCGAGCGCCAGGCTGTCGCAGTCGCCCTCGCCCTCATACGAGGCGTCCGGATTGTAGGAGAAGTCCACGCTGAAGGCCCAGTCACACTCGGGACACAATTCCGTAGGGGTGCCGGACAGGTCCCAGTACAGGTCGCAGGCGAGATAGTCTGGATCGGGGTCGAAGGCGAACAGGAGATTGGCCGTGCCTTCCAGAGAGCTCGACTCCCCTTCGCCCTCCCCTTCGCCCTCCCCTTCGCCCTCCCCTTTGTACTGCCTCCCCCGGGACCTGACTCCTCCCACCACCCTGATTAGAGTGGTGATCACCTCAGGAGAGTCCATGCCCCGCAAGGCCCGTCGATCCCACGCCACCGACCAGAAGGTCGCGCTCCTCAGGCGCCACTTCGTCGAGAAGGTGCCTATCTCGCAGATCTGCGAGGAGGCTGACATTCAGCCCAGCCTCTTCTACTACTGGCAGAAGCAGCTCTTCGAGAACGCCGATCGTGCCCTGGAGGGCCCGAAGAGCTCCGGCCGCGAGCAGGAGCTGGCCCGCAAGGTCGAGCACCTGGAGGCGAAGGTCGCTCGCAAGGACCAGGTCATCGCCGAGATCTCGGAGGAGTACGTCCAGTTAAAAAAAGAGCTTGGGGAGCCCTGAATGGCCAATGGGTTCCCCATGATACTCGGGACGAGGTCATCGACTTCGTCACCGCCCTGGCCGAGCGGACCGAGCTGCCCGCCTACCGCATCGTCGGCTGGATCGGCATCCAGAAGGGCAAGTTCTACGACTGGAAGGAGCGATATGGCAAGGTCAACGAGCACAACGCCTCGATCCCCCGAGACAACTGGCTCACCGACGACGAGAAGGCCGCCATCATCGCCTACTTCCACGACCATCCCCTCAACGGCTACCGGCGTCTCACCTTCATGATGCTCGACGACAACGTCGTCGCCTGCAGCCCCGCCAGCGTCTACCGGGTGCTGCACGGCGCCGGCCTGCTCGACCGCTGGACCCGCACCGCCTCCCGCAAGGGCACCGGCTTCCTCCAGCCCGAGCAGCCCCATGAGCACTGGCACATCGACATCGCCTACATCAACGTCTCGGGCACCTTCTACTACCTCTGCTCCGTGCTCGACGGCGCCAGCCGCTACATCGTCCACTGGGAGATTCGGGAGTCCATGACCGAGCAGGACGTCGAGCTCCTCCTCCAACGTGCCCGCGAGAAGTTCCCCGACGCAAAGCCGAGGATCATCTCCGACAACGGTCCTCAGTTCATCGCGCTCGATTTCAAGAAGTACATCCGCCTCGCCGGCCTCACCCACGTCCGCATCTCTCCGGGATATCCCCAGTCTAACGGCAAGCTCGAGCGCTGGCACAAGACGCTCAAGGGCGACGCTATCCGCCTGCGTCCCCCCGACTCGCTCGACGAGGCCCGACGCATCGTCGCCGCCTTCGTCGACGAGTACAACCACAGGCGCCTGCACTCCGCCATCGGCTACGTCACCCCCGCCGATCGCCTCGCCGGCCGCCAGGACGAGATCTGGGCCGAGCGCGATCGCAAGCTCGAAGCCGCCCGCGCGCGCCGCGCCCAGCTCCGCCAGGCCGCCCGTGCTGCGGCCCTGGAGCCGGCCGCCGCATGACCCTCCTCCTCCCCCTGCACCCTGGTGGGCAGCGCCGTCCTCACGGCCGAGGCGAAGGCAAGA
This sequence comes from uncultured Enterobacterales bacterium, assembly GCA_964615375.1. Classification (GTDB taxonomy): domain Bacteria; phylum Myxococcota_A; class UBA796; order UBA796; family CAZKWG01; genus CAZKWG01. The sequence goes on from CAZTOW010000043.1 coordinate 74,896, forward strand.
GAGCGCCGGGTCCCCCGCACAAGCGCGCTCCGCGCGCGCGGAGGGGGTGGCGCGACCTTGCCGAAGCCGAGGGCGGAGGTATCTTCCCACACCAGGGTCCAGGGGCGCCCCGCCTCGACCCTCGTTCCAATCGACCCATCAATCCACAGTCAGGTTCACGCTGGACCAGTACACCTTCGCCCTCACCCTCCCCTTCACCCTCACCCTCCCCTTCACCCTCACCCTCCCCCTCCCCCTCCCCCTCGCCTTCGCCCTCCCCTTCACCCTCGCCGATGTCCTTGATGCCGCCGGGGCAGCCGGTGAGCGTGAGGCCCGCCAGGGCGGTGCTGATGAGGAGCATTTGAACTCTTGATACCTGCATGTCGTCCTCCTCCAACTTGAAGCTGGACTTCGAGTGTACGGGGGGCCCCCAACAGAAGCAAGCCCGGCCGCCGCCGGTCCCGTCGAGATGGCTTCATGCAAGGCCCGAACGTGGAGCAGCGAGGATGATCGGGTGCGCGCTCCTGCGCTGGCTGCACCCGCAGGCGTCTGCGCGCTACCTCTCAGCAGCTCGCCAGATTGGTGCCAGGGATGGACAGCGTGGGTCATGTGCCAGATATCCAGGTCAAGGGATCAGGTAACAGGTATGCAGCTTGTTTCAGAAATTGAAATCGTATCAACCTGACACCTGACACACGTATCAACCTGACACCTGACCCTGACCCTTGACCCCCTGACCCCTGACCTGACCCTTGACCCTCCTGACCCTGGACGACGATCCGACGACCCGCTACATCACCTGACCCGCCAACCTCTCTGGACGACAGCCGCCAGAGTTCCCGGACATCACCGTCAGGAGCCCCAGAGATCGGATGGACTCGAAAGAAGAGAGCCACCGCCGACCTGAAATTGCTTGGGGCGATCCCGACGAGGCCGACGTGCTGAGCACGATCCGCGATCTGGCCGGAGCGGCGCCCGGCGAGAGCGCGCACGACGTTGAGCGACAACTTCGGGCGCGAGGCGTCTCCGCTGAGCGCGCACGCGCGCTCGTGCTCATCGTGCCTGAGGCGCTGGCGATCTGGACACTGCGCGACCTCTGGCGCGAGCCCCCAACAGAGTTCTTCCAAGATGGCGTGCGTCGGATGCGCCTCGCCGAGCTGCCCCTCTATGTCGTGGCCTCGCGGCTGGCGCCCGCCCTCTTCGCGGATGAGGAGTGGCGGGAGCTGGCCAACATCGTCGCGAGCAGGAGCCAGACGGCCGCGCGAGCGGACGAGTCTCGACGGTGGGCCTTGCGCGAGCTCGGGTTCGAGCCGCACGACCAGCCCCCTCCAGTGCTGACCTTGCGGATCAGCCTTCATCAACCCCAGGAGCAAACGTATATCCTGGATTTCGGGGGCGATTAGCGCACCGACCTGGGGGACGCGGACCGACCTGTCCAACTATCCCGGCAGCGTCGCCCGGCCATCGGGCTATGTGAGCTGCACACCCCAGAGGATCCCATGCTCACCGAACTCATCGAGGGCCGCCCGCGCGATCTCGGCGGCTTCAGCGTCCGCCGTGTGCTGCCGGCGGCCCAGCGGCGCCAGCTCGGCGCGTTCACCTTTCTCGACCACATGGGACCGGCCGCGCTGGCCGCCGGCCATGGGCTGGACGTGCGTCCGCACCCGCACATCGGGCTCTCGACGGTGACCTTCCTGTACGAGGGCGAGATCGTGCACCGCGACAGCCTGGGCGTCGAGCAGCCCATCCGGCCGGGCGCGGTCAACTGGATGACGGCGGGGCGCGGCATCGTGCACTCGGAGCGCACCTCGGCGGCGCTGCGCAAGACGGGCACGACGGTGCACGGGCTCCAGCTCTGGGTGGCGCTGCCGGTGGCGGACGAGGAGACCGATCCAGGCTTCCACCATTACGCCTCCGACGTGCTGCCGGAGCTCGACGTCGAGGGCGCGCGGGTGCGCGTTCTGGCGGGCGCGGCCTTCGGGCAGGTGTCTCCAGTGCGCACCCACACGCCGCTGCTCTTCGTGGACGTGCAGCTCCGCGCGGGCGGCGCGCTGACGGTGCCGGACAGCGCGGTCGAACGCGGGGTCTACGTGTCCGAAGGGCGGGTGCAGCTCGGCGAGCGGGTGCTGGAGGTCGGCCAGCTCGCGGTGCTGGCGCCGGGCTCCACCGAGCTGCTGCGCGCCGAGGGGGAGGCGCGCCTCGCCGTGCTGGGTGGCGAGCCGCTGACCGAGCCACGCTACCTGTGGTGGAACTTCGTCTCCAGCAGGCCCGAGCGGGTAGAACAGGCGGCCGAGGACTGGCGCGCGCGGCGCTTCCCGCTGGTCGCGGGCGACGAGGTGGAGTTCACCCCCCTGCCCGAGCCCGGACCGCGCTTTTCCGAGCACGCTTGATTCCTCTGAACCCCAGCCCCAGAAAGCGAGCGAACCACAGAGACACAGGGCACACAGAGCCCTGCGCGGCGAGCGGTCGGGGCGTGGTCACCCGCGTCGCCGCGCTCCAGCCTCTGAGCCCTCTGTGCCTCTGTGGTTCCATTCGTCTGGTTGGACCTCACCGATCAGGTGCCCGATCTGGTGCCAGGGCATGAGCTTGTGCATGAGCTTGTGCCAGGTATCTTGATCATTGATCAAACCTGGTGTCAAACCTGGTGCCGTCGAGAAACCTGGTGCCAGGTGTCTTGATCATTGGTCTGGTACCAGACATCCCTGTCAACGGCTCATCCTCTCACCACCTCGAACCACCGCCAGCCCCCAGAAGGCGAGCGCGCCGCACGAGGTCTCGCCCAGCGAACACGGCCACCACGCCGACCAGCCCGTAGGTCAGCAGCCGCAGCCGCCACTCCGAGCTGGGCGCGTGGTTGAGGTTGTCCAGGTGGGACCCCGCATGCAGCGCGATGGCCACCGCCATGCTGCCCCCAGCGCGATCCATCATCCACACGAACAGGATCGAGTACAGAGGCAGGAACACGGCCAGCGTCGCGATCTGATCGAGGTCGATTCGGCCCGTAGCTGGATCGACGAACATCACCAGATGCCACAGGCCCCACACCAGGCCGAGCGCCAGCGCGCCCTTGACCGGCCCATAACGCGCAACCATCCTCGACTGAGCGAAGCCGCGCCAGCCGAACTCCTCCCCGATGGGGAACATCACCAGCGCGATGAGCTGCTCAGGGCCGGGCGGAAGCAACACCCAGGCGGTCGGCGGGTGGCCGAGGGCCAGATCGATGAGCCGCGCCGCCGTCTGGACCAGGAACGGCGTGAACAGCGCCAGCACGATCCAGGCCAGGCTGGTGCGCCAGGGTCCGAAGATCTGCCGAGGCCCACCCCGGCGCCACGCGACGACCACCGCCGCCAGCGTGGGGCCGAAGGCGCTCAGGCCCGCCAGCGGCGGGGCGTAGGCCGGCGGCGGGACCCGCTGCCAGAACGACCACGCGAGCGGCGCGGCGCAGATCCAGGTGATGGCGCAGGCCAGGGCGAAGAAGGCGATCACGCCATCGCCGCGGGAGGTCGAGCTCATGGACCGCTCCAGAGTTGGGGGGATATGCCCACCTTAGCGGACAGTGGAGCGCGCCGCCTGACCCGGCGCGTCATCCCTCTTGGCCGGGCGCGCCAGTCGCACCACCGGGACTGACGCTACACATCGCCCGCCGGTAGTCGCTGGGCGAGCGGTGGGTCCACCGCGTGAACGCGCGCGTGAACGCCGACGGATCGGCGAAACCCAGCAGCATGGCGATGTCGATGAGCGGGGTGCGCGGGTTCTGAATATGGTGCAAAGCCAGCATTCGACGCTCCTCATCCAGGAGGCGACGAAGGGTGGTGCACTCGGCCTCCAGCCGCCGCTGAAGGGTGCGCGCGCTCAGGCCCAGCGGGCGGGCGAGCCCACCCAGGCTCAGGTCTCCATCCGGCAGGCGAGCCCGCACAACCCGCCGAAGCGCCGTCAGCAGGTCGTCCCCCAGCGGGAGAGCCTGGAGCGAGGCCTCGGCGTGACGCTCAGCGATGACCAGCAGCGTGCGCGACGCCTCGGGGTGGGGCAGCGCGAGATCGGCGGCGCGCAGGGTCAGGACGTCGCGGTCGGCGCCGAAGACCATCCGGCACCGGAAGATCGCCTGATAAGGCCCGATCTCGCGAGGCGTCTCGTGACGGAGGTGCACGGAGAGCGGCTCGATCTCACACCCGGTCGCGACCCGCGCCAGCATCAGCAGACCCGCCAGGGTGTAGAGCACCGCCCCTGTCGGCGGCACAAGGGCCGCGCGCTCCTGGTGGAGCACGACGCGGGCGACGGGGCCGTCGATGACCAGCTCGCTGGTGGGCTGGTCGGCCACGTCGTAGCCGAGGCGCTCGTAGCGCACCAGGCGGCGCAGGCCGTCTCCCAGGGTCGGGCTGGCCATGAACAGCAAGACCGGCAAGGGTGGATCGGCGTCGGCGGCGTGCTCCAGGAGGTGGAGCGGCATGTCGGGGTCGCCCAGCAGGCCCGGCAGCTCGGCCCACATGGCCACCAGGCTGTGCAGCCCCACCCGACCATCGACATCGGCGAGCGCGGCAGGATCGAGGTTGAACCGGCTGATGACCGCCTCGCGAGGCAGCCCGCGGCTGGCGGCGTAGGCGATGAGGTGCAGCGCCTTGGCGGCGGCGGCAGTTCGGCCGGTGACGGGGGGTCCGGACATGAGCGCTCTGGCGTGGGGAGGTTCAGCCTATCACCCAACCCGACCCGGTGACGCGATGGCGGTTCGGCTTTGACTGACACGGTCCGCGACGCCTCCACGCCGAAGCCTCTGGTTCTGTCTGCCTCCGTGGCTCCGACACCGGCTCCGACACGGACACGGGCCCGGCGGATGGCGACAGCGACGGGTACACCTCTGAGGACGCGACGGACAGGCGGATCTGGTGGTCAGCGGCGTGGATGGCTTCTTCGTGTTCTTCGACACGCCGAGCGGCGACGTGGACAGCTCCGAGGCGGACTGGAGCGTGGACGAGGCGCTGGAGAGCATCGGCTACGCGGACGCGATGGCGAGCACGGACTTCGACCACGACGGGGCCAACGAGCTGCTGCTGTCGGAGGCGTTCTCGCCCGACTCGCGCACCCACGTCTGGTTCGGCCCCCTGGTGCCCGGGACCGCCGGGGCCGACACCGCCGATCTCAAGCTCATCGGACCCGACGGCAGGTACGAAGGCATCGGCAGCCAGTTCGACGCCCTGCCCGATCAGACGGGCGACGGCCTGCCCGAGCTGCTCGTCGGCGCCAGCTACGTGGACCTGATGGCCACCAAGGGGGGAGCGGTGTACCTGCTCTCGCTCGCGGACGGGTAGTCCCGTCGACAGCCAACAAGAGCCAGGCATCCCGGTCAACCGTTCATCCCCCCCGCCCCGAATCGTCGGCACAACCCAGAAGGGCGGGAGATCGCATCCATGCCGGTACGGACGGGCCGCGCGTCACCGAGTTGCTCGCTCCGCTCGCCCCTCGGTGCTTCTTGCCGTTCGGTCGCTCACCATCGGGCCAGGAGGGTGGTTCGCTTGAGTCTTGACAGGTCAGCCCGATGGCTGTCGCTCCCTCAGAGCCGCGGCCGCCCCGGCCGATTTCTAATCGGCCGTGACGGTCTTGGCTCTGCGCTCGCTCGTCGGATCAAGGACGGTGGAGCGCGCAATCTGCGGGCCCTGTACTCCACCGCCTGCTTCGGCGCGACGCATGCCCCGGCCTTCGTCGAGGCCGGCTTCGACGTCGCGGCGGGCGCGGTCGGCGTCAACGCCAACGCCGCCACCGAGTACCCCTTCTTCGTCGGAAAGTGGATCCTCGGTTGGAACTACGAGAACTCCCTCAAGCCCGCCAACGACGCCTTCGACGAGGCCCAGGACGACCTGGCGCGCAGCATGGGATTCGAGGGCGTTGACAGCACCAAGATCATCATCGGCGACCACGATCAGAAGATCGGCCAGCGCTGAGCACCCCAGGCAACAGAACCAACACTCACAAAGGAACGACAAACACGATGTCCAACCTGCGTCCCTTTCTTCAGCTTCTTCACGACCCGCGCGCCCCTCATGCTCGCGAGTCCTCGCTCACCGGGCCCGTCCTGACGGTGCTCGACGAGATCATCCTCCCCGTCTCCGGCGGGAGGCTCGGCGTCTCGCTCCCCCGAGCGCAGGCCGCCGGCTGCGGCGAGCGTGAGATCCAGGAGCTCCAGGCCTTCGTGGACAGGGGCAACAAGGTGCTCAGCCGCCTCGGCGTGCGCACCGAGGCGCAGCTTCAGACCCTGCTCACCGAGGAGTCGGTCGCCCGCGCGGACACCACCAGCGCGGCCAGCGCGCGCTCGAGCCGCGGGTACTCGGTGCGCGTCCGCTTCAAGGCCTGGGGCTTCATCGTGACGCTGAGCCACGCCTTCGTGGCCGACATGGACGACCGCGTCGCCCACATGATCGACATGTTGGAGCGCTGCGGGGTCGACGAGAGCATCCGTGAGCTGCTCGCCGAGATCCTGACGCCGATCGTCGGGGTCATCCAGAACACGGACGACGGCGACGGCGTCGCGATCAAGTTCGTCTGGCCGGGCATCCCCTTCGCGGTCGTCCCGCAGTAGTGGGCCCTCATGAGCGGGGCGCGCTCCATGAAGGCGCCTCGCTCGTGAGCGGAAATCGTAATCGTATCAACCTGACACCTGATGCTGATGCACAGGCCCGATTCAAAGTCCTCGACCAGACCCGCCGCCCCCACCGCCAGGGCCGCGCTCAGCGAGGCCCTGACCGAGCGCGCATAGATTCGCAGGCCATCATCAAA